>NZ_JBQAGT010000005.1:0-581897 GCF_051916495.1 Bacillus cereus group sp. MYBK216-1
GTATTAGGCACGCCGCCAGCGTTCATCCTGAGCCAGGATCAAACTCTCCAATAAAGTTAGTTTGTCTAGCATCTAAAATAAAAATTGACGTTTCACGTTGTTTGTTTCGTTTAGTTTTCAAAGTTCAACATCGCGTTTCAGCGACTTTTATAATATATCATAGTATATTATTTTCGTCAACAAGTTTTTTCGATAAGTTATATCTCTCATTTGCTGACTCTGCCTATTATATAGGCTTTCTTTTCCCTATGCAAGTATTATTATAAAAAAATAAAGAGAGGGAAAATCCCCTCTCTTATTCTTCTGAAGAAACCTCTTCACTCGTTTCTTCCTCTTCATCTTTTTGTGCTTTTGCTACCGTCGCTACCTCTTGGTCTTCCTCTAATCGAATTAGACGAACACCTTGTGTATTACGTCCCATTTGAGAGATTTGATCAACTGGCATACGAATAATAACGCCTGCCGCTGTAATTAACATAATATCTTCTTCACCTGTCACAGATTTAACAGCTACTAATTTACCGTTCTTATCTGTAATGTTACAAGTTTTCAGACCTTTACCACCGCGACTTTGCAGACGGTATTCATCAATCGGTGTACGCTTTCCGTAACCATTTTTCGTTACAATTAGAACATTTACATCCTCTTCGACAATTTCCATACCTACAACTTGGTCTTCATCGCCCAACGTAATAGCTTTAACACCTGCAGCATTACGTCCCATAGAACGAACATCTTGTTCATTGAAACGAATTAGCATACCGTTACTTGTCCCGACAATAATATCCTTATCACCCGATGTTAAACGTACAGATATTACCTCATCCTCTTCACGAAGAGAAATTGCAATTAAACCATTTGTACGTATATTTGCAAATGATGAAAGTGGCGTTCTCTTAGAAACCCCTTGTTTTGTCGTAAAGAATAAGAACTGATCGTCACCAAATTCACGAATCGGAATAATAGCGTTAATCCACTCACCCTTATCTACCCCTAATAGGTTAATAATTGGTAGTCCTTTTGCAGTACGACTATACTCTGGAATTTCATATCCTTTCGTACGGTATACTTTACCCTTGTTTGTAAAGAATAAAATATGATCATGAGTAGACGTTGTTAATAAATGTTCAACAAAGTCATCATCATTCGTACCCATTCCTTGCACACCACGTCCCCCACGGTTCTGTGTTTTGTACGTAGAAGCTGGTAACCTCTTAATATAACCGTTATGAGTTAACGTAATCGCAATGTTTTGTTCAGGAATTAAATCTTCATCTTCAATAAATTCCATACCGCCAATTGTAATTTCTGTTCGTCTCTTATCATTGAAACGTTCTTTTACTTCTGTTAATTCTTCACGAATAATCTCAAGAACTTTCTCTTCATCTGCTAAAATCGCTTTTAATTCAGCAATTAACTTCATTAAGTCTTGATATTCTTGCTCAATTTTTTCACGTTCTAATCCAGTTAAGCGTTGCAGACGCATATCTAAAATCGCTTGCGCTTGTTTTTCACTTAAACCGAAACGTTCCATTAAGCCTTGCTTTGCAATATCTGCCGTTTTTGAACTACGAATTAACGTAATTACTTCATCAAGATGATCTAAAGCAATTCGTAATCCTTCTAAAATATGAGCACGTGCTTCTGCTTTTTCTAATTCATAAGCAGTACGTCTACGAATTACTACCTTCTGATGCTCTAAATAATGATATAGATTTTGTTTTAAATTTAGTACTTGTGGCTCTCCATTTACAAGAGACAACATATTAATACCGAAACTCGTTTGAAGCGCTGTATGTTTGTATAGATTGTTTAATAGTACGTTTGCATTAGCATCACGACGTACTTCCATGACAATACGCATACCATTACGATCTGATTCATCACGTAAATCTGTAATACCTTCAATTTTCTTATCGCGAACTAATTCTGCGATTTTTTCAATTAATCGTGCCTTATTAACTTGATAAGGTAGTTCAGTTACGATAATAGATTGTTTACCGTTTGACTTCTCTTCAATTTCAACCTTAGCACGAAGCATAATGGAACCGCGACCTGTTTCATAAGCTCTTCGAATTCCACTTCTTCCTAAAATTAAACCTGCCGTCGGAAAGTCTGGACCGGGAATATATTCCATCAATTCCGCGATAGTAATATCAGGATTATGACTTAATGCCAGCACACCATCAATTACTTCGCCAAGCTGATGCGGCGGTATATTTGTTGCCATACCAACAGCAATACCTGTTGTACCGTTTACTAATAAATTAGGGAAACGCGCTGGTAATACTATCGGTTCTCTTTCGGAACCATCATAGTTATCTTGATAATCAATTGTATTTTTTGAAATATCACGTATTAATTCCATAGAAATCTTAGACATTCTTGCCTCTGTATAACGCATTGCCGCTGCTGAATCTCCATCTACAGAACCGAAGTTACCATGCCCATCTACAAGCATATAACGTTGACTAAAATCTTGCGCCATACGTACCATTGTTTCATAAACGGCTGAATCACCATGAGGGTGATACTTACCGATTACTTCACCGACAATACGTGCTGATTTCTTATACGCTTTATCAGCTGTAATTCCTAAATCATTCATCGCATATAAAACCCTGCGATGTACAGGTTTTAACCCATCACGAACATCTGGTAATGCACGAGATACGATAACACTCATTGCGTAATCTAAAAATGAGGTACGCATTTCATGACTAATATTAATTTCTCGAATTCGTGCTTGTTGTTGATTGTCTGACATCAACGAGCACCTCCTCTTACATTTCCGTTACACATACATTGATTTATATGTAGAAGACAGGAATACTTAGATTCCTGTCATTACTCATTTAAATATCAAGGTTCTTCACGTATTTTGCATTCTCTTGAATAAAGTTACGACGTGGTTCCACTTTATCACCCATTAAAATTTCAAACGTTTCGTCTGCTTCTATTGCATCTTGAAGAGAAACTTGAAGTAACGAACGTACTTCTGGATCCATTGTCGTCTCCCATAGCTGAGTTGGATTCATCTCTCCAAGACCTTTATAACGTTGAATTCCTGGTTTTGGCTGGGCCGGTAGCTCAGCTAATATTTTTTCAAGTTCGTTATCATTATAAGCATATTGAATTTTTTTACCTTGTTGTATTTTAAACAAAGGTGGTTGTGCGATATATATATATCCACACTCAATTATTTGACGCATATAACGATAGAAGAACGTTAATAATAGGGTACGAATATGCGCACCATCAACATCGGCATCGGTCATAATAATAACTTTATGATAGCGTGCTTTTTCAATATCGAAGTCTCCACCAATATTTGTACCAATCGCCGTAATAATTGTACGAACTTCATCATTTGATAAAATCTTATCTAAGCGTGCCTTTTCAACATTAATAATTTTACCCTTCAGCGGTAAAATTGCTTGGAAATGACGATCGCGTCCTTGTTTTGCAGATCCACCGGCAGAGTCACCCTCTACGATGTAAATTTCACTAATTGCTGGATCTTTCGAAGAGCAATCAGCTAATTTACCAGGTAAACTTGAAACTTCTAACGCACTCTTTCGACGTGTCAATTCACGCGCTTTTTTCGCAGCTACACGTGCACGTGCAGCCATCGTACCTTTTTCTACAATTTTTCGCGCTACATTAGGATTCTCTAGTAAGAACTTTTCAAATGCCTCTGAGAATACAGACTCTGTAATCGTTCTTGCTTCACTATTCCCAAGTTTTGTCTTCGTTTGTCCTTCAAATTGTGGATTTGGATGCTTAATTGATACAATTGCTGTTAAACCTTCACGAACATCCTCACCAGTTAAATTACTGTCCGCATCTTTTAAAATGCTGTTTTTACGACCATAGTCGTTGATTACACGAGTTAAAGCTGTCTTAAAACCTACCTCATGTGTACCACCTTCATACGTATGGATGTTATTCGTAAATGAGTAAATATTATTTGTGTATCCCTCGTTATATTGAAGAGAAACCTCAACCTGAATACCATCTTTTGAACCCTCTACGTACACAGGCTCTTCATGAATTGGTTGTTTTGAGCGATTTAAATGCTCAACGTATGATTTAATTCCACCTTCGTAATGGAATTCTTTCTTTTGCTTATGTTCACGTTTATCTTCAATTGTTAATTTAATATTACGATTTAAAAACGCTAATTCACGCATACGAGTTGCTAGCGTATCAAAATCGTATACTGTTGTTTCTTGGAAAATTTCCGGATCTGGTTTAAACCGAGTTATTGTTCCTGTTTGATCTGTGTCACCAATGACTTTTAAATCCGCAACCGGAATACCTCTTTCGTATTTTTGGTAATGAATTTTACCTTCACGATGTACAAATACTTCTAGTTCTGTTGATAGAGCATTTACAACCGATGCCCCAACACCATGTAAACCACCGGAAACTTTATAACCGCCACCGCCAAATTTACCACCGGCGTGGAGAACAGTCATAATAACTTCTACAGCTGGACGTCCCATTTTTTCTTGTATACCAACTGGAATACCACGCCCATTATCCGTTACACGAATACTATTATCTTCTTCGATACTAACATTAATTTCATCACAATAACCTGCAAGTGCTTCATCAATACTATTATCTACGATTTCCCACACAAGATGGTGAAGCCCTTTTCCACTTGTAGATCCAATATACATACCAGGGCGTTTCCGAACTGCCTCTAGTCCTTCAAGCACCTGTATCTGACTTTCATCATATGCATTTTCTTGCATTTGCTTTTGTTCCATTGACACAAAGATCACCTACTTTTCCATTTAAACAGGGGTTATTCCCTATCTATTTCACAATCTACAGTGCCGTTCGTTACATGAATTGTTTTCGCTTCTTTTAATGTTTCGTGTTCAATTCCGTCGACACTCGTCGTTGTAACAAATGTTTGCACTTTTCCTTGAATTGTATTTAAAAGATGTGATTGACGATAATCATCTAATTCTGATAAAACATCATCCAACAAAAGGATTGGATATTCTTTAACCTCTGAATAAATCAATTCAATTTCAGCTAATTTTAGGGATAGTGCGGTCGTTCGTTGTTGTCCTTGCGAACCAAAGACTTGAACATTTTTACTATTAACGAAGAATTGTAAATCGTCACGATGAGGACCAATTAAAGTCGTACCACGGAAAATTTCACGTTGTTTCACAGATTGAAAACTTTCATAGTATACTTCTTTTATTTTCGACAAATCCATTGATTCTGATACATCTACACTTGGTTTATAGACAATTTCTAACTCTTCTAATCCACGGCTTATACCTCGATGAATTGGAGCTGCCCATTCCTGTAGCAAATGCAAAAATTCAAAACGTTTTTGCAGTATTCTCGCACCATGATCAATTAGTTGAAGTGTAAATACATCCAACATCGTTTCCTCATTCTTACTATTCCCTTGCATTTTTTTCAACAAGTGATTTCGTTGCGTGAGCACCTTTTGATATTGACTTAATTCATACAAATATACAGGAGCTATTTGTCCTAATTCCATATCTAAAAAGCGTCTTCTTACTTGAGGGCTTCCTTTTACAAGATTTAAATCTTCTGGGGCAAACATGACAACGTTCATCACGCCAATATATTGACTTAACTTTTGTTGTTCAAGTTGATTTAATTTTGCCTTTTTACCTTTTTTCGAAATATTTAATTCCAAAGACAAAGAACTGTTTCTTTTTTGTAATTTCCCTTTTATTTGACCAAAATCTTCATCCCAGCGGATAAGTTCGCGATCATTAGAGGTTCTATGAGATTTCGCCATCGCTAAAACATAAATAGCTTCCATCAAGTTTGTTTTCCCTTGTGCATTTTCGCCGATAATTACATTTACCTTATCTTCAAAGGAAAGCTCTAATTTTTCATAATTGCGATAGTTTTTTAATTGTATTTCTGAAATAAACAAAGGGCTCCCCCTTTATGCCTGAACTTGGAAAGTTCCGCTTCCTGGAATTTCAATAACATCATTCGCATATAGTTTGCGACCTCTTCTATTTTCAAGTTCGTTGTTCACGTACACTTCATATTCTTGTAAAAACCATTTTACAGCGCCACCTGTATCAATTACATCAGCTAACTTTAAAAATTGTCCTAGTGTAATATACTCTGTTGAAATTTTAATACGTTTCATAAAATCGCTCACTTTCTGAAAGTGTTCATTCTTTCATTGTACTAAATAAACTAGCATTAGGAAAGTAATACCCAAAAATCAAATAAGGGCCACTAGCATCTTTAAACTAGCAACCCTTATTCCTTACCTAGTAAGTACGAACCGGTAAAATTAATTGAATAATTGAATCATCATTTACTGTACGAATTAAGAACGGTCTCATCGCCCCAGTAAAGCTAACTTTAATCTCTGTACTATCCAAAGCTTTCAATGCATCCATCATATATTTTGCACTAAAAGATATTTTTAACTCTTCTCCATCTACTTTTTCACATTGTACTTCTTCGACAACTTTTCCGATTTCTGGTGAATTCGAAGAAATCTCTAGCATTTCTTGCTCTAAAGTTGATAATTTAACAACGTTATTGCGGCCATCTCTTGCTAATAGTGAAGCACGATCAATTGCTTGTAGGAATTCTTTTGTATTCACAAAAATATCCGTTTTACTCTCTGCCGGAATTAAACGTGTCGTATCAGGATAATTTCCTTCTAACAATCTTGAGAAGAATAATAAATGTTTTGTACGGAATAATACTTGATACTCCGTAATAACGATATCTACCATTTCTTCAGACTCATCTAAAATTTTACTTAATTCATTTAAGCTCTTACCTGGAATAACAACATTAGCTTGGAACTCATCTGCAATATTATGTCCTTCAATTTTTGCTTTTCGAAGTGCCAGTCTATGACTATCTGTTGCAATACAAGTTAACTCGCTGTTATATACCTTCCAGTTTACACCTGTCAAGATTGGTCTTGTTTCAGAAGTAGAAACTGCAAATACAGTTTGTCTGATCATATGCTTAAGTAAATCTGTTGGTATCTTAAATACATGATGTTCTTCAATCTGTGGCAATAACGGATATTCTGCAGAATCTAAACCATTTAAGTTAAACTCTGATTTTCCAGATTTTATTTTTGTCATAAAATGATTTTCCACAGAAATTTCGACAGTGTCTTTAGGTAGTTTTTTTACAATCTCACTAAAATATTTTGCTTGTAAAACAATGCTTCCTGATTGAGCTATTTCTACGATTTCTTTTCCATCTTCTTCGACTGGAATAAACGATTCAATAGAAATATCAGCATCGCTTCCTGTTAATGTAACCCCTTCTTCAGTAGCTACAACTTTAATTCCCGTAAGGATTGGGATTGTTGTACGAGAAGAAACTGCCTTCATTACATCTTGTACACCTCTTACAAGATAGTCTTTTTGTATTGTAAAACGCATAAAGAAAAACCTCCGGTAAGTATAAGATTTTATTTAATTAATAAGGATAAAAAATAGTAGTAATAGTAATAGGGCTTGTGGATATGTGGATAACCCCTCTAAAGGATGTAAAAACAGTCTATCTACATGTGGATAGACTGTGCGTAAAACAAGGTAAGTTATTCACACTATTCAGCTACTACTTTAAAATACCATTAATTTCTTCAACTTGCTTTTGTAATTGCGTATCGGTTTTTAGTAGTTTAGAGATTTTTTCATGGGCATGGATAACTGTTGTATGATCACGTCCACCAAATTCTTCACCTATTTTTGGTAAAGATGAATCTGTAAGCTCGCGTGATAAATACATTGCAATTTGGCGAGGAAACGCAACTGATTTTGTACGTTTTTTCGCTTTAAAATCTTCTAATTTCACTTGATAAACGTCCCCGACAGCTTTTTGAATATCATAAATAGAGATAATTTTCGGCTTAGAATTTGGAATAATATCTTTAAGTGCTTCAGCTGCTAAATCAGCATTAATATCTTTATTAATTAAAGATGAATAAGCTACAACTCGGATAAGTGCACCTTCTAATTCACGAATATTTGAATCAATTTGATTTGCGATATAAAGCATAACTTCATTTGGTATATCAAGCCCTTCAGCTTTTGCTTTTTTGCGTAAAATCGCAATTCGTGTTTCTAAATCTGGCGGCGTAATATCTGTAATGAGTCCCCATTCAAAGCGGGAACGAAGACGATCTTCTAAAGTTGGAATTTCTTTTGGTGGTCGATCACTAGAAATTACAATTTGTTTACTTTCTTCGTGTAATGCATTAAATGTATGGAAAAACTCTTCTTGAGTTTGTTCTTTTCCAGCAAGAAATTGAATATCATCTATCAATAAAACATCTACGTTGCGATATTTATTACGAAAATCAACAGCTTTATTATCACGAATAGAGTTAATAAATTCATTTGTAAATTTTTCTGATGATAAATATACAACTTTTGCATTTGGATTATGTTCAATTACATAATGACCAATCGCGTGCATTAAATGCGTCTTTCCAAGTCCAACGCCCCCGTAAATAAAGAGTGGATTATACGCTTTAGCTGGCGCCTCAGCTACAGCTAATGAAGCTGCATGGGCAAAACGGTTACCAGAGCCAATAACAAATGTATCAAATGTATATTTTGGATTTAACATGCTCTGTGGTAAATGAGCTGAATCATCTTGTGCTGGATTCGGCTTAACTGGAGGAAGATCAATGTCCTCTTCAGCTTGACTTTGGGGAATAATAAAGCGAATTGCTAATTTTGCCCCTGTTAAATCGTATAGTGTTTCTGAAATTAATTCAGAGTAATGAGATTCTAGCCAGTCACGAGCAAATTCATTTGGAGCTGTAATCGTTAATACGTCTTTCTTCAAGTTATGAGCCGTTGTGGATTTTAACCATGTCTCATAACTAGGCTTGCTTACCTTTTTTTCTAATTCTTTTAAGGCACTATTCCATAAATCAGAGATATTTTCCAAAGGTGTCCCTCCTTTACTAAGTTGGTAAAAGAATAAGGTTGCGCAACAAATGTACAACCCAATAAATATAAAATGTATATTTATACGAAACGTATTTTAAAACCTAAAAACGTCGTTTGTATATGAGATAGGGTTTTCGACAAAAAAAGCAAATGTGGACAACTATTTACCCACATGTGATTAAAACTGTCCACATGTTATACACAAATTGTGGATAAAATAAAGATGTGGAAAACTTATTCAAAGTGAAAACACAACTATAATATCAAAAAAAAGTGGCTATAGCAATGAATTTAAGAAAGTTATCCACAAAATCAATACCTTGTGGAATAAACTTGTCCACAACACGATATACTGTGTAAAAGTGTGAAAAAAGTTTGTGGATATAAAAAACATGAAAAAACATTTATCCACAAGGAAATATAGGTGCTGTGAAAAAGTATGTGAATAGGTTCAAAATGAATATTTGATGAAAATTTCTAGAACCATTGACATTTTCCTAGTTGATTAACTATAATTTATAGGACTGTCTTTAACAGATATTCCTCAGGGAGGTGTCATATAATGAAAAGAACTTACCAACCAAATAAACGTAAGCGCAGCAAAGTACATGGTTTCCGCAGCCGTATGAGCACAGCGAACGGACGTAAAGTGCTAGCAGCTCGTCGTCGTAAAGGAAGAAAAGTATTATCTGCGTAGACCACTGATCGTTCAGTGGTCTTTTTTTCTAATAATAGTGAATTTCCGCTGATGAAATACAGGAGTGTCAATTGATATGAAGAAAAAACATCGTATAAAGAAGAATGATGAATTCCAGGCGGTTTTTCAAAAAGGAAAATCAAATGCGAATCGTCAGTTTGTTGTATACCAATTAGATAAAGAAGAACAGCCAAACTTTCGCATCGGCCTTTCTGTTAGCAAGAAAATAGGAAATGCAGTAGTTCGTAATCGAATTAAGCGCATGATTCGTCAGGCTATTACAGAGTTAAAAGATGAGATAGATTCTGGAAAAGATTTTGTTATAATAGCAAGGAAGCCTTGTGCAGAGATGACATATGAAGAAGTAAAGAAAAGCTTAATTCATGTCTTTAAACGCTCTGGTATGAAAAGAATAAAAAAGTAGCGTAAGGAAATGAATTACACTATATACATACCGATACAAGGAGGAGTAGGCTTTGAAAAAGAAATTAGGTTTACTAGCCATGCTTATTGCATTAATGGCGATTACTGCTGGCTGTAGTGAAGTAAATCAGCCAATTACACCAAAAAGCACTGGAATTTGGAATGAATACTTCGTATACCCGCTTTCTCAGTTAATCACGTATTTTGCAAACTTATTTAACAGTAATTATGGTTTAGCAATTGTTGTTACGACTCTTATCATTCGTTTTGCGTTATTACCATTAATGATTAAGCAAACGAAGAGTACGAAAGCGATGCAAGCGTTACAACCGGAAATGGTGAAGTTAAAAGAGAAATATAGCTCTAAAGATCAAGCGACACAGCAAAAACTGCAGCAAGAAATGATGCAGTTATACCAAAAGAATGGTGTAAATCCATTAGCTGGTTGTTTACCAATCTTTATTCAAATGCCAATTCTGTTCGCTTTTTATCATGCAATTATGAGAACAGCTGAAATTAAACAACATAGTTTCTTATGGTTCGATTTAGGACATGCAGACCCATTCTATATCTTACCAGTCGTTGCAGCAATTACGACATTTATTCAGCAAAAGCTTGCAATGGCAGGAACAGCTGGTCAAAATCCACAAATGGCAATGATGCTTTGGCTTATGCCGATTATGATTTTAATCTTTGCAATTAACTTCCCAGCTGCATTATCACTTTACTGGGTTGTTGGTAATATCTTTGGTATTGCTCAAATGTACTTTATTAAAGGGCCAGAGATTAAGGCTAGTAAGGCTGGTAAAGCTGGAGGCTCAAGCAAGTGAGTGTAATTACTGCTAAAGGACAAACAGTCGAGCTGGCAGTAGAGGATGCTTTAAGGCAATTAAATACATCAAAAGATCGAGTAGATATAAATATTGTCGATGAGGGTAAAAGGGGATTCTTAGGTTTATTTGGGAATCGCCCTGCAGTAGTAGAAGTTGCATTGAAGAAAGATCCAATTCAAGAATGTGAAGAATATTTAAGAAATGTTATTCACGATATGGGTGTGGAAGTTGAGATTAGTAAAATTGTAAAAGGACGCGAAATCGAATTTACAATTTCTGGTGATGATGTAGGTGTTTTAATTGGGAAAAGAGGTAATACATTGAACTCTTTACAGTATTTAACAAAACTTGTCGCGAATCGTAACACGAAGCAGTATATCGGTATTACACTAGATGCTGAAAATTATCGTAGTAAAAGAAAAAGTACTTTAGAATCACTTTCTTATCGATTAGCCAAACAAGTATTTAATACGAAAAAAAGAGTTATTTTAGAACCGATGCCATCTTTTGAACGAAAAATTATTCATCAGGCATTATCAAATCATCAAGGTATCAATACAACTTCTGAAGGAAATGAACCACATCGGCATGTTGTAATATCTCCTAAATGACCGGTTGCTCAAATGAGTGCCGGTTTTTTTTGAGCGAAAAATAGATGTGGATAACTAAAAAAACACTAAACTTATCCACTGTGTATAAGTTTAGTGTTTTTTACATGGGGATATAATAAAATGAGTTATTCTTCTTTTGTAGATAGGTTCGTTATGGTATCCTAATAATTTAGTGAAAGAAATAATCATGTTGAAATAGAGATAAATAAGCAAGTGAGGTGAAAGGACATGGAATTTGATACAATTGCTGCGATTTCCACAGCGCTTGGAGAGGGTGCAATTGCCATTGTTCGAGTAAGTGGGGATGATGCGGTTGAGAAAGTTGACCGTATTTTTAAGGGGAAGGATTTAACAGAGGTTCCTTCTCACACTATTCATTATGGTCATATTGTTGATTTAGATACAAATCAAGTTATTGAAGAAGTTATGGTGTCTATTATGCGCGCACCAAGGACTTTTACACGTGAAAATATAGTGGAAATTAACTGTCACGGTGGACTTGTTTCAGTAAATAAAGTATTGCAACTTATTCTAGCACAAGGAGTACGATTGGCAGAACCGGGCGAATTTACAAAACGTGCTTTTTTAAATGGACGTATCGATTTATCACAAGCAGAAGCGGTTATGGATTTGATTCGAGCAAAAACAGATCGTGCAATGAATGTAGCAATTAATCAAATGGAAGGGCGATTATCTAAATTAATTGGTCTTTTGCGTCAAGAAATATTAGAAACATTAGCTCATGTTGAGGTAAATATAGATTATCCAGAATACGATGATGTAGAAGAGATGACACATAATATTTTAATTGAGAAAGCGACGCATGTTCGTTCGGAAATCGAAAAAATATTAGAAACATCAAAACAAGGGAAAATTTTACGTGAAGGTATTGCTACAGCAATTATCGGTAGACCTAATGTTGGGAAATCATCGTTATTAAATAGTCTTGTTCAGGAGAAAAAGGCAATTGTAACTGATATTGCAGGAACAACTCGTGATGTTATTGAAGAGTACGTTAACGTGCGTGGTGTACCTCTTAAACTTATAGATACAGCCGGTATTCGGGAGACGGAAGATGTTGTTGAACGAATTGGTGTGGAACGTTCAAAAGAAATGATGAGCCAAGCGGATTTAGTATTAGTTGTTGTCAACTATAGCGAGGCTTTAACAAATGAGGATGAAGATCTATTCCGTGCGGTACAAGGAAAAGACTTTATTGTTATTGTGAATAAGACGGATTTACCGCAAGCGATTGATATGGAACGTGTTACAGAGTTAGCCGCGGGAAATCTTGTTATTACAACATCCTTAATTGAGGAACAAGGAATAGATGAACTCGAAAAGGCAATAGCTGATTTATTCTTTGAAGGAACAATCGATTCTGCAGATATGACATATGTTTCTAATGCAAGACATATTGGATTATTAACACAAGCAGGAAAAACAATCGGTGATGCAGTTGAGGCGATTGAAAATGGTGTACCAATTGATATGGTACAAATTGATTTAACAAGAACGTGGGAAATACTTGGTGAAATTACTGGGGACACAGTGCATGAAAGCTTAATTGACCAGTTGTTCTCTCAATTTTGTTTAGGAAAATAATATAGTGAAGTTGTAGAAAGATAGAGATTATTAGGAGGAATAAACAATGGGATACAATGCCGGTTCATACGATGTCATAGTAATCGGTGCAGGTCATGCAGGATGTGAAGCTGGTCTTGCGGCAGCACGAATGGGCTCAAAAACATTAATGTTAACAATTAACTTGGATATGGTAGCATTCATGCCATGTAACCCTTCTGTTGGTGGACCAGCAAAAGGGATTGTTGTTCGTGAAATTGATGCATTAGGCGGAGAAATGGGACGTAATATTGATAAAACTCATATTCAAATGCGTATGCTAAATACAGGTAAGGGACCAGCCGTACGTGCACTTCGAGCACAAGCTGATAAATTCTCTTACCAACATGAATTAAAGAAAACAATTGAAGAAACACCAAACTTAACGTTGTTCCAAGGAATGGTAGAGCGTTTAATCGTTGAAGAAGGTGTATGTAAAGGGGTAGTTACACAAGCGGGTGCAGAATATACAGCAAAAACCGTTGTAATTACAACTGGAACATTTTTACGCGGCGAGATTATCATGGGCGACTTAAAATATTCAAGCGGTCCAAATAATCAGCAACCGTCTATTACATTATCTGAGCATTTAGAGGAGCTTGGTTTTGATCTTGTTAGATTTAAAACAGGGACACCTCCGCGTGTAAACAGTAATACAATTGACTACAGTAAAACAGAAATTCAACCAGGTGATGATAAGCCACGTGCGTTCTCTTTTGAAACAACGAAATTTATTATGGATCAAATTCCATGTTGGTTGACATATACAAGTACAGAAACACACCGTTTAATAGATGAAAATTTACATCGTTCAGCTATGTATTCTGGTATGATTAAAGGAACAGGTCCTAGATACTGTCCTTCTATTGAAGACAAAGTAGTAAGATTTAATGATAAACCACGTCATCAAATTTTCTTAGAGCCAGAAGGGCGTAATACACAAGAAGTATATGTACAAGGTTTATCCACAAGCTTACCAGAAGATGTACAACGTGACATGCTTAGAACAATTCCAGGCCTAGAAAATGTTGAAATGATGCGTACAGGTTATGCAATTGAATATGATGCAATTGTGCCAACACAACTATGGCCAACACTTGAAACGAAAAAGATTAAAAATTTATATACAGCAGGACAAATTAATGGAACTTCTGGTTACGAAGAGGCGGCCGGACAAGGGCTTATGGCTGGAATTAATGCAGCATGCCGTTCTTTAGGTAAAGAAGAAGTTGTTTTAGGTCGCGAGGATGCTTATATTGGTGTCTTAATTGATGATCTTGTAACGAAAGGTACAAATGAACCATATCGTTTATTAACGTCTCGTGCAGAATACCGTCTATTATTACGCCATGATAATGCTGATCTTCGTTTAACTGAAGTTGGTCGTGAAATTGGATTAATTAAAGAAGAGCGCTATGAGCGATTTACAAATAAAAAATTACAAATTGAACAGGAAAAGGAACGTTTAAGCAGCATTATTATTAAACCACGTCCTGAAGTTCAAGAATTAATTCGCAATATTGGCGGAAGTGAATTGAAAGATGGAATACGTGCAAGTGACTTATTACGTCGTCCAGAGATGACATATGAGCATATTCATCTTTTAGTACCAAGTGAAGTAGAATTAAGTGATGAAGTTAAAGAACAAGTTGAAATTCAGATTAAGTATGAAGGGTATATTGAAAAATCTTTACAGCAAGTAGAGCGTATGAAGAAAATGGAGAGTAAAAAAATCCCTGTAGATATTGATTATGATGCGATTTCTAGCCTTGCCTCAGAAGCTAGACAGAAATTGAAAGATGTTCGTCCACTTTCAATGGGGCAGGCTTCACGTATTTCTGGCGTAAATCCAGCGGATATTTCCATTTTACTTGTGTATATAGAACAAGGAAAAATTGCACGCGTATCGAACCAATAAATAGTAAGGAGATATTGCTAGATGAACATAGAACAATTTCAATCTATGCTAGAAGAGAAGGGAATTACCCTCTCTTCTAGACAGTTAGAGCAGTTCAAAATCTACTTTGAAACATTAGTAGAGTGGAATGAAAAAATGAACTTAACGGCTATTACAGAAAAAGAAGAAGTATATTTAAAACACTTTTTTGATTCCATTACAGCTGCTTTTTATTATGATTTTTCAAAACCATTCTCAATTTGCGATGTTGGTGCAGGGGCTGGATTCCCAAGTATTCCTTTAAAAATTTGTTTCCCGCATTTAAAAGTAACAATTGTAGATTCGTTGCAAAAACGTATTAATTTCTTAAATCACTTAGCCCAAAAGTTAGAATTAAGTGATGTTGCATTTTGTCACGATCGTGCTGAAACGTTTGGGAAAAAAGAAGGTGTACGTGAATCATACGATATTGTAATGGCACGTGCAGTTGCGCGTCTTTCTGTATTAAGTGAGCTATGTTTACCGCTTGTAAAAGTTAGAGGAACATTCATTGCAATGAAAGGTGCAGCAGCAAACGAAGAAATTGAAAATGGTAAGTATGCTTTAGAGGTGCTAGGCGGAGAGTTAAAAGAGATGTCTACGTTCCAATTACCGTTTGAAGAGAGTGAACGTAATATTTTATTAATCGAGAAAAAGCGCAAGACACCAAAGAAATATCCACGCAAACCGGGAACACCCAATAAATTACCTATTGAAAAATAAATCTTATTAGACGTAAGATTAAATTATATAAATGAAAACGTAAATGTTTCATAGGAAACATTTTATGGAGAATAGTCAATAGGCCTAAAAGGTGGTGGAATATGTATGAAAAATACGTTTTCTCGTTTATTTGGCTTTGGAGATAAAGAGAGCGAATTCGAATTACAAGACGAAAGCCATGAAGAGATAGATAAAAAGGTATATGAAGAAATACAAGAAATTCCGATAGTAAATATTACCCCTAACCGTTATCAACCAAGAACAGTTTTTGATGATGCGCGTATTGATGAGCTAGCATTAACAATTCGTACACATGGACTTATTCAGCCGATTGTTGTAAGGCAATATGAGGATGATAAGTACGAGATTATTGCTGGAGAAAGACGTTTTCGCGCGGCAACAAAGTTAGGTTGGGAAAAGGTTCCTGCAATTATAAAGAACTTAAATGATACAGAGACAGCTTCTGTAGCTTTAATTGAAAACTTGCAACGTGAGGAACTAACAGCAATCGAGGAAGCTGTGGCATATCAAAAGCTGATTGAGTTACATAATTTAACACAAGAAGCATTGGCACAACGACTTGGAAAAGGACAATCTACAATCGCAAATAAGTTGCGATTGTTAAAGTTGCCTGAAGAAATAAAGAATGCATTATTAGAAAAAAGTATTACAGAACGTCACGCCCGCGCTCTCATTCCTTTAAAAAATGAGGAATTACAACTGAAGGTTTTACAGGAAATTGTGGAGAAACAACTAAATGTAAAGCAAACAGAAGAACGAATTGCGAAGTTACTAGAGGAAGCGAAACCGAAGCGTAAGGCAAAGCAAAAAGCAGTAAGTCGAGATACGAGGATTGCTATGAATACAATTAGACAATCTTTACAAATGGTTACTGAAAGTGGTTTGAATGTTAATTCTGAGGAAGAAGAATTTGATGAGTACTATCAAATTACAATTAAAATTCCAAAGAAAAAATAATAATGACGTGCTAGAGACCTTATCCTATTGGAGAGGTCTCTTTTACTATATTTTCTTGTTAAATGAAGAAGGAGTTTAGAAATAAATTTTGAAGTTTAATAAAGGACGTAAAAGAAAAAGTTTTATTTCATGTTACAATAAACGTAATTGTTACTAGAATAAGATAGAAAGGTTGAAAGTAGGTGACATCATGGGAAAAATCATTGCTATTGCTAATCAAAAAGGCGGTGTTGGAAAAACAACAACATCTGTTAATTTAGGGGCTGGATTGGCGCAAGTAGGTAAAAAAGTCCTTCTTGTAGATATTGATGCTCAAGGAAATGCAACGACTGGTGTGGGAATTGAAAAATCTGAATTAGATCAATGTATTTACAACGTTCTTGTGGAAGATGCAGATGTTCAAGGGGTTATACAGAAAACCGCAACTGAAAACTTAGATGTTCTACCCGCTACAATTCAATTAGCTGGTGCTGAAATTGAATTGGTACCGACTATTTCCCGGGAAGTACGTTTGCAAAGAGCATTACAGCCAGTTCGTGATGAATATGACTATATTATTATCGACTGTCCCCCATCTTTAGGGTTATTAACGATTAATGCATTAACAGCAGCAGATTCTGTTATTATTCCTGTACAGTGTGAATATTACGCACTAGAAGGGTTAAGTCAGCTATTAAATACAGTTCGACTTGTACAAAAACATTTAAATAAAAATTTAGCAATTCAAGGTGTATTGTTAACAATGTTGGATGCCCGTACAAATTTAGGGATCCAAGTTATAGATGAAGTGAAAAAGTATTTTAGGGATAAAGTATATCGCTCGATTATTCCGCGTAATGTACGCTTGAGCGAGGCTCCAAGTCATGGGAAACCTATTATGCAGTATGACGCTAAATCAAGAGGAGCAGAAGTATATATAGATTTAGCAGAGGAAGTGATTGCAGGTGGCTAAAGGATTAGGAAGAGGAATTAATGTGTTTTTTCCTGATTTAGATGTGAAAGAAGAGGAAACAATTCAGGAGATTCTTGTAACTGAATTAAGGCCGAATCCATATCAACCGCGTAAACACTTTAATAAAGAGGCGATTCAGGAATTAGCAATTTCGATTAAGGAACACGGTATTCTACAACCATTAATTGCTAGGAAGAGTATTAAAGGATATGAAATTGTTGCAGGTGAAAGACGATTTCGTGCTGCAAAAGAGGCTGGTTTAGAAAAAGTACCTGCGGTTGTAAGACAATTAACTGAACAGCAAATGATGGAATTTGCTTTGTTAGAAAACTTACAACGAGAAGATTTAAATCCTATGGAAGAGGCAATGGCATACCAGATGTTAATGAATGAGCTAAATGTAACGCAAGAACAATTAGCGAAACGTCTTGGTAAAAGCAGACCTTACATTGCAAATTATACTCGGTTATTAAGCCTACCTTCTTTCGTACAAGATATGATTGCAAATGGTCAACTTTCAATGGCTCATGGGAGAACTTTACTTACGATAAAAGATGAAGAACAATTGAAGTCCTTATTGAAACGCATTGAAAAAGAAGGATTAAATGTTCGTCAATTAGAGAAAATCGTCCAAGAGATTAATCAACACGTTTCACGTGAAACAAAAAAAGTGAAAAAAGAGCGGAATATATTTTTCGTAGAACGTGAAACGTTCTTAAGAGAAAAGTTTGGCACAGATGTGAAAATTAAAGAAACGAAAAAAGAAAAAGGTAAAATCGAAATTGAATTTTTCAATAAAGAGGATTTAAATCGTATTTTAGAATTATTAGCGCAGAAAAACTAAAAAGCAAACCATCTTATTATTTATAGATGGTTTGCCTTTTTTAATACAGATAATTTTTGATCTGTTTCTTTTATACTTT
Source organism: Bacillus cereus group sp. MYBK216-1 (assembly GCF_051916495.1). NCBI lineage: Bacteria > Bacillati > Bacillota > Bacilli > Caryophanales > Bacillaceae > Bacillus > Bacillus cereus group sp. MYBK216-1. The sequence goes on from NZ_JBQAGT010000005.1 coordinate 18,663, forward strand.
GTGCAATTACATCAGCCATTTTCATGACTAAACTTAATCTTGTATTTTGCAGGACGAAAAACTCCATAAAACCGTTTAGATTTACGATGCCATGAATATGTAAATCACCAACTGCAGGTAATTTCTTGTTCATTGCAGCTCCAGGTTTACTAGGCCCCATTCCGGTAGTGATAGAACCGATACTTTGAGATTTTCCTAAACAGGCATCAACCGCAATTATAAACGAGGTAGGATTATCTTTCTGTATATTCTGAATCCTCTCTTCTAAATTTAGTGCATGGACTGGCTCATCTAGTGTGCCGAACACTTGGAAGTTTGTAATTCCTACTTGTTCTAGTTTTGTACCGACTAACGGACCGAGTGCATCACCTGTAGAACGATCTGTTCCGATACAAACGAGAATAATTGGTATATGGGTTTTAATAGGAATGTGGGAAAGTAAGAAGTTACTAATTGTCTCGGAGGCTTCTAAATCTTGGTGCATAACATTTTGAGTTTCTTTTTCGAAAAAAGGTAAGCGAAAACTTCCAATATTCATGAAGCACCCATCCTTTTAATAAATTTTCAAAATATGTTATATGGTGAGTAAAATGGAAAACTATAAGTGCGTACTTACTGTAAAACTTAAGCGAAAACGGAAATAATAGTACTAGTATATATATATTCGCTCCATTTTATACCTGTAGAGAAGTTAACAAATACAATTAAAGTCATAAAAATTTTTCAGCAATTAGAAGACTTCTGATACAATAGGAAGGATAACTAAAAAGAAATTTTGGCTGGAGAGGTAGAGGTACATGGATTTATTAACGAAGTGGTTTAATTCTACGAAACAGTATTTATTAGATGCTGATCGTTGGGCAGATATTGGAATTGCGGCATTAAAAATATGTATCATTTTAACAATTGGTGCAATTGTAGTGAGAATTGCAAGAGCGGTTGTACGAAATGCGTTTCGTATGGGAAGTCGTTCTCCAATTCAAATTTCAGAACGTCGTACAGTTACAGTAGCAAAGTTACTTGAAAATATCGTGGCATACGTTGTTATGTTCATTATGTTAATTGCGATTTTAGGTGTGTTTAATATTAATGCATCAGGTTTATTAGCCGGTGCTGGGGTAATTGGTTTAGCTGTCGGATTTGGCGCTCAAAGTTTAGTGAAAGACGTTATTACAGGTTTATTTATTTTGTTAGAAGATCAGTTTTCAGTTGGCGATTATGTTAAAATCGGTCAATTTGAAGGAGTCGTTTTAGAAATTGGACTTCGTACAACGAAAGTAAAGAGTTGGACAGGTGAAATTCATACCTTACCAAACGGAAGTATTATTCAAGTTACTAACTACTCAGTTAGTAATAGTGTAGCGTTTGTTGATATATCTATTTCATATGAGGCTGATATTGCGAAAGCAGAGCAAGTTATTGAAGATTTATTAGTAGAATTACCTTCAAAGTACGAGAAAATGGTAACAACACCTCAATTATTAGGTGTGCAAACATTAGCTGCCTCAGAAGTTATATTACGTGTTATTGCTGAAGTAGAGCCGATGCAACATGCAGTTATTGCAAGGGCACTTCGTAAAGAGATTAAAAATCGTCTTGATTTACATGGAATTGAAATTCCATATCCACGTATGGTTTTATATAATCGTGAAGAATTAGTTAGTGGAAAAGCAATTTAGTATGGAGAGGAGTTTGGAGAGTGGAGCAAAAGGAATATAACTTGTATGATGTTGTGGAAATGAAGAAAGCCCATCCATGTGGCGAGAATCGTTGGAAAATTATTCGTATGGGAATGGATATCCGCATTAAGTGCGAGGGGTGTGACCATTCAGTAATGATTCCTCGAAGAGAGTTTGATCGTAAGGTGAAAAAAATACTTGTGAAGCACGAAGAATAGAGCGAGAGTAACAGTTACAGTAGGTAACTGTTACTTTTTTTCGTTTGGCGGAAACTTGTCATTTTTTTCGTTACTATCTATAATGATGAAAGATTGAGACATAGGAGTGAAAAATATGGGATTAACGGCTGGGATTGTTGGATTACCTAACGTAGGGAAGTCAACTTTATTTAATGCAATTACACAAGCAGGAGCAGAATCTGCAAACTATCCATTCTGTACAATTGATCCAAACGTAGGGATTGTAGAAGTACCAGATGAGCGTTTAAATAAATTAACGGAATTAGTAGAACCGAAAAAAACTGTTCCGACTGTATTTGAGTTTACTGATATTGCGGGTATCGTAAAAGGTGCTAGTAAAGGTGAAGGATTAGGAAATAAATTCTTATCGCACATTCGCCAAGTAGATGCAATTTGCCAAGTTGTTCGTTGTTTTGAAGACGAAAATATTACGCACGTTTCAGGGAAAGTAGATCCGATTGATGATATTGAAACAATCAACTTAGAGCTAATTTTAGCGGATCTAGAATCTGTTGATAAACGTATCGAGCGTGTTGCAAAATTAGCAAGACAAAAAGATAAAGAAGCAGTATACGAGCATGAAATTTTAGTTCGCTTAAAAGAAGCTTTTGAAGAGGGCAAACCGGCTCGTACTGTTGAATTTACAGAAGAGCAAATGAAAATTGTTAAAGGCCTTCATTTACTTACAACGAAAGAAATGCTATACGTAGCAAACGTAAGTGAAGATGATGTTATGGATCCTTCTGAAAACAAATACGTAAAAATGGTAAAAGAATTTGCTGCAAATGAAAATTCTCAAGTAATCGTTGTATGTGCAAAAATCGAAGAAGAAATCGCTGAACTAGACGAGGAAGAGAAAAAAGTATTCCTTGAAGAACTAGGCATTGAAGAATCTGGTTTAGATCAATTAATTCGTGCTGCATACAATTTATTAGGACTTGCTACTTACTTCACGGCTGGCGTTCAAGAAGTACGTGCTTGGACATTTAAACAAGGAATGAAGGCACCACAATGTGCTGGTGTTATTCATACAGACTTTGAACGTGGATTTATTCGTGCAGAAACAGTTTCTTACGATGACTTAATGACAAACGGTTCTATGACAGCTGCAAAAGAGGCTGGAAAAGTACGTTTAGAAGGAAAAGAATATATCGTAAAAGACGGAGATGTTATGCACTTCCGTTTTAACGTTTAATTTAATATTTCCTAGGAAAAATAAAGATATGAGCTTGGCAAATATATTATATGTTTGCCAAGTTTTTTATGTATTGGTGAGTTGATTCATATAACTTACTATGATATAATCTAAACTCGTGAGTAATTACTATAAATTAATTGCTCCTTGCCCATTACGGGCCGTTTAGACCAAAAGGAGGTGAAAGTGTAATGAGAAAGTACGAAATTATGTACATCATTCGTCCTGGCGTTGAAGAAGAAGCTCAAAAAGCTTTAGTTGAACGTTTTGCAGGTGTTTTAACAAACAATGGTGCAGAAATCATTAACACGAAAGAGTGGGGTAAGCGTCGTTTAGCTTACGAAATCAACGACTTACGTGAAGGTTTCTACATGATCTTAAACGTGAAATCTAACGCAGAAGCGATTAACGAATTCGACCGTTTAGCTAAGATCAACGAAGATATCCTTCGTCATATCGTTGTTAAAGAAGAAGAAAAATAATTGATATATAAGGGAGAGTGGTTCGATTGATGAATCGTGTTATCCTCGTTGGTCGTTTAACTAAGGACCCTGACTTACGTTACACGCCCAATGGTGTTGCAGTAGCTACTTTTACGTTAGCTGTGAATCGCGCATTTGCCAATCAACAAGGTGAGCGTGAAGCTGACTTTATTAATTGTGTAATATGGCGTAAACAAGCAGAAAACGTAGCAAATTATTTGAAAAAAGGTAGCTTAGCAGGCGTAGATGGACGTCTTCAAACTCGTAATTACGAGGGACAAGATGGTAAACGTGTATACGTAACAGAAGTTCTTGCGGAAAGCGTGCAATTTTTAGAGCCGCGTAATGGCGGTGGGGAGCAACGTGGTTCATTTAATCAGCAACCATCAGGAGCTGGTTTCGGTAACCAAGGCTCTAACCCATTTGGTCAATCTAGTAATTCAGGTAACCAAGGTAACTCTGGATTTACGAAGAATGACGATCCATTTTCAAATGTAGGTCAACCGATCGACATTTCCGACGACGATTTACCGTTCTAATACAGTAAATTTGTTAGTTTTAACAAAGAATGGAGGGAAATAGACATGGCAGGACGCAAAGGTGGACGTGCGAAACGTCGTAAGGTGTGTTTCTTCACAGCTAACGGCATCACACGCATTGACTATAAAGATGTTGATTTATTAAAACGTTTCGTTTCTGAGCGTGGTAAAATTTTACCTCGTCGTGTAACAGGAACAAGCGCAAAATACCAACGCAAACTTACAGTTGCAATTAAACGTGCTCGTCAAATGGCACTTTTACCATATGTTGGTGAATAATAGCGTATGAAATGCACAGTAGAGTCGGACTCTACTGTGCATTTTGCTATGCTTTTCTTTTTTGAAAGAGAGGTTAAAATGTGAAACAAACAAAGTTTATTACAGAAGGTGCAGCATTATTAGCTATATATGCAATGTTATTGCTTATATCTATGTATGTTCCGATTTTGGGTACAGTTGTAACTTTTGCGTTGCCGTTACCATTTATACTATTAATAATAAGACATAAACTATCTAATGTGCTCTTGGTTTTTGTAGCGGCACTTTTTGTTACTATTATTGTGAGTCAACCGCTGAATTTAGTGAAGACAATTATGTTTGGATTGATAGGCATTGTTTTAGGATATATGTAAAAAACAAGAAAAAAGCCAGTGGAAATCTTAATAGCGGGGACGCTTGCATACTTAATTGGTTTTGTACTTATTTATGTTGCAAGTATAAAGTTTTTCAACATAGATATAATGAAGCAAATGCAAAGTATGTTTAGTGAAAGTATGGCGAAAAGTGAAAAGATAGTAAGTGCTACTGGTATGCCGATTAGTAAGGAACAAAAAGAGTTACTTGCACAAATGAATGATATATTACAATCGTTACTTCCGAGTATACTTGTGCTAGTTTCAGTATGTTTTTCTTGGATTACAGTGATAATATCAGGTAGTGTTTTGAAAAAGTTAAAATATGAAGTTATATCTTGGCCTAAATTTAAAGATATACAATTACCAAAGAGTATCATTTGGTATTACGTTATATTTATTTTATTAGCAACTTTTATAAAAGTAGAACCAACATCATATTTACATATGGTATTTTCTAACCTAAATGTAATATTTGCACTATTGCTTGTACTGCAAGGCCTGACATTTATCTCCTTTTTAGCGTATAGAAAAGGTTTTACTAAAGGGGTTCCTATTATTAGTTTTATTGCATGCATGTTTATTCCGATGTTGTTTCCTCTTGTGACAATCTTAGGTATAATTGACTTAGGGATTTCATTGCGTTCTAAAATAGGTGGATAAAATAATATTCCTTATACTATTTTAATCTGTTTAACTAACTGGAAGGTGAGTTAGTTTTACTTTATAGGAGTTGTATACATGCCTGAATTTGATAAGAAACAGTGGTTTTTATATCCTGTTTATGTATTGGCATTTTTTGTATTTGTGCTCATTTCAATTCTCTGTTATTTTCATTTAATTATGGGAATAGCTGCTTTTGTCATTTTTTGTATTGTATTCTTTATCGTTATACGATTTGAACTTAATTTTCAAAGGAATTTCGAAAAGCATACGACAGATATGATTACAAGAGTAAAGAAAGTAAGTAATGAAGCATTTAACCAAATGCCGATTGGTATTTTGTTATACAATAAGGATTATGGGATTGATTGGGCAAATCCTTATTTATCTTCATGTCTGGGACAGCATGCATTAGCTGGATGGCACCTTTACGATGTATCAGAAACATTACTTCTTTTCATTAAAGGAGAAACTTCTGATGATATAGTCTCTTTAAATAATCGAAAGTTTCGCGTTTTTGTAAGGAAAGAAGAAAAGTTAATTTATTTCTTTGATGTAACGGAACAAACAGAAATCGAAAAGATGTACGAGGATCAAAGGACTGTTTTAGCTGTCATCTATTTGGATAATTATGATGAAGTTACACAAGGATTAGATGATCAACTACGTACGAATATAACAAGTCTTGTGACATCACGACTAAATGAATGGGCACTTAAGTATGGTGCATATTTAAAACGTGCATCTTCAGAAAGATTCTTCGTTGTGCTAAATGAAAGTATTCTGACGCAGATGGAGAAAGGGAAATTTAGTATTTTAGATCAGGTGCGTGAAGAAACATCTAAAAGGAATATACCACTTACATTAAGTGTCGGTGTCGGATCAGGTGATTTACCTTTATCAGAGCTTGGAGCAATGGCTCAATCTGGTTTAGACCTTGCGCTTGGGCGTGGGGGAGACCAAGTAGCTATTAAACAAGCGACAGGTAAAGTTAAGTTCTATGGAGGTAAGACAAATCCGGTTGAAAAACGTACCCGTGTACGCGCTAGGGTCATTTCGCATGCGTTAAAGGATTTAGTATTAGAAAGTAGTAATGTCATTATTATGGGGCATAGGGCTCCCGATATGGACGCAATTGGTGCTGCGATTGGTATTTTAAAAGTTGCTCAATTAAATGATCGTAAAGGATATATTGTGTTAGATGAAAATGATTCCGATAAAGGAATTAAGCGCTTGATGGACAAAGTGAAACAAAATGAGGAGTTATGGTCTCATTTTATTACTCCAGAGCAAGCGATGGAATTTGCAAATGATGAGTCGTTACTTGTTGTTGTCGATACGCATAAACCTTCTATGGTGATGGAGCAAAAACTGTTACATAAAATTGAAAATGTAGTAGTTATTGATCATCATCGCCGTGGAGAAGATTTTATTGAAGACCCATTGCTAGTTTATATGGAACCATATGCTTCTTCAACGGCAGAATTGGTTACAGAATTACTTGAGTATCAACCTAAAAATTTAAAGATGACAATGTTAGAAGCGACGGCATTGTTAGCGGGTATTATTGTCGACACGAAAAGTTTCACGTTCCGGACAGGGGCTCGTACATTTGATGCTGCTTCTTATCTGCGCTCACATGGTGCAGATACTGTACTTGTACAAGAACTTTTAAAGGAAGATATGGATCAGTATTTACGGGTTGCAAAAGCTATAAAAAATGCGTACATTTATAAAAATGGAATTGCGATTGCTAAAGTTGATAGTGATGATTACTACGATCAAGTGCTTATTGCGCAATCAGCAGACACGTTATTAACGATGACAGGGATTATTGCATCATTTGTTGTTGCAAAACGTGGCGAGAATCTCATTGGAATTAGCAGCAGATCTTTAGGTGAAGTGAATGTGCAGCTAATTATGGAAAACTTAGGCGGTGGCGGGCATTTGACGAATGCAGCCACACAAATGAAAAATGTTACAGTAGATGAAGCTGAGGAGAAGCTTCGATTTGTTATTGATGACTATTTACAGGGAGGCACACAATCATGAAAGTAATTTTTCTAAAAGACGTAAAAGGTAAAGGTAAAAAAGGAGAAGTAAAAAACGTACCGGATGGCTATGCAAATAACTTCTTACTAAAACAAGGATTAGCTGCTGAAGCAACAAATAGCAGTATGAAAACTTTAGAAGCTCAAAAGCGTAAAGAAGAAAAAGATGCAGCAGCAGAGCTTGAAAATGCAAAAGAGTTAAAAGAGACTTTAGAGAAATTAACTGTAGAATTAAAGGCGAAATCTGGAGAAGGTGGCCGTTTATTTGGTTCTATCACAAGTAAACAAATCGTGGATGCAATGCAAAAATCACACAAAATTAAGCTTGATAAACGTAAATTTGAAATGGACGATGCAATCCGCGTGTTAGGTTATACAAACGTTACTGTGAAATTGCATCCACAAGTAACAGCAACAGTAAAAGTTCATGTTAGTGAACAATAAAAATAAATTAAGCAAGGAGGATTGCGTATGAGTGATGTACTTGCTGATCGTACCCCTCCGCATAATATAGAGGCTGAGCAGGCGGTTTTAGGGGCCATATTGATTGATCAAGATGCGTTAACTTCAGCATCAGAGTTATTGGTACCTGATTCGTTCTATCGAACGAAACATCAAAAGATTTTTGAAGTCATGCTTGGGTTATCTGATAAGGGAGAGCCGATCGACTTAGTAATGATGACATCAGCAATGGCTGATCAAGGATTACTAGAAGAAGTTGGTGGGGTTTCTTACTTAGCAGAGTTAGCAGAAGTTGTGCCAACTGCAGCTAACGTAGAATATTACGCACGCATCATCGCTGAAAAGGCGCTTTTACGTCGTTTAATTCGTACGGCAACTCATATTGTATCGGATGGATACGAGAGAGAAGATGATGTAGATGGTCTTTTAAATGAGGCTGAGAAAAAAATATTAGAAGTATCCCATCAAACGAATGCAAAAGCATTCCAAAACATTAAAGATGTTCTTGTAGATGCTTATGACAAAATTGAACTTTTGCATAATCAAAAGGGTGAAGTTACTGGGATACCAACTGGGTTTACTGAATTAGATAAGATGACAGCAGGTTTCCAACGAAATGATTTAATTATCGTGGCAGCACGTCCATCAGTAGGGAAAACGGCATTTTCATTAAATATCGCACAAAACGTAGCGACGAAAACGGATGAAAATGTAGCGATTTTTAGTTTGGAGATGGGTGCCGACCAGCTTGTTATGCGTATGCTTTGTGCAGAAGGGAATATTGATGCACAAAGACTTCGTACTGGTTCATTAACTTCTGATGATTGGGCAAAGTTAACAATGGCAATGGGGAGTCTCTCGAATGCTGGTATATATATTGATGATACGCCAGGTATTAAAGTAAATGAGATTCGAGCAAAATGTCGTAGATTAAAGCAAGAACAAGGTCTTGGTATGATTTTGATTGACTATTTGCAGCTTATTCAAGGAAGTGGGAAATCAGGAGAAAACCGTCAGCAGGAAGTATCAGAGATTTCTCGTACCTTAAAAGGGATCGCACGTGAATTGCAAGTGCCTGTTATTGCTTTATCACAGTTATCTCGTGGTGTAGAATCTCGTCAAGATAAACGCCCGATGATGTCTGATATTCGTGAATCTGGAAGTATTGAGCAGGATGCCGATATTGTAGCTTTCCTATATCGTGAAGACTACTATGATCGAGAAACGGAAAACAAAAATACAATTGAAATTATTATTGCAAAACAGCGTAACGGTCCAGTAGGTTCAGTGGAACTTGCATTCGTCAAAGAGTTCAATAAGTTCGTTAACTTAGAACGTCGTTTTGAGGATGGACATGCTCCACCGGCATAAAGGCAGTATAAAAAAGAAACACATTTCTTATAATAAGATGTGTTTCTTTTTTTTTATAAGAAAGATAAGGCTTTCATAAGTTAAATATATAATTCTTACGAACGAAAAAGTTTTTTTGTGAAAAAATGTTCGCTTTTCGGTTGACTTCTTTTTCGGTTTTGGTACAATTATATTGTTTGAATAGATCGTTTGAAAATTGCGGAGGTGCTTTAATAATGTCTTCAGTAGTAGTTGTAGGAACACAATGGGGCGACGAAGGAAAAGGTAAAATCACTGATTTTCTTTCTGAGCATGCGGAAGTAGTTGCAAGATATCAAGGTGGAAATAACGCGGGACATACAATTGTTTTCGGCGGAGTTAAATATAAATTACACTTAATTCCATCTGGTATTTTCTATAAAGAGAAAATTTGTGTAATCGGAAACGGATTAGTAGTAGATCCAAAAGCATTACTTGAAGAGTTAAAATACTTACACGATCGTGGTGTAAGTACTGATAATTTACGTGTAAGTAACCGTGCACACGTTATTTTACCTTACCACTTAAAACAAGATGAGTTAGAAGAAGCAAGTAAAGGTGATAACAAAATCGGTACAACGAAAAAAGGTATCGGTCCTGCATATATGGATAAAGCTGCTCGTATTGGTATTCGTATGGCTGATCTTTTAGACCGTGAAGCATTTAAAGAGAAGCTTGAGCGCAATTTAGTAGAAAAAAATCGTTTATTTGAAAAAATGTATGATACAGAAGGTTTCACTGTAGAAGAAATTTTCGAAGAGTACTTCGAGTACGGGCAACAAATCGCGCAATATGTATGTGATACGTCTGTTGTATTAAATGATGCATTAGATAATAATCACCGTGTATTATTTGAAGGTGCACAAGGTGTTATGCTTGATATTGACCATGGTACGTACCCATTCGTTACATCTTCTAACCCAATTGCTGGTGGTGTAACAGTTGGAACTGGAGTTGGTCCTGCGAAAGTTACTCGCGTTGTAGGTGTATGTAAAGCATATACAAGCCGCGTTGGTGATGGTCCATTCCCTACTGAGCTTCATGATGAAATTGGTCATCAAATTCGTGAAGTTGGTCGCGAGTATGGAACGACAACTGGTCGTCCACGCCGCGTAGGTTGGTTCGATAGCGTTGTTGTAAGACATGCACGTCGTGTTAGTGGTTTAACGGATCTATCATTAAATTCTATCGACGTTTTAACAGGTATTCCAACTCTTAAAATTTGTGTTGCTTACAAATACAATGGCGAAGTTATTGATGAAGTTCCAGCTAACTTAAACATTTTAGCAAAATGTGAGCCTGTATATGAAGAGCTTCCAGGTTGGGAAGAAGATATTACTGGTGTAAAATCATTAGATGAACTTCCTGAAAATGCACGAAAATACGTAGAACGTGTTTCTGAGTTAACAGGAATTCAAATATCTATGTTCTCAGTTGGACCAGATCGTAACCAAACAAATATTGTTCGTAACGTATACGAAGCTTAATTAATATTTTTTAGAAAAAACTCATGTCCGCATGAGTTTTTTCTTATTTTTTTATAAAAAACGAAAAAAAGTATTGCAATAAATACAGAATACATGTTATGATAAATCTTGTCGTCACGAAAATATGACGTTGGTGAGTATGAGCCATTAGCTCAGTTGGTAGAGCATCTGACTTTTAATCAGAGGGTCGAAGGTTCGAGTCCTTCATGGCTCACCATTTTATTTTTCGTGGCCCGTTGGTCAAGTGGTTAAGACACCGCCCTTTCACGGCGGTAACACGGGTTCGAATCCCGTACGGGTCATGTTTTTTTTGCTTATTTTTGGTCCCGTGGTGTAGTGGTTAACATGCCTGCCTGTCACGCAGGAGATCGCCGGTTCGACCCCGGTCGGGACCGCCACTTTTGTTTATACCACCATTAGTGGTTTTATATATAGTTTTGGCTCGGTAGCTCAGTCGGTAGAGCAGAGGACTGAAAATCCTCGTGTCGGCGGTTCGATTCCGTCCCGAGCCACTCTCAGGATATTAAGTGGGCCCACTTAATATCCTTTTTATTTATGTAATTTTACAAAACTGAGTAGTTATTTTAAAATAGAACGAGGAGCCTCTAGCAGTTGAAGCTAGAGGTTTTTCTATAGATCGTATAGGATGCCGTGTAAAAGTGGATCATACATGAGTCTATGAGAATAGAGGAGAAAATACTTAAACAAAGGATGCGGTCATATAGGACATACTATGTAAACATCAATATGTTTAGGGATTATTGACCATATTTTTATAAGGAGGAAATAGACGATGATGGGAAAGAAAATTTTAGTAGTTGATGATGAAAAGCCGATTGCAGATATTTTGAAGTTTAACCTAGAAAAAGAAGGTTTTGAAATAGTAATGGCGCATGATGGTGATGAAGCAATTGAAAAGGCTAATGAAGAACAACCAGATATGGTTTTATTAGATATTATGCTACCAGGTAAAGATGGCTTAGAGGTTTGCCGTGAAATACGTAAAAGTTCAGAAATGCCGATTATTATGCTTACAGCAAAGGACTCTGAGATTGATAAAGTATTAGGGCTTGAGCTTGGGGCAGATGATTATGTAACGAAGCCATTTAGTACGAGGGAATTACTTGCTCGTGTGAAGGCGAATTTACGCCGTCATCAACAAGGTGGTGCTGCAGAAAAAGAGGAAAATACAGAAATGGTTATTGGACCAATTGTAATTAATCCAAATGCATATAGTGTAACGAAGCGAGAGGAAAACATCGAGCTTACGCACCGTGAATTTGAGTTGCTACATTATTTAGCGAAACATTTGGGACAAGTTATGACACGCGAACATTTATTACAAACAGTTTGGGGTTATGACTATTTTGGAGATGTGCGCACAGTAGACGTAACAGTACGTCGTTTGCGTGAAAAAATTGAAGATAATCCAAGCCATCCTACTTTAATTGTAACTAGACGTGGAGTAGGGTATTACTTGCGTGACCCAGAGCAGGAATAGTATATGAAGAAAGTTGGTTTTTTTCAATCTATTCATTTAAAATTTGTGCTTATATATATGCTATTAATATTAATAGCGATGCAAGTTATTGGAGTGTATTTCGTAAGAGAATTAGAGAAGAGCCTAGTACAAGGTTTTAGGGATTCTTTAACGCAGCAAACAAACTTATTATCATATAATTTGAAGCAAGAGTTTAAAAAAAGTTATACAAAAGCAGAAACAGAGTCAACAGATGAAACGATTAAAACTTCAATTCGAAAATTTGCCTCTGATCAGAAGAAAGTTATACAAGAGGTAAGCGTATTTGATTCGCATAGAAAGTTACTGGCTATTTCAGATGAATCAAAGCAGAATAAGGTGAATCGAACATCAACTGATATAGCTGTTCAGCGAGTGTTAGTACAAAAAAAGCCGGAAGTGAAAATTGAGAAGGATGGTAGTACAGGTCATCGTGTTCAAGTTATGCTTACTCCGATTCTAGATGATAACGGTAAGGATGCGCTTGGTGTTATTTACATTGTGGCATCTATGGAAGATGTATATAAACAAATGAAGGATATAAACCAAATTTTTGCTACTGGAACAGTAATTGCTTTATTAGTAACGGCCGTACTTGGAATTTTATTGGCTCAAACAATTACAAGACCAATTTCAGATATGCGGAGACAAGCAATCGAAATGGCAAAAGGAAATTATTCGAGAAAAGTAAAAGTGCATAGCCATGATGAAATTGGACAACTGGCATTATCCTTCAATAATTTATCAAAAAAATTACAACAAGCTCGTTCTTCTACGGAAAGTGAAAGGCGTAAATTATCATCTGTTTTATCACATATGACAGATGGAGTAATTGCTACTGACCGAAAAGGGGATATTATTTTACTAAATGACCCTGCGGAAAAGATGTTAAATGTTTCTCGTGAAACAGCGCTCGATCAATCTGTTTTAGAGGTATTAGGGATACAGGAAGAATTTACGCTCGATCATTTATATGAAGAGCCAGATTCTGTTTTATTAGATTTTAGTACGAGAAACGAACCATATATTTTACGTGCTAGCTTCTCTGTTATTCAAAAAGAAACAGGGAAGGCAAATGGCTTAATTGCTGTACTATATGATGTAACAGAGCAGGAGCGTATAGAACGGGAACGCCGTGAGTTTGTGGCGAATGTCTCTCATGAATTAAGGACGCCATTAACGACGATGCGCAGTTATTTAGAGGCACTTACAGATGGAGCGTGGCAGGATCCGAATATTGCACCACAATTTTTAACGGTTACACAAGAAGAAACAGAAAGAATGATTAGACTTGTAAATGCGTTGTTACAGCTATCTAAACTTGATAGTACAGAGCATCGTTTAATGAAAGAATGGGTCGACTTTACTGATTTCTTTAATAATGTTATTGATCGCTTTGAAATGTCTAAAGAGCAAAATGTAAGTTTCAAACGATCTTTCTCTAAAAAATCTAGGTTTATTGATATGGATACTGACAAAATTACTCAAGTGCTGTATAACATTATTTCTAACGCATTAAAGTATTCACCAGAAGGTGGAACAGTAACATATCGTTTACGTGATCGCGGTGATTTATTAGAAATTAGCGTAAGTGACCAAGGAATGGGTATTCCAAAAGAAAACGTTGATAAAATCTTTGAACGTTTTTATCGCGTAGATAAAGCTCGTTCAAGACAAATGGGTGGTACGGGACTTGGATTAGCAATTGCAAAAGAAATGATTGAGGCACATGGTGGCTCTATTTGGGCGAAGAGTGAAGAAGGAAAAGGGACAACTATTTATTTCACGTTACCAATGGCAGCAGATGAAGAGGACGATTGGGAATGAGTATGGAAAACTTTAAAACAATAGTTTTAATTAACCTAGTTGTAATTAGCCTATTTCTTACTTTTAACCTATGGACGTATGTGCCAGATTCTACATCCATGCAAAACGCGAAATTTGTACAGGGGAATGAAGGAATGAACCAAACTAAAATTTCCGATGTTGTCCGTCCTACTTCTATCATCGTGCATAAAGATAAAAATCATTATGGGAGCAGAAGAGAGGCAGATATAGAATCAATCTATAAGCCTCTGGAAGTAGGGGAACTACATGGTTTTAGAGAGATATCAATCACTAAGGGTGATTTCCTTTCATATGTGCATGGTGAAGGGAAAGTTGAACTGGTTTTCCCTACCGACATCCCATTTGATGCAGTTAAATTCATGTTTAACATGAAAGAGAAGAGTACAGATAAGCCTAAACACTTTAATCGTATTCTCCTCGATCCTTCTCGAAGTAAGGATCAAGAAATTAAAATTAACTTTGTTTCTGATGGTGATAACTTTAAAATATATGAGGCAAAACTAAGTGGTGTGTATTTAAAAGATATTGTAAATGCCCAAAATCAATTTATAGTATCAGCAAAGCCTTATTTTGATTATCAACTCAATGATATGAAAAAGTTATTTTTACCAGATGGAACGACAGAGTTAAACAATATAACATATATTTCATCTAATTTAGCAGTTGATACGTTTAAAAATGCTCTGTTTAGTGATCCTCGTTATTTAAGTCCGATTACCGAGATGTCGAAAGAAACATTTACAGATGGTATTAGATCCATGGAAATTGAAAACGATCGTCACATGCTAAAGTATAAAAACTCTTCTGTCTTAACTGAGAAAACGATAGATAATTTAATGCTTTTACAAAAAAGCTTTGAATTCGTAAGTGGTCACAGTGGGAGTTTGGATTCATATCGTTTGGACTATATGAATAAAGGAGAGACAGTATTTCGTTTAAATGAAGATGGATATTCAGTATTCAATGAAGATGGATTAGCTGAATTGAGACAAATATGGGGATCAGAAGAAGTAATGGAATATGAAAGACCGCTGCTGTCTTTAAATACTAAAGGTATAGAACAGAAGGTTACTCTTCCGTCAGGGCATGTTGTAATAGCATCCCTAGAAAATAATCCAGAGATAAAGAAACAAGTAATTAAGGATATTGGCATTGGATACAAGTTATCACTAGATGGGCAAGTAGTTCGACTACAACCAATTTGGTATGTAAAGCTTGTTGAAGGTGAAACAGGTAAACAGAAAATCTATGAGTGGAGTGAGGGAGGACTAAATGGATTGGGATCGGATTAAAACCATATTTATTGTGACCTTTTTTGTTTTGGACCTCTTTCTCATTTTTCAATTCATTCAAAAGCAAGATAGTAATCAATTGGAGCTTATTGCAGAAACAAAGATAGATCAAGAATTAAAAGCAAACAAAATTACTATGGGGAATATCCCTAAAGAACCGAAAAAAGAGTCGTTTATTAGAGCGGAAAATAAAGCCTTTAAAGAAGAAGATATACAGTCTTTGAAAAATCAAACGGTGCATATACAAAATATGTATAAGATAGAAAGTAAGCTAAAAGAGCCTTTTTTAAATACGAAATCATTATCAAAAGATAAGTATAATGAATTTTTGAAGAACTATGTATTAGATGGACAAAAGTATGAATTTGGAGCGGTGAAAGACTCTAAAATTTATTTCTTTCAAAAATATAAAGATAAGCCTATTTTCTATAATAATCAGGCGATGATTGTTGTGGAATTAAATGAAAAAAATGAACTTGTTTCATATACGCAGACAATGCTAACTGATTTAAAAGAAATGGGCGAAGGTGAAAAAACGAAAGACCAAGAAATTATTACGGCTCAAACAGCTTTAGAAAATTTGTATTTAAAAAATAAAATTCATGGAAATACGCATGTTAAAGAAGCACAAATTGGTTATGCCACTCTTACCGCATCTACTTCTAATAACCAAGTACTTGCTCCAACGTGGAATTTAAAAACGGAGCAGAAGCAGGACTTCTTTGTGAATGCAATTGAAGGACAAGTTATGGAATTAGGGGAAAAGGAAAATCAAGTGGTGGATGAACATACTGGAGTGAGAAAGAATGGGGTTGCATTTTAGCGTACTTGCAAGTGGAAGTACAGGAAATATGCTATACGTAGGAACCGATGAAAAAAAATTACTAGTCGACGCAGGTTTAAGTGGTAAGGCAACAGAGGCTTTATTTAAACAGGCAGAACTGAATATAAATGATGTATCAGGTATTCTTGTAACGCATGAGCATAGTGATCATATTAAAGGATTAGGTGTATTGGCACGTAAATATGATCTACCTGTTTATGCGAATGAGAAAACATGGAATGCAATGGAACATTTAATAGGAAATATCCCAACTGAGCAAAAGTTCATTTTCTCAGTTGGGGATGTGAAAACATTTGGTGATATTGAAGTCGAGTCATTTGGAGTTTCTCATGATGCAGCAGAACCGATGTTTTATGCTTTCCATAACAATAATAGAAAATTAGCACTTATTACAGATACGGGATACGTAAGCGACCGTATGAAGGGCGTTATTAAGGGAGCTAATGCTTTCGTATTTGAAAGTAATCATGACGTAGAAATGCTTCGTATGGGACGTTATCCATGGAGCATTAAACGACGTATTTTAAGTGACGTTGGGCATGTTTGTAATGAGGATGCTGCATTAGCGATGGCAGATGTAATTACAGATGAGACAAAGCATATTTATTTAGCCCATTTAAGCTTAGATAATAACATGAAAGAACTAGCGCGTATGTCAGTATCACAAGTATTAGAGGAAAAAGGATTTGGGGTGGGTGAATCCTTTGAAATTCACGATACAGATCCAAAAATGCCTACAAAAATTCAATACGTATAATTCTTCATTTTAGTAAACAATAAAGGTGAATATAGTTGTTTTCAGGAAGATAGGTGAACAAATATGTCCTTTATTGATGAAGAAAATTATCGTATGAAACGTGCAGGAAAAAAGAAGCACAAAGGTATAGTTCTTTCTAGTATAGCGGGAACAATTGTAGGAGCTTCTTTATTTGCGTTTGGAGCGCCTTTATTTTCAAATTCTGCTGATACGCTTCCGCAAGCTGAAGCAAGCGGAAGTAATATGGCGGAAGCTCAAGGGATTAAACAGATTAGCTTTGTAGATGCTGTTGATCGTGCATCTGAAGCTGTTGTGGGTGTTATTAACATTCAACGAGATAACTTTTCAGAGGCAGATTCAGAGGCCGGTACAGGATCAGGAGTAATTTATAAAAAGACAGATGGTCAAGCTTATATTGTAACGAATAATCATGTTGTAGCTGGAGCGAATCGTATTGAAGTAAGTCTAAGTGACGGTAAGAAGGTTCCTGGAAAAGTATTAGGAACCGATGTAGTCACAGACTTAGCAGTATTAGAAATAGATGCAAAGCATGTGAAAAAAATAATTGAAATTGGCGATTCTAATACTGTTCGTAGAGGAGAGCCAGTCATTGCGATTGGAAACCCACTTGGGCTGCAATTTTCTGGAACAGTTACACAAGGTATTATTTCAGCTAATGAACGTATTGTCCCTGTAGATTTAGATCAAGATGGACATTATGATTGGCAAGTAGAAGTGTTACAAACAGACGCAGCGATTAATCCGGGTAATAGTGGCGGTGCACTTGTAAATGCAGCAGGACAATTAATTGGTATTAATTCAATGAAAATTGCTGCAAAAGAAGTAGAAGGAATCGGCCTTGCTATTCCGGTGAATAGAGCTGTTCCGATTATGAATGAACTTGAGAAGTATGGAAAAGTAAGAAGACCGTATGTTGGGATTGAACTTAGGTCATTAAATGAAATTCCAAACTATTATTGGTCAAAAACATTACATTTACCGGGTACTGTAACAGAGGGAGTTTGTATTTTGGATGTGAAAAGTCCTTCGCCAGGTGCGGATGCTGGTTTAAGAGAACATGATGTTATTGTGGCGGTAGATGGAAAACCGATTCGCGATATTATTGGATTCCGTACGGCCTTATATGATAAGGAAATTAATGATAAAATGACTCTTACGTTTTATCGTGGTACAAAAAGAGTAACAACAACAGTAAAATTAGGCATTCAAAAGTATTAAAAACAGGAGGGCCTACCTCCTGTTTTCTATTGTAGAAAAGTGAGGCGAAGAAAATGAATTTACCTTGTTGTTTAGAACATGTTGAATTAGCGTTAGATATTATTGTGGATGAGTGTGAAGTTGCGCCAGTTATCAACAATGTGGATAACTCAGAAAAAGAGAAAAAAACATGTGAATTTTGTCAAAATGAGGCGACATATGTTGTATCGAACACAGATTCCCACACAATATGTGGGTAGTATTTGTGGATATGTGGATAAGTTTTGTGGATAACATGTTTGTAAGGTGGAGGATGCGTGTGAATATCTCGATTATTTCAATTGGGAAATTAAAAGAAAAATATTTGAAACAAGGTATAGCAGAATACTTAAAACGATTATCTGCATACGCAAAAGTAGAAGTAATTGAATTGCCTGATGAAAAGGCGCCAGAAAATTTAAGTGAAGCAGAAATGTTAATTGTAAAAGAAAAAGAAGGTATACGTATACTGGATAAAATTTCTGATGACACGCATGTGATTGCATTAGCTATAGAAGGAAAGCAAAAATCATCAGAAGAATTTGCGGTAAGTCTAGATCGCCTTGCTACATACGGAAAGAGTAAAGTCGCATTTGTAATTGGTGGCTCACTTGGACTAAGCTCAGAAGTGATGAAGCGTTCAAATGAATCACTTTCTTTTTCAAAGATGACATTACCACACCAATTAATGCGATTAGTGTTGCTTGAGCAAGTGTATAGAGCGTTTCGGATTAATCGTGGGGAACCGTATCACAAGTGATAGTAAAGCAGAAGTTTGAATTTTTAATTACATATTTTTAAAATTTGTAATTGTAAAGCTATAGGTATTATATATTACATTAAAAGAGTTATAGAGAATAAATAATAAAGAGCGCTTATAATAAGCGCTCTAATGTAATTCTTCTAAAACTGTTTTTATAGCTTTTACAAAATCATGTTCTTTAGTTTTATCTACATTAATACCTATAGGTATTAAATTTCTTTCTAATAATTCCCCAGAATCAAAAGGATGTAAATTTGGAACTATAATAAAATGTTCGCCTTTTATTTGTGCAAAAATCTTATCATAAAGGTCTTTGAAATATTCATCATCAAATGAAAAACCAATAAATAATAATGTTTTGTTACTCATAACGCCATTGAGAACAGACTTTATTTTCTCCTCTGCATATAGCTTATCATAATCATCTTTTGTAACTATCATTGAATTAGGTATTTCTACATTACCATGAAGGTGAATTACTTTTTGTGAATCTTCATCCATTAAGTCTTGTAAATCATCAACATTTCCTAATATTTGTGGCATTATAAACTCACCAGTATAATCCCTCAAATAATCAGATACTATGTTATCGTAATTCGTGGTAAGAATAAATTGTGTATCTAGCTTTAAAATATCTAAGATGTTATGGTTGTTACTATTATTTTCCTTAATATAACGAGATTTGATAATCTCCTTAATATCTTTTTTTATTACTTGTTCGGTTTTATATAATACAGAATAGAGTTTTAAAAAACTTAAAGCCTTGAGGTAATCTCCGCGTTTTATTAAATCCCTATATTTTTTTTGATTGGCGTCTACAAGTCCCTTATCTAATTCAAGAAGTAGTTCTCCCCAACTTGGTAAATTAAAAGGAATTGATACTCCTGCACCAAGAAAAGGAATTAGTTTATCAGTTCGATTTTTTAATCTATCTAGGTTACCTCTAAAATCATCTATTAGGTATTTTTTTAAATTCTCTTTTTTATGTTCCCCAATTACTTCTAAAAAGTTAGAATTTAACATATAGGTTTCGTTTATTATATGATTTTCTGAATTAGCTAGACTTTGTCCACAGTATTTGCAAGTTTCGTTAATACTAACTGCAAAATCAATTGAATCTGTAATTTCACAATCATAGGAAATATATTTTGAAATAAATCTTGTTCGTAATAATTCATTTAGAATAATATCAAGTTCAGGCATTTCGAAGTCATAATGTAGCAAACGCTCTTTTGGGAAAATTTCAGATTTTACAACTTCAGCTAAAGTGTTTAATTTTTCGAGTACCTCATCTTCACTTATGTGTAGCTTGTTGCTCACGGTATGAATTAACTGTTCTAATAACATAATGAATTACCTCCTTATTTAGGGGTCTACCGGCAAGGAAAACGATTCTAAATTGATTGCTTGTAGAATAGATTGTCGTTTGAATGACATCTATATCTGTTTCATCAATAAAATTATAATCGGTAAACCAGGAAATTGACCAGTTATCTAATCCTAATGCTTGTTCAAAATTGAAATAGAGACTGTGAAACATATCAGATGCTGAAACTGGGTATTTTGCATTAGAAGATTGAGTGGAACTCCTACCAGATTTACTAGATGTAAAATTAATACGGGTAGGGTATCCAACAAGCTTATCTTTTTTTGCCTTTTTTACTAAAGCAAGGGGCTCAATTTTATATTCAATATAATAAGATAATAATAAAGAGCTTATCTTCTTTCTTAAATCTCTCTTATCTGTTGCCTTAAGGTTATCTGTTTTGTTAAATAAGGCATTGTTTAATTTTTTAACACTATCTTTAACAGTGTTATCTGTCTGTGAATGTAAATTTTCCCGTATATCCTTTAATAGACGGTCATCTAGTTCTTTGCAAAACTTATACATACCTAGACGATCATCTTTAACTACAGGTTTTTGTAAGGATACACCAAGGGTTTTAAGAAGTTCAAGAGAAGCTTGTTTGTGAATTTGGTGAATAGTCGTAGATGTATTTGAATCTTCTTTTGTTAAACCTAAAACATTTCTAACCATTGTTAAAGCAATTTTATTTTGAAAATCAAGTTCGATTCCCGCAATAAAATATGCTGGACCTTTTGTACCTTGTGGAACTACTTCAACAAATAAAAACCTAGCATTAGTTACTATACCATTACTTTCGGTATAATCAAGCCCTGCGATAAAGGTACTATTTGGGATAGTTATATTTAAAACATCCATTAAATAAAACCCAGTTTCACTCATTTGGTCATTAAATGTATTAGGTATGGAGCCATTAATATTAATTTCGTTTATTAAGTGCTTTATATTTTTTTTAAAAGAATTAACTTCCAGGTTTGGGTGTGAAGAAATCTTTTCAACAAAAATATTTTTGAGATGACTATATAGAATATTTTCAAAGAAAATTTTTCCGACATCTTTAGGTTGCTTAGCTAAATTCTCCATTAAATAAGTATAATATTGTGGAAAATCGATGTTTTGTATCTCTTCAGGAATAGTATATATTGATGAAGCATCCTTTTTAAAATTTTCCACGTCAATAAAATCGAGAAATTTATATCCATTAAAAACATACATAGAATTTGCAATTTCCATTTTAAGTCCCCCTTAATTACTAAATTATAGCATAATGTAAAAAATTTACGTTGAGATGAATATTTAATATAGGAATATAAATTAATAAAAACGTAAAATTCGGATTTATTAATTTAAAATACATAATTATAGAGAAGTCGCCCCTTAATAAAACGGGCGACAATTTATTTTTCTGTATTCTCTGTAAGGTCGATTATATCCCTAATATCATTAAGTTCTAGAGTGTTTGCGATTTTCTCAATATGATAAAAATTAATGTTCTTCCTTTTTTGATTAGCTAATTCACTTAAAGCAGCGTGGCGGATATCAGTTAACCTTGATAATTCTCGTAAGGATATTCCTTTTTCTTTTGTTATTTCATGAATTTTTACTATAACTTTTTTAGTCATCTTAATCCCCACCCAGCCTTTATCAGTTGACTTTATGGAGAAAGATACCATATAATTTTCAGAAAAGTGGTACGCATTAGCGTACCGTTTTTAGTAAGAATAAGTTCCTTTTGTGAATGAAAGATAAGGTGTAATTAATAAAATATGAAATTTGTCGAATTTATGCTTATTAAAGAAGGGTAAACAATAAATATGAAGAAAATATTGTAAAAATATGGATTATAATGAAGTGACAGGAGGGAGAAAAATGCAGGAATTATCAGCTATAGAGGGAAAAGAGAAAAAGCCTATGTGGAAACGAAGAAGTATTTGGCTAATTGGTGTAATAGTTATTATAATTTTAATTTTAAAATTAGGAAATTTTAGTGATACGCCAAAAGGACTGGATAAGGAATTTTATAATAATGCTCTTAAAGCTTTTAATGAGATTAATTATGTTGTTGAAGAAAATAAACCCGTTAAAAGTGATGGGCGAGTTCAGTGGGTAGGTGAGCAACTAATTGATATGGATAAAGCTCCTTCAAAGTTTAGTAAAGAGGAAAAAGAGCTACTTAAAGGCTTACAACTTTTATTTAGTACTGCGACTATGATAGTGTCACACAATGAACGTATAGAGGTTCTAGATGATGATTCAATTAAAAACGTAGAAAAAAATTATTGGTCTATACGTTCGGTAGTAGCGGAACGTCTTAATATAAAGGATAAAATAAAAAGTAATTCGTTAAATTCATTTAATTCCTCGGACGCTAAGGAAGAAGAAAATAAGTTGCAGAATGAAGTGAAAGAGGAATTTAAGAAAGAAGATAACTCATCAGTTCTTTCAGTTTCTTCTGATAGTATTAATGAAATAGATGATTACGGAGTAACTAAATTGGCACGGGTTTCAGGTGAGGGGGATATTGAAGGAGTTAAAGGATTATTAAAGCAAGGTGCTGATCCTAATTTGTACGAAGGACATGGAGAACCACCTTTAATTTGGGCAGCTCGGTCTAACCAAGATAATATAGTGAAAATATTATTAGAAGCTGGAGCTAATCCGAATATAAAATCGGCAAATGGTACTACACCTTTAATGATTGCAAAAGAAGAAGGAGCGAATGTTATTATTAAATATTTATTAGAGTATGGAGCGGAAAAGTAACTATTTAATATGTAACTAATTATTAATTTAATTAATTTTTATTTTTTGAAGGCTTCTTTATTTTAATAAGTATATATAGTTCTCTCGATAAATTGTTGAAAATGAAAAAACTAACAAGTTGTTGATTTTGTAAGGACGAAGTCCCTCTGCGTAGGAGAGAGAAAGTATGAAGATTATTTGTAAATAAGTTAGTTGGGGAATTTTAGAGGTTGAAAAGGTTTTTGATTATATAAATGAAAATTTACTTGGTTATACATAAAGGGGAGTTTTTTAATTGGTTGAATTAAATAAAGTGGATGAAAAAGTAAAGAAACCGATATGGAAGAAAAGAAGTTTTTGGATTATTGGTGTTATTATACTTTTATTTTTAAGCTCTAAACTAGATATGTCTAATAATATACCTGATGGAATTGAAAAAGAATTTTATAACGATTCCCTCGAAGTTTTCCACGAGTTAAATGTATCTATGGAAGATAGGAAACTTCCTGATGAAAAGGTAATTAGTTGGGTTGCTGAACAGGAAAGAAATATAGCAAAGAGTCCTGAAGGTTATACTGAGAAAGAAAAACACATATCTGCTAATTTTCGAAGTTGGATTGTTAATATCGGGAACTTGGTAGAATATGGACAAAATGGGGTGTTGGAATTAGAGTTAAGGGATTTTGAAAAGAAAAGTGATACGGCACGTGCTAATTTAGCAGGAGTTTTAGAGATTGACGAAGATTATTAATTTGAAGTATATAATGTGAAAAAATCAAATAAGTAAAAAATAACAAGTCACCTATTATTCAGGTGGCTTGTTCACATTTTGTTCACATTTTCGATATTTTTTCAAAAAATTTATTAACCTTTCGGATATTTTTTTATTTGCCTCCTTTGTTTAAGTGAAAGTTAAAAAAGGAGGAATAGAATGGAGAGTTATAACTGTAAATTGATTGATTTGGGAGATTACGTAAAAGTAATTAAATATGAAAAACCAATATTTACTGTTCAAGTTAAGGCTACAAGTAGAAGCGTTAACGAGAAGAAATATTTGGATGTACAAGAGAAAAACTTATCTAAAGTAAGAAAACTAAAAAATAGCGAAATTGATAAATTTATTCATATTGTTATTTCAAACTTCAAGGTTAATGACATGTTTATTACTTTAACCTATAAAAAAGAAGGGGTTACCATTAATGAAGCGAGTAAGGACTTTGATAATTGGATTAAACGAATGCGTTGGAGGTATGGTGACTTTAAATATGTAGCTATACGTTCTTTTCAAAAGCGTGGAACTATTCATTATCATCTTTTGGTTGATATACCAAGATTACCTAAAGAGGATTTAAAAAATAAAACTTTCGAGAAAATATGGGGGCTTGGAGAAGTTTATATTGAACGAATTTATAAACTGGGAGTTGTATATTCTCATTCACCTTTATTAAAGTATTTAGTTAAAAATTTAAAGGAATTCAAGGCTGATGAAAGAGCCTTTGGAAAAAGACTATATATAAAAAGTAAAAATCTGATTGAGCCTACTGTAATTAGGGGTGAATACAATAACGTTATGAAGCATTTAAGGAAAGATAAATCTAATTTAGAGCAGATTGATAAACGTAAATGTAGTGTTGAATTTATTGGTAGTATAGAAACTCAAATATATAAAAAAGGATAGAAATTAAAAGCAAATTTAGTTTTAAAATCTATATTTTTAAAAAGCGCTTATAATCCCTGTGATAACGATACATTTAAGAAAATATTTTGGAGTTTGAAGAGGTTTAAAAAGATATTTTATAAAGTTACTTAAAAAAGCGTCAATTTTTGTTGGAATTGCAATTAAGAAGTAATATGATTTTATTGTAAAAAAATTACAATTTTATATTTTTTTAGATAGGCGTTACGTTAATTTTAAATATCGTTACACTAGGGGGATTTTATATGAATGTTATTGGTTATGTTAGGGTATCAACTCAAGGTCAGGCGAAGGAAGGTTATAGTGCTTTATACCAACAAGATGAGATAAGAAAGTTTTGTAAGGAAAATAATTGGACTTTAATTGATATATACAGTGATCTTGGAATTAGTGGTGCGAAGGTAGACGAAGAAGCTATGGAAGTAGAAAGAGAAGGATTCCAAAATATGCTTTCGATGCTTCAAACTAAGCAGGTAGACTATGTAGTTGTGCTAAACACCAACCGTTTATGGCGTTCCGATATCGTAAAAGTATTGGTACATCGGGAATTTAATAAACGTAAGGTCGATGTGAAAAGTATCGAACAACCTAATTATAGTATCTATAAGAAAGACCCAAATGATTTTTTAATTAATGGATTAATGGAATTGTTAGACCAATATCAAAGGTTAGAAATTGCACTTAAGCTAGGTCGTGGTCGCAATAAGAAAGCTCAAGAAGGTGGATATGCAGGAGGAAGGGCTGCTTTTGGTTATAAAGCTAGGAAAGGTCAAAAGTACATTGAGATTGACGATAAGAAGGCGGAAATTGTACAACGTGTATTTAACTTAAGAGAAAGATATCCTAAGTGGTCATTAACAGATTTAGCTGATGCATTAAACAATGAGGGGTTTACTACTGCAAAAGGAAAAAAGTTTACGAAAGTACAAGTTAAGCGAATTCTGGATAGGAAATCTTTTTATCAGGGAATGTATAGCTATAGAAATATAAATGTAAAAGGGAAACACGAACCTATTATTTAGAAATCAAGAGGGTGAGGAATTTGAAAAAGGAAGAAGTGGAGTTTAATCGCAGTCAGGAAGAACTAAGAAATATGATTATTCCGAGTATAGAAGAAACAAATTGGAATCAATTTATAGAAATGCTAGGTCTTATTATAACTGAAAATTCAGATAATAAAACTATTAATTAATTGGGGGAAGAAACAGTGAATTATAATAATGATAAGGTTGCAATTTATACTAGAGTATCCACAGATGAGCAAGCGAATGAAGGTTTCTCACTTCAAGCTCAAGAAGATCATTTAAGACAATATGCTAAAGCTAAGGGTTATGAAGTATATGATATTTATAGTGATGAGGGTTATTCAGGGAAAGATTATAATCGTCCTGAAATACAGCGTTTATTTAAAGACCTTTCTCAAGATAAATTTAAAGGTATCTTGGTTAAGTCTGTTGATAGGATATCTAGGAGGTTAAGTGATGTTACTAAATTAATAGATGATGTTCTTGTACCAAGAAATAGCTATATTGTAATAAGTGATGCGAATTTAGATAGTTCTACAACCGGGGGAATTGCTATTATTCACTTGCTAGCTACGTTTGCCCAACTTGAGCGTTCAATGATTGTACAGAGAGTGAAAGCTGGTATGGGTAAGCGGGCAGAACTAGGCTACTGGAATGGCGGACGTGTGCTTGGGTATGATGTTAAGAATAAGGAGCTAAAAGTTAATAAAGAGGAAGCTGAAATTGTTAGGAAAATATTTCATTTAAGAACCGAAGGAAAAGGTTATAAATCGATTGCTATTATTCTAAATCAACAAGGTTTTAAAACAAAGAGGGGAGGATTATTTAGTATAGGTACAATTAAAACAATTTTAGAGAATCCACTATATATCGGATACTGTAGATGGGGACGACATAAGAATTGGAACGTAGAAAGAAGAAAAGGAAAAACAGACGAATATAAATTTGTTAAAGGTAAACATGAACCTATTGTATCTGAGGATTTATGGAAAAGAGTTCAAGGTGTGAATTATGCTCATAAGAAAAGTATCTCTAAAAATCGTAATTTTAATGGTGAATTTGTTTTATCTGGTATTTTACGTTGTCCATCTTGTGGAGCAGGAATGGTAATGTGTAAAACAAAAAAACGAGATAAATCAGGATATCATTTATACTATATGTGCCAAGCTTTTCATAGTAAGGGGAAGTTGGCTTGTAAATCTAATCTTATTCGTAAGGAAGATATTGAAGAAAAGGTATTGCAATGTATTAATAAAATTATTTTAATACCTTCAATTGTTGATAAGACGTTTGAACGTATCCAAGAGAAAAAAGGAAGAGGAATAGAAAGAATAAAAAATGATTTATTATATATAAATGATGAACTAAAAAGAAAGAAGAAATTTATAAAAAAACTTAATAAGGATTATTTTGACGAGAAAATCCGAGTAGAAGCATATACGGAATTGTCCGAGCCCTTAAGAGAAGAGATAAATGAACTAGAAAGCGAAAAAGGTAAATTAAATAGGGAAATTGAGAGTGTGGAAATACCTATTACGAAAGAAGGGGTTATAAAAGCACTTGAAAATTTCGCTAATTTATATGAGAATGCTACTTATGAACAAAAAAAGTCTCTATTGCGAGCGATAATCAAGAAAATAGAGGTTCAACCTAATCGCAAAGAAATAAAGGGAATAACTTATTGGTTTGATTGTGATAATGGTCAAGATGACGCTTTACTAGTTAGTAAAGAGGGGAGAACCGTATCATAAATAAATTTATTCTTTGCATATAAAAGGATAAAAAGACCATTGGACAAAAATTACCGATGGTCTTTTAAATATTATTAGATGGTATGTAGATTTCCTAAAATAAGTATGTTTCTATTTCCATAAAAATATGCTGTAATATGAAGAGGAAAAAGTATAAGTAGTTAGAGAAGTGAGGAATTAAAGGTGAAGAAGTTTAAGAAGTTTTACTTGGAGATTACGAGTGTATGTAATCTTGCGTGTAGCTTTTGTCCGCCGACGGAAAGGCAGAAGCAATTCATTTCTGTGGAGGATTTTGCTAAAAGATTAGACCAAATTAAACCTCACACAGACTACATTTATTTGCACGTGAAGGGTGAGCCGTTGCTCCACCCGAAAATAGATCAACTATTAGACTTAAGTCATGAAAAAGGGTTTAAAGTTAATATTACAACGAACGGAACGTTAATTAATAAGAGAAGACATAGGCTGTTAAATAAACCTGCGTTAAGACAAATGAATTTTTCACTGCATAGTTTTGATGGACATCCAGGTTCGCAAGATAAAGAGGGCTATGTAAGGAGTATACTTTCCTTCATTAGGGAAGCGACAAGTCAATCAGATTTAATTGTATCGTTAAGGTTATGGAATTTAACTCAGGATAATAAAACAAATGCTGAAATCCAGAAAAATAGAGAGTTATTATCTATAATTGAAAATGAATTTGATCTATCTTATCAAATTGAAGAGAAGCTTACACCAGGAAAAGGTATAAAAATTGCAGAACGTGTCTTTATTAATCAAGACTATGAATTCCAGTGGCCAGCATTACATGAAGAAGAGGATGATGGGAAAGGATTCTGTCATGGACTTCGTAATCAAGCGGGTATTTTAGCGAATGGAACAGTTATTCCTTGTTGTTTAGATGGTGAAGGGATTATTAACCTTGGGAATATTAATAATGATTCATTTTCTAACATTATCGAAGGTGAAAGAGCAACAAACATTGTCGATGGATTTTCGAAAAGAGTTGCGGTTGAAGAACTTTGCAGGAAATGTGGATATCGCAAACGGTTTGGGAAGTAAATATGAAATAAGCCCTCATAAAGCGAGGGCTTATTTTTTATACTTGATAAGAATGCTCTAATTTATCAATTAATGAACCAACGTAAGAAACAGCTTTACGGATTGCATCTGGTTTTGACATATCTACTCCGGCATGTTTCATTGTACCACCAGCGATCAATAGCAGGTTGTACTTCCTCTTTAATCATTTGAGCTACTGCAGTGGATGCAGTGTGTGCTGCCTTTTTTGTAGTATTTCTAGTAACGATTTACGGAAAGGTTCAAGTTTTGTTTCTTCAGTTAAATATTTTTCAATTGTTCCTTCGCCGAATATGAGGATTTCATTATGAATAAAGGATAGTGCAGTATGTACTTTCGTCCATAAAGCAGAAATTTTGGAAGAGTTCGCTTGAACACTTGGATTTGTACGATCAGTAGATTCTTTTAAATTTGCATATGAGTACAGTTTTGTTAACGTCATTAAAAGCTCTTCTTCTAAAAGTAGGCAATTTAATAAAGTGTGGGAGCTAGTATGTAAATGCCCTTTAAATGAATCAAGTTTCTGTATATCATTTTCCAATGCGTTTAATGCAGTATGCCATTCGGCATCAGAATTATACAAATCGGATAAATTCCATGTTAGTTCAGCAGGTACCTCTGCGCGATTAAGACGATTTTCTATTACATTTTTCAAGTCGTATATCCTCCTTATTAAGACTATCTAAAAATATAATGATAGAAAATTCGGTTAAATTAAAATATTTTTCATTTTTATATACAAAAAAGAAGGACAAGCATGAAAATGCTTGTCCTTCGAGTTAATTTAAGAATTAATATACTTTGTCACCATTGAAAATCGAGTTTTTCACGACAACATAATCTACAGTACGAATAGCGTCTAATTTTGTTCCGCCAGCGTAAGAGATAGAAGATTGAAGATCTTGTTCCATTTCGATTAACGTATCTTCTAAAGAACCTTTATGCTCAACGAACATTTTCTTACCTTCAACGTTTTTCTTCTCACCCTTTTGGAATTCAGAAGCAGAACCGAAGTATTCTTTATAAAGTTTTCCATCTCTTTCAATTGTTTCCCCTGGAGACTCTTCGTGACCAGCGAATAGAGAACCGATCATGACCATAGTTGCCCCAAAGCGAATAGATTTAGCTACGTCGCCGTGTGTACGAATACCACCATCAGCGATAATTGGCTTACTTGCAGCTTTTGCACACCAGCGAAGTGCAGCTAGCTGCCAACCACCAGTTCCGAAGCCTGTTTTAATTTTAGTAATACAAACTTTACCAGGTCCAATACCAACTTTTGTTGCATCGGCACCAGCATTTTCTAATTCTCTTACCGCTTCTGGAGTTCCAACGTTTCCAGCGATAACGAAGCTCTCTGGTAAATGTTTTTTAATATGTTGAATCATGTTGATCACAGCATTAGAATGACCGTGTGCGATATCAATCGTGATATATTCAGGTGTAAGTTGCTCAGCAGCTAATTGTTGTACGAATTCATATTCGTCCTCTTTTACACCAACGCTGATAGAAGCGATTAATCCACGTGATTGCATATCTCTAATGAATGAGATTCGTTTCTCTGGTTGGAAACGATGCATGATATAAAAGTAGTTGTTCTCAGCTAAATAAGTTGCAATTCTTTCATCAATAATCGTTTGCATATTTGCAGGCACGACAGGTAATTTAAATTTATGTTTTCCTAAAGTGACAGTTGTATCACATTCAGAGCGGCTATTTACAATACATTTTGCAGGAATTAATTGAATATCTTCATAGTCAAATACGTTTTCCATCATTTACACCCCTAAAATACGAATATTTTATTTTTATTAATCAAAAATGTTCGTCCATAGGATAATTTACATTATTTTTATTAAGAAGTCAAAGGATTTCTTAACATTTTTTAAAAAAGTAGATTTTACATCTGAAAAAAAACGTTAAAAACGAATTTAAAACATTTTTTTGTTTTTATTGTTCGTTTATGGGAAGGGTTGAAAAATTAAGATAATTATAGAAGGTTGTATGTATTCTTTTTATTTTTTTGATTGGATGTAGGATACTATGAAAAGGTTAATGCTAACAATACGAGCAAAAGATGTTATCAAGTAGTTGAACAATATATGAAATGAAAAGGTTTATTTCTATATAAAAAGATGAATCTGGCATGATTCACCTTTTATGTGAGGTTTCAAGTATAATAAGTAGGGTGATAGTAACGTATACAAAAGATAAAAAAGAAAATAATACAGAATAAAATGAGGTTAATATATGAGTAAAAAAAGTTTTTCTAATTATAAATTAAGTAAGGAAATTGTAAGGGCACTTACTGGGTTAGGATATGATCATCCAACAGAAGTACAAGGTGAGGTTATTCCAGTTGCATTACAAAAGAAGGATCTTGTTGTGAAGTCCCAGACTGGAAGTGGAAAAACCGCTTCATTTGGTATTCCACTTTGTGAAATGGTGGAGTGGGAAGAGAATAAACCACAAGCATTAGTTTTAGCACCAACGAGAGAGCTTGCAGTACAGGTAAAAGAAGATATTACAAATATAGGTCGATTCAAAAGGATTAAGGCTGCGGCAGTTTATGGGAAATCTCCATTTGCACGTCAAAAATTAGAATTAAAGCAAAAGACACATATTGTAGTTGGGACTCCTGGTCGTGTGTTGGATCATATTGAGAAGGGTACCCTTTCTTTAGAGTGCTTGAAGTATTTAGTTATTGATGAAGCAGATGAGATGCTAAATATGGGCTTTATCGATCAAGTAGAGGCAATTATTGATGAATTACCTACAAAAAGAATGACAATGTTATTTTCAGCAACACTTCCAGAAGATGTTGAGAAATTGTCTCGTACATATATGAATTCACCAACTCATATTGAAATTAAAGCAGCTGGGATTACGACGGATAAAATTGAACATACTCTTTTTGAGGTGATAGAAGATGAGAAGCTTTCACTACTTAAAGATGTAACAACGATTGAGAATCCTGATAGCTGTATTATTTTCTGTCGTACACAAGAAAATGTAGATCATGTATATAGACAATTAAAACGAGCTAACTATCCTTGTGACAAAATACATGGTGGTATGGTACAAGAAGATCGTTTTGAAGTCATGGATGATTTTAGAAAAGGAAAATTCCGTTATTTAGTAGCAACAGATGTAGCTGCGAGAGGAATAGATATTGATAATATTACACATGTTATTAATTATGATATTCCACTTGAAAAAGAAAGCTATGTACATCGTACCGGAAGAACGGGACGAGCTGGAAATAGTGGAAAAGCTATTACATTTATAACACCATATGAAAATAGATTTTTAGAAGAGATTGAGGAGTATATTGGATTTGAAATTCCAAAGGCGATTGGACCCTCAAAAGAAGAAGTTATGAAAGAGAAAGCTGCATTTGAAGAAAAGATACATGCTAAACCAATTATAAAGAAAGATAAAAATGCAGACATCAACAAAGGCATTATGAAGCTGTACTTTAATGGCGGGAAGAAAAAGAAAATTAGGGCGATAGATTTCGTCGGTACAATTGCTAAAATTAAAGGTGTTACAGCAGAAGATATAGGTATTATTACGATACAAGATAACGTTTCTTACGTTGAAATATTAAATGGAAAAGGACCACTTGTCTTGAAAGTCATGAAGACTACAACGATTAAAGGGAAACAACTAAAAGTTCATGAAGCAATTAAGTAAATAAAAAACTATCCACTTTAATAGGTGGATAGTTTTTTATTTATGATTCTTTTAAATTATCCACTAGTTGCTCCGCTAAACGTCTATACATATTACTCATAGTCACGAAGGATGTTAGTAGTAGAAATTTTTCTAGCTTTGTATCTTCTAAGGAAGAAATCTCATTTACTTCTGTAACACGGTTATTTACGTCTTGTTTAAAGCTTTCGACATTGCTTTCAGTAAGAGCAAGATAATTTTTGTATAACGTATTTAATTCGAATGAATCATCATTTAATAAGGAGTCATTTATAGTTTCTAATGAACTTTTTATGTCGTTAATGGAGAGAGCTCCCTTTAATTGATAAATTAGGCTAATTAAAATCATATGTTCTTTTGAATACTTTTTATTTTTGATAGGGATGAATAGTTTCCCTTTTGCGTAATTATTAATCATCGTTTTTGTTAATACTTTTTCATCATCAGTTCTCGTTGTATCTGCATAAGTATTCTCAAATAGTTGGACAACTTGATCTACATATAAGTCAACATTTGGAATATCCTCAAGTTTAATATTTTTTTCTAAATGCAATGTCTCAAGTAATTCATTTATATTTTCCACGTAGAATCCCTCACTTTTATAACTTAGCGGAACTTAATGTCTAATTAATATATCTTTAAATATGGTATTACGAAACAAATGAATTGTAAATGTTGACCTTAAAAAGAAATGTGTATATAATTACATGTAGTTATCAAAACTACATGTAATTATATGAGGGGTGTTATTATGAATGCTTATGTAAGGGAACCAGTTAATGCATTTACTCACTTAGGTGGAGCGATATTATCATTTATTGCCTTATTAGCTATGCTTGTGAAAGTTTCTATCAAGATGCCATCATTTGCTGCAATTACAGCTGTTATTTTATTTGGTATTGGAATGATGGTCCTTTATACGGCGTCAGCTGTATATCATAGTGTTGTGGCCAATGAGCGTGTTATTTACTTCTTTAGGAAGTTAGATCATTCTATGATTTTTATATTAATTGCAGGTACATATGCACCCTTTTGCTTAATTACATTAAATTCAGCAAGTGGTTTACTATTATTTTGTTTAGTCTATGCAACTGCGATTTGTGGCATTGTATTTAAAATGTTTTGGTTTAATTGTCCAAGATGGTTATCGACAGCAATTTATATTACGATGGGTTGGTTAATTGTTTTATTTTTTGCACCGTTAGCTGAGAATTTAAGTACAGGAGGCATTATTTTCTTAGTACTTGGGGGCATTTTTTATACAATTGGTGGATTTATTTATGGAACAAAGCCAAAATGGTTAGAGTTTAAATATATGGGGCATCATGAAATTTTTCATGTTTTTGTATTATTAGGTAGTCTTGCGCATTTTCTAAGTGTATATTGTTACGTAATTTAATAAAAAAACGCCACATAATTTTTATTATGTGGCGTTTTTTTATTACCTGATTAGAATCGTATATGTTATAAAATTATTATGGGATAAAATGTAAGTTTCTGTGTTCGCATGTTAAACATAGGATAAGAAATATGTGATATACTTTGAGAAGTTTATAATGAATGAAATATGGAGGACTATAATTATGGCAATACTTGTAACAGGTGGAGCAGGATATATTGGTAGTCATACATGTGTAGAATTACTAAATAGCGGTTACGAAGTTATAGTAGTGGATAATCTTTCGAATAGCTCGGTAGAATCTATAAATCGAGTGAAAGAAATAACAGGAAAACAATTTAAGTTTTATAAAGAAGATGTTTTAAATCGCGAAGCGCTTGACGCAATTTTTGAAGAAAATGCAATTGAAGCAGTTATTCACTTTGCAGGATTTAAAGCTGTAGGGGAGTCAGTAGCGATTCCATTAACATATTATCATAACAACATTACAAGCACGTTAGTGCTATGTGAAGTAATGCAGAAACATAATGTAAAGAAGATGATCTTTAGTTCATCTGCAACTGTATATGGTATCCCAGAAACGTCACCGATTACGGAGGAGTTTCCATTAAGTGCAACAAATCCATATGGTCAAACGAAATTAATGATTGAGCAAATTATGCGTGATGTAGCATTTGCAGATGCAGAATGGAGTATCGCATTACTTCGCTATTTCAATCCATTTGGTGCACACGAAAGTGGGCGTATCGGAGAAGATCCAAATGGAATCCCAAATAACTTAATGCCATATGTAACGCAAGTAGCGGTAGGTAAGTTAAAAGAATTAAGCGTATTCGGAAATGACTATCCAACGAAAGATGGAACAGGAGTCCGTGATTACATCCATGTTGTGGACTTAGCAAATGGTCATGTAAAGGCGCTTGAGAAAGTACTGAGTACAACAGGAGTAGATGCTTATAACCTGGGCACAGGCATGGGCTATAGTGTACTAGAGATGGTTGAAACGTTTGAAAAAGTTTCGGGCAAGAAAGTTCCTTATAAAATTACAGAGCGTCGCCCAGGTGATGTGGCAGTATGTTTTGCTGATGCATCGAAAGCAAAGCGTGAATTAGGCTGGGAGGCAACACGCGGATTAGAAGAAATGTGTGCAGATTCTTGGAAATGGCAATCAAATAATAAAAATGGCTATTTAGAAGTTTAATGATGAATATAAAAAAATGACCTTTGCATAAAAGCAAGAGGTCATTTTTTATTAAGTTTATTAGCGAACCTAGAAAAGAACGTTCGCTGTTTTAAATGATATGATTTTACAATATCGTATGCTAGAAGGTAGTAGAATGAGATAGAGGAATGTATTATTTTATTAATTTTTTATAGAAATTGAAAGCGTATTATTGAAAAGTATTCCAACACTTGTATCATTGTTAGAGTCCGTTTATAATCAAGGAATCCTAGTTCATGTTTTAATAGGATTATTTATTATTGAAAGCGTTTTAAGTTCGCTCCTTTTTGAGGTAGGAGGTCTGACTTATTTGGATGAAAAATTATGTATGTAGTTTTAAATGGGAAGAAAAATAATATAAGTATCACTTTATAGTGTGGGGAGGTTAAAAGTGTGAAAGGTAAAGATTTTCACACGAATATATATGGGTTATGTAGGATTATTACTTTCAGGGGCAGCTTTATTTTTAAATAGTCTTGTTATATTAGGGAAAGCAGAGATGAAAAGTGCGGGTGTTTTTAATTTATTTGTGGGTGCACTACAAATTATTATTCCGTTTTATTTGATCATGATTTCTGACCAAAGCAATTGGACAGTGTATTCATATGCGGCTACTTTCTTATTTGGATTAACTTATTTATATGTAGGTGTTACTTTTATAAAAGGAATGGATAGTAGTGGTCTAGGATGGTTTTGTATTTGGGTAGCAATTATAGCCTTATTCTATATGGTTGTTTCATTTGTTCAATTCCATGATGTTGTTAATGCGTTAACGTGGTTTATGTGGGCATTACTTTGGTATTTATTCTTTGTATTAAATACACAAAAGAAGAACATTAATCAATATCTTGGAAGGATTGCCTTCGTACAATCATGGGTAACATTGACTTTACCTTCACTCTTTTATTTTATGGGAGTGTGGGGAGAGGGATTTGTATATGAACTATGGGTTTATGTATCAGTAATTTCTATTTTGTACTTCTGTTATTGTATTTATAAATATCGAGTACGTTAATATATTATCTGCATAAAGGCATGGAATCGTTAAACTGATTTCATGCTTTTTTATATATTAGCGTTTTATAATAAAAGAGGTGGTATCTTATAAATCATGAAAATGGGGGTGATGAAATTGAAGAAAGTGTTGGTGCTAGGAGGAACAAGATTTTTTGGTAATGCAGTAAAAAGAATAATTGTCGATAGAGAAGATGGAAAGCTACTAGAAGAGCGTCTAGAAGGAAAAAGTTATGATATTGTATACGATAATTTATGCTATAGCTCGAATGCAGCAAAGATAGTATGTGAAGTGTTACGAGGGAAAACGAAGAAATACGTTATGACATCTTCAATGGCTGTCTATGAACCTGCATTAAGCTTGTTAGAAGAGGACTTTAATCCAAATGAATATGCAATTACATATGGAGATAGGAATGATTTTAATTATAGTGAAGGAAAGAGATTAGCCGAAGCGGTTTTATTTCAATATGCAACATTCCCAGTCGTTGCAGTACGTTTTCCAGTTGTTATTGGAGAAAATGATTATACGAAAAGGTTACAATTTTACGTTGAATGTATCGTGAACCAAAAACCTATCGCTATGGATCATGTAGATGGAACTTTGTCATTTATACATGAAAAAGAAGCGGGAGAGTTTCTAGCTTGGTGCGGAATGGAAAATGTGAGAGGACCAATTAACGCATGTAGTAATGGTGTAGTTTCTACGGAAGAAATTATTCATTTTATAGAAGAGAGGACGGGAATAAAAGCACTCATTCAGGAAGGTGGGGAAAATATAGCTCCTTATAATGAGGTAACTAACTGTACGTTACATAATGGAAAGGCTCGTGAATTTGGATTTTTGTTCCGAGAGCTGAAACTAGAAATAAAAAATATTTTAAAACATTATATAAATACAATGAAGTAATCATAAATCCCCCGGTGGCAATCCGGGGGATTCTGGAGGATTTCGACAATACTGATTTTACATTACCAAATTTACCTTATACGTACGACTAATGTTTTTGTGATTGAATTGCTTGTAAATACTTCTCGTTTACTTGGTCCCAGTTTACTGTATGCCACCAGTTGGTAACAAACTCTGGGCGCCTATTTTGATACTTTAAATAATAAGCATGTTCCCATACATCAATTACGAGTAAGGGGATTTTCCCTTCTTTCAAAGGTGTATCTTGATTTGGTGTACTCATAACAGAGAGTTCCTCACCGTCAAGAACAAGCCATCCATAGCCACTTCCAAAACGACTAATAGCTGCTTTGGAAAGTTGATCTTTTAAGTTGTCAAAGGTATTGAAATAATAATCAATTACTTTTGCAACGTCTCCATTAGGCTCACCGCCACCTCGTGGGCTCATCACTTCCCAAAAAAGACTATGACAATAGTGACCACCACCGTTATTTCGTACAGCTGTAACAATTTCCTTCGGTAAAGCATCTAAATTACATAGCAATTCTTCTAAAGATTTATTATGTAATTCAGTATAATTTTCTAAAGTAGCATTTAAATTATTTACGTATGTCGCATGGTGCTTTCCATGATGAATGGAAAGTGTATTGCTATCAATATGTGGCTCTAGTTCATCATAGTCATATGAAAGCTTTGGCAATTGAAATGAAGACATAACATTACCTCCTTTCGATTTAAAAAGTTGGTCTAGGTAAAAATACTTTACCTGAGTCAAAAATACACCCATTTTCCATATAAGTCAATAGTAAGTCTATTAATTTTCTGAAAAATATTACAATAAAAGTAACACTCTCACTTTCATTTGTGACTCCTATCCTTTTTGCTTATACTGTAAAGTAGCAGGGTTTTGTTGAAATAGAAGGAGATTGTTTATGAGTAAAACGAAACAATTAATAGAGGAAGCAAGTAATTTTATTACGACTTGTTATAAGGAGCTTCATAAAGAACAATTGATAGAAGAACGTATAAAAGAAATTCAAATTGAGATAGAGCAGACAGGGACATATGAGCATACATTTGAAGAACTTGTTCATGGTTCACGAATGGCATGGCGTAACAGTAATAGATGTATTGGAAGACTATTTTGGAGTAAGATGCACATATTAGATGCGCGCGAAGTA
This sequence comes from Bacillus cereus group sp. MYBK216-1, assembly GCF_051916495.1. Lineage (NCBI taxonomy): Bacteria > Bacillati > Bacillota > Bacilli > Caryophanales > Bacillaceae > Bacillus > Bacillus cereus group sp. MYBK216-1. The sequence goes on from NZ_JBQAGT010000005.1 coordinate 56,861, forward strand.
AATGATGAAGAGGGTGTATATAATGCATTAATTCATCATATTAAATATGCAACGAACGACGGGAAAGTTAAACCAACGATTACGATTTTTAAGCAATATCAAGGTGAGGAAAATAATATAAGAATTTATAATCACCAATTGATTCGATATGCAGGATATAAAACAGAGACGGGAGTGATTGGTGACTCTCATTCCGCTACATTTACAGACTTTTGTCAGGAGCTTGGTTGGCAAGGGGAAGGTACGAATTTCGATGTATTGCCACTTGTGTTCTCTATAAACGGGAAGGCGCCTACATATAAAGAAATTCCGAGAGAAGAAGTAAAAGAAGTGCCAATTGAACACCCAGAATACCCTATTTCATCACTTGGAGTAAAATGGTATGGGGTTCCAATGATCTCAGATATGCGCTTAGAAATTGGCGGTATTTCTTATACAGCGGCTCCGTTCAATGGATGGTATATGGGAACAGAAATTGGGGCGCGCAACTTAGCAGATCATGATCGTTATAATTTACTTCCAGCTGTTGCGGAGATGATGGATTTAGATACTTCGAGAAATGGTACGTTATGGAAAGATAAGGCGTTAATTGAGTTGAATATTGCCGTACTACACTCCTTTAAAAAACATGGAGTTAGTATTGTTGATCACCATACTGCTGTACAACAATTTCAGCAATTTGAGAAGCAAGAAGCTGCTTGTGGTCGTGTTGTAACAGGTAATTGGGTATGGCTTATTCCACCATTATCTCCAGCTACCACCCACATTTATCATAAACCGTATCCGAATGAAATTTTGAAGCCAAATTTCTTTCATAAATGATATTTAGTGTAGGTTTTTTCTGTGAAATATAATTTTTTTAAATTACTGTTATGTAGCAAATGGAAGCCTTTACTCTCGGTTATTTTTGGAAGAGGCTTTTTGAACCAAGGAGTTCCTTATGTTATAATCAAATTTCTGTTTCGAAGACCTTATAGAAATATAAGGTCTTTTGTTTTGCTTTTTTATGTAAGAGGAAGAGATTTTTTCTTTTTAATAAGGGATTTGGCATATTTTTAGGGACAACATAAGTATGTGGGAAGTCGATAAAATGTTATGCATATATAATTATTGTGTTTTGGTTTTAAACAATAAAACATAATAAAGTTGTTTTTTTAGATTGCTGAGGAAGGAGGAAGTGTAAATGAGGATGAAGAGTCGAAAAACTGATTGGCCTGTATTTATTATTAGTGGTGGTTCACTTTTATTATTTGTAATTGCAGTTTTTTTGAACAAGGATTATGTAGAGAGTGCGATTAATAAAAGTTTCGCTTTTTCAATTAAATATTTCGGTGCCTTCTGGCAAGTTTTATTATTAGGTACATTTATTGTTGCGATGTGTATGGCGTTCTCCAAATATGGGAGAGTTAAGCTTGGAGGATTAGAAAAACCTGAGATTAGTACGGCAAAATGGCTTGCTATTATTATGTCTACATTACTTGCCGGAGGTGGCGTTTTTTGGGCAGCAGCAGAGCCAATGTATCATTTGATGACGGTGCCACCAATACATGATGGTATATCTGCTGGAACGAAAGAAGCAGTCATGCCTGCTTTAGCACAAAGTTATATGCATTGGGGATTTTTAGCATGGACGATTTTAGGTACAATTAGTGCGGTAGTTATGATGTATGGACATTATCATAAAGATATGCCGCTAAAACCTCGAACGCTTTTATATCCTATTTTTGGGGAAAAATTAAGAAAGAGCCTGCTTGGAACGATAATTGATGCAGCTGCAATTATTGCAGTAGCTGCAGGTACAATTGGCCCAATTGGATTTTTAGGTTTACAAGCAAGTTATGGATTACAAGAATTATTTGGAATTTCTGATGTGTTTACTACTCAATTAGCAATTATTGTTTGTGTGGTGGCCGTGTCTACCATATCGGCAGTAACAGGTATTGATAAAGGGATTCAAATTATAAGTAATTTAAATGTTAGATTAGCAATTGTATTAATGGCATTCATATTACTATTTGGGCCAGGTGGATTTATTATTGATTCGTTTGTTTCTTCGTTTGGATTTTATGTAAATGAGTTTATACCGATGAGCACATACCGTGGTGATACAAGTTGGTTAGGATCTTGGACAATCTTTTTCTGGGGATGGTTTATTGGATACGGACCAATGATGGCAATTTTAGTGAGTCGAATTTCAAGAGGGAGAACGATTCGAGAAATCATCGTTGCAATTGGAATTATCGCACCTATTATTACAACGTTTTGGTTTACTATATTAGGTGGATCAGGCGTGTTTTATGAGTTGATGAATCCTGGGTCTATCTCGGACGCATTAAGTGAATCTGGTATGCCGGCAGCTATGATTGCAATTACAGGGCAATTGCCACTTTCTAATATTATTGGACCAGCATTTCTTTTATTAACAATTTTATTTGTAGTGACAACAGGAGATTCAATGGCTTATTCCATTTCAATGGCAGTGACTGGAGACGGAGATCCTAGAATTAGTTTGCGAATTTTTTGGTCGCTTATTATGGGGGCAGTTGCAGCAATTCTTTTATATATGGGTGAAGGAAGTATTAATGCTCTACAATCGTTTATCGTAGTAACGGCAGTTCCGGTATCAATTTTATTATTCCCAATGCTATGGTTAGCACCTAAAGTTGCGGGAGAATTAGCATTAAAACAAGGTATTGTAAAAGAAGAAGATAAAACTGCATTCTTATTTCAGAAGGCTAGTAAATCAAAATAAATAAACACGTAAAAGAGGAAGCATCTTAAATGAGATGCTTCCTCTTTTACGTTTAATCTAATACTTTCCCCTTTGTTTCTGGTACACATAGTAGCATTGTAATTAACCCGATTGGGTAGATGATAAAAATCAAGGACAATGCTCCAAGTAGGTTGCCACCTGTAGCAAGTAAGCCAATAATAACAGGTCCAAATCCAGCTAATCCACGTCCTGTACCGAAAATAAAGTTTTCTGCGGTAGAGCGAGCCTCAGCAGGATAGTTCTCAGCTAAAATTGCTCCAAATCCTCCCATCATTCCATTTGCAAAGAATCCAAGCAATGCACTTCCCCATAATAATAATGTTGAATCTGTGAATAAGAAGAAGTAAATGAGACAGTATACTGTACCACCAATATAATAGATTGCAAAAGTTTTACGACGACCAATTTTATCAGCCAGAATACCAAAGATTGCAATTCCAATTAGCATACCGATGGTAGAAATGAACATCCAGCCACTTGCTTTTGCTAATGTATAGTTATATTTATTTGCTAAAATAGTGGGCATCCATGTGAAGATTCCGTAATATCCGAAGTTCTGGATAAACGACATAATAATAAGACCGATTGTTGTAATTGTTACTTTTTTATTGGCAAATAACTTTCGAAGTGGGAATTTTTTTATATGTTTTAGTTGTTCTGCTTCAGTAGTTGTTAATTTACCTGCAGCTTCTTTTTGCAATAGTTCCTTTTTGTAGCGTTGTTTTTGCTCCCATATTTTCGGTTCACTTAAACTTTTGCGGACATAGACAGCTAGTAAAGCTGGAATTAATCCAAATAAGAAAACGGCTCTCCATCCAAAGTGCGGGACAATAAATGCTGGAAGGATTGAAGCAACCAATACACCAAATTGCCATCCAAGTGCAACAACAGATGTCGCTTTAGCACGCATTTCTTTAGACCATGTTTCTGTTACGATGGCCATTCCGATTCCGAATTCACCACCAACTCCCATTCCAACTAAAAAGCGCAGAATTAATAATTGCCAGTAGTCTGTTGCGAAATAAATGAGTGCGGTTGCTAGTGAAAACAGTAAGATTGTGAAGGCCATTGTACGAATACGGCCAAATAAATCAGCAATAAATCCAAATAAATAAGAACCAATTAACATCCCTATTGTGGTAGCTAATGTTAAGTTTCCACCTTCAACAGGACTTAAGTGAAACTCTTTTAAAATATAGACAAGTACGAAAGATAATAACAACATATCTAAACCTTCTGCTGCATATCCTAGCGCAGAACCAAATAATGTTTTATATCTTTTCGCTTTCGTCTCCTCTGTTGTTTGTTGTACATCAGTAGTGACGTTCATTATTACTCCTCCTTATTTTCTACAGTCGCTATGGAAGAATAACAAAAGGCCTTCTCACCTGATATGATGAGAAGGCCAAAAAAGCATACGTATCCCCAAAAAAGAACATACGTATATTGTATTCCGACTTCCTTCTCAACCTCACGGGGTTGGGTTAAAGGACTGTATTATATTACTTTATTTTTAGCACTCTTCTATTGTATTGTCAAATAAAGAGAAAGTTATTATGTGTAAAATATTTCAAAAAACATTTCGTTCTTCTTGACGCCGACTTCATTATTTTCCCATAATAAAACTAACTAAATAAAAAGGAATGAATCAAAGATGCTAAATTTAGTACTCATGATGATTGAACGAGTCGGACTTATAGTTATTTTAGGATTTTTACTCTCTCATATTAAAACTTTCAGACGCCTCCTTCATAAACAGGATGGCTATGTAGATAAGCTTAAGCTTATTTGTATTTTTTCGGTATTTACAATTGTAAGCAATTACACTGGGATTGAAATAGCAGGAAATACGATTATGAATGAAAACTGGTTACAAGGTGTTTCTTCGTCAAGCACAATTGCGAATACGCGTATTATGGGTGTTGGTATTAGCGGCTTACTTGGTGGCCCTATTGTAGGGGTTGGAGTAGGATTTTTTGCTGGTATTCATCGTTATATGCTTGGTGGTACGACAGCGTTAAGCTGCGCAATCTCTTCTATTTTAGCTGGGATTATAACTGGTTATATCGGATATATTTTCAAAAAATATAATCGTACAATTACTCCTAAGTTTTCAGCAGTTTTAAGTATTTTTATCGTATCTTTAGAAATGCTTATGATTTTATTAATTATAGAGGATGGAATTAGCGTTGTGAAAACAATAGCGATACCGATGATTCTTGTAAATAGTTTTGGCAGTTTTATTTTACTTTCTATGATACAAGCTATTTTGCGTCAGGAGGAGAATGCAAAAGCGCTTCAGACTCATAAAGTATTGCGTATTGCTGATAAAACGTTACCGTATTTTCGTCAAGGCTTAACAGAAGAATCGTGTAAGCATGTGGCACAAATTATTCACCGCTTTACAGGAACGGATGCGGTATCTTTAACAGATACAGAGAAAATATTAGCGCACGTTGGATTAGCATCAGATCATCATATTCCTTCACATAGTTTAATAACTGGTTTGTCGAAAGAAGTTTTAAATACAGGGAAAATAATGAAAGCAAAATCACGTGAGGTCATTAATTGTCAACATGAAGGATGCCCTTTGCAAGCGGCGATTGTTATTCCACTAACTTCGCATGGAAATACGATAGGGACATTAAAACTGTATTTCAAAAATTCTAACCAGTTAAGTCGTGTGGAAGAGGAATTAGCAGAAGGGTTAGCAAAAATATTCTCTACACAACTTGAATTAGGGGAAGCTGAGTTGCAAAGTAAATTACTTCAAGATGCGGAGATAAAAGCATTACAAGCGCAAATTAACCCGCACTTTTTATTCAATGCGATTAATACAGTATCAGCTTTATGCCGAACAGATGTAGAAAAAGCAAGGAAGTTATTATTACAGCTCAGCGTGTATTTCCGTTGTAATTTGCAAGGAGCACGTCAGTTATTGATTCCGCTAGAACAAGAATTAAACCATGTACAGGCATACTTATCACTAGAACAAGCACGGTTCCCAAATAAGTATGAGGTAAAGATGTATATTGAGGATGAGCTAAAGACAATTTTAGTACCACCATTTGTTCTTCAACTATTGGTTGAAAATGCATTGCGACACGCTTTTCCGAAGAAGCAACCAGTATGCGAAGTGGAAGTGCATGTTTTTGAAAAAGAGGGTATGGTTCACTTTGAAGTAAAAGATAATGGACAGGGAATTGAGGAAGAACGTTTAGAACAATTAGGAAAGATGGTAGTTTCGTCAAAGAAAGGGACTGGAACAGCTTTATATAATATTAACGAACGTCTTATTGGTTTATTTGGGAAAGAAATGATGCTTCATATCGAAAGTGAATTAAATAAAGGGACGGAGATTACCTTTATTATTCCAAAAAAAGTAGGGGAGGAAGAACCGGGTGTTAAAAGTATTAGTAGTTGACGATGAAATGTTAGCACGTGATGAACTAAAGTATCTATTAGAGAGGACGAAAGAAGTTGAGATAGTTGGTGAGGCTGATTGTGTGGAAGACGCATTAGAAGAACTAATGCAAAGTAGACCAGATATTGTGTTTTTAGATATTCAATTATCCGATGATAACGGATTTGAAATCGCGAATATATTAAAGAAGATGAAAAATCCACCTGCAATTGTATTTGCTACGGCCTATGATCAATATGCGTTGCAAGCATTTGAAGTAGATGCGTTAGACTACATTTTAAAACCATTTGATGAAGAGCGTATTGTGCAGACATTAAAGAAGTATAAAAAACAAAAACAAGCGCAAACAGAAACGAAGCACGAAATAAAGGGGACAGATGTAACAGCAGAGATGCATAAATTAGCATTACCAATTGAAGAATCAATCGTACTTGTGAATATTGAAGATATTATATATGTAGGGCTTGTAGATGGGAAAGTAACAGTAAAAACAATGAGGGAAACGTATGTAACACATGATACACTTGTAATTTTAGAGAAGAAGTTACCACAAGCAAGCTTCATGCGTGTACACCGTAGCTTTATTGCGAATATTAATCATATTACTGAAATTCAGCCATGGTTCAATTCTACTTATAATTTAATTATGAAAGAAGGATCGAAAGTACCTGTTAGCCGTACATATGCAAAAGAACTCAAGAAGCTGCTTCGTATTTAAGAAGCAGCTTTTGTATTTCATCCTTTTATATTTGTAACTGATTCTGTATATTTGACGTTCTGTTATGTAAACGCTTACTTATTCGTTTACATCCTATACAATAAAGGTACCAAATCGAAAGAGGTGGCCAAAATGAGTACGAAAAAAGTATATAGTTTCTTATCACAAGCATTCATATTCTCAGCTATTATGTTAATTTCTAATATTATTGCAACACATTTACCAATTCCAATGCCTTCATCGGTAATCGGGTTAGTTATTTTATTTAGTCTATTATGTTTAAAAGTTATTAAATTGGAGCAAGTTGAATCACTTGGAACAGCTTTAACAGGTATTATTGGATTCTTATTCGTCCCATCAGGTATTTCAGTTATTAATTCTCTTGGTGTAATGGGGCAGTACTTTGTACAAATTTTAACTGTAATTGTTGTCGCAACAGTTATTTTACTCGCTGTAACAGGATTATTTGCACAATTCATTTTAGGAAAAGATGAGAAAGAAACAGAAGATACAAAAGAATTGAAAGTAGTAAATAAAGGACGCAAGCACGGAAAGGTTGCGTAACCACTACATTTATATATTGTTAGGAGGTAATAAACATGGCAAGCACAATGACTCCATATTTCGGAATCGTCGTTTCATTAATCGCATACGGGATCGGAACATTATTATTTAAGCATTCAAAAGGATTCTTTTTATTTACACCATTATTCGTAGCGATGGTATTAGGGATTGTCTTTCTAAAGGTAGGTAACTTTACTTTTGAAGAATATAATACTGGCGGAAAAATGATTAGTTTCTTCTTAGAACCAGCAACAATTGCATTCGCTATCCCACTATATAAACAAGTAGATAAGTTAAAAAAATATTGGTGGCAAATCTTATCGGCTATCGTGGTTGGATCTATTTGCTCAGTAATTGTCGTGTTCATTGTTGCAAAAGCAATCGGTTTAGATACAGCAGTAATGAATTCAATGTTACCACAAGCAGCAACAACAGCAATTGCGTTACCAATTTCAGAAAGTATTGGTGGTATTCCAGCAATTACATCGTTTGCAGTTATTTTCAACGCAGTTATCGTATATGCATTAGGAGCATTATTCTTAAAAACATTTAGAGTGAAACATCCGATTGCAAAAGGTTTAGCACTTGGAACAGCGGGCCATGCATTAGGAGTTGCAGTAGGAATTGAAATGGGTGAGGTAGAGGCAGCGATGGCAAGTATTGCTGTAACGGTAGTTGGGGTTGTAACAGTAGTTGTCATCCCAATGTTTATGCCATTCATTGGATAGTAAAACTGACTTAAAAAATAAGAAAAGCAAGCTATTTGTAGGACAGATTTCTACTGATAGCTTGCTTTTTATGTTACAGTAGTGGTAAGACCTATTTAAAAAAATGGAAGTTTCCTTAAATCTTCATTAATACTATGTAGAATACGTTTTGAATTAGGGCATTGTATTGTAAAATAAGAAGTAAGCTACTTATATACCTGTTAAGGTAGGCATATAATGAGTTTATAAAAATCTTAATATGAATGAATAATTAAAAGTAGAAAAGAGAGAGAAATCTACTTATTAACGTTTTAGTTTATAGGACAGGAGAGAGTATTCGTCGATTATGCAAATAAAAAACCTGTTTCAAAGCAAAGGATTTCAGAGGTTACTCGTATTAGTAATACTTGCTCTCGTGTTATACGGGCTGCAAAGTATGTTGAATTTAATATTAATTACGTTTATTCTCACGTATTTAATGGATCGATTCCAAAAGTTTATTTCCCGCAAATTAGATCATTTCATGCCTATTAATCGAAAAATTATTATAGCATTTCTATATGTAATGTTAATTGGTGGAATTGCTATTACGTTATTTAAATATTTACCAGTATTGACGATACAAATTTCACAACTGATTTACCAATTCAATGTATTTTTAAGAAACCCACCAGATAGTGAACTAATTAAGTATGCAGTTAATGCTGTCAATCATATGGAGCTTTCTAAATATGTAGGACAAGGCGTAGACATTTTGTATAAATCGATTACAAATGTTGGTAAATTCGGCCTTCAAGTTTTACTTTCTTTAATTTTGAGTTTGTTTTTCTTACTAGAAAAATCTCGTATTTTTGGTTTTACTGCAAAGTTTAAAGAAAGCAGGCTTGCAATTTTCTATACTGAAATTGAGTACTTCGGAAAGAAATTTGCACGTTCATTTGGAAAGGTAATCGAAGCACAATTTTTAATTGCTGTTGTTAACTGTGTTCTTTCAGTTATCGCATTATGGATATTAGGATTCCCGCAATTATTGGGTTTAGCGTTAATGATTTTCTTGCTTGGCTTAATTCCAGTAGCGGGGGTTATCATTTCGTTATTCCCACTTTGTATGATTGCTTACAATATTGGCGGTATTATGTACGTTGTTTATATTTTAGTTATCGTAACAGTGATTCATGCGCTTGAAAGTTACGTATTAAATCCGAAGTTTATGTCGCAAAAAACAAATTTACCGATTTTCTATACTTTTATGGTATTAATTTTCTCAGAGCACTTTTTAGGTGTATGGGGATTAATTATCGGTATTCCAATCTTCATTTTCTTACTAGATGTTTTAGACGTAACAAGTGATGAAATTGAGAAGGATGTTGGAACAAAATAAAGTGAAGTGAAGAAAAAGCATCGATGTTCGATGCTTTTTCTTTTATAACATTATGTTTCTTATGCCATACTGTAAGGAGAATATAGAATAGGGGTGAAGTAATGGCTTTAAATGAAAAGGTAGAATTAGCTACATTTGCTGGAGGGTGTTTCTGGTGTATGGTTTCTCCGTTTGAAGAGATGGAGGGAATTATACAGGTTGTTTCAGGGTATACAGGCGGTCATAAAGAGGACCCAACGTATAAAGAAGTGTGCTCGGAAACAACAGGACATTATGAAGCGGTACAAATTACATTTGATGCAAATAAAATGCCGTATGAGGAGTTATTAAATATATATTGGAGACAAATTGATCCGACTGATGTAGGTGGGCAATTCCACGACCGCGGACAGTCTTACGAAACAGTGATTTTTTATCATAATGAAGAACAACATAAAAAAGCAGAGGCCTCAAAAGAAGAGCTTGAGCAGAGTGGGCGCTTTTCAAAACCAATTGCGACAAAAATACTACCAGCAGCTATATTTTATCCAGCTGAAGAATATCACCAAGGATATCATAAGAAAAACACATTCCGCTATGAGTTATATCGTAAAGGCTCAGGACGAGATGCTTTTATTAAGCAACATTGGCCAAAGGATAATGCTCATTTAAAAGAAAAACTCAATGAGATGCAGTTTTATGTAACACAGGAAAATGGTACAGAACCACCATTTCGAAATGAGTATTGGAACCATAAAGAGGAAGGTCTTTATGTAGACATCGTTTCCGGTGAGCCGTTGTTTACTTCTCTAGATAAATTTGATAGTGGATGTGGATGGCCTAGTTTTACAAAACCAGTTATGTCAGCAAGTGTGAAAGAAAAGATGGATGTGAGTCATAATATGACACGTACAGAAGTGAGAAGTAAAGAAGGAGATTCACATCTTGGGCACGTATTTCCAGATGGTCCAGGACCAAATGGCCTTCGTTACTGTATTAATTCCGCAGCTCTTCGATTTATTCCGAAAGAGGAATTAGAGAAAGAAGGCTATGGCGATTTCCTAATCTTGTTTGGAAATAAAAAATAACCTCGCAGTTAGCGAGGTTATTTTTTTGTTATTTTGTTTTTTTCTTTTTAAATTTGCTTAATACTTCATAAACGATTGGAACAATAAGAAGTGTTAATAACGTTGAACTTGTTAATCCACCAATTACCGTTACGCCAAGTCCTTTAGAAATTAAGCCACTACCTTCAAATCCTAATGCAAGCGGGATAAGAGCACCGATTGTTGCAATTGCAGTCATTAAAATTGGACGAAGGCGTGTTGCACCAGCTTCTAATAAAGCTTCACGTGTTGATAGTCCTTCATTTTCCTTATGAATAACGCGGTCGATAAGCACGATTGCGTTTGTTACAACGATACCGATTAACATAAGCGCACCAATCATTGCAGATACACTTAATGTTTCACCAGAGATTAATAAGGCAACAAGAGCCCCAATAATTGTAAATGGTAGCGAGAATAAAATTGCGAATGGTGCTAGGGCACCACCAAATGTAACGACAAGAACGAAGTATACAATGGCAATCGCAGCTAACATCGCTAGGCCAAGTTGCTTGAATGATTCTTGAATATCTTTAGTAACACCGCCCATAGAAACATCTACACCAGAAGGAAGATCCATTTTATCTACTTCTTTTTGTACTGCAGTAGATGCTTTTGAAACGTCATCAGATGTTAATTTGGCACTAACCTCTGCATAAACACGTCCATCTCGGTGTGTTACTGTATTCGATGTTTCACCTTCTTTTACAGTCATAACATCTTTCACAGCTACTTCATTACCAAGTGGTGTTGTAATTTTGCGATTTGTTAAGTCATCGATTGTTTCATAATTTTGTTTTTCAGCTTCTACATATACATTGATATCTTTACCGTCTTTTTTAATTGTTGTCAGAACAGGGCGATCATGTTGATTAGAAAGTCCCATTCCAATTTGAGCAGCCGTTAAGCCCATTTTACTTAGCTTTTCTTGATCTGCGACTAAAGTGTACTCTGCATATGTTTTTGCAATACTAGAATCTATATCTTTTAAGTCTTTATTTTTCTTCATGATATTTTGAATATCTTTTACGACAGGCTTAATGTCTTCTGAGCTATCTCCGTAAACGTATAGTTTAATTTCATTACTACCGCCACTTGCTCCGAAGTCTTGGTTTTTCCATTCGCCTTTGCCAGACATCTTCTGTAAATCTTTAACGACTTGTTCTTTCTCTTTTTCAAAGTTTTTCGTGTCGTTATCATATTGCACGAAGAACATTGCTTGGTTTGATTGACCAGGACTCATTGGATTCTCTCCACCTAATGAGAACTGAATTGTTTTGACGTCTTTATTATCTTGGAAGTGCTTCTCAGCTTTTGTTGCAATTTTTTCAACGTCTTCTAACGTTTGACCTGGTTCAGGGTTGTATGTTGCAATGATCATTTTTTCTTCTTCAGAAGGTAAGAAACTTACACCGATAACTGGTACAAGTGCAAGACTACCAACTAATAGAAGGACAGCGATACTTGATGTAATAATTTTGTGATTTAAAGCCCATGCAAGTATGCGTTTATAACCATTTGCTAATTTACTTGGTTTTTCTTCATGATGTACTTCTTTTTCCCTCATGCTCTCTTTCTTAAATAAGGAATGGGCTAGCATCGGTACGATTGTAACTGCTACTAGTAACGACGCTAATAAAGCGAAGACGATAGTTAAGGCGAATGGTAAGAACATTTCACCAATCATACCTTTTACAAGCCCTAGCGGTAAGAATACAGCGATTGTTACAATGGTAGAAGACATAATCGGGATAAACATTTCTTTCGTAGCTTCACGAATTAAATCTTTTCCGCGCAATTTCTCTTCTGATAACGACATACGTCGATAAATATTTTCAATAACAACAATTGAGTCATCGACAACGCGGCCTATAGCAACTGTCATTGCTCCAAGTGTCATAATGTTAAGCGTAATATCCATTTGCTTTATGACTAAAACAGCAATTAATAAAGAAAGTGGTATTGAAACGACAGAGATTAACGTTGTTCGAATATTTCGTAGGAACAGCATAATAATAACAATCGCAAAGATAGCACCGAAAATTGCTTTGCTCAGCATTGTTTCTACTGATTTTTCAATAGGTGCACCTTGGTCGAATGTTGAAATAATCTCTAAGTCTTTATACTTTTTCTCAAGTTCTTTTACTTTATCTTTTACTGCATTTACAACATCAACTGTATTTGCATCAGAGGCCTTCACAATTTGAATTCCAATTGCTTCTTTTCCATTTGTTCGAGAAATGGATTCTGCTTTCCCAACTTCTTTAATGTCAGCAATTTCGTCTAATGTAACTGTTGGAATCCCGTTCATAGCAGCTGGATTCATTTGCGGCGTTTGTGCACCAGCGCCAGCATTTTGACTACCTTGACCGTTAGGTGAGGAAGGTATAGCTGGGATTTTGAGTTCTTTTAATGTTTTAATCGTTGTAATATTGCCATCTACAACAACTGATTTTTCCGTGTCTTTAAATGTGTATAAGCCAAGTGGTAAAGATACATCTGATCCCTTAATTACATTTTTTACAGTATCTTCACTTAGTCCTAGTTCTTTCATTTTATCTTTCTTGAAGACGAGCTGTACTTCGTCTACTTGTTGACCAGCAATTTGAACAGATGCAACACCATCAAGTCCTTTTAATCCTGGTACAACATTTTTTTCTACATTTTCAGTTAAGGTAGCTAAAGATTCATTCTTGCTTGCTACGCTTAACGAAATAACAGGAAAAGCATTGAAGTTTACTCGTGAAACTTTAGGGTCTTTAACACCGTCTGGGAGCTTCACATTCGTAAGAGCTTCTTTAATTTCTGTTTCTGCTTTTTCCATATTTTTATCAAAATCGTATTCTACTTGAATAGAAGATGCGTTTTGAAAAGATGATGAGCTTACAACGTTAACACCGCTTAAATTTTGTAGTTGTTCTTCCATCGGCTTTGAAACTTTATCAGCTACTTCTTCTGGTGTAGCACCAGGATAGACCGTAGTTACTGTTACAATCGGTGTTGTAATATCAGGAATTGTTTCCAGCTTCATATTGAGTCCAGAGTAGATCCCGGCAATAGTAACAATAATGGTTAGTAGCCAAACTGCGAACTTATTTTTTAACGAGAAATTGATGATTTTGTTCATGTTTGCGCTCCCTTTTTATTATATTGACCAACTGGTCAGTCTAATACATAATATAACTGACCGCTCGGTCAATCGTCAATAAAAAGAGATGGTATAATACATTTATAATAAGATGCGAGATTAAATTTAGGAGAGAAGATATGAAAGAAAAAGAGCGTTTAATTATAGAATCGGCTATGAAGTTATTTGCTACTAAGGGTGTAAATGCGACATCAGTGCAGGAAATTGTGACAGCTAGTGGTATATCTAAGGGAGCTTTTTACTTATATTTTAAATCGAAAGATGAGCTTTTATTAGCGACACTTCGATATTATTATGACAAAATCCAAAAGAAAATGCTGGATATTGAACAAGAGTCTTTATTACCACGTGAAAAATTTGCAAAACAATTACATTGTCAGTTTAATGATATACAAAAGCATAAAGAATTTATTATTATGCATGCGAGAGAAAATGCAATTCCGTTTAATAAAGAAGTGGAAGAATTTATGATGCGGATGAAGTTAGAGTCTCATGCATTTTATCGGAATAGTTTATTGTCCATTTATGGTGAAAAGGTTATGCCATATTTATTGGATTTAGTAATTATGGTAGAAGGCATATGCCGTGGGTATTTAGAATTAATTATTTTACAAGCACCAGAAATCGATTTATCGTATGTCGCTGCTTTTATTTTAAAAAGAGTAGATCATTTAGTAGATGGCTTAGTAGAATCTTCGGAAGAACCTATTTTACATGAAGAAAAGCTTGGAGAATTTCTTTGTAAATCCGAGCTCATTAAGGAACAAGTTAAAGAGCATTTTTTAAAAGAAATTATTGTATTTAAGCGTAATTTAGCTGATCAATTAGAGGATGATGAGTTGTTAGTAACGTTAGATGTTTTAGAGGCTGAAATCCGATTGCTTAATCCAAGAATTCCGGTAATTAGAGGTATGTTAGCAAACTTAGAGGCGTATCCGGAATTAAAAGAATTTCAATTACGCCTTATAGGATACTACAATATAAAAAATTCTTAATAAAAATAAGTAAAAAACTCCTTGTCTACACAAGGAGTTTTTTCTTAAAGACTACTTACTGTTTTGAGACCATTCTTCAACATCCCAAACTTTTGTGATCCAATCTTCATAGAAGTCCGGTTCGTGACATACAAGGAGAATTGTTCCTTTATATGCTTTCATAGCCTTCTTAAGTTCCGCTTTTGCTGTAACATCAAGATGGTTTGTCGGCTCATCAAATAATAGCCAGTTACTTTCCTCACCCATTAGCTTACATAAACGAACTTTTGCTTGTTCTCCACCACTTAATTGACTTAATGGGCGAGAAATATGTTCATTTTTTAATCCGCATTTTGCTAACATTGCACGAATTTGATGCTGGTCTAAACCAGGGAATGTATTCCATACATCATCAATTGGTGTTATATTATCAGCTTTAACTTCCTGTTCAAAGTATGCAGGCTCTAAGAAGTCACCAAGGCTTGTTTTACCGCTTAAAGGTTTAATTTTACCTAAGATTGTTTTTAGTAACGTTGATTTACCAACACCGTTACATCCAACAATAGCAATTTTTTCACCACGTTCAATCGTCATTGATAGCTTTGGTAGTAGAGGATGCGTATATCCGATTTCTACATTTTCACCTTCAAAGACGAAGCGGCTACTTGCGCGACTTTCTTTAAATGAGAATTCAGGTTTAATCGCTGTTTCTGGGCGATCAATAAGTTCCATGCGATCAAGTTGTTTTTGACGACTCTTTGCACGACCTGTCGTTGAATAACGAGCCTTGTTCTTTGCAATGAAGTCTTCTTGTTTTTTGATAAACTCACGCTGCTTTTCATAAGCGTTTATATGTTGATTTTTATTGATTTCTGCTAGTTCTAGGAATTTTTCATATGTCGCTGTATAGCGTGTCATTTTTGTGAATTCTAGATGGAAAATAACATCAACACATTTGTTCATAAATTCCGTATCATGAGAAATCAATAAGAATGCATGTGGGTATTCTTTTAAATAATTTGTTAACCAATGAATATGTTCAACGTCTAAATAGTTAGTAGGTTCATCAAGCAATAACACTTCTGGCTGTTCAAGTAATAGCTTTGCAAGCAATACCTTTGTACGTTGTCCACCACTTAGTGCTGAAACATCACGATCTAAACCAATTGCATCAATTCCAAGACCACGTGCAGCCTCTTCAATTTTCATATCTAGTAAGTAGAAACCACCTGCTTCAAGTGCATCTTGTATTTCTGCCATTTGCTCAAGAAGTTCTTCTAGTTCTTCTGGTGTAGCAGTTCCCATTTTTTCTGTAACTTCATTTAAAGCTTTTTCCTTTTCGAATAACGGTAAAAATGCATCCGCTAGTACGTCACGGATTGTACGCCCAGGTGTTAAAACAGTATGCTGATCTAAGTAGCCGTAATGTGTGCCCGGTGTCCATTCTACACGACCTTGGTCATGAATAAGCTGACCAGTAATGATATTCATGAATGTTGATTTACCAACACCGTTTGCACCAACTAATCCAACGTGCTCACCTGCTAATAATCGCATAGATACATCTTTAAATAATGTACGATCGCCAAATGTATGTCCTAATTTTTCAACTGTTAATAAGCTCATAGTATCCTCCGTCCAACTTGAAATAGTACCTTGAATCATGATACTAAATTCTTTCATATAATGCCATCATTTCAAAATGTATATATTTTCAAAACAAGCTAATGTACAAATGTTTATTGCTCATTTCCCAGACCTTTATGGTCCAAATGCAGAAAGCATACTTGTCCATCATACATTAAAGGCAATACTTGCAAATAAAATGTCTAGCTTTGTTGGAGATAAAAAGATTGCCCGTGAATATATTTTCACACCAGATGGTGTAAAAGCAATGGTTGAATTAGCTTCACATGATGAGGCCTATGGACAAAAGTGGAACATACCAGGTTATGGTGTCATTACAGGTGAGGAAATGATTCAACACATACGGGAATTAACGGGATATACCAAACGAATAATAACTGTAAAAAGAGGAATGATCCAGTTCATTGGTCTGTTTGATAAGCAGATGAAAGAATTTGTAGAAATGCTATATTTGACGGAAAAACCAGTTGTATTAAGTTGAGAGAAATACGAGAAATGTATTGGAGAGTTACCAAAAACTTCTTATTATGATGGGCTAAAAGAAATAATTATGTATATGAAAAACAGATGTAAATAAAGAAGTTAAGTTCCTTTTCATGATTTTGAAAAGGAACTTAACTTTATACTACCTTTTTACCTAATTTTTGTTTTATAAACCCTAAAACGAATCCACGTATTTGAGGATCAATTACAATTCCAATCATACCGTATAGTATACCAGTAAGAGTTAAAGCAATTAGTGGCGGTAAGTTGATTAATGCAATTCGGTATATACCGTAACTAATAATAAAGGCTAAGGAATTAAATATAATTCCTTTAACTAATAATTGCATACCTTTACGAATAAAGAGGATAAATCCGATTAATAGTGTAATTTCGGTAAGGATAGCTGCGACAGCTGCCCCCATCATTCCATATTTACTACCTAATACAATATAACCTATGATGGCAACAACTAATCCAATAGTCATTGTTGTTGCACGTTTCCATTGCTGGCCAATCGTTGTTAAATTATCGGCTAGTGGATAGTTAATTGATTGTAAAATAACCATAAACGCTAGAATAGCAAGAGCGTCACCAGCGGGAGCGTATTTTTCTCCTAATAAACTAACAATCCAGAAACTTGGATCAGCAATAAAGGGGATAGAAATTCCCATTCCTAAAAAAGACATAAGTTTTAATTCAAAACTTGATAATTTTCTATGTTCTTCAATATTTTTCTCATTACCAAAAGCAAACAGCCTTGGATAAAAGGCAGCTGCAATTACCCCAGGTATTTGATATAGTACAGCAGGTATTTTAGATGCAGCACCAAAGAATCCAACTTGATTATACGTTGAAACCTTTTCTAATATAATAGGGCCCAATTGTGGTAAGAGCATAATGATGATTCCATTGATTGTGAAAATAAGTAGTTGATCTAAAATGCCTTTATCCCAACCCTTATGTACTTTCGTATAACGTATTGTCATTATAAAGGCGATAACACCCGTTACAAGACTAGATACCCCGTACATGGCAGCAACCATCATAAGTGACCATTGGAAAGACATCCCTAGTAATAGGGCAGCAGCAGCTGTTACACCTTGTAGTACAGAAATAATAGCTGTAAATTGCATGCGTTCTGTTACTTGGAAGTAAGCCATGCCAACACCTTGTAAGGTTGCTCCGAACATTGTTGGTAGAACAACCCAATATACCATCGCCCGTAAGTAAGCATCGGGATAGAAGAACTGGGCAAAAATAGCGAAAAGTACAGAAATTACGATAGCTAATATTAAACGAATACGTAAATAACTACTTATTAGTACGCTAATATTAGCATCGCTTCTCGTTCCTTCACGCATAAAGGTATGTGTCAAACCTGCATCTGTAAAGTAACAAATAACAGCTGAAACTGCTAACGCAGTTGTAAACATACCGTAATCACTTGGAGAAACATATCTTGCAAAGAAAATTGTTGCAATAGCCAGTACAAAACGGACAGTAATGTTTCCTACAAAGAGGTAGGATGCGTTTTTTAGAATTTTATTTGTTTTCATGAGAAAAGACCTTTCTATTCTTTAGGACCCGGTTAGCTTGTCCTATTGGTAAATTTGATTTGTTCACAGAAAGAGAGAGTATCGTTATATTTTCAGTTTAAGAAAACAGAAATTTAATTCGTACAAACCAAAGCATTGCATATAGTTTTTTACTACGTTTTCCATTCTTTGAATAGATTTTACGGCAATATTTCTTTATATCTTTTTTGATTAATTGAACTTGTGATTTATCTAATTGAGAGTTTCCCTTAATATATATACAAGCGTTATTGATGACTGTATAAGGGAATAAATAAGTCTCAAGAATCTCAATAAGTGACTGAGGGTCTTTTGTAATGAAATCTTGAGATTTATTATGTACCCAATCCTTCATACGATTGAATACTTCCAACTCTTTTGTCGTTTTTAATTCATAATCTTTATACTTAGAAGAAAGATTTCCTTCTGATAAGATTCTATAATATGTTAAATATTCATCGACATAGCATACATTTGTCACACTCATTAGTTTAAATAAAAACTCTAAATCTTCGCCCCAACTACATCCTGGTGTAAAACGAATGTTATGATCCATTACGATGGATCGTTTGAAAATCCAAGTACTTGTTTGAGCAACAACTTGATGTGTTAGGAATGCTTTTGTCATATCACCTTTAATAAAGTTTGTTGTATGTTCAACCTTCTCGCCTGTTTCTTCGTAAAAATTCATATAACCACAATAGCACGCGTTCATTTCATTTTTATGCATACTTTCGACTTGCTTCTCAATTTTAGTTGGATGCCATAAGTCATCGCTATCAAGGAAAGCGACATATTCTCCGCTAGCATTTTCGATACCTGTATTACGGGCTACCGAAACACCTTGGTTTTTTTGATGAATGTATTTTACTTGCCCTGGATATTTTTCAGCAAGGTTTTTCACAATAGAAGGTGATTGATCTTTACTTCCATCATCTACAATTACAATTTCGATATTTTTATATGTTTGATCTAGTATTGACTGCATCGTTTCTTCAATATATTTTTCTGTGTTATACAGAGGTATGACAACAGAAACAAGTTGCTTTTGTTCCATCATAGAATTTTTATCTCCTCAAGTTTTTTATGTCTTGCATCATATATACAAGCCTTTTGAAAGGAAGAAGATTACAAGAACATCTGTATAAGTTTAACGCATATAAACTTTGTAAATCAACTTTCTATTAAAAAGGTAGCAGGAAATGAGATTCTTATGGTTAATTCTCGTATTTTAAACAGCTTTAACATGTCTATTGCTTATAAATTCTTATTCATACCATTTTAACTTATTAGTAAGTAGGATAATATTTATCGTAAGGATTATGAAGGCGAACAAATTATTATTGAGCATAAAAAAACCTCTTAATTTTTGAAATAGATTAAGAGGTTTTTTATATTAGCTTTGAAATATTAGGTTAGTCTTTGTCTGGCTCAGTTGCATTTAATTTTTGCTTTAGTAACGCATAATCTTGTGTTAATGTTACAAGTTGATGATGTTGTTTAGAAATTTTTCTTGTTAGGTCAAAAATTAAGATGAAACAGAATAATAGTCCAAATAAGAATAAAATGGAAGGGGGATATTCTACTTTTAATAGTTTTCCAATCCAGTTTATAATTTTATCGGTAGAACTTAAAATAGCCATTGCAATACAAACGAAAATCCATAAAACAGCATATTTCGTTTCTAGAGTTCCACGGCGAATGGAATTAATAATTAATAATAATAATAATAAAATAAAGATGAATGAAAAGGTAATTATAGGCATTTATTATCAACCTTTCACGATTTTTTGCATCAATATAGCAAGGCTTACTTTAATCATGTAATATGCAGATTTAAAAGGTGTGATGGAAGATTGTCCACCTTGTCGCTCTTGCATATTTACAGATATTTCATTAATGCGAAGTTTTTTCTTTTTTAAATGAATAAGGACTTCTGGTTCTGGATAATCTTTTGGATAATTATGTGCAAAAATCTTAATTACTTCTCGATTGATAGCACGATATCCAGAAGTTGGATCCATAAATGTTTGTTTTGTTAGTACTTTCAATAGGGCAGTAAAATAAAAAATACCGATCCTTCTGGAAATACTACCTTTATATGCTGTTTTTTCTGTAAAACGTGACCCTAGTACCATATCGCATTCATCTTCAGCGATAGGCTTTATAATTTTATATAAATCATCTGGATTATGTTGTCCATCAGCATCGAACTGAATCGCAATATCATATCCGTTCTCATATGCGTATTTATATCCAGTTTGTACAGCTGAGCCAATACCTAGGTTATATGGTAAATTCACAAGGTGAACAGGAAAATCTTTTACGATTTGAGCTGTTTTATCGTGTGATCCATCATTAATAACGCAAATGCTTAATCCTGTAAAATGCTGTTTTAGTTTTAATAATCTTGTTAATGTATCTGCAATTGCTTCTTCCTCGTTATACGCTGGAATAATAATTAACGTTTTTGGTATTGAAATTGGTACTTCAATAGTCATTACCGCACCATCCCTTATATACTTAATCATATTATGGTTATTTTTAAACGAACTTTATTTAATATACCATTAATAGTATAACAAAATAAAGGAAAAGCTGGTGCATGATTTAGGAGAACAGATTGACAATAAAATGGTAAGAGGTGATATTTTGTATAAAAAAATACATGCAAGGAAGAAAAAAACATGCATGTATATAGAAGAGTATTGTATTAAATATTCCAAGGTTTATTTAAAGTTAAAACCTCAGCCATTTCTTTACTTTTTAAACGTCCTTTTTTTCTATTTTCCGCGCGTTCTGAACCGGTTGTGTGTAACCAATGTTCTTCCTCAGTTTCAGGAAGTACTTGTGGTACGGACGAAGGTTTTCCATCTTTTATTGCCACAAATGTAATGAAGCAAGTAGCGGCAATTCTACGCTCGCCTGCTAATAAATTTTCTGCGATTACTTTTACGAAAACTTCCATTGAAGATTTCCCTGTATAACATACAAATGCTTCATAACAAACAGAATCAGCTTGGTGAATTGGAGTTAAAAAATCAACTGAATCAATAGATGCTGTTACGCAATGTTTACGACTATGTCTTGCAGCCGCAATCGAAGCAATACTATCAATTTCTGCTAATAATTTCCCTCCAAAAAGTGTTTGGTGATTATTTAAATCGTTAGGAAAAACACGTGTTGTCTTAATTGCTTTAGATTCTCGCATGAATTTCTTTTCCATATATTCAGCCCCTATAGTCTGTTTTCAATCAGAATAATATGTGTAAGTGGATTACTCATATTAGATATTTAATGAAGTAAAGTGTATTCCAAAAGAGGATTATTTAAACTTCTGTATTTGTATTCATGTAACTGAAAGAAAATTTATTTTATCTAAAATGTAGTGTAAAAGAGGATTCGCTTACATTGCAAGTAAAAAGTAATGACTATGTATTTGTCATAGAAATTCTCTATCAGCCGTGTACCCATTCATGGTAGAATCGTTTTGTTATGAATGGAAATAGAGGTGCAATGGACATATGAATCATATACAAACAAATTTTTCATCTTTCTTCAATAAAATTATGATCGGTGCGATGCTCGCATTTTTTGTTTATAGTTGTTGGGCAGCATTTGAGACAAGTAAGCAATTTTTTGGAGGAAGTACAACAAGTGTAACAATCATATTGGCAATTTTCGTCATACTCATTTTGCTAGTGACATCAATTCTACAATATCGTTTTACAGATAAACAATTTCTTACTTTTCTTATAAGTATAACTATAGTTGTAAGGCTTAGTATGCTGTTATTTGTAGATGCTCCAATAATTGGTGATATGAAAGTGATGTATGAGTCTGCAAAGCAGATTGCAATTGGTAATAATATAGGGACTGTAACTCATTTGCCTTTTATTATATATGAGTCAATAATTATTCGTATATTTGGTGATACATTATTCGCTTTACAACTAGTTAATGTGTTATTTTGCGCAGGAACCTCATTTTTTATTTATCGTATTGCGGCAATGGTTTTGGGAGAAGAATGCGGTCGTATTGCTTCCGTATTTTATGCTCTGTATATTCCAAATATATTCATGAGTTCCGTATTAACTCCTGAGTCACTTGCAATATTTTTATTTTATTTTGCTTGTTACATACTTTTATATAAAGGATTAGATCATCCTTATATGTGGGTGTTTTCAGCGATTTTATTTGCATTTAGTAATATGATTTTCCCAATGGGATTATTTCTTCCTATTTTTATCACGGTATATGTATTATTAATCGAAGTATTTCAATCAGCAACGAAACAAAAGGTGTTACTAAAGATGATAGGGATACTTATTCTATTTTATAGTGCCCATTTTAGTGTGAATTATGGAATTAAGACAATGGGAATGTCACAATATACGATTGCGAATGAGACGTATGTTCAATCTGTTTTAATTGGAAAAACGCAACATGAGGAAAAAATATCGAAAAATCAAAGTGTAACAGAGCATATTGATCAAAAGTTAAAAGAGATTGAGGGAGAAAGATTTAAACTTTTAGAACCGATGATAAATCAGTTTTCAGATGAGGGAATAAATTCTATTCTTTTCAAATGTGAAAAAATGATATATATAGCCGTAACATTGTTTATGACTATAGCTCTATTACACTTTCTTATTAAGAAACAACAAAATGAGGGATATATGTTGTTTTTATTTTTAATTAGTGGCTACGTATTGTTAAAGCTCTTTCAAGTAGATATGGCATATTACAATGTAATTATGCCGGCATTGTTCATTTTGCAGAGCTTTGGTGTTTATATGAGTTATGTGTATTGTCAAAAAATATTTTTCAGAAAATAAAAAGAATCCATTCTGGATTCTTTTTTTGAGGGAAGATGAAATTTAGTAGTCAGTGTAGATGAAAAATATGCCTGACTTGAATTTTATCCCGCTATTTTCCAGACAGCAAGACCCCCACCTCAAAATCAGCGAAAGCAAAGAAGTTAGGTGGGGGGCGGGCTGCCCGTAAAAGTCCGATTGGTGAGGGCTGATAATCAAAGGGGGATGAACCCCCCCACTGATTAAAGTTTCACTTTATCTTATCGATTTAGTTCTAGTTGTAAATTATCGGCTGTTAGAGCCATTTGTGAGGAATCATCTTGAATTCCTTTCATTACTTGTGAAATAGCTTGTAGCTCGTGTTCAATTTTCTTATTCTGTTCTTTTGAGTTAGACATATCTTTTACGATTTCTTGGAAGTATCGATCTGTTGCCGACATACTATCCGTTCCTTCCGATACGAGAGAGCTAATTTGTTTAACGGAAGACGAAACACGGGTAATTTGTTCATTTGTTTTTTCGACGAGCTTTGTAACGTTAAATATAGATTCTTTCGTTTGCTCTGATAATTTTCGGATTTCACCAGCAACAACAGAAAACCCCTTCCCAAATTCTCCAGCACGTGCAGACTCGATAGCAGCATTTAGTGCCAGTAAATTTGTTTGCTCTGCAATCGATTTAACAATATCTATGATTTCATTAATTTTGTTAGAAATATTGAGAAGTTCATGAGTATCTGTAATAATCGTTTCCATATTCATTTGAATAGATCCCATTCGTTTATTCTGCTGGTTTAATTGTTCTTTCCCTTTATTCGCTTTTTCTTCAGATGTTGTAGCTAATGATGTACCTGTTTTAGCAATCTCTACAATAGTTTCAGATTTGGCGGTTAGTTTTTGAATAGAAGAGCTTGTTTTTTCAGATACAGCAGCTAGTTCTGTTGCAATATGTGTAATTGTCATAGCAGTTAATTCTTTTTCTTTTTCATGCTCTTTTTGCATTCTTTCATATTCAGATTCATAAGCTGCAAGAACAAGTTCTTGTTCAAGAGTAAATAATTTATTTATGACATTTATAGAATAGGAAAAATCATCGATTGTCGTTATTTTTGTTTGTAAAATCTTCATGATAGAGCGGAATAATTCTTGATAAGCAGCAGTATACCATTTTCGATGTAAACCAATTTGTACATGCCTTTTGGCAATCCTAACACGCTGTTCAATAAAATCTTCATGCATATTACCGCTGAATAATTCTTTAATATGTGTTTTTAAAGTTTGTTTTAGTTTTGGAATAGAGCTGTAACGTTCAATAATAGTAATTAAATTAGGTTGTTTTGTAATGTTGGCATAGAATTTTTCGGTAATCCAATCAATTTCTGCATAAATAAAAGGCTGTAGTACTTTTACAACTTGTAAATCTTCTTTTGAAATATGTAGCATATCCATTTGAATTTTCAATTCAGAATTAGTAGGTACATTAAAAGTTATTTGTTGGTCCTTACTTAATTCGATTATACTGGCATTTGTTTTATTAATATTTTTTTTGAAAACCCCAAGCATCATTCTTCCCCCTGTATATAAAACGTTTTCAATTTTAAAACTAATATAGAGTAATTATATATGCTTATATATAATTACTCTATATTAGTTCGTTGAATAGTATATAAATTAAGAGAATTCTACTTAGAATTCTCTTAATGGCCTTTATTAACTTTAGCATGTGTTTTAAAGAAAACAGGGAAATGCACATTATATATTACAGTGACGACACGAATAACGAATGTTACTAATAAACAAACATAGAAGGCTAATACGTGTGCCCCCATAGCGTGTGTGATTAGGAAGCTAATTGCTCCTAAGATAGAAGCGATTGCGTAAATCTCTTTTCGGAATACGTAAGGGATATCTTGAGCACAAATGTCACGCAAAATACCGCCTCCAATACCTGTAATGACTCCCATTGAAACAACTAAAAATGAGGCGTCAACATGATGTGACATTGCCGCATTTGCACCAATAGCTGTAAAAACACCTAAGCCAACAGCATCAGAAAGCATAATAACGACTTGCAGTTTATTGATACGCTCAAAAAACATACAAGTAAATAATGCTGATAATACGCTTACGAAAAAGTAAATGGGTTTAACAAATGCGACGGGAGGCAGGTTACCGATCATAATATCACGAATAATACCGCCGCCGAGCGCAGTAGCTACAGCTAAACAAAGGACACCGAATAAATCTAAATCTTTTTTTAAACCAACTAATGTACCGGAAATAGCAGCGGCGATAATGCCAAGAAACGTAAATATATCGATTAATAACATTGCTGTAATCCCTTCCTCCTAAAGATGTTCCAGAGAAAAAATATACACTAAAGTATTGGAAATAACAATTACTTTTCGCTACATGTAGAAAAACGGATAAAATACATAAAGAAAGCGTTTGAAAATGTTTAGGAGAAAACGGAGCAAGGTTAATCTTTAGTTGTAGGATAGCCGAGTGTGTGTTTGTGCGTAATTATTAAATTTTATATATTTATAAACAAATTAACAAATGTTACTATAATGCTGATAATAAGTGGAAGAGTGTTAGATAGTTTTTATAGAGATAGGGAAGGATAGCTAAAGGATAATGTTTTCTAGTACTACTTACGCTGGATTTGGTTAGTTTCGGCATAAAAATAAGTTCTCAATTTAAATATGAGTTATGTTATAATTGCTAGGTGTGTTTTGAAGATAAAAATTATGATTAAAAGATAATGTTAAGATTTTGTATGGAGGTCTTGGAATGTTAGCAAATCAAGCTAGGGTTAGATTTGAGCGTTTTTTGCTCTTTTTTATTATTTTACAGCCTGTTTTAGATTTATTAACGTCTCTTAGCATCACTTTATTAAAGTCAAATGCTACCGTTGGAATTTTAGTAAGATTCCTTATTATGGCTGTTGGTGGCATTTACATTTTAATTCAGGCAAAAGAGAAGGAAAATAGAAAGTTTTTAATTTATCTTATATTATTAGCCGGGATTTTAGGAGTAGGATTTATTAATAACAAACTAGTTAAGGATCCTATTGTACTTAGTGAAGAAGTTAAATTCGTTGCGAAAGCATTATATATATATATCATGCTGGGATCATACATTTTAGCTTTAAAATCATTGAAAAAGACAGTTAATATTAGTGATAAGGTTCGAAATAGTATTGTATATTCTACATTAATCATTAACGCAATTATGGTTATTTCTATTTCAACATCTACTGACTTTGGTAGTTATGAATGGATGAAGGTGGGTTCTCGAGGTTGGTTCTATGCAGGGAATGAACTAGGTTCAATCTTAGCTATTATTTTCCCTATTGTAGTACTATATTCTATTCAAAAAACAAAGAGCTGGAAACACATTTTATATTGGATTCCATCACTTTTAATGATTTATTCGCTAATTCAAGTTGGTACAAAAGTAGGGATGGGCTCAATTGGTGCTACGTTAGCGGCAGCAATCGGGATTATTTTACTACAATTATTATTTGATAGAAAAAATCCGAACAAAAAATCCCTTGCGCTTAATGCAGTAATTGCTATTGTCCTATTAGCTGGTGTAGTTGGAACGTTTAAACAAACGCCATTAGCACAAAATATGGGTATTCACAATAATTATTTATCAGAGCAAAATGTGGCACAGCAAGGTCAAAAAGAAAAAGAAATTAAAGAGAAGCTGAAAAAAGAACAAGAACTTAAAGCAAAAGAAGAAAAGCATCATAAAGGTGAAAAGCCAGAAGAAAAGGCGAAGATAGAAGAGGAAGTTAAGAAAGAGCTTGAGAAAGAGCAAAAGAAAGAAAATCAAGAAAATCTTATTTTCAGTGGACGTCAAGTATATGAAGAAAGACATAAGCAGTTCTTTAAAGAAGCACCAGTGTCACAAAAGTTATTAGGCATGGGTTATGCAGGTAACTTTAAATACAATGAACAAAAGCAGCCAGATCCAAAACTAATTGAAATGGACTTCCATGATTGGTTTTATGATTTCGGGATTATTGGCTTTGTATTACTAATGATTCCATTTATTTATTACGGGCTAAGAATTCTACTAGCATTTGCTACGAGATTTAAGGACATATTTAATATAAAATATGGAATGATTTCAGCAAGCTTATTGTTAGCGTTAGGTATTGCTTATATTGCAGGACATATTTTAACAGCACCAGGAGTTGGGATTTACTTTGTAGTGGTGTTAGCTTATCTAATAGTAGACCTAGAAATTGAATGATAAAAATAAAAGCTAACTTTTGTTAGCTTTTATTTTTTAGTACAGTAAAATAAAAATAGATGGAAACGTAGCGAGGATTTAAAGGAGGAAAAAATATGAGAATATTGCATATGAATGCAGGAGCAGAAGATGGGGGAGGGAAAACACATATTATTTCACTTCTCGATCAGTTTCCAACTGGTGAAGTAGAATTAGCAGTATTTGAAGATGGAATTGTTGCGAAGGAAGCAAGGGAGTTAGGGATAAAAGTCCATGTGTTTTCACAAAAATCGCGCTATGATTTATCCATTTTAAAGAATATAAGTAAATTTATTAATAAAGAAAAATTTGATGTAGTTCATACGCATGGCCCTAGGGCTAATTTCTATGTTTCTTTAATGAAAAAGAGAATAAAGGCAAAATGGGTAACGACTATTCATAGTGATCCATTTCAAGACTTTACTAAACAGGGCTTAAAAGGTT
The DNA here is from genome assembly GCF_051916495.1 of Bacillus cereus group sp. MYBK216-1. Taxonomy (NCBI): domain Bacteria; kingdom Bacillati; phylum Bacillota; class Bacilli; order Caryophanales; family Bacillaceae; genus Bacillus; species Bacillus cereus group sp. MYBK216-1. Next base: position 84,886 of record NZ_JBQAGT010000005.1, read on the forward strand.
GGATTTTTACGAAATTAAATTTGAAAGCCTTAAAAAATATAGACTTATTTTTCGTTGTAACAAATAGATTGAAAAAAAGCCTGGCAGCATTAGGTATTTCAAATGAAAAGATGCATGTTATTTATAATGGAATTGAATACGATAAGGAAAAAGCAGAAGGCTATAATAAAAAAGAAATGTTCAATATTGATGAAGATGTATTTACGGCAATCCAAGTAGCACGATTACATCCTGTCAAAGGACATGAAGTTTTATTTGATGCGTTACAACAAACAAAATTAGAGAAAATTAAAGTATTATTAGTTGGTGATGGCCCATTAGAAGAAAATCTAAAGTCATTAGCTACTGAAAAAGGGATTAACGATAAAGTAGAGTTTTTAGGACATCGTCAAGATGTAAAACAATTATTTGCGTCGTCACATGTAAATTTATTAACTTCCCATAGTGAAGGGTTCCCACTAGTTTTATTAGAAGCGGCAAATCAACGCGTACCATCAATTGTGACTAGGGCTGGAGAAATTGAACCCTTAATCGTAGATGAAACTTACGGATGGATTGTACCGACAGGTGATGGAAAGGCATTGGCATTAGCTTTAGAAGAAGCGTATGATAAGTGGAAAACTGGAGAGTTAGCAGCAATGGGTAAACATATTTATGAGCATGCTACTATGAACTTCTCACTTCAAAAACTATATGAAGATACAAAGGAAACATATAAGCAATTAATAGTAAAAAACTTGTAATGATAGAGAGGATAGTTAACTATGGCAGTACAAACAGTTGATATTCTAGGCGTTCCTTTTTCTACAATGACAATGGATGAAACGGTCCAATATTTAAAAGAACAACTAGAATCGGAGCGAACTCATACGTTTCAGGTAGTAACAGCAAACCCTGAAATTGTTATGTGTGCAAAAAAGGATGAAAAGTTCTATCAAACATTATTGAATACAGATTTAATTACACCTGATGGTATTGGTGTTGTAAAAGCAAGCGGTATGCTTGGTACACCTTTAAAAGAACGTGTAGCAGGTTTTGATTTAATGTGTAATTTACTGGCGAAGTTATCAGAAGATAGCAAACCGGTATCTGTTTTCTTATTAGGTGCAAAGCCGCATGTTGTGCAAGCTGCAGCAGAGCATTTAACAAAGACATATTCAGCTGTATCCATTGCTGGTATACAAGATGGTTATTTTAAACAAGAAGACGAAGAGAATATTATTTCTCGCATTCAAGAAGCAAAACCAGATTTATTACTTGTTGCACTTGGTTTCCCGAGACAAGAAAACTTTATCCAAAACAATAAGCATCGTTTAGAAACGAAAATGGCTGTTGGAGTGGGTGGAAGTTTAGACGTATGGGCTGGAGAGGTAAAACGTGCACCAAAATGGATTCAAGCGATTCATTTAGAGTGGTTTTATAGATTATGCAGTAATCCAACACGCTGGCGTCGTCAGTTAGTATTAGCGGAATTTTTAAAAGAAGTAATGCGTTCGAAAAAGTAGCGAAATATCGCTGCTTTTTTTATTAGTTCATTTTTAATAAATTGAAACTTTAATCAGTGAGGCATCCCCACTGATTATTAGCCCGCACCAATCAGGATAGACGTTTTACTTTTTGGGAATGATGAAGGAGAATTTTTTACACAAAAGTATTTTACTTATACAATTCACACATGTAAAATGATGTGTAAAGACACCTGTGTAAGGAGGACTTCTAGTGGGCAAGGTAAAAGAAATTTCGAAGCGCAAACTACTTGGGATAGCTGGGCTTGGATGGCTATTTGATGCAATGGATGTTGGAATGCTTTCATTTGTAATGGTAGCCTTGCAAAAGGATTGGGGATTAACGAGCCAGGAAATGGGCTGGATAGGCAGTATTAACTCAATCGGTATGGCAGTAGGAGCGCTTATTTTTGGAATACTATCAGATAAAATAGGACGAAAATCAGTCTTTATTATTACATTATTATTATTTTCTATCGGTAGTGGTTTAACTGCATTAACGACGACACTCGCGATGTTTCTCGTTTTACGCTTTTTAATTGGCATGGGGCTTGGCGGAGAGCTTCCGGTTGCCTCTACACTAGTATCAGAGAGTGTTGAAGCGCATGAACGTGGGAAAATTGTTGTGTTATTAGAAAGTTTTTGGGCAGGTGGATGGCTAATTGCAGCTCTTATCTCGTATTTTGTTATTCCTAAATATGGTTGGGAAGTTGCGATGGTATTGAGTGCAGTTCCAGCACTATATGCTTTATATTTAAGATGGAATTTACCGGATTCCCCAAGGTTCCAAAAAGTTGAAAAAAGGCCATCTGTTATTGAAAATATAAAATCAGTTTGGTCTGGGGAATATCGTAAAGCAACAATTATGCTATGGATTCTATGGTTTTGTGTTGTCTTTTCCTATTATGGAATGTTCCTTTGGTTACCGAGTGTAATGGTGCTAAAAGGATTTAGTTTAATAAAAAGTTTCCAATATGTACTTATTATGACATTAGCTCAACTTCCAGGATATTTCACCGCTGCTTGGTTTATTGAACGTCTCGGTCGTAAATTTGTTTTGGTTACGTATTTAATCGGGACAGCTTGCAGTGCCTATTTGTTTGGGGTTGCGGATTCATTAACAGTATTAATCGTTGCAGGTATGTTACTATCCTTCTTTAATTTAGGTGCTTGGGGAGCATTATATGCCTATACACCTGAGCAGTATCCAACGGTTATTCGTGGTACAGGTGCAGGAATGGCAGCAGCATTTGGTCGTATTGGTGGTATTCTTGGACCATTATTAGTGGGGTATTTAGTTGCCTCAGAAGCTTCACTATCATTAATATTTACGATTTTCTGTGGATCAATTTTAATTGGGGTATTTGCTGTAATAATACTTGGTCAGGAAACGAAGCAACGAGAATTAGTATAAAGTGAAATTTTAAACGTATCCCTGATCATTTATTACCCTACAATACTCAGCTCTTTATAGGTAGTTAGTGTAGGATAAAGGGAGAGAGGAAACCGAAGTGGTTTCCTTTTTTCTGTTTTTTTAGATAAATAATGGTATAGTAAGAAAAAGGGATTATTTCTTATAAAAGCGAATGTATACAGCAGGGCATATGGACAAAGAATTAGGTGGTTGAAGAAATGAAAATTTTACTGATCATGGAAGAGGCAGAAGAGAGAAGAGAGTTAGCTGAAAATTTCACTGAAAATATGAGAAATGTAGAATGTTTTGAAGCAAAGACAGGAACAGAATCTTTATTTATGATGAAAAAACATATACCAGACTTTGTTTTTTTAAGTTCCAAATTACTAGATGGTACTGGTTTTGAATATGCAAGTTTATTACGAGAAATAAATTGCTATACAAAATTTATTTTTGTAGGTGAAAACATAGAAGAATCTATTACAGCTTTTCGTTTCCAAGCATTTTATTATTTATTACGACCATTTCGTGAAGAAGATTTACAATTTCTTTTATATAAAATAGGTAAAGAACAAGGTGAGAAAGCAAAGAGTTATTTGCGTAAACTACCGATAGAAAGTCAAGAGGGTATACGATACATTCTTCCAGAAGATATCGTATATGTAAGTAAAAATAAAGAAAATAAAACTGTTTCAATTTACACAACGAATAATCAGTATATTTCAACATATACACTTCAGGAATTAGAAAATAAGCTAAATGTATATGATTTTTTACGTGTGCATAAAAGCTATTTAATTAATATGTCATATGTAAAAGAACTGAAACCTTATTACAATGGAACGTATAATTTGTATTTAGATAGGTATGATGAGCAACCGATTCCAGTCAGTCGTAATTATGTAAAACGCCTTCGAAATAACATTGAATTATAGTAGGTAATGAGAGTATTTTAACATGATAAACTGAAAATCCTTCATGATAGGGAGGATTCAAGTTAAATATTCAGAAAATTTAGTACAATCTCCACTAAGAAATAGTATTGGGGGAATTGTATGTGAAGACATTGAAATCAATCTTACTTTGGAGTGTTATTACAGCAGTAGGAGCAGGTGCTTTTGGGGTAATAGCTTTATCACAAGGTGAAACCATTAATGCTGTATGGCTCTTAGTAGCTGCCGTATGTGTATATGCAGTTGCTTATCGCTTTTATAGTAGATTTATAGCGAGAAAGGTTTTTAATTTAGATGATAATCGGCAAACACCAGCCCATACATTAAACGATGGGAAAGACTATGTTCCAACAAATAAGTGGGTATTGTTTGGACATCACTTTGCAGCGATTGCTGGGGCGGGACCTTTAGTGGGACCGATTTTAGCAGCACAAATGGGATATTTACCAGGGACCATTTGGATTATTGTTGGGGTAGTTGTTGCGGGAGCTGTCCAAGATTTTGTCATTTTATTTGCTTCGATGAGACGTAATGGTAAATCGTTAGGAGAAATGATTAAAGATGAGATTGGACCTGTTACAGGACTAATTGCAATGATAGGTATTTTAGGAATTATGATTATTTTATTAGCAGTATTAGCGTTAGTCGTAGTAAAGGCACTAATCGGAAGTCCTTGGGGAATGTTTACGATAGCAGCAACGATTCCTATCGCTATTTTAATGGGAGTTTATATGCGGTATATTAGGCCTGGTCGTGTTGGAGAAGGATCAGTAATTGGTATTATCCTACTTATTTTATCTCTTGTTGGAGGACAGTATGTAGCAGAAAATCCAACACTTGCAAGTATGTTCACATTTAGTGGTGAAACAATTGCTATTATGCTTATTGTATATGGATTTATTGCATCTGCATTACCAGTTTGGATGTTATTAGCACCACGTGATTATTTAAGTACATTTTTAAAAGTCGGAACAATTGTAGGTTTAGCAATCGGTATTTTAATTGTAGCACCAGATTTACAAATGCCAGCAGTTTCAAAATTTATTGATGGAACTGGTCCTGTGTTCTCTGGAAACTTATTCCCGTTCTTATTTATTACTATTGCTTGTGGTGCAGTGTCTGGATTCCATGCTCTCGTTTCATCAGGTACGACGCCGAAGATGATTGAGCAAGAGGGACACGCACAGCCAATCGGTTATGGAGCAATGTTAATGGAGTCGTTTGTAGCAGCGATGGCGATGATTGCAGCTTGTGTATTAACACCGGGAACGTATTTTGCAATTAATAGTCCCGCAGCACTTATCGGTACAGATGTCTCGCAGGCAGCTCAAGTTATTTCCTCATGGGGATTTGCTATTACACCAAATGAACTAAAAGATCTCGCTGTAAATGTTGGAGAGCAAACGATTTTATCACGTACAGGTGGTGCGCCAACATTAGCGATAGGTATGGCATATATTTTCTCACAAGTAATAGGTGGAACGGCCATGATGGCATTTTGGTATCATTTTGCGATTCTCTTTGAAGCTCTATTCATTTTAACAACAATTGATGCCGGAACGCGTGTCGGCCGATTTATGATTCAAGATATTTTAGGGCATGTATATAAGCCATTTGGGAAAACGGATTCTACATTAGCGAATGTAATCGCTACAACATTATGTGTATTAGGGTGGGGATATTTTTTATACCAAGGGGTAATAGATCCGCTCGGTGGAATTAATACATTATGGCCACTTTTCGGTATTGCAAATCAAATGCTAGCAGGTATTGCATTATTACTTGGAACGACAATTTTGTTCAAAATGGGAAAAAAGGCGTACGTTTGGGTAACACTTATTCCAACTGTCGGGTTGCTGATTGTAACGATGACGGCGGGGTATCAAAAGCTATTTCATGAAAATCCTAAAATTGGATTTCTATCGCATGCAAAGGTATTTCAGGGAGCATTAGATGAGGGGAAAGTGTTAGCGCCAGCTAAAAATGTCGCTCAAATGAAGCAAATTATTTTCAATGATTATATCGATGCAGCGCTTTGCGGAATTTTTATGATAGTTGTAATTGCTGTGTTAATTTCAGCACTTCGAATTTGGATCATAGTATTAAGAAATAAGCCAATGCCGTTAAAAGAGGCACCATATATTCCTAGAGATGAAAGTGAGTCGAGGAACTATGCTTAAAAAGTTGTGGCAAGTATGGAGTGAAAGAAAACGCTTTATTAGTTTGCTCGTTGGGGTACCAAGTTATGAAGTATACGTAGAGCATATGAAACAACATCATCCTGAAGAAGAGGTTTTATGTCAAAAGCAGTTTTTTGCTGAGGCACAAGAAGCAAGATTTAACGCAAAGGGTGGAAAAATATCACGCTGTTGTTAATGAAAAAAGGGCGAGTTTTCGCCCTTTTTATTTTTTGTTGTTTCACGTGGAACAGCAAAAAATAAACAAAAACTTTGGGAATTAAAGGTATTTCGTATACAATAAAGTGAGGAAGGGGATAGATGGAAAAGTAGGGAGATTATTTTATGTTAAGAGACTTATTTGTAAATACAACAATTATTCTTTCCTTTATTTTTATTGGAGGACAGCTTTTAAGGGATAAGCCGTTAAAAGAAGGATTCTCTTTTTGGCAGAAATGTGTAGTCGGTATTTTTACTGGAATATTAGGTATATTGCTAATGTATTTCGGTGTTCATGTTGGTACTATCCTATTAGATTTGCGCTACTTAGCTGTCATTTTAGCCGTTATAATTGGGGGACCAATAGCAAGTACTATAACTGTAGGTATGATTTTAGTAATTAGGCTATTATTTATGGATTATTCATTAGCTTCTCAAGTGGCTTTTTATACAATCATTGCAATAGGAATAGGTAGCATCTTTCTTTCGCGTATGAGGCTTTCCTTAGGGGAAAAGTGGGTATGGTTACACACATATATTTTATCTATTCTAATTCCAGCGCTATATATATGGTTAATTAAAGACATTCAAGTAGTAGGATTATATTTCATTTCTAGTATTACTACAGGTTACATAACATTCATAAGTGCAAACTATGTTTTACAATCTAACGAGTTATTTCAAACGATGAAGCAATACGCGACGATAGATGCATTGACAAGACTAGGAAACGTAAGGCAGTTTGATTTAGAGATGAATCGTCATATTAGTAATAAGAACATGAAAAATGATCCATTTTGTTTATTGCTTATAGATATTGATCACTTTAAGTATGTAAATGATATGTATGGGCATCCTGCAGGGGACGAAGTGTTAAAACAAGTAGGATGTATTTTACGAGAAACTTCACAATTTCCGGATTTGGCTTTTCGAAAGGGTGGAGAGGAGTTTGCGCTTTTGATACCAAATATGGGATTAGCTTACGGAGTTCGTGTGGGCGAGCAAATTCGTACAGCTGTTGAAAATCACCCATTTCAATTGTTAGATGGAAAGAAAATAAAAATTACGGTTTCGGTAGGAGTTTCAGAATATGAAGAATCACCGGAGCAATTTATTCAAGCGGCGGATGATGCGTTATACTACTCGAAACGAAATGGTAGAAATAAGGTCAGCTCTGCATCTTAAAGATAAGATGACCAGAAGACATAAAGCTTATAAAAAACACTCACAGAGGCAATGTATGAACTTTGTGAGTGTTTTTTATTTATATATTAGACAAGTTCTTTTGATACAACGAATTTACGATATGCACCATGGTGAGTTGGACCTACGTATTCGTTAATTTTGAATGAGTAACGAATAGCAGCTGTGATGAATTCTTTAGCAGTTTTTACTGCTTCTTTCACAGGTTTTCCTTTTGCAAGTTCTGCTGTAATTGCAGCAGAATATGTGCAACCTGCGCCGTGTGTATTTGTAGTATCAATTTTTTCTGATTCTAAAAGATCGAATGTTTCTCCATCATATAGGACGTCGATTGCAGTTTCCGTACCAAGTTTGCTTCCACCTTTAATTAGTACGTATTTGGCACCTAAAGCGTGGATTTTCTTCGCTGCTTCTTTCATGTCCTCAAGAGAATTAATTTTCACACCGCTTAATTGGTAAGCTTCAAATAAGTTTGGCGTTACAACTAATGCCTTTGGCACAAGAACGTCACGTAAGCAATCGTTCGTTTCAGGGTGTAATGCTTCATCTGCACCTTTACATACCATAACAGGGTCAACTACTACATTTTTGAAATTGTGCTTTTCGATTGTTTCTGCAACCATTTCAATAATTTCTACTGATCCAAGCATACCTGTTTTTAAAGCGTCTACGCCAACACCTTCAATTGTTGTTTCTAATTGTGGTTTTAATGTAGAAGCTGGGATTGGAAATACGTTATGTGCCCAACCGTTATGTGGATCCATCGTTACGATTGTTGTAAGAGATGTCATTCCGTATACGCCCAGTTCTTGGAATGTTTTTAAATCTGCTTGTATACCAGCACCGCCACTTGTGTCAGAACCAGCGATAGTAAGTGCTTTATTTAATGTCATTATGAAAGCCCCCTCGAGTGATATAATGAAAACTATGTTCTCACCATTATATCAATGTTACGAATAAGTACAAAGTGAAAAGTAGATGATTTATTTTAAGAGCTATTTAAAATCTTGTATGCAGGAGACTGAGTATGTTTCGAGATAATCGTACAAATGAATTAGTTATATTAAAGGAAATTGCAGAAACATTAAATACATCAAATGATACATATCATGTATTGCAAGCTGTCCTAGAGAAATTACTAAGTGTAACAGGCTTAACGACAGGATGGATTTTTCTTGCGGATGAAAATGGGAAGTATACGAAGTTGATTGATTACCAATTACCAGAGGCACTTACATATGAAAATAAACGCCCGATGTGCGAAGGTGAGTGTTGGTGTTTACGAGGTTTTGTAGATGGGAAATTAGAAAGAGCCGTTAATATTATTGAATGTAAAAGAATTAATAATGCAATTGAATATAATTGGGGAGATACGGAGGGCATTCTTCATCATGCTACTGTTCCTTTAAAAGCTGGAGGAGAAAAATTTGGGTTGTTAAATGTTGCAAGTCCGGGTAAAACACATTTTTCGGAAGAAGAATTAGTATTACTCCAATCGGTTGCTTTCCAAATTGGTACGGCTTTAAAGCGAACAAAATTATATGAAAATGAAAAAAGAAGAGCACATTATTATGTGAAATTAGAGCGTTTCATTCAAGATTTAAAAACGATTCATAAGTTTAATGTATTACCTGAAAAGGTGGTAAATCACGTAGGTGAAGTATTTCAATGGAATCAAGTGGCGCTTTTTATTAGGGAGGAAAAAGAATTATCTTTGCGAGCGTCTTACGTTCAGGAAGAATTACAAGAGGATGTAAAAGAGGCGGCCAAGAAGGCGTTAGAGCAAGATCAACCAGTTCTAATAAAACATCAAATAGGACATAATGTACATCTAAATCGAGCTGTTATTGCTACACCAATACATATTCAAAACCATATATTTGGTGTTTTATGTGTTAGCTTGAATAATGGAGGGTTTGATGCTAATACAATAGATGTAATTCAAGCGCTGTCGAACCATGTTTCATTAATAATAGAGAATTTAAGGCTAAACGAACAGCGTCGTGAACTTGTAAGAATGGAAGAAAGAAATCGGCTAGCAAGAGATTTACATGATTCTGTTTCGCAAAAATTATTTTCATTAACCTTCATGACAAAAGGCGCCGAGGCAGTTTTAAAAGGTAAAAATGAAAAGGTAGATCAATCTTTGCATGAGATGCGTGAACTTGCGCAAGGAGCTTTGAAAGAAATGAGGACATTAATTTGGCAGCTTCGTCCGGCAGGATTAGAAAAAGGATTATTGCCAGCTCTAAAGAAGTACGGTCAAAATTTGGGACTGAAAATAAGGGAGCAAGTTACGGGTGTTCGTGATTTACCGCGTGTAGTAGAAGAAGCTTTGTGGCGCATAGGCCAAGAAGCACTGAACAATGTAAGTAAGCATGCAGGTGTAAAAGAAGCGACGATTTATTTTACAGTGAATGAGAAAAATGTATCATTAGAAATAGTTGATGAAGGAAAGGGCTTTGTGGAAAAGAATATAAAAGAAAAAAAATCACTAGGTATGACTACGATGCGCGAAAGAGTAGAATTAGTTGGTGGAACAATTAAAATTGTAAGTGATAAGAAAAGAACAAGTGTAAAAATAAACGTACCATTATGATGTGAAAATGAGGGAAGTTCGTGAAAATAAAAGTATTGTTAGTTGATGATCATACAGTTGTTTTAAAAGGATTAGCATTTTTCTTAAGTACACAGGAAGATTTAGAGTTAGTTGGAGAAGCGAATAATGGGAAAGAAGCGTTAGTGAAAGTAGGAGAAACAAATCCTGATGTTATATTAATGGATTTATATATGCCTGAAATGGATGGTGTTGAGGCGACGGCATATATTAAAAAAGAGTATCCAAATGTGAAAGTAATTGTATTGACTAGTTTTTCTGATCAGGCGCATGTGTTACCTGCATTAAGGGCTGGAGCAAGTGGGTATATTTTAAAAGATGTAGAACCCGATCAGCTTGTTGAGGCTATTCGAAGCGCATATAAAGGTAATATTCAATTACATCCGGATATAGCAAATGCTCTTCTCTCTCAAACATTACCTGTAGAAGAAAAGGAAGAAGAACCTTCTATAGTGGATGTGCTAACAGCGAGAGAAAATGAAGTATTGCAGCTATTAGCGAAAGGGATGAGCAATAAGGAAATTGCATCTGTTTTAGTTATTACAGAAAAGACAGTTAAGGCGCATGTAAGTAGCATTTTGAGTAAGTTGAATTTATCTGATCGTACGCAAGCGGCATTATATGCAGTGAAAAATGGAATTGTATAAGACGAAAGTCGTAAGACCTAGTTCGCCTTTAGAAGGTGGACTTTTTTTATGGAAAAATACGTCTATGTGAGGAAGAAATTGTCTTGATATAAAGATAAAATATGTTGGTAAGCAACAAGACAACAATTACAGGGGATACCTTTTTGAAAGCATATAACCACATAAGAGTGAGTACTAGGAGGAATAAATAATGGCAACAGTTTTATTCGTTAAAGCAAATAACCGTCCAGCGGAACAAGCAGTTAGTGTAAAATTATATGAGGCATTTTTAGCAAACTATAAAGAAGCACATCCAAATGATACAGTAGTAGAACTTGATTTATATAAAGAAGAATTACCATATGTAGGCGTAGACATGATCAATGGTACATTCAAGGTAGGTAAAGGATTTGATTTAACAGAAGAAGAGGCAAAAGCAGTAGAAGTTGCTGATAAGTATTTAAATCAATTTCTAGAAGCTGATAAAGTTGTTTTCGGCTTCCCATTATGGAACTTAACGATTCCAGCAGTATTGCACACATATATTGATTATTTAAACCGTGCTGGTAAAACATTCAAATATACGCCAGAGGGTCCAGTTGGCCTAATCGGAGATAAGAAGATTGCATTATTAAATGCACGAGGCGGCGTATATTCAGAAGGTCCAGCAGCTGAGGTAGAAATGGCTGTTAAATATGTAGCAAGTATGATGGGCTTCTTCGGCGCAACAAACATGGAAACAGTAATTATTGAAGGACATAACCAATTCCCAGATAAAGCAGAAGAAATTATTGCTGCAGGTCTTGAAGAAGCAGCTAAAGTAGCAAGTAAATTTTAATTAAAATTATAATCGTCACTCGAAAAAACAGCATTAATGTTTACATGTTAATGCTGTTTTTTTATATTTTTAGTTCATCAGCAAGTTTTTCTAATGTATTTCGATCTTGTATATAATATGTTCGGCCTTCTTTTCTTAAATAATTTTGTTGGCAAAACTGATTTAATACATATAGAAGATGACGGTAGCTGACATTTAAATATTCCGAGGCCTCGGTATGTTTTTCTGTATAACTGTTATTTTGTTCTGTTAATAGAATAAAAGCCGCTAAACGGTTTTCGAATGGATAACTATTATTTTTAGCATAACTTTCCGTTCGGGTAATTGTTTTTTCACCGATAAATTTGCATAGTTTCTGTAGAAAGGTAGCATCTTGTAACAAAAGATGCTGACAATCTTTAAGAGGAAGCGCTAAGCATATACAATCTTCGATTACTTCCACCGTTTTCGTGACGGATTCTACGCCAACTAATCCTAATTCCCCAATGAACGAAGGTGCTTGAATAAAGTTAATTAAGGAAACCTTCCCGTTTTGATGACTCATATATATTTTTGCTTTCCCAGAAATTAAGTAATAGAGATAAGGGAGAGCATTTCCTTCGCTACATATCATCTCTTTCGTTTGAAAAGAATGCAGCTCTACATATGGCAAGACATGAAATGAAAATAGGGTATGGAATTGATGGATTCGCATGTATTGATAAATTTCTTCCTCATTTTTGCTGATTTTCATATTTTCACCCCCCATGTATAGTATGAGATATCTCCTATTATCTTTACAAGAAGGAATGATACGATTTATGTAAATTTGTTTTTGTAGAAAAGAGAGTGTGATGAATTTATGAAAAAATATAAAACATTGTTATTTGATGTAGATGATACATTACTAGATTTCCAAAGGGCTGAAAAAGTGGCTTTACGGGTGCTTTTTGAAGAGAAGGGAATCCCTTTAACAGACGAGATAGAGGCTCGTTATAAAAAAATAAATAAAGGTCTTTGGGATGCTTTTGAAAAAGGAGAACTATCACGCAATGAAGTTGTAAATACACGATTTTCTCTGTTGTTTAAAGAGTATGGAGAAGAAGTAGATGGAATATTATTCGAAAATAATTATCGTAACTACTTAGAAGAAGGAAATCAACTCATGCAAGGTGCGTTTGAATTTATAAATCAAATTCAAGGAGAGTATGAATTGTATATAGTGACAAATGGTGTTTCTAAGACGCAAGATAAACGTTTGCGTAATGCAGGTTTACATTCATTATTTAAAGATGTTTTTGTTTCGGAAGATACAGGTTTTCAAAAACCGATGAAAGAGTATTTTGATTATGTTTTTGAATGGATTCCTAACTTTGCACCTGAAGCAGGGCTGATTATTGGGGATTCATTAAGCGCTGATATTAAAGGTGGATATGTAGCGGGAATTGATACTTGTTGGTTTAATCCAGAAAGAAAATTAAATGATAGTGGGATTATACCGACATATGAAGTGCATAATTTTGAAGAATTATACGCTCTATTAAAACAGTTTGTTTAATGAAAATAGATGATTCGGGTTTATTTTACATGAATCATTTTTTTCTAAGGTATTTTTCGAGTTAGTATGGAATATAATTCTTTTGTTGCTTTATATGAAACTGTTAACATTTATTTTAGAACATTCAGAAAAACTGTTTGACATTAGGAAATTATTGCTATAAAATCAACGGTAATTGCATAGTCTTATCAAGAAAAGGTGGAGGGACAGGCCCGATGAAACCTTGGCAACAGCCGTATAACGGAATTGTGCCAAATCCTGCAGGTAGTAATCCTGAGAGATAAGAAAGAGCCTTTAGAGCGTGTTTTCAAACTGCTCCTTTCTTGTTTTCAGGAAAGGGGCAGTTTTTTATTTTGTATAAAAGAAAGGAGAATGAGAGATGGGAGAATCATGGGGAAAAGGAACGATTTGTGTGCAAGGTGGCTATACGCCAAAGAATGGTGAACCACGTGTTTTACCACTTTATCAAAGCACAACGTATAAATACGATACTTCGGATGATTTAGCAGCTCTATTTAACTTAGAGGCAGAAGGATATATTTATACGCGTATTGGAAACCCTACTCTAGCCGCATTTGAGCAGAAGTTATCAGATTTAGAAGGCGGTGTAGGAGCTGTTGCAACGGCTTCTGGGCAAGCAGCTATTATGCTCGCCGTTTTAAATATTTGTAGTAGTGGGGATCATTTACTTTGTTCTTCAACGGTTTACGGGGGAACGTTTAATTTATTTGGAGTGAGTTTGCGTAAACTGGGCATTGATGTTACGTTCTTTAATCCAAATTTAACGGCAGATGAAATTACGGCGCTTGCTAATGACAAGACGAAACTTATCTATGCAGAATCGTTAGGAAATCCAGCGATGAATGTTTTAAATTTTAAAGAATTTTCAGCTGCCGCTAAAGAATTAGAGGTACCTTTTATCGTTGATAATACATTAGCAACTCCTTATTTATGCCAGGCGTTTGAACATGGGGCCAATATTATTGTTCATTCTACGACTAAATATATCGATGGGCATGCGAGCTCCTTAGGCGGTATTGTAATTGACGGTGGAAACTTTGAGTGGACAAATGGGAAGTATCCTGAACTTGTTGAACCAGATCCAAGTTATCATGGTGTAAGTTACGTTCAAAACTTTGGTGCAGCAGCGTATATTGTGAAAGCACGTGTTCAGCTATTAAGAGATTATGGAAATTGTATGAGCCCATTCAATGCATATATTAGCAATATTGGCTTAGAAACATTGCATTTACGAATGGAACGTCATAGTGAAAATGCTCTTGCAGTTGCTAATTGGCTTGCTAATCATGAACGTATTGAATGGGTGAATTATCCGGGCTTAGATAGTAATGAAAATTACTCATTAGCACAACAGTATTTGAAAAAAGGTGCTAGTGGTGTTTTAACTTTCGGTATTAAAGGCGGATTAGAAGCAGCAAAAGAATTTATCGCAAATGTAAAACTAGCAACTCTCGTAACGCACGTAGCTGATGCACGAACTTGCGTTATACATCCTGCTAGTACGACGCATAGACAATTAAATGCTGAAGATCAGCGTTTAGCTGGTGTTACATCTGATTTAATTCGTTTATCGGTTGGTATAGAAGATGTTTCTGATATTATTGCAGATTTGGAAGCAGCTCTAGTTGGAGGCAAAACACATGCCGATCATAATTGATAAAGATTTACCGGCTCGCAAAGTGTTGCAAAAAGAAAATATTTTTGTAATGACGAAGGAGCGGGCAGAAACACAAGATATACGTGCTTTAAAAATTGCTATATTAAATTTAATGCCAACGAAGCAAGATACAGAGGCGCAATTACTTCGCTTAATTGGAAACACACCGTTACAATTAGATGTTCATTTGCTTCATATGGAATCACATCTATCTCGTAATGTAACGCAAGAACATTTAACAAGCTTTTATAAAACGTTTCGTGATATTGAAAATGAAAAGTTTGATGGGCTTATTATTACAGGAGCGCCAGTGGAGACCCTTGCTTTTGAAGAGGTAGATTATTGGGAAGAGCTTAAACATATTATGGAGTATTCAAAAACGAATGTAACATCTACGCTTCATATTTGCTGGGGAGCACAGGCTGGTTTGTACTATCATTATGGCGTTCCAAAGTATCCTCTTAAGGAAAAAATGTTCGGTGTGTTTGAACATGAAGTTTGCGAGCAACATGTGAAACTGTTACAAGGGTTTGATGAATTGTTTTTTGCCCCGCATTCTCGTCATACAGAAGTACGAGAGAGTGATATTAGAGAGGTGACAGAATTAACACTGTTAGCAAACTCTGAGGAAGCAGGTGTTCACCTTGTTATTGGGCAAGGAGGAAGACAAGTGTTTGCGCTTGGGCATAGTGAATATAGTTGTGACACGTTAAAGCAAGAATACGACCGGGACCGCCAAAAAGGGTTAAATATTGATGTGCCGAAAAACTATTTTAAGCATAATAATCCAAATGAGAAGCCGCTTGTACGGTGGAGGAGCCATGGGAATCTATTATTCTCTAATTGGCTGAATTATTACGTGTATCAAGAAACCCCTTATATATTGTAAAGAAAGATTGTGTAACACGTGGTAACGTTTTCCTTGTAAAGATTAACCTTCATTTTTCCGAATGTTCAAAATACATTGTTTTTCAGGTTTTTTACTCATATAATTTCATCTAAACACAATTTTTGAGGGGTGGAAAGTACTATGAAAGAAATTCAAGTTGGGTTATTAGGTCTTGGGACGGTTGGCAGTGGTGTGGTTCGTATTATTACGGATCATCAAGAACGACTCATACACCAAGTAGGTTGTCCAGTGAAGGTAACGAAAGTATTAGTGCAAAACATTGAGAAAGAGAGAGAGGTAGAGGTACCTTCTACTCTATTAACACAAGATGCACATGAAATTTTAGATAATCCAAATATTGATGTTGTCATCGAAGTGATGGGTGGCATTGATGATGCAAAATCATATATTTTACAAGCTTTAAAAAGCGGAAAGCATGTTGTAACTGCAAATAAAGACTTAATGGCATTACATGGAGCTGAATTATTAGCGACAGCAAAAGATAATAAGGCTGATTTATTCTATGAGGCGAGTGTGGCAGGGGGAATTCCAATTTTACGCAGTATCGTAGAAGGACTTTCTTCAGATCTTATTACGAAAGTAATGGGAATTGTAAATGGAACGACTAATTTTATTTTGACGAAAATGTCAGACGAAGGGAGAGCATATAACGACGTGTTAAAAGAAGCCCAACAACTTGGATTTGCAGAAGCGGATCCAACATCAGATGTAGAAGGTTTAGATGCAGCAAGAAAAATGACAATTTTGGCTACCCTTGGTTTCTCTACAAATGTAGAGCTTGGAGATGTGAAGGTAAAAGGGATTACTTCTATTACAGAAGAAGATATTGAATACAGTAAGAGTTTAGGATACACGATTAAATTAATCGGTCTTGCGAAGCGAGATGGTGAAAAATTAGAGGTTACAGTTGAACCGACTTTACTTCCAAATACACATCCTCTTGCGGCCGTGCAAAACGAATATAACGCTGTATATGTGTATGGTGAAGCAGTTGGAGAAACAATGTTTTATGGACCAGGTGCAGGAAGTTTACCGACAGCAACGGCTGTTGTTTCCGACCTAGTAGCTGTAATGCAAAATATTAGATTAGGGGTAACAGGAAATAGTGCTGTAGTCCCGCAATATCAAAAGGTACTAAAAGAGCCAGACGAAATTGTTGTGAAGAAGTTTTTAAGACTTCATGTAAAAGATGAAATTGGTGTATTTGCAAAGGTCACTTCATTATTCTCTGAGCGCGGAGTTAGCTTTGAAAAAATTATTCAAATGCCGCTTGAAGAGAAAGGAAAGGCTGAAATTGTAATTGTAACGCATCGTGCGTCTCTTGCTGATTATGATTATATTCTACATACGTTGCAAGGGTATGAAGAAATAGATTGTTTGAAAGCGAACTATCGAATTGAAGGGGATGCTAAGTAGTATCTCTTACCATAAAACAGAAAGAGCCTATTAAGCAGCTTGCTTAATAGGCTCTTTTCTATTTAAAATCTGCGTACCAACTTGAATAAATGCTTGGATAATCCAGCCTGTTGTAAAGGATAAGATAATTGTTCCAAAATAGATAGGTCCATCTAATAAAAAGCTTAGCGTTAAAAATAAAAAGGCTAATGAAATCTCTGTTCTTCTAAACGTCCATTTTTTCTTCTCAGCAACCGTTAAAACGAAAGCTTCTTGAGGTGCTGGGCAAAGGTTCGTAGAGACGTAAAGGCCAATTCCAGCTCCAACAAATAGATTTCCGCAAATAAGTGTTATATATTTTGGAAGAGAGTGGATAGCATCCATAATAGTTGTAGTGGAACCAATCCAATCAACAAAAAGAGAAATAAGAACCATCGTTACGATAGTACCAATTGTTATTTGTTTTTTATTCCAAAAGAGTACGATAAGTGTAAAAGCGAAGTTAATCATGAAAATCCAAAAACCTATACTTATCCCGAAATTTTGATATAGTGCAATAAAGAAGGAATCATAAGGGCTAAGTCCAAAGGAAGTAATGGTCGTCATCATATTAATACCGATGGCGAGAATGAGTAGACCGCCAATGAAAAATATATATTCTAATTTGAATCGAAACATAGTTGTATATCCTTTCAAAATGTATTTGCTAGGAAAGGATATATTGTGGAAAGCTTACCAGGTCAAGGGAGAATTTTTGTGAGAAGGGGAAAATGAGATGACAAATATAAGAAAGATTGCTGAACTTGCTGGGGTATCTATTTCAACTGTTTCACGTGTACTAAATAATCATCCTTATGTGAATGAACAGAAACGAAAAGAAATTTTAGCAATTATAGAAGAATTAAATTATACGCAAAATGTGAATGCAATTCATTTAGTGAAGGGAAAAACGAATGTAATTGGCGTTTTATTACCGCACGTAAATGATCAATATTATAGCGCTATTATTGAAGGAATATCGAAGGAAACAGCAAAGAATAATTATAATATGATGCTTTGCCAGACGAATTATAGCGAAGAAAGAGAACTAGAAATTTTAAATATGTTAAAAATGAAAAAGCTTGATGGGGTTATTATTTGTTCTCGGGCAAATAGTAAGGAGAAGCTTGAAGAATATACGAAATTCGGCCCGATTGTTATGTGTGAAGAAATAGATTCAAAATGCATTTCAAGTGTCCATATCGATTACTACAAAGTATTTTCACATGGGATGAAAAGCTTAATAGATACCGGTCATACACGTATTGGATATTGTATTGGAAGAAGTAATAGCGTTAATAGCCAAAGACGAAAGAAGGCGTATGAAGATTCGCTTCAACAGAGTACCGTAACACCGTTAGAGACCTGGAAATTTGAGGGTTGTTTTACAGTGGAAGATGGACGCAATGTAATTAGAGAATGGGCTCATATGTCAGTAAAACCGACGGCGTTCCTTGTATCTTGTAACCATATTGCAGCGGGGATGGTTACAGAAGCAAAAAAACAAGGAATTCGTATTCCGGGTGATATTACGATTATCGGGTGTGATGATCAAGAGGTGGCAGATATATTGGGTATAACGACGATTTCGCATTCTAGTAAAAACGTTGGAATGAGAGCGTTTGAATTATTATATGAAAAGATTAGTGAAGAGAAATTAGATGTGAAGCATATAGAGTTATTACCAGAGTTAGTAGATAGAGAAACGACATAATTGAGAAGGTGTGAGAATCGCTTTTCAAAATTTCGTTTGGTATAATTATGGACAATCTATGAGGGCTAAAAGGGGTTTTGATATGAGATCAAAAGTAGTAAAAGTAATTCTACTCATTACAATTGCATCTTTCTGTTTATTTGCATATGGCTTTGTTTCAGGTGTAAATGATGTATTAAATCCAAAAGCTTCAAATTTAATTAAAAAGACCGATGTAGTAGCAAAAGAGAAAAGGAAAACGGGAACATTACAAATCGTTAGTTTAGGTGATTCATTAACGCGTGGCGTTGGTGATAAAGAAGGAATTGGTTATGTTGGGCGAATGAAAGAGGATTTACAAAAAGATTATAAGCAAAAAATTGCATTAACAAATTTAGCAGTTAGTGGTGCAAAAATGCCCGATTTATTAAAACAAATTGAAAGTAATGGCGCTAAATATTCAATTAAGCAAGCAGATGTAATCGTGTTAACGATTGGTGGGAATGATTTGTTCCCGGGCTGGGAATCGCTTGGGAAAATAGATTTAGAGACGTATCGTCCTGACACAGAAACATTTCAAAATGAAGCAAAGAAAATTATAGAAGAAATTCGTAAATTAAATACAGATAGTCCGATTTTTTGGCTTGGTTTATACAATCCTTTTGAAGATGTAGAAGATTTAAAAGGGTCTTCAAACATTGTTGTGGACTGGAATGCATCTTTAGAGAAGTTAGCGCTAAACGATAAAAATGTGTATATTACACCGACATTTGATTTATTCCAAAACCGCGGGAAAGATTTATTATACTCTGATCATTTTCATCCGAACGAAGTAGGTTATACGTATATGGCAGAACGTTTAGTTCAAAACGTTGTAAGTAAATTAAAACTAGAACAAGGAGGGGTAAAATGACGACGATACTTTCTGTACGAGACTTGAAGAAGATAATTGGAAAGAAGACTCTTGTAGAGAATATTTCCTTTGATGTAAAGCAAGGAGAAGTGTTCGGGTTCTTAGGACCAAATGGTGCTGGAAAGACGACTACCATTCGAATGTTAGTCGGATTGATTAAGGCGACAGAAGGTACGATTTCTATCGGTGGTTATTCGATTAAGGAAAATTTCAGAGAAGCGATGCGTCAAATTGGGAGTATCGTTGAAAACCCAGAACTGTACACATATTTAACAGGATGGGAAAATTTAAAGCAATTTGCTCGTATGTTAGGTGATATATCAGATGAACGTATTATTGAAATTGCTGAAATGGTTCATTTAGATGAAAGAATTCATGACAAGGTAAAAACGTACTCACTTGGTATGAAACAACGCCTTGGAATTGCGCAGGCGCTCCTTGGGAATCCAAAATTGCTCATATTAGATGAGCCAACGAATGGTTTAGATCCAGCAGGGATTAGAGAACTTAGGGAATTTATACATAAGCTTGTAAAAGAAGAAAATATGAGCGTGTTTATTTCAAGTCACTTGCTAAGTGAAGTGCAAATGATATGCGATCGCGTTGCTATTATTCATAAAGGAAAGATGATAACAGTTGCCAAGGTTGAAGAATTAATTAAAACAGCAAGCGATCGTGTAGAATGGATTGTTACACCGATTTCTAAGGCGAAAGATATGCTAGAAGCGGCCGAGGAAATAAGAGAAGTGAGTGTAGAAGGCGAGCGATTACTATGCCGCATGGATATTGCATCTATAAGTAGTTGGAATAAACACTTTGTTGAAAATGAAATAGATGTACATAGCGTTAAGGAGCTCATATTTACGCTAGAAGATTTATTTATTGAACTCACAAGGGGTGAGCAGCATGCGTGAATTTGCGAATCTAGTTTTAAATGAATCAGAAAAGATTTACCGCAAGAAACGTATTTTTGTTGTCATGCTTATTTTAGCAATCTTGATCCCGCTTTTTGTGTACGCGCAGTATCGTGAAATAGAAATGACACAAAAAAGACTCGGTACAACTGATTGGAAGGTTTCATTACAACAGCAAATTGTTGATTCTCAAAATCGATTGAACAATTCTAGGTTGCCAGAAGAATGGCGTGATTGGTTAAAGGTAAGAGTTGAGCAACAACAATATTATTTAGATCATGATATTAACCCGATGGCACCGGGTGCACCGACTTTTGTCAGAGCATTTATTGAACAAGGAATTACGTTATTTATTCCGCTTCTCGTAATGATTGTCGCCATTGATATCGTTTCAGGAGAACGAAGTGATGGGACGATGAAGATGTTACTTACGCGGCCGATTCGGCGCTGGAAAATACTCCTTAGTAAATACGTGACGATGTTATTTTTCATTTCGCTCATACTGTTTCTTGTAGGTTTGTTTGCCTACATATTATCAGGGCTTGTATTTGGGTACTCGGGATGGAATTTACCTGTTTTAACAGGATTCGTCATTGATAAGGAAACGTTAAATACGAACTTTGTACATCTTATTCCGCAGTGGCAATACATCTTAATGGCGTATGGACTAGCCTGGTTTGTTGCTATCGTTGTTGGAACTATATCATTTATGGTCTCTGTTTTAATTCGTAATACACCAGCTGGTATGGGCGTTATGCTAGCTGCATTAATTGCAGGTGGTATTTTAAGCTCGTTCGCAACATCTTGGGAAGGCGCCAAGTATATTTTTAGTGTGAATTTATCATTAACGGATTATTTATCAGGAAAATTACCTGCATTACAAGGTTTATCGATGGGGTTTTCTTTGATGAATTTAACTGTTTGGGCAGTTGTTTCTCTTGTTATTTCGTTCGTAGTATTTACAAGACAGGATATGGTGAATTAATTAGACAGGAAGTGACAGTATGGAAAATGTTTTAAAGAATGATTGGGAGCCACTATTGGCACCAGAATTCGAGAAAGAGTACTATCTTACTCTATCCAGTTTTTTGACAGAAGAATACAGCATGCATGTTGTTTATCCGAAGGTAGAAGATATCTTTAACGCTCTTCAGTATACAAGTTATGAAAATACAAAGGTTGTTATTTTAGGACAAGATCCATATCATGGACCGAATCAAGCGCATGGTTTAAGCTTTTCTGTACAACCTGGTGTTAAAACACCACCATCATTGTTAAATATGTATAAAGAACTTCGAGATGAATATGGTTATGAAATCCCGAATAACGGTTATTTAGTAAAATGGGCGGAACAAGGAGTATTACTACTAAATACCGTATTAACAGTTCGTGAAGGCGAAGCAAATTCTCATAAGGGAAAAGGATGGGAGCACTTCACAGATCGTGTAATTGAACTGTTGAACGAACGTGAAAAGCCAGTTATTTTCATATTGTGGGGGCGCCATGCGCAGGCGAAGAAGAAGTTAATTACGAATCGGAATCATCATATTATCGAATCTGTACATCCAAGCCCATTATCGGCAAGACGTGGTTTCTTTGGTAGTAAGCCATATTCTAAAGTAAATACGATTTTAGCTAATATGGGCGAAAGAGAAATTGATTGGGAAATTCCAAATTTATAAATAGAAAAGGTAGTTAACAGTCGTTAACTACCTTTTTATTATCATTGTTGCTCGTTCTTTAATTTTGCATCTAGTACAAAAGTACCAAATGGGATAACTGATGAAACGAATGCTCCAAGTGCCCATAAAATTGATTTACGGTGTACGATTGTTACTTGAATTACTGCAAAGATGAATAGAATAAATAGAACACCATGAGCCATGCCTGTAATTTTAACAGCTGTTGCAAATCCTGCGAAATATTTTAATGGCATTGCTACAAATAATAGTAATAGGAAAGAAATACCCTCAACTAGTCCAATTGCTCTTAATCGTCCGATTGGTGTAGATAACATAAAGTAGCCTCCTTTAACGTATGCTTGTATATAGTAAATTTGTATTCTTTTTCAAAATAAAATAGTCTATTTTGTTTCATTATATACAAAAAGAAAGTTTACACTACGAGAATAGTGCAAAGTTCAAAATATAGTCACAAAAGCATGAGAATTTAAATAAAAACCTATTTGAAGTATTTGACTTCAAATAGGTTTTGTGAATGAAAATATTAAACAAGTACATCCGTTTTTAAAACGAATTTCTCTACAACTTTTGCAACACCATCGTTCATATTTGTATCTGTTACGTAGTTTGCAATTTCTTTAATATCATCAGGTGCATTGCCCATTGCAACACCAAGACCAGCAAATTCAATCATTGCTTGGTCGTTATAGCTATCGCCCATTGCGATAACTTCTTCACGCTTAATGCCAAGCTTTTGAATCAGTTTGTTTAAGCTCGTTCCTTTTGTAACACCGGCTTCTGTAAATTCTAAGAAGAATGGTTTCGAACGCATCACGCTTAATTGGCCTTCTAGTTGTTTTTGTAGTTTCTTTTCAACTTCAACAAGGCGTTCAGCCTCTTTATTCATTAATACTTTTACTACAGGCTCTTTAACTGCGGCTTTAAAGTCATCTACTACAACAATTGGCATACCAGTAATATCGCCCTCAATTTCAGTATAAGGATTATTTTCTTCCGTTACGATATCATCGCCCATATAAGTATGAATCCATACATCTTCAGTTTTACTAATTTCAAATAGGTTGTGAACGATTTCAGGAGATAGCGTACTACTAAAGATTTCTTCGTTTGTTTTACAGTTAATAATTTTTGCACCATTAAAAGATAAAATGAAACTGCCGTATTCTTCTAAACGAAGCTCTTTGGCTACATTGCGCATACCAAACGTTGGACGTCCAGAAGCAAGTACAACCTTTACCCCTTGCTCTTGTGCAGTCATTAACGCTTCTTTCGTACGAGGTGAAATAGTATGGTCATCACGTAATAAAGTATCATCTAAATCTAAAACAATCATTTTATAAGTCATATAGAAAATTCCTTTCTTTAATTGAAATCAAAATACATGTTCATGAAGATGTTGAGGAATAATAGTAAGACATCAAACCTCTTTGAAAAGAAGTAGATAAATTATTATGAGTGTGTTGCTCATAATATTGGTTAATAATCATTGGGGATGAATAAAACCCCAATGATTAAAGTTTGATTTTATCGTAACAACTCTAAAGGTAGAGTGCAATAATGGAAGTTTTCCAATTTACGATATTTGTTTTGCTGTGGAACGAGAAAATAGTATTTCTAGCAAGATTGCCATTACAGATCCAAGAACGAGACCATTACTTAAAAACGATGCTAGAAATGGTGGAAGTGTGGAATATGCTCCTGCT
Organism: Bacillus cereus group sp. MYBK216-1; assembly: GCF_051916495.1. Classification (NCBI taxonomy): domain Bacteria; kingdom Bacillati; phylum Bacillota; class Bacilli; order Caryophanales; family Bacillaceae; genus Bacillus; species Bacillus cereus group sp. MYBK216-1. The sequence goes on from NZ_JBQAGT010000005.1 coordinate 108,923, forward strand.
GGAACAAACATAACTCCGACTCCTGTAAAGATTGAAAGACCGGCTACTTTAAATAATCGTTCTTTATCCTGGACAGTTTCGTATTCTCGAAAGGCGAGGCCAATCATGCTTGCGAATACAGGATAAATAGCGGCATAACCAACTGCAACAGGGATTGCTGCAAAGAATGAAGTAATCTTTGGAAATATACTAACGACAATAATAAAGCTTGACCCTAATATAAACGGGAGACGTTTATAAATATTAGTCGTTGCAATAAAACCTGCTGATCCAGAAATAGCGACAGGCCCAATAGCTGAAAACAGGCCGCCTAGCAATTGGTTGATTCCTGTTATAATGCCAGCTTGTTTAAAACGATCTGATGCAGCATTTTCTTCATATTTAGAGACAACCTTTTGTACAACGCGAATACTTGCTAACATATTTGTTAGAAGTAAGAGTGTAACGAAAATGACTGTAATTACCATATTCCATTCAACACGAGGCATTCCGAAAACAAATAAGGACGGAAAACGGATTATGTCTGTCACTGGTGTTATTGGATTAGATAATCCGAAGCATGCGAATAATATCCAGCCGCATATGATACTGAAAAGAACGGAATATTGTCCAATAATAGGTAGCTTCATGATGAAAAAGGATAGTAAAATAACAATGAGTGAAAGAATAAATACGTTAGGTTGTACTTCTGTATGTTTTCCATCAAGGCCAAACATTCCCTTTAAGAAGGAGCCACTAAGCTGCGCGACAAGAAGAAATAAATACGTTCCAATGACTGTCGGTGTAAAATAGCGAACAAGTTTATCAATAAGTCCAAAAACGCTAAGAATAATACAAATAATACCGCTTAATAAGAAAGCATATTGAAGAACTTTAAGTGTCTCATTGCTGGATCCAAATAATACGACACCTAAACTTGCGTAAAGGGAGAAAATTCCCCACCAAAGGCCAGCAGGACCTTCTTGAATAGGAAGTTTATGCCCAAATATAGCTTGCAAGAGACCAGCAAAGCCTAGAACAAATAACGTTCTTTGTACGAATGCGATAGCTTCAGCGCCATCAAGACCATAACTAGTTGCGACACTAATTGGTACAATAAGGCTTCCAGCTAAAATAAATAGTGCCCATTGTAAGGCGGAAAGAAATGTCTTCATTATATCAACCTCTTTCATAGATTCCGTATCTAGTATATACGTATTTTATTTCCACTGGCAAAGATTGTAGATAGAGAAAAGAGTTGAAACAAGGTATGAATGCACGTAAGCAATTATGGATAGCAGTTATATGTATGACTTTTGTTGTAATTCTAGGAACGATAGGATTTATGACGATCGAAGAGATTAGTTTGTTTCAAGCATTTTGGATGACGATGATTACTGTATTGACTGTTGGATACGGGGATGCCGTTCCTGTAACGCAAGCGGGGAAAGTATTTGCGCTCCTTATTATTCCTGTTGGCGTAGGTATTGTTACGTATGCAATTGGGGTAGTGGCAGCTATGATTATTGAAGGGAATTTATTTCATGCAGTACGGAGGAAGAAGATGGATAAACAAATAGCGCAGTTGAAAAATCATATTATAGTATGTGGTTGCGGTAGAGTGGGGCTTCAAGTTGTACATGAATTGCAAGAAAAGAATATTCCATTTGTCGTTGTTGATAAAGATGAAAGTATATCGGGGCAGGAAAAGCTTTTATTTGTACATGGAGATGCAACGGAAGATCAAGTATTACATAATGCCGGAATTTTAGAAGCAGCTGGTTTAGTTGCTATTGTTGCAAATGATGCCGAAAATGTATTTATTACATTAACAGCCAGAGGATTAAACGATACGATTAAAATTGTGGCGAGATCTGAAAAGCCAGAAACTGAAGAGAAATTAAGGCGTGCTGGTGCAAATAAGGTTATTAATCCATCTAGTATGGCAGGTATTCATATCGCAAAAGGTATTGCCAATCCATTAACCGTTCATTATATTGATACAGTGTTGTATGGAGTGGAACAGTCATTTGTCATTGAAGAAATTCTAGTTGGAAAAGATTCAATATTAGTTGGTAAATCGTTACTAGAGAGTAATGTAAGGAATCAGTTTGATGTAACAATATTAGCGATTTTAAGAAATGGTAATATTATACATAATCCAGCGGGGCAGGAAAAATTGAAAGAACGTGATATGATAATAGTATTTGGTTCAGTAGAGAAACTGGGACAATTCGAGAAAGAATTACAAAGTACGAGGTGATAAGGAATGCAAATATCTAGCGACAAGATTTTAAATAAAATGGCGAATGAAATTGCGAAGGCAAAAAGTAGTGAAGGACAAAAGTCAAAAGAACATTTATTAGTTGTGCGCGCTTTATGTGACTTATTATTAGATGAACAAGTTGAAACATCTACATATAGAGAACCACAAATTCCATCGAAAGTAACTGGATCACAACCAGTAACAACTATGCAACCAATTGCACCTGTTTCTGGGGAGCCAGTATATATAAAAGAAAGTGATGCAAACGGTAATTCTTTATTTGATTTTTAGAAGATAAATCGTTTGGCTTATATGCAAAAATTGCTTATGATAAAGGTAAAAAAGGGGAATTAAGATGAAAATTTTCTTTTTACTAGGTTGTATTGCAGCGGGGCTATCTGTTGCGTTAGGGGCCTTTGGAGCACACGGTTTAGAAAATAAAATTTCTGCAAAAATGTTAGAAGTGTGGAAAACAGGCGTTACATATCAAATGTTTCATGCAGGTGGACTATTCGTAGTTGCTTTATTAATGGATAAGGTCCAATCATCACTTTTAACTACTGCTGGTTGGCTAATGGTAGCTGGGATTATTATGTTCTCAGGTAGTTTGTATGCATTAAGTACGACAGGAATTAAGTTCTTTGGCCCAATTACACCTCTTGGTGGTGTAGCATTTATTGTGGCATGGATTTTAGTCGGAACTGCAGTTGTAAAAGGATTATAAAAAAACAAAAGCTGGCATATGCCAGCTTTTTTTATGGTCTTGGAGCATAAGTTGCTTGTTGACTAGGTAAATACGTAATTTCCTCTGGAAATTCTACGTAATCTAAGTAAATCATTAGTAGTAAATAGCGTTTTCCTGATTGTGGTTCACTAATAACGATATGGTCACGGCCAGCCGCTTCAATAATACCTGTATAAGATTGTGTACCAAGGGAACTGCCACGTTCATAAGTCATTACAACCGTAGCTTGCTTACCTTTGTTTAAGCGAAGGATATTTTCAATATAGGATTGCTCTAGAGGTAACATGCCTTGAGAAATTGCATATTGAGCTTGTGCAGCTTGAGCTGATTGTTGTTGCATTGCTTGCTGTTGTTGTTGAGTCATTTGTTGCGGTTGTACATAAGTTCCAGATGGTTGATAAAAACCTGTTCCATAGTACGGATTTTGTTGCTGTGCCATTCAAAAATCCCTCCTCATTTTCATCTCTTAATATACGCTAGGACAGTCTTCGCCAGATGGTTGGAAGAAGCAGTGTTTTTTGAAGCGACCAGAGTTTTGTTGGTTATACCAAGTTGGCGGACATGCACCCTCAGGTCTAAAGAACCATAAGGCAAAATTGGCAGGCCAAAAACGTTGCCCTTGAATGGTCCGTCTCGCCAGGGCAATATCTTGTTCACGTGCCCGTTGATAAAAATATCCTTTTTGCGTTGCTTCAAAACCGCCGGGGTTTTGATAAACCATTTGACGTAAATTACGAATGCTTTTAAAGTCTAAACAATTTCCGCGGACACGATTTACCCCAACGTTTCCGACCATTAACATTCCTTGTTGCCCTTCTCCTTCGGCTTCAGCACGCATCAGTCTAGCTAACAACTTTACATCTGCTTCGTTATAAGCAATAACGCCCATTATGTGTCACCTCTCTTTTTGTAATACCTTTTGGAAAGAGGTTTATCTCTAGATGAAGTGTGTAACAATTACTAGTTCATACGTATGAGGAAAAGGACTCAGATATGACAACCAAACGAAGTTTTACATTGAGAGTGGAAAATAAAAAAGCTAGCGTGAGCCAGCTTTTTTATTAAAAAACTTTAGACCATAAGTTTGAGAAGAAATCACCAATAGAGCGCATTGTTAACACAAACCAATTTGCTTTTTCAACTTCCTCTGTCGTTTTTGCAGTAACTTTCATACTTTTACTACCGTCTAAGAAACCATATTTATCAGTTGATTCTAAAGTAATTGAGCCTACTTTGGCATCTTTCTTAGTAGGAGCAACTAAATGTCCATCTTCAGCAAGAGATTTATCTAATTCAGTCCCAATTTTATAAGGCTCTTTGCTACCTTTTTTCGCAATTACTGTTATTTCTTTTTCGGGTGCAACAGTTACTTGGTCTTCTTTCCCTTTTACTACAGAGATTGTATTGTTCTTATTAACTTTTAGTTTTTGTTTTTCAAAGTTATTAAATCCATATTCGATTAATTCACGAGATTCTGTGAAACGTTCATCCATTGATTTTGTTTTAATAATAACTGAGATAAGACGTACATCACCACGTTTAGCAGTAATAGTAAATCCGTATCCAGCTGTATCAGAACTTCCGGTTTTTAAACCATCAGTACCTTCATAAGCGAAAGCAGCTCCTGGTAACATCCAATTCCAGTTTTCCATACGAATTGGTTTTGGATGATTGTCTGGGAAGTTTCTAAATCTTTGTTTTGTATCCTCTAGCATTTCTGGATACTTTGTAATCATTGCTTTTGAAAGCATACCCATATCACGAGCTGACATAGAGTTTTCTGCATTTAGATCAGTTCCCTCAGGATGTTTTCCTTTTAAGTCAGCGTTATTTAAGCCAGTAGCGTTTACAAATTTATATTTCTTTAATCCTAGCTTTTTAGCATGTTCATTTGCAAGATTTAAGAAGTTTTTCTCACTTCCTGCAAGAAGTTCTGCTAAAGCGATACTAGATCCATTTGCAGAGAATATAACAATAGAATGATATAATTCTTTTACAGTATATTGACGTCCTTTTTCGAACGGTACATTAGAGAATTCATTATTACGAGAGACTTCATAAGCGTAATCAGAAATATTTACTTTCGTATCCCATGTGATTTTTCCTTCTTTAATTGCTTCTAAAACAGCATAAACAACAATTAATTTTGACATACTAGCAATAGCTAGCAATTCATCTGGATTTTGCTCGTGAAGTATTTTTCCTGTATCTGCATCAAATAAAAGTGCAGCCGCCGCCTCAATATGTATTTTTTCTTCCGCATGGGATGTTGTTACTCTTAAGGAAGAAATTGACAATACAAGCAATAGTAAAATAGACAAGATTTTTTTCATATAGATTATCACCTTCGCATCGTTATTTAGCATATAGCTCGTATCATTTTAGCATATCTTTACATATAAAAAGGTTACAATTTTACAATAAATTTGAAAAAATGTCGGTTTTTCTTCAAAAGTGCAGAAAAAAGGAGATTTTTGAGGATAAATATAGAGAAGAATAAAAAAAGGAACGAAATTCGTTCCTTTTCACCATTTATATGTGTAAAAATTTCTCTACTTTTTCGTCTGGTAAAATGTTTCCAACGAAGAATGTTCCAAATTCACCATAACGAGCACTTACTTCATCGAAGCGCATTTCATATATAAGTTTTTTAAATTGAAGAACATCGTCAGCGAATAATGTTACGCCCCATTCGAAATCGTCGAATCCAACAGATCCTGAAATCACTTGGCGTACTTTACCTGCATATTGACGACCAATTTTACTATGACTGTACATCATTTTTTTACGCTCTTCCATAGGAAGCATGTACCAGTTGTCATCACCTTGGCGACGCTTATCCATTGGATAGAAGCAAATATGATTTGCTTTCGGCAATTCAGGATATAAGCGAGCTAAAATTTGTGGGTTTTGGTATGGATCCTCATCAGCTGGAAGATAGTTGCTTAATTCAACAACAGATACGTAAGAATATGCAGGAACCATATATTCAGCTAAAGTTGTTTTATTCAATTCTGTCTCAATTTCATTTAACTCTTCCATTGTTGGACGTAAAATCATAAGCATAATATCAGCTTTTTGGCCAACAACTGTATACATTGCGTGACTACCTTTTTTCGCAGTAGCTACTTCGTTCCATTTTTCAACGACATTTAAAAATTCAGACACTGCTTGTCCGCGTTCGTCGCTAGATAATGTTTTCCATGCAGCCCAATCAATAGAACGTAAATCATGTAAACAATACCAGCCATCTAACGTTGTTGTTGCTTCACTCATTCTATTCACCTCAGTTAATGATAGTTTTACACGTTAACTATAGCATATATAGTTTTAAAATCATCTATATAAAACCTTGGCGCATAAAATTGTCACATTTAAGTGTTTAAGCAAGTTGAATTTAACGGCTGAATTTTATGAAAATATAATCATTTTTATTTTATCTATTTTTTGGGAGCTATAAGTTTAAAATATAGAAGAAAAGCAGTATTCTTAAAGATAGAGTATTTTTAACATATGTAGGAGGGTTTATTCGTGAGCAACTTATTTACAACAGTAAAAGAAAAAGTTCAAGGAAAAGGCATTTCTATCGTACTTCCTGAAGGAACTGATGAAAGAATTTTAGGCGCTGCAGAGCGTTTAGCAAAAGAAGAGTTAGTAAAACCAATCTTAGTTGGTAATAAGGAAGAAATTAGCGCAAAAGCTGCTAGCATGAATTTAACATTAGCAGGCGTTGATATTTACGACCCAGCTACATACGAAGAAATGGATGCAATGGTAGCATCTTTCGTTGAACGCCGTAAAGGTAAAGCAACTGAAGAAGACGCTCGCAAAATCCTTAAAGACGAAAACTACTTCGGTACAATGCTTGTATACATGGGAAAAGCACACGGTTTAGTAAGTGGTGCAGCTCACTCTACAGCTGATACAGTTCGTCCAGCACTTCAAATTATTAAAACAAAACCAGGCGTTACAAAAACTTCTGGCGTATTCATTATGGTACGTGAAGAAGAGAAATATGTATTCGCTGATTGCGCAATTAACATTGCACCAAACAGCCAAGATTTAGCTGAAATCGGTATCGAAAGTGCGAAAACTGCTGAGTTATTCGGCATTGATCCACGCGTTGCTATGTTAAGCTTCTCTACAAAAGGTTCTGCGAAATCTCCAGAAACAGAAAAAGTTGTAGAAGCAACTCGCATTGCAAAAGAAATGGCTCCTGAGTTAACTTTAGATGGAGAATTCCAATTCGATGCTGCATTCGTACCATCTGTAGCTGAGAAAAAAGCTCCAGGTTCTACAATTAAAGGTGATGCTAACGTATTCGTATTCCCAAGCTTAGAAGCTGGTAATATCGGCTACAAAATCGCTCAACGTTTAGGTAACTTCGAAGCAGTAGGACCAATCTTACAAGGCTTAAACATGCCTGTAAATGACCTATCTCGTGGATGTAACGAAGAAGAAGTGTACAAGTTAGCTTTAATTACAGCAGCTCAAGCACTTTAATTCTATAATGAATTGAAATAAAGACCGTCGCTATTATAGCGACGGTCTTTATTTTTCTAAGCCAAGTGCTTTATTATTACGATCAATAATACGTTGTAAATTCGTCTCATATAAAGGAATCTCATCTATTGTTAATTGAGATGGAGTTAACTTTGGAGCGAATTGCTGCAATGTTTTTAAAAGACGCATCATTAAATCTTGTACTGTAATGGTTTCGTCAAGTAATTCTGAGAGTGAGGCCATCGTACTTGGTACAATTTCAGGGTACGTAAAGCGTGTTTCTTCCCCTTGAATTGCTAGGTTGTAGAAATCACGAACGAGTGCGGCACGCTCAGAGCCACTTCCTGTAGCACAAAGATAAATTTGGACAGCGACACCGCCGCGAATACGACGTTGTGAAATACCAGCGAATTTTTGATCGCGAATACTTAAATCATAACTACCAGGACAGTAAGAGCCGACAATTTCTTTTGCTTCGATAGTAACGTCGTAATCCTTTAACATCTCCTTAATCAAATGCCACATCGTATCGTATCCAAGATCAATATCGATACCTTTTTCTGTTTCTTGGAATAAAAGTGATACGTTTAAAACACCTTCATCAAGCACGACTGCAAGCCCGCCAGAATTACGAACAATAACATTGAAGTTGTTTTGTTTTAAAAAAGAAATACCTTCTTCTAAATGCGGAAGGCGTGAATCTTGAATACCAAGGACAATTGTATTGTGATGAACCCAAGAACGCATTGTTGCGGCTGACTTGCCATTTCCAATGCTTGTGCATAATGTGTCATCCATTGCGAATGACTGAAGTGCATGGAATGTTGGCCCCAAACTAGATTGATCTACAATGCGCCACTCTGGCTGAGATAAAATGGAACGGGAATTGCTCATATAACTAACCCCTTATCTTTAAAATGACAATCTCTATTATAGCAAAAAATGAAGAATGGAGTTTTCTCACATATAAAGGGGAGCTTAGAGGTGAAATAATAAAAAGGATGCATTACATGCATCCTTTTTATTCTGCAATTTTTTCTAAATTACCGTTTCGGTCCATTCGGAAAGATGTTTGAGAACGTTCTTCATCATCCATGACTGCCAATTTACGAGCTCGGTTCATAATGTTCATAAGTGTTTCGTAATCTTCTTGTACAGTATGAGATTGCTTTTCTAATTTTTCTAGTTTCTTTTCTAGTTCCTCATTCCTAAGAATTTGTGCTTTAATTTCTTGTTTCAATCTCGTATTCTCGTTTTCAAGAGCTGTCACTTTTATATTTGAAGATCCGACTGTTTGTAAAAAATAAATAACATCTTGCATTGTCATAGAGCTTCTTGCAGCAGTAGATTCTTGATATGGAATAGCTTCTTTATATTGTACGATTGAATCTTCTTGTACTAACTCTTCATAATTAGTTATCGAATCTGAAACTGGTGGTGTATAAAGTAAACGTTTTTTCGCTTGTTCACCGCTTGCAGCACGCATTTTATCTTTACGATGTTTTTTTGCTAGTTGAAGAGCTTGTTCATAGCTATAGCGAACGACAGCATTCCAGCGGAAACCACAAGCAGCAGATGTACGATTTAACTGATCCCCTACTTCCTCAAATGCATTTAATTGTGTACTTCCTTCTCTAACATGACGAAGTACCGTTTCAGCAAGTAATAAATCATCCTCATCTGTCCAAGCATCTTGTCTTACTTTCATAGATTCAACTCCCTTTCTTTTTATGAACTTCCTATTTTTATAATGGGCAAAAAAATAAACTTTTATACAAAGCTTTTAAAAATATGGTAGATTTCGATGAAAGGTAAAAATTTTCCCATGAATGGTGAGCGCTTCTGTAGGAGAGCATATAAATATGTAGCATTATGTAGAGAATAGGCTTTGTAGGGAAACTTGCAACGAGCTTCAAAGAGCGGTAAAATACCATTTAGTGTTTATTTTTAAATGTACTTGAGAAAAGTTTAAAATAGAGGAAGTGTTATGTAATGGGAAACGAGTTTCGCGTGTGCGATGACTGTCAGGCAACGAACGTTAAAACGTTAGTTCCGAAGTTAAAAAAAGTAGATTCATGTGCAACGATTGAAGTTGGATGTCAGTCTTACTGTGGTCCTGGTCGTAAAAAATCATTCGCATTTGTAAATAACCGTCCAGTTGCGGCTCCAACAGAAGATGAGTTAATCGTAAAAATTGAAGCAAAGTTAAATAAGTAAGAAAAAGAAGAGTGAAAAGATTACTCTTCTTTTTTTATGCCCATAAGAGGAATGGTTTATTCTGCAAAAGTAATCTTGTGTGTACGAACGTTTTCTAAAGGATGGACATAATTTTTGTATTAAAATTCCAATTTATATAAATTTATATTTCAAAATAATGGTTGACAGTCTTTTAAAGCGATAGGTAGAATAGAAGTGTCTGATTCTGAGAATCATTATCAGGAAAATAACAATTCACCTAATTTTTTTATTACTATTTGAGAATAAATTTCATTTTAATAAATATATGTTGTTGGTTAGGATGGTTGAGGGATGGAAGCGAGTGCAAGCAGTATAGAACAGCAAGAAGAGAATGTTAAAGAGATTAAGAGCAGACCGCTCATCGCTTCTATTATTTTAGTAGCGGGTACAATTTTGTTAGCTTTAAGCATGGCAGTTTCTATTTCTTTTGGGGCTGCAGATATTAGTTTAAAGACTGTATGGCAAGCTGTATTTCAGTTTGATGGATCTATTACACATCATAACGTAATTCAAGAGCTTCGCATGCCTAGAGCAATAGGGGGCGTAGTAGCAGGTGCCTTTTTAGCGGTATCAGGAGCAATTATGCAAGGTATGACGCGAAATCCACTTGCTTCACCATCATTAATGGGGATTACAGATGGGGCTGTATTTGGAATTGCAATTATGTATGCATTTTTCCCTAATTCACCTTATTTAATGTTTGTAATCGCATCTTTTATTGGAGCTGCGTTTGGTGCAAGCATTGTATATGGAATTGGGTCTTCTTCACCAGGTGGATTAACACCTGTGAAATTAGCTTTAGCAGGTGCAGCTATTAGTGCTTTATTAGGGGCAATTTCATCTGGAATCGCATTGTATTTCAATCTTGCCCAAGAGGTGAGCATGTGGAATGCAGGCGGAGTTGCTGGAGTGAAATGGCAAAGTATTAATATGTTAGTACCAATTGGCCTTGTTTGTCTTTTTATCGCAATTATGATGTCGAGATATATTACAATTTTGAGCTTCGGTGAAGAAATTGCAATTGGACTTGGTCAAAATACGACATTGATTAAATTTATCGGAACAGTACTTGTTCTTGTTTTAACGGGTTCTGCAGTTTCCATGGCAGGATCAGTTGGATTTGTCGGTCTTGTAATCCCGCATATGACTCGTTTCCTCGTAGGCTCGGACTATAGATGGGTTATTCCATGTTCTGCGGTCTTAGGCGGGCTGTTAATTGAATGTGCAGATATGTTATCTCGCGTTATTAACCCACCATTTGAAACGCCAATTGGAGCAATTACAGCGCTAATTGGGGTTCCATTCTTCCTCTACTTAGCACGTAATGAAGGGAGAGGAAAGATGTGAGGACGAGTGTCTTAACAAAAAAGAACATTTCTATATTAACGATTTTAGTAGGACTAATCATTTCTATATTTCTTATTAGTTTAAATACAGGAACTTTTAAAATCCCGCCAATGGACGTATTAAAGTCATTGGTTGGACTAGGGGCTGAAGATCAGTCTGTTATTTTATTTGAATTCCGTATGCCGCGTATGGTAATTGCTATACTAGTCGGATCTGCCTTAGCTATGTCAGGTGCGATTTTGCAAGGTTTATCGCGAAATCCGCTTGCTGATCCAGGTATTATAGGTATTAATGCTGGAGCGGGATTAACAGTTGTTATATTCGTCTACTTCTTCTTCGGGAAAGTAGGGACTGGTACATTTTTATCTGTATTCATTCTTCCATTCTTCGCACTAGTTGGAGCGATATTAGCAGCGGTAATTATTTATTTACTAGCATGGAAAGATGGCGTTTCATCGACTCGATTAATACTTGTCGGTATTGCCGTTGCAGCTGGATTTGGAGCTGTTAGTTTAATTTTCTCTATGAAGATGACATCTAACGATTTTCGTTTTGCTACGATTTGGCTAGCGGGAAGTCTGTGGGGTACAGATTGGAAATTTGTATTAAGTGTACTTCCATGGATGGTTATTTTCTTACCGCTTGCTATAAGTAAAGCACACATATTAAATGTAATGAACCTAGGCGATTCTACAGCAGTTGGCCTTGGTGTAAACGTAGAAAAAGAAAGACGTAAATTATTATTTATTGCAGTTTGTTTAGCAGGTGCATCTGTTGCTGTTGCCGGCGGAATTGGCTTTATCGGTTTAATGGCCCCGCATTTAGCAAGGCGCCTTGTTGGTGGTAAACATCAAATTATGTTGCCCACAGCTGCGCTAATAGGAACGTTTTTACTTTTATTCGCAGACGTAATTTCAAGAAGTGTACTAACAACTACAGAAATACCAGTCGGTCTTGTTATTTCTGTAATTGGTGCACCGTATTTCATTTATTTACTTATGAGGACAAAATAAAGGGAGGCTTTTCGTATGGCAACTTTAGCGGTGGATGCGGTATCTGTTGGCTATAATGAAGGTTTAATTATTGATGGATTAACAGTTGAAATTCCGGAAGGCAAAATTACAACAATTATTGGGCCAAATGGTTGTGGGAAGTCCACATTATTAAAAACGGCGTCTCGTATTTTGAAGGCAAAGCAAGGTACTGTTTATCTTGACGGAAAAGCAATTGAGAAACAGCCAACGAAAGAAATTGCAAAGAAAATGGCGATTTTACCACAAACTGCAGAAGTGCCAACGGGTCTTACTGTATTTGAGCTTGTGTCATATGGAAGATTCCCTCATCAAAAAGGGTTTGGCACGCTGAAAGAAGAGGATTATCGCTACATTAACTGGGCACTTGAAGTGACAGGAATGAAAGAATTTGCGAATCGTCCAGCAGAAGCGCTATCAGGTGGTCAACGTCAACGTGTGTGGATCGCAATGGCTCTTGCACAAGGGACAGAATTACTCGTATTAGATGAACCGACAACGTACTTAGATATGGCCCATCAATTAGAAGTATTAAACTTATTGAAAAAGTTAAATGAAGAAGAAGGTAGAACGATTGTTATGGTTATCCATGACTTAAACCACGCTTCTCGTTTCTCAGATCATATGATTGCATTAAAAGCAGGTAAGTTAATGAAACAAGGAACGCCAGATGAAGTTATGACAAGTGAAACACTTCGTAACGTATTTGAGATTGAAGCTCAAATCGTTCCATGCCCAGTAAACTGTAAGCCAATTTGTTTAACATATGATTTAGCGATGATTAGTAATCAATTGCGTAAAAAAGCATAAGTAGAACCCCCCTCGTGAAGAGGGGGACTTCTAATGGACGTTGAGCTTCTTATATAAGAATGGGAAGTTGAACGCCCGTTAGAATGGGTTATTAACAACAATTAATAAACATATATTGATTAATTGTTATCTTTGTTTCTTATAGTTCATTGTAACTTATAAGATAAATACAGCTAGAAGGAGTGGGAACATGAAGAATTTTAAAATGGCACTATTAGCAATGGTACTAGTTGTGACTTCTGTACTATTTGCAGCTTGTTCTAACAAAGAAGAAGAAAAGAAAGCAGATGCAAAGACTGAAGAGCGCACTGTAAAACATGCAAAAGGGGAAATTAAAATTCCTGCAAACCCAAAGAAAATTGCTGACCTTAGTGGTTCAACAGAAGAATTATTAATTTTCGGTATGAAACCGGTTATTACTGCTAATACATCTCAAGAAAAAATTGATGCACATATTGAAAAGAAACTAAAAGATGTTAAACCAGTTGGTTCTGCTTGGGGCGATAAAATTAACATCGAAGCAGTAGCTGCTGCAAAACCAGATTTAATTCTTGTAAATAATCGTCAAGAAAAGATTTATGACCAATTATCTAAAATTGCACCAACAGTTATGTTAAACACTCCATTAGATCAATGGCGTCCAAAATTCGAAGAAGTAGGTCAAATCTTCGGTAAAGAAAAAGAAACAAAAGAATGGTTCAAAAAGTATGATGAAAAAGCAAGCAAATTACATGACAAAATCGTCGCTAAAACTGGTGAAGCAACATTTATGAAAATGGCTGCATATCCAAATGCTTTCCGCGTATATGGTGATTACGGTTACGGTAGCGTAATCTTTAATGATTTAAAACTACCAGCAGTTAAAGGTACACCAACTGATAAACCGTTAGTACAAGTACAAAAAGAAGCTTTAATCGATTACAACCCAGATTACTTATTCGTATTTACAACTGGTGACGGTTCTCAGCGCTTAAAAGAATTCCAAGAAGAATCAATTTGGAAAAACATGAACGCTGTTAAAAATAACCACGTATTTACAATTAAAAATGAAGACTTAAACAAAGGTTACTTCCCACTAGGGAAAGATATGATCTTAGACGAAGTTGCTGAATTCGTTTTAGGTAAATAATGTATAAAGGAAATCACTTTTACTTCGGTAAAGGTGATTTTTTCTTTTTATAAAGGGAATTAATATAGTCTTTCATTTCTTTCTGTTTCTCATTTCGTTTATAATATAAAGTAAGAATGTAGTAAAGAAAGGGGGATGTCGGAAAGTGGTATATTTAAACGACAAACTCAGCGAAACAAAAGTGTTTAAAGACCCAGTACATAAATATGTGCACGTGCGTGATCGTGTTATTTGGGATTTAATCGGAACGAAAGAATTTCAACGCTTGCGCCGTATTAAGCAGCTTGGAACGACATTTTTTACATTTCACGGTGCAGAGCATAGTCGCTTTACTCATTCGTTAGGTGTATACGAAATTATTCGTCGTATGATTGATGATGTGTTTGATGGCAGACCAAATTGGAATGCTGAAGATAGATTGTTATGTTTATGTGCGGCATTACTTCATGATGTCGGCCACGGCCCATTTTCTCACTCGTTTGAAAAAGTATTTTCATTAGATCATGAGAAATTTACGCAAAAGATTATCGTTGGCAATACGGAGATTAATGATGTATTAAGTCGTGTTGATAAGGAGTTTCCACAAAAGGTAGCAGATGTAATTGCAAAAACGTCTACTAATAAATTAGCGATTAGTATGATTTCGAGCCAAATTGATGCGGATCGTATGGATTATTTATTAAGAGATGCTTATTTTACAGGCGTAAAGTACGGAAACTTCGATATGGAACGTATACTGCGTGTAATGCGTCCGTATGGGAATCAAGTAGTCATTAAAAATAGTGGTATGCATGCTGTTGAGCATTACATTATGAGTCGTTATCAAATGTATTGGCAAGTATATTTCCACCCGGTAACGCGAAGTGCAGAAGTTATTTTAACGAAGATTTTACACCGTGCGAAATCACTGCACGAGAAGTATTATACATTTAAAAATCATCCTGTTCATTTCTATTCTTTATTTGAAGAAGAAGTAACAGTAGAGGATTATTTAAAGTTAGACGAGAACGTTATGTATTACTACTTCCAAGTATGGCAGGAAGAAGAAGATCCAATTTTAAGCGATTTATGCCGCCGTTTTATGAATCGAAATCTATTTAAATATGTAGAGTTTACAGATAAACACGGTTTAGATAATTGGATGGAATTAAGTAGTTTATTTAAAAAGATTGGACTTGATCCGGAGTATTATTTAGTAGTTGATTCAACATCAGACTTACCGTATGACTTTTATCGTGCAGGAGAAGAAGAAGAGCGTCTACCAATCCTACTTCTTATGCCAAACGGAGAGCTTAGAGAGCTTTCACGTGAGTCGGATATTGTTGAGGCGATTACAGGTAAGAAAAGAACGGATCAAAAGCTATTCTATCCACATGATTTAATCTATGAAGATGGAAGAAAAGGAAAATATAAAGAGAGAATTATTGAGTTGTTAGAAGGAAAGAAATAAGAAGCAGCTAATGGCTGCTTCTTATGAAAAAACTTGAAATTATTTGTCGCTTAAGCGTTTTCCGCCAACTGCATAATGGTTTTTAGACATTTCTTCGATGAAAACAACGATGTTTTCTTCAGGAGCACCAGTTGTTTCGCTTACTGCTGCTGTTACTTTCTCAGCAAGAGCTTTCTTTTGTTCTTCTGTGCGTCCTTCTAGCATTTTCACTGTTACGTATGGCATGTACAATCGCTCCTTTTATGTAAGTTACACTCTTATTATAGCGGATTATGGGGAAGAACAATCGAAAAAACAAATAATTTCTTTTTTTGACATATGGAAGAGGAGATGAAGCATGGATCAGTTATTTAGATACCCGTTGCACCAAATTCCTTTGGTAGCAATGGCCATTATTATCGCATTATCAGTTCATGAATTTGCACATGCATATGTAGCATATAAATTTGGAGACGATACAGCAAAGAGACAAGGCCGTTTGACTTTATCACCGATGGCACACTTAGATCCTATAGGTTTGATTGCAGTATTAATTCTTGGATTCGGTTGGGCAAGACCGGTTCCTGTTAACCCATATAACTTTAAAAGACCGCGTCTTGCAGGTATATTAGTTTCAATTGCAGGGCCGATTAGTAACTTAATTTTAAGCGCAATTGGTTTAATTATTTGGTATAGCTTATTAAAATTTGGTGTATTATACTCAATTCCATCTGCAGTGGCAGATACGTTAGCTCAATTTTTCCAGATTTTTATTATGCTGAATATCGTTTTACTTGTATTTAACTTATTACCGATCCCACCACTTGATGGGTATCGCGTAGTGGAAGATTTAGCACCAGCAAATATTCGCGCGAAAATGACACAGTATGAAAAATACGGGGCAATTGCGTTATTAATTCTCGTTATTACACCGCTTAGTAATTACACAATTCAACCTATTTTTCAGGTAGTTATTCCGCATGTATTTGTATTTTTAGATAGCGTCATTGCGCCTATTTTTGGCCTTTTATAATTTTTAAGTGAGGAGGATTTTACATATGACAGAGAAAAAGAAAAAAATCGGTTTTAATATCGTGAAAAATGATTCAACAGATGGACATGGTGGATTTGGTGTTGGAGCATTAAGCTTAGAAAACATTTCACCTGTATTTGTTGATGTACTAGAGAAGACTGCATTCGTTGATATCGGTGCGATGCATGCGCGTAGTACAGTAGAAAAAGGTATTAAGTTTTTAACAAATAAAGATGAGGTTCCAAACGGAAAACCGTTTTGGCTTGTTTGGGTAACGATTGAAAGAACTGCAACGGGTGCGTATTACGCAGGTGTAACAGCTTGTGAAATGACAGTTGACCGTGAGATTCGCCGCGGATATAAATCACTTCCAGAGCACGTAAATAAAATGGATAAATCATTGAAGCGTCACATTATGGTTGACCATATGGACGAGTCATCTAAAAAGGTACTTGGTACGTTCTTAAAAGAACATAATGAAGCGATTTGGAACGAATCTAGTGAAGAATTGCGCCGTGCATTATTAAGTGAATAAAAAATAGCTGACGGGTGCCCGTCAGCTATTTTTTTTACCAAGGAAGATATTTTTTCCACCAACTTGTTTTTTTCTTTTCTTCAGTCGTTTTTTCAAATTCTTCTTTATCATCGACGTGATCCATACAATATTCAGTCGGTTCGGTACCTTTAGCGAAATACATTTTCACAGAAATAGGACAATTTTTTGTAGCAATTTTACCGTTCTCTGGATTGATATTAACCGCTACGACGTCACTTGGTTGTTTAAATTCTTTTTTAGGCTGTCCATCTAAGCCCTTCTCCATCGTATCAGTCCATATTTTCTTCGCATACCCTTGTTCTGCTACGTTTGAAATAGATTTAGGTTGATCGTATCCGACCCATACACCTGTTACGATTTGCGGAGTAAATCCGATCATCCAACTATCCGTTTCAGTAGAACCAGATTTGCCGGCATATGTTCTTGATAGTTTGGATAACATCGATTGACCAGTTACAGCAGCATAGCTGCTTAGTTTCTTATTAAACATACCAGTCATCATTTCTTCCATTACAAACGCTTTGCTCTTGTCGAGAACTTGTTTACTCTCTAAATGAGCATCGTATAATATATTTCCTTCATGATCCATAATGCGGCGAATGAAAGTAGGTTTTACTTCTTTTCCACCGTTTGCGAACATGCTATAAGCGTTAACCATTTCAATTGGTTTTACTGGTGATGTACCGAGAGCTAGAGAAGGCACATCTTTTAATGCACTTGTAATTCCAAACTGTTTCGCTGTTTTTGCAAGCGCGTCATCGCCTAAAAACAAATTTGTTTTCACAGCATAAATGTTATCAGAGACTGCGAGAGCTTGTGCCATCGTTACGAAATCATCTGCATAATAATCTTTATAGTTCTTCGGTTTATACTTTGAAACGCCGTCACCTAAGGTGAATACAGTATATTCGCTTTTTAAGCGTGTAGCAGGCGTGAATCCTCGTTCTAATGCTGCATAATATAGAAATGGCTTAAATGTAGAACCAGGCTGACGAATGGCTTGTGTAGCCCTGTTAAATTGACTCGTAGTATAATCAGTTCCACCAACAAGAGCAGCCACTTCACCTGTCTTTGGATTCATAGAGACGAGAGCAGTTTGTATGTTTGTTGTGTCAGGTATGTGATCTTTTACACCTTGTTCTGCTACAGCTTGTAGTTTAGGGTCTAGCGTTGTATAAATTCGCAAGCCACCCCGTTGTAAAGCTTGTTCGTCTAATCCAACATCACGAAGGAGCGAAGCTTGTACAGCATCTTGGAAATATGGTGCGACCTCTGCTACTTTTTTCGTATCTAATGAGGCAAAAGTTAGTGGCTCTTTCTTCGCTAAGGCTGCTTGTTGCTTCGTAATATATCCTTGCTTTACCATTTCATCTAATATGAGAGCTTGTCGTCCTTTCGCACGATCCTCTTTCAAAAAGGGAGAATAGACACTTGGCCCTTTCGGGATACCTGCGAGCATACTAGCTTCTGCTAATGTTAACTCTTTTGCCGTTTTATCGAAATATAGACGGGACGCAGCTTCGATGCCATAAGCGCCATGTCCGTAATAAATTGTATTTAAATATCCTTCTAAAATATGATTTTTATTATAATTCACCTCAAGGCGAATTGTGTACATTGCTTCTAATAGTTTACGTTTCCACGTTTTATCATGATCTAAGTAAAGGTTACGAGCATACTGTTGTGTAATCGTACTAGCACCTTGGACTTTTGCCATCGCTTTTAAATCGGCAACAATGGCACCAGCAATACGTTTCATATCAAAGCCATGATGTTTGTAGAATCGTTGATCTTCAATAGATAGTGTCGCCTCTTTTACATAAGGTGAAATTTCATTAAGAGATACATTGTAACGTTTTTGCATTTCATTACTTTGTCCTATAACAGTGTCATCATTTGCGTAAAAGACGCTTGTTTGCGGGACCGCAACAGGAGGAGGTCCCATAATTTTTGCAACTATAATAATAACAAAAAAAGAAAAAACGAAGAAAAGGACGCAAGAAAACATTGCGGTGAAGAAAAGACGTTTATATTTTTTAAGTTTTGGATTCATAGTTTGATCCATCTTTTTTCAGCCCCTCATTAATACAAGCGTTATTGTATTAGTATTGAGGGTTTTCGTTTATTTTAAACAATGAAATTTCGAAAATAAAAAAGCCCCTTCCATTAAGAAAGGAGCTCAAAGGCACGTGCTGGCCAATCGGTAATGATGACATCTACACCATAATCAATCATAGTTTGTAAATCTTTGTATTCATTAATTGTATATGGACGGAAAACATACCCTTGCTCTTGTGCTAACTGCACAAATTCTTTCGTTAATAACTGGAAGTTTGGATGTAATCCATTTGCTTCTCTATGTTTTGCTTCGGCAATTGGATCAGCAAGTGGTGTATCATATAAAATTGCTCTTGGGATTTCAGGAGCAATTTCTGCTAATAATGAAACAGAGTCATGGTTAAATGATGAAAATACAATTTGATTAGAAAGATGATATTCACGCACAAGTGCGACAGCTTTTTCCTCAATATTTGGGTAATGAATAACATCTGTCTTTAATTCAATATTTAGTTGTAAGTTCGTTGTGGAAAGCCAAATGAAAACCTCGCGCAATGTTGGGATTTTTGTTTCATGGAAAGAAGGGTCTTTATAGCTACCAGCGTCCAATGATTGTAGTTCCTCCACCGTTTTTTCCGAAACAAGTCCAACGCCATTTGTTGTGCGATCGACGGTTTCATCGTGAATTACGACAAGTTCACCATCTTTTGATAAGTGGACATCGAGTTCAATTCCGTGAGCGCCAATGCGTTCTGCTTCTTGGAAGGCAATCATCGTATTTTCGGGATGTGTTCCTTTTACTCCGCGATGAGCGAAAATAAGTGGTTTAATCATGTGAAATTCTCCTTATTATCTCATTTCTTTTATTATGAAACTGCTTTAGGGAAAATACAATTGAATATGACAAACATTTACAAAAGTCTAACAGTTGCAGAAAAGTTAACGTTAACGTAAAATGTAATAATCAAGTGAAGGGAGGAATAAACATGTATAAAATTGATGAAGTAACAAAGCAAGTCGGTTTAACAAAACGTACACTTCGTTATTATGAGGAAATTGGTTTAATTCATCCCCCAGAACGTAGTGAGGGAAATATTCGTCTGTATACTGATGAGGATATTGCCAGAATTAAAAGAATTGTAGAAGCGAAAGAAGTGCTAGGAATCACACTTCAAGAAATGCAGCATTTCTTATCACTAAAAGAAAGAATGGAGCAAAGGAGAAATAGCGAGAACCCTCGTGATCGTGAAGTGATTCAAGAAATTAAAGATATGCTTGAAAAACAAGTGCAAACGTTAGACGAAAAAATGGAGCAAATGCAACGTGTAAAGGCAGAACTCGAAGATAGTTTACATCGTGCAGTAACATTTTTAGAGAGCACAAAAGGAGAGTAATCAAAATGGAGAGCAAACAAAAACTAGGGAGATTGATTACAGTGGTGGCTACCTTCCTTGCCTTTTCGGGTATAGGAGTAGTCGACCCAATTTTGCCAATTATTGCAGAGAAAATTGGTGCAACACATTGGCAAGTTGAAATGTTATTTACCGCTTATATTTTAACGATGGCAATCATGATGTTACCAGCTGGTATATTTGCATCGAGATTTGGTGATAAACGGATGATGACAATCGGCCTTGCGATTGTGACTGTATTTGCGTTTATATGTGGTATATCGCAAACGATTGCTCAATTATCTCTTTTCCGCGCTGGATGGGGATTAGGAAATGCGATGTTTTTTGCTACAGCAATGACGCTGTTAATAACATTAAGTAAAGAAGTTCATGAAGCAGTAGGATTATACGAAGCAGCTATCGGTTTAGGCATGGCTGGCGGACCATTATTAGGCGGGATATTAGGTGGTCATTCTTGGCGTTATCCGTTTTTCGCGACGAGTATTTTAATTTTCTTAGCATTTATTTTAGTATTCTTTTTTGTAAAAGAACCAGAGCGAAAAGTGAAGCGTAAGGCTGCTGGCGTAGGGGAATTACTTAACCTGGTGAAGTATAAACCATTTATGCAAGGTGCCATTTCAGGGATGCTATACTACTACGGATTTTTTGTCGTGTTAGCATATTCACCACTTATTATGCATTTATCAGCTATTCAATTAGGTTTTGTATTTTGCGGATGGGGACTCGCGTTAGCTTACGGTTCTGCAATTTTAGCACATAAGCTAGAAGGGAAATATGAACCAAAAACATTATTGAAGGGTAGTTTACTCGTATTTGCGATTTTCTTAATTGCACTATTCTTTGTGAAAATTATGTGGTTACAAATTACTCTTATCGTTTTATCAGGATTGGCATCTGGTTTAAACAATGCATTATATACAAGTTATGTAATGGATATTTCACCTTATGAAAGATCTGTTACGTCAGGTGTTTATAACTTCGTTCGTTGGCTAGGGGGCGCAATTGCTCCGATTTTATCAGGAGTTATCGGTCATACTGTTTCACCACAAAGTCCGTTTTTAGTAGGTGGAATTGTGGTATTAGTTGGTTGTATTATGATCCTAATTCCAATTCGTAAACCAGTAGAAATAGAGACAAAAGCCCTTTCTTAAGAAAGGGTTTTCTTTCCTTTTACGGTGCAAACCCTTTCTGCACATATGTTAGAACCCTCTGACTAAAATATATTTTCGGTATTTTTGTACTTTTAACTATACATTTTGGATGTTTTGTTTTATTTTTGTTAGGGGACATTAATGATGTCCCTATTATAAATTTGCATTGAAAGGCGTGATTGTACGATGGAACTATGGTTCACTGAAAAACAAACAAAACATTTTGGGATTACGGCGCGTATTAACCGCACATTACATACGGAGCAAACAGAATTCCAAAAACTTGATATGGTTGAAACGGAAGAGTTCGGAAACATGCTTATTTTAGATGGCATGGTTATGACGACAGAAAAAGATGAGTTCGTTTACCATGAAATGGTAGCGCACGTACCTTTATTTACACATCCAAACCCTGAAAACGTATTAGTTGTTGGTGGCGGTGATGGCGGTGTTATTCGTGAAGTGTTAAAACACCCAAGCGTAAAGAAAGCAACTCTTGTTGAAATCGATGGAAAAGTAATTGAGTACTCTAAACAATACTTACCATCAATTGCAGGTGCATTAGATAATGAGCGTGTAGAAGTGAAAGTAGGAGACGGTTTCCTACATATCGCAGAAAGCGAAAATGAATATGACGTAATTATGGTAGATTCTACTGAGCCAGTAGGACCAGCAGTAAACCTATTTACAAAAGGCTTCTATGCTGGAATTTCAAAAGCGTTAAAAGAAGATGGTATTTTCGTTGCTCAAACGGACAACCCTTGGTTTACACCAGAATTAATTACAACTGTGTTTAAAGATGTAAAAGAGATTTTCCCAATTACTCGTTTATACACAGCGAATATTCCAACTTATCCAAGTGGTCTTTGGACATTCACAATCGGATCTAAAAAACATGATCCATTAGAAGTAAGTGAAGAGCGTTTCCACGAAATCGAAACGAAATACTACACAAAAGAATTACACAATGCAGCATTCGCATTACCGAAATTTGTTGGCGATCTAATTAAGTAAGAGAATCGTATCGAACAAATAAAGTGTAAGTAGCTCATTTAAGGTGTTTGTCCAGAAGACTTGAACATGCTAGCTATTTACACTTCTGTAAAGAAAATTGTCTTCTTGTATGAAACAGAAGACCCGGTAAATCGAGAAAGAGGAGCAACTCGCTCCAAATTTGAGAAATAATGAAAGGTTGGGATACCTTAAGTTCCACATAAGGAGGAAAAGAATATGCGTTTTGATGAAGCTTATTCAGGTAAAGTATTTATTAAAAGTCATCCAAGTTTTGAAGAGTCAGAGGTAGTTATTTACGGGATGCCTATGGATTGGACAGTAAGTTACCGTCCAGGATCTCGCTTTGGCCCTGCACGTATTCGTGAAGTATCAATCGGTCTTGAAGAATATAGTCCGTATTTAGATCGTGAACTAGAAGAGGTAAAATATTTTGATGCGGGTGATATCCCATTACCATTCGGAAATGCACAACGCAGCTTAGACATGATTGAAGAATATGTATCAAAACTTTTAGATGCCGGTAAGTTTCCACTAGGTCTCGGCGGTGAGCACCTAGTGTCTTGGCCAATTTTTAAGGCAATGGCAAAAAAATATCCGGATTTAGTAATCATCCATATGGATGCTCATACTGATTTACGTGAATCGTATGAAGGGGAGCCTTTATCCCACTCTACACCTATTCGTAAAGTGTGTGATTTAATTGGTCCGGAAAACGTATATTCTTTCGGAATTCGTTCTGGAATGAAGGAAGAATTTGAATGGGCGAAAGAAGTAGGTATGAACTTATACAAGTTTGACGTATTAGAACCGTTAAAAGAAGTATTACCGAAACTTGCAGGACGCCCAGTCTATGTCACAATCGACATTGATGTATTAGACCCAGCTCACGCTCCAGGAACAGGAACGTTAGAAGCTGGCGGTATCACATCTAAAGAATTATTAGATTCCATCGTAGCAATTGCAAATTCAAATATAAATGTAGTTGGAGCAGACTTAGTAGAAGTAGCTCCAGTCTACGACCATAGTGATCAAACACCAGTCGCAGCAAGCAAATTCGTGCGGGAAATGCTGCTCGGTTGGGTGAAATAAAAGTGAAGCCGACTGTTTAGACCCGGTGGCTAAGGTTCTTTCCTGCAAAAGGTGCTTTTTACCTTTTGGCAGGGAAGGTTCTTAGACGCAATGGTCTAGGAGGCGTAACTGGATAGTAATAAAAGCGGAGGCAGCTCGCTCAGAATCGCAGGTCATTGGAACGCTCGATCGAGAAGCACTTTTGGCGCAGGCCGAGAGTGTGAAATGGCCAGAGATTCTAGCCGCTGCAGCTAGATAAAGTAAAAGCCCTCTATATGATTAGAGGGCTTTTATTTTGTCGTTATGTGTCGGTAAGTCGATATATTTAAAAAATCGCCGATATAATTTCATTTACCGTTATGCAACATAAAAAAGAGCTATTCTCAAATGATGGGAATAGCTCTTTTTCTTATGCAACTTTCTCTTCTGAAGCAATGCCGCGAATTTCATCAGCAGAGCGGATCGGATATTTACGGAAAACAATAGATCCGATGTATCCGACAATAGTGGTAACGATTCCGCATAGTACGGCAGCAATCGTTACTTTTATAACGTCATTAAATCCGAATAGGACAAGAAGACCTGGAATTGGTGATGCTGTTCCAGGTGCATTATTAACAAGCTGGAATAGCGATGTAATAATACCAGCAAGTGCACCGCCAACGAAATTTGTCATATAGATTGGAATTGGATTTGCTGAGACAACATCGGCTTGTGTTAAAGGCTCGATTGCTACAGCAATTGTATCTTTCTTTGAACAAATTTTTAATCGTTTAAAGAAAATAAAGTTCATCGGGGCTGAGGCTGCAACGGCCAGACTAGCAATTGCCATTGGTAAACCTGTTAATCCAAGCATTGCAGTTAGTGCCATAGAACTCAGTGGAGAGGTAGAAATAACTGTTATTAATCCACCAAGCATAATACCCATAATGATAGGACTTTCTGTAGTTGCAACTGAAATCATAGAACCGATTTTACCGAGTGTTGCGTTAACGAGCGGATCCATAAGCATTGCCATTCCGCGTGAGATTGGTGCAGCGATAAATAGGATTGCTAAAAATTCCACACCAGCTGGTAATTTCTTTTCGAGAAATTTCACGACGAAGGCACAAACGTATCCAGCGAAAAATCCTGGTAAAATACCGAATCCACTAGTAGCGATACCAATTAAAACAGCGTATACGGGGGAAACACCGATTGCTAATGCGACTAAAATCGCTGCTGCGACACCGCTCATACTACCGGAAGCTTCTCCTACTGATTGTAAAAAGTCATTATGAAACATTTCTCCACCTATATAACGGTGAAATGCTTCAATAAGAAAACTTGCAATTGCTGCATTAGCTAAAGCGCCCATCGCCTTCATTCCGTAAGGCGCGCGGTAACTGAAAAGTGTAAATAGACAAAGTACAACGAGTAATAGTGCTAAACCTTGCAAGATAGCCATTTGAAAACTGTCTCCTTTGATTTTTGTAATAAAAATTCGTATCATTCAATAATAATATAAAAGTGTATGAAACGGAAAAATTTTTTCTTGGGAACTTGCTGTAAGAAAAAATCCCTTACAATAATGTAAGGAAAGTGTAAGACTTTTAGATAGAGTATAGTATGCTCTTTTCCGTATAATACAAGTATAGATATAATACTAGCGAGAAAGAAGTGCAAACAGGAGGTTCATGTATGAAATTGGTAATTAAAGTTTTAGCTGTATTCGCCATTATTCTAGGTGGAACAGCGTATTATTTAAACACAAAAACAGAAGGTGTACATGCTTTTGTAGACAACTTCTTTTCAAATAAAGAAATACAAGATTATTATGCGGTTGTAGATAAAGGTGAGAAAAAAGACGGTGAATATTTGTATACATTTAAAGGGTATACAGAGGACGGAAAGCAACAAATTATTAAAAGAATGGTAAATCGTGAATTGCATGCAGGTGCTTTTATAAAAATTTATGCAAAAGGTATGCAAGGAAAAGGATGGGCTGAAATAACGAAAGAGTCAATACCGCAAAAAGCGTTGGAAAAAATAGAAAAACCATAAAAGGAGCGACTCATTCGCTCCTTCTTTAGTGCGTTAAAATAGTGATAGATGTCTTTTCTTTGTTAGAAATAATTTTTGCACTTCCACCAATTGGGAAAGTGAAAATCGGAGTTGTATGCCCGAAACTTGCGTTTGCAATGATAGGAATATGTGCAAGTTCAGGTTTTGAAGCAATCATTTCTTGAATGTCTTCTATCGTACATTCTGCACCTTTTTGCATCTTTCCTATAACGATTCCCTTTATGTATTCAAAATCTTGCTGCTGCATAAGGGAATGTAAATAACGATCAAAAGTTTTAAGAGTAGATGTTCCAGTTAAACTATCTTCTTCAATAAATAAAATTTTGTCCTTTAAATTTGGTATATATGGTGTACCTTGCAGTAAGTTAAATGTGCTCATATTGCCACCGATAATATCTCCGGTAGCTTCTCCTTCATGAATTGAAACGTATCCTTCATTTTTAATAAATTCTCGATTTTCCTGATCTATATACCAAGAATCATCGCTCCACGTTTCAGCCGGAACGATTTCAATAGACTCATTAGCGGTTAAGCATTGTAAAAAGTAATCGGCTGTATACTCGAGTCCTTTCTCCATTCCAAATGAAGAGAAATGGGGTCCTGAATATGTAACAAGTCCTGTTTTTGCGTAAATTGCATTATTTAAGGCAGTAATATCAGAATAACCACAGAAAAATTTCGGGTTTTCACGAATTAAATCGTAATCGAGATGTTTTAATAAACCATTTGAGTTGTATCCGCCAAGTGTAGTCAAAATAGCTTTTACATTAGGATCTCCAAATGCTTCATGGAGGTCTTGAATGCGGGAAGAAGTAGAAGAGGAAGCAAATCGATCTATCTCATCGGCATATTTTGAGAATGTAACTTGAAAGCCCATGTCAGTTAATCTTTTTATAGCAAGTTTTCTATTTTCATTTGAAACAATACTTAAACTACACGATGGGGAAATCACTCGTATTTCATCGCCTTTTATTAATTTTGTTGGTATCACTAAATTCACCTCTATAATTAAAAGAATATTTAGATTTAAAAAACATTTTATCATATGAAATAAAGTATAAGTGAATTATTTTTTGAAATGGAGTTTTCCTGATTTTTCAGCAGACAGACAGAGTCTTTTTTTGATATGATAGGAAAAGTGATTTATTATAAGTAGTATTTAATATCTATAACATTTGAAAGGTGTGCAAGACGTGGAGAAACAACTTGCAGGCTTGCCGGTACACGTTCATTTCGTAACAGAAATCCGTGAAGGGGCGAGGAAGGAAACCGTTGCTTTTGAAGCAAATGGTCAATACTATGTAAAAGGTCAAGGTACATATGTAACATTCCAGGAGCCGAACGAACAAGGCGAAGTGAAAACAATTATTAAAATTCAAGATGAACAAGTTCTCATTATGCGTTCAGGTGCTGTTTCTATGCGTCAGACGCATGTGAAAGGTGAATGGACAACTGGTACGTATACGAGTGAACTTGGTACGTTTGCATTGCAAACAAAGACTGATAACGTTCTTTTTAAATGGTCGGATGAAAAGAAAAAAGGACAACTCTTCTTAACTTACGCATTGCTTCTAAGTGAACAAGAAGCTGGCAGATATACTATTACAATTAATTTGAAGGAGGCAAAATAATGAATTCCTTAGAACAGGTAAAAGGATTGATTAAAGAAGAAATTCAGGCTGCTGTATTAAAGGCAGAATTAGCGACAGAAGAACAGATTCCAAACGTTGTATTAGAATCTCCAAAAGATAAAACAAATGGTGACTTCTCTACAAATATGGCAATGCAACTTGCACGCGTTGCAAAAAAAGCACCTCGAATGATTGCAGAAGAACTAGTTGCAAACTTTGATAAAGCAAAAGCTTCTATTGAAAAAATCGAAATCGCTGGTCCTGGTTTTATTAACTTCTATATGGATAATAGCTATTTAACAGATTTAATTCCAACAATCGTAAACGCTGGTGAAGCTTACGGTGAAACGAATACTGGTAAAGGTGAAAAAGTACAAGTTGAGTTCGTATCTGCGAATCCAACAGGTGACCTTCACTTAGGACATGCACGTGGTGCGGCAGTAGGTGACACTTTATGTAACCTATTAGCAAAAGCAGGCTATGATGTATCTCGTGAGTACTACATTAATGATGCTGGTAACCAAATTCATAACTTAGCTCTTTCTGTTGAAGCTCGTTACATGCAAGCTTTAGGCTTAGATAAAGAAATGCCAGAAGACGGTTACCATGGTGCGGATATCATTGGAATCGGTAAACGTTTAGCTGAAGAATTCGGCGAT
This sequence comes from Bacillus cereus group sp. MYBK216-1, assembly GCF_051916495.1. NCBI lineage: Bacteria > Bacillati > Bacillota > Bacilli > Caryophanales > Bacillaceae > Bacillus > Bacillus cereus group sp. MYBK216-1. The sequence goes on from NZ_JBQAGT010000005.1 coordinate 137,046, forward strand.
CGTTATGCGAAAGCTGATGAAAAAGAAAGCTATGAATTCTACCGTGAGTACGGTTTAAAATATGAATTAGCAAAACTTCAAAAAGACTTAGAAAGCTTCCGTGTTAAATTTGATGTATGGTTCTCAGAAACATCACTATACAAAAACGGAAAAATCGATCAAGCTCTTGCCGTATTAAAAGAGCGCGAAGAGATCTTTGAAGAAGATGGAGCAACTTGGTTCCGTTCAATGACTTACGGTGACGATAAAAACCGTGTATTAATTAAAAACGACGGTTCTTACACATACTTAACGCCAGATATCGCTTATCACCGTGATAAATTAGAGCGTGGTTTTGATAAGTTAATCAACATTTGGGGTGCTGACCACCACGGTTACATTCCTCGTATGAAGGCTGCTATTCAAGCACTTGGTTACGATAAAGACACGCTTGAAGTAGAAATCATCCAAATGGTACAACTGTATCAAAACGGTGAAAAAATGAAGATGAGTAAGCGTACGGGTAAAGCAGTTACACTTCGTGAGCTTATGGAAGAAGTAGGCGTGGACGCAATGCGTTACTTCTTCGCAATGCGTAGCGGTGACTCTCATTTAGACTTTGATATGGACTTAGCGGTATCAAAATCTAATGAAAACCCAGTATACTATGCACAATATGCTCATGCTCGCGTATGCAGTATCCTTCGTCAAGGCGAAGAATTAGGATTAGCTGCAGATGGAGATGTGAACTATAAACTTGTTACTTCTGAGAAAGAAGTAGAGTTACTGAAAAAACTTGGTGAATTCCCAGCTGTAGTTGCGGATGCAGCACAAAAACGTCTGCCACACCGTATTACAAACTATGCATTTGAATTAGCAGCAACATTACACAGCTTCTACAATGCGGAAAAAGTATTAAACCAAGATAACTTAGAATTAAGTAAAGCTCGTTACGAGTTAATGAAAGCAGTACGCACTACACTTCAAAATGCATTAGCAATCGTAGGAGTATCTGCACCAGAAAAAATGTAATGAAGAAAAGCGGAAGCGGGCTTTCGTTTTTAAATAAAAGGCAATCACACGATGTTGTGATTGCCTTTTTATGTGGAGATAATAAAAAAAATAAAATTTTATCAAACAAAAGGGGAATTTGCGTCGTCTTATGTAAATGTTAGGAGGCTTATGATGGAAGAAAAGATAGAAGAATTAATTGATATATATAAGAAGCAAATATATTCCTTATGCTATAAATTAGCGAAAACGAAAGAAGATGCGGAAGATATTTTTCAAGAGACGTGGATAAAGGTTTTTTCATCAAGGCACCAACTTTCTTATGTGGATAATTATAAAAAGTGGATTACTACAATTTGCGTTCGTACATTTTATGACTTTTACCGCAAGAAGAAAAGATGGAAAAATCGCGTATTAGATTTATTTCATAAAGAAGGTGGTGGAGAAGTAGAGTTTGTAGATGATGTGAATATATCAGAGGAAATCATTCAAAAGGTAGAAGCCGAAATGATACGGGAAGTTATACAGTTATTAAATGAAAAATATAAAACGGTACTCGTACTCTATTACTATGAACAATATTCTTACAAGGAAATGAGTGAAATATTAAATATACCAATTGGTACGGTAAAGTATCGGCTTAATTATGGGAAAAAGAAAATGCGAGAACATTTGGAGGGGTTCGTTCATGAGGGAAGATAAACTTGAACAGAAAATAAAGAGCAGTTTAGCAGGAGAGATAATTCCAAGCGAAGAGCTAATCAATAACACGAAGCAGGGTGTGCGAAAGGCTCAGAAGTTAGAGAAGAGGTGGCTAATTAGTATTCATGCCATTTGGATTGTTTTGTTAACAATTGTTATAGAACAATTTATCACTCATTTGGATCATAAAACTCCTATGCTGATAGCAAGTTTGATTATGATGCACGTATACATTCCGATATATGTTGTAATACAGTCATTTTTAAAGAAGGAGTATAAATTACATGATAGAGTTCGCTAATCCATTTGTAGTATTTGAGATAGCTGGAATTACAATGTTTTTGGCTTTTATAGCACTTTTAATATGTGTTGCATCATGGGTATATACAGATGCTAAAGCACATCAAATGAGCAAAGGATGGAGTATTTTAGCAGTTATATTGCCATTCTTTATTGGATTTTTATTATATATGGTAAGAAGAAGTAAAAAGAAGGTTGAAGGAGAATGTAAGGTGAATTTTGTTAAAAAACAGAAAGTAACATTAGTTGCGATATTGGCAAGTACAATGTTTGTATTACTTAGTGGTTTTACTTTTGCACAAACGTTAGATGATGCGTGGAGAGCAGGAGATATATATTTAGAAAATGAGAAGCAAGGGAAAACAAGTTACGAGGCAAAATTCTCATCATGGGATATTGCCGGTAAGGATATTAAATTTCAATATGAAAAGGATACAGAAGTGACATTTTCTTATGAGACAGATGCAAAACGAGGGAACTTATGTTTTAGTGTGTATGAAAGACAAGGAGAAGGTATAAAAGAGTTAAAGGAAATTTGTGAATCGAAAAAAGGTACTTTTACAGTTACTTTAAAAGCAAATGAAGAATATGTATTGAATATAAGCGGATTAAAAGTAAAAGATGGATTTGTAAAAGTGAATTGGGAAGAGAAATAAAAGGGGTCCTATAAAGGACCTCTTTTCTATTGAATAGTATAAGTAACAGAAAAACTAACAGGACTATAGTAAACGTAAGGTGCATGAAATTGAACATACATATTTCCATCTGTTTTTGCAGTGAAAATTCGGCCGTAACCATCAGAATAACGTCCAATAAGGTTATGATTTGAGTCATAAACACTGTAACTAGGAGTTTTGCTGTTAGGATGAATTGTTAGTTCTTGTCCTTTTTGAAGGAAAATAGGTTCTTGTTCAGAACTACCTCCAGTTTGCAAAGAATAAAATTTTGTAAAGCTTTGTTCTTGAGCGGCAGCAGCGACTTTTGTTTCAGGGATAAACGCAGTAGCTCCAGTAATTCCTGCTAAAGTTAATGCACCTGCTAAAATCATTTTTTTCATAATAGAAAAAGCCTCCTTATTAGTTGTAATCGTTTTTGTTACAATTAATATTGTATACGATAATGGGTAGGATAAAATATGCTTTTATGCATATATATTTTTTCTCAATAAAAGACCACTGATAAAATCAGTGGTCTTTTAAATGATTAAGCAGCTTTCTGTTCAGTTTGAGGAACAGGTTTTTGAAGCGAGTTATAAACTCCTGTTCCGATAACGTCTAATGCCATTCTCATTCGTTCAGGCGAAATGTTTTCTAATACGTTATCTTGAGGTGTATGGTATACCTTCTCAATATGATAGATTAATGGATTCCAACTATCGACACCCATCCAAATGAATAGAGCAGCAGGAATACCAGCTTCAGCAAATGGAACATGATCACTAGAACCGAATTTACCTTGTAGGACGAGTTCATTATTTAGTTGTTTACCTGCTTGCAAGGCAGCGTCTGTTACAAAGTTTGTAGAGCCATCAGGTGTCATAGCGTATAAATTCTTTGCTTTATCATAATTTGTTGCAACCATGTCGGCGTTAAAGACACCTAAAATACGGTCGCGTTCTTTTGGGGATAGACTATTCACGTAATAATCCGAACCAAGTAATCCAGTTTCTTCAGAACCAAAGGTAATAAAGCGAATTTCTTTATCAGTTTCTACATTTTGAAAAGCACGAGCTAGTTCTAATACTAATCCAGTTCCAGAAGCATTATCATTTGCGCCAGGTGCTCCGACAACACTATCATAGTGCGAGCTTACAACGACTGCTTTTTCATTACCTGTACTCTTTTTTGGTTTCTTTTTGGCGATAACATTTAGAGATGTTAATTTAGATTCATGTCTCGCTTTTAGGGAAAGAATTGTTGTCCCTTTTTTAGCGATTTCTTCTTTAAATGCATTTCCTTGTGCATAAGCAAGACCAAAGACAGGGATAGATTGCTTTTTCGTTAGGCGGGGATTGAAGGTTTGTCCATAATTTCCGCGTCCGCCAATTAAACTGTATAAAAGAACACCTTTTGCACCTTTGCTAATAGCATTTTCAACTTGTTTATTATAGTCTGTAACTGTCGTTCCTCTTTCAAATAAAACAATTTTACCGTTTACTTCATTTGGAATATCTTCTAATTTTGTCCCACCTTGAACAAAGATAAGGGGAGCTGTAACAGCTTCTGTAGAAATTAGTGCATTAGGAGAAGCACCAGCTTGCCAAGTACGTTTTGTTGATAGTGGTGATTCAATGAATCCAACGTATTGATCGGGCACCTGAAATGGTTGATATTCTACGTCATAGCCCATTGATTTAAGCTGCATACCAATGTAACGAGAAGCCCATTCTTCAGATTTTGTCCCACCGGGGCGAGGACCAATTGTTTCAGACAAGAAACGAACATGTTCAATCGCGCGGTTTGGATCAATCTGTTTTGTAATAGATGGAGTTTGTGTAACCTCTGACGTGGAATCCGCTTTCGCTTGCCCGATTGGAGCTAAGCTAACAGCGAGTGATACAGCAAGCAAAGAGCTTACTATTTTTTGTTTCAATGATTTTCTCATTTTTTCCTCTCCTATTCTTCTATTCTCTCTGACTGACAAAAGAAGACGGATAATGACTTTATTTTACCTTCGCGCCTTTTGTTTTTCAATATTCTGACATTGAGAAATAAAAACGATATATGCATATTTGCATATTTTTGAGGGAGATATGTATGCTATCATTTTAAACGAAGGTTCGCTTTCTACTCTGAAAGCTCCTACATTGCATGAATCTAGTGTACCCAAACTTTAGATTATGTAGAGGAATGGAATCACTGTAGGGTTTCATTTCTCATGTTTGAATCAGTTGATGGTAATTATGTTTCCGCATTTCATAATTATTATCAGTGATATATGTAAGGCATCCATATGAAAATAAGAGGCTGTTCAAAGGTTTTCCGTACTTTTGGGCAGCCTCACCCCGTTAAAAGGACGATACTTTATGTATCGTCCTTTTTGTATAAAAAAACATCCAATCAATTGAGAGATTGATTGGATGTGAAAAAATTATTAATAATTTTTTTTGAGTTTTGTAGCTAAAATACTTAATAATCCAGCTAGTAGAAGAACGATACCTACTGTTTGTGTAGGGTCTTCTTTATGACCTGTATTTGGAAGGTGTTTATCCGTATTTTGATCATCTTGCTGTTTGTTATCTGTTTTATTCGATGTTTCTTCAGAAGTTCCGTTTTCGTGTTTCTCAGATTTCTCATTGCCTTTGTTTTCTTCTTTATTTGGAGGAGTAACTGGCTTGTCATCTCCACCTGAAGAAGATTCAATTTTTTTATTTGAAACTGTAATTTGTAGTGGTGAAGCTTGGGCTTTTTCAATAGTAAAGCTTATTGGTGATGCATCTAATTGATAGCCTTCAGGAGCTTTTGTTTCCACTAGTTGATAATTACCAGGTTTCAAATCATTTACGATTAATTTACCATGCCCATCTGTTTTTAAACCTTCTCGTACTACTTTTCCATCTTGGTCTAAAATATTGAAAATGGCACCTTCAAGTGTTCCGTGGTGATCAATATCAACTTTAGTTAACTCAATTGAACCTGTTGTTAAACTATTTAAAGCTGTAACAGAGGTAATCTGAGATTGTCCTTTCGTAATTGTGAAAGGAATTGGTTTAACGTTTAAATCATAGCCAGTGGGAGCTTTCGTTTCAATGAACTGATAATCTCCCGGACGTAAATCAGAAACAGAAATCTTCCCATCTTTATCAGTAGTTAAATCCGTGCGAACAATTTTACCATTCGCATCAATGATGTTAAACACTGCATCAGAAAGTTTTGTATCTGGATTTATATCATCCACTTTTATTAATTCTACAGAACCCTCAGTTAAGCTATTTGTAGCAGTAACTTGGAGCTTTTCTTTTTGGCTTTTCTTAATTGTAAACTTAATAGGTTTACTATCTAATTTATAGTGTTCAGGAGCTTTCGTTTCAATAAACTGATAGTCCCCAGGGCGTAAATCAGAAACAGAAATTTTTCCATCTACATCTGTTGTAAGCTCAGTGCGAATGTCGTTACCATTCATATCAGTAATTTTAAATATCGCATCTTTAAGAGCGGTACCATCTACATCATCCACTTTAGAAAGTTCCACAGCGCCTTTCGTTAAGCTATTTGTAGCTGTAACGGAGATAGGATCAGCTTGGCTCTTTGTGATTGTGAATGGAATTGGCTCTTTGTTTAAATCATAGTGTTTCGGAGCCGTTGTCTCGATGAATTGATAATCACCAGGACGTAGGTCAGAAACGCTAATTTTACCTTGTTGATTCGTAACAAGCTCTTTGTGAATTACGGTGCCATTCATATCCACAATTTTAAATACTGCGCCTTCAAGAGTAGTGCCATCGACGTCATCCATTTTAGAAAGTTCCACGCCGCCTTTTGTTAAACTATTTTTCATAGTAACGGTAGCAATATCTTTTTGGCTTTTTTCAATTGTAAATATAATTGGTTTTTTGTCTAAATCATAGTGTTCAGGAGCCGTTATTTCAACGAATTGATACGTACCAGGACGTAAGTTTTCGATAACGATTTTACCTTCACTGTTTGTTTTTAAATCTGTTTTAAGTACTTTGCCATCTTGATCTAGTAAATTAAATACCGCATCGGCAAGTTTTGTTTGATTGTTTAAATCATCAACTTTAAGTAATTCGATACTACCTTGTTTTAAGCTATTTGTAGCAGTTAAAGAAATAGCTTTCTTCTGTCCTTTTTCAATAGTGAATTTGATTGGTGTTTCATCTAAAACGTAATGCTTCGGAGCTTTCGTTTCGATGAATTGATAATCACCAGGACGTAGGTCGTTAATTTCGATTATTCCTTGTTCATTTGTAACAAGGTCTTTATGAACTACATCACCATTCATATTAACAATTTTAAATACTGCATCTTTAAGAACAGTGCCATCAACATCATCTGTTTTAGAAAGTTTAACTGCACCCTTTGTTAAAGCATTTGTAGCAGTGACATGAAGAGTTTCAGTTTGGCTCTTTTTAATTGTAAATACGATAGGTTTTTTATCTAAATCGTAATGTTCAGGAGCAATTGTTTCAACGAATTGATACGTACCAGGACGTAGATTTTCAACAACAATTTTACCTTCATCATTTGTTTTTAAGCCTTCTTCAACCAACTCTCCGTCTGCATCTAATAAATTAAATACGGCATTAGCAAGTTTTGTATTTATATCAATATCGTCAATCTTTGTTAGTTCAACGCTACCGTTTTTTAAAGCATTTTTGCTTGTAACATTGATCTCTTTCGTTTGACTTCTTTCAATTGTAAATGGAATCGTTGTTTCATCTAATACATAGTGCTCAGGAGCAATTGTTTCAATGAACTGATAGTCTCCAGGGCGTAAATGAGAAACAGAAATTTTACCGTTTTTATCTGTAACAAGATTCGTATGAACGTCCTTACCATTCATATCCACAATCTTAAAGATTGCACCTTCGAGCATCGTACGATCGATGTCATCGATTTTTGTTAATGTTACTGCACCTTTCTTTAAACTGTTAGTAGCAGTAACAGTAATATTCTCTTTTTGACTTTTTTCGATAGTGAACGGAATAGGGTCTTTGCTTAAGGTATAGTCTTTTGGAGCTTTCACTTCAACAAATTGATAGTCTCCAGGACGTAAATCAGAAGCAGTAATTTTACCGTTTGTATCAGTCGTTAAACCTTTGCGAATTACCTTTTTAGTATCATGAGCGTCAACGATTATAAATTCTGCACCTTCAAGAGTAGTGCCATCAACATCATCAACTTTTGTTAAAGTGACGCCACCTGTAAGTAAACTGTTTTTTATAGTAACAGGGATAGGAAGATCTTCCTTACTACCTTTTTTAATTGTGAACTTAATAGGTGTTTTGTCTAATTTATAATGTTCAGGGGCTTTTGTTTCGATAAATTGATAATCCCCTGGTGCTAAATCAGGAATAACTAATACTCCGTGACCATCTGTTGTTAAATCTTTCATAATTTCTTTGCCAGTTGCGTCTTGCAATGTGAATACAGCGCCGGCAAGAGCTTTACTACTTTCCACATCATCTTCTTTAATAAGTTTAACTTTTCCTTTCGTTAAACTATTTTTGAAAGTAATAGGGATGAGTTTTTGTTGGCTCTTTTCAATTGTAAATTCAATAGGTTCTTCATTTACATCGTAATAAGTAGGAGCCTTTGTTTCGATAAGCTTATAGTTACCGGGACGCAAGTCATCTACAACTAGCATTCCGTTACTATTCGTAACAAGGTCCGTACGAACATCTTCATTAGTATCTCTATTAACGATTTTAAATACTGCACCTTCAAGTGTTTCCTTTTCATCTGCAGCATTCACTTTTGTTAACTCAATACCGCCTTTTGTTAAGCTGTTTTTAGCGGTAACAGTAGCCTGAGTTGTTTGACTTTCTGTAATCGTAAATTTAATTGGTTTTGTATTTTTGTCGTAATACTTCGGTGCTGTTACTTCGATAAATTTATAATCGCCAGGGCGTAAGCCAGTGGCGATAGCTTTACCATCCGCACCAGTTTTTACATTTTCGCGAATGACTTTCTTTTCATCATTTGCATCAACAATTTTAAATACAGCACCTTCAAGAGCCGTACCATCGATATCATCAACTTTTGTTAATTCAACATCTCCTGGTTTTAAAGCATTTTCAGCTTTCACAAGTAGAGTTTCTTTCTGACTTCTATCGATTGTAAATTCAATAGGTTCTGCTCGTAAAACGTAATGTTCAGGAGCGGCTATTTCAATAAATTTATACGTACCAGGACGTAGGTTACTAACTTTAACTTTACCGTGTTTATCAGTAGTTAAGTTAGTGTGAGGGGAAACGTCATTATTATTTGTATCGACAAGTTTGAATACTGCACCTTCTAGTGGTTTTTTCTCACCAAACTCATCAACTTTTAATAATTCAACTTCGCCGGTTTTTAAGCTGTTATTTGCCGTAACAGTAGCAAGAGTTTGTTGGCTTTTATCAATTGTAAACTCGATAGGGTTTGTACTTAACGTATAATCCTTAGGAGCTTCTGTTTCGATAAATTTATAAACACCAGGCTCTAGATCTTTAACGGTAACTTTTCCATCTGAACCTGTTTTTATATTTTCACGAATTACTTGTTTCTCGTCATTCGCATCGACAATTTTAAATACAGCACCTTCAAGGGCAGTGCCATCGACATCATCGACTTTCGTTAAAGTGACACCACCTTTAATGAGGTGATTTGTCGCGGTAACAGTAAGTGCTTTCTGTTGGCTTTTATCAATTGTAAATTTAAGCGGTTTTTTATCTATTTCATAATGTTCAGGTGCTTTCTCTTCAACAAATTGGTACTCTCCAGGAAGTAAATTTTTCGCTTCGATTTGTCCGTTACCATTTGTCGTTAATTTGGTATAACCAGGAATTCTTTTGTTATTTTGGTCCCGTACACTAAATACAGCACCTTCTAAAGTATTACCCTCTTTATCAACTTTTGTTAGGATAGCTGAGCCTCTAATTAAGCTGTTTTGGGCCGTTTTATTAATTACTGTTGTTTGATTTTCCTCGATTTTAAATTCAATAAGTCGATCATCTAATTGATAATGCTCAGGAGCCTTTATTTCTTTTAAATAGTAAGTTCCTGGTTTTAAATTATCTACAGTAATTTGTCCTTTATCATTTGTTGTTAATTTTTCGTGTTCTGAAATTATTTTTTTGTCTTTATCAAGTAGTGTGAAAACGGCACCTTGCAGTGTGACGTTTTTATTCAGGTCATCAGACTTTGTTAAAACTACTTTACCGACAAACTTCTTATTTGCAAGTTTATATGTTGTAGTCTCTTGTGTACCAAGTTCAACAATTTTCCCTTGTTTTAAATCCCAGCTAATTACATAGCCTTCAGGAGCCTTTGTTTCTTTTAATAAATATTTATCGCGTTTTAAATTATTAAATTTAGCGATACCGTCTTTGTCTGTTGTAATTTTACGGATAACAGTTTTACCTGTACGATCGTATAAAGTAAATTCTGCCCCAGCTAATAGTGCGTTCTTATTGTCGTTATCTACCTTTATAATTTCAAGGTTTCCACGGCCTTTAGTAGCAGATCCTCCGCCTGAACCAGAAGACATTCTCACTTCAATCGTTTCAGTAGTTTCTGTGTTTTTAACTGTCAACTTATTGCCTGTGATTTTCGCTTTATTACTTACTTTTTCTTTATCATCTGCATTAATAAGTGAGCGATATTCTAAAATATAAGCTCGATCAATTTTTTTCAAGAAGGCAATTTCGAAATGTTGCTTTCCGGTATTATTGTCTGTTGTTATTTTGAGTTTATAGTCTGTTCCTTCTTTTAATTCGTTTACTGTATCTTTTGTTAAATTTCCATATGGATCAACAATTGTAGGATATAAGTGGAATGAATCTTCCACAATTACCTGATTTTCGGTTGGGTCATCTGTTACAACGGCATCTGCAATGGTTGATTGGCTTTCGTTAATTGCGATACTCCAATTAATATAGTTGTCGTCTTGCACAGCTTTTTTAGTAACGAAGCTGCCACCTTTATTTACTTGAGTGTCACCTGTAAGGGTGTTTACGATTTTAGAGCCATCTTTTAAATCTGCCTCGTTTTTGTAGGTGCCTTGGATAAGTTCACCATCAAGGCTTGTTTTAAAGATAATATAGTAAGGTGAATTAATTGATTGTTTGAAATGAACCTTTAGGGTGTTTTTATTTTCCTCTGTAGGTTCTTCAAGTTCATATTTCTCAGTTGGTACAGCATCACCAGGTTGTGCATTATCAGGATTTCCATTTAAAATCATATCGCGCACTTCAATGGATCCAGGCACTAACTTTTGTTTATCTTGTATGACGTCTATAACATAAGGATCTTTAATCTCAACATTATTATAGTTAAAGCCTATTATCCAAGTAATTTCCTTCGTTTGGGCGTTATAAGAACCGTATTTATAACCATTTTCCTTTGTGAAAGTATCAGGATCGAAATTAGCTTCAACTTTATTTGATTGTGGATTAGAATCCGTATCTATCCAAGAAAGGTTACCTGTATTTTTAAATGAAGTTTTACCACTTTCTAGCTTTGTATAATCAAAGTCTGTCGTATATTTTACGACTAATGTCTTTGTCATATTAGACTGATACGTACCTATAAGAGTGATTTTGAAGCCTTTATCTGTTACATCTAAAACATAGTCAGTCCCAGCTTGAAGGGTATAATTTCCGTCTTTAATTTCTAGTTTCTTATCTTTTAATTGTAATCCACCATGATCAAAGGTGTCCGTAATAATCGCGTTGTTTAATGGATAGTTGTTATTATTTACTATAATTGTCCAAGTTGTTGTTTTGTCTTTATAATTTGTTTCAGCTTTATTATTAGATTTAATAATATTTTGCTGCTTGAAGCTAGCTTCATTTTCTTTACTTGAATCATTATCAGCTGTAACTTTATTTTTTACTTTTCCATCTTCTATAACTTTATTAGTTGGCTTGGTTTTATAGGTAATCACATAAGCACTATTAATATCATCATTAAACTGTAAATCGAAGCCATTCTTCTTGTTACTTACAGTGTAATTATTAACAGCGTCTCCTGTTACAAGCGTTCCTTTTTCATTATATGAAGCGTTTTTTACAACAATAGAATTTGCATCTAGTTCGTGTGTATCGTCAAAAATATCTTTTAAAATCGCATCTGCTTTTTTGATCTCTCTTTGATCACCATTGTAAGTAATTGTCCACTCAATTGTTTGCGTCTTTGGATCATATTTACTTGTTTTATTTAAGTGTGTACCACGAGAAACCGTTACAGTAGAGCTTGCGTTTTGTTGCTTTTGATTATCACTCGTTATCGTAACGTTATTTCGGAAACTTTTAATATTTTCATCAGTAATTTTTGTGGCATATTCGATTTGATATGCTTTATTGATAGAATCTTTGAAAGCAATCTCCAATTTTGAGCCATCTGATGAAATAATATTGTAATCTGTTGGCTCAGCTTCTGCACCACGCGTTACATTCCCATTAACATCAACTTCTAAATAATAAACTTTAATAGAATCTTTATTTAAGTTTGTACCTTGTGGAATGTTATCTTTAAAAATAGCGTTTTTAAGGGTGTCTTGCGTTTTGTTCATCTCTACTTTCCAATTAATTTCATTTGTATTAATTGGTCTATCAGGTAATCCTTTTTTATTCGTAGCTGTTTGTACATTAGGCTTAAAGTCAACTGTAATAGAAACATCCTTATCTTTAATCGGGAAAGGAATTTCTTGTGTTGTTGTACCTTTAATTTCAGCTTTATTAAATTCTGTCTTTAATTGTAGGTTACCAGCAACATCTGGATGCTCTTCAACATAATCGTTGAATGTCATCGTGACTTTTCCATCTTTTGTAACAGTAAAATTACCAATTTGATGGTTTTCACTATCATATAAAGGACTGTTAATTGTATTGTAAATCTTAAAATGTTTAGGAAGATCAAAAATATAGTAATCTCCATTTTTCACATTCATTGATTTTAAAAGTTCCCATGTAAACTCAATATTGGCAGGGGAATCTGTACTTGGACGGTTATCCTCTGTAAATGGTTTTCCGTCTTTATCCGTCAACTTTACACCGGTTAAAATGTTTGTTGTTATTTGCTTTGGACCTGAATTTGTATTCTCAGCAGGGTCGCTTGATAGCTTTTGTTCTGGATTGTCAGTAGCAATTTTAACTGCTGGGTTTTGTTCCAGATTATCAGTGGCAGTTTTAGCTGCTGGGTTTTGTTCCGGATTATCGGTAACAGTTTTAGTTGCTGGGTTTTGTTCCGGATTATCAGTAACAGTTTCAGTTGCTGGATCTTGCTCCGGATTGTCAGTAACAGGTTTAGCTACTAGATCTTGCGCTTGTTTATTAGTATCCTGTTTGGTGCCATCTTCTTTAGAGTTTTCTACTTGAACAGGAACTGATATAGGCTGAACCATTGTTCCTAAAGGAAAAGCGATTTGAACTGATTTTTCCCCAGGTTTTAAAGTTGAGTTAAACACAGTATCAAATTTAATTTTTCCTTTAGCGTCTTTCAAATTTTCTACTTGATCATTAAATATTAATTTTAATTTATTATCTTTAGCTGTTATAAAATATTGACCAATATTTTTTTGATCTGTTACTAAATCCCCTTGCAAATCTTTAGATACTTTTAATGCAAGTGGTATTTGAACTACTGCTGTATCATTTGCGTGTGCAACTTGTTGATCCTTTATTGACCAAGCGTATTCTACTTGAATGGTTGATCCTATCTTTATTAAATTGTTAGGGTTTTTTGATTCGTCAATAATATGATTCGTCGCATCTTTCATTTCAACAGTGTCAAATAAGGAATCTCCTGTTAAGGTTTCCGCTCTTACTTGATTGTATGGAAAACTAGCAAGTTGCGAAAATAGTACGAATACAATTAAACATACATTAAAAAGTTTTTTCATTTTTCCTCCTCTGAACATTCATTTGTCCATTGGGGACTTATTCCACATGAACAAATGGAATATTAAAAGTATTTGTTATAAGCTATTTATTTTTGTTATCCCTCCGTTTCTATACGCGTTCTCAGACAAACAGAATTATGTTCAAAGCAATATTATTTAACGTAAAACAAAATGTATATTTACACAGTTCTATGGAAATATACACAATTCGACAAAAAATGTCGAAAAAAATACTGATATAAATAATGATATCAGACCTTTATATGTGAGATAGTTTTCATGTATATCTAGTAAAAAAGAATGGTTATAAAGGTAAGTTTTACGATACATACTAACCAATGTAGTGTATCCCTTTGTGAAGGCTTATTTTTGCCTTAAAGTTATGTGGAAATAAAAATCTAGATAGGGTTGGTTTTGGTCAGAATGAAGACAATATGTACTTTGAAAATAGTCATCTATTTTGTCTAAAGAGAGTTGTGCGATTAGTGGACCGAAGTTGAAAGGTGATAGTTTCTTACATTGTTAGAGAAATATAAGGATTACAGAATATTCGACTAAAACGTTACTACGGTCATTTTTGAGCCTGTTTAAACAATAGGAAAGAAGGTGTTTTACTCCTTAGTTACAATATCTTTTTAGTAAAGATAAGCTTAAGTAACCTCCGCTAAAGATTATATACTTAAATGATAAAGAGTTCAACACTAGTTCACATATTTTCCCAAAAATAAAAAACGGCTGTTTTATGTGGAATAAATCTACAAAACAGCCGTTTTTGGTATTAGATTTCTGTTAAGATTATTGGTTCACCGCGTGTTACGACAACGGTATGTTCACATTGTGCAACAAGACTTTTATCTGGTGTAACGAATGTCCAACCATCGTCACCACGTTCAATAATATGATCAGCTTTCATAGAGATGAACGGTTCTACAGCGATAACAAGACCGTCTTTTAGAAGCGCATTATCCATTGGGTCATAGTAACTTAAAATGTGATTTGGTGCTTCATGTAAGCTAAGACCAATGCCGTGACCAGTTAAGTTTTGAATAACATTGTATCCACTTTTATGTGCGAAGTTTGAAACAGCACGACCAATTTGATTTTGTTTTGAGCCAGCTCTAACCTTTTTCATTGCTGCCCAAAATGCATCAACCGCTGCTTGGCAAAGCTTTTCTTTTGCTTCGTCTTCTCCAAGAACAAATGAGATACCTGTATCTGCATAATAGCCATCAAGTGCAGCAGATACATCGACGTTTACTAAGTCGCCTTCTTTTAATACGCGATCTCCTGGAATACCATGAGCAACTTCCTCATTTACACTAATGCAAGTTACACCTGGGAAATCATATTCTTTTTCAGGTGCAGAAATAGCACCATGCTCATCTAATACTTTTTTACCGATCAAATCAAGCTCTTTCGTTGTCATACCTGGCTTCGCTTGTTTTTTCATTTCTTCACGTGCAAGCGCAACGATGCGGCCGATTTTTCGTAAGCCTTCTAAATCTTGTTCATTACGAATAATCATGAAAACCACTGTCCTTCCTCGAATATATATCTTATCCGATTGTATCATGTTTATTTTCGTCCTGCTACTCGCTTGCGGTATGCGGGTTGATTCCTCTCATAAAGAATACATGACAATTGTCATATCGATGTCATGACGCATCATACTGTTTCCTAAGTTTTCCAAGTAATACAATGTAAATATAAGAAACAGCGGGGGTGGAGAGATGGAAAAGATTATTGAAGTAAATGGTGTTTCTAAAACATTTAAACATAAAAACGCAGTAAATAATGTTTCATTTCATGTAAATAAAGGGGAAATAGTAGCGTTACTTGGTCCGAATGGTGCGGGGAAAACAACGACGATGTCGATGATGCTTGGATTAAAGGACCCAACAGAAGGTAAGGTCTTTATATTTGGAAAGAGTCCAAAGCATAGAGATGTTCGTAATAGCCTCGGTGCGATGCTGCAAGAAGTAAGTGTCATTGATAGTATTACGGTGGAAGAGGCAATTGAGTTATTCCGTAGTTATTATACGAATCCTATAGCGAAAGAAACGTTACTGCAGTTATCAAATTTAGAATCAGAGCGAAAGCAAAGATGTGAGAAGTTATCAGGTGGGCAAAAAAGAAGGTTAAACTTTGCGCTTGCATTTGCGGGAAATCCAGATTTGTTATTTTTAGATGAGCCGACAGTCGGAATGGATATTACGTCTCGAAGAACGTTTTGGGAAACGATTCGAAAGTTAGCAAGTGAAGGGAAAACGATTATTTTAACGACGCATTATTTAGAAGAAGCAGATGCTTTAGCAAATCGTATCTTATTATTTGCGAACGGAAAGATTATCTCAGATGGTACACCAGACGAAATGAAAGCAACGATTTCGAGAAAAACAATCACATTTTACTCAAAGGAAAGCATTCCTACAAAATTACTAAAGGAATTACCAAATGTAATAGAAGTAAAGTCAAACGAAGGCCGCTTCATTTTAACAACGGAGGATACGGATGCAACTTTAAAAGCCATTTATCAAAGGAGTTTACCTGTAACAGATGTTTCAGTTGAACGTGGAAGTCTTGATGAGGCATTTGAACAATTCGTTGCAAATCAGAAGGAGGAAATCGCATGAGAGCGTTATGGATGCAGTGCAAAATAGAAATTTTACGTACATTCCGCAATAAATTATTTATCTTTTTCTCATTATTAATGCCTGTTATTTTTTACTATATTTTTACAAATGTTGTTCAAGTACCACAAAACGGAGATGCGTGGAAAGCACACTATTTAATTTCGATGGCAACTTTCAGTATTGTAGGGACTGCACTCTTTAGTTTCGGTGTGAGACTTTCTCAGGAAAGAGGGCAAGGATGGACACATCTTTTGAAAATCACACCACTTCCAGAGGGTGCGTATATAACTGCTAAAATTATTGCACAAACAGTGGTGAATGCTTTTTCAATCTTAGTTATTTTTATAGCAGGGATATTGATTAATCATGTTGAGTTAACGGTAGGGCAATGGATTGGTGCGGGGTTATGGTTATTGTTAGGGGTAACACCATTTTTAGCGTTAGGAACAGTAATAGGTTCCATTAAGAAGGCGGACGCAGCTGCTGGCTTAGCAAATATTTTAAATATGAGTTTAGCTATAGTTGGCGGGTTATGGATGCCGATTGAAGTATTCCCCAAAATATTAAGAACGATTGGTGAATGGACACCGACATACCATTTCGGAAGTGGTGCGTGGGATATTGTAGCTGGAAAATCAATTGGATGGGAAAATATCGCGGTATTAGGAGGTTATTTCCTTATATTTGTTGTAGTATCAATATATATAAGAAAAAGACAGGAAGCGGTATAAATGATAGAGAAGAAGAGGATTGAGATTTTTCCGAAACATATGGGATTCTTCCCGTATATGTGGTTTGTTTATCTATTATTTCCAATTTATCACTTAGCGCAGGCATCAGGATGGAAGCTTGTAATAGGAAGCGGTATGTTGATAATTTTTATCGTCACATACCGTCAGCTTTATTTTGTTCAGAGGACGTTTGTTTTTTGGGCGTGTATTCAAATGGTACTCATCTTTTTATTTGCTTTATTTTATAATCCTTTTATGATATTCTTTGGCTTTTTCACAGCAAGTGCGATGGGATTTGCGCCAAATAAGAAAGTATTTCGAGTGCTTTTATGCTCGTTAGTTATCATGCTTGGAGCATTTTTAGTTGTAAATATGAATCAATTAACAACTACAAGTTTAGTAAATATCGTTCCGATGTTTATTTTAATGCTTCTTACGCCATTTGGTATGCGTAATTTTAATCAGAAAAAGATGTTAAGAAATCAATTAGATGAGGCGAACGAGCAAATTAAAGACTTAGTAAAACGTGAAGAACGGCAGCGGATTGCAAGAGATCTTCATGACACATTAGGACATACGCTATCTCTTATTACTTTAAAAAGCCAGCTCGTTGAGAAGTTAATTTTGAAAAATCCAGAGCGTGCAAGTGCGGAAGCGAAGGAAATTACACAAACGTCTCGTACAGCCTTAAAACAGCTGAGGGAATTAATTTCTGATATGCGTATGATTACGGTAGAAGAAGAGCTAGAGCAAATAAAAGCGATCTTACAAGCAGCTAATATTGAATTAGAAGTGAGGCAAGAAGCAAGATCGAGCTCGTTATCACCAATTGAACAAAATATTGTCGGGATGTGTTTACGTGAGGCCGTTACAAATGTTGTAAAACATAGTAAGGCAACGCGGTGCGCAGTTTCTGTATTAGAATCGCAAGGTGAGCTGATTTTACAAGTAGAAGATAACGGAATCGGTTTAACAGATCAAAATCATGATGGAAATGGTATTCGCGGCATGAAAGAACGAATTGCTCTTATTGATGGATTTGTTGAACTAGGTACAATCAATCCAGGGACGTTGTTAACAGTAAAAGTTCCAGTTGTTATTAGAACAGGAAAAGATGAGGTGAGGGCATGATCCGAATTATTATTGCAGAAGATCAGCGGATGCTTCGTGGTGCGTTAGGGGCCCTGCTTGACCTAGAAGATGATATCGAAGTAATTGGGCAAGCTGCGAACGG
Organism: Bacillus cereus group sp. MYBK216-1; assembly: GCF_051916495.1. Taxonomy (NCBI): domain Bacteria; kingdom Bacillati; phylum Bacillota; class Bacilli; order Caryophanales; family Bacillaceae; genus Bacillus; species Bacillus cereus group sp. MYBK216-1. Next base: position 155,201 of record NZ_JBQAGT010000005.1, read on the forward strand.
GGAAGCGGCGTTACAATTAATTGAATCGTTAAAGCCAGATGTAAGTATTATGGATATTGAAATGCCGATTCAAAGTGGATTGGATGTCGCTGAGGCTTTAAAGAAAGAAAAATCATCATGCAAAGTAATGATTTTAACAACATTTGCAAGACCTGGTTATTTTGAACGAGCAATGAAAGCTGGTGTGCACGGATATTTGTTAAAAGATAGCCCAAGTGAAGATTTAGCAGCAGCAATTCGTAATGTAATGAAGGGAAAACGAGAGGTCTCCCAAGATTTAATGTTCGGCCTATGGCAGGAGCAAAATCCGTTGTCAGATCGCGAAAAGGAAGTATTGTTGCTTGCGAAAGAAGGAAAGACGGCAAACGAAATTGCGAAGGCACTTTATCTTTCGCCGGGTACAGTGCGTAATTATATTTCTGAAGTATTAACGAAGCTCGATGCGAAAAATAGAATTGAGGCAATTACAATTGCGGAAGAAAAGGGTTGGATATGAAAAGAAGTTTACCTATGATTGGTAAACTTCTTTTTTTATTATTGTACCGCTATTACTTTATTTATTTTTTGTAACGGTTTGTAACCGTGTGCTTCAAATGCCTTTGCAAATTCATTTGATACGGCAGTGCCATATAAATCTTTTGCAGCTTGTACAATATGAGATTGAAGTGATTCAAAGTCTTCAGCGGAAGTTGCATAATTTTGCAATGTACGCATAACAACTTTACTTACTTTTTCATTTCCTTGCTTTTGAACAGCAACACCGTTATATGTTTTACCTTCAGCTAATTGATATAATACGTGACTGATAATACCAGAATTCACGTGTGATTCTTGATTATTACCATCGTTATAGAAATCTTGTAAATTTGTATATAATTTATGACCGCCGTCACCAATTTCCCTTGGGATATCACGAATTGTTAGGCCACCTAATGTATCGCCCATAATCCAGTTTCCTTTATCTTTCTTTACGTAATATTCGATTTGTGTACCCCAGAAATCCGCTAATCCCTCGTTTAGTGCAGATGTTTCAGCGCTTGGATATCTCACGACTTTATTTTTCGTCGTGCCACTGAATACAGCATGTCCAAATTCATGAGCTGTTACATCAAGAGCGGATGTTAGTTTTCCGTCTAAACCATCACCAAATACCATTTGGTTCCAAGCGGGATGCCAAAATGCATTTACATAGTCTTCTTTTACACCATCACTAACTTCAGTAGAATCAAAACCGTGTACACTAGCGACAACTTTTGAATCTTTATTGTCGTAACTTTTTAGATTATGTTCTTTCTTAAAGTAATCGTAAATATCACTCATGTTCTTCATAGCGCCCGCGGCTTCTTTATCTGCAAAATTAGGAGTACTACTTGAAATTAGTGTCCCTGGATAACCAGCTTGACTATATCCCCCGAGGGAATCGGCGTAGTTTGCATTATAAATATAAATACCATTTCCGCGTGATAAATCCGCTAAATAAAATTTTCCATCAGTTCCTTTGGCAATATTGAAATAGATGTTTTCTTGAAGTGCATTTTTCCCAGTTCCTTGCTCACTTGCGGGGGATAATCTAGGTGATGTTACTTGATTTATAGTCTTATTCTCTTTGTTTTTAATGAATTTTTCTTGGAAAAGTACTTCGCCAGTTTTTAAATCAACTATAGCATTGCCGTTTATAATTTGTTCATTGTTTTCATAAGTAAATGTAATAACAGTTGCGAATGTATAATAGCCATCTTTTTTCTTATAAACAACGGTTTCGCTAGAGAATTCTGTCTCAACTGCATCACTTGGAATTTGAACTATATCGCGTAATTTAGATTTTACTTCATTTTTCGACAAAAAATTTGTTATAGTAAGATTAGGTTGTTGATTTAAATTTTGAACAACTTTACCACTAACAGTTGTGATTACTCCATTTTTATCTACTTTTACAATGAGATCTTGGCCATATACTTTATAGTTTTTATATGTTTGTGCAAGGCGAACTTCGGTTTGATTTTCTTTGGTTTCTTTATTTGTAGGTTGGAAATCTACATTTTTTTCAGTAGTGACTTGTTCTTGTTGAGCTTTCGCCCCATTTACCTCACCTTTTAAATACTTTTTAGCAATATTTTCTTTCGTATCATTTTGAGGTTGTGTTAATTTCCCGATTGTTAAACCAGGCTGAGCAATTTCAACTTTGACTGCACTTTTGTCTAATTCTTGAGCATGAATAGCTTCTGTTGATAAAGGGCAAAGAAGACCGAATGTAATGAAAGCACTAGCAAGTTTTCTATAATTCATCTATAACACTCCTAATCTATTATTGTATGTGAGATGAATTGTATGAAAAAATTGCCGAATTTTATATATATTATGCATTATTTCATATCAAAAATTGTCGAATTCACATTATTGTAGTGGTATGACAACTCAAAAAATTAGATTGTTCTAATGGGATGGTGAGTAAGTATGCACGCAGAAAAATTAGGAAGTGAAATTAAGAAAATTAGGGTGATGAGAGGATTAACACAGAAACAGTTATCCGATAATATATGTCATCAATCGGAAGTGAGCAGGATTGAATCGGGTGCGGTATACCCAAGTATGGATATATTGCAAGGTATCGCAGCAAAATTACAAGTTCCCATTATTCATTTTTATGAGGTACTCATTTATTCTGATATTGAAAGAAAAAAACAGTTTAAAGATCAAATCATTATGCTTTGTAAGCAAAAAAGATATAAAGAAATTTATAATAAAGTATGGAATGAGCTGAAAAAGGAAGAATATCATCCTGAATTTCAGCAGTTTCTTCAATGGCAATATCATGTAGCAGCTTACATATTAAAGAAAATCGATTACGAATATTGTATTTTAGAATTGAAAAAATTGTTAAATCAACAGTTAGCTGGAATAGACGTATACCAAAATCTTTATATAGAAAATGCGATTGCAAATATTTATGCTGAAAATAGCTATTTTAAGAAGAGTATTGAGTTATTTGAAGATATATTAAAACAATTAGAGGTATTGCATGATAATGAAGAATTTGAAGTGAAGGTAAGATATAATCATGCAAAAGCATTATATTTAGATAATCAATATGAAGAGTCACTTTATCAAGTAAATAAAGCGATTGAAATATCATGCCGAATTAATAGTATGGCATTAATTGGACAGCTATATTATCAAAAAGGTGAATGCCTAGGGAAGTTGGAGTACGATGGGGCAGAGGTTGAAGATGCATATAAAAAGGCAAGTTTCTTTTTTGATATATTAGAAATGCATTCATATAAAGAAGCGCTCGTAAATAAAATCAGTAGATAAATATCCAAAAAATGGGTATGCATAATTGCATATAATAGGGATAAATTTTCATGATATATTAAAATAAAAAATGTGGGTGATGGAATATGAAGAAATTACTTATTGGTAGTTTATTGACGTTAGCGATGGCATGGGGTATTTCATTAGGCGATACGGCATTAGAGAAAAGTCATATAATTTCTCATAACGATCAAGAGGTACAATTAGCTAAAGATTTACCTTTTGAATATTAAAAAACAACCGTCTTACTTAGGCGGTTGTTTTTTTATGGAGTAACATCCAAACGTCTTTACTAGAAACAGGTTTGCTAATAAAGAATCCTTGAATGTGATCACAATTTTGTTTATGTAAAAATTCCCATTCTTCTGCTGTTTCTACACCTTCTGCAATCACTTTTAAATTTAGTTGTTTTGATAGTGTAATAATGGAAGAGACAATTGCTTCTTCTAAAGGACTAGTTGTAATTCCACAAATAAACTCTCGAGCGATTTTTAATGTGTTGATTGGATATTTTGTTAAATAAGCTAAAGAACTATAACCAGTACCAAAGTCGTCGATTGAAATTTGAATACCGAGATTTTGAAGTTGTTCTAGTTTTGCAACTACAGATTGATTTTGATTAATTGCGATGCTTTCCGTAATTTCAATATCTAGTGCTTCTGGTTTCAGTTCTGTCTCTTCCAACACCTTTGAAATAGTTGGGATTAAATCTGCATGGTTAAATTGAACAACAGATAAATTCACACCAACTTTTAAGTGAGAAAAACCTTGATTATGCCATCTTTTTGCTTCTAAACAGGCAGTCCGTAAAATCCAATTGCCAAGTTCAATAATAAAACCAGTTTCCTCTGCTAGAGGGATAAATTGGGCAGGAGATACGATACCGAGTTTTGGATGCTTCCAACGTATTAATGCTTCAAAACCGATAATTTGTTTTGTTTTTGTGCTTACTTGTGGCTGGTATTCAAGGAAAAATTCATTTTGTTGTAATGCTTTTGAAAGTTCACCTTCTAAGAATTGAATTTCATTTTGAGCGATACTCATTTCTTTTGAGAAGAAAACAAATCTGTTTTTTCCATTTGCTTTCGCACGATACATAGCCATATCAGCATTTTTCATTAACTCATTTACATCAGTTCCATAATCAGGGTACATCGCAATTCCGATACTTGGTGTAATAGAGAGTTCTTCGCCTTGAATGAAGAATGGTTTGTTTAAAATAGTTAAAATCTGTTCAGCTATAAAAATTGCACTTTTTTCTGAGTACATTTCTGGTAATAGAATTGTAAACTCATCTCCACCTTGGCGAGCGACGATATCTTTTGAACGCAAGCAACTGCGTAATCTTTTTGCTACTTCAATTAATAATAAATCTCCGACGTCATGACCAAGTCTATCGTTAATTTTTTTAAATCGATCTAAATCAAGGAATATGACGGCGGCATCATTTGCGTTAGTTTGAGCTGTATTTAAAATGGCTTTTAAATCTTTTTCGAACTTTCGGCGATTTGGTAATCCAGTAAGTGCATCGTGAAAAGCTAAATGCTCTACTTGTTTTTGTTTTTCATATAAAGTGGTAATATCACGCGCTATCCCAAACATTCCGACCACTTCTTTGTTTATAAAAGTAGGGATAAGTGTAATATGGAGATAATAATAATAGCCTTCTTGTTCTTTTGTACGAACTTCTAACGTTTGTGGCCTACCTTCCTTTGTAATTTGTAAAGCCTTCTTTAGTAGTTCGTGGTCTTTTGAATCAATGAAGTGTAGCAGAGAATAGCTTGCCACTTCGCAATAATAGGCAGTAAATAAGCTTTCGCAAGCCTTATTAGATTGTTGAAAAATGCCATTCATATTTAAAGAGAAAACGGCATCGGGATGATCTTCGAATAAGGACTTATAGCGTTGTTCACTTTTTGATAATGCAAATGCACCTTCTTCCACTTCGCCCTCTAGTTGTGTAGTCAACTGTTCATATGTATGGATTAGTATTTGATTATCTTTCCACATGTAAAGTTGCCGCAAGAATAACAAAATAAGTGATAATACGAGGCCAATTAACATGAATTTATCATCCCAAGGTTGAATGATAATAAAGGAAAAAGTAATAATAATACTAAAATAAGGTAGTATAAAACGTATATAATCGAATCGATAATATTTTGCTTTCGTTTCATGTTGCATTGGTTTATCCAAGATATATAGTATGGAAGAAAGTCCAATTAATAAAATAGAAGCAGTGTGTATTAAATAATTAATTTCAGCAGAAGTTTTCATCCCAAAATTTAATTGAAACAGATGAATGTAACCGTATACGAGTATAATAGTGAAACCGATAATTAATGCGATTCTACTAGAAGAATATTGTTCTCTTCTATATAGACTAATAACGGCGTAAATTACTAATGATTGTGCAATGAAATAGCCAATTAAAATCCAAGTTTCCTTTGTTAACATACGGAAGCTTGAAAGGTCCAAGATAAAAGTTAAAGTGAAATAAATGTTCATAATAACAATAAATATGCTATCGAATGAAAATTGAGCAAGACCCTTAATAGAGTAAATTTTTATAAACTTTATAGCAAATCCAACAAAGAGTAAAACATATTGTATGATAAAAAAAGGTAATGCTTTATATGAGAATATAACTTGCTCATGAATGGAAAGTGAATGAAGGAATAAAGTTATCTCCATAGCTAACCCGCATAGACAAGTACATAATAATAAAATCCAAAATAATTTATCACCATGTGTCATTTTTCTAATCGCTTTACATAAGCAATAGCAAGAAAAAAGTGCAGCGAAACAGAATAAGAAAAGAATCCCGGTTTCTTTTATATTCAACTCATTTGGTATAAGGAATATCCAAAGAGCAAATATAAATATGTATATTATGACAGATTGTATATACTTTTTTTGATTAATCATATTATGACTCCGTTTCAATAAAGTTGAATCTCGGGGAGAAAATGCTAATTTAAATAATAGCATATAAAATAGAATGTTTTTTACTATAAAAATTACTTTTTTGAAAAAATGGTGCAAAGTTACAATTTACCACTGTAACTTTGCACCACCTATTCTTTTCATTCCTCTTATAGCAGAAAGTTCGTCTATTAATTGGAATAGTGCTAAGTCTTTTTGTTTACTTTCAATCATAATATCGAAATTATGATTGTTTTTTTTCGCAATGTGTAAGAAGGGCTTAATAAACTCTAAATCGATATATTCAGCATGGGCCCTAAATTCTTTTTCCGATCTCGGGGAGGAAATGTGAACTTTAGGAGAAATATTTGTATGTGACCAAGTTTCAAAAATTGCAGGAAGCAACTCTTCTAGTGGTTCTTCGCAAAGATTGGCCATATGATGATGATAATCAAATACAAATGGGATATTTTCTTTTTGGCAAATTGATAAAGTTTCAGCAGTTGTATATGTTTTATCATCGTTTTCAAGAGTCATTTGTTTTTTTATATGTGTAGGAAGTTTTTTTATGTTTTCATGGAAGCGCTCAATTGCCTTTTCTTTATTTCCATAGGCTCCACCTACATGAATATTAATGTAAGAAGAATCTGCAATGCCTATAGCATCTAATATTTTATAATGATAAGTCATATCCGTAATAGCGTTAGTAGTAATATGTGGCTTGTCGCTTGTAAATAGCGTAAATTGATTTGGATGAAAACTTATTCGTAAATTGTGTTCTTTAATTAAAGCCCCTATTTTACGCCAAAGTGGTGTGAATACCCCAATATAGTCAAACTCGACTTCGGGATGTGTTGCAAGTGGGACGATGGAAGATGATAGGCGATATAGTGGGATTTCATGTGCTATATTGTAATGAAGGATACGTATTGTGTGCTCTAAATTTTGCCTTATAACATGGTACAGTTTGTCTTCTCGTTCTTGCTTGCTGAGTTTCTTAAAGCTTGTAAACGTCATTGTTTTGGCAGGAGAACAGTCCCAGAGTGCCATTGCATGTGAGACATATCCAAACCGTATAATCATATGAGATACCCCCTTTTATTCATTGTTTTTCCTATAAAAAGAAAGCAAGCATTGTTCCAATCCATTCCTTTCCTCTATCGATAAGAGAAGGCGGGTTTACATCACTATAGGAAAGTACGGATGCATTCTCTAGATCTTCATGGAATTTATTTTTTACTGTTTGAATGAAATGTTTATTATATAACAGGCAGTTTATTTCATGGTTAATATATAAACTTCTCATATCAAAGTTTGCCGTTCCGATATCACAAATATCATCGTCCACTATAATAATTTTGGCGTGAAAAAATCCTTGTTGAAATGCATAAATATTGCAACCAGCCTGTATTAATTTTCGGCAGTACGGGAATTTTGCTTCTCGAACGAGAGGGTGATCAGCTTTTTCTGGAACAAGAATTGTGATTTGAACCCCTCTTTCTCTTGCTTTTAATAAGGCATTCATAATTTTTTTTCCAGGAATGAAATATGGTGTACCGATACAGATTTCTTTTTTTGCCCCGTTAATTAAATGTAAAAAAGTATGTTGTAAATAAGCACCATCAGTCGGAATAAATTGATGCAGGATGGTACCTTTGTTTTGTTTTGGAAAATAAAGAGAAGCATCCAATAAATTCTGTTTCGTATCATCAAACCAGTCATGCAAAAATTGCTTTTGTAAATCTTGAACCCCTTCTCCTGTAAGACGTAAATGATAGTCTCGCCATAATCCTAAATATTCATTATGCCCTAGATACTCTTCGCCGATATTAAATCCCCCGATATAGCCGGTTTTCCCATCAATCACTGTAATTTTCCTATGATTTCTTTGATTAGCAGAAAAGAAAGGCAGAGGAAATTTTACCTTATGACAAAATGAAAAAGATATACCATGTTTTTGCAGGGAGCGAATAGCTTCGTTTGATAAAGAATGGCTGCCAAATCGATCAAGTAAAAGTCGTACTTCAATTCCTTCCTGAGCCTTATCAATCAGCAATTTTAAAAATTCACGACTGATTTTATCGTTTTTTACAATGAAGAATAAAATATGAATGTGATGCTGTGCTTGTTTTATATCAGTAAATAAAGCGTCATATAAATCTTTCCCGTATGTATAAAGGTGAAAATCACTTTGACGTAAAGGGAAAGTGCGAGGGCTTACTCGTTTTAAATGAAGAAGTCGCCCGTATGAAAGGTCAATTGTAATCCAAAGAGCAACGGATATTAACAAAAGAGATAAGTAGAGCATCAGTGAATTCCCTCCTTCGCATTCTTTTCACCTTCAGTGTGTTACAAATGATACGGGTAGCATGGCTCTTATTATAAATTTTATTAGAGGATAGTATGTTGCACTGATTAAAGTTTCACTTTATCCCGCTTTAACGGGCAGTAAGCCTTTCAACTCAAAACTGTTGAATAAGTAGAAGTTAGTTTGGAAATCAACTGCCCGTAAAAGCCCGATTGGTTCAACTAATAATCAGCGGGGGATGAACCACCCCTACTGATTAAAGTTTCACTTTATAGTTTCACCGAAATAAACAGCTTTATGAAAAAATGTGTTGTTCTATAACAAAAAACTGTTGACTGAATGCTCACTCATTATATAATGGGGATAGGGGATATAATTCAGAAAATTATATATTTTTGAAGATTCAAAAAAAGAAAGAGGGCTTACAAAGAGAGGGGTAGCATAAAAATGAATAGCTTACTGATCATTAATTGGCTGTCTGCCATTGCTGTTATTGCTTATGCAGGATATTTGTTTGTATATCTTATACGGACGAGAATGGCCTACATACAATTAGGGAAAAAAATTGAATTTGACCGTCGTTTTAAAGAGCGTTGGGATCTCCTTAAGGTCAATGTTTTCGGTCAGAAAAAGCTGCTGAAAGATAAGAAAAGCGGCATCATTCACGTTATGTTCTTTTACGGATTTATTCTTGTCCAATTTGGAGCAATTGACTTCGTTTGGAAAGGACTCGCACCAGGATCACATCTTCCACTTGGACCACTATACCCTGCATTTACATTCTTCCAGGAAATTGTCACACTTGTTATTTTAATTGCAGTATTTTGGGCTTTTCATAGACGTTATGTAGAAAAGCTTGTTCGTTTAAAACGTAACTTCAAATCAGGTCTTGTTCTTATCTTTATCGGTGGCTTAATGATTTCTGTGCTACTTGGTAACGGTATGGGAATTATATGGCATGGCGAGGAGCTTTCATGGAGTGAACCAATTGCTTCTGCAATCGCTTACGTTTTTAGCGGGATAAATGAAACCGTAGCCATTTCAGTGTTCTATTTTTCTTGGTGGGTGCATTTACTAATTTTGTTAACGTTTTTAGTGTATGTTCCACAATCAAAACATGCGCATTTAATTGCGGGACCAGCTAATGTATTCTTCGGTCGTCTTTCAAACCCAGGGAAGCTTGAAAAGATTGATTTTGAAGATGAAACGCAAGAAACATTTGGTGTTGGTAAAATTGAAGACTTTAGACAAAATCAACTTATTGACTTATACGCTTGTGTAGAGTGTGGCCGTTGTACAAATATGTGTCCGGCAACAGGAACAGGAAAAATGTTATCGCCGATGGACTTAATTTTAAAACTTCGCGATCATTTAACTGATAAAGGAGCTGCGGTAACATCAAAAGCACCGTGGGTTCCAGTAGTTGCCTTCAATAATACACAAGGAAATCAGTTAGCGATGATGGCAGCTGGAAAAGGACAACAAGAATCAGCGTCTACAACACTCGCTTACGATCCGAGTTTAATCGGAGATGTTATTACAGAAGAAGAGATTTGGGCATGTACAACGTGTCGTAACTGTGAAGATCAATGCCCAGTTATGAATGAGCATGTTGACAAAATTATTGATTTACGTCGATATCTCGTTTTAACAGAAGGAAAAATGGACGCGGAAGCACAACGCGCGATGACAAATATCGAGCGTCAAGGAAATCCGTGGGGGCTGAACCGTAAAGAGCGTGAAACATGGCGCCAAGGTGATGACGAAGTAACAGTTCCAACTGTAAAAGAAAAATCAAAAGCTGGGGAGGAATTCGAGTATTTATTCTGGGTTGGTTCAATGGGATCATACGACAATCGTAGTCAGAAGATTGCGATATCGTTTGCGAAGTTAATGAACGAAGCAGGCATTTCATTCGCAATTCTCGGTAATAAAGAAAAGAATTCTGGAGATACACCACGCCGCCTCGGAAATGAATTTGTATTCCAAGAGATGGCGACAAAGAATATCGAAGAATTTGAAAAGGCAGGAGTGAAGAAAATCGTTACGATTGATCCTCATGCTTATAACACATTTAAAAATGAGTATCCGGACTTTGGCTTGCAAGCAGAAGTCTATCATCATACAGAATTGTTAGCTCAGTGGGTGAAAGAAGGGCGCTTAAAGCCTGTTCACGCTATTGAAGAAACAGTTACGTACCATGATTCCTGTTATTTAGGAAGATACAACGAAGTGTACGAAGCGCCACGTGACATTTTGAAAGCGATTCCTGGAGTGAATCTTGTAGAAATGGCACGTAATCGTGAAACGGGAATGTGCTGTGGCGCAGGTGGTGGCTTAATGTGGATGGAAGAAACAACAGGTTCTCGTATTAACGTTGCTCGTACAGAACAAGCATTAGCTGTACAGCCATCCATTATTGGTACAGGTTGTCCATATTGCTTAACGATGATCAGTGATGGAACGAAAGCGAAAGAGGTAGAAGAGAAAGTTCAAACTCTTGATGTGACAGAGATTTTAGAACGATCTGTTATCGGACAGAAAAAAGAAGCGATGTAGTTTGTAAGAATGTATACAACTTTAGAAAGAGGTGCAATGATTGCACCTCTTCTCAACGTAGGGATACCGAGCGAGCGCTCAGTGTTAAAAAATGAAATGGGGGAAAGAAACATGAGTAAAACAGTTATTTTAAGTGCTGCAAGAACACCAGTTGGAAAATTTGGAGGATCTTTAAAAGATGTAAAAGCGACGGAACTTGGAGGAATTGCAATTAAAGCAGCGCTTGAAAGAGCAAATGTTGCGGCTAGTGATGTTGAAGAAGTTATATTTGGAACGGTTATTCAAGGTGGGCAGGGACAAATTCCATCGCGCCAAGCTGCGAGGGCTGCTGGAATCCCTTGGGAAGTGCAGACGGAAACAGTGAATAAAGTTTGTGCATCAGGGCTTCGTGCGGTTACTTTAGCGGATCAGATTATTCGTACTGGCGATCAATCACTGATTGTAGCTGGCGGTATGGAGTCGATGAGTAACAGTCCTTACATTTTACGTGGAGCAAGATGGGGATACAGAATGGGCAACAACGAAGTTATTGATTTAAACGTTGCTGACGGTTTAACATGCGCATTTTCAGGTACACACATGGGCGTTTATGGCGGAGAAGTTGCAAAGGAAGATGGAATTTCTCGCGAAGCGCAAGATGAATGGGCATATCGTAGCCATCAGCGTGCGGTTTCAGCGCATAAAGAAGGGCGTTTTGAAGAGGAAATCGTACCAGTAACGATTCCGCAAAGAAAAGGCGATCCTATTGTCGTTGCAAAGGATGAGGCGCCACGTGAAGATACAACGATTGAAAAGTTAGCAAAGTTAAAACCTGTATTTGATAAGACAGCGACGGTGACAGCTGGTAATGCGCCAGGACTAAACGATGGTGGTGCCGCACTTGTATTAATGAGCGAAGACAGAGCGAAGCAAGAAGGAAGAAAGCCATTAGCGACAATTTTGGCGCATACAGCAATTGCAGTGGAATCTAAAGATTTCCCAAGAACGCCAGGTTATGCAATTAACGCATTGCTTGAAAAAACAGGCAAGACAATTGAAGACATCGATTTATTCGAGATTAATGAAGCATTTGCAGCGGTAGCAATCGCAAGTACAGAAATCGCAGGAATTAATCCAGAAAAATTGAATGTAAATGGCGGCGCAGTGGCGATGGGACATCCGATTGGAGCAAGCGGAGCGCGCATTATCGTTACACTAATCCATGCACTTAAGCAGCGCGGCGGCGGAATTGGAATTGCTTCGATTTGTAGCGGTGGCGGTCAAGGGGACGCAGTGATGATTGAAGTTCACTAATTAAAGTTCGAGGGTATAAAATTTATTAACAATTAAGGGGGAAGAAAAAATGGGTGTACAAAACATTGTTGTAATTGGTGCAGGGCAAATGGGATCAGGAATTGCACAAGTATGTGCAATGGCAGGATATGACGTGAAGGTACAAGATTTAAAACAAGAGCAATTAGATAGAGGATTGGCTATCATTACGAAAAACCTAGCGCGCCAAGTAGAAAAAGGACGCATGAAGGAAGAAGAGAAGGAAGCGACATTAAATCGTCTTACAGTAACGCTTGATTTAGATTGTGTGAAAGAAGCGGATCTTATTATTGAAGCAGCTGTTGAGAAAATGGATATTAAAAAGAAAATCTTTGCGAATCTAGATGAAATTGCTCCAGAACACGCAATTTTAGCGACGAATACGTCATCTCTGCCAATTACAGAAATTGCAGCGGTAACGAAGCGTCCGGAAAAAGTAATCGGTATGCACTTTATGAATCCAGTTCCAGTTATGAAGCTTGTTGAGATTATTCGTGGTTTGGCTACCGATGATGCGGTATATGAAGCAATTGAAGATATTACGAAAAAAATTGGGAAAGTACCAGTTGAAGTGAATGATTTCCCAGGTTTTGTATCAAACCGCATTTTGCTACCGATGATTAACGAAGCGATTTATACGTTATATGAAGGTGTAGCGACGAAAGAAGCAATTGATGAAGTCATGAAGCTTGGTATGAACCATCCGATGGGGCCTTTGACACTCGCTGATTTTATCGGTTTAGATACGTGTTTATACATTATGGAAGTGTTGCATGAAGGATTAGGAGATAGTAAATATCGCCCATGTCCGTTATTACGTAAGTATGTGAATGCAGGATGGTTAGGGCGTAAAACAGGCCGTGGATTCTACGTTTACGAATAAATGCCCCCTTTGTTACAACATAGTGGTCTTACCAAATTATTTAAAGGATATATAGCAAATGGAGGCGGAATATATGAACTTTCGTTTTAATGAAGAGCAGCAAATGATGAGGAAAATGGTTCGGGACTTTGCACAGAAGGAAATAGCTCCCTTTGTTCCTAGCATGGAACAAGGGGTGTTCCCGAAAGAGATTTTGCAAAAGATGGGTGAGCTTGGATTAATGGGTATTCCAGCGCCTGCAAAATACGGCGGGGCAGAAATGGACTTTATTTCTTACATTCTAGCAATTGAGGAAATCTCAAAGGTCAGTGCAACAGTTGGTGTAATTTTAGCTGTACATACGTCAGTTGGAATGAATCCGATTTTATATTTCGGAACAGAAGAACAGAAGAAAAAATATGTTTCTAAACTTGCAACCGGGGAATATTTAGGCGCATTTGCTTTAACAGAGCCAAATGCAGGATCAGATGCAGGGAGTTTGAAATCAAGAGCTGTGAAAAAAGGCGATCATTATATTATTAATGGATCGAAAGTGTTTATTACAAATGGTGGTGAAGCAAGTACATACATTGTATTCGCTTCTACAAATCCAGAGGCAGGAAAAAGTGGTATTTCTGCATTTATAGTAGAGAAAGATACACCTGGTTTAATCATCGGAAAAGATGAACATAAGATGGGACTTCTCGGTTCTCGTACAGTACAACTTACTTTTGAAGATATGAAAGTGCCAGCTGAGAATTTACTTGGGGAAGAAGGACAAGGATTCAAGGTGGCGATGGCGAATTTAGATGTTGGGCGAATTGGAATCGGTGCACAGGCGTTAGGAATTGCTGAAGCGGCGCTTGCATGTGCGATTGATTATGCAAAAGAACGAGAACAATTCGGGAAGCCCATTGCGGCGCAGCAAGGGATTGGCTTCAAACTTGCAGATATGGCAACAAGTGTCGAGGCAGCAAGGTTACTCGTATATAGAGCAGCATCTCTTAGGGCACAAGGATTACCATGCGGTAAAGAAGCATCTATTGCGAAATTATTTGCTTCTAAGACAGCGGTTGAAGTTGCGATTGAGGCGGTGCAAGTATTTGGTGGTTACGGTTATACGAAAGACTATCCAGTAGAACGATTTTTCCGTGATGCGAAAATCACGCAAATATATGAAGGAACAAGTGAAATACAGAAACTTGTTATTAGCCGTGCTTTATAAAAGGGCGAGGGGGAGACGGAGATGCATTTTAAACTATCAGAAGAACATGAAATGATAAGAAAAATGGTTCGAGATTTTGCTAAAAATGAAGTGGCACCAACAGCAGCTGAGCGTGATGAGGAAGAGCGATTTGATCGAGAATTATTTGATCAAATGGCAGAGCTTGGTTTAACTGGTATTCCATGGCCTGAAGAGTACGGCGGAATTGGAAGCGATTACTTAGCGTACGTAATCGCTATTGAAGAATTATCTCGCGTTTGTGCTTCAACAGGCGTAACACTGTCCGCGCATACTTCACTTGCGGGATGGCCAATTTTTAAATTTGGGACGGAAGAGCAAAAGCAAAAGTTTTTACGACCGATGGCTGAAGGGAAGAAAATTGGTGCATACGGCTTAACGGAGCCAGGATCTGGATCGGATGCTGGTGGAATGAAGACAATTGCAAAGAGAGATGGAGACCATTATATTTTAAATGGATCAAAAATTTTCATTACAAATGGCGGTATTGCTGATATTTATGTTGTTTTTGCGCTAACTGATCCTGAATCGAAGCAGCGCGGTACGAGTGCATTTATTGTAGAAAGTGATACACCGGGATTTTCAGTTGGGAAGAAGGAGAGCAAGCTAGGGATTCGCTCTTCACCAACGACTGAAATTATGTTTGAAGATTGCCGTATTCCTGTAGAGAATCTACTTGGAGAAGAGGGGCAAGGGTTTAAAGTTGCGATGCAAACATTAGATGGAGGTCGTAACGGTATTGCGGCGCAAGCTGTTGGTATTGCACAAGGGGCTTTAGATGCTTCTGTAGAATATGCAAGGGAGCGCCATCAATTTGGAAAACCAATTGCGGCGCAGCAAGGGATTGGCTTTAAACTTGCAGATATGGCAACAGATGTAGAAGCGGCACGCCTTTTAACATATCAAGCGGCTTGGCTTGAATCAGAAGGGCTTCCGTATGGAAAAGAATCAGCGATGTCAAAAGTATTTGCAGGGGATACAGCTATGAAGGTGACGACTGAAGCGGTGCAAGTATTTGGTGGTTACGGCTATACGAAAGATTATCCAGTAGAGCGTTATATGAGAGATGCAAAGATTACACAAATATATGAAGGAACACAAGAGATTCAGAGGCTTGTAATTTCTCGTATGTTAACGAAGTAGGAACGAAAGCGTAGGTATTTTCCTACGCTTTTTCCTTCCAAAAAATAATAGAGAGAGGTGAAGGGAATGGTTAAACATAATGTACATGCATCGGTGAAAGATGAAAAATTAGTTGCGTTAAGACGTGAACAAATGATTAAAGGTGCGGTGCAACTGTTTAAACAAAAAGGATTTCCGCGTACAACAACGAGAGAAATTGCAAAAGCGGCTGGATTTAGTATAGGGACACTTTATGAGTACATTCGTACAAAAGACGATGTTTTATATTTAGTTTGTGATAGTATATATGAACATGTAAAAGAACGATTAGAGGAAGTAGTGTGTACAGAAAAAGGGAGTGTAGAAAGTTTAAAGATAGCAATAACGAATTACTTTAAAGTGATGGACGAATTGCAGGAAGAAGTATTGATAATGTATCAAGAGGTACGCTTTTTACCGAAAGAATCACTTCCGTATGTATTAGAAAAGGAGTTTCAAATGGTAGGAATGTTCGAGGATATTTTAGAACAGTGTACGGAAAATGGAACATTTACATTAAATAAAAAAGAAATACAGCTTCTTGCCCATAATATTTTTATACAAGGGCAGATGTGGGGATTTAGACGCTGGGCGTTGCAAAAACTGTATACGCTCGAAGAATATACAGAAATGCAAATTAGGTATGTATTGCAAGGGGCCCATATGCTTCCGAAATAAGGAACAGACAAATTATAATTTTACTACCCTATAAAAGTTTCCCGTTTTTTTTGTAGCATATTTGTGCGACTTTTGTTTATAATGAATAGTATGGATTTTTTTAAGCAGGCCGTTATATATAAGGTTATATTTGATGAAAGGAAGTGCCGCATAAGTGGATTTTAAGCAATATTCACCAGAAGAGCTAAAAGAATGTTCAATGATTGAAGTTGTACATAGCGTTTTAGGGGATAAAAAACAAGCAACGACATTCAACGAGTTGGTTCAAGAAATCGCTCAAGTGCTGGGACTATCTCAAGAGCAAGTTAATGCGAAAATCGCACAATTTTATACAGACTTAAACATCGATGGACGTTTCATTAATTTAGGAGAAAATCGTTGGGGACTACGCAGCTGGTACCCATACGAGCAAATTGATGAAGAAATCTTGCCTCAACCAAAACCGAAGAAGAAACGTAAAGTTGAAGAAGACGGTTTTGATGACTACATTGAAGAAGATGAAGATGACTTCGACGATGCAGACGTAAGTGAAGATGAAGACGATGTAGAAGATTTGGACAAGGTTCTTGAAGAAGAAGACGGAGATGACGACGATCTTGATGATTTAGACGAAGATGACGACGACTTCGCTGAAGAAGAACTTGAGTATGATGAAACTGAAGAAGAAGAAGAGGAAGAACTGTAGTTCTTGACTTTTCATTATCGTCCATGTAGAATCATTTTTGGGCTCTTTAAAAAAGGACGATAATACTTTTAAAGTGTAAATATAAAAGAAAATTGCTCCCTACTTATTACTTTTTGTGATGAGGGGAGCAATTTTCTTTTTTGTTTTTTGTTTAGAAAATAAAAAGAGTCTAACAATAAGATGGATACAGTGTTATCTACATACGTTGCGCTTTGCAACGGTGATTATATAACAGCAAAATAGAAGGGAGCTTTTTCATGACTAAGTATATTTTTGTAACAGGCGGTGTAGTATCGTCTTTAGGAAAAGGTATTACAGCAGCATCTCTTGGAAGACTTTTAAAAAATCGTGGTTTAAACGTAACGATTCAAAAGTTTGATCCATACATTAACGTAGACCCAGGGACTATGAGCCCATATCAACACGGTGAGGTATTCGTAACAGATGATGGCGCAGAAACTGACTTAGACCTTGGTCACTATGAGCGTTTTATCGACATTAACTTAAACAAATACAGCAACGTAACAACAGGTAAAATTTACTCTTCAGTTCTTCAAAAAGAGCGTCGCGGTGAATATTTAGGAGGAACAGTTCAAGTTATTCCTCACATTACTAACGAAATTAAAGAACGCGTATATCGTTCTGGTCGTGAAACAAATGCGGATGTTGTTATTACAGAAATCGGTGGGACTGTTGGTGACATCGAATCTCTACCATTCTTAGAAGCAATCCGTCAAATTAAGAGCGACATCGGTCGTGACAATGTAATGTACATTCACTGTACGTTAATCCCGTACTTAAAAGCAGCGGGTGAAATGAAGACAAAACCAACACAACATAGTGTTAAAGAACTTCGTAGCTTAGGTATTCAACCAAACATTATCGTTGTTCGTACAGAAATGCCTGTTTCTCAAGATATGAAAGACAAGCTTGCATTGTTCTGTGACATCGATACAAAAGCAGTTATCGAAGCTCGCGATGCAGATACTTTATATGCGGTTCCATTATCTCTTCAAGAACAAAACATGGACCAAATCGTTTGTGACCACTTAAAATTAGACAATCCAGCTGCAGATATGACAGAGTGGACTGCTCTAGTTAACAAAGTGCGTAATCTTTCTAAGAAAACAAAAATCGCTCTTGTTGGTAAATATGTAGAACTTCAAGATGCTTATATTTCTGTTGTAGAAGCACTTCGTCATGCTGGTTACTCATTCGACACAGATGTAGAAGTGAAATGGGTAAATGCTGAGCACGTAACAGCAGAAAACGTAAAAGAATTAGTTGGCGATACAGATGGTATCCTTGTACCAGGTGGCTTCGGTGATCGTGGTGTAGAAGGTAAAATCGTTGCGATTCAATATGCTCGTGAAAACAAAGTTCCATTCTTAGGAATTTGCTTAGGTATGCAACTTGCATCAATCGAATTCGCGCGTAATGTATTAGGTTTAGAAGGTGCTAACTCTTCTGAAATCAACCCTGACACACCATATGCAATCATCGACTTATTACCAGAACAAAAAGATGTAGAGGACCTAGGTGGTACACTTCGTCTTGGTCTATACCCATGTAAGCTTGCTGAAGAAACAAATGCTTACAATGCTTATAATGAGCCGGTTGTATATGAGCGTCATCGTCATCGTTATGAGTTCAACAACCAGTTCCGTCCGGATATGGAAAAAGAAGGATTTGTATTCTCTGGTACAAGCCCAGACGGCCGTCTAGTTGAAATCATTGAATTAAAAGACCACCCTTGGTTCGTGGCAGCACAGTTCCATCCAGAACTTGTTTCTCGTCCAAACCGTCCACAACCATTGTTCCATGACTTCGTAAGAGCTTCTATTACGAATAAAGAGAGCAAGTAATAAAAAAAGCGCCTGAAATAAGGCGCTTTTTTTTAATATTCGTTTAACATTTCATCGATTGTAAATTTGATTCCGTGATAAGCAAATAAAGCTACTATTAAACTTGGGAATCCGTAGCGATTACCTTCATCGTCTGGAATAAGACCTTTTAACAGTTTTATATCAATATGTACGTCTGTATATCGTTCGAGTGATTCCGTACCTTCTTGAAGAGCAGAAATGCCGACAATAGAGTGTCCCTCTTCTTGTAGTTTTTTTGCAATTTCTACAACCGCTTCATCTGTTGAAAAACGGCTAATAAGAAGTACACGATCCGCAGAGGTTACTTCTGCTTCTTTACCATTTTCAAATAAGCGTTTTGCTTGCTTCATTGGTTCAGCACCGAATAGTGCTTCGGCAATAACGCCCTCCATCTCATTTGTACCATATAAATAAATGAAACCATCGCCAACTAGTGCTTGAGCAAGTAAACGAGCGCTATCTTCTATATTCATTTCTTCTTTTTGAGAAACTCTGGAGAAATAACCACTTAATTGAGTTGAAAAAATTTTTAACATAATGTTACTCCCTTCGTACGTGTTTGCCGGCTTTCATTATAGTTTATTTTTTTAGAAAGGTGAAATCGTAGGGTAGCATAACAAAATAGGAAACGGTAAAATAAGAAAGAATAGGAAGGAATTTGCCAAAGAATAGCGAAAATAAATCGTTAAGATATAAGAAGCTTTAAATCTTGTACTTACACAGAAAGGTTGGGAATTATGGAAGGTAAAATTTTAATCGTTGATGATCAATATGGGATTCGTGTGTTATTACATGAAGTGTTCCAAAAAGAAGGTTATCAGACATTCCAAGCAGCAAATGGATTTCAAGCTTTAGATATCGTGAAAAAAGATAATCCAGATTTAGTAGTGTTAGATATGAAAATTCCAGGCATGGATGGTATAGAGATTTTAAAGCATGTAAAAGAAATTGATGAGAGTATTAAAGTAATTTTAATGACTGCTTATGGAGAACTTGATATGATCCAAGAAGCAAAAGATTTAGGAGCTTTAATGCATTTTGCTAAACCATTTGATATTGATGAAATTCGTCAAGCTGTGAGAAATGAGCTCGCTGTAGAGGCATAAAAATGAATTTTTTATAAAAAATATGGAAAAAAGCGTTTACATGGACTATTGTGCAGGTGAATACGGTTGAGTTTTTGAGTACAAGTTGTTATCCTATTGAGTGTAGAAAAAAGTCCGGTATGTAGATATACATATTTTACCTTATTCTGGTCATACTACCAGCGATAAGAACTTATCGGATACAAAAAACGTTTTTTAGGAGGATTCACCATGCCTTTAGTTTCTATGAAAGAAATGCTAAACAAAGCACTAGAAGGAAAATACGCAGTTGGTCAATTCAACATGAACAACTTAGAGTGGACTCAAGCTATCTTAGTTGCTGCGGAAGAAGAAAAATCTCCTGTAATCCTAGGTGTATCTGAGGGTGCAGCTCGTCATATGACTGGTTTCAAAACAGTTGTAGCTATGGTTAAAGCTTTAATCGAAGAAATGAACATCACTGTTCCTGTAGCGATTCACCTTGACCATGGTTCAAGCTTCGAAAAATGTAAAGAAGCAATCGATGCAGGTTTCACATCTGTAATGATTGACGCTTCTCACCACCCATTCGAAGAAAACGTTGAAACTACTAAACAAGTAGTAGAATACGCACACGCTCGTAACGTATCTGTTGAAGCTGAGCTTGGAACAGTTGGCGGACAAGAAGACGACGTAATCGCTGAAGGCGTAATTTACGCTGACCCAGCAGAGTGTAAGCACCTTGTTGAAGCAACAGGTATCGATTGCCTAGCTCCAGCTTTAGGTTCTGTACACGGTCCTTACAAAGGTGAGCCTAACTTAGGATTCGCTGAAATGGAACAAGTTCGTGACTTCACTGGCGTACCTTTAGTATTACATGGTGGTACTGGTATCCCAACTGCTGATATCGAAAAAGCTATCTCTTTAGGTACTTCAAAAATCAACGTAAACACTGAGAATCAAATCGAGTTTACAAAAGCTGTTCGTGAAGTATTAAACAAAGACCAAGAAGTTTACGATCCTCGTAAATTTATCGGACCTGGCCGCGACGCTATCAAAGCAACTGTTATTGGTAAAATTCGCGAATTCGGTTCTAACGGTAAAGCGTAAGAATAAAATTCCGTTTTGGAAACCGTCTAGTCTTTTAGACGGTTTCCTTTCGTTGTATAATGAAAGCGTGAACAAGTCTAAAGATTTTATCATTTTTGGTTTTTAAATAGAAAATAATGTGCATAGTCCTATTAATAAATGTGATAACGTATCTAAATTGATAAAGTGAATTCGATGAATAGTTGATCTTTATCTATTCGTGCTATAGGAGAAATGAAGATAATGGTTTCCTATTTATTGAGTTTTGGGATGGAAAGAGTAATTGAGATTCTTAAGGGGAGCTTTCTATAAAAAGATAGAAAGTAAATACATTCACAAGAAGGGAGCTCAATATGGAAAAATTGCTAATTGAAGGCGGAAGAGCTTTAAATGGAACAATTCGAGTAAGTGGTGCAAAGAACAGTGCCGTTGCATTAATTCCAGCGACAATTTTAGCAGATACTCCAGTAACTATTGGTGGTGTCCCTAATATTTCGGACGTGAAAATGTTAGGAGACTTACTAGAGGAAATTGGAGGGAAAGTAACTTATGGACAGGAGGAGGAGATGGTAGTCGATCCTTCTAACATGGTTGCAATGCCTTTGCCAAATGGAAAAGTGAAAAAATTGCGCGCTTCTTATTATTTAATGGGTGCGATGCTTGGCCGTTTTAAAAAAGCTGTTATTGGGCTTCCGGGTGGATGTCATTTAGGACCGAGGCCGATTGATCAGCATATTAAAGGGTTTGAAGCGCTAGGTGCACATGTTACGAATGAACAAGGTGCCATCTATTTAAGAGCAGATGAGCTACGTGGGGCACGTATTTATTTAGATGTTGTTAGTGTAGGAGCTACGATTAATATTATGCTAGCAGCTGTACGAGCGAAAGGTAGAACTGTTATTGAAAATGCAGCGAAAGAGCCCGAGATCATTGATGTAGCTACATTGTTAACAAGCATGGGAGCACGTATTAAAGGTGCTGGTACAGATGTAATCCGAATAGATGGTGTGGACTCTTTACATGGTTGTCACCATACTATCATCCCAGATCGTATTGAAGCTGGTACGTATATGATTCTAGGAGCTGCATCAGGAGGAGAAGTAACGGTTGATAATGTTATTCCTCAGCATTTAGAATCAGTTACTGCAAAGCTAAGAGAAGCTGGTGTTCAAGTTGAAACGAACGATGATCAAATTACGGTGAACGGTAATAGAAAGCTAAAAGTAGTTGATATCAAAACGCTTGTATATCCAGGTTTTCCAACGGATTTACAACAGCCGTTTACGACGCTTTTAACAAAGGCGCACGGGACGGGAGTTGTAACAGATACAATTTACGGTGCCCGTTTCAAGCACATTGATGAATTACGTCGTATGAATGCTCAAATTAAAGTAGAGGGTCGTTCGGCAATTGTAACTGGTCCTGTGTTACTGCAAGGTGCAAAAGTGAAGGCGAGTGATTTACGAGCGGGAGCGGCACTTGTTATTGCAGGGTTAATGGCAGATGGAATTACAGAAGTAACAGGACTTGAGCATATTGATCGAGGTTATGAGAATATAGTGGACAAGCTTAAAGGGCTTGGAGCAAACATTTGGCGAGAACAAATGACAAAGCAAGAAATTGAAGAGATGAAGAACGCATAAGTGATACTTCCGCAAGGGGGAAGCGAAGCATCACTACTTGCGGAAGTACACTTTATAGAAAAACACGGTTCACAAAATACGGCAGAAATATAAAGGCTTAAAGGAGAGGGATTATCGTGGAAAGAAGTTTATCTATGGAGTTAGTACGTGTAACAGAGGCTGCAGCTTTATCATCAGCGCGTTGGATGGGGCGCGGGAAAAAGGATGAAGCAGATGGTGCAGCAACATCAGCTATGCGTGATGTATTTGATACAATTCCGATGAAAGGTACAGTTGTAATTGGTGAAGGTGAGATGGATGAAGCACCAATGCTATATATCGGAGAGAAATTAGGTACAGGATATGGACCACGTGTAGACGTTGCGGTTGATCCTTTAGAAGGGACAAACATCGTAGCAGCTGGTGGCTGGAATGCTCTTGCTGTTATTGCAATTGCAGACCACGGTAATTTGTTACATGCCCCTGACATGTACATGGATAAAATCGCGGTTGGCCCAGAAGCAGTCGGGGCGGTCGACATTGATGCGCCTATTATTGATAACTTACGTGCAGTTGCGAAAGCAAAAAATAAAGATATTGAAGATGTTGTAGCGACAGTTTTAAATCGTCCACGTCATCAAGAAATTATCGAAGAAATTCGTAAAGCTGGTGCTCGCATTAAATTAATTAATGATGGAGATGTAGCTGGAGCAATTAATACAGCATTTGATCGTACAGGTGTAGATATTTTATTTGGATCTGGTGGAGCACCTGAAGGTGTATTAGCAGCAGTTGCTTTAAAATGTTTAGGTGGAGAAATTCACGGAAAACTATTGCCACAAAACGAAGCTGAATTAGCACGTTGTAAAAAAATGGGCATAGAAGACATTAATCGTATCCTTCGTATGGAGGACTTAGTAAAAGGTGACGATGCAATCTTTGCAGCAACAGGCGTAACAGATGGAGAACTATTACGCGGTGTTCAATTTAAAGGTAGCGTAGGAACAACGCAATCCCTTGTTATGCGCGCAAAATCAGGCACAGTACGCTTCGTGGATGGACGTCATAGCTTGAATAAAAAACCAAACTTGGTTATTAAATAAAAAGCGTAAGCAGCTCGTTCAGAATGGGAGGGGGATGGAGCTTCTGACGTAGAGGCGCTTTTTGCCTCGCAGGAAGAAGTGAAGCCACCGACCATTCTAGCTGCTGAAGCTGGATTAAGTAAAAAGCGGAGGTGGCTTGCTCAGAAGGGGAAGGCATTGGAACTCCTGACGAAGAGGCGTTTTGTGCCTCGCAGGAAGGGGTGAAATGACTGACCCTTCTAGCCACCGGAGCTGGATTAAATAAAAAGTGCAAGCGGTTCGTTCAGAATCGCAGGCTATTTGGAACTCTCGACCTTGAAGCGCTCTTTGCTTCCAGTGAGAGAGTGAAATGACCGGAGCTGGGTTAAGTAAAAAGCGTAAGCAGTTTGTTCAGAATGGGAGGGGGATGGAGCTTCTGACGTAGAGGCGCTTTTTGCCTCGCAGGAAGGAGTGAAGCCACCGACCATTCTAGCTGCTGAAGCTGGAACTAAATTAAATAAGAAGCGAAGACAAATTTTCTTGTCTTCGCTTCTTGTATTTGTGTTCCAACGTATTGATTAAAACTAGATAAAAGGGTTACAATAGTGAATATTACCCTACTTGAACTTATTGCCTTTCATTATTAATTATTTGCCTTCCGTATTTTTTCCCTTTACCCATGAAAAAAGAGAATAACGTTAAAGTGTGGTGTCTGAATGAATTTGTCAATTGCAGCATTAGAAAACATGAAATTAAAAGAGTTATACGAGCTTGCGAAAGAATTTAAGATTTCGTATTATAGCAAGTTAACGAAAAAAGAGTTAATTTTTTCTATTTTGAAAGCTCGAGCAGAAAAAGAAGGTTTCTTTTTCATGGAAGGTGTATTAGAAATTATTCAATCAGAAGGATTTGGATTCCTACGTCCTATCAACTATTCTCCAAGCTCAGAAGATATTTATATCTCAGCTTCGCAAATTCGTCGTTTCGATTTACGTAATGGAGACAAGGTTTCTGGTAAAGTACGACCTCCGAAAGAAAATGAACGCTATTTTGGGTTATTACAAGTTGAAGCTGTAAATGGAGATGATCCAGATTCAGCAAAAGAGCGTGTGCATTTCCCTGCATTAACACCATTATACCCAGATCGCCAAATGAAATTGGAAACGGAACCGAAAAAGTTACCGACACGCATCATGGATTTAATCGCACCAGTTGGATTTGGACAACGTGGTTTAATTGTTGCGCCTCCAAAGGCTGGTAAAACAAGTCTATTAAAAGAAATCGCGCACAGTGTTACAACAAATCATCCGGAAGCAGAATTAATTGTACTTTTAATTGATGAGCGTCCAGAGGAAGTAACAGACATTGAACGTTCTGTTAAAGGGGATGTTGTAAGTTCTACTTTTGATGAAGTACCAGAAAATCATATTAAAGTAGCTGAGCTTGTGTTAGAACGTGCGATGCGTCTTGTAGAGCACAAGAAAGATGTTATCATTTTAATGGATAGTATTACCCGTTTAGCTCGAGCTTACAACCTCGTTATTCCACCAAGTGGTAGAACATTATCAGGCGGTATCGATCCAGCTGCCTTCCATAGACCGAAGCGTTTCTTTGGAGCTGCGCGTAATATTGAAGAAGGCGGTAGCTTAACAATTTTAGCAACAGCCCTTGTTGATACAGGATCCCGTATGGACGATGTTATTTATGAGGAATTTAAAGGAACTGGAAATATGGAACTTCACTTAGATCGTTCATTAGCTGAACGTCGTATCTTCCCGGCGATCGATATTCGTCGTTCTGGTACACGTAAAGAAGATCTATTAATTCCAAAAGAACATTTAGACAAGTTATGGGGCATTCGTAAAACAATGCGTGATACACCAGACTTCGTTGAAAGTTTCTTACGTAAGCTTCGTCAAACGAAGACAAATGAAGAGTTTTTACAAAACATTGTTGCAGACTCGAAAAGGTATGTAACAACTAAGTAAAGGGAAAAAATCAGGACTCGCTTATTTTATAGTAAGCGAGTTTTTTATGCTGTTTAGGTGATATTAAAGAGGGAAATAAGTGGAAGAACTTGAGTTGGTCAGAGCTGGATGAGCCGCTTCAGCAGTTAAAATTTTTAGTCATTTCGCTCTCTTGCATGAAGCAAAAAGCGCTTCATGCAAGAGAGTTTAAAGTGCCCTGCGATTCTGAACGAGCCGTCTCCACTTTAAGATAATATCCAGTTCCGGTGGCTAGCTTTTCGCATCTAAGAACCTTCCGCTCGAAAGGTAAAAAGCACCTTTAGGGCGAAAGAACCTTAGCTGGTCAGAGCTGAGCGAGCCACCTCCACTTTCAATTTAATATCCAGCTCCAGCGGCTAGAATGGTCGGTGGCTTCGCGTCTTCCTACGAGGCAAAAAGCGCCTCTACGTCAGAAGCTCCATCCCCCTCCCATTCTGAACGAGCCGCTTGCGCTTTTAAAATTAAAAAGACAAAAACAGGTAGTTGCAAAATGAAGTTAGCCTTGTTATAATTTCATCATATGTGTTTCATCAATATAGTTGTGTATGCAGCTGAAGATGAAAAACTCTGTTTCGAAAATGATTCAGGGCGGAAGGAGATGAAAAGAATGAAAGCAGGAATTCACCCAGATTACAAGAAAGTTGTATTCATGGACACAAACACAGGCTTCAAATTCTTAAGCGGATCTACTAAAGGATCTAACGAAACTGTTGAGTGGGAAGATGGTAACACTTATCCATTACTAAAAGTTGAGATCAGTTCTGATTCTCACCCATTCTACACTGGACGTCAGAAGTTTGCTACTGCAGACGGACGCGTTGACCGCTTCAATAAGAAATACGGTCTTAAGTAATAAAAACATAAAACAGGCAAGTGTATGTATTCGCTTGTCTGTTTTTTTTGCGAAAATATTATACCTTTACCCTACTTTTAACTGAAAAGTAGATGAAAGGAGAGCTTCATGTACTTAATAAATCAAAATGGCTGGATTGAAGTGATTTGCGGTAGTATGTTTTCTGGCAAGTCAGAAGAGCTAATCCGCCGTGTGCGCCGTACGCAATTTGCAAAACAACATGCAATTGTATTTAAACCATGTATTGATAATCGATATAGTGAAGAAGATGTAGTATCACATAACGGATTAAAGGTAAAAGCAGTTCCTGTTTCAGCTTCAAAGGATATATTTGAACATATTACAGAAGAGCTGGATGTTATTGCAATCGATGAGGTGCAATTTTTTGATGGGGACATTGTGGAAGTGGTGCAAGTATTGGCAAATCGTGGCTATCGTGTCATTGTAGCTGGTTTAGACCAAGATTTCCGTGGTCTACCATTTGGACAAGTTCCTCAGCTGATGGCGATTGCTGAACATGTAACAAAACTACAAGCAGTATGTTCTGTATGTGGATCTCCAGCAAGTCGTACACAACGATTAATTGATGGAGAACCAGCGGCATTTGATGATCCAATTATTTTAGTTGGAGCTTCAGAATCGTATGAACCGCGTTGTCGTCATTGTCATGCAGTACCTGCAAACAAAGATAAGTAAAACTCGCTGCGCAAGGCGGGTTTTTTTCAAAATAGAAAGAATGAGCGGTGTGAGCCGCTTACGCTTTTAAATATATCTAGTTCTGGTGGCTAGCTCTTCGCATCTAAGAACCTTCCGCCCAAAAGGTAAAAAGCACCTTTAGGTCGAAAGAACCTTAGCTGGTCAGAGCTGAAAGAGCCACCGCCACTTTTAAATATATTATCTAGCTCCAGCGGCTAGAATCTCCGGCCATTTCGCTCTCTCGCTCGAAGCAAAAAGCGCTTCAAGGTCGAGAGTTGAAAGTGGCCTGCGATTCTGAGCGAGCCGCTTGCGCTTTTAAATATAATTTGCGTTTTTTTGAGTAAGTACCATATACTATTTGTATTAGATACTAGGATGTAGAGGTGAATGATGTGTTAGATCGTTTGCAAGCTGTAGAAAATCGTTATGAGAAGTTAAATGAATTGTTAAGTGATCCAGCGATTATTAGTGATTCAAATAAGCTTCGTGAATATTCAAAGGAACAGTCTGATATACAGGAAACGGTAGAGGTGTATCGTGAGTATAAGGATGTTCGTGAGCAATTAAAAGATGCGAAAGCAATGTTAGAAGATAAGTTAGACGCAGAAATGCGTGAAATGGTAAAAGAAGAAGTTTCTGAGTTAGAATCACAAGATAAAACATTATCAGAGCGTCTGAAAATTTTACTTGTTCCAAAAGACCCTAATGATGATAAGAACGTTATCGTTGAGGTTCGTGGAGCTGCTGGTGGAGACGAGGCAGCTTTATTTGCTGGTGACTTATACCGTATGTATAGCCGTTACGCTGAGGTACAGGGCTGGAAAACGGAGATTATTGAGGCTAGCTATACAGAGTTAGGTGGATATAAAGAGATTATCTTTATGATTAATGGTAAAGGTGCTTTCGCGAAGCTGAAATTCGAGAATGGTGCTCACCGTGTACAACGTGTTCCTGAAACGGAATCTGGTGGACGTATTCATACATCTACAGCAACTGTAGCTGTATTACCAGAGGCAGAAGAAGTAGAAATTGATATTCATGAGAAAGATGTTCGTGTTGATACATTCGCTTCTAGTGGACCTGGTGGACAGAGCGTTAATACAACGATGTCAGCGGTGCGTTTAACACATTTACCGACTGGTGTAGTTGTATCTTGTCAGGATGAGAAATCACAGATCAAGAATAAAGAAAAAGCGATGAAAGTATTACGCGCACGTGTTTATGATAAGTTTAGACAAGAAGCGCAAGCTGAGTATGATCAAAACCGTAAACAAGCTGTTGGTACGGGAGATCGTTCAGAGCGTATTCGTACGTATAACTTCCCGCAAAACCGTGTTACAGACCATCGAATCGGTTTAACGATTCAAAAGCTAGATCAAATCTTACAAGGTAAGTTAGATGATTTCATCAATGCCTTAGTGATGGAAGATCAGGCTCAAAAGATGGAGGCAGCTGAGTAATGCGTGTCTATGAAGCCCTGAAATGGGCTTCTTCTTTTTTACAGGAAAATGGACGAGATGAAAATGCGGGAGAAATTGTCCTTTGTCATGTATTAAAGGTGAACAGAACAGGATTACTTATGAATATGCGTGAAGAAATAACTGAGGATCAAGAGAAAAGCTTTACGGAGTTTATCCACAAGCATGTAGAAGGTATTCCTATTCAATATATGATTGGTTATGAAATGTTTTATGGACGGTCTTTCTTTGTGAATGAAGAAGTATTAATACCAAGGCCGGAAACAGAAGAGCTTATAGTGGGAGTATTAGAAAGAATCGAGCGCCATTTTGGTGATGAGAAACTACATGTAGCAGATATAGGTACAGGTAGTGGAGCGATTTCTATTACGCTTGCTTTAGAAAATGAAAATCTTCATGTTTATACAGTAGATATTGCACAAGAGTCGATTGAAGTTGCAAAAGAAAATGCAAAAGCTTTAGGTGCAGAAGTAACGTTCTATCACGGTGATTTATTGTCACCATTTCATAAAACGGATCAAAAGCTAGATGTTGTTGTTTCAAATCCTCCATATATACCGGAAGAGGATTGGCGTGGTCTTTCTCCTGTTGTGAAAGAGCATGAGCCGAAGAGAGCACTTGTTGGTGGTGAAGACGGATTAGATTTCTATCGCCGTTTTATGGAAGAATTGCCGAATGTGTTGCAGAAGAAAGCGATTGTGGCGTTTGAAATTGGAGTAGGACAAGGTGAGGATGTAAAAAGATTGTTACAACAAGCTTTTCCACATGCTCATGTTGAGGTTGTTTTCGATATTAACGGAAAAGATCGTATGGTATTTGCAGAGATGGAGTAAGGTTCACACCTTACTCTATTTTTTTGTGGAAAAATTCATATAGATTTTGAATTTAATAGTTTAGAAAGATGAAAGTCTGTCCACACTGTTTGTAGAAGGGACGGTGGAGGAAATGAAAAAACAAGTTATTGCTTATCTTCTTATACTATTAATTGGTGCACAGTTACTTGTGCAGTTTGGATATATGAAAGCTGATGCGAAAGGGCCTTCAGTTATTCCGAAAGAGGCCGTTCGATTACGAATTTTAGCAAATAGTGATTCAGATAAAGACCAGGCATTGAAACGTAAAGTGCGTGATGAAGTAAAAGCACAAATTGATGGGTGGGTAGCGGATTTAACTTCATTTGAAGAGGCACGCAAAGTAATTCAAAGTCATATTCCAGAAATCGAGAAAA
Organism: Bacillus cereus group sp. MYBK216-1; assembly: GCF_051916495.1. Lineage (NCBI taxonomy): Bacteria > Bacillati > Bacillota > Bacilli > Caryophanales > Bacillaceae > Bacillus > Bacillus cereus group sp. MYBK216-1. The sequence continues at coordinate 185,228 of NZ_JBQAGT010000005.1, forward strand.
CGGTGGAAAATACGTTAAAAAGAGAAGGAAGTAAAGATTCATTTCAAGTGAAATTTAGTAAGAATGTAAAGTTTCCTACAAAGGTATACGGGAATTTTATTTATCCAGCAGGAGAATATGAAGCAGTATTAATCACAATTGGAGAAGGTGAAGGGGCGAACTGGTGGTGTGTATTATTTCCACCAATGTGTTTCTTAGATTTTTCGAGCGGGACAGCTGTAAGAAAAGAAGAGCACGTTGTGAAGGCGGAATCTCCTGAAGAGGAGCAGGTGAAACAACTAGATGAGGAAGTAATAGATAAAGAAGAGAAGAAAGTAGATAAGGTAAAAGAAACGAAAGCTGTAAAGCAGGAAGTAGTAAAAAAAGTAACAGCTTCTGAAAAGAAAGTAGTAAAAAATGAAACAAAAGTCGAAGAGCAGCCTGTAAGTAAAGAAGAAATGAAAACTGTGGAAAAAGTGGAGAAACCTGTGGAGAAAAAACAAGAAAAGCAAAATGAGTATGTAAAAGTAGAAGAGGAAGAAGAAAAGCCAGAAGTTAAATTGTTTATTGTAGAAGCTTTTACATCTTTATTCTCTAAATAGTACTATTAATAAATCCCTCTTCATATATAAAAATGAGGAGGGATTTATTATGAAGAAAGTGTATTTTGCTACGAAAGCAGATGTGGAAAGATTACATTCTTTTTTCGGACAAGCTAATAAAAAAGATGATAAAATAAATGAGTTGTACGCACAATTTATGATTTTGGAAGAGGCGGAAGAAATACGAGCTGTAATTGGTTATGAACAAAGTGGGGAAGATGTGCTTATTCGTTCTTGTTTATTCACACCTCATGTGGATAAACAGACTTTCTTATATTTTTTTGAAATGTTTTTGCAGTATATGAAAGAAAAAAGTGTTCAACAATTGTACTTACTAACAAATCATCCACAATCTGTACCGATCTTTCAGTTTTTTGACTTTTTTACTATAGAAAAGGATGAGGTTCCAGAGGGAATTCAACAACTAGAACATTTTTGTAAAAATATAAAAGAGCAGAATGCAATAATACTAAATTGTCAGCTATTCACAAAGTTATCCACGGATTAACAAGGTTTATCCACATTTTGTGGATAAACCTTGTTTGTCTTTTGGATAAATCTCATAGTAAACTAAAAATATACAAGTATTTAAGGGTAGAAAAGGACGTGGAAAAAAATGCATACAAACATGTGGGTTGTGGATAATGTTGTGGAAAGAAAAAAATATTATCCACAGTTACAAGAAGCAGCAAAATTATTAAGAGAAAATGAGGCGGTGGCTTTCCCTACGGAAACAGTATATGGGTTAGGTGCAAATGCGATGGATGATGAAGCAATCGCGAAAATTTTCGAAGCGAAAGGAAGACCGAGTGATAATCCACTCATTGTCCATATAGGTACAAAATCTCAGTTAGATGGGATTGTGAAAGAAATTCCACCAGTTGCAGAGAAGTTAATGGCGCATTTTTGGCCAGGACCATTAACAATTATTTTGCCGAGAAAAGAAGGGATTTCAGAGAAGGTGACGGCAGGACTTAATACGGTTGGAGTAAGAATGCCTGATCATCCAATTGCACTTGCTCTTATTGAAGAGGCGAATGTACCTGTTGCAGCACCAAGTGCGAATCGTTCAGGGCGTCCAAGTCCAACATTAGCTTCTCACGTATATGAAGATTTGAATGGGAAGATTGCAGGTATTGTTGATGGTGGTGCAACTGGAGTAGGCGTTGAATCAACTGTAATTGATTGTACAAGCGCGGTTCCAACAATATTACGTCCAGGTGGGATTACGAAAGAACAATTAGAAGCGGTGATAGGTACTGTTTCTTTAGATCCAGCTTTAAAGGATGAGAAGGAAAAACCGAAATCGCCTGGAATGAAATACACACATTATGCGCCGAAAGCACCACTTAGTATTGTTGAGGGTTCACGTGAGTTTATTCAGCATCTTGTAGATGAGAAAAAGGAAGAAGGATTTAAAGTAGGCGTATTAACGACAGAAGAGTATCAGCATGTATATAGTGCAGATGTTATATTATCTTGTGGTGTTAGAAGTGACTTAGCTAGTGTTGCGACTAAATTATATGATGTACTTAGAACATTTGATGCAAGTGAAGTGGATGTTATTTTTAGTGAGTCATTCCCTAATGAAGGAATAGGGAATGCAATTATGAATCGTTTAACAAAAGCGGCAGGACATCATATTATTATTGAATGATAAGGTAAGATTAGCAAACAGAATATTTCTCCTTGGATAAGCATATTGTGAAGTAGCACGTCCAAGGAGGGGCATGAATGACGTTTGAACAGCTAATACCTTTAATAATTATGGCATTCGCCTTAGGGATGGATGCGTTCTCGGTGAGTCTTGGTATGGGGATGATACCCCTAAAGTTAAGACAAATCCTGTATATTGGTATGACGATAGGGATATTTCATATTATTATGCCGTTTATAGGAATGGTACTAGGTCGTTTTTTATCAGAGAAGTATGGAGATATCGCACATTTTGCGGGTGCTATTTTATTAATCGGACTAGGGTTTTATATCGTATATTCGAGCATTTTACAAAATGAAGAGACTAGAACAGCCCCTATTGGAATTAGTTTATTCGTATTTGCATTTGGCGTCAGTATAGATAGTTTCTCAGTAGGACTTAGTCTTGGTATTTATGGGGCACAAACAATTATTACGATTTTACTTTTTGGATTTGTTAGCATGTTATTAGCGTGGATGGGTTTATTAATTGGGAGACATGCGAAAGATATGCTCGGTACATATGGTGAGGTAGTAGGTGGTATCATTTTGGTTGGGTTTGGATTATATATCCTTTTTCCTATATAATTTTATGTAGGAGGGAATTATGAACAAGCTATTGGAATGGTATGTTAAATTTTTAACCTTCTATCCTCGATGGCTAAGAAGACTTATAATTTGGGGTATTATTTTGCAAATTTCGATGTTAGGTTGGATTAAGTTAATTCGTGAATGGTGAGATAGTTCCTTTCTGTGAATATTTTGTTTGTACTATATTTATTGCGCTAAAAATTACAGATATAGAAAGGATGAGATGAATGACGAGATTGAAGCAAGTTTTTGGTATTATTATTAGTTTTTTTGTTTTTTGGTTTAGTATGCTCGGTGTACAAATGTTTGCTGAGTTTTTAGATATTGAGTCATTGAAATTTGTTGCGGGAAAGACTGAGGCGGCGCGTGCCTTTTACTCTCCGTACCCGTTTTTAATTGTTTTTCTTATTACATTGCTTTCCCTATACTTCTTCGTAATTAAGCTAGGGAAGCCGAAAAAAGAGAAAATGCCTACTTTAGAGGAAAAGAAGGAAGAATTACAATGATAAAACCCCCTGCTAAAAAGCAGGGGATTTTATATTTGAGTGATGGGAGGAATCTAGCCGCCTTGCTTTTAAATATATCCAGCTTCAGCGGCTAGAATGGTCGGTGGCTTCGCGTCTTCCTGCGAGGCAAAAAGCGCCTCTACGTCAGAAGCTCCATTCCCCTCCCATTCTGAGCGAGCCGCTGCCGCTTTTAGATATTATCCAGCTTCAGCGGCTAGAATGGTCGGTAGCTTCGCGTCTTCCTGCGAGGCAAAAAGCGCCTCTACGTCAGAAGCTCCATCCTCCTCCCATTCTGAGCGAGCCGCTGCCGCTTTTAGATATTATCCAGTTCCAGTGGCCAGCTCTTCGCATCTAAGAACCTCCGCTACTCAAGGTAAAAAGCACCTTTTGTGCGAGAGAACCTTAGCTGGTCAGAGCTAAACGGGCCACTTCCACTTTTAAACTGGCCTAACCAATTCAAATTGTTCTCCTAATTTTGCATAGTTGTGTCCTGCTAAGCGGCTTATTGGTTTGAGTCCTTCGGCGTGAATGCGCCCTTTTTCATATAGATGTTCGGCAATGTGGAAACGAACGACGCGTCCAATTAGTAGATCACAAGCTGGTGAGTCTTCCGTTCCGCCAAGTGGAATTGCACGTTCTAATACGCATTCCATTCGAATATTTGCTTCTTTTACACCTGGAACAGAGATGACTTCACTTTTGATTGGTGTTAGTTTTGCTAGTTCAATTTCACTTTCATTTGGCGGGAGGTTAGCTGCTGTTTCATTAATTGCTGCTACATATGATTCGTCAGAAATATGTACAACAAATTCTCCTTTTTCAATTGCGTTTCGGGAAGTGTCCTTTCTTTCTCCAGCTTTTCGTTGTACAGATACTGAGATAAGTGGTGGATTAGCAGCGACAATATTGAAATAACTATATGGCGCTCCGTTTAATACACCGTCTTTTGTTACAGAAGTAACGAATGCTACAGGACGAGGGATGATACTTCCAGTAAGTAATTTGTAATTATCTTTTTCAGTTTGTTCATCTGGATTAATGGATAACATGCTTGTAATCCCCTTTCTAAATATGAATACTTATTGTTTGTTTACAAGATAACGATGAGAAAATCCTGCTGGAAATAATATTTTGTTTCATAAAAAGAACTTACTTCAATTGTAATGAAGTAAGTTCTTTTTTCAAGAATCTCAAATTTGAGATAAAAATTAAAGTAAAACGTATGCCCCAGGTCCGATTAAAGCTACACCAACAGCGACAGCGATTAACATTAAGTTATATTCATATCCGTTTTGTGTTACCCAGTAACCATTTTTTCCGTGAACAGTGAAGATAGCCATTAACATTGTTCCAACGATAAATAATGAACCAACTACAATGAAAATACCTGATGCGAATAAGAAACCACCTAGTAATTCAGTTGCGCCAGCCATAAATGCCATAAATACACCAGGGCGTAAACCGATTGACTCCATCCAGCCACCTGTTCCTTTTAAACCGTAACCGCCGAACCAACCAAATAATTTTTGAGCACCATGACCCATGAATGTAATTCCTATAATAAGACGAATAATAAGTAGACCGAAATCCATCATTTTTCAAAACCTCCTAAAAGTTATCAACTTACCTTACGTAAGTAATGATAAAATAGTTACTTACTTTAGTCAAGTGGATTTTGAAAAAAGTTTGAATTAAATTTTACAAATTAACAACAAAAAATAAAATGTAGTAAAGACCTCTAGACAAGTTGGGCAAAAAAAGAGAAAATATAAATAGAAGTTAACTTCTAATTGTTATTCAGACAATCAGAATTGACTGGAATTTTGTGAAGCGCTACAATAAGAGTCTATTAGTAATGACGTAATTTATTTCGAAAGCGTTTTTACAGTATAATATTCGAAGTATGAAGTCTTACATGTATCCCGAGCTTTACTAGGGATTGCCCTATAAACTTTTAGGTAAATTATAAGGAGGACTATCCTATGTTTAAAAAATTATTCGGTCTTGGTTCAAAAACAAATGAAGAAACAATCGTAGCTCCATTAACTGGAGCAGTGAAAAATATTGAAGAAGTACCAGATCCAGTATTTGCTGGTCGTATGATGGGTGACGGCGTTGCAATCGATCCTACTGAAGGTGTAGTTGTATCTCCAGTTGATGGTGAAATCGTACAATTATTCCACACAAAACATGCTATCGGAATTAAAGCGAAAAACGGTACAGAAATTTTAATCCACGTTGGATTAGAAACTGTAAAAATGGAAGGCGAAGGTTTCGAAGCTCACGTTTCTGAAGGCCAAGCTGTAAAAGCTGGAGATAAATTAATCTCATTCGACCTAGAATTAATCCGTGAAAAAGCGAAAAGCACAATTACTCCAATTGTTATTACAAACACAGATGCAGCTGAGTCTATTAAGACAACTGTAGGCGTAGCAGCTACAAAAGGTTCAACAGAAGTAATGAAAGTTACAATGAAATAATTGCTATATAAGAGGAATCCGTTTCGTATGAAATGGATTCCTTATTTTTGTTGTATGTTCAGCAGGTATGTTAAAATACTCTAGGCACTTGGAAATAGGGCTTCACATATATGTGGATAAGGCGCATTTTTCTTAGAAAAAATATAAGAGAAATGCGCCTTTTGTATATTCACATTTCTTTTGTTCTATTCTAATGTAAGTTATGATGAGTGATAAGAAATGGAATATAGGGGTGGGTTTGAATGAAACGAGTGTTATTTGTTTGTACTGGCAATACATGTCGTAGTCCAATGGCTGAGGCGTTGCTTCGTCATCACGGAGGAGATAAGTTTGAAGTGCAATCTGCTGGTGTTTTCGCCTATCCTGGGAGCGATGCATCGGTACATGCGAAGGAAGCTTTAGCTGAAAAGGGAATTGCAATCGATCATGCCGCGCAGCAGGTAAACGAAACTTTGATTGGTTGGGCAGATATTGTAGTAACAATGACGGAAAACCATAAGCAAATTGTCCTTGGGCATTATCCGAGTGTCGAAGAGAAAGTAGATACATTATATGGAGTAGCTGAGGGAATAAGTAAGGATATTTCAGATCCATTTGGCGGATCACTTTCTATTTATAAAGAAACGTTAGAAGAGATGGAAAAACTTGTACAAACTTTACTGAAAAACCATTCAGAAGGTTGATGTTTCGTGTATAATACGATATTGGAGATCACTTCGTCCCATTAAAGGATCGAGTGAGAAATGAAGATAATGGATTGAAACTTTGGAGGGGTAAAAATGAAAGTAGTAATAGCATCTGATCACGGCGGTATGAATATCCGCAAAGAACTTGTAAGTTTATTAGAAGAGTTAAATATTGAATATATTGATTTAGGTTGCGAATGTGAAGCTGGTTCTGTTGATTACCCTGACTTTGCGTTTCCAGCAGCTGAAATGGTAGCGAATGGTCAAGTAGATCGTGGTATTTTAGTTTGTGGGACAGGCATTGGTATGTCAATCGCAGCAAACAAAGTGAATGGTATCCGTTGTGCGTTAGTTCATGATACTTTCAGCGCGAAAGCAACGAGAGAGCATAATGACACTAACATGCTAGCAATGGGCGAGCGTGTAATTGGTGCTGGTCTAGCGCGTGATATTGCGAAAATCTGGTTAACAACTGACTATGAAGGTGGTCGTCACGAAAACCGCGTAGGAAAAATTAAAACATACGAAACAAAGTAATAGATTCTAACTATCAGTAGTGTGCAATATAATTTGGTGAACCAACCTGTGAAAGGAAGAGGCGTAATGACAGAAATCGTAAAGGTAAGAGAACAGCTACAAATGTTGCTTTCTGATTTCCAAGAACAAGCTTCATTACAAAGCGGTCAAATTTTTGTAGTGGGTTGTAGCACGAGCGAAGTGCTAGGCGAAAGAATTGGAACATCAGGAACGATGGAAGTAGCAGAGGCGATTTTCTCTGAGTTAAAACAATTTCAAGAGCAAACAGGTATTGAATTAGCGTTTCAATGTTGTGAGCATTTAAACCGTGCTTTAGTAGTTGAGAGAGAAGTAGCGATAAAATATCAATTTGAAATTGTAACAGTTACGCCTGTTAGATCAGCAGGTGGTGCATTGGGGACATACGCGTATCACAATTTGAAAGATCCGGTAGTAGTTGAGTTTATTAAAGCTGATGCAGGAATGGATATTGGTGATACATTTATCGGTATGCATTTAAAGCATGTAGCTGTTCCGGTTCGTACAAGTGTGAAGGAAATTGGAAGTGCGCATGTAACGATGGCCAAAACACGTGGAAAACTAATTGGTGGGGCACGTGCTGTCTATGCGGCAGCGGAAGAGACTACCACTTGCCGTTAAATATGAGAAATTAGGAAGTCATATAGTAACTGTTTATCATAAGATAAAAGGTATGTTGTCTGACTTTATAATAGAAGAAAGAAAAGACCGATTTTCGGTCTTTTTTTTCTTTTATGATATAGAAAGTCATGTTAGAATGTAGTTGAAAACATGAAGGTTCGAAAGAATTACAACCTGAATTTTCGTTTTTTCTGAATAAATGAGAAAAAACTATTGGGAATCGATGTAATTCGTTCAGAAAAGGGGGATTTTGGTGGATCATTTAAAACGTCAAGATGAAAAGGTATTTGCTGCAATTGAGGCAGAACTAGGAAGACAGCGTTCAAAGATTGAGTTAATTGCTTCGGAAAACTTCGTAAGTGAAGCAGTAATGGAGGCACAAGGTTCTGTTTTAACGAATAAGTATGCTGAAGGATATCCTGGAAAACGTTACTATGGTGGCTGTGAACACGTAGACGTAGTAGAAGATATCGCACGTGATCGTGTGAAAGAAATTTTCGGCGCAGAGCACGTCAATGTTCAACCACACTCTGGTGCACAAGCGAACATGGCAGTATACTTCACGATTTTAGAGCAAGGCGATACAGTACTTGGTATGAATTTATCTCATGGTGGTCACTTAACACACGGAAGCCCTGTTAACTTCAGTGGAGTACAATATAATTTCGTAGAATATGGCGTGGATGCTGACTCTCACCGTATTAATTACGATGATGTATTAGCAAAAGCGAAAGAACATAAACCAAAATTAATCGTTGCAGGTGCAAGTGCATACCCTCGTGTTATCGATTTCAAGCGATTCCGTGAGATTGCAGATGAAGTGGGCGCTTATTTAATGGTTGATATGGCACATATCGCTGGTTTAGTAGCTGCTGGTTTACATCCAAATCCAGTACCACATGCACATTTCGTTACAACGACAACACATAAAACGTTACGTGGCCCGCGTGGTGGTATGATTTTATGTGAAGAGCAATTTGCAAAACAAATTGATAAATCAATCTTCCCTGGTATTCAAGGTGGTCCACTTATGCACGTAATCGCTGCGAAAGCTGTTGCATTTGGTGAGGCACTTCAAGATGATTTCAAAACATATGCACAAAATATCATTAACAATGCGAACCGCTTAGCTGAAGGTCTCCAAAAAGAAGGACTTACACTTGTTTCTGGCGGAACAGACAATCACTTAATCTTGATTGATGTTCGTAACTTAGAAATCACAGGTAAAGTAGCAGAGCACGTATTAGATGAAGTTGGTATTACAGTGAACAAAAATACAATTCCATTTGAAACAGCAAGCCCATTTGTAACAAGTGGTGTACGTATCGGTACAGCAGCTGTAACATCTCGTGGTTTCGGTTTAGAAGAAATGGATGAAATTGCGTCACTTATTGCCTATACATTAAAAAATCATGAAAATGAAGCTGCATTAGAAGAAGTACGTAAGCGTGTAGAAGCGTTAACTAGCAAATTCCCAATGTATCCAAATCTATAATAGATTGAAGAAGACCGCCGAGACTTAATTGTTTTGGCGGTCTTTTTTGTGGACATATATTATTTTTAAAGTATGTATACAAATGATGAATAAATTTTGGCGATATAATGAAGGATACGGCTCCCATAATTGGTAAAGATACTAGATAGATTCATCGTAAAATCATGATTTTGCCAAATTTGCCCTTGAATATTAGTAGCGTTTTCTTTACAATCGTAAATAGTGTAAAAAAGCGTGCAAACGCATGAATATCATCTAAAGGAGAGATTCACATGGGAAAACTGTATGTATTTGATCACCCGTTAATTCAACATAAGATTACATATATTCGCGATAAGAATACAGGTACGAAAGATTTTCGTGAATTAGTGGACGAAGTAGCAAGCTTAATGGCTTTCGAAATTACTCGCGACCTTCCACTTAAGGACATTGAAATTGAAACACCTGTAAGCAAAGCGACAACAAAAGTGATCGCTGGTAAAAAACTTGGTTTAATTCCGATTTTACGTGCAGGTTTAGGAATGGTTGATGGAATTCTGAAATTAATTCCAGCAGCAAAAGTAGGACACGTTGGTTTATACCGTGACCCTAAAACATTGCAACCGGTAGAATACTATGTGAAACTTCCAACGGATGTAGAAGAGCGTGACTTTATCGTACTAGATCCGATGCTAGCAACAGGTGGTTCTGCGGCTGAAGCAATTAACTCTCTGAAAAAGCGCGGTGCGAAACAAATTAAATTAATGTGTATCGTTGCAGCTCCAGAAGGGGTAAAAGTAGTACAAGAAGAACATCCTGATGTTGATATTTATGTAGCAGCATTAGATGAGAAATTAAATGACCACGGATATGTAGTACCAGGTCTTGGTGATGCTGGTGACCGTTTATTCGGAACGAAGTAAGACAACTGACGAGCAGGGGAGATTCCCCAGCTCGTCTTTTTTTGCTGTAAGCAAGTAGGGGAGGGGGAGAGGATAAATATACATCGTATATACAACATAAGTTGCATACACCTCACATATAATATAGAAGTCTTACGTCTGAGGAACACTATATTATGGAAGAAAAGCGTTATATCTCGAAAATATAATAGTGACAAACTTGTGAACATTTTCTTCTATTATAAAGAGAAAACTGTTAGAAATTGCATATATGTAACCAGTATTTAGAAGGGGAACGTTTTCATTTTTGGGAGGAAATGCCTAATACTCAAATTTTTAGATTTTTTACGATTTCTCGTTGACACTGTTAATACCCTATTGTATGCTAACAACGGGGATAGATGGTAGGGCTTTCAGTGACAAAATTACATCTATTCCGTGACGAAAATGTAAACTTTTTGTTTTGTATAGGATTTATGCAAAAAAATGAGTTATTATTAACACATCGTGAATGAGGGTTACATATTGGAGGGATGAATCCTTGCAAAAAAACGATCGCAGCCATATAAAAGCTTATGCTTTAATGTCAGGTATTCTCGCTCAGTTAGTCGGTTCTATTCTTGTTGGAATCTTTGGTGGGCAGTGGATTGATAATAAGGTTGGAACGTTTCCGTTGTTTCTTATTATAGGGTTATTACTCGGACTAGGAACAGGGGTATACGCAATGATTCGACTCATTCGACATTACTATTCGGGAGAGCAATGATGATAGACGTACATGGACTTGTCCAAAGACAAAAGAAATATATGTACTACTTGCTTGCGCTTCTAGTGCTAGGATGGGGATTTACCTCTTACAAGGATGTATTTCTTGGACTGATTATCGGTACGATTTTCAGTTTTCTTAGTTTGCGCATCATTGCACGTAGAACAGACAAGCTGCTAGATCGCGTAACAAATGGAGAAAACGTGAAGTTCAAGGCAACAGCGGTAAGTACATATTCAAGATTCGCCACGATTGGGTTATTAATTTTATTTGCAGCCAAATATCAAGAGTTAATCGCGATGTGGGGCCTAGGTGTAGGATTGCTGACAGGATACCTTGTCATGATCATAGATTTTCTTTATTTAGAGTATAAGAGCAGGGAAGAGAGGTGAATTACTAGTGGAACACGGTAAATTAGTTGAATTTCTAGGTTTAACGTTCGATTTGTCATCAGTTATGATGGTTACTGTAGCAGCAGTTATTGTTTTCTTAATCGCTGTTATCGGAACTCGCAGCTTAGCTCTTCGCCCAACCGGGATGCAAAACTTCATGGAATGGGTGTTTGACTTCGTGAAAGGGATTATCAATAGTACGATGGACTGGAAAACAGGTGGACGTTTCTTAACGCTTGGCGTTACGCTTATCATGTTTATCATCGTATCGAACTTCCTTGGTTTACCATTCATGTATTCAGCAACTGAAGCTGGCGAACATATTGCATGGTGGAGATCACCAACGTCTGATCCAGCAGTTACATTAACATTAGCCGTGATGGTAGTTACCCTCACCCATTATTATGGAATTAAGATGAAGGGTACGAAAGAGTACGTAAAAGGTTATTTCCAACCTATGAAATTCTTATTCCCATTAAAGGTTATTGAGGAGTTTGCTAACACATTAACGTTAGGTCTTCGTTTATTTGGTAACATTTATGCAGGTGAGATCTTATTAGGATTACTTGCTAAGTTGGGCGGAGCATCAGTCCTTGGGGCAGTAGGTGCGCTTGTACCAATGTTAGCATGGATGGGATTCAGTGTATTCGTTGGATCAATCCAAGCATTTATTTTCGTTATGTTAACGATGGTTTATATGGCTCATAAAGTAAGCCATGACCATTAATATAATTTAAGTAAGAAAAAATTTATTTTTTTATAATACAAAGGAGGACAAATTAAATGAGTTTAGGTGTAATCGCAGCTGCAATTGCAATTGGTTTATCAGCATTAGGTGCAGGTATTGGTAACGGTCTTATCGTATCACGTACAATCGAAGGTGTTGCTCGTCAACCAGAATTAAAAGGCGCACTTCAAACAATTATGTTCATCGGGGTTGCTTTAGTTGAGGCACTTCCAATCATCGGTGTAGTTATTGCATTCATCGTAATGAACAAATAAGGGAGACTCCCCTTACATAGATGGCGAAGAGTGTTTTTCCGAACTTTCTTCGCCATTGCTTTATGAACGAAACGTATGTCTTTTTTTTTCATATGATCAATCTAGATATTTTGAAGGGAGTGAATCCTTGTGCCAACTTTATTATTAGGGGCTGCCATTCCATTTGGAACGATTGCTTATACATTGTTCATTTTCTTACTTCTGTTAGTGATGCTACGCAAATTTGCGTGGGGTCCTTTAATGGGGATTATGAAAGAACGTGAAGAGCATGTTACTAATGAAATCGACGCTGCAGAAAGAAGTAACGCTGAAGCGAAGAAGTTAGTAGAAGAACAACGTGAAATGTTAAAACAATCACGTGTTGAAGCACAAGAGTTAATTGAAAGAGCGAAAAAACAAGCTGTAGATCAGAAAGATGTTATTGTTGCTGCTGCGAAAGAAGAAGCAGAATCAATTAAAGCATCTGCTGTACAAGAAATTCAACGCGAAAAAGAGCAAGCAATTGCTGCTTTACAAGAACAAGTCGCTTCTTTATCTGTTCAAATTGCTTCTAAAGTAATTGAAAAAGAATTAAAAGAAGAAGATCAAGTGAAGTTAATTCGCGATTATATTAAAGAAGTAGGAGAAGCGCGATGAGCAATGGGATTGTAGCAAAACGTTATGCTGTCGCTCTTTTTAAAATTGCTAAAGAAAAACACGTATTAGAAATGTTTGAAGAGGAATTACGCCTTGTACAAAACGTTTATGTAAAGAACGGAGAACTACATAGCTTTTTAACGCAACCGAACATTTCAAAAGAGCAGAAGAAAACGTTTCTTGCAAACGTATTCGGATCTGTTTCTGAATCTATTTTAAATACGTTATATATTTTAATTGATAACAAACGCATTGATATCTTACCTGAAATTGCAGATGAATATGTTGTTCTTGCTAATGAAGAACGTAACGTAGCGGATGCAACTGTATATTCTACTCGTCTTCTATCAGAAGAAGAGAAGCTTAACATTGCTGAAGCATTTGCAAAGAGAACGGGCAAAGATGCAATTCGCGTGAAAAATGTTGTAGATGAAGATTTACTAGGCGGCATTAAAGTACGTATTGGAAATCGCATTTATGACGGAAGTTTACAAGGAAAATTAGCACGTATTCAGCGTGAATTAATGAAGAATAGATAGGGGTGAAGCACATGAGCATCAGAGCTGAAGAAATTAGCGCACTGATAAAGCAACAAATCGAGAACTATCAGTCTGAAATCGAAGTTAGTGATGTTGGTACAGTTATCCAAGTTGGTGACGGTATCGCGCGTGCTCATGGTCTTGATAACGTTATGGCTGGTGAACTTGTAGAGTTCTCTAACGGCGTTATGGGACTAGCACAAAACTTAGAGGAAAACAACGTAGGTATTATCATTTTAGGACCTTACACAGAAATCCGTGAAGGTGACGAAGTTCGTCGTACTGGTCGCATCATGCAAGTACCAGTAGGAAAAGAACTAATTGGTCGTGTTGTAAACCCATTAGGTCAACCAGTTGATGGTTTAGGCCCAATCAATACAACAAACACTCGTCCAATCGAAAGTCCAGCACCAGGTGTAATGGATCGTAAATCTGTTCATGAGCCACTTCAAACAGGTATTAAAGCGATCGATGCCCTTGTACCAATTGGTCGTGGTCAACGTGAGTTAATCATCGGTGACCGTCAAACTGGTAAAACAGCAGTTGCACTTGATACAATCATTAACCAAAAAGATGAAGACATGATTTGTATCTACGTAGCAATTGGACAAAAAGAATCAACTGTACGTAACGTAGTAGAAACACTACGTAAGCACGGTGCATTAGAGTACACAATCGTTGTAACTGCATCTGCTTCTCAACCAGCTCCATTATTATACCTAGCTCCTTACGCTGGTGTAACAATGGGTGAAGAGTTCATGTACAATGGTAAACACGTATTAGTAGTATATGATGACTTATCAAAACAAGCAGCGGCTTACCGTGAGCTGTCATTACTATTACGTCGTCCTCCAGGTCGTGAAGCTTACCCAGGGGATGTATTCTACTTACATTCTCGCTTATTAGAGCGTGCAGCAAAATTAAGTGATGCAAGAGGCGGCGGTTCTTTAACTGCACTACCTTTCATCGAAACACAAGCAGGGGACGTATCTGCATACATCCCAACAAACGTAATTTCTATTACGGATGGACAAATCTTCTTACAATCTGATCTATTCTTCTCTGGCGTACGTCCAGCGATCGATGCGGGTACTTCTGTATCTCGTGTAGGTGGATCTGCTCAGATTAAAGCGATGAGTAAAGTATCAGGTACACTTCGTCTTGACCTTGCATCTTACCGTGAGTTAGAAGCGTTCGCTCAGTTCGGTTCTGACCTTGATAAAGCAACTCAAGCGAAATTAAACCGTGGTGCTCGTACTGTTGAGGTATTAAAACAAGGATTACACAAACCATTACGTGTAGAGAAACAAGTTATCATTCTTTACGCTTTAACACGTGGATTCCTAGATGATATCCCAGTAGTAGATATCACTCGTTTTGAAGAAGAATTCCATGCTTGGTTAGATTCTAATGCGACTGACTTATTAGAAGAAATCCGCACAACTAAGAAACTTGCGGATGACGACAAATTTGCAGCAGCAATCAATGGATTTAAAAAAGTATTTGTAGCTTCTGAATAATAATAAAAAGTGAAGCCGACTGTTCAGCCCCATCGGCTAAGGTTCTTTCTCACAGAAGGTGCTTTTTACCTTCTTGTGGGGAAGGTTCTTAGACGAAAGGGGCTAGGAGGCGGAACTAGATTAATAAAAGCGGAAGCGGCTCGTTCTGAATGTGAGGGGGATGGAGCTTCTGACGAAGAGGCGGTGTTTGCCTCGTAGGAAGAAGTGAAGCCACCGAGCATTCAAGCCGCTGGAGCTAGATAGTATATATAAAAGGCATCTCGGGCTCTGAGATTGCTAAAGGTCATGTAAAGGAAAAGAGTAGGTGCACCTATTCTTTTCCTTCAATCATGAGCAAGAATATCTTGCAACGTAGATTAGGAAGAGGATTCTTACTAATCGTGCCAACTTCCGGAAAAAAGGTGGTGAAAACCTGTGGCATCTTTACGCGATATAAAAGCGAAGATTAACTCGACAAAGAAAACGAGTCAAATTACGAAAGCGATGGAGATGGTATCTGCATCTAAGTTAAACCGTGCAGAGCAAAATGCTAAATCTTTCGTTCCGTATATGGAAAAGATTCAAGAAGTAGTAGCGAGCATTGCGCAAGGAAGCAAAGGGATTAATCATCCAATGCTAAATGCGCGTCCTGTAAAGCGTACAGGATACATCGTTATTACGTCTGATCGCGGACTAGCAGGTGGTTATAACAGTAACGTATTACGTACAGTAAGTAACGTAATTCGTGAACGTCATAATATGGATTCAAACCAATATTCTATTATTGTGCTTGGACGACTAGGACGTGATTATTTAAAACGTCGCGGCTTTAACATTATTGATGAAGTAGTTGGATTATCTGACCATCCATCATTTACTGATATTAAAGACCTTGCTTCTCGAGCAATTGCGATGTTCGCAGATGGTGCTTATGATGAGCTGTACATTTACTACAACCATTACGTAAGTAAAATTTCACAAGAGGTAACGGAAAATAAAATTTTACCGCTTACTGATGTGGCGTCTGACAAACCAACGACAGCTTATGAATTCGAACCTTCTGAAGAAGAAATTTTAAAAGTACTATTGCCACAATACGCAGAAAGCTTAGTGTACGGTGCATTACTAGATGGTAAAGCAAGTGAACACGCAGCGCGTATGACAGCAATGAAGAGTGCTACAGACAACGCAATGGAAGTTATCGATTCACTTACACTTTCATTCAACCGTGCGCGTCAGGCAGCGATTACGCAAGAAATTACGGAAATCGTTGGTGGAGCAGCAGCGTTAGAATAGTAATAAAAAGTGGAAGCGGCTCGTCCAGAACAGGAGGGCATTGGAGCTCCTGACGAAGAGGCGTAGTTTGCCTCACAGGAAGGCGCGAAATGACCGACTGTTCTAGCCGCTGGAACTAGATTCAATAAAAAGTGGAAGCGGCTCTGTCAAAAGAGTCGCGTAAGCTATAAACCAATAAAAAATTAAAAGCTAGCTGCTCGTAGAAAGTTGGCTAATTAAAAGAAAGCTAGGAGGGAACCCGATGAATAAAGGGCGCGTTACGCAAATCATGGGTCCGGTTGTAGACGTTAAGTTTGATGGCGGAAAGCTACCAGAAATCTACAACGCCCTTACGGTAAAACAAAGCAACGAAAACGGAAGTATTAACTTAACATTTGAAGTTGCACTTCATTTAGGTGATGATACAGTTCGTACAGTTGCAATGTCTTCCACAGATGGACTTGTTCGTGGCACAGAAGTAGAAGATACTGGTAAACCAATCTCTGTACCAGTTGGTGATGTAACACTTGGTCGCGTATTTAACGTATTAGGTGATGCAATTGACTTAGATGGTGAGGTTCCTGCAGATGTACATCGTGATCCAATTCACCGTCAAGCACCTGCATTCGAAGAATTATCTACTAAAGTAGAAATTCTTGAAACTGGTATTAAAGTAGTAGACTTACTTGCTCCTTACATTAAGGGTGGTAAGATCGGCCTATTCGGTGGTGCCGGCGTAGGTAAAACAGTATTAATTCAGGAATTAATTAACAACATCGCACAAGAGCACGGTGGTATCTCTGTATTCGCTGGTGTAGGTGAGCGTACTCGTGAGGGTAATGACTTATACCACGAAATGAGCGATTCTGGCGTAATCAAGAAAACTGCGATGGTATTCGGACAAATGAACGAGCCACCTGGAGCACGTCAACGTGTTGCATTAACAGGTTTAACAATGGCTGAGCATTTCCGTGATGAGCAAGGACAAGACGTACTTCTGTTCATCGATAACATCTTCCGTTTCACGCAAGCGGGTTCTGAAGTATCTGCCCTTCTTGGTCGTATGCCATCTGCGGTAGGTTACCAACCAACACTTGCAACAGAAATGGGTCAATTACAAGAGCGTATTACATCTACAAATAAAGGGTCTATCACGTCTATCCAAGCGGTATATGTACCAGCCGATGACTATACTGACCCAGCACCAGCTACAACGTTTGCTCACTTAGATGCAACAACAAACTTAGAGCGTCGTTTAACACAAATGGGTATTTACCCAGCCGTAGATCCATTAGCATCTACATCTCGTGCACTTTCTCCAGAAATTGTAGGAGAAGAACATTATGAAGTAGCTCGTCAAGTACAGCAAACTTTACAACGTTATAAAGAGCTTCAAGATATCATCGCTATCTTAGGTATGGATGAGTTATCTGAAGAAGATAAGTTAGTTGTACATCGTGCTCGTCGTATTCAATTCTTCTTATCTCAAAACTTCCACGTAGCTGAGCAGTTTACAGGTCAAAAAGGTTCTTACGTACCTGTAAAAAATACAGTTAGTGGTTTCAAAGAAATTCTAGAAGGAAAATATGATGACCTTCCAGAAGATGCATTCCGCTTAGTAGGTGGCATTGAAGAAGTTATTGAAAACGCGAAGAAAATGATGGCGTAAGGCCTTAGGAGGGACGAAGTATGAAGACATTTCCAGTCAGTATTGTAACTCCTGATGGACCGGTTTACGAAAAAGAAGTAGAAATGGTAAGTGTAAAAGCAGAGAGTGGGGAAATGGGGATCTTACCAGGTCACATTCCAACTGTTGCACCATTAAAAATTAGTGCAGTTCGTCTGAAAAATGGTGGACACACTGATTATGTAGCAGTAAGCGGTGGCTTTATCGAAGTTCGTCCAGATAAAGTGACTGTATTATCATCATCTGCTGAAGAAGCAAACCATATCGATATCCATCGCGCAAATGAAGCGAAGCGTCGCGCTGAGCAACGTCTGCAAGATAAACAAGCACATGTTGACTTTAAACGTGCAGAAATGGCATTACAACGTGCCGTGAACCGTTTAAACGTTTCCGATATGAAGTAAAAAAATCCGTAAGGGCTTTGCCTTTACGGATTTTTTTTTTGTTTGTTTTATGGATAATTTTACAAAAATGGTATAATTATATTGATGCTTGTATAAGTAGAAGTGTACAACAATTTATATTTCATAAAGGGGATGAATCAATGATTGGTGAAATGAAGCGAGAAGCATTGTACTCTTTAAAGGGAAAATGGGGACTAGGTGTTGGATCAACAATTTTATATTTTATTTTAAGTTATGTCGTTTCGATGGCTGCAATGCTTATACTATTAATTCCAGGAATTATTATATTTCTCTCAGTTGCAAGCTTAACTGGATCATTTGAAGAGGAAACGATGTCAATTGGAGCAGGTATTACCTTTGGGATTTTTTATTTCATTATGATAATTTTGAGTAACGCATCGTATGGGATTACGTCATATGGTTATACAAATGTATTTTTACAGATTAGTAAACGAGAAGATGCTAAAGTAGATTACTTATTTGAAGGATTTCGTGGCTTTAAAAGAATGATGAAAACAATGTGGGCAATGCTTGCTATTTTGTTATATACAGGTACATGGATTCCGATGCTGTTAATAGGCTTATTTGCATTGTTAGGTGAAGAAGGGAATACGTCATTTGCAATAGCTTTCTTCGTACTATTAGCAATTTCAATTGTTGGTATGATTGTGATGTATTTTTCTTATGCACTGACGTATTATGTGATGATTGAAAATCCAGAATATAGTGTTTCGCAGGCGATGAAGGAAAGTAAGAATCTTATGAAGGGTCATAAGTTAGATTTGTTTCTTTTATGGCTGAGCTTCATAGGATGGGCTATTTTAGCGCTTTTTACTTTTGGAATAGGATTTCTTTGGCTTAGTCCGTATATGAGTACGACGACAGCACACTTTTATCGCTATATTTCAAAAGGTGAATTTCAATAGGAACATGCTATACTAATAGAATTATTGTGTATAGGAGGCGAGGCTACGCATGATTAGTGATTTAAAAGGAGAAGCACTAGATTCATTAGAGGGAAAATGGGGATTAGCTGTTGGAGCTACACTACTCATTTCAATTCTTATCACGGCTTTTAGTTTTAGTGTTGATTGGGGATTTTCTTTAATTTTCGGTTGGCAAAAAACAAATGGTTCACTTTCAACGAATATTCTTACATTTTTTGTTACTGGACCGTTAACTTTAGGTGGATATTACCTTGGTTTAAATATCCTTCGTGAACAGCAAGCTAGTATTGGTAATGTATTCGTTTGGTTTTCAGAGGGAAAGAGATTTCTAAAATCATTTTTATTATATTTATTAGTAAATCTTTATCTTTTCTTATGGATGTTATTGTTCATTATTCCAGGTATTATTAAATCATTTTCTTATGCGATGACATACTTTATTATAAACGATCATCCTGAGTATTCACTGAACCAGGCTATTACAGAAAGTCGTCGTATGATGGATGGACATAAGATGGAGTATTTCATTTTATGTTTAAGTTTTATTGGCTGGTTTATATTAAGTTGTATTACATTAGGGATTGGATTCTTATGGTTAATTCCATATTTCTATACAACATCTGCAGCTTTTTACGAAGAGATCGCAGAAGAATATTATGAGAAAAATATTTAGCACTAAAAAACCCCCGGTATGAATTATTTGTTCATACTGGGGGTTTTTTGTAGAAACTTTATAAACTCATTACTAGTAAGTGGTTTACTGAAATAGTAACCTTGCATATATTTACAGTTATGTTTTTGCAGAAACTTAAGTTGTTTTTCGGTTTCAATTCCTTCGGCAACGACTGAAAGATTTAAAGTATTTGCGAGGGAAAGTATTGTAGAAACGATGGCTCGTTCTTCAGGACGATGATCAGCTAATTGTGTAAATTCTCTCGGTACTTTTAATGTATCGATTGGAAAAATTGATAAATAAGCAAGAGAAGAATACCCAGTACCGAAGTCATCAATGGAAGTTTGGATACCGTACTCTTTTAATTGCTTCAGTCTTAATAACGTTTCTTTCTCGTCAATCATTGCAATTCTTTCTGTTAACTCAAGGGTTACATATTTTGGATCGACTTGCACGTCGTTTAATATTTGTGAAATGCTTTCGATTAATTGATCTTGCCGGAACTCTTTTGCGGATAGATTAACACTTATTTTTAAATTTTGGTAGCCAAAGGTATGCCATATTTTTAATTGGAGACAAGCTTCTTGTAATACCCAATGTCCAAGTGGGACTACTTGTGGCGTCTCTTCTACAATTGGAATAAACTCACATGGTGAAATGTCACCTAATAGTGGGTGTTTCCAACGTATTAAAGCTTCAGCACCGATAATTTTATTTGTTGTCGTATCAATTTGTGGTTGATAAACGAGATAAAATTCTTTGTTTACTAAAGCGATTGGCAAATCTTTTTCGATTCGAGCTTTTCGTTCCATTTTTTTATATAGTTCTTTCGTGTAAAGAGAGCTACCGTTTTTTCCTTTATTCTTTGCTTCGTACATGGCCATATCAGCATGCTGCAAAATGGATAGCGGATCTTCACCTGCTTCAGGATATATTGCAATTCCGATGCTCGGTGAGATTTGTAAATGTTGATTTTCGATTTCAAATGGCTCATTCATGGCCGCCACAATCCTATCAGCTATTTTTTGGACATCTGGCTTTTTTTTGTAATTCTCGATAAGGATTGTGAACTCATCCCCAGCTAGCCGTGCGAGTTTCATATTTGATGTTGCTATTTTTTCGAGCCTTTTTGCTACTGCGATG
This sequence comes from Bacillus cereus group sp. MYBK216-1, assembly GCF_051916495.1. Classification (NCBI taxonomy): domain Bacteria; kingdom Bacillati; phylum Bacillota; class Bacilli; order Caryophanales; family Bacillaceae; genus Bacillus; species Bacillus cereus group sp. MYBK216-1. The sequence continues at coordinate 206,282 of NZ_JBQAGT010000005.1, forward strand.
AGTAATAGGTCTCCTACTCGATGACCGAGGGTATCATTAATAACTTTAAAACGGTCTAGGTCGAGAAACATAACAGCAAAAGGCTTTTTCGATATTTTTGCTCGTGCAATTGCTTGTTCTAAATGTTGATGAAATGCACGACGATTTGCAAGCTCTGTTAAAGTATCATGGTATGCTAGGAAGTTGATTTGTTCTTGTTGTTGTTTGCTTTCCGTAATATCTTTAATCATTAAATAAACCCCAGAAATTTTCTCCTTTAAAAAGATCGGTACGGCGGTAACGTGCAAGTAGTAAATATCTCTGTTTTTATGGTATGCCCGTATTTCTAAAGAGATAGAATATCCCTTTTTCACACGATGAAAGGCGTTAATCATTTCTTCTAAATCTTCTTCGTATATGAGTGAGTAGTAAGGCTGGTTTAATAATTCATTCGTTTGATAACCGAGTAAAGTAGTACCAGCGTTATTTACTTTGAGAAAATTACCGTACAAATCTAATGTGAAGATTGGATCTGGATGATGCTCGTATAAAGATTTAAACATTTGTTGATTATGATAAAGTTCATTTTTCTGTTCTACTAAATCTTCTGTACGTAGTTTAATTTGTTTCTCGAGTTCTGAATTGAATTGCATTTGAGCTAGCAATAATATTTTATTTTGTTTTCGAACTAAACTATGACGTATGAGAACGAAAGAGAAAGTTATTATAAGTCCGATTACTATAATAGGCGCAAAAACGTATTCAACTAATATAAAAACAATAAGCATTACTACCGAAATATACGGTAATGATAATCGGATTGATTCACCAATTTTAGGTGTTAGTAGTACTTGTTCTTGTTTTTCAGGCTCTTTTGTATGGAGAATACAGGCGATTGCTACTAGTGCTAAGGTTACTTGATAGAAAGGAGTAACTGTAAACATAGAATACTCTGGTATGAAGTATTTTATATAAGCATAAATCGCATCTGTAGTAGCATATAAAATTAAAGCACTGCCAAGAAGTGCACCGACCTTTTTAGGTAATAAGGATAGTGGTTTAAATAAAAGGTTGATTCCTATTAAGAGAAAGAGTAAATCAGCCATTGGATAGGTAAGTTGAACAAATATGTCGATATAGGATGTTGTAAAGATGTGAATAGTTCGTTCAATAAGTAAGTAGTAACTTAAAGTAAATTGGGCTGTAACGATAATACAAATATCACATAGCATAAAAAGTTTTTCTAATAAATCTCGGTTGTAAATGATTTCGTATAGAAAGGCAAACGTAAAGCTAACTAAAAAAAGTAAGTAAAAAAAGTCAGATGGATCAACGAACGTATAGAAGTCTTTTACAATTAAACGCTGATAGGCAACGACTATATCACCGATAAAATAAGAGAGAGCTCCAACAGATAATATGATCCAAAATAAACGAGATAGCCCTTCTTTCATGTTTGAAAAATAAAGTATATAACTACAAGCGATAATATCAATTAATAGGGTACTCGTTCCGATTAATAGCTGAAAAGGAAATGAGTATTCATACAGAAAAGGCATCGCTACATAGTGAAGCGTTATAGACAGCAATACAATGCTTATAAGAATACTTACATGTGTTTGTTTTTTCATTTATATCACCTACGGTTTCTTGAAAAGCATATATAAGTTTTATATTTATTTTGCACAATTATAGCAAGTTGTAAAGATAGATTTTAATAATTCTTGTTTCTGTCTCCCAACATATCGACATAGGAATTTGAAGTTTGCTATAATGATTAGAATAGTTGCATTATTTAGAAAAATTTAAAAATAATAATTACTGCAACTAGGACATATTGTTTACTATGTGAACTTGTTCTTAATTTAGGGGGGAGGGTTTCACAATGGCAAGTGTATATGAAAATAGTTATATGATCGTTTTGATTTTCTTGCTATTAGGTATATTGCTGCCGGTAGTGGCTCTTACATTAGGCAGGATGCTGCGCCCAAATAAACCAAGTGCAGCAAAGGCGACGACGTATGAGAGTGGAATTGAGCCTTTTCATGATGCAAACATTCGGTTTCATGCTCGTTATTATATTTTCGCTTTATTGTTTGTGATCTTTGATGTAGAAACTTTATTTTTATATCCTTGGGCTGTTGCGTATGACAAGCTAGGTTTATTTGCATTAATTGAAATGCTCATCTTTGTTGTAATGTTGCTAGTTGGATTAGCGTATGCTTGGAAAAAGAAGGTGTTACAATGGTTATAAATTTTGAGGAATTACATCCAAATGAACGAGCAGAATTAGAACGAAATATCTTTTTTTCTACATTGGAACAGTTGAAAGGATGGGCGAGGAGCAATTCTTTATGGCCGATGACATTCGGACTGGCGTGCTGTGCAATTGAAATGATGGGAGTAGGCTCATCACATTATGATTTAGATCGATTTGGGTCATTTTTTCGGACTTCACCAAGGCAATCGGACGTCATGATTGTATCGGGAACGGTAACGAAGAAGATGGCTCCTATTGTTCGGCGCTTATATGATCAAATGCCCGAACCGAAATGGGTTATTGCGATGGGATCTTGTGCGACAGCAGGTGGTCCGTATGTAAATTCATATGCTGTTGTAAAAGGTGTAGACCAAATTGTACCAGTTGATGTGTATATTCCTGGTTGTCCCCCAAATCCAGCTGCTTTAATTTATGGAATTAATAAATTAAAAGAAAAAATTCGTTACGAAGCAAAGACCGGGAAGCAGGTGACGAATAAATGAGTAATCCAAATAAAGATTTAGAGGAGTTGAAAAAAGAAGCAGCTAGGCGTGCAAAAGAAGAGGCGAGAAAACGCCTTGTAGCGAAACACGAGGCGGAAATAAGTAAGCTTGAGGAAGAAGGTCAAGAAAAAGAGAAAGCGCTACCAAAAAATAATGATATTACTATAGAAGAAACAAAACGACGTGCAGCAGCTGCCAAAGCAAAAGCGGCAGCGTTAGCGAAGCAGAAAAGAGAAGGAACAGAAGAAGTAACGGAAGAAGAAAAAGCGAAGGCGAAGGCAGCGGCAGCGGCCAAGGCAAAAGCGGCGGTGTTAGCGAAGCAGAAAAGAGAAGGAACCGAGGAAGTAACGGAAGAAGAAAAAGCGAAGGCGAAGGCAGCGGCAGCGGCCAAGGCAAAAGCGGCAGCATTGGCGAAGCAGAAAGCCTCGCAAGGTGATGGGGATTCGGGAGATGAAAAGGCAAAGGCAATTGCAGCGGCAAAAGCGAAAGCAGCAGCGGCTGCAAGAGCGAAGACAAAGGGGGCTGAAGGTAAGAAAGAGGATGAGCCGAAGCAGGAAGAACTGTCCGTAAATCAGCCGTATTTAAATCAGTATGTTGAGGCTATTAGGGAGAAGTTAGGAGAGGGTGCATTAGTAGATTCCTATATTAATAAACTGTCAAAGGATGTGCCAACTCTTGTGGTGGATCCCGAAAAATATTATGAAGTGATGGAGTTACTGCGATTCCATGAGGGACTTGCTTTTGATTATATGTCAGAGCTACATGCGACGGATTTTGTGACACATATGGAAGTGTATGTTCATTTGTTTTCATATGGTAAGAAACAATCGGTAGCGGTGAAGGTAAAGCTAGACCGGGAAGCGCCGCAAGTCGAATCTGTGACAGCGCTTTGGAAAGGGGCTGACTGGCCGGAGAGAGAAGCGTACGATTTGCTCGGTATTGTATTTAAAGGGCATCCGAATTTAACGCGTATTTTAATGCCAGATGATTGGGTAGGATATCCGCTTAGAAAAGACTATGAACCGTATGATGTGGAGGTGTAGCTATGATCCGCACGGAAGAGATGCTTTTGAATGTAGGACCTCAGCATCCGAGTACACATGGTGTGTTCAGGCTCGTAATTAAGATTGACGGGGAAATTATTAAAGAAGCTACACCGGTTATTGGGTATTTGCATCGCGGGACGGAAAAGATTGCTGAGAGCTTACAGTATACGCAAATTATCCCTTATACAGATCGAATGGACTATTTATCAGCCATGACGAATAATTACGTCATTTGCCATGCTGTAGAGACGATGATGGGGCTTGAAATTCCGGAGCGTGCCGAATACTTGCGAGTACTTGCGATGGAGCTAGGAAGAATTGCGAGCCATCTCGTTTGGTGGGGGACGAATCTTCTTGATATAGGAGCGGTCAGCCCGTTTCTGTACGCGTTTCGTGAACGAGAGATGATTATAAATTTATTAAATGAATTATGCGGGGCACGGCTTACTTTTAACTATATGAGAGTTGGTGGTGTGAAGTGGGATGCGCCAGATGGTTGGATTGAAAAGGTGGAAGAGTTTGTTCCGTATATGAGAGAGCAACTGGCAGGTTATCATGATCTTGTTAGCGGTAATGAGATTTTCTTAAATCGTGTGAAAGGCGTTGGTATATATAGCGCGGAAGAAGCGATTTCGTATTCTTTAAGCGGAGCAAATTTGCGGTGCACTGGAGTAAACTGGGATCTCCGCAAAGATGAGCCGTATTCGATTTATGATCGTTTTGATTTTGATATTCCTGTTGGAAGCGTGGGAGATGCTTGGGATCGCTACGTTTGCCGAATGCAAGAAATCGAGGAGTCTTTAAAGATTGTTGAGCAAGCGGTTCAGCAGTTCCCGAAAGATGGAGCTGTGCTGGCAAAAGTACCGAAAATTATTAAGGCACCTAAGGGAGAAGCGTTTGTACGTATCGAATCACCGCGCGGAGAGATTGGTTGTTATATCGCTAGTGACGGAAAGAAAGAGCCGTACCGTTTGAAGTTTCGTAGGCCATCTTTTTATAACTTGCAAATTTTACCGAAGTTATTAAAAGGTGAAAACATCGCTAATTTAATTACGATTTTAGGTGGAGTTGATATTGTACTTGGGGAGGTTGATGGCTAATGATTGAGACGCTCTTACAATCACCTTCAAGCTGGACGAATTTCTTCATTTTTTTCGGATTAGCGGTACTTCTACTATTTGCAGTCCTTGGCTTCGTTACATATGGAATTTTGGCAGAACGGAAAGTGATGGGGTTTATGCAAGGGCGGATTGGACCAAACCAGGTTGGAGGCCGATTCGGTTTACTGCAAACGGTAGCTGATGTTTTAAAACTATTATTGAAAGAAGATAGTATTCCGAAAGCAGCAGATAAACCGCTGTTTATATTAGCGCCTGTCATTGCATTTGCACCAGCATTTATGGTGCTTGCAGTTATCCCGTTCACTGATAAATTTCAATTTGCAGATATTGGAGTCGGGTTACTTTATTATATTGCTGTTTCCGGTATTACGACGATAGGTGTTGTAACTGGGGGATGGGCATCGAATAATAAATATTCCCTTTTAGGAGGGATGCGTGCGGCGGCGCAAATGATTTCTTATGAGATTCCGCTCGTAATGAGTGTAATTGGTATCGTTTTGTTAGCTGGTAGCCTGAATTTAAATGAGATTGTAGCGGCGCAGGAGAAGGTTTGGTACATTTTCGTACAGCCAATTGGCTTCGTCGTTTTCTTAATCGCAGCAGTTGCAGAGTTAAATAGGACGCCGTTCGATTTGCCAGAAGCGGAGTCAGAACTTGTTTCTGGATATCATACGGAATACTCAGGGTTTCGCTGGGCGTTTTTCATGCTTTCAGAGTACGTATATTTCTTCGGGATGGCATCGTTAATTACAGTGCTCTTTTTAGGAGGATGGAATCCAGTCATGTTTCTTGGATTTATCCCAGGTGCCGTATGGTTTGCTTTGAAATTTAGCAGTGTAGTCTTTCTATTAATTTGGTTCCGCGTTACGTTTCCGCGTATAAGAGGTGACCAGTTAATGGAATTTGGATGGAAAGTATTATTGCCGATTGCACTTGCAAATATTTTCTTAACGGCATTGATTAAGGAGTTATTCTTCTAATCTATGAGGGGGGTGCCAGTAAGAGATGAAAGGACTATTTAAAGGGTTAAAATATACATTAAGTAATTTGAGTAAGAAGAAGGTAACGTATGATTATCCAAATCAACCGTTGCCGTTGCCAGACCGTTTTCGGGGGATTCAAAAATTTTATCCGGAGAAATGTATTGTTTGTAATCAATGCTCTAACATTTGTCCGACAGACTGTATTCAGTTAACAGGAAAGAAACACCCGGATCCTACGAAAAAAGGGAAAATTATCGACACGTACGATATTAATTTTGAAATTTGTATTCTTTGTGACTTATGTACAGAAGTTTGTCCGACAGAGGCAATTGTCATGACAAATAACTTTGAACTCGCGGAATATTCACGTGATGATTTATTTAAAAATTTGCAGTGGCTTGACGAAAACGACGAAAACGTCAGGAAGGAGAATAAGGCATGAATGGCGAGTTTGTAGCATTCTTTATACTATCCTTGTCTGCAATTATCGGCGGTGTTCTTATGTTGAACTTAACGAAAGTTATGCACATGATGCTAGCTCTCGTTCTAACATTCCTCAGCATTGCAGGTTTGTATTTTCTTTTATCAGCCGAATTTATAGGCGTTGCACAAATTTTACTTTACTCTGGTGCAATCACAATTATTATGATTTTCGGCATTATGTTAACGAAACATAACGCGGAAAATGAATCGCGTCTTACTCTTCGAAAATGGATTATCTTCTTTGCAGTTGTAGCATTTGGAGCAGTTATGTATTTCGCTGTTAATAATGTTGATTTTGCAAATGAAAGCACACAAGGAAGTTTACCTCTCCATGAAAACAACACACTTCAAATCGGTACGCTTCTCTATTCAAAATATATTATCCCATTTGAACTAACTTCAGTTATTTTACTTGTAGCACTCGTTGGCGCGATTATACTTGCGAAAAAGGACGAGAAAGAGGAGGAATCCAATGAGTAGCGTTCCAGCTTCTGCATATTTAACACTTGCGATTATTTTGTTTTGCATCGGTCTATTTGGAGCTTTAACAAAGCGGAATACAGTAATCGTATTAGTTTGTATCGAATTAATGCTGAATGCTGCCAATTTAAACTTAGTGGCGTTTAGTAAATTAGGCTTATTTCCGAATTTAACAGGTCAAATTTTCTCACTGTTTACGATGGCTGTAGCGGCAGCGGAAGCGGCGGTAGGGCTCGCTATTTTAATTGCTTTATATCGTAATCGTACGACAGTTCAGGTGGATGAAATGGATACGCTCAAAGGATAGCATTGTGACCGAAAAAGGGGGAAGGAAACAATGATCGATTATGCATGGCTCATACCGCTTTTCCCACTCGTTTCGTTTTTGTTACTTATTATATTCGGGAAGAAAATTAGAGAAGGAAGCAGCGTACTTAGTATTTTTTTCGTCTTTCTCTCCTTCATACTTGCGGTACTTGTGTTAATAGAAAGGTTTTCAGAAGCAAGCGTGAAGCATAGGTGGGTGTGGCTTAGAGCTGGAGATGTGGATATATCATTCGGCTTTGAAGTGACTGCATTAGGAGCTTTAATGTTATTTATCGTTACGCTTGTGAGTCTGCTTGTACATGTGTATTCGAAAGGTTATATGAAAGGTGATGAACGATTACCAACCTTTTACGCATATTTAGGACTCTTTACATTTGCGATGTTAGGGCTTGTTATATCAACGAATTTATTACAGCTTTATATATTTTGGGAATTAGTTGGCCTTGGTTCATTTTTACTTATTGGTTTTTATTTCTTTAAAGAAGAAGCGAAGGCTGCTGCAAAAAAGGCTTTTATTATGACACGTATTGGTGATGTTGGTTTATTTATCGGGATGATTTTAATTTTTTGGTACGCAGGTAGTTTTGAATATGACGCAATATTTAGGGCGATTTATACAGGTGATCTACCTCCTTACATGATTACAATAACAGCGATATTAATTTTTATCGGGGCGATGGGGAAATCAGGTCAATTCCCGCTTCATACATGGTTGCCAGATGCAATGGAAGGGCCAACGCCCGTTTCGGCACTTATTCACGCAGCGACGATGGTCGCAGCTGGCGTATATTTAGTAGCAACGATGTTCCCTTTATTTTCAGCAAGTACAGTGGCGATGCAGACCGTGGCAATCGTTGGAGCTTTCACTGCAATCTTTGCGGCCTCTATCGGTCTTGTGCAAACAGATATAAAGAGGGTGCTTGCTTATTCGACAGTTAGCCAGCTCGGTTATATGATGCTTGCGTTAGGTTCTGCCGGCTATGTAGCTGGTATATTCCATTTAACGACACACGCTTTTTTTAAAGCACTACTATTTTTGGCAGCAGGAAGTGTAATTCATGCTGTGCATACGCAAAACATTAATAAAATGGGCGGTTTACAGAAGAAGATGAAAGTAACTGGTATGCTATTTTTAATAGGTACCCTCGCCATTAGCGGTGTTCCGCTGCTTTCCGGTTTTTTCAGCAAAGATGAAATTTTAGCGGCGACTTGGATGAATGGCAATTACGTTTTATTTACTTTAGCAGTAATTGCAGCGTTTTTAACAGCGTTTTATATGTTCCGTCTATACTTTCTTGTCTTTACCGGAGAAGCGAAGACGAAGGAAGAAGTGCATGAATCGCCTCGCGTTATGACGTATCCAATGCTTGTTCTCGGCGTTCTTGCGGTAGTGGCAGGATATATGAATACACCTTGGTTTGGGACGTTTCTCGGAGATTGGTTGACGAAAGATGTAGGGTTTAAGGTTGAAGAAGCGCATGGACCAGTTTGGATTATGATTGTTGCGACACTCGTTTCATTTGCGGGAATCGCTCTTGCATATTTCATATATGGCAAGAAATCAATTTCTAGAGATTGGGCTGGGGGTACGGAAACATCGCTTTATAATCTTTTGAAAGAAAAATATTATGTCGATGAACTATACAACATGACGGTGATCTCTATTACGAAAGGAATCACTCATGTGCTTCGCTTATTTGAAGTGTATGTAGTCGAAGGAATTGCAGTTTTAATTGGAAGTGTAGTTAAAGGCACAAGTAATCTTGGCTCGAAACTTCAAAACGGGAATGTACAAGTGTACGGTACTGTAACGGCGGTTTCGCTCGCTGTACTCGTCATTATTTTGCTCTATACGGGAGGGGATTTACGATGAATGATTTGTTGTTAACGTTCTTCATTTTTTCCCCGCTTTTAGGAATTTTATTGCTTGTATTAACACCGAAAAAGGAATTGCGTACAGTGCGAGCGCTTGGCTTATTTGGGACGGCACTTCCATTTGGAATCGCTATAGTCCTCGCTTGTACATATGCTTCTGGAAAGAATTTGTCACTATTTGATGAAAAGGTGAAATGGATTAAGTTCGGAGATTTAACAGCGGTGGATAAAAGGTGGTTTTCTATTTATTACGAGCTCGGTATTGATGGTTTGTCACTTGTCATGATGGTACTGACGGCTCTTCTAGCGATGCTTGCAGCAATTGCAGCCTTTTCTATTAAAAGAAATTTAAAAGCATTTTATATGTTGTTACTCATGCTAGAAATAGGAATGCTCGGTGTCTTTGCTGCTCAAAATTTAATGTTGTTTTTTATCTTTTTTGAAATTACGTTGCCACCAATGTTCTTATTAATTGGAAAGTGGGGAAAATTGTCGAGTGAAAAGGCTGCGTATAGTTATTTAATATATAACGGTATTGGCTCAGCTATTTTGCTCATTGTTTTCTCAATTTTGTTCGCGAAAACAGGTACAACAAATATTGTGGAGCTGAAAGAGATATTAAGAAGCGTAAACGCAGAGGGAGCACTCGTCATCCCAAGTAGTTTGCAGCTTAGTGTATTTATTGCCATAATGATTGCCTTTGCAATTAAACTACCTGTTTTTCCGTTGCACCGCTGGATGGTCAATGTACACATAGAAGCGCATCCAGCTGTAGTTATGCTTCATGCGGGTGTTTTGCTGAAGATTGGAGCGTACGGTATTATTCGCTTCGGGAAAGGGCTATTCCCGGAATATTTTCACGATATTGCAACGCTAATTGCTATATTAGGCGTAATCAATTTATTATACGGTGCCTTTTTAGCGCTCATCCAAACGGACTTTAGGAAAGTACTGGCTTACTCTAGTATTTCGCATATGGGAATTGTGTTAATGGGACTTGCTTCACTTAATGCACCTGGTACACAAGGAGCACTATTCCAAGTTGTATCACATGGTTTAATTGCAGCCTTGCTTTTCTTCCTACTCGGTGTTATAGAACAACGGTTTGGAACTTCGGATATTACGGTGCTAGGCGGACTTGCGAAAAGTGTACCGATACTTAGCGGATTCTTTTTAGCAGGAGGAATGGCCTCGCTTGGATTACCAGGGATGTCTGGGTTTGTTAGTGAATTTCTTGCCTTTCTTGGTTTATTTCAAGGAGAGCCCGTCATTGCTGCAGTCGGTGTGATTGGCATCATTTTAACCGCTGTATATGTATTAAGGGCGACACTTCAAGTGACATTTGGAAACAAAGAGTGGGAAGCAAAATCTGATATACACGGATGGGAGTACGTCCCTGTTTTACTACTTATCTTTTGTATTATTGCAATTGGAGTTATGCCAGAAATACTAGGGGATCCGCTTCAAAATACATTGAAAACATTGGGGGTGAAGTAGGATGGATATGAATACGTTACTTAGCTTATCGTGGCATCTAATGGTGCCAGAATTTATTATTCTCGGCGCCGCCATCCTTCTTTCCATATGTGATTTGTTTTTTAAGCTGAACCATAGATATGTAGCTCTTGGTGCGATTGCTGCCATCGTATTAGCAATCGTGTCATTAATTACTCTATATAGCGAACCAGCGGGAGATATTTTAAATGGATCGTTTGTGTTAGATGGATTTTCAAAAGGGTTTAAAACGTTGCTATTAGGTGCCTCAGCTCTCATTTTATGCACCGCAATGAGCGATGATAAGAAGAATCCAATTGAAGATAAGGGTGAATATTATTACTTATTTTTAATGGCACTTCTTGGCGCGATGTTCATGGCTTCTAGTGTTGATTTTATTACCCTTTTCGTTGGTTTGGAGTTACTTTCACTTTCTTCCTATATTTTAGTAGGAATACGAAAAAAAAGCCGTGCATCAAATGAAGCGGCAATGAAATATGTCATTAGCGGAGGGATTGGAACAGCGATCACGCTCTTCGGAATGAGTTATTTATACGGTATTACAGGTTCAACTAACATTGTAGATATGCAAAAGGTACTCACTGGGGAGCTTGCTAGTGGTATTCAGTTATTGCTAGTTCTCGCATTTCTTTTATTGCTAGTTGGTCTCTCATTTAAAATTGCCACAGTGCCGTTTCATATGTGGGCACCTGATGTGTATGAAGGAGCGGCTACACCTGTTACTGCTTTTCTTGGAACGATTTCTAAAATTGCCGGGTTCCTACTCATTATTCGTTTGTTCCTTATGGTGTTTGCAAGTGTATTAATACAAGGAGATATGCAATCTTTATATGGACATATGAGTATATATATTGCGGTGCTAGCAAGTATTACGATGATTGTTGGGAATGTAGTCGCGTTAAAACAATACAATATAAAGCGTTTATTTGCTTATTCGGGCATTGCTCATGCAGGATATTTACTCGTTCCACTTGTGGCATTATCACCATTTACGATGGATAGCATGTGGTTTTATATGCTGGCATACATGCTTATGAATATAGGGGCATTTGCTATCATCCACGGCTTAATCTTACAAAATGATGAGGAAAATATAACGATTTTCACAGGTTTATATAAAAGGTCGCCATTTACAGCGATAATGATGACAATCTTTATTTTATCGCTGGCTGGGATACCAGGAACGGCTGGATTCATTGGAAAGATTAACATCTTTTTAGGTGCACTTCATGTAGAGCCAGCACATTACGTACTAGCTTCGATTATGATGGGTACGACAGTTGTTTCATTCGTATATTATTTCCGTATTTTACAACAAATGTTTTTCCGCACAGGAGAGACAGAAGAGAGGATACGGTTACCGTTAAATATAAAGGTTGTTATGAGTCTTTGTGCAATTTCGATTGTAATACTAGGGATTATGCCGATGATTGGGTACAATTTCTTTTATGAATATTTTCCATTAATGAAAGATTTCTTCTTCTTAGGGAACGTGGTACAATAGTGAAAATAAAAGGTGTGGAGTCAGTACTCTGCGCTTTTTATTTTGTGTTAACTTGTAATGTAGATATACGTTTTTGGAAAGAAAATCACGATGTAAAATGTAAGATGTCTATGTGCATTTGAAAAAGTGTAGCTCCTACTTATTATGGTATCGTTTTTATATTCTTTCATAAGTAGTAGCTGAGTAAAGAGGGGTCGATTTTTTGGCACAACTTTTAGGGCAACAAGCACTGATTGCCATTGTTTCGCATTTATTGTTTATTACCATTACGTGGTGGGCCTTACAAGGCATTCACATTGAGCGTTTAATGAAGTCCGGAAAAGTGCTGCAGACGCGAGTATTACTCATCTTAATTACAATTGCAATTGGGACATCTGTAAGTAACTTTTTCCTTGATTATTTAGGCTATTCGAAGAGTTTAACGTATTTAGTAAAGTAAGTGTATAGAACCTCAAATCTCCGTTAACAATGGGGATAGGAGGGGATGAAATTGAAGCTTAAAGCCATTCTTATTGTTGCACTTAGTGTTGTTTTATTTTTGGTTGGATATAGAGAGATGAAACCGATAAGTGATGAACAGAAAATGGAGAGCATGATCAACGCTTTAGAGAAAAATGATGCTAAAGTAGAAAAATGGTCATGGTTAGCGAGAGAAACAAAAACAATTTCTAACATACATACGTTTCAAAAGTTGTTAAACGATGTGAAGGAAAAGGCAAATATTCAAAAGTGGGAGTTAGAGCAATCTCCAGATGGATATAAAGCTACATCCTATAAAAAGTTTGCTTCTCATGAAGAACGAGTAGTAGTAACTTGGAGTAAAGAAAATACTAAAGAAAACACTTTCATTATCTTTGAAGTGAGTGGGGCGAAATGGGACCCGAAGTATGTTCAAAACATGAATAAAATTTTTAGTGAAAAACCTATAATTTACACTTGTGTTCAAGGTGTACTGAATGATAAGATTGAAGGTGTTTTGCAAAATAAAACCAATCAGGTTTTGAAAGATCTTTCAGCAAGAGCGATCGAACAAGTAGAAGAAAGAGCATTTGTGTCAGTCTCCGCATACAATAAAAAGTGGGATGACGCTCTTTCAACAAATAGAGAGAAAATAAATGTGCAAATAGCAATACGTTCTACAGACAACAAAGATACAATTGTGGTTGGCACACCGATCATAACTTCTGAGTATTGAGTGAATAGATACTGAAAAAAGGACACGGAGGGGAATAATTTGGAAAAGATCATCGTCCGTGGCGGAAAGCGGTTAAACGGCACAGTGCGTGTTGAGGGCGCAAAAAATGCTGTATTACCTATAATCGCTGCAGCCCTATTAGCGAGTGATGGAAAGAATGTACTATCTGAAGTACCAGTTTTGTCTGATGTATACACAATTAATGAGGTATTACGTCATTTAAATGCTGAAGTCGTATTTGAAAATAATCAAGTAACAATCGATTCTTCTAAAGAACTAAACATTGAAGCACCATTTGAATATGTACGTAAAATGCGTGCATCTGTTCAAGTAATGGGACCATTATTAGCACGTAACGGTCGTGCTCGTATTGCACTTCCTGGTGGATGTGCAATTGGTTCACGTCCAATTGACCAACATTTAAAAGGCTTCGAAGCAATGGGAGCAAAAGTACAGGTTGGTAACGGTTTTGTTGAGGCATATGTTGAGGGAGAACTAAAAGGAGCTAAAATCTACTTAGACTTCCCAAGCGTAGGCGCGACAGAAAACATTATGTCTGCAGCTACATTAGCAAAAGGGACAACAATTCTTGAAAACGCAGCGAAAGAACCAGAAATCGTTGACTTAGCTAACTTCTTAAATGCGATGGGAGCGAAAGTACGCGGAGCTGGAACTGGAACGATTCGTATCGAAGGCGTTGATAAATTATATGGTGCAAACCACTCTATTATTCCTGACCGTATTGAAGCGGGAACATTCATGGTTGCAGCAGCAATTACTGGTGGAGACATCTTAATTGAAAATGCTGTACCTGAACATTTACGCTCAATTACAGCGAAAATGGAAGAAATGGGTGTTAAAATTATTGAGGAAAACGAAGGTGTACGTGTTATCGGCCCAGATAAGTTAAAAGCGGTTGATATTAAAACTATGCCTCACCCAGGTTTCCCAACAGACATGCAATCACAAATGATGGCATTATTACTACAAGCTGATGGAACAAGCATGATTACAGAAACGGTATTCGAAAACCGCTTTATGCACGTTGAAGAATTCCGTCGTATGAATGCTGATATTAAAATTGAAGGTCGTTCTGTTATTATGAACGGTCCAAACAGCTTACAAGGTGCTGAAGTAGCAGCAACTGATTTACGTGCTGCAGCTGCATTAATCTTAGCTGGTTTAGTATCAGAAGGTTATACTCGTGTAACTGAGTTAAAACATCTTGACCGTGGCTATGTAAACTTCCATAAGAAATTAGCTGCATTAGGTGCAACTATTGAACGTGTAAACGAAAAAGTAGAAGAAGTGAAAGAACAAGAAGTTTCTGATCTTCACGCTTAATTGAAATAGTCTCTATGTCTTTTGACATAGGGGCTATTTTTTTGGGTTATTACTGTTATAGTCAATAAATTCTGTACTTATGCAAGTACCAGTAAAAATATTTAGAAAATTTCTGTTTTATACTCTTCCCCTTAAGTATGTTCTAAAAGAAAGAGTTGTTCCATAAGAATGAATGGAGTAAAGCTTTTATATTGGGGGAAAATAGGATGAAATTTTCAAAGCCACTTTTTATTACAGTAGCGCTCTTAATAGCGCTCGTTATTATTGTACCTGCAGCCCTTGTTATTCCATTTGCGAAAGCAAAAGTAGGGGAAGAAACGGCCTCTAAAACTCCTCCAGCGATAGAAAGTATACCAGCTCCAGGAAAAGTAGATACAGCTGTTCAAGTTGCTGTATATCGTGAGAAACAAAAGAAGGTAGAATCATTACCTATGGAGGAGTATGTGACAGGTGTAGTAGCTTCTGAGATGAATGCCAGTTTTGAAATAGAGGCACTAAAGGCACAGGCATTAGCAGCAAGAACATTTGTAGTACAACGTATGCTAAGCGGAGGGAAGAAAAATAATGCGGACGTGACAGATACGGTGAAAGATCAAGTGTACAAAAGCAAAGATGAATTGAAGAAGCAATGGGGCAATAACTACGAAAATAATTTGAAGAAAATCGAAGAAGCCGTTTCGAAAACAGCAGGACAAGTTTTAACGTATGATGGAAAACCAATTTCAGCATCCTTCTTTTCAACGAGTAATGGTCGAACAGAAAATGCAGCTGACTATTGGGGAAATGATTATCCGTACTTGAAAAGTGTAGATAGTCCGTGGGATCAAGCCTCTCCAAAGTTTACGAGCGAGCAAACATTTACAGTAGCTGATTTTCAAAAACGTCTCGGTGTGAAAGTGCTAGCAGACGGGAAGATTGGAAATATTAAAGACCTTACGGAAGGAAAGCGCGTAAAGGATGTAGCTTTTCAAGGGAAAACATTAACAGGAAAAGAAGTTCGTGAAAAGTTAGATTTACGTTCGTCTGATTTCACGTGGAAACAACAGGGAGATAAAATCATCGTTACGACGAAAGGCTTCGGTCACGGCGTTGGTATGAGTCAATACGGGGCGAACGGCATGGCAGCGGAAGGAAAGAAATATACAGATATCGTCGCTCATTACTATAAAGGCGTTGAAATAAAGACGATGAATGATTATGAAGGAAAATTGATGGTGAAGAAATAGGTGTCAGAACTCTGGCATCTATTTTTTCTGTTTAAAATATCATAATTTTCCATTAACTGTTTGATATAATAGGATAAAAAGGCATTTGGGGGAAATGAAATGGCGTTACTAGAGTTGAAACAATTAGGGAAGACGAACCAGTTACCGGCAATTGAGCTAAAGGTTGAGAAAGGACAATGTATTGTTTTGCAATGCAATAATCATACAGCTAAAGTGTTACACCGCATTATTATTGGTGAAGAAGAAGCTTCGACTGGCAATGTACTGTTTGAAGGAGAAGTGATTGGAAAGAAAAATTATTCCCGCATCGGTTTTTGTTTTTTGAAAGATGAGGCATATGATCGTTTGAAGGTGAAAGAATACTTTAAGTTTTTAATAGGGCTTTATGAATCAAAGATAAGTATAGAAGAAGTTGTGCAGTCTGTTGGTCTCCTAGATAAGCTAAACGTTAAAATAGAAAAACTATCATTTTCAGAGAAGCGTCGTCTTCATATTGGACGAATGATGATTCATAACCCGGATTTAATCATTTTGGAAGAACCGGAGCAAAATGTAGATATAGAGAGTACGGTTATTATTCGAAAAGCAATTATGAAAATGAAAGAGCAAGGAAAGGCAATCTTTATTACGTCATCATTTCTATCGGATGCCCTTTCGTTAACAGAGGATGTATACATATTAAACAACGATGGTGTGAAAAAGATAGAAATTGAGCAAGAGGAAGTGGAAGAAGTCGGTGAAGAAAAAGTCATTCAAATGATTCCGCAAATGAAATTAGAAAGAATACCTGCGAAAGTGAACGATAAAATCATTTTACTTGATCCGATGGAAATCCATTTCATTGAAACGCAAAACGGAGTAACGCATATTCACGTTCGTGAAGGTGATTTCGTATGTGCCTTAACATTAAGTGAACTAGAAGCAAGATTAACAGGTTTTGGTTTCTTTAGATGTCACCGCTCTTATCTTGTGAATTTACAAAGAGTACGAGAAGTGATTACGTGGACTCGTAATAGTTTTAGTTTAATTTTGGATGACGAAAGAAAAAGTTCAATCCCGCTTTCGAAAGGACGCATGGATGAATTAAAAGGCGTGATTGGGCTATAAAAAGTGCTTCAATAAGCTTAACATGCGATTCATTCACCGGTAAAAATACTCCTTTTACCGGTATTTTACTGCGTAAACCCTTTGTTTTTCATATGATTGAGTCAAGAAAAGCGAAACAAACGAACGAAAAGCGCTAAAGCGACTTTCATCTATAAAGAAGAAAAACAAAGGGGATGAAGAAATGACATTGGCAATTGAAATGAAAGATGTAATGAAAAGTTTCGATGGAAAAACGGCACTTCGAAATGTAAATATTGAGGTGAAGCGAGGAGAGATATTCGGATTCCTCGGACCGAGTGGATCTGGTAAGACGACAACAGTAAAAATTTTAACTTCTCAATTGCTTCATAGCATTGGAACGGTAAGAGTATTAGGGAAAGATATTACAGGACCAAGTAGCATCGATTACAAACGAATTGGTATTTTAACAGATAACAGCGGTTTATATGAGAGACTTAGCATTTATGATAACTTATTATTATTTTGTGACTTATATGATTGCAAAAAAGAACGAATCGATGAAGTACTAGCGCAAGTGAATCTATTAGATGATAAAAAAACACCAGTAAAAAAATTATCAAAGGGAATGAAGCAACGCGTCAAACTAGCGAGAGCAATCCTTCATAAACCAGATATCCTCTTCTTAGACGAACCAACATCTGCACTTGATCCAGTAAACGTACAAAACATTCATAAAATCTTAAACGACTTAAATAAAGAAGGAACGACGATTTTCTTAACGACTCACAACATGGACGAAGCAGAAACGCTTTGTCACCGCATTGCCTTCCTGTGTGGCGGAGAGATTGTAGCACTTGATACACCGGAGAACCTTCGCTTACAATACGCGAAAGATCAAATACAAGTCGTGTTAAAGGATAAGAAGAAAGAAACAGTACAAAAAGATGAATTAGGTGCAAAACGTATTTCAGAATGGATGAACAAAGGAGAATTACTATCCATTCATTCACACGAACCAACTTTAGGCGATATCTTTATTGAAGTTACTGGGAGGGGATTATAATGACATTTTCAATGAGACGTGTATCAGCTATTTTTAGAAAAGAAGTACAAGATTTTAAGACAAATTCACAAGTGTTGTTAATGGCATTTTTACCAATTATACTTTCATTTTTGTTTAGCAGATTTGGAGTGGGAAAGGAAATGTTAGGCATTACTACTATAACGGCCTTCCTATTTGTCGCAGGCTTTGTTCAATCTATGATAATTGCAGAAGAAAAAGAAAAACATACATTACGTGTATTAATGCTATCACCGGCATCTTCGGTTGAAGTTCTAATTGGAAAAAGTATATTAACAGTATGTTTGACATTGGGCATTTGTATTGTGAACTTATTTATTTTGGATCAATTCAGTGGAAATCTATTATTGCTAGGATTTATTTTCTTATGTGGAACAATTCTATTTATTGTGATTGGAACAATGATTGGATTGTTAGCTGCATCTGTACCACAAACATCAATAATTGGAATGCCGATATTAATGACGATGTATTTGGCTGTACAGTTTGAGCCGATGGTTGAAAATAAAGTAATTAAGACGATGATTGGATATCTTCCAACATCTCATATTGTGAAAGCACTTAACAGTTTAGTAGGTGGGGCGGGATTTAGTAGTATTAGTGGGCATGTATTAAATGTTGCAGTTTGGCTTATTATATCGCTCTTTGTATGTTTAATCGTATATAAAAAGAAACAATTAGATTAAAAACTGAGCCAAAAGTGCTTAGTTTTTTCTTTTTTCTATCATTTCCTCGGAAATTTTGCAATTCTTATACATATTTTTACAGATTTTGTCGAAAAGTAATTAGTTATACGTTGTATAGGATACGTGAATATTGTTCAAAATGATTGCTGAGGTGATGATGGAATGCGAGGAAGAAATAATAAAAAGTCGCAAAAGGTAGTACATTTATTTCAAAAAAGATGGGTGTTTCCGGCACTATACATTGCTTGTGCAGCGGTAATCTTAATGGTTGCGCTATGGTTCCAAGGAGCTAATCCGAAGAAGACTCCAAACCACGATCAAGCAACACCGTATACACAATCGGAAGATCCAGCAGTACCAGTAACGAAATCTTCAGAAGTAGTGAAAATGCCAGCTGCCGCGAATGCGGAAGTAGTCGTACAGAAGAAATTCTATGAAGATGCAGCAACTGAGGCGGAACAAGAAAAAGCACTTGTCTTTTATAACAACACATATTCCCCAAACAAAGGAATTGACATTGCTGCGAAGAATGGAAAAGAATTCAATGTTGCTGCTGCTTTAAGTGGTACAGTAACGAAAGCTGAAAAAGATTCACTTCTTGGTTATGTTGTAACAGTTGATAGTGGAAATGGTGTAGCGGTATCTTATCAAAGCTTAGGCAGTGTGAAAGTAGAAAAAGGTGCAAGAGTTGCACAAGGTGAAGTATTAGGAACATCCGGTCTAAGTGCAATGAATAAAGAGGCAGGTTCTCACGTTCACTTTGAAGTACGTAAAGACAATGTGGCTGTGAACCCTGAACGTTACTTAAATAAATCAGTAACAGAAATTAAAGCTGATGCAGGTGCTGCAAAGGCAACGAACGCTTCTGGTAAAAAAGCTGATGACAAATCTCAAAAAGAAGAAAAGTCAACGAGCACGAAACCAGAAAGTAAAACAGAAGACAAATCTCAAAAAGAAGAGAAATCAACAAGCGGTTCAACTAGTGACAAAAAAGAAGAACCGAAGAAAGAAGAAAAATCAACAAATGGTTCTACAGAATCATCTAACGATTCTTCTTCACAAGAATAAGAAAGTGAAAAAATCAGTTTCCACTAGGGGAGCTGATTTTTTTATTTCCATATAAAAATACTCAATTTCGAGAAAAAAGTTGCAATAACAAGGAAAAATGACGAGATTCTCGAATATATATTACAAAAGGGAGGGGATACTGTGTCATTTTTATTTGTTCTGTCGACTGCTATTATTTTATTGTTTGTTTTATTCACTTTATATTATTATATTGCCGGTAAGAAAGAGGTTCCCCACCATCAATTATTAGAAGAAGAGTTTGAAAGAGAAGAATGATGCCTTATATATAAGGTGTCATTTTTTTTCGCCAAAATAGTCACTGTTAACGTATTTCTCACAAAAAAATGTAATTTTTCTTAACTTAGTCCGCAAAAATAGTGAACATGTAGCATATATCAGTAGTGCGGGCAATACAATGGTATAAACCAAAGCAAAGAGAGTGTTTGAGGTGAGAAATCGTGAATCATTTCATTATAAATCCAAGAATGTTTAACGCTTACAAACAGCACTCACACTTACTTCTTAGTCGTATGCAGCGAGGCTCATTTCACCCTTCTCACATCCAAATTAGGGAGGCGAGTGGTGTGCACGATTACATCAAAGAGAGAACTATCAAGATTGGTAAGTATATCGTGGAGACAAGAAAGACAGTGCGTGTCATTGCAAAGGAATTTGGGGTATCAAAGAGTACAGTCCATAAAGATTTAACAGAACGTCTACCAGAAATTAATCCAGAGCTCGCAAATGAAGTGAAAGAAATTCTTGATTATCATAAGTCTATTCGTCATTTAAGAGGGGGAGAAGCAACAAAACAAAAGTATAGAAAAGAAGATGTAGAGAAGCCTGTACGTCAATAATGTTACAGTAGCAAACATTCCGTTCACATTCGGTAATATTTTTCAGAAGAATTCTTTTTGCGAATATTACGTTTCTGTTAAATTTATGATAAAATCAGAAATTAGGTGAAAAGAATTCGGGTGTAACCTGATTTTGAATATCGAGGAGGAAAAAACGGGAATGTTTGCGCGAGATATCGGAATTGACCTAGGTACGGCTAACGTATTAATTCATGTTAAAGGTAAGGGTATTGTATTAAATGAGCCATCTGTTGTGGCAATTGATCGTAATAGTGGTAAAGTATTAGCAGTCGGTGAAGAAGCGAGAAGTATGGTGGGACGTACGCCTGGTAATATTGTAGCAATTCGTCCGCTTAAAGATGGTGTAATCGCAGATTTCGAAATTACAGAAGCAATGTTAAAGTATTTCATTAACAAATTGGACGTAAAGAGCTTCTTTTCAAAACCTCGTATTTTAATTTGTTGTCCAACAAATATTACATCAGTAGAACAAAAAGCAATTCGTGAAGCTGCTGAACGCTCAGGTGGTAAAACAGTATTTTTAGAAGAAGAACCAAAAGTAGCCGCAGTTGGTGCTGGTATGGAAATCTTCCAACCAAGCGGTAACATGGTTGTTGATATTGGTGGAGGTACAACAGATATCGCTGTACTATCTATGGGTGATATTGTTACCTCTTCCTCTATCAAAATGGCTGGCGATAAGTTTGATATGGAGATCTTAAACTATATTAAACGTAAGTATAAGCTATTAATTGGAGAACGTACTTCAGAAGATATTAAAATTAAAGTTGGTACAGTATTCCCAGGTGCACGTAGCGAAGAGCTTGAAATTCGCGGACGTGACATGGTAACAGGCTTACCACGTACAATTACAGTATGCTCTGAAGAAATTACAGAAGCATTAAAAGAAAATGCAGCTGTTATTGTACAAGCTGCAAAAGGCGTATTAGAGCGCACACCACCAGAATTATCTGCAGATATCATCGACCGCGGTGTTATTCTAACAGGCGGTGGAGCTTTACTACACGGTATTGACATGCTTCTAGCAGAAGAACTAAAAGTACCGGTATTAATTGCTGAAAACCCAATGCACTGCGTTGCGGTTGGTACAGGTATTATGTTAGAGAATATCGACAGATTACCAAAGCGTGCTTTGAGATAATTTGAAAGAACTAAGGCTAATGCCTTAGTTCTTTTTTCGTTTTTATATTTTTATATTTTGTTTTTTTGCGAAAATGGAAGGAAAATAGAGAAATATGAAGGAAACAGGTAAAATATTCATATATATGGTTAAATTTAATATTTCCTTATTTGAAAACGTTTATAATATAATGAGTCGAATACGACATTAAGGCAAATAATGTTTCAATACATATTGCCTTTCCCTAATTTGGGCATACACTCTTTTCTACCTCCGTGTCAGTTGCAAAAATGTGCAACTATTTTAATGGAATAGAGTGTGTGCATTTTTTTTTAGGAAGTTGTGCTAAATATAAAATGTTACTTTGTAATGACAAACAATAAACAAAATGGGATAATAGCAATATGTCCAAGTGGTAAGACCAATATTACAAAAGGGGCGATTGTTACATGCTAAATATAGAACAAATTAAAGAAATCATTCCTCACCGCTATCCATTTTTACTTGTTGATAAAATATTAGAAGTAGATGAAGGCAAAAGAGCGGTTGGGATTAAAAATGTATCCGCAAACGAAGAATTCTTTAACGGACACTTCCCTGACTATGCAGTTATGCCTGGTGTACTTATTGTAGAAGCATTAGCACAAGTCGGAGCAGTTGCAGTATTAAAGAAAGAAGAAAACCGCGGAAGACTTGCTTTCTTTGCAGGTATCGACAATTGCCGTTTCAAAAAACAAGTACGCCCAGGTGATCAGCTTCGTCTAGAAGTAGAAATGACACGCGTACGCGGCCCAATTGGAAAAGGAAAAGCAATCGCAACAGTAGATGGTGAAGTTGCATGTGAGGCAGAAATTACATTTGCGATTGGTGATAAAAAAGAATAGAAATTAAAAAATCTCCTTGTGAAAAGACAAGGAGATTTTTTGATTTCTGCTATATAACGATGAAACGATAATTTACAAACTAATCAGAAAATATCTTGTAAATAGATGGTAATTACCATATACTTACTTTATTATTTATCTAGAGAATAGGATAAGTGATAAAGGTAATAAAGAAATAAGGGCATTGTCATATTGTTAAGGTACTTAAATAAGACAAAGTAGAAGGTTATTGATTATGATGAAATGTGGGGAACTCAGCAAGAATATTAATTAGACGTATGAAATCGAGCATAAGAGAGAAAAGGGAAATGTCGCATTTCACAAAAGGAGATTATGAATATGTTCGGGAGAAAGAAAAGAAAACCATTACGACAATTAATTACACATAAAGAGCCTAAATCGCGTATTACAGAACAATACCGTAACATTCGTACAAACATTGAGTTTACATCTGTAGATAATCATGTTCGTTCTATTATTGTTACTTCAGCAGATCCAGGTGATGGGAAAACAACAACAATCGCAAATTTAGCAGTTGTTTTCGGACAACAAGGAAAGAAAGTTTTATTAATTGGAGCTGACTTGCGTAAGCCGACGATACAAAGCTTATTTGCTATTCATAGTTCAAATGGGTTAACGAACCTATTATCAGGACAAGCGAAACTCGTGCAATGCATTCAAAAAACAGATATAGAGAACGTATACTTAATGGCAGCAGGTCCAATCCCGCCAAACCCAGCAGAACTATTAGGGAGCCGGATAATGGACGAAGTGTTGCTAAAAGCATATAACATGTTTGATATTATATTAATTGACACACCACCTGTCCTTGCGGTTACGGATGCACAAATACTTGCGAATAAATGTGATGGAATCGTACTCGTTGTACGAAGTGAAAAGACGGAAAAAGATAAAATCGTAAAAGCGAAACAAATATTAGATAAAGCATCAGGAAAAATACTTGGAGTCGTTTTAAACGATAAAAGAGACGAAAAAGAGCAGTATGGTTATTACTAAAATATGAAAAGCCGACAAAATTGAAGTGCCCCCCCGAAATGGGGACACCAATCAAAACACCTAAACCACTTGTTCCCTAAATTCTTTAGGGGATAGGTGGTTTAATTTTTCTTGAATTCGCACACAATTGTAGTAATGAATGTATTCTAGCACAATCTTTCGCACAGTTGTGTTGGATACTTTTGTTATCTTTTGTGAATAGAAAGCTTCACTTTTTAAATGACCAAAGAAGCTTTCCATGACGGCATTATCATGGCAATTTGCTCTCCGGGACATGCTGGTGATCATGCCGTTTTCTTTGGCATACGCTTGAAATTCTTTTGCTGTATAAATACTTCCTTGATCTGAGTGAAGAAGGACATCTTTTACTTTTCGCCCTCTCATTGCTTGTTTTAATGTCTTCATCGCTAATGTCAGTGTTTGTGATTCGCTGATGACACAACTAATAATTTCACGATTAAAGGCATCCATAATCGTTGATAAATACAAGGTACGCTCTCCAAATAAGAGATACGTCACATCCGTAAACCACTTTTCATTTGGTCTGGATGCATCGAATTGGCGCTCCAATCGATGAGGGGCTACCATTGGCTCCGCACCATTGATATATTTCTTTTTCTTTCGACGTACTTTTGAAAGAATGTGATTTTGTCTCATGATTCGTAATACTTTTTTATGATTGACACACAGTCCCATTTTTCGAAGAGTAGCGGTCACTCTTCGATATCCATACCGGAATTTATGCCTAAGGTAAACGTCCTTTACTTTCTCTTCTATACCATCTTTCAAATCTTCCGTTCGTTGTAACCAACGATAAAATGTGGAACGGGGTAATTCTAATACGTTACACAATTCTTTTACCGTTATTTTTGTTTTTACATTTTCCCATAAAGCAACTACAGTTTCTGGTTTCAGTCCCTTTCGATTTCCAGATACTTTCCCCATACAAGTAATTTTGTTTTTAGATGTTTATTTTCTAAACGTAGCTGTTCTAATTCACTGAGCTCTTTTGGTCCTTTTCCATAAGAATATTGTTTTCCTAAAGGTTGTTGAAAACGGTACGTTTGATCGGTACGATACCACTTCATCCACGTCTTAATTTGGGAAACATTTTTAATTCCAAGCTTCTCCATAATTGTCCGATTGGAATATCCATCCTTTTTCATTTCAATCACTTTCCACTTTACTTCTTCTGGGTAATGAACTCTTGTCTTCAAACGAAAAACACCTCCTGAATTCGCATACTAAGTATGCGAATTCAGGAGGTGTTTTTTTCATGTACCACTATTCGGGTTCACTTCAAATTTTTGTTGGCTTTTTTGTTTTCTGAAAATTATTTATCAAGTTATACATTGTAAAAAGCATGATATGATAAAATTTTGGGGAAATGATTGGAATGTGTTGTCATATTTAAGATTATTTTGTAAGATTAAACTTGTTTCCTGTGAACAAATATAGAACTGAATTATTAAAAATAAAAAATGTAAGATTTATATGTTATAATTTTTCCTATGTGTAAATTTTAGAAAGTTGGAGGAACCTATGGAAGAAACAATTAATCTAAAAGAGTTATTTCATATCTTAAAAAAACGTTTAGCAATGATCCTCGTAATCGCATTTGGTGCAGCTATTGTAAGTGCTATCAGTAGCTTTTTCTTCATGACACCAATCTATCAATCTTCGACGCAAATTCTTGTTAATCAGAAGAAGCAAGAAGGGGCAATGTTCCAAGCTGGTGAAATTCAAACGAATATTCAATTAACGAATACATATAAGGTTATTATTAAAAGTCCAGTAATCTTAGAACAAGTGAATGAAAAATTAAATCTAAATATGACAGCGCAAGAGTTAACAAAAAAAGTTAATGTTACGAATGAAAAGGAGTCACAAGTAATTGCTGTAACAGCTGAGGATAAAGACCCTAAAATAGCTCGTGATATTGCGAATGCAACTGCAGATGTATTTAAAGGTGAAGTTGCAAAAATTATGAACGTTGATAACGTCACTGTAATATCTAAAGCAGAAGTAGCTGAAAATCAATCTCCGATTAAACCAGCACCTATGCTTAATGTAGCAATTGCTTTCATTGTTGGTTTAATGGCGTCAGTTGGTCTTGCATTCTTACTAGAATACTTAGATAACACGGTGAAAAAAGAAGAAGATGTAGAAAACTTACTTGGATTACCAGTATTAGGAATTGTAGCTCGTATGGATGAAGAAACAATGAACGTGAAATCACACGCTCCATCATCAAGAAAAGTGAGGGGACAAACAATTGGCTCTTAATTTATTTAAAAAGAAAAAAAATCATCGTCAACGCCGTCAATTAATTGCTCATCAACAACCGAAATCACCAATTTCAGAACAATATCGTAATATTCGAACGAATATTGAATTTGCAGCTGTTGATACGAATTTACATTCATTAATGGTCACATCTGCAAACCCAAGTGAAGGAAAAACGACAACGACAGCGAATATGGCAGTTGTTTTTGCTCAACAAGGAAAAAAGGTATTATTAATCGATGCAGATATGCGTAAACCAGCAATGCATCAAATGTTCCAAGTAGATAACATTTTTGGACTCACGAACGTACTAACACAGAGTGAACGTTTAGAAAAATGTGTGCAAACAACATTAGTTGATAATCTACATTTTTTAGCTTGTGGTCCAATCCCACCAAACCCGGCCGAATTGTTAGGTTCGAGATCAATGAAAGAGCTTCTTGGACAAGCATACAGTATGTACGATCTAGTTATTTTTGATATGCCGCCAATTTTAGCTGTAACCGATGCGCAAATTATGGCAAATATATGTGATGCTTCTATTCTTGTTGTTCGTAGTGAATCAACAGAGAAAGAAACAGCAGTAAAAGCAAAAGGATTATTGGATTCTGCAAAAGGTAAATTGTTAGGTGTTGTTCTAAACGACCGTGAACGTGAAAACGGCTTATATTATTATTACGGTGCAAACTAGTTTTAAAGTGAGATATGGTAAAAACATATCTCCTTTTTTCCCTTAAATATGAGCGATATCTCATATTCAAGGGAAAAAAGATCTTTATATGAGAGAGGGAGGATGAAACAAATGATAGATTTACATTGTCACATTTTACCTGGTATCGATGACGGTGCGCAGACAGTAACAAATAGTTTAGCAATGGCGCAAAAAGCTGTAGCAGAAGGAATACATACAATTGTCGCAACGCCGCACCATCAAAATGGCAAATATGTAAATGAACGTACCTCAATTATTCATCACGTAAAACAACTAAATGATGAACTACAACAACATAATATCCCACTTACTATTTTACCGGGACAAGAAGTCAGGTTATATGGTGATTTATTAGAAGACTATGAAGCTGGTAAAATTGTTACTTTAAACGAAACAAATAAATACATATTCATTGAATTCCCATCAAATCACGTACCTCGTTATGCTGAACAATTATTATACGAATTACGTGTAAAGGGAATGATTCCAATTATCGTTCATCCAGAACGTAATGCCGAGTTAATCGAGCGGCCAGATAAGTTATATAACCTTGTAAATAAAGGAACATTAACGCAAGTAACGGCAGGTAGTTTATTAGGGAAATTCGGTAAAAAAATTAAAAAGTTTTCACTTCAACTTTTAGAACATAATTTAACACATATGGTCGCTTCAGATGCACATAATACAACGTCAAGAGGATTTCATTTAGCGGAAAGCTATGAACTAATTGAGAAAGAATTTGGAACGAGTGTTATGAGTGATTTAAAAGAGAATCCGTACTTATTAATTAGCGGTAAAGCAATTTATAAAGAAGATCCAGAACAAATTCGACGTAAAAAATTGTTCGGTATTTTTTAAATAATAATTGGTGATGTCTCCTAACCGTTATCAACGGGGGCACTCGGTCGTGCTGTGGGTAGAAATTTTTATTTCGAACCTACCTTAGACGCTTGTCGTCGGGAGTATGACGTGAGGATGGGTTAGATGCCCATAATTTATTTATGTTAGAAACTCTACTTATGGAGTTGTAAAGACGACCCTATAAGTAGGGTTTTTGTTATTGTTACATATGGATATAATAATATGTTTGGGGGTACTAGATTTGAAAAAAGTAAGAAAAGCAATTATTCCAGCTGCGGGACTGGGGACAAGATTTTTACCGGTAACAAAGGCAATGCCTAAAGAAATGTTACCAATTGTTGATAAACCAACAATTCAATACATAGTAGAAGAAGCGATAGAATCAGGAATTGAAGATATTATTATTGTTACTGGAAAAGGTAAACGTGCCATTGAAGATCATTTTGATCATTCCTTTGAATTAGAGCAAAGCTTACTAGAAAAAGGGAAGCATGAGATGTTAGAAAAAGTGCAAGCTTCTTCAAAAATTAATATTCATTACATAAGACAAAAAGAACCAAAAGGTCTAGGGCATGCAGTATGGTGTGCACGTAAGTTTATTGGAAATGAACCATTTGCAGTATTACTTGGTGATGATATTGTACAAGCTGATACACCATGTTTACGTCAATTAATGGATCAATATGAAGGTACACAATCATCCGTTATTGGTGTACAAACAGTACCAGAAAACGAAACACATCGTTACGGTATTATTGATCCAGTTGAACAAAATAATCGTCGTTATCAAGTACGTCAATTTGTGGAGAAGCCAGCACAAGGAACAGCACCATCTAATTTAGCGATTATGGGACGTTACGTATTAACCCCAGAAATCTTTATGTTCCTTGAAAACCAGCAAACAGGTGCGGGTGGAGAAATCCAATTGACAGATGCAATTCAACGATTAAATGAAGTTCAACGTGTATTTGCTTATGACTTTGAAGGTACACGTTACGATGTTGGGGAGAAGTTTGGATTTATTAAGACGACGATTGAAATGGCACTTCAAAATGAAGAATTAAAAGTTGATTTAATGGAATATATGAAAGAACTTGTAAAAAAAGAAAAGGTACATTCATAAGAGAATGTCCTTTTTTATTATGAGTAAGATAAGAATTATATAAAGAAGGGAACAGATATATTGAGTTATCGAAAACGGCTCTCATTATTAATTTTATTAGATTCATTTATCGTATTAACTGCCGTGTACTTAAGTTATTGGTTCATACATCCAAATGTATTAAGTAAAATTCCTGCAACAGTAATTATTAGTTCTATTACATTATTGTGTAGTCATCATATTTTTGCTGCTATTTATAAGCTTTATAACAAGGCATGGGAATATGCAAGCATTGGAGAATTAAAGCAAATATTTAAAGCAATTACACTTTCTATTATCGTAACAGCAATTGTTCAACAAATTATAAATCATGATATTTATGTTCGAATTTTGGCTATCGCATGGATGTTACATTTATTATTAATAGGTGGTTCTCGCTTTGTATGGCGTATGTTCCGTGATACGTATATTGCTAAAGCTACTGATAAAAAGCGAACATTGATTATTGGTGCTGGTTCAGCAGGAACAATGGTAGTACGTCAATTACAGCATAATAAAGAAGCAGATTTATATCCAATTGCGTTTGTTGATGATGATAGAAATAAGCAAAAATTGGAGATTTATAATGTGCCGGTTGTTGGTACAACAGATCACATTCAAGAAATTGTAGAAGATAATGACATAGAACATATTATTATCGCAATTCCTTCATTAAATAGAGGTCAAATAAACGAGATTTTTGAGAAGTGTAGAAAAACGAAGGCGAAAACACAAATTGTACCGATGCTTGAAGATCTTTTAGATGGAAAACTCTCTGTTAATGAATTCCGTGATGTACAAGTGGAAGATTTATTAGGTAGAGAACCAATAAAGCTAGATGATGCAGGAATTGGAGAGAAGATTACAGGTAAAACAATTTTAGTAACAGGTGCTGGTGGATCAATTGGATCAGAAATATGTCGTCAAGTGATGAAATATAAACCAGCTAAAATTGTTCTTTTAGGACATGGTGAAAACAGCATTTATAATATCGAAATGGAAATGAGAGTTACATATAAAGATACAGTTGAAATTACAACAGAAATCGCTGATATTCAAGATCGTCATAAAATCTTTGAAATAATGAAAAAGCATCAACCGTATATCGTATATCATGCAGCTGCACATAAGCATGTTCCTTTAATGGAGCGTAATCCAGAAGAAGCTGTGAAAAACAATATTTTTGGTACAAAAAATGTAGCTGAAGCTGCAGATACGTTTAAAGTGAATACGTTTGTTATGGTTTCTACAGATAAAGCTGTAAATCCGACAAATGTAATGGGAGCTACAAAACGATTTGCAGAAATGATTGTGCAGCATATGGCATCGGTTAGTACTGGTACACGTTTTGTTGCGGTTAGATTTGGTAATGTTCTTGGAAGTAGGGGAAGTGTAATTCCTCTGTTTAAGAAACAAATTCAAAAAGGTGGACCTGTAACAGTTACTCACCCTGATATGATTCGTTACTTTATGACAATACCAGAGGCTTCAAGATTAGTTATTCAGGCGGGGACACTGGCTAGGGGCGGAGAATTGTTCGTGCTAGATATGGGGGCCCCGGTAAAGATTGTGGATTTAGCTAAAAATTTAATTACTCTTTCAGGTTACTCTATTGAAGAAATTGGAATTGAATTTACTGGATTAAGACCAGGTGAAAAAATGTATGAAGAGTTACTAAATGAAGGTGAAATTCATCCAGAGCAAATTTTCCCTAAAATTCATATAGGAAAGGCTGTTTTAATTGATCAAGGGATTTTAAGGCAGTTTATGAATGACTTTGAAGGAATTAGTAAAGAAGAAATAAGAGAACGACTATTAGATATTGCAAATAATAAAGTAAATATTGAAAATTAATTCAAGGGAAGGAAGTTTTAAATATGGGAGACAGAATATTTCTTTCATCGCCACATATGAGTGACGAAGGTTATGAAATGCATTATGTGAAGGAAGCCTTCGATACAAATTGGATTGCACCACTTGGGGAAAATGTAAATGGATTTGAAAGAGAATTAGCTATGAAAGTAGGATCTAATGCAGCGGCAGCACTATCTTCTGGAACAGCTGCAATTCATATGGCATTAAAAGCAGCTGGAGTAGGAGAAGGTGATGTTGTTTTTTGTCAAACACTTACATTCTCAGCTACAGCAAATCCAATCATTTATCAAAATGCTACTCCTGTTTTCATAGATAGTGATTATGTAACTTGGAATATGTGTCCTAAAGCATTAGAAGAGGCTTTTAAAAAGTATCCAAATGTAAAGGCAGTTATAGTAGTTCATCTTTATGGTCTTTCAGCAGATATGGATAAGATTATTGAGCTTTGTAAAAAACATGATGTTACTTTAATTGAAGATGCTGCTGAATCTTTGGGAACTTATTATAAAGGTAAACATACAGGTAGTTTTGGAGAGTATGGTATTTTTTCTTTTAATGGTAATAAAATCATTACTACTTCTGGTGGCGGTATGCTTGTTTCTAATGATGAAGAAAGAGTTTCAAAGGTAAGGTTTTGGGCTACTCAAAGTAGAGACCAGGCAAGACATTATCAACACAGTGAATTAGGATTTAACTATCGTATGAGTAATGTAGTTGCTGGAATTGGTAGAGGGCAACTTAAAGTATTAGATCAAAGGGTTCAAAAGAAAAGATACATATTTGATTTTTATAAGAGAGAATTAGGAAATCTTGAAGGAATTGAATTTATGCCTAGTAATGAGTGGAATGAACCAAACTATTGGCTAAGTTCTATGACACTAAACGGTAAGATTCGTCCAATAGATGTGATGGAAGCTCTTGAAAAAGAAAATATTGAATCTAGACCAGTTTGGAAGCCAATGCATATGCAGCCGTTCTTTGAGAAATATGATTTTGTTGGTACAAATGTATCAGAAAAACTTTTTGAGAATGGTATATGTTTACCAAGCGATACGAAGATGACAGAAGCAGATTTAGAAAAAGTTGTAAAAATTATTAAAGGGTTGTGGACAGCATAATGAGGAGTTCTAAAGTTGGCATCTATGGTAGGTTTATAAAAAGGCCGATGGATTTTATACTGTCTTTAATTGCTATTATAATGCTTAGTCCAGTGTTCCTTATAGTGGCTTTTCTTGTGAAAACAAGATTGGGTAGTCCGGTATTATTTAAACAAGAGAGACCAGGATTAAATGGAACTATTTTTAAAATGTATAAATTTAGAACAATGACAGATGAAAAAAATGAAAACGGTGAGTTACTACCTGATAGCGTAAGGCTTACTAAGTTCGGTAAATTTTTACGTTCGACATCACTTGATGAATTACCAGGGCTTTTTAACATTTTTAAAGGTGATATGTCAATTATAGGACCAAGGCCTTTATTAGTTCAATATTTACCTTTATATAATGAGCACCAAAAAAGACGTCATGAAGTTCGACCAGGATTATCAGGGTTAGCCCAGGTTAATGGTCGGAATGCTATTAGTTGGGAAGAAAAGTTTAATTATGATGTAGAGTATGTTGAGAACGTAAGTTTCATTACAGATTGGAAAATAATTATTTTAACGATTAAAAAAGTTTTTATAAGAGAAGGAATTAATTCAGAAACAGCTGCTACAATGGAATATTTTGAAGGTAGTAAAGTGAGGGAAAATGATGAGAGAAATTAATATTTTAATTTTAAGTGCGGGAAGACGTGTAGAATTAGTGCAACATTTTCAAAAAGCAATAAAAGATTTAAATGTTAAAGGTAATGTTGTAGCAGGTGACTGTTCTAATACGGCACCAGCCTTATATTTTGCAGATAGAACTTGTAAATTACCACGAATTAGTGAACCAAATTATATTAAAGCAATTATAGATATCTGTAATCGAGAAAATATTTCGTTAATTGTTCCGACGATTGATACAGATTTATTGTTACTTGCAGAAAACAAGGAATTTATTGAGGAAAAAGCGCAAGCCAAGGTATTGATATCTGATTCTAATGTTATTAAAATTTGTCGGGATAAAATTAATACACAAAGATTCTTAGAAGAAGAAGGTTTTGGAATTCCAAAAATGTATACAGATGAGGAATTGATTAGTGGGGAGAATATACAGTTTCCTTTATTTATTAAACCTAAGTCTGGGAGTTCAAGTGTTAATACATTTAAAGTAAATAATTTAGCTGAATTAAAGACATATAAAAGCTTTATTAATGATCCTCTGATTCAAGATTTTATGGAAGGAGAAGAATTTACGGTTGATGTATTTTTAGATTTTCAAGGGAATGTAATTACAGTAGTCCCAAGATTAAGGATGGCTACACGTAGTGGTGAAATTTCAAAAGGTAAAATCGTGAAAGATAGAGAGATTATTAATGATGTGACTAAATTAATGAAGACGCTCAAACCAATTGGACATATAACTGTCCAACTTATGAAGACAAAGAAGGGGATTGAGTACATTGAAATCAATCCAAGATTCGGTGGGGGAGCTCCAATGAGTATTCAAAGTGGTGCTGATTCATGCGGAAATCTTCTACGCTTATTAATGGGTGAAAAATTAAATTATAGTGAAGATTATCGGGAAAATCTTACATTTATTAGATTTGATAGTAGTATATGTTTAGATGAAAATATGGAGCTAGTAAAATGATTAAAGCAGTTATATTTGATTTAGATGATACCCTTATTTCCGAGAGAAGATATATTGAAAGCGGTTATAAACATATTTCAAAATTACTAAGTGAAAAGCTTCAAAAGGATGAACAAAAACTATATCAATTATTAATGGATTTATTCAATGAAAACACTAGAAACGTATTTAATAGAGTGTTTGATACATTTGGGATTAGTTATACCCAAAATGAGATAATGGAGCTAGTGGAAGAGTATCGTAATCATACACCAATAATACAGTTTTTTGAGGATGTATTACCGTGTTTAAAAAACTTAAGGTCAAAAGGAATAAATGTAGGGATTATTACAGATGGTTATGCTAATGGACAGCGACAAAAATTAAAAGCATTAAAAGCATTTAATTACTTTGATGAAATTATTGTTACTGATGAGTTAGGCAGACAATATTGGAAGCCACATAGTAAGGCATTTGAAATAATGAAAGAGAAATTGGATGCTAAATTTGATGAGATGCTTTACATCGGTGATAACCCAGAAAAAGATTTTTATATTAGTAATATTCATCCTATACAAACAGTAAGGATATATCGCAATGGGGTTTATGGAAACAGAGAATATTTAAGTAATATTAAAGAAAATCATTCGATATATAGTTTAGATGAGTTAGATGCGATAGTAAAACAATAGATATAATTATAAATCAAAATATTTAATTTAAGTAATTTTAGCTTATCATAGATTACATTGTGTTAGGGAGAATAAAATGAAAAAGATATTAATACTTGCCAATAATGATGTTGGTCTATATAAATTTAGAAAAGAGCTTATAGCACAGATGGTGAAGGATAATGAAGTATATATATCGTTACCTTATGGTAAATTTGTTCCAAAACTTATGGAGTTAGGATGTAAATTTATTGATACACCAATTAGTAGAAGGGGAACTAATCCAATAACTGATTTTAAATTATTAATGAGCTATAAAAAAATTATTAAAGAGATAAAACCCCAAGTAGTTTTAACATATACAATAAAACCTAATATTTATGGTGGATTAGCGTGTAGATTAAGTAAAACTCCTTATTTGTCTAATATTACGGGGCTAGGTACTGCGGTAGAAAATAGAGGATTATTACAAAAAATCACTTTATTTTTATATCGGACTGCTTTGAAGAAAGTTAATTGTGTTTTTTTTCAGAATGAAGAGAATAAAGAGTTATTTAGGAATGAAGGATTGATTAATGGGGAGTATAGGTTAATACCGGGATCTGGTGTTAATTTAGATTATTATTCTGTATTAGACTATCCGTCAGACGATCTGATTAATTTTGTATTTATTGCAAGAGTAATGAAGGAAAAAGGTATTGATCAATATTTAGATGCAGCTGAATATATTAGAGGGAAGTATCCTAAAACAGTTTTTCATATATTAGGTTTTTGTGAAGACGCTTATGATAGCAAATTGAAAGAATTACAAGGTAGAGGTATTATTCAGTATCATGGGATGCAAAATGATATTAGGAAATTTCATAAAATTTCACATTGTACAATTCATCCTACATATTACCCTGAGGGAATGTCAAACGTTTTACTTGAGAGTGCTGCTTCTGGTAGACCTATTATTACTACTAATAGAAGTGGATGTCGTGAAATAGTCGATGATGAAATAAATGGTTATGTTGTGAAGCAACAAGATAGTAAAGATCTTATTGAAAAGATAGAAAAATTTATAGCGCTGGATTATGAAAAGAAAAAGAAAATGGGATTGGAAGGAAGAAAGAAAGTAGAAAAGGAATTTGACAGGCAAATAGTAATAGATGCATATTTTAATGAATTACAAAAAATTAAGACTATATTATAAAAAGATACTATTTTTGAGGAGCTTTTATATTTATGATAGAACAATCAGAAAAATTAAGTCCTGTATTTTCTGTTATAGTAATTGCAAAAAATGAAGAGAAAAATATAGAAAGATGTTTAAAATCTATAGCAGGTGTATTTAGTGAGTTAAATTATTCAAATGAAATAATCTTAGTTGATTCAAAATCAAGTGATTGTACTATAAAAATAGCGAGTGACTTGGAAATAAATAATTTAAAGATCATAAAAATATCTGAATCGACTATATATAACGCAGCATTAGGCAGAAATATAGGAAGTAAAAGAGCAGTAGGGAAGTATTTGTTATTTTTAGATGGGGATATGAAACTCTATAAGGATTTTTTAGAAACAGGTCTAAAGGAACTTAATGAAAAAGCATGTGCAGGTTTAATTGGCATAAGGGATGACCTTATTTTAAATGAAAAATTGAAAACCAGCCAAGTAATAAAGAATAAATATAACATAAAAACATTAAAGGTAGCGCAGCACTTTGGAGGAGCATTATTAATAAAAAAAGATGCTTTTGACGAAGTTGGTGGATATAGAAATTATATTAATGCATTTGAGGAACCAGAATTATATGTAAGATTAAAGAGTAAGGGATATAAAATTTATGAGGTTCCGGAAAAAATGATTGATCATTTTGATAAACCAGTGGGGAAAATAGGAAAGCTAAAATCAATATTATTCTCAAAAAGGGGATTTGGACTAGGACAGGCTATACAATCTAGTATAGAAGAAGGTAACTTAAAGTACACGTATGGGCATAAACCAATAGCTCAAGTTTTAGTACCGATTACGTTTGATTTTTTCTCGGTTATATTTATGATCCTTTCGTTATTAAATGCTCACCTTGTTTTAGTGTGCATTTTTTTTCAAATTCTGTCTTTAATAGTCTGTATATGTTTTTTTGATTTTAAAAAATTTATAGTTAGTAAGTTACTTTTCTTCCCAACTATAATAGGGACTATATATCGAACAAAAATTGAATATAACATTGAGAATATCAAATGATTATGTATTCATTGCTTATAATTAATTTAGATTACTTATTAATAGTTAATTAACGGTTAGATACAATTTTTACATTGAAGTATATTTTAATGTGAAAATTGTATCATAGCTTTCTGCTTGTGCAGGATAAATAAAGTAAGTAAATATGTTATTTCAGTGCAGTAACAATATATAAGATTTTTCTAAGTGAGGTTTAATTAAATGAAAATATTATTTATAGCTGGCCAAGCTATTAAATCAAATTCATCGGTTACCATGATGAATGTAGCTTATATACAAGGATTAGTAGAATTAGGTAATTATGTTAAGGTGATTACTTCTAAATTACCCGAGAATCATATAGCTCAAGATAATGGTTTTGAGTTACCTAAGGAAGTAGAGATTGAAGAGTACAGTATTAGTCCAACTTTTGATGCGTTGAGTAATAAAAAAGCTAAGAATCATAAATTTAAAAGTGTAAAAAATTTATTAAGAAAAATATATAATAATTTCTCTATATACGGAACTCAAAAAGCTTGGGTAAACAACGTTGAGCGTTTTTCTGATGAAGAGTATTATGATCTAATAATTTCATCCTCGGATCCGAAACATTCTCATTTGTTCGCTAAATATTTAATTGAAAAAGAGAAAGTTAGATATGGGAAATGGGTGCAACTGTGGGGAGATCCAATGTACCTTGATATAACAAGAAAAAGAAATTTATTAAATCATAGATTATATAAAGAAGAGGAAAATTTAATAAGCTCTGCAGATAAAATTATATATGTATCTCCCTTCACTGCGGAGAAGCAAAAGGAACTATTTCCTCAACAAAAAAATAAAATTGATTATATCTTAATACCATATTTCTCTATTGATAATCACTTATCTAATAATATAGAAAGGAATAAAATGACCTTTGGATATTTTGGAGATTATCACTCAGAGGTGAGAAATTTAGATCCTTTGTATGATGCAGCATTAGAGACAGGAGTAAATATGGTGGTTCGTGGAAATTCAGATAATCCTGCGAAATCCATTAATAAAATTAATATAGGCAGTAGGATACCAATTAAAGAGCTTAATGAAATTGAGAAAAATACTGATGTATTTGTACATCTTTGTAATTTAACTGGTACTCAGATTCCTGCAAAAGTATACTATTATTCAGGTACGACAAAGCCAATATTATTTATATTAGACGGGGATTCAGCAAAAATAAAGGAGTTTTATTCTAAATACAATAGATATGTTTTCTGTGAAAATAATAAAGAAGATATTATTAAAGCAATAAATAAAATTAGAAATAATGATTACCCTAAAGAAATGATGAGAGTAGTAGATGAGCTTTCCCCTGCCTTTATTGTGAAAGATTTGTTATCAAAAGTAGAAGCGATGTCAAATTGATGAGTAGTAATGTAAAGATTAGTATAATAATTCCAGTTTATAATGTTGAAAATTATGTAGGGCGATGCATAGAATCTATATGTAATCAGACACTTAAAGAAATTGAAGTAATAGTAGTAAATGATGGTTCAACCGATAGATCTTTAGAGATAGTGGATAGCTATAGGGATTTAGATAGTAGGGTTATATGTGTAAATCAAAAAAATTTAGGGGTTAGTGCAGCACGGAATCAAGGGATAAATATTGCCACTGGAGAATATGTAACTTTTGTTGATGGTGATGATTATATAGAAGAAACTATGCTTGAAGAGATGTATCGAATGGCTGAAGAAGAACGGAGTAATCTAATTTTTTGTAACTTAAGTAATCAACAAAAAGTAAAGAGAATTGAAACAGTTCATTATGAAACATCAGAGAAGTGTATTGAAAATATGATTGATGGAGAAATGCCTAGAACAGCGTGTGGAATATTATTTTCTTTAAAGTTGATTAAGGAAAACGATGTTATTTTTGATACAGATATGCCCTACGGTGAAGATTTTTTATTTACAATTAAATCACTGCTGTTAACAAATGAAAAAATCGGAGTTTTATCTAAAGAATTCTATAGGGTAGAAGAAAGGGCAGGTTCTGCTACAAGGTGTTATAATGCTAACCGATTTAGGGAAATCTTATTATTAAATCAGAGAATACAAGTATTATTAGAATCAGCTGGACTATTTGACAAATTGAAAGAATTTCTTATGAAATATTATCTTCAAAACATTTTAAGTTCAGTTACTAATATAGTTATGTCAGAAGAAGCATTCTCAATAAAGTTAACAAGATTAAGGGAAGTAAAAGAAAATAATCATACAAAAAATATACTAAATCTCTATAGTAACATTGGAGTAAATAGGAAAACCAGTTTTAAAGTATTTTTATTAAAACATACAAATGCTTATTTCCTTTGGTTTTTTTATACATTTTATAGAAAAAATAAGGGCTGATTAAATGACAAATCAACATTACTCTTTAGGAAAACTTATAAGTTATATCTCAGCTATTACTGTCTGTCTTTTTCCTATATTCTCACCTTATGAAGTAGCTGGGCCAATTTCAATTGGAACAATTATTCTTTTAATTGGTGCCACTTTTTGTTTAATTATAGGTGGTAGAATAGTTGTTAATATTCCTTTTATAATTTTATTAGGAACTCATTCATTACTGTCTATAATAGCTTATTTTCAATTAGTTGAAGTAACTGGGACAGAGATGATTATTTGGAATATATCAATGGCAATAATTAACAGTCTATTAATTATGCAGCTTGTTCCATTCTATGAAAAAAAAATATTTATCAAAGTTTTAACCACTATGTCAATAGTTGTATCGGTATTTTTGTTCTACCAATTATTCCTAATTTCCGTTGGGAATATTCCACATAATGGTATGCTGTTTAAGGACCTGGTTGCAGAAGGGAAGTGGTCTACTTCATATATGAGACCAAATTCCTTTTTTTCAGAACCATCATATTTTGCAATTTATATACTTCCTATTTTAGGATGTATGTTGGCTAATAAGAAATATATAATTGCAATTCTATGTATTAGTGCATTAGTACTTTCTACTTCTACCCTTGGTATTGCCGGTGGTTTAATT
This sequence comes from Bacillus cereus group sp. MYBK216-1, assembly GCF_051916495.1. Taxonomy (NCBI): domain Bacteria; kingdom Bacillati; phylum Bacillota; class Bacilli; order Caryophanales; family Bacillaceae; genus Bacillus; species Bacillus cereus group sp. MYBK216-1. The sequence continues at coordinate 245,444 of NZ_JBQAGT010000005.1, forward strand.
ATTCTTTTTATATATGGTGTTTGGAATAAGCGATTGAAGATGATTTTCTTTTTAATCACTGCACTACTCATAATAGCCATTATATGTGTTAAATATTTAAATTTAGATTGGTTATTAGAATTTAATGTGAATAAATCAATGAATATTAATGATAGGAGTCAAATAAGATTCGTAGGGTATATTGGCTATTTTGACCTTTTACCAACATTTAATCAAATAATTGGTGTGGGATTTGGTCAACTTTCAAACTATTTTAAAGGATATAATTTAACGAATTATAGTAACGCGTTTATTTTGGTGTTAATTAATTTTGGAATTATTGGATTGACGACCTATTTAATATATATTATTTGGTCTTTTTTAAATAGTAATAAAGAGGGATATATATTCATTATAATACTAGTATTAATTAGCTCAATAGATGCATTTATATATAGTGCAAATTTCTATTATATATTGTATTTTATTTTAATATCTACCAAAAATAAATTTGTTCAAATCAAAATTAAAACATAAAAAATTTATAAAAGTGAATATTTTTTATGTATGAATGAAGAGGGACGTTGTATAGGATGCGACGTCTTTCTCTTTAATTGTATTTATTTTTATGAATTTCGAGAGAAATCATGTCGCTGAAAAATAAATGCATTTGAAGGTTTTGAGCGTTTATTAATGGGGTTAGTTAGGTAGAAAATTTATAGTCTGATTATTGTTATTTAAAAGTATAGAGATTTGTTATGTAAGGGATTAAGTTGCCTTTTAAGAAATGTTTTTTAATTATTTTCTAGGAGAGACTTTTGGGAAGAACTAAATTCATTTTTATAAGATAATAAGGTAATCTAAAATATACAAGTGTGAATATTGATTTATTTTTCTGTCATATTATCATTGTGTATATTTGTTTTACGTTCATACTTTGATAAAAAATAGGGAGTGATCATAAGTACTATTCTTTATATCAATTATAATAATACTTAAAGTAGAGGTAATGTATTTTGAAAATTAATCAAAGAAAAGCAGGAGTATTATTATCGTATGCACTAACTGGGACGAACGCATTAGTAGGTTTTATATATATCCCAATTTTACTCTATTTTTTAGGGAAAGGCGAGTATGGTTTATACCAATTAATGGGTTCTTTTTTAGTGTATTTAGGTTTATTTGATTTTGGATTATCTAATACTGTAACAAGATATTATTCGAAGTATATCGCTTTAAAGGATGAAAAAGCTAAAGAGAATGTGCTTGCTATATCTACAGTTATTTATATTCTATTAACAATGATTCTGGTTGTTGTTGGAATTATTTTGTACTTTTATTTGGATAAAATTTTCGATAATGCCTTAACACCTTCTGAAATTGCTTCCGCGGAAAAGATTTATATCATAATTTTAATAACAACTGTAATAACAATATCAACATCAGTATTTAATTCGGTTATTACTGCTAATGAGCAATTTATGTTTTTAAAAGGTTTATCTATTATACAAACCATTATGCGTCCTATTATTGTCTTTGCTGTGTTTTCTATTGAAGCTAGTGCTTTAATTGTTGTGATAATTCAAGCGCTTATTAATGTTTTGGGAATAGCGTTGAAAATATATTATTCATTAAAAAAACTTGAGGTGAAAATAAAACTTCATTATTGGGATATTCCATTGTTAAAAGAAATGTTCCGGTATTCTTTCTTTATATTTATTACGGCTTTAATGGACCAAATTTTTTGGAGATCTGATCAGGTCATATTAGGAATAATTGTGGGTACATCTTCAGTAGCTGTTTATTCTATTGGCTCACAAATAATAATGAATTATATGACCTTGTCAACTGCGATGTCGGGAGTTTTTCTACCCAGCATAACTAAAAAAGTTACGGAAAATGTTTCTAATGATGAGTTGACGGATATTTTTATAAAATTAGGAAGGTTGCAGTATATCATCTTAGGGGCAGTATTAACTGGCTTTATTATGTTTGGAAAAGAATTTATTGATATTTGGGTAGGTGATAGTTTTAGTGAGGCGTATTATATTACACTAATAATCATGGTTCCTTTTACAATAGATTTGATTCAAAATATTGGATTAACTATACTTCAAGCAAAAAATCTCTACTCATTTAGGGCATCTGTATTTTTTGTAATGTCGTTATTAAATATAGTGTTTTCAATTCCTTTAGCAATTTATTATGGAGGAATTGGGACAGCTGTGGCGACAAGTACGTCGTATCTTATAGGAAATGGGTTGATAATGAATATATATTATTATAAGAAAGTAAAGTTAAATATAATCAAATTTTGGAAAGAAATGATAAAAATAAGCATTCCGTTAGTCATTACGTGTATTTTGGGAATATTTATAAATGAAATTAATTTTAACTCGCAGATATTATCATTTTTAATTAAATTAATGTTGTATGTAGTTACTTACATTTTAGTGATGTGGGCTTTAGGTTTGAATAAATATGAGAAAGAGTTAATTCTTGTCCCGTTAAAAAAGTTGAGAAGACAAAAGAATTGAATTTGATTGTAGTTAGGCTGGTTTTATCCAATGGACAAGAATAGTTTTTATTATCTATAGTTAAGCGATGGTAATATAGAAAATCGAAGAGGAAGGTTTATCCATGTATAAAATAGCAGTAGCAGGAACAGGATATGTTGGTCTAGTAGCAGGTGTATGTTTTGCTGAGGTTGGGCACCAAGTAACTTGTGTTGATATTGATGCAGAAAAAGTTGAATTAATGAAATCTGGTGTTTCACCAATTTATGAAGCTGATTTAGAGGAGTTAATGCAGAAGAATTATGCCGCTGGTAGAATTAAGTATACAATAGATTACAAGTCGGCGTATAAAGACGCAGATGCTATCTTTATTGGTGTAGGAACCCCAGAACAAGCTGATGGTTCTGCAAACCTTTCATATATTGCAACTGTGGCAAAACAAATTGCCGAAAGTGTAGAAAAAGATTGCCTTGTTGTTGTAAAATCGACTGTTCCAATTGGAACAAATGATAAAGTAGAGCAGTTTATTCAAGACTTTTTAGTTAATAATGTGAAAGTTGAAGTGGCATCAAACCCAGAATTTTTAGCTCAAGGTTCCGCTGTTCATGATACGTTATATGCAGAAAGAATTGTTATCGGTACAGAAAGTAAATGGGCAGAAGAAGTATTAACGAATCTTTATAAACCATTCCATTTACCTATCGTTTCAGTAAACAGACGTTCAGCTGAAATGATTAAATATGCCTCTAATGATTTCTTAGCCCTTAAAATTTCTTATATGAATGATATTGCAAATCTTTGTGAGCTAGTTGGAGCAGATATCCAAGACGTTGCAAAAGGTATGAGTTTTGATGAGCGTATTGGAAGTAAGTTTTTAAATGCAGGTATTGGGTTTGGAGGTTCATGCTTCCCTAAAGATACGAAAGCATTAGAATATTTAGCAAGACAAAATGGTTACGAGTTAAGAACAGTAAAGGCTGCAATTGATGTGAATAAAGATCAAAAGACTTTATTATACAAAAAGGCGAGTCATCGGTTAATTACTTTTAATGGTCTTAAAGTAGCCGTGTTAGGTTTAACATTTAAACCTGGTACAGATGATTTAAGAGAAGCTGCATCCCTTGAAAATATTCCTCTATTATTAGAGCAAGGTGCTGATATTTATGCATTTGATCCAGTCGGTGCAAATAATTTTGCGAAAGTGTATCCAGAAGGAAGCAATAAACATGGAAATATCACATACGTAACAAATATTGAACAAGCTTTAGAAGGGGCAAATGTTTGCTTTATCTTTACAGAATGGGGAGAAGTTAAGGCGTTAAATCCAGAAATGTATAAAAAATTAATGAGGACACCTCTAATTTATGACGGAAGAAATATATATGATATTCAGTCTATGCAAGAAGCGGGTATAGAATATCATTCTATTGGTAGAAAATCAACAAGTAGAGACCGTATAAAGGAGCTGTCTAATATTGAATTACAAACCTCTAAATAATGAAAAAAAATACCTTGTCACTGGAGCAGCTGGTTTTGTAGGATACTTTTTATCTAAAAGATTGCTAGAACAAGGTTGCCAAGTAATAGGTGTTGATAATATAAATGATTATTATGATGTGAATCTTAAATATGCTCGTTTAGAGCAACTAAAACCGTATGAGAAATTTACTTTTATTAAAGGTGATATTTCTGATAAGGATATGATTATTCAGGTCTTTGAAGAGTATAAGCCGAATATTGTTGTAAACTTAGCTGCGCAAGCAGGTGTAAGGTATTCTATTGAAAATCCAGATGTATATATTCAAAGTAATGTTATCGGTTTTTATAATATCCTAGAAGCGTGTAGACATTATCCAGTAGATCATCTTGTATATGCGTCATCAAGTTCTGTTTATGGTGCCAATAAAAAGGTTCCATTTGAGGAAACGGATTTTGTAGACAATCCAGTGTCACTTTATGCATCTACTAAGAAATCAAATGAACTTATGGCTCATACATATAGTCACTTGTATAAGATTCCAGCTACCGGACTTCGCTTCTTTACGGTATACGGTCCTATGGGACGTCCAGACATGGCGTACTTTGGATTTGCTGATAAATATTTTGCTGGGGAACCAATTAATATATTTAATAATGGTGATTTTGAAAATGACTTATATCGTGATTTTACTTATATAGATGATATTGTTGAAGGAATCCAACGTCTTTTAAGTAATCCGCCTAAAGGTGATGTGGAGCATAAAGTATTTAATATTGGGAATAACAATCCTGAAAAATTAATGATATTTATCGAAACATTAGAGAAAGCTTTAGGGAAGGCTTTAGGAAGAGAAGTTGTATTTGAAAAAGTATTTGAACCTATTAAACCAGGAGATGTACCAGCTACTTATGCATCAACAGATTTATTGCAAAAAGCTGTTGACTTTAAACCTGAGACATCTATCCAAAAAGGATTACAAGAGTTTGCTAATTGGTATGTAGATTATTATAAAGTAACATGATTAAAGGCTTGGTTACTGAGTAGAGAATATACTAGTTATAGAATTCCATTCTTAGTATAATAGACTAAATTAGTTTTAGTATTATCTGAGCGTTTATTCAGAATAAATGAAAGAAGAGGTCTATAGCAATGAAAAAGAAAATCCTATTATGGATATTAGGGATTATAGGGGTAATGATTATAGGTGGTGGAGTATATGCCTATAATGTGTACTCAAAAGTCTCAAAAACATTAGATGAAGTTCATAAACCATTAAAGCGTGATGAAGGTAATAAACAGGAAGAAAAAATCAGTAAATCAGCACCAGTTTCAATCCTATTATTAGGGGCCGATGAACGTGGTGAAGACAAAGGACGTTCAGATTCTTTAATGGTCATCACATTAAACCCTAAGAATAATTCAATGAAAACAGTAAGTATCCCTCGTGATACATATACAGAGATTGTTGGAAAAGGCAAAAGTGATAAAATCAACCATGCTTACGCATTTGGTGGTGTAGATATGTCTGTAGCCACAGTAGAAAAATTCTTAAATATTCCTATCAATTACTATATTGAAGTGAATATGGAAGGGTTTAAAGATATTGTCGATGCAGTAGGTGGAGTAGATGTAAATAATGATTTAGAGTTTACACAAAATGGTCACCACTTTGCTAAAGGTAATGTGCATTTAACAGGTGATCAAGCTCTAGCATTCACACGTATGCGTAAAGAAGACCCGCGTGGTGACTTCGGTCGTCAAATGCGTCAACGCCAAGTAATGCAAGCTGTTATTAAGAAAGGCGCAAGTTTCTCTTCTTTATCAAGTTATGGTGATGTGTTAACAGCAATCCAAAAGAACGTAAAAACAAACTTAACGCAAGATCAAATGTTTGATATGCAAAAGAACTATAAAGATTGTTTGAAAAATAGTGAGGATATCCAAATCCCAGGTGACGGCCACAAAGCTGCTGATGGTATTTGGTACTACTATGTTCCAGATGCTGCAAAACAAGATTTAACGAATAAATTAAGAGCACATCTTGAAGTGACTAAGTAGTATGTAATAACCCAACTCCTTTGGAAGGAGTTGGGTTTATTTTTGCGTGGATTTATATTAGTATTATATATTGTGAGATTAATAGATGAGGTGAATCGATGAATAAGAAAGCAGTACTTGTCCTTGTTATTTTTGTATTGTTTGTTGCTTCGATTGTGAGCGGTAAATTGTACTGGAATAAGAAGATTGCGAATGCAACAGGACAAACGAGTGAAGTAACGAAAACAAAGGATGAAGTGAAAGATAGCGGAGCGAAGAAAGAAGAGAAAAAGGAAGAGAAAAAACAAGATACAAAGTCATCTTTTAATGAAGCATATGCGAAGAACTTGCCAGATGCAGTGAAAGAGAAGTTAAAGAAAGCTGCTGAGGATAAAAAAGCAGTAAATCTTGTTATCGTTGGTGATGAAGGTTCTTCATCTGAAAAAGGTGCTTGGGCAGCTAAGTTAACGTCTAATTTAGAAACTGCTTACGGAAAAGGTTTATGGAATGTGACTGTAAAGGAATATAAGGGTGAAAGCACAGAAGAGTTAATTGCAAATAAGCGTGATAAAGAGATTGCGAAAGACAATCCAGATGTAATTTTATTTGAGCCACCATTTATTACTGATAACGGTAAAACTGGTAATGGAAACTCTGTCGCAAATACACAGAAGTTCGTTCAAGCACTTTCTACTAGTGCAAAGAGTGCTACAATTATGATTCAACCATCAAATCCAGTGTATGGTGCGAAAAATTACCCGAAAGCAATTGAAGCATTAAAACAATTTGCAACGCAAAATAATTATACATATATTGATCATTGGGGAGCATGGCCGGATGCATCGACAAAGGCTATCTTACCATATTTAAAAGAAGAATTCGGTTTCCCAACTGCTAAAGGTCATGAAGTTTGGGCACAATATGTAACGGATTATTTTGTAGCTAAATAATAAAAGGGGAGAGGGTATCGTCGACAAAATATGTTCGACAATACCCTCTCTTTTTTTATAGGATTTTTGCTATACTAAACTGTACTATAATACGTGGTGGAAGGAGGAGAATGATGAAAATACTTGTGGTTGATGATGAATCGAGTATTCGTAATTTGATTCGGATGCAGTTGGAGATGGAAGGTTATGAAGTATTGGCAGCGGCTGATGGGAGAGAAGCTTTGGAGCGATGGAATGAAGGGCCGGATGTATTGATTTTGGATGTTATGCTTCCGGATACGGATGGGTATGAGTTGCTTCGTTTGTTCCGTGAGAGGGATAGGGATATTCCGGTGCTTATGTTAACGGCAAAGAGTCAGATGAATGATAAGTTGCTTGGCTTGCAGCTTGGTGCTGATGATTATGTGACGAAGCCGTTTAATTATGCGGAGCTTATTCTTCGGGTTAAGAATATGGCGCGGCGTGTAAAGAAGACGGAGGCGGCTGTAAGTCATGAAGTAATTGAGGCTGGAGAGATAGTGATTTGTCCTAAGGAAAGAAAGGTACATGTGAGTGGACAAGAGATTCAGTTAACTTACCGAGAGTTTAATTTATGTCAGTTATTTGTTTCAAATCCGCAGCGTGTGTTTATGAGGGATGAGTTGCTTGAGAAAGTATGGGGATTTGAGTATATCGGAAATACGAGAGCAGTTGATATTATGGTGCAGAGACTTCGAAAGAAGCTTGGGACGAGCGGGGAATATATTAAGACAATTTATGGCGTTGGCTATAAACTGGATTGTTAAGTGGTGATGGTATGTCTTTAAAGCGAAATATGGTGTTCGGAATAGTTGGGCTGTTAATTCCGATTTTTGTTCTTTTATATGCAGTTGTTTATATTACGTTAGAAAAGAATATGTATCATAACGCAGCAGATTCTTTAGAAAAGTTAAGTGTAGAAGCACAAATTTATACGATGAATTATTTAGAGAAGGAAGCAGAAGTGGATACGCTTGGTCCTAATTCACTTTTAATTGCGTCGTATTTAGCGAAGCGTATGGATGTCCGTGTGCAGATGATTGGGAAGAATGGCGATGTTGTTGCAGATACACAAAAAGGAGCATTGCTTCACCGTAACATCGATATTGAGAGTTCCTTGAAGGGAAAGAAGTCTTATGTTTTTGAGGAGGCGGATCCAGCTCCTATTCTTTTGTTTTCAAGCCCGGTTTATTATGGAAACGATGTCATTGGAAGTATTCGTTTTATAAATGAGTTAACGGGTGAGAAGGAAGTTTTAACAAATGTGAGCTGGACTTTCTTAATGACGTCTCTTTGTTTAGTAGCTACCGGTATTTTCTTTGCGATTCGTTTGGCGAAGTCTCTTCATAAACCAATTGATCAGTTGAGACAAATGGCACAGCGGCTCGCGAATGGTGATTATAAGAGTAAGATTGAGTTAAATGAGTACGTGGAAATCGCTCAGCTTTCAGCATCTTTTAACGCGATGGCCGATGGAATTGAACTGCATATTAAGCAATTGCAGGAGGAGAAAGAGAAGCAGAAAGATTTCCTAGACCGCATTACGCATGAGCTAAAAACACCGCTAACGGCAATTATCGGTTATGTTGATTTAATTCCGAAGTTACAATCGAAAGAAGATGTACAGGAAAGTCTTCGTTATGTGGCTGTGGAAAGTGAGCGTTTATTATCACTTGTAGAGGAATTGCTTAAGTCTTCGAAATATGGGACGAGTACGTTTGAAGTGTCTCCTACAGTTGTGAACATAAAGGAATTGGCAGAAGAAGCAGTTTCAATTGTGAAGCCTCGTCTAAATCAGTTTGAAATTGCAGTGATAAATGAGTTAACGGATGTACATGTTGTTGCGGATTTTGATAAGACGAAGCAAATTTTCTTAAATGTGCTTGATAATGCAATTAAGTATAGTGATGCTTCGCACATTCGTATGAATGTAATTATAAATGAGCATGAGGCGAAGGTCTTTGTTCATGATGATGGCATCGGTATAGATGAAGTGGTGCTTGCAGAGTGGAATGAGTCTCCGAAAGGAAAGGCACTTCCTTCTAGTTACGGGAATGGTTATGGTTTGTATATTTGTCAGGAGATTATGAGTAAGCAGGGCGGAAGCATGCGGATTGAGAGTAGTGAAGAAATAGGTACTACAATATTCATTACATTTTTGCTTCCGAGAAGGATGGAAGACATAAAAAACTTGAAAGCGGTTAAATGATACATTTATGAAACAATTATGCGGTATTTTCGAAACAACGTTTTTTTATCTTGGAGGTAGGCAGAAATGAAAAGGCTATCATTTCAAATTCTTATGTTTGTCATTTGTATGATTGTTTCTCTTGTTTTGTTTTATGTTATGGAGAAGCAAATATATAATCGAATCAACATTGTAAATGATAAACAAGCCGTTTTACAAAGGGTGAATGAATCTCTTCCAATTGAAGTGAAAGTAAGACATGAAAAGTGGGGAGAAATCGTTGTAACGGATGAAGTTCGTTTGCATACGATTATTTCATTCTTTGACCGAATTCGAATAGAGCCTGGGGACGTTAAGAGCCAAGAACAAGTATTTACTGGAGAAGTAACGTACTTGAATGGACATAAGCGTACTTTTGCAGTAGGTGACTTGTTCCAGTATGGGGAAAATGTATATGGAAAGAATGGCATGGATCCGATGATTTCAGCACTTCAAACGTATTTATTAAGCCTGTATTACACGCCAGAGCGTATTAGTGATTTCTTTGCTTCAGCAAAGGATGTCGTAGTACGTCAAGGTGATGTGGTACGTACTATCAATCTTACGCACATACTTGATTCTATTCGATACGCAAAGCAAATTACAGATTACGGAGAAATTCAGAAGTTATTACAATCACAGAATGAACCGATTGCTTATATTACAGCTTATAAAACAGGTAAGCGTGTAAAGAATGATCATGAAGATATTCTTACGATTTCTGTGTATCCATCGTACTTTGTTGTGCAATATCTCGGTGATAATAACGGAAATGTCATGTATATGAAAGGCTCTCTAGCAGAGTTATTCGTAAAGGAGAATGCGTCATGAGAAAGATAGCCTTTTTCTTCTTTTTGCTAGTAATTGGAGGAGCGATGTCTAGTTGCTCTCGAGATACAACCTCTATTAAATATAGTAAAAATGGTCTCCCTATTTTAGATGATCGTCATATTGTTGCGTATGTAGCGGCTCGTGAGGAAGTTGGTGAAGCGTTACTGTCATCATTTTGTAAACCGCGCGGATGTACGTATGAATTTATTCGTCTTTCAACAGAAGAACTTCTTCGTAGAGTGGAAGAAGAAGCTGGAAATCCGAAGGCGGATATTATTATTGGCGGTACAGTAGATGCGCATCAAATGATGAAGCAAAAAAATCTTTCTATTCCTGTGATAAGCCAACATGCAAATCGTATTTCAAAGACTGTTAAAGATAAAGATGGTTATTGGTACGGTTATGAAGTGGAGAAGCTGGCAATTGCGATTAATAAAGAGCAGTGGAACGAGGAAATAGCGCCGCTCGGTCTCTCGTATCCGTTAAGATGGAAAGATTTATTGAATCCAGTATATAAAGGAAAGATTGTCATGCCCGATCCAAATGTTTCAGGTACAGCATATACGTTTTTTCAATCACTTATTGATACGTTAGGTGAAGAGGAAGCGAAGGAATATGTGAAGAATCTGGCAGAACAAGTTGGAGAAGTAACAGTGAATGGTTACATCCCAGCAGAACTTGTTGCGAGCGGTGAATATATGATAGGCATCAACTTTATGGGAGATCAGAGAATGCTTCAAAAACAAGGCTTTCCTATTTTAAGTAACGAACCTGAGCAAACAGGGTTATCCGTTAATGCGATTTCTAAACTAAAACGTGCACCGAGTGGTATTATTGCGGATTTATTTATTGATTATTGTTTATCAGAAGAAGCGGGTCACATTTTAGAAAAAGTGTCGTTTGGCGTACCAACGATGTTTGCGAAGAATGAGAAAGAAATAGAAGGACAGCCGGTTAGAAGGACGAACCAAAATATATCAAATAGCGGAATAATCGAGATATGGAATAGACAGCGTCTCTCTCTGAAGTGAGAAAAGGAGACGAAAATATATGTTTAAATGGCTCAAGCCAGCACCTGCAATTGAAAGATTGCCAGCGGATATGATCGACCGTGTATATCGATTACTACGTATTCGTGTGTTAATCGGGATTTCAGTTGGATATGCTGCTTATTATTTAGTTCGTAGTAACTTTACGTTATCAAGTACGTATTTAGTACAAGAATATGGTTTTAGTACAGCTGAAATTGGTCTACTAGGCTCAGTAATGGCAATTGTTTATGGATTTAGTAAGTTCTTTATGGGTAATTTATCAGATAAAGCTTTCGCCCAGCGCTTTATCGCAGTCGGTTTATTCTTATCAGGGCTTGTAAATATTTGTTTCGGCTTTGCATCATCATTTGGGATGATTGTTACATTACTTGTTGTTAACGGTATTGTACAAGGTATGGGAGCACCACCTTGTAGTATTGTTATGACGAAATGGTTCTCGAAGAAAGAACGCGGTACGAAAACAGGCCTTTGGAATATTTCACATAACGTTGGTGGAATGCTTGTGCCACCACTTGTCGGAATTGGTGTAGGTATTTTCGGTGAAAATCATTGGCAAGGCGGCGTGTTTATTTTCCCTGCGATTATCGCAATGGTAATTGCAGTTCTTGTTTGGATCAATGCGAAGGATACACCAGAATCTGAAGGTCTTCCTCCAATTGATGAGTATCGTAATGACTATGAAAATCTTGAAAAAGCAGATAATGCTAACAAGATGTCACCAAAAGAAATTTTAATGAAGTATGTAGTGAAAAATAAATTTGTATGGTTCTTATGTATTGCGAATGCTTTTGTTTATTTAATTCGTTTCGGTGTTATTAACTGGGTTCCACTTTATTTAACGACAGTTAAAGGATTTTCAAAAGCAGAAGCGCATGCGGCATATGCAATCTTTGAAGGTATGGCAATTCCAAGTTCATTAATCGTTGGTTTTTTAAGTGATAAATTATTTAAAGGAAAACGTATGCCATTATGTATTATTAGTATGGTTGGAGTTGTTATTGGTACGTTTATATATTGGCAAGCAACTAGCGTACTTGTTGTAAGTATTGCAGTTTCTATTATCGGTTGTTTAATTTATGTACCACAGTTCTTAATCGGTTTAAGTGCGATGGAATTAGTACCGAAATTTGCAGTTGGTACGACAGTTGGTATGTGTGGTCTATTCGGTTATGTAGGCGGAAGTCTTGTAGCTAACGCAGCAATTGGTGTTATTGTTGATAGTTCTGGCTGGGATGGTTGTTTCATCTTACTATTAACAGGAGCGGTTTTATCAACAATCTTCTTATTTATTGTTCAACGTGGACATGAGAGAAAAGATCCTAAAGTAGCGTAATATTTTGTTTGAAAAAGCTATCCAATTATTATTTTGGATGGCTTTTTCTATATAATATAATCTTTCCTTAAATCTATCTTAAAAGATATAATGTCATATTTCTAATCATTGGAATTTTTGTTACAATATAAATGGATGTGTAAAACTTTGTAAAAACATTGAAATAATATGTAATCTATTTTCAGAAAGTTTTATACAATTTTTATATTAAACTATCAAGTTATAAAAGGGAGAGAGACTATGTTACCAAATACGGTTCGTACTCCAAACAAGAAGAAGAAATGGATTATTATTGGGGTTATTGCACTAATTGTTATTGTAGCGGCAATTAATATTTTTGTTATGCAAGGTAAGAAGAAGGGTGCATCAACAAATGCTGATGCTGTAAGTTTTGAGAAAGTGACAGAGCGTAAGCTGAATAATACGAAGTTAATTTCTGGTCAGGTGAAGCCTGGTAATATTGAAAGCTTCTATGCAGATCCGACCAAAGGGAAAGTGAAAGATATTGAGGTAAAAGAAGGGCAAGAGGTAGAAAAAGGTACAAAATTATTCTCTTATGACAATGAAGAGATTAATCTTCAAATGAAGCAAGCTGAGCTTGATCAGAAGATGGCGGATATGCGTTATGATCAAGGGAAAAAGAAGATTGATTCATTGAAGAAAGAAATTAAGAAGGCGAAAGATAGCGGAGCTGGGAAAGAAGTAACGGATCCGATGGACGAGCAAGTAAACGAGTTAGAGATAGCTCAAAAGACAACTGATCTTGAGAAAGAAAAAGGGAAGTTGCAGAAAGAAGAGTTAAGTAAGAAGCAGAAAGAACTTACGATTTATAGTAATTTTGCTGGTGTTGTTCAAAAGTTAGATAAAGATGCGGCACAAAGTTCACCTCAAGCGTTAGGTGGTCAAGGAAAAGCGTTTTTACAAGTAGCTTCTAAAGATCCATTCCAAGTTCAAGGTACGTTAACTGAGCTTCAAAAGTCACAAATTCAAAAGGATCAAACATTCACTGTAACTGCAAAAGCAAATAATAAGAAGAAGTGGACAGGTAAGATTACAGAGGTAAGTGAGTTCCCAACAAGTGCAGAGATGGCGCAAGCTGGCGGCATGGGTGAAGCAACTCAAAATATGTCCCAATATACATATAAAGCTAGCCTTGATAGTCAAGATGGTTTATCTCCAGGTTACCACGTTTCTCTGCAAGTAAACTTAGAGAATAAGACGATGATTGCTGTTCCAAGTAAAAGCATTGTAGAAAAAGGCGATGATGCATTTGTTTATGTTGAGGAAAAAGGAAAGCTTCGTAAACAAAATGTGAAAAAAGGTTCTACTGATGGAGACTGGACAGAGGTTGTAGAAGGCGTAACAGTGGGGCAAAAGGTGGTTAAAAATCCTTCCGACGATGTGTATGACGGAATGGAAGTGAAAGAGAAATGATTACGTTAAATAATATTGCTAAAACGTATTATCAAGGAAAATTGGCGGTGCCGATTTTGCATGGTATTAGTTTAACAATTCAGAGCGGTGAGTTCGTTTCGATTATGGGACCGTCTGGTTCTGGTAAGTCGACGCTTATGAATATTATCGGTTGTTTAGATCGTCCAACAGAAGGTGAATATATGCTGAATGACGTGAATATCTTAACAGCAGACGAGTCAAAGCTTGCTTTAATTCGTAATGAATACATTGGCTTTGTATTCCAGCATTTTAATTTACTACCTCGTCTTTCAGCAGTGGAAAATGTTGAGCTTCCGCTCGTATATGGTGGCGTGAAGAAAGCAGAGCGTCGCAAGCGTGCTTTGGAGGCGCTAGGTAAAGTTGGATTGGCAGATCGCGTGCATCATTTACCAAATGAGTTATCAGGTGGACAGAAGCAGCGTGTAGCGATTGCAAGAGCGATTGCAAATAATCCAACGTTCATTATGGCCGATGAACCGACTGGTGCACTTGATACGAAGTCTGGTGAACAAGTTATGGATATTTTCACGAAGCTTAATGCAGAAGGCACGACGATTGTTATGGTTACGCATGAAGAGGAAGTAGCAGCGTATTCTTCCCGCCGCATTGTACTGCGGGACGGGAAAGTTACAGAAGATAGAAGGTGTGCGGTATGAGTTTACTAGATAGTATAAAAATTGCCCTCTCTTCTATTTTAGCTCATAAATTGCGTTCAGCTCTTACGATGCTCGGTATTATTATCGGGGTAGGTTCAATTATTACTGTCGTTGCGATTGGGCAAGGCGGGGAAGCTGCATTGAAATCGCAGTTCGTTGGGGCAGGTAATCAAACGGTTCCGATTCATTATAGTGCAGATATAAACGATCCTTTCGGTATGGGAATGGTAGAAGCACCGAAGATAACTGAAGAAGACATTTTTGAAATTAAAAAAATTCCAGAAATTTCACATGTGGTAACAACAAATTCCAGCATGGAACCACTTGATATTGAAGATAAAAAAGAAATGGTGAGTATTACTGGATTAGATAGCGAGTATTTTGCAGTAAATAAAGTAAAGTTGTTAAAGGGACGTTCTTTACAAGAATCAGATGTGGATCAAGGTAATAACGTTGTTATGATTAGTAAACAAATGGAAGAAAAGGTGTTTAAGGATGCCAATCCAGTCGGTAAAATTATTGAAATGAAAGGTCAACCGATGCAAATTATTGGTGTTTACAAATCAGATAATGAGTTTATGGGAATGGGACCATCAGAAGCACTAGTTCCAATTTCATTATGGCCGACATTGTATGGGAAAGATGAAATTCAAAATATTTCTGTTCAAGCGAAAAATGTAGATAATCTAGAAAAAGCAGGTAAAAAAGCTGCAGATGTTTTAAATAGTCGTAAACCGACTGATGCAACTGGTAAATATGAAGTTATGAATTTAAAAGAAATTCAAGAAGGTATTTCGAAGATGACCGGTATTATGACAATGATCATCGGTGGTATCGCTGGTATTTCATTAGTCGTTGGTGGAATTGGTGTTATGAACATCATGCTTGTATCTGTAACGGAGCGTACACGTGAAATTGGTGTACGTAAAGCACTTGGAGCAACGCGTAGTAAAATTTTATTACAGTTTTTAATTGAAGCTGTTATGTTAACACTTCTAGGTGGTTTGATCGGAATTGGTCTTGGGTATGGCGGAGCATATATCGTTTCTACATTCGCAAAATGGCCACCGCTCGTTTCATGGGAAGTTGTCGTTGGAGGCGTACTGTTCTCGATGACACTCGGTATTATTTTCGGATTAATTCCAGCAAATAAAGCTGCGAAATTAGATCCAATTGAAGCATTGCGTTATGAGTAATTAATAGTGTAGTAGAACTACACATTACCGTTCTAATGGGCGGTTCGTAGCCTCTTGCGTGAGGAAGTGAACCGCCCGTTAGAACGGGTTATATAAATAGAAGGAGGCGTTATAATGGAAGCAAATATTAATACGCAAGATGTAGGTGCGAAGAAGCCATCATTATTAGGAATGATTACTTCTCCAGGTGAGCAGTTTGAGAGAATGAAGACGAAAAGTCCGGTTTGGGGGGCATTTTTCCTTTTCATTATATTAACAGCTGTAATTGCAGGGATTAGCATGTATCAAGTAATGAATCATCCTGATGTAATGAGTGAGGTACCTGATGCCGAAGCGGCTAAAGTTGTTGGTTACTTCGGAATAGGAGCAGGTATTGTTGGTGGACTATTTGGTACTGCGATTTGGTTCTTCATTGCGGCAGCTATTTATAAAGTGATTATGATGTTTATGAGTAATGATACTTCATACATGAAATTATTATCTATTTATGTCTACACATATACGATTTCAATTTTAGGTGCAATTGTGAACTTTATTATTAGAATGATTCTTGGTGGAGATATTGAAACTTCTTATACAAGTTTAGCAACTTTATTTGAGCCAGGTACAGTTGCTCATGGTGCTGCTTCATCATTCGAAGTTTTCAATATTTGGGCATTAGTTGTAATGGGATTAGGATTACATATTACGGCTGGACTAAGTAAAAAACAAGCAACGATTTTAATTGTTATTTTCTTTATTCTTTCAGTTGGATTTACTAGTTTAAGTGGTCTAGCTCCAAAATTTGGTGCATAATTTATTCTTTTAGAAAAAGGTGACTCTTCAAAGGAGTCACCTTTATTATTTTTACCCTTACTTCAAATACCACCAACAAAATTTCAAATACTACATAGTGTAATTTCAAATTCTGTCGGTAGTATTTGAAATTACTCACAGTGAAATCTTTTCTTTATTTTTATATTGTGAAGGTACCGCGGAATACTAGAAAGGTATACCTTTTAGAAACGGGTACTGTGTGAAGCCAGCGACTTTTAAAGAGGCAGTTGTTTTGTATGAAGGGATGATTGTAAATCAAATAAAGAAATTAGGTATTCGTAAAGATTATGAAGAGTATTATCAATGTGGTTTAATTGGTCTTTGGCATGCGTATGAAAGATTTGATGCAAAGAAGGGATGTTTCCCTGCATATGCAGTTGTAACGGTGCGAGGTTATATATTAGAGAGATTGAAGAAAGAGTTCGCAGTGCAGGAGAGATGTGTATGTGTAGGAGAGTATGAGGATATCTTTCATTTTGAGGATGTTGAAATAAGAGTGAAGGATTTTATGAGCGTGTTAGATGAGAAGGAGAAGTATATTATTTTTGAACGCTTTTTTGTAGGGAAGACGATGGGGGAAATCGCTTTAGAGACGGAAATGACATATTATCAAGTAAGATGGATGTATCGGCAAGCAATCGAGAAAATGCGCGATAGTGTAAGAGGATAAAAACAGCAAATAGAATGGAAGGTAAGGAGATACTACCTTCCATTCTACTTGTTATTAAGGTGATGAATCTTGCATGTTCATTTGGGATAATACATATCCAGCTTTCCATAATTGCTGACTTAACTTATGGGAACTAATTTGTATCGTTACGGTAGTTCCGTTTGAAAAATGAATTTTAGCTTGTTTAGCTTTTTTGAAAAACTCTATTGTATGAACATGTTTGAAGAAAAGCCAAATACAATTTGGAGAAGCAGGAGATTCTGTTGGGAAAGCACAAATATATTCTCTATGATTGATCGGAATTGGAACGTTTTGTTTAAATTTAAATTTTGTTTTTACGGCATTACGTCTCCCTTGATAAGTAGAATGAATATTTGTTAGACAAGATTTCTGTATAAGTTGGAGAGCAGTTTGACAGGAGTAAAGATGGTTTCCGCTACTGTCGATAATTTTTGTACGGTAATAAGGGTGTTTACATGGTTCAAGCATCATTGTAGAACTAGAAATAAAAATGTTGTTTTCATTATCCATAATTCTATATCCTCCCTTATAATTTTCATTCTGAATATAATTATATATAAATTAAGTAAATTGATTGTTAATATTCTATTTCATATTGTAAATTTTGGCTATTCGTTTACAATCAATAGGTGATAGTCTTTCTAATTTGCATCGCTTGTACATATATATGAAAATAGAAAAGAGTAGGCGGTGATATAGTATGAAGAAAAAGTATATTATTATGGCTTTAGTTGTCGTTCTCCTAGTATATTTAGCAAACAGTAATCCGAGTAAGGGAGAATATACAGAATGGGCAGCGAAGCAGTTTATGAAGCGTAATGATGTGAGTAAGAAGCTAGATGAAGTTCAAAAAGAGAATGAAGAGGGTCTCCTTGGCGACTTGGCATCGGCCGGTAAAAAGTTAGCTAAAAAGTATGTTGAGCCACAAGTTGGGTTATTAATTGATCATTATACGAAGCGAAATGATTATATATTCTTCTCAACATATACGACTGAGTTTGATATAGGTGAAGAACATTATAAGTACGTATGCGTCGGTTTCTCAAAGATTTTTATTCCGATTGAAATGCCGAAGAAAAAAGACGAATCTGCAAAATGATGCAGATTCGTCTTTTTCATTTTATAGAGTAATGGGAACTTCAGATACATTTTTTTCTACAAGGCGAGCTCCCTTTTTTCTTGTATTTTCATCAATGGATGAAAATACAGATGAGGCAAGGATTGTATCCATTACTTGATTTACGACTTGTGCATCGATTGGTGTGATGGGCGTATCGATAGAAAAAACGACTGTTTTTCCATCTTCTTTCGCGAAAATCAACTCTAGTACTTGCATGTGTTATTCCCTCCTTTGTATTTATCCCGCTATTTACGAGATTTGGGTCTGCCGGTTAAATTGTGGGCTAATAATCAGCGGGGATGAATAAAATCCCCACTGATCCGAGTTTTACTTTATAGTTTAGAAAGATCTGATGTGCTTACAAGTTGTACAGCGTGAAGTGGTGATGCTTGTAAGGAAGCTAGAGCATGAGCTACATTGTGTACTTGATCTAAGCTCGCATTTGTTTTAACACGTTTAAATTGTTTGCTCTTGAAAACTGTTTTGCCGTTCTTATCTAATCCGTTGTTTAAGACAAGACGTAAAGTTAAATCCATTACGATTGTTTCAATTGCCATGTGTATCACCTCCTTTCACTTTATAAATAGGATGCAAATGTCATGTTTTGGCGTGAAATTTTTTCTTTTTTTTGGTACCCTTAAAAGATTAAGAGAGGAGAATTCTGGATAATGAATCGTAAATGGTTATTTTGGATTCCTGTATTACTATGGATGGGGCTGATTTTCTATTCTTCGGCACAACCATATAAAAAGCAGGATATGCGTTCAGATATTGAACAATATGTAAATGTTGAATTTGTGAAAGAGCATTTTTCATGGGTATCTATCGATTATGGTGGAGGAACCCCGGTTAGTATTGCGAATAAAGGTGTAGGCGGATTTATTGAGTTTTTCCTTCGTAAAGGTGCTCATTTTATGGTGTTCTTTATGCTAGGTTCATTGATTTATTACGCTTTTCATCGATCAGGTTATTCGAGGAAAAGATGTTTTATATATGCCCTTCTTTTCGTTTCGGGTTATGCAACATTTGATGAAATTCACCAATGGTATACGGGAGACCGTACACCAATGTGGCAAGATTCATTGCTTGATACGTGCGGCGGGTTAACGGGGATTATAATAAGTAATTGGTTTTGGAATAGAAAAAAGCGCTAATCTCATTTCGAGATTAGCGCTTTTTTTGCGGGTAGTAAAACTCTACGTAATTAGCCTAATTAAAGTTTCACTTTATACACCAAGTAATTCTTTTAGTTCGTCTGTTGATAGTTCAGTCATCCAACTATCGCTTGTGATGACTGCATTGTTTAGAGATTGTTTTCTTTCTAGCATTTCATCAATTTTTTCTTCTAATGTTCCTGTTGTAATAAGTTTGTGAACATGAACAAATCGTTTTTGACCAATACGATATGCGCGGTCTGTTGCTTGATTTTCCACAGCTGGGTTCCACCAACGATCGTAGTGAATGACATGGTTGGCAGCGGTTAAGTTTAATCCTGTTCCGCCAGCTTTTAAGGATAAGATAAAAATGTCATACGTTCCGTTTTGGAACTCCTCAATCATCTTGTCGCGATCTTTTTTCGGTACACTACCGTTTAAGAAGAGAACACGCTGGCCAAATTGTTCTTCTAGCACACGTTTTAGCATGTTTCCCATGCCGATGTACTGAGTGAAGATGAGGCAACTTTCATTTTGATCTTTTATATTTTCGATGAGCTCCATTAACGTTTTTGTTTTCATAGAGCGTTCAACGACATTTTGTGGTTCTTCTTCTTTTAAATAAAGAGCAGGATGATTACAAATTTGTTTTAGCTTGTTCAACATAAGTAATATAAAGCCGCGTCTTTCAATTCCACTTAATCCTTCGACATTTTGCAGTGTATCTTGAACAAGTTGTTCATATAAGGAAGCTTGTTCACCAGTAAGAGGACAGTAAGCTTTTTGTTCTTGTTTATCTGGTAAATTTAATGCGACTGTTTGATCTTTCTTCGTTCGGCGCAGTAAAAATGGTGAGATAAACCGTTGAACTTGCTGGATTTTTCCTTCATCACGATCCTTTTCAATTGGTGTGACGAAGCGGCGTTGGAATTGCCCTAAGCTTCCGAGATATCCATGATTAATAAAGTCGAAAATGGACCAAAGTTCAGCGAGGCGATTTTCCATCGGTGTACCAGTTAAAGCGATTTTGTGATTTGCTTGCAAGTTTCGTACTGCTTTCGACTGTTTCGTATGTGGGTTCTTAATATTTTGTGCTTCATCCAAAATAACAGCATCCCAGCATAATGAAGTTAGTTCTTCCTCATCGAGTTGAGCCAATGCATAAGATGTTAATACAACATCTGCTGATTGAAGGAAATCTTCAAAAGAATTGCCCTTATCTCTATTACTTCCGTAATGTAATTGAACACGTAAATTCGGTGCGAAACGCTCAAATTCTTTTTGCCAATTTCCAAGAACAGATGTCGGCGCTACGATTAATGCAGGGCCTGTTTTGAGATTGTTTTCTTTTATATATAGTAAGTAAGAGATTGTTTGAATACTTTTCCCGAGTCCCATATCGTCAGCTAGCAATGCTCCAAATCCAAGCTTTCGTAAATATAACAACCATTCAATGCCGTGTTGTTGATACGGACGAAGTGTTGCGTTTAGTGAAGTAGGGACATCTACTTTTGGAATATCTCCAATATGAAGCAGCTTTTGGAATAGTTCCTCATAATATCCATCTAGTTCGATTTCAATATCAGTAAACGGACTATCATCTTCTACAATTTCTGTTTCAGCCGTATTTGATAAATGTTGCTGCAGGACATCTTTCATCTCTAGTCCGTATTTATCGGCACGGTTCATGAGTTTCCTTACTTCTTCGATAAAGGCTGGATCTAGTCGCATCCATTGACCGTTTATATTGAATAGACGTTTATTTTGTTCAACGAGTTCGAAAAATTCGCTTTCTGATAAATCAATGCCGTTCGTCGAAATGCGCCAATCAAAATTAACGAGCGTATTCATACCGAAGAACGATTGTGTTTGTGCTGTATTTTGCTTCAGCTGGACACGTAATTTCGGTTTTGTTGCTTTTAAATTTTGCCACCATGATGGTAGTAAAATTGTAATACCGGCTGCAAGTAACTCGTCGCTTGCTTCTGTTAAGAAGTTCCACGCTTCTGTTTCAAAGAGTTCATTTCGGAACGTATCTCCTTCTTTTAACCACGGTATGAGTTTACTAAAACCTTCTTGTGTTTCTGTAATCCGTTCTTCGTAATCGTGCCATCTTTTCGGTAAGGAATCGATGTTTTCATATACATATATGCGATGCGCCCCGCGCTTTGGTGTCACAATTGTTTCAAGTTTCCACATTTCAAATTCTTCTTGTGGTTCTTGTAGTCTTAGTCCGATTGTAAACGGAAGATCATCTTCAATATAACCAATTTTCCGAAGCCAATCTTCTTCATGTAGTGCTGTTTCCAATTGTCTTTTCGTAAAGTCATAATGTTCATATAGTCTTTTAGCATCTTCCCAGCCGTCATTTGAGCGATTATCTTGTAATATGCTTTCATTTACTGCTGCTGAGAAAAGCGATGCTAATGTGTCATCTTCAATTGGTGTATTTTGAACTTTCCAAGATGGTTGTTTAGGCCAATGATTCATATCTGGTACGAAACTACCACTCGTAAAGGCATCCCATAGTTCATTTGCATCTTTCGTAAGTGCTGTAATCGTGCCGTTTATTTGAATATGTGCAAAGGAATTCATCGGTTTGTTTGCAATGTATTCAAAGGCTTGTGCATTTGTTAGCAGCACACCTTGTTTTCCTTCGAAGGTTGCTTCTTTTAGAAACGTACCGTAGAAAGAAGTGGAGTGCCATGTGAATGCATTTCGTTTCCAACTTGTTACGGATAATGGAGTACCGCTGTCATCTTCTCCCCAAAGGAACCAACCTTGACTAACATGCTGGAGCCTAATTGTTACTTCAGTTTGATTGATCATCGATTAATTTTCCTTTCCGTAATTCCTCTTGTAGTGCACGCAGACGTGAATGGAGATTGGCGATGTGAATAATGAAAGCATCCCATTCATCGGTGCGTTTTAATCGTTTATATAATGTACGTAATTTCTTTAAGTAACGAACTGCACGTTTATATGATTTACGATTTCGTTCTTCAATCGCCTCTACAGCAGCAAGATGGTAAAGAGGAAGTGCCACTTCTGGCGCTTCTTTTTCAATATCTTTCAGTGGCTCTTTCAACAGTTCAATTGCCTCAAATCCATATAAGAGATGAAGCTCTGCCCATGTGCGATACTGTTTTTTCGCGAGTACGTACTGTTCGTAGTTTGTGAAACTATACGGCAATAGTTCTTGTAAAATCATTTCAAAACCAGCTTGTTCATTTGTATGTGTTGCATATGTTTCATACATGATTACAAATAGCCGAACGATATCTTTTATGAAAATCGTATTTTCGTGATCTTGGATCGTTTTCTTTACTTGTTTATACGTAAAGGAAAGCCAGTTTTTTGCACGATCCCATTGCATGGCACTTAATAGTTCTTCTAACCAATAGAAGTATAGACTCACAACAGAAGCAGGTTGTTTCTTTAGTAAGTCCATCGCTAGTAAATCTTCATCATTTAAAAAGAGAAGATGAGAAGACGCTAATGCTTTGGATAGTGGATTGATTTTCGTATCGATTCGTTTTTCTTCCTCTTGTATGTTCTCTTTATTGTTTAAAAGTTCACTCCATATGTGACGATAAATGAAAAATCGCTCTTGCGTATAAGCGTCGGTAGAGAAGAATACTTCATGAACGAGACGAGCTGTTTCTTGCAAAATTATTTCAGACTCTGAAGGAATCGCTTCTGATTGTAAGTCCCGAACGATGGATTCCACTTTATCTACAAATAGGCGAATGACATTAACAGGTTGGTGATAAGAATACGTTTTGTTTGCTTCGAATGCCTGAATTTCTTCTAATAATTTTTGAAAGCAGTAAATTGCTGCATGTAACCTGAATAATTCATGTATGGCGATGACGCGCGGAGCTTTCCGCTCAAGCTTCGTATAGAAATCTGTAAAGATACTCATAAGAAAATACATTTGTTTATAAGTAAGGCGAGCTTGTTCTTTTTTAAATGATTCATATTCTTTTTCAAAATATGATTCCCAACTTTTATAATCCGTTTCTTCAAAAGCTGATGATTGCAATACTTGTCTTGCAGTTCTAATAGGAGGAAGGGAAGGTTTCGTATTATTTTTAAATAAAGTTAATACATCTCCTACTTGCCCGAAACTAGACGCTGCAGATAGCAATACAGCGAGCATATGCTCACATTGTGTTGGTGCGAAGCAATCACAATAACTTTCAGCGACATTACGAATCGGAATATGAACGCTATATACGTTGCCTTCCGCATCTACAGTTCCTGACAGTGTATAACCATCAAAGTCAACGTTGTAGACAACACCACTACGATATAGGTGCCGAGCTGTAGCGACATGTTCCTGATCAGCTGTTTGCTGTGGATCTAGTCCTTGAACGAACTCATTCGCAATCATCATAATTTCATCTTTCGTAATTGAGTGTTGCAGCATAATATTCCTCCGTACACATATTTCTTTCCTTTACCATTATAAACAAAAAATGCTCAAAACAGAAAAAATGAAATTTGGATTACATAACTTGAAAATCATGGTAATATATAAAATGTTAATTTCGTATATGAATATATACGTATAGGAGGAGAAGTAATTTGTCAGATTTACAGACGAAGTTAGGTAGTGGAATGAATAAGTTACAAGAAGGAATAGAACAAGGGAAAATGAAGTTGCAAGTTGCACAAGAAATTGCTCAATTGAAAAAGGGAATGCAAGTGCAAATGCAGAAAAAAGCAGAGGTTCTATTAGAGGTTGGACAGCAAGTGTATGTTCAATTAAGAGGAAGTGGAGTAAATGAAGCGAGCTTAAAAGAAATGATTGCTCCAGTTCAAGAATTTGATGTAGCTATTTATCAAGCAAGAAAGCGCATTGTTGAATTGCAAAAACAACAAGGTGAAAAAGCTACATGTGAATGTGGTGGACCTTTATCAATAAATGATAAGTTTTGTGGTTCATGTGGAAAGCCTAACCCGATGTTAGCAGTAGAAAATGAAGGTGAAACGGTAAATTGTATTTCATGTAATGAGCATATCGATAAAAACTCTACTTACTGTCCAGTTTGTGGAATTAAGCAAAGTGGGGAGTGAATTAAATGTATTGTCGCACATGTGGAAAACAACATGGTGAAGAAGTAAATTATTGCCCAAATGAAGGTAGTATGGAGATTGCAGGAGCTATAGATGCAGTAACATTAGAAAAAGATACTGCAAAATACTGCAAAGGTTGTGGCAGTGAAAATGCCCAAAAAAATTTATATTGTAAAAAGTGTGGGTATTCTTTATCTGTTGTGAAGAAAAAAGAACAATCTGTAAAATTGCCTACAATGGATGGTGCTCCTAAAGTTGAATTTAAAGCAGATAAAGCCGTTTTACAAAAAGGTTTGATTGGTGGGGCTGTTGCAAGTATTCTCATGTTAATTGCTGGTTGGATTGGTAGTTTATTATTTGCCTCTATGTTAAGTGAGATGTTTAGCAAATTTGCGAAAGAATTAGAAATGTTGCCAAGTTTTTATTCGAGTGCAACTTCTACGATGTTAAGTTATCATTTACTTGGTTTTACAGCTAACGATGATAGTGGATTGATATTTTCTTTATCTTGGCATACTCCATTTACATTATTATTAATCATTCCATTTATTATTTTTGCTGGTACAGGAATTTGGTTAGGGAAACAGCATGTTGCGAAAACGATTAAAGATCAAATCTTTATGGCAGCAACAGTTGGTATTATTTATGGAGTCTTTTTATTCATTATAAGTTTTATAGCATCACAATCTTTTGCAATTCCATTCTCAGAAGCAGGTAAGATTACGGTTGGCTATTCAGCGATTAAGAGTTTATTGAGTGGTTTTGTATGTGGGACATTATTTACCTTATTAGGATTTATTGCTCATACAAGCAAAAACAATATGGCAGCAGCATTTCAAGAGTTAATGCCATATGGAGCGTCTGTTTATTACGGTGTTTCAGCTATGATAAAAGGACTTTTAGTAACAGCAGTAGCGGTTTGTATTATGGCGTTAGTAAGTAAGGAAGATGGTATTGAACCATTAAAAGAAATAACAACTTTAAAATCTGAAAGTACATTATTAGCATTAGAGTTAACACCTCAATTATGGAGTATGGCTCATTTTGCGCCGTTAGAAGTATCAAGTCCAGCACTTAGTAAGGAATTTACTAGAATTGGTAAGAAATCAAATACATATGAGAGCACACTATCGTTTTCATTTATATCAGGCGTCTCTGTAAATGGCGTAGAGCTTAGAGAGATATTGATTTCAAAAGGAGCAAATGAGGAAAGCCTTGCAGAATTTGATAAAGTGAATAACGTATTCCATTACGGTTTATTACTGCTTATTATTCCGTTGTTCTTTATGTTTAGAGCGGGAAGAAAGTTAGCTAAATTACCGACTGCCAATATATATATTACATTAGCGGTATGCAGTGGTTCTTACACAATTATGATGATTGTAATGAATATGATTTCTAAGTTCCAAATTAATGTTTCAGGAACTGTAACAAGTTTATTTGGAACAAGTGGAACAGTACTATCTATGCAAAATTCATTTATATATTTAACTTTGTTTAGTCTTATTGTGACATATGTAGCGGCATTTGCTGGAATGAAATTAGCTAAAAAATAGGAGGAGAGCACGTTGAAGTTTTGTGGAACATGTAAAAAGAATGTTGCAGACCATTTGAACTTTTGTCCTGAGTGTGGGAGTAAAGTAGAAGTAATCGTTGATAACACTGCTGCTTCATATACAGAATTACAAAGCGAGACAAAACCAGTGAAAAGTAAGAAAAATTTATTTTTAATCATTGGTTTTGCCATTATTGCTGCATTATTATTTGGGGCATATAAATTTGGAGCATATAAGTTTTCAAAAGAAAAGCAAGTAAATGTAATGATTGAAGCATTCCAAAAGAAAGATATTAATGCAATTGATGAGTTTGTAAAAGCGAATGATTCAAGCTTAAAGATTAAGACAGAGGATATTAAAGCGTACATGCGTTATTTAAAAGAGAATCCTTCTTACAACAAACAATTACTTTCTTATTTACAGAAAGAGACAGTAGATCAAAAGTTAACAAAAGATAAATCTTCATTTAAGGACGGGGAAATAGTAGAAGAGGGAAAAGAGTGGTTCTTATATCCAAAGTATAAGTTCAGCATGAAATCTTATTATATGAGCGTTAGTACAACTGCAAAAAACGCAGAAATATATGTGAATGACAAAAAAGAAACAGAGCTTTCTAGTGATAAAACTTCGAAAGAGTTGGGGCCATACTTCCCAGGTACATATGTTGTAAAGGCAACGGCGAAGACAGAACTTACTGAATTAGAAACAGAGAAAGAAGTAGATTTAGCGGATGAACAGAGCGAGAAGGTGAAAGTGGATTTATCGCTTGAAGGCAAGTATGTAAGTATTTCTTCTGATGAAAGTGATGCAACTGTATTTGTGAATGGGAAAAAACGTGGAAAATTAAATTATGGAAGTTATAAGCTTGGCCCTGTATCCACAGATGAAACAGTAGAAGTACATTTAGAGAAAACTACTGATTTTGGTGTGATGAAATCTGAAAGTGTTAAAATTGGAGACCAAAGCACGTATTACTTAAAATTCCCGAAAGAAACATCAAGTTCAGCAGTGGGCGAATTTGTAAGAAATCATATTTATGATAACGTACGTGCAATTTCATTAAATGATTTTAGTTTAATTGAAAATAATTATGATAAGAGCGGGAAATCGTATAAGGAAGACCGTGATTATATACAGTATTTACACAAAAAAGGAATTACAGAAGACTTATTAACGATGGAAGTTCGTAATGTAGAGCGTCAAAGTGCTACGAAATATAAAGTAACGACATATGAAGAGTATCATATTCGTTACGGTGATGGATCTGTGAAGTTCAAAAGTTTTAATAACGAACATATTGTAACTGTGAATGGAAATGGAAAGATGTTGTATCATTCTCTTGGTGCAAATAATACGTTGAAATCAGAAGATGTATCTGGTCCAACTCGTTAATAGGAGAGAGGCTGTTCAATATTGAACAGCCTCTTTATTTTGTAGCTAAATCAATATTTCGTGCCAAACCGTTGATATCTTTTTTTACAATTATGAGTGCGTTTCCTTTAATATCGCTTGTACATACGGATCATGTAATATTTGCTCTATAATTGGTAACATGTTTTGTTCAAATGGAATGTCGATAGGAAATGGCTTTTGTGAGCCAGGTTTGATTCCATATCGGACAAATTTGTGATGTGTATTTTCTTCAGACTTGAGCATAATTAATTTATATCGATTGTCATCACCAGCGAGTGAAAAGTCAATGGAAGTAGCGTCGTATGCTACTTCATCTTTATATATATACGGTTTTGGTGTACCGATCCAGTCTACTTTTGCTTCTACATTCATGGATATAACCTCCTTATATGTATTATAAAAAAATAAAAGCCAGCTCTCAACAAGGAGAACTGGCTTCAGCAGTCATTGGTTATTTTAAAATTTTCACTTTAACAGTTTTGCGTCCCCATTTTTGAGCAGCACTATCTGATCCAAGCAGGATGTCGATACGGTTACCTTTAATTGCACCACCAGTATCTCCAGCGATAGCTTCTCCGTAACCTTCTACCCATACTTTAGATCCTAATGGGATTACTTTCGGGTCAACAGCGATCATTTTCATGTTTGGATTCGCAGTTAAATCATGACCCATTGCAGTTAATACACGGCCGCCATATGTGCCACCGTTTTCGCTCGGGTGAGCTGTATATGCTGTAGCTACCACAGTTAACTCACGACCACCAGATGGTGTGCTAGTTTCAGCAGCTTTCACAGCAGGCTTAGCAGCTGGTTTTGCTTGTGCTGCAGGTGTTTGAGCCTTAGCTGGTGCTTCAGCTTTAGCAGGGGCAGTTGTTTCTTGTTTCTCAATCACAGGTGCTGTACCTGTTAAGAAAGGAACATGAACATAAGCTGTTTTCCCGTTATATTCAAATTGTAACCACTCATTTTGTACTTGGTTCGTTGTTTCGATTACATCGTCTTTCTTCAACTTTCCAAGAATTTCTGAGTTTGTGTTCGCTTCAGCACGTACGTTTAATACGTTAGCTGTTACGTAGTAGATGCTTTTTGTGAACTCTGCACTTACGAATGCGTCTTTACCGTCTAAAGTAACTTTTGACCATCCGTTTTCTGTATTTTGAACATCTATTTTATTACCGTTTAGTAATTTACCGACAACTTTTGATTCCGTAGTAGGGTTTTCGCGTACGTTTAGTACGTCTGTTGTTACAACAGTTTCTGCATTAGCAGATGATGTGAAAATCCCAAGACCAAAAACTGCTGCTGTTGCTATACCAATTAATTTTTTCATGATAGCCTCCATTGCGTTTGTTTTCGTGTCCTCATTATAGCAACAGATTTTTTCGGATTTGGGGAAAACACACAATTACAAACCATTCGTAATCAGTCGTTAATATCCTGTAATATAACAAAAAATATAGGAAAGCGTTTTTCATTCTATATGACTCATAGGTTTCTAGTTATATTCGAAATATTTAATACAACATGTTTTTTTCGACGTAAATAAAAATATTACAAAGGTGTTACATGATGTTTACTAAACGATTACATTCCTTGAGTGTTTTACCGTTTTATGGGTAATATAGTTATATAAACATAAACATTTTGTTTGTGAAGCTATAAACACGTGCTATATACTAGCAAAAAAACCGCATAATTGTTACAAAACGAAAGGGTTGCAAGGAAGAACTTTGCCCTTTTTTACATATGTAACACATCCTTTTTTAGGAAAATACATTCCTATCCGCGTTTTTCTCACACAATTTGACAGTAGTATTTCTAACTTGTAGCTCTTGCAGAGTGAAAAGGTTATACGAAAGGTAAGGCTGTCCATAAGAATTCGAATTGGTGAAGGTGAAAGTAAGAAAATCACCGCAAAATTATAGTTTTCTATCCGATTTTACATATCGGAATTTATGTTATTTACAAAAACGAAACCTACGAAGGGGGATTTGATGAGGAAACTGACAAAAACATTCATCGTTTCATTAACATTATGTATTGCATTTACAATTTGGGGGATTATTCCCGAATCTATTATTGGAAAAGGTAGCTTAGGAAATGTAACAACCGCAATTCAAACTGCATTAGTTAGTAAGTTCGGGTGGTTTTATATTATTTCCGTTTCTATTATTTTAGGTGTGTCTATCTTTTTAATTGTTTCGAAATACGGTTCTATTCGTTTAGGTAAAGATGATGACGAACCTGATTATAGTTATATGACATGGTTTGCTATGTTATTTAGTGCTGGTATGGGTATCGGCTTAGTCTTCTGGGGCGTTGCCGAACCATTAAATCATTTATACGCACCTCCGTTTGGAGAAGGTGCAACTGAGGAAAGTGCGCGCCTTGCACTGCGTTTTTCATTTTTCCATTGGGGATTACATCCTTGGGGACTATATGCGTTTGTAGCGTTATGTATTGCTTACTTTACCTTTAGAAAAGGAAAAGCAAGTACGATTAGTGCGACAGTAGGTCCGTTATTTAAGGGCGGGGAACACGGGCGTATTGCTCATTCATTTGATGTGTTAGCTGTTTTCGCAACTGTGTTTGGTGTTGCAACGTCATTAGGTCTCGGGGCGAAACAAATTGCAGGTGGTGTTAGTTATTTAACATCTATCCCGAACTCATTAACGACTCAGTTAGTTATTATTGCAATCGTAACAGTATTATTTATGTTATCTGCGCAAACAGGTCTTGATAAAGGAATTAAATATTTAAGTAATACGAACATTATTTTTGCGTTTGCACTTATGATTATTGTATTATTTGCGGGTCCAACAAACTTTATTATGAATTACTTCACTTCAACAATCGGTTCTTACATTCAAGAATTGCCAAGCATGAGCTTCCGTTTAAGTCCATTAGACGAAGGTGGAAACCAATGGATTCAATCGTGGACAATTTTCTATTGGGCATGGTGGATTGCATGGTCACCGTTCGTAGGTACGTTTATTGCTCGTGTTTCACGAGGACGTACCATTCGTGAGTTTGTAATCGGTGTGTTACTCGTACCGACAATAATTGGTGCCCTTTGGTTCTCTGTTTTCGGCGGAACAGGTATTCATATGGAGCTGTTTGGTGATGCACATATCTTTGAAAAAATTAAAGAGATGGGAACAGAAGTAGGATTGTTTGCTATGTTTGATCAGATGGGAAGCTTTGGATCAGCTTTATCTGTTCTAGCGATTCTTCTTATTTCTACATTCTTTATTACATCTGCAGATTCTGCGACATTCGTTTTAGGGATGTTAACGACACATGGTAGTTTAAACCCACCAAATCGCATTAAAATGATTTGGGGTATCGTTCTAGCCGCGCTAGCTTCTATCTTATTATATGTTGGTGGATTAGAAGCCTTACAAACGGCAGCTATCATTGCAGCATTCCCGTTCGTCTTTGTTATTTTCTTTATGATGGCAGCATTATTTAAAGAGTTACAAAAAGAAGGACGTAGGAAGCGTCATTAATAATAGAAGGAAAAGAGCTGATTTCATATCAGCTCTTTTTTTATACCTCTATTTGCCGAGCAGTAAGAACACCACCTCAAAATTCAGCAAAAGCAAATAAGTCGAGCTACTTGTAAAAGCCCGATTGGTGATGGCTAATTAAAGTTTCACTTTATATAGAAGGAATTTGAAATGCGGGTAGGGGAAATAAAATACTTTATCATATAAGTAGTATGCCTTTTATACGAAGGGAAATCGATTAGTTTCGACAATTTTCGATATCTTTCAAATTCTATTCATATTTTTGACAAAAAATTGTCGGAAATGTGTTGTCACTTTTATATATATGTGCTATATTATTTCCTGTAAGCGATTTCAAATAGTTTTAAAGCGCATTCAAGGGGGACATCTAGAATAATGAAACGTTACGAAAGAAAGTGGAAGCATATTTGTTTGAAACGTGTGGCACATCGTAGTGTCCAAGAAAGCACGGAACCTAAGACTGAAACGCGCAAAGAACAGCAAGAGAAGCAATTGGTTCTACAAAAATAGCAATCACTTTTTCGTATATAAATGAAGGTCGATCGTTCGTTGGGGGATGGACGTGAAATTACTTTCAGCTAAGGGGTATTGTCTGATATATAATTTATACGGCAATAAATAAGCACAGAGCATACGGCGCTCTGTGCTTATTTTTATTATTTATCTTTTTTAAATCGAACTGTCTTATCCCAGCCAATGACTTGTTTCTTGCTCTTTGCACGTAAGTATAAGATTAAGCTACGAATAAATAAGTACGTAAAGAGCTGTGCGTACGTAAAGTACATAATAACGCTAATAAAAATATTAGTCGGTGTAAAGGTTCGTTCGACACTCTGGGCACTAAATAATTGAGAAACATATGTAATATATGCGACATACCACATAAATAGTAGCGGAATGCTATATTGAATTTGGAATATCCCGAGTAGCCCAATTACAAACCAAACGTTTGAAATGATTAGGAATAGCCAAAATACAACATACACTAGAACTTGTTGTAAGGAATGAACAAGCAGCTTTCCTTTAAAGAAACTTAATGATGAGAACATTTTTTCTAAAATATATAAATTCCCTTGGAGCCAACGTGTACGTTGTTTAATAAGAATTTTTAAATGCTCTGGTTCTTGTTCACAAGTAACTGATTCTGGGACGATTGGTAAGAGATAACCTTTTTGTGTAATTCGTAATGTTAATTCAGCATCTTCTGCAATTGCATAAGGATCATAGCCACCAAGCTCTTCTAGTGCGGAGCGACGAAGAAGCATATTTGTTCCTGTCAGTGAGCCTGTTTGGAATAGTAACCAGCGTCCAGATTGCATAAGGAGCTGGAAGATTTGAAATTCCAGTGAAATCATTCGCGTCAGCCAGTTTCGCTTTTCGTTTACTGTACGAACATGTCCAACAGCTCCAACAGCATCTTCAGTTGTTTCAGCGTGCTCTACAAGCATTCGCAGTGCGTGTGGTTCAGGTTGGTTATCTGCATCGTACACACAGAAGTATTCACCATCTGAAATACTAAGCCCATAGTTTAGTACACGTGATTTACCCTTCGGTTCACCAGGGGGAACACGAATGTGGCGAATATGAGCATAAGCCTTGTCAAAATCATCGCCGATTTCAGGTGTTTCGTCTTGAGAGTTATCATTTAATAAATAAATAGTTAGCTTTCCAGGATACTCAATCTTAGCCATTGCTTCTAAAGTATCTTTAATAACGACGCCTTCATTATGGGCAGGTATGAAAATATCGACGCTCGGATAATGTTCTAATGTACGATTTTTTCGTTTACTATTTCGGTGAATTAGGCCCGCGATTGTTAAGAAAGAGTAGTAAACGAGTAAGCCAGAGAATAGAAAAGCCGTAAAAATAAGTACATATTTAATTGAAAATGTGATACTGATCCAAAAAACGAGTACGCAAAACAGAAGGAATAAAAGAAGTATAACGAGAGTCATCATAACAGGGTCTGTCCTTTGTTTCCAATTTGCTCGCGTGAAATTTTTATATCTCGGATTGCTTCAGCAGCAAGCCATTGCTCCATTTTTGGCTTTAGGCGGTTCATTACAATGTCAGCACCAGCTTCATTTGTGTTTTGTAATAAAATAACTAGCGTATTATTATCATATTCAGCAGCAAGGTCAAAATCATTCCTTACCGTTTCAACTAATAAGGAAGCTACACGGTCCATAACACTTTCCTTCGTATATTTACTAAAGGAAGTGAAATCAAAGTAAATGATAAAGCCTGTTTCATTACGACGATTCATTGCAGTCGTTAATAACGCTTGGCGTCTCTCGAATTCTTGTCTTGTTAGTAATTTGGATTCTCCAATATATTGTTCCAATGTTCTCACACGCTCAGTTAAAGTTTTATTTTCATGAATCACTTTTTTCAATAGGTGAGTTGTTATATATACAATGAAGAAGTTAGCTGCCATCAGGAAGTGGATAATCATATATTGCCATTGATCTGATGTACTCCATAAATGAAGCCATGCTTGATAAAACAAATAAAATACGGAAATAATGGTTCCTAGTATGAAGAAAACAAATGCTGTTTTGTCAGCTAAAAATAAGAATAGTACGTTTACGATTACGTATATTATTGTAAAAATGAGCGCATGCTCATATTTCGTCACATATACAGTAGTAAAATAAAATACAATTTGTAAAATCCACATAGAGAGGATTTTATAGAACTTATCTTTCACAAAACTTTCCTCCTTAAAGCTATTTCATCAATAGATACTTGTAGTATGCGCAATTATTAAGAAATTGACCATGCCGTGAAACTCTTTTGAAGGGCAACAACAAGTAGTATCTCTATTTTCATAAGAAAAATAAAAAGACTTAAACATTATTGTATCATAATGTACTTATATTTAGGATAAATTGATTAATAGATACATAAAAGACGTTTGGATTGCATGAAAAAAGTCTCCTCTTGTAGAAAGAGAAGACTCTATATAAGTTTATAGGAACATCATACCTGCAACTGCTGCATTTAAGAAGTTCGCTAATGTACCAGCGATAACTGCTTTAATCCCTAATTGTGCAATTTGTTTACGGCGAGTAGGAGCTAGTGTTCCTGTTACACCTAATTGAATTGCGATAGAAGAGAAGTTTGCAAATCCACAGATTGCGAATGTTAAAATTAGATTTGTTTTGTCAGAGAACTCTGCCATGTGTGGTCCTAAGTTTGCGTATGCAACGAATTCGTTGATTGCAAGTTTTTGACCGATAAAGCTTGCTGCTTGTATCGCTTCACCAGGAGAAACCCCGATTAAGATTGCGAATGGTGATAATAAGTAACCAAAGATTAAATCAAGGCTAAGTTTAATATCGAACAGAGAACCAACCCATCCTAATAATCCATTTAATAAAGCGATTAATGCGATGAAAGCCATTAACATTGCTGCTACGTTAATAACAAGTTGCATACCTTCAGATGCGCCGCGTGCAGCTGCATCAATAACATTTGCGTCTTCACGTTCTGTAGAAAGTTCAACGTTATTATCTACTTTTTCTGTCTCTGGCATGATTAGTTTCGCAATTAATAAGCTCGATGGAGCCGCCATAATTGCAGCTGCTAATAAGTGCTCTAACGGAATACCCATTGCTGCATAACCGACAAGAACAGATCCAGCAACAGCTGTCATACCGCTTACCATAATAGTGAAGAATTCACTATTTGTTAAGCGTGCTAAGTAAGGTTTAATTAAGATTGGAGCTTCAGTTTGTCCTAAAAATACAGTCGTTACTGAGTTTAGGCTTTCTGCTTTAGAAGTTCCAAGAAGTTTACTTAATGCACCACCAACGATGCTAACAAATTTCTGCATAATACCGAAATAATATAAGATTGCTACTAATGAACTAATAAATACGATTGGAAGTAGTGCTTGAATAAAGAATACAAATCCCCAAGGTCCCTTTGCGTTGACTAAATCCCCAGTAACGAACTTAATTCCCTCGTAAGAAAAATTAATTAATCCTTGAACACCGTCAGCAGCGTGTTTTAAACCTGCTTTACCAGCGTCCCATCGTAATACGATAAATGAAAATGACATTTGTAATGCTAGCGCAATTAAAATTGTGCGCCAATTAATAGCTTTGCGGTTGGAAGATAGTAAGAAAGCAATTGCTAATACTCCAATCACGCCGCCAATTCCCCATAAAAGATTCATGCAGTGTATGCTCCTTCCTCATAGTAAAAACAGTGTATAAACCAGTTGTCTATACGTTTACGAATATAACATCTTTAGTAACTTATCATAATGGACATCGGAGGTCAAACGTCTAATGAAAAGTTTAAATAAAAAGAAAATTCTTCAAAAAAACACATATAAAATAAATAGACATGAAATAGGTTATGTTTTTTATGAAAATATATACATTATGATAACGTTATGCATTGTTTTTGCAGAATAAAGTGTATGAAATAGAAGAATGGATACATTATTTTTGTAGAGAGAAGGTAGGAGAAAGGGAGTAATATGTTGAACTCATAGCAAAAAAGCCTTCTAGTAAATTAGAAGGCTTTGAAACTATTAATTAAGGTGCTTTCGTGTATCCTAAGAAGTGGCTCTTCCAATAAGAGTTACTTAATGAAGCGATTGCAACACCTTTATCTCCAGCTTGGATAAACGATCCGCCTCCAAGGTAAATACCCATGTGTGAAGGACCAGATTTATAAGTGTTTTGGAAATAAATTAAGTCACCAGGTTGTGGACTTGAAGTTTTTGGTAGGCTACTCCAGTA
The DNA here is from genome assembly GCF_051916495.1 of Bacillus cereus group sp. MYBK216-1. Lineage (NCBI taxonomy): Bacteria > Bacillati > Bacillota > Bacilli > Caryophanales > Bacillaceae > Bacillus > Bacillus cereus group sp. MYBK216-1. The sequence continues at coordinate 281,293 of NZ_JBQAGT010000005.1, forward strand.
TCCCGCAACACTTTGACGGCTAATGTTATGACCAAATTTCTTAAATACGTGGTAGATGTAGCCACTGCAGTCTACGCCGTTAGCAGAAGTTCCGCCCCAAACGTATGGTACACCTTGCATTGATTTTGCGTATGCAAGTACGGAAGAACTGTCGCCGCTATTGTTGCCTGTATTATTATTGTTGTTATTGTTTTGATTGTTATTTTGGTTATTGTTAGGCTTATTATCTACTGCGCCTCCAACTGGTGTTTTAGACAGATAACGTGTTCCGATATAACCAGTTTGACCGTTGTAGTTAATTTTGCTCCATCCAGAGTTTTCAGAGATTACTTGAACCTTCTGTCCTTGTGGAAGTGCGCCTATGATTCTATAATTTGTACCTTCGCCGCTACGTACATTTAGTGCAGAAGCATTAATGTAGTAGTCGCCAATTGCACCTTGGTTAGGTTTTTCAGGTTGTTTTGGTTGCTCAGGAGTAGTAGTGCCACCTTTAACGAATTTTACAAATTCGCTACTAACAAAGCCTGTTTTTCCTTGGTAATTCACTTTAAACCAACCGTTTTCAGATCCAACTACGTTTAATGTTGTACCGTTTAAAACGCCACCAATTACACTATGGTAAGCGGCAGGGCCTGTACGAACACGTAAAGATGTAGCGTTAACCACGTAAGAACCACCAGTTTGAATAGTTCCATTATTGTTTTGCTCTTGTTTGTTGCCTTCTGTAACGTTTTCGTTGGAACCGCCTTTTGTTACATAGTCTTTGCTTACATAAGCAGTTTGTCCTGCGTAATTGATTTTGAACCAATCTTGAACTTCTCCAACAACTTGTACTACTTGTCCTTTTGTAACAGAACCTACAGTTGTGTGAGAAGTGCTAGGACCTGTACGAACGCGAAGGGAAGATACATTTACTGTATAGTTTCCGCTTGCTGGTTTTACTTCTTGGTTGTTATTATTCGTATTGTTGTTTGAAGAACCCGCATTAGAAGAAACGCCAGATACGAATTCGCCACTTACATAACCTACTTGTCCATTATGGTTAATTTTCACCCAACCATTTTCTTGTCCAATTACGTTTAATGTTTGTCCTTCATATACACGTCCAGAAACAGAACTAGATGTGTTAGGAGCTGTACGTACACGTAATACATCAGCGGTAACTTTATTGTTTCCACCTGTACTTACATTGTTGTTTGCTGCTCCACTTTTTGATACAAATTCGCCACTAACAAAGCCTGTTTGTCCATTAATGTTAATTTTGAACCAACCATTTTCTTCGCCAATCACGTTTAATGATTGACCGTTATAAACGCGTGAGATGATGTCGTGAGAAGTGCTTGATCCTGCACGAACATGTAATACGCTCGCGTTTACCTTATAAGATGAGCTGTTTGATGCAGAAGCTTGGACAGTTGTAGCAGCTTTTTGTGTATTTTGTTCAGGTGCAGCTTGAACACTATCAAGTGTAGGTGCTGCTCCTCCTGCTACAGACACTGCCGCAAGACCGGCAAGATACTTTTTCATAATTTGTCGATTCCTTTCTGTCTGTAATGTAGTGAAGAAATATTTACCAACTGTTAAAAATTCTAAAGAGCATGTCGATTACTGTCAAGACTTATATAGGAATCTGAATATGACAAAAAGATTACAAGAAAAAAATCAAGGCATAAAATTACACCTTGATTTCCATTTAAATGCATATATTGAATATGAAAGGACAGAAATTATTCGTGTTTAAGAAGAGGTCATATTGGATTGTAACAAGATTTGATTAAAAGATTTTTGCAGTTTTTTGGTGATAGGCCCAACTTGCCCATCTTGAATCGCGGTCCCATCAAGGTGGGTCATTGGTAAAATTTCAATCGTTGTGCCTGTAAAAAAGCATTCATCTGCTTGATAAACGTCACGAACGCTGAAAAGTTCTTCCTGTACAGGAATGTGAAGAGTATTAGCTAAAGAAAGGACATATTGACGAATAATGCCATTTAAAATAAGGTGATTGGCTGGATGTGTGTAAAGAGTTCCGTTTTTAATTAAAAAGAAGTTGGAATGGCTTCCTTCCGTTACAATACCATTCCTTACGAGAAGTGCCTCTTTACAACCTTTCCGTTCAGCTTTCGTAGCAGCTAGTACGTTTGGTAATAAATTTAATGATTTAATGTCACAGCGTAGCCATCGAGTATCGGGTTCTGATATAGCACGTATACCATATTCAATCCATAATGCTGGTCTTTCTTTTTTTGTAATATAGGCATAAATTGTCGGAGGGTTGTCATATGAAAATATATGTGTGCGAGCTTGTACACCACGAGATACTTGCAAATAAATTGTGCCATCTTCATGGAAATGATTTCGTTCAATTAATTTGTAAAGTAAAGTGATGAGCTCAGCTTTTGAGAAAGGGAGCGATAATTCTATTTCTTCCATGGAGCGATATAATCTCGTTATGTGCGGATCTAATAAGTGAAAGTTCCCTTTATATAGGCGAATCACCTCGTAGACACCATCTCCGAACTGCAAACCTCTCTCTTCAAGTTCTATGTACGTTTGTTGTTTTGTTGTATCAATAACTTCATCATTCCAAAGTACAAATTTTTCGTATGCCAATTTCCGTCCCATCCTTTCGTAAGTACGTAAGTAATGTGAAACTTTCATTCATGCGACATAAAAATTACTATAGTAATTTTTATGTAAGCAATTCTCTACATATGACCGTATATGTATTTATAAATCATAGAGAAGTAAGGATGATTTACCCCGCATTAACGGGCAGTAAAACTTCCACTTAAAAATTAGGGTGGAGCAAAGAAGTGAATTGGGCGAATAACTGCCCGTAGCTGCCCGATTGGTAAGGGCTGATTAAAGTTTCACTTTACAGCATTTTGTATATACAAATTCGAAAATAAGAATGAGAATCCTGCTTTTAAATAAAAAAAAGCAACATTCTTATGGAATGCTGCACAAGGAGGGTAGCTATCTTTCATAGGGACATTGTCTTGTTGAATGTTTTGTGTATGGAAACAAAACATGTTGAAAGACAATTATAAGAAAGTAGAAACAAAAGATTTACACATTTCTTTAAGGGATCTTACGAAAGATGAAAGATAAGAAATATGTAGAACCTCGTTTACATATTTTATTATAGAGATTCTTCATTAACGCTATGTTAATATTTGGTAAAGGTTATGTAATTTTAAAGTTAATGAATATAAGTAGTTGTATGGAAGAAAATAAAAAAAGAGGCTGAGATTACTCAGCGCTCTTCTTTTCTTCTTTAATAACTGTTTTTACTTCACCAGTTTTAATCTTATTACTTTCAGAGAAGCGAAGTAAGTCACCTTCAATGATTTTATCAGACATGTTCAATTCATTTTGGGCACGATCAATTAGTGGTTGAGATTCTTCTTTCGGTAATTGTACAACTTCGCCAGTAGCACGATCGTAGAATGTACTGTTTGTGTACATGTATTTATCTGTAACGAAGCTACCGTCACGAAGAACAACAAATCCTTTATTATCAGGTGAGAATACATCATGACCGAATCGAACGTCATTTGTAGAATCTACACCAAGTAAGTTTAGAATAGTTGGTTTAATATCAATTTCTCCAGTTGGTTTCGAAATTGTTTTACCTTCTTTTTGACCTGGAACGTGAATAAACATCGGTGTTTTTTGTAAGTTCATATGGTCAAATGCAGTGATTTCTTCTTTTCCTAAGAACTGTGCCATTGCACGGTTATGGTTTTCAGAAATACCGTAGTGGTCACCGTAGAATACGATTACTGAGTTGTCGTAAATACCTTCTGCTTTTAGACGCTCAATAAAGTGTTTCATTGCTTCGTCTAAGTAACGAGCAGTTACCATGTAACGGTCAAATACTCCATCACCAGAATTATATTCGTCGATTAATTTTGTACTGTCATCGTAAGTGAATGGGTAATGATTCGTTAAAGTAAGGAAGCGAGTATAGAATGGTTGCTTCACTTGTTTTAACATATCAATAGATTGATCGAAGTATTCGATATCTTTTAATCCCCAGTTTAATTTTGTTTCTGGCGTAATCTTGTAGTCAAGCTCGTTGTAGTAACGATCATAACCAAGTGCTGGATACATAATGTTACGGTTCCAGAATGTTGCGTTGTTTGCGTGGAATACCGACGTGTGATACCCTTGCTGACGTAAAATTTCTGGAGTTGCTGTATATTCATTATTACCGTGTGTGAAGAATACAGCACCGCGGTCTAGTGGATATAAAGAAGTATCTACTAGGAATTCAGCATCAGATGTTTTACCTTGCCCAGTTTGATGGAAGAAGTTATCAAAGTAATAACTTTCTTTCGTAAATTGGTTTAAGAATGGTGTAACTTCTTGTCCGTTAACTGTTGCGCCAATTAAGAATGTTTGTAATGACTCAAGAGAGACAACAATTACGTTTTTCCCTTTTGCAGTACCGAACATATTTGGATCTGGTTTACTTTGTGTTGTTTTCACGTAGTTTTCTGTTTCTTGTAATTTACTACCGTCAGCGAATGCTTTTTGTGAACTTGATTTTGCTTGTAAGCCAAGATCGTATACTTGGTGTACATATAATCCTAAGTTTTTAACAAGCATAACGCGGTCGAATGAACGTGTTAATAATTCTGGACGTTCAGCTTCTGCAAGTCCTAAGTTTGCGAAGAAAATAGCAACTGTTGATACGAAGTATAGGGAACGCATCGGGCGTGCTACACGCTCTGTAGGTGCAAAGTTTTTCATTTTCTTCAACAGAACGAAGAATATGATAATGTCTGCAAATGCAAGAATAATTTTGTAGTTAAATAATTCTTTTACACTAGAACCTAAACTTCCAAAGTTAGATGTTTGTCCTAGCACCGGTAAAGTAACGAAGTCATTGTAGAATCCGTAGAACATTACGTTACCAACAAGAACGATTGTTAAGACAAAATTAATTCCAAGTGCTATATAGTTACGTTTTTTCCCTTTTGCAAATAATGCAAGACCAACAAGCAGTAATGATGCTGCTAATGGGCTAAGGAATAAAATGAATTCTTGCATGAAAGATTCAAGTTTTAAATCAAAGCTTGTGCGTGTAATAAGGTAAGTTTTCAGCCATAAGGCTAAAGCTACGAATACAGTGAAACGCACATTTTGAAATTGTGATTTCAAGGTTTCTTTCATTCATTTCCACCCTTTCTCTATCAGGCTTGGTCGATTTTGGAGCGAAAAATGCTAAAATAAAAAATACATAGTTTTCTTGGCCATAATTAAAGGTTCTATATTCACCCATATACGACTATAACTATGCATACCCTTTTGGTTTCTTTTGTTGCTCATAAGCATAACGTCATTTCTGTATTATACAACAAAATTCATTTCTGAGAAACACTATAACATTTTACATTTTTTGTATAAGATTTGTCACTACCAGAGAAAACTTTAACATTCGTTTATATGTCCGTCAACTAGAAAATATAACAAAGGTAGAGCAGAATGTTAAGTGGAAGTGAAAATTTTCTTTGTTGAGAAATAAGAAATGAAGATGGGTAAGGGTTATCTAGAAATCTATTATATGAAGGAAATCGTGTGAAAATTAACGAACACTTGTTCTTTTTTGGTTTGTTTGTTACAATGAAAGTTCATTGATAGGTTTTGTGTAATTTCCATGAACTTTTACTGATAACATATTCTAGCTTATTTCTTTTTAAAAATAGGGAGGCTTTTACATGAAACAAAAATTTTCAGTTGAAGCGTTTTGGAAGAAAGTAAAACATGTTGCAAAGCAAGCAGGGCAGTCGGTCATTTATGCAAGTTTATTACTGTTTTACGTTTTACAAAGACCCGATGTTCCAAAACGAGTGAAAATTATTGTAATTGGAGCACTTGCTTATTTTATTGCACCGATTGATGCGATTCCAGATTTCATTGCTGGAATTGGCTATACGGATGATTTGGGGGCGTTAACGGCCGCACTAATACAGGTGTCGTTATACGTCAATGAAGATGTGAAAAATAAGGCACGAGTGAAGTTGGCAGAATGGTTTGGTTCGGATATAGACACAACATTTATCGATCAGAAATTAGGTCAATAGGTGAAACCTGTCATAAGGTGACAGGACGAACGTAAGCGAGGAAGTGCATTATGCCATCAGGAAGAACGCATACGAAAATAAACTTAATATCCCTTCCGGTTGTTTTGTTTTTGCTCTTTTCGTATGGATTAACAAATTTTGATTTTTTATTAACTTTTGCAATTGGTTTTTTAGTAGGTACTTCATTTTTAACACCAGATTTAGATACGTACAGTAATGCTTATAACAAATGGGGTTTCTTACGTATATTTTGGTATCCTTATAAGAAAGTAATGCCGCATCGATCTTTCTTTACGCATACGATTATACTTGGTGATGTGATTCGTATTGCGTACATGTTAATCGTCTTTTCTCCATTTTTATTTCTATTAAATGTAATCGCACTGGATGGTAATTTAATAGAAATTGCGAAGAAACATGAGGTTGAAATTGTAACGTTCTTAATGGGAATTGTTGTGGCAAGTACGCTCCACATTATAGCGGATAAAGTGAATACGCGCCGAAAGAAAATGATGAGAAAAAAGAAGAAACGCAGGAGATAAAGTGAACGAATTTGGAAAAGGCCCCTTGCAATTTGCAAGGGGCCCTTTTTAAACAAACATTTGTTTAAAATTAAGCTTTCAGCACTTTAATTCCTTTTACAATGTTCCAGATGAAGTAGTATAAGCTGATGATTCCGCAAATAGCTAAGACAATCATTGATCCAATTCCAAGTGTTACATCTGGTTGATCAGATCCAAGACCCATAATTCCTAAAATAGTTACGCCAATGAATGTAGCGATACTTGGAATGATGTGTGTCCATAGAGCACGTTTTGCATGTGGTTTTGTTTCAGCGTCTCCCACAATCCAAACGATAATAGGGAATAAGATAGGGGCAAATAGTACACTAAAGTATGATAACGCAGCTAATATTTTATTTCCGTTCATATATATCACCTCATGAATAATTTCTGTTGTTATACTATTATTATGCAATAATTTTGGCAAACTTCCTATCGATAAACATTACAAGAACGTGACGATTTTGTAAGATTTTCTATTAAATAATAAAATTTTCAAAAAAATCTTTTTTAATAGAAATTGTTATGGTACAGTATAAATGAAAGTTGTTGAAAACGTTTTCTTAAACGTTTTTTTATTTTAGGCTTAAAGGTATGATGACCTGATAGTCTATTGATGAGGTTATTCTATTTAAAAGGGGATTCTTTAGGGGGAGAGAACAATGAACACATGGACACAAGTTTATGATCCATTCGGAAACATTTGGATTTCGGCAGCGGTCGCACTTATTCCGATTATCTTTTTTTTCTTAGCTTTAGCAGTTTTCCGCATGAAGGGGTATGTAGCAGGATTTATTACAGTTGTACTTACAGTTTTAGTAGCGTTATTCGCTTATAAAATGCCGTTCAAGATGGCAATGGCAGCAACCGGGTACGGTTTTTTGTACGGGTTATGGCCAATTGCTTGGATTATCATTATGTCCGTATTTTTATATAAAATTTCTGTAAAAACAGGTCAATTTGATGTGATTCGTGCATCGGTATTATCGATTACGAACGATCATCGTCTACTCGTTATTTTAATTGGATTTTCATTTGGAGCATTTTTAGAAGGAGCGGCAGGATTTGGGGCACCAGTAGCGATTACAGCAGCGCTTCTTGCGGGTCTTGGGTTAAATCCTTTATACGCAGCAGGTCTTTGTTTGATTGCAAATACTGCACCAGTGGCGTTCGGAGCGATGGGAATTCCGATTACAGTTGCTGGACAAGTAACAGGTATTGATCCACATAAAATTGGACAAATGGCTGGGCATCAATTACCGTTCCTATCATTATTTGTTCCATTCTTTATCGTATTTTTAATGGATGGATTTAAAGGTATAAGACAAACGTGGCCTGCGTTACTTGTAGCGGGTAGTTCATTTGCGATTACGCAGTTCATTACAGCGACATTTTTAGGGCCGGAACTTCCGGATATTACATCGGCACTTGTAAGTTTAATTAGTTTAGCGCTGTTCTTAAAAGTTTGGCAGCCGAAAGAAACTTATCAATCCGGGCAAGCAAATAGTGAAGTAGCAGCAACGACAGCAGCATCGATGCCGAAATTAACGTTTGGAAAAGTGGTGAAGGCATGGTCTCCATTTATCGTATTAACGGTTATGGTAGTCATTTGGAGCCAAAGTTTCTTTAAGGCATTATTCGCTCCAGGAGGGGCTTTAGAAAGTCTTGTATTTAAGTTTGAAATTCCAGGTCTACATAATTTAGTAATGAAAGCAGAGCCCATTGTAAATAAACCAACGCCTTACGAGGCAATTCTAAAGTTTGATGTATTATCGGCAACTGGAACAGCGATTTTAATTGCTTGTATCATTTCCATGTTTATTTTGAAAATGAATGTAAAAGATGCAGTAGTGACATTTAAAGAAACGTTAAGCGAATTAAAAATGCCAATTCTATCTATCGGATTCGTACTAGGGTTTGCATTTATCGCAAACTATTCTGGTCTATCTTCTACGTTAGCGTTAGCATTAGCCGGAACTGGCGGACTATTCCCGTTCTTCTCACCATTCTTAGGCTGGATTGGCGTATTCCTAACAGGGTCTGATACGTCTGCGAATGCACTGTTCTCGAATTTACAAGCCATTACAGCGCAGCAAGTCGGTGTATCTGAAGTGCTTCTCGTTGCAGCAAATACAACGGGCGGTGTAACAGGAAAAATGATTTCTCCGCAATCGATTGCAATTGCTTGTGCAGCAGTTGGACTTGCTGGAAAAGAATCGGATTTGTTCCGTTTTACAGTGAAGCATAGTTTGTTCTTCGTAATTATTGTTGGTATTATGACTTATGTTCAGGCTTATTATTTAACGTGGATGATTCCATAAACAACAAAAGAAATAAACTTTTAATTTTCCAAATTATGGTGTATGATGGAAAAGTATTGAAAATTAAATCAGTGATAAACTAGGGGTGCCTAACGTATGCGTAGGCTGAGAGAGAAGCGCGTGAACTTCTTAACCCCTTTGGACCTAATCTGGCTCGTACCAGCGTAGGGAAGTTAACGGCTTTACATAATGATGTCTTTATGAGCCAGGTCCTTATTTTTTTATGGACCTGGCTCTTTTTATGGAAGATGCGCAAATTGGGAATACCGACAGTAGTGGATAGGGTTGTTCAACAAGCAATCAGTCAAGTGCTTGGTTCAATATTTGAAAAACAATTTAGCGAATCTAGTTACGGCTTTAGACAAGGGCTTTTTTATGTTTGTATTTCGGAACTTCATCATATTTCTTTAAATAATAAGCACGGTAAGTAGCTTCACGAAGTTGTACAGAGTTGGCAGCTTCAACCATGTAATAACGAAGATACTGGTTTCCCGTTCGTGTCATGGGTGTTCGTTCCGATTCAAAGTTTCCAGATTGCGATTTTTTCTAGTAAAGACCGGTGTATTTGGCCAATTGTGCTTCGTTCTCAAAGCGTTCAATTTGTCCAACTTCTGCAATGATTCCCGCGGCGTATACGACTCCAATGCCTGGAACACTTGTTAAATATCTCGCTTCTGGAATGGCTTAGAATAAAGCAGTAATGCTTTTTTCTATCTCTTTGATTTGTTTTTTCAATGTTTGAATCAATCGTGCATAAGTGGCTAATACAACGTCCACAGAGTCTTGAATGACCTTACCTAGTCGGTAGGAGTCACGTATGGCTTTCTTGATGGTTTTCGCTAAATCTTCCGGGTCGCTAAAGCGTCCTTTCCCCTTTTTCTGAAGAAGAGTAGCGAGTGCTTCTAGATCCATTTCTGCGATTTCATCCAACGAAAGGGAATCTGAGAGTATTTCCATCATCGTCGCACCAAAAACAGAGGTATTTAACTCTTTCGATAACATATTACATTTGTAGTAAAGGTTCTTCAGAAAGTGTTGCTTACATTCTGTTTGCTGGTGAACGAGTTGATATCTAGATCGTGTTAAACGTTGAAGGGCAACGTATTTTTCCTCCTTGATAAGAAACTTATTATACCGTCCGATTCGTAAAAAATCGGCAATACGGAAAGCATCTATTTTATCGGTCTTATCTTCTTCAAAGAGTTTTTTATACCGATGGATGGCTTTTGGATTTTGTACGACCACTTCCACGTCTAAAGCCCTCAAATCCTTATCTTCCGTTAGGAACATGGAAGGATGGAAACTATAGACGGAAGTAGACTCCATACCAATGACAATTTTTTTATAGTTGTACAACTGATGAAAATGGAGAACATCCTCCTTAATGGCGTTGGCACCATTCACATCGTTTGAAAGACAAATTTCTTTCAAAACAGTGTCATGACTGTCAAGAAAACATACATCAAGTTTTTCAGAGCTTACATCAATAGCTACGAATAATCTCAAAGAAAGGACCTCCTTTCTTTGAATAGTATTTGGAATGAGCTTGGATACTGTGGGATCTCCCTAGAGTCCAAAACATAGCCACAACCTCGCGTATGAGTATTCAATGATTGCCTTCATCTAAGCTGCCCTCCCCACTATGAGAGGTAAGTGAAGGAAAACGATACAGCTTGTGCGTATGCAGTGCATTTTGGTCTGGGTCACAGTCTTTTAACGTGGTCGAACTACAGGAGGAGTAAGCATATTCCCGATGGGTTCATTTCCGTACTTCCATTATCTGGGGAAATCCCCCGGTATCCAAGACTAAATTTTACCCATACATCATTTTTTTTGATGTAGCTCTTGAAGATAAAAACTATTTAATTTTCAAGGAACAGTTATTAACTTAAAACTTATTATACGAGGAGGGTGTATCATGAAAAAAATATGCTTTGTATTAATTGTCGATGCTGGTATAAATTATGGTTCAATATTTTCTCTACCATTTTTAAGGAATCAGGATGATTTGAAGGAATATTTTTCTAAGTATTATGATGTTTCAATTAATTATATTAGAGATAAAAACTCAGTTGACTATTTGGTAGTTCCCAAACCGTGTCCAGCTTTCGATAATGAAAATAATCTTCCAATAATTGAAGTACCAGCAATCTTATTTATGGAAAAGAATTTTGAAAAAATAAAGACTTATATAGACAATTATTTTTCTAATAACTCATAAAGAAAATAAAAGTACAGTAAAAAGAAGTCCGATAAAAAACGAGTGGTGTAGAATATTTCTATTAATCATTCGTTTTTTATTATATTTACATATATTTTTTAAAAGAGGATTATAGACGTTCTGAAAAAAATTAATTATAACAAGAACGGTGTTCGTGCTACTATCTACGGTTATTTTTTGTACTAAGTACCCCTTTAACTAACAAGACAACAAAAAAAGATTAACATATTAAGGAAAAATAATTAACATATTAAGGAAAAAATGTTACAATAAATGTAAGAGCTTTCTCTTTGAGTTTTAGCTCTGAATAATAAAGATAGTTAAATCACTAAATGGAGGAGAAAGTAATGACTAATTTATTGCGTAAACTAGCAGATGAAGAAATGGAAACGTCGCTATCTAATGGAGGAGCAAGTTACATTTGTTCCTTGTATAGTAAATTGTTACCTGTCGCTATTGCAGGTTGTATGGCAGGTAACAGTAGCAGTTGTAGCGAAATGCAGCATTACACACAATGGCTTCATGATAACTGTTAATAATAATTATTTTTTCAAAGTAAGATAATACAATAATATGGAGGAGCAGGTCAATTTTGTTCCTTGTATAGTAAATTGTTAACTATCGCTATTGCAGGCTGTATTGCGGGTAACAATAGCAGTTGTAGCGAAATGCAGTATTACACAGAATATCTTCATAAATACTGTTAATAATAATCTATTTTTCAAAGTAAGATAATACAATAATAGAAAAGTGATTTAACTATCTGATTATTCTAATTTTAGGAGGATAAAATGAGTCAATCATTTTCAATAGTTATTATATGTAAAAATGAAGAAAGAGTAATAGAGAGATGTATAGAAGCTATACATGAGGACTTACGAGAAGATGATGAAATAATAGTTGTTGATACTGGTTCAACAGATAATACATTGAGTATCTTAGCTACAATGGAAAATATAAAAATCTTTCATTTCGATTGGAACGATGACTTTGCAGAAGCTAGAAATTTTGGAATTTCTAAATCCAGTAAAGATTGGATCTTTTTTATAGATTCTGATGAAATTTTAGTAAAAGGTAGTATTGATCATCTTGATGATGCTATTAAAAATACGTTGAAACATGCTAACAATAGAGAAAGAATTGTTTTTGCACCGAAAATAATAAATACAGATGATTCTGTTTTTTATAATGCTGGTAGAATTCTGCCTAACGATAACACCGTTAAATTCGAAGGAGTTATTCATGAATACCCTATTGTGATAGAGGAAAGCTTAAATCTAGTGTCTATAAAAATATCTAAAGTAGTGGTAAAACATGATGGGTATGAAGATGTCGTGATAAAAAATAAGAATAAAGCACTCAGGAACACAACTTTAATAGAAAAAATTCTTAAGCAAAATCCCAATAATTCTAGGTACTATTATTTTTACTATAGAGATGCTAAGCCGATGTTGACTGATCAAGAGTATGAACAAGGAATGCTTAACTTTTTTAAAAAATTTCCTGATGACTCTTATAGTAACCAGGTTGCTAAGGATTTAGGCTTTTATTATTTAAGTAAAAATAAAAATGATGAAGCAGAAAAGTATATTACTATGCTTTTTGAAAGTGCCGAGAGGGGAACTGTGGAAGATCGTTCTGTAGCAATATATCTCACAGGAATAAAAGAAATTCAAAAATTGAAATCCCAACAAAAAGAATTACTTAGGTTGCTAATTTATACTAGAGACAATGTTTTAAATCAAGAAGAATCACTGTTTGAAAATGGATATGCATTTGATGATTTAATAGGATTATTATTTTTTGAGTTGGAAGATTACAAAACTGCTTATGAAATAGCTCATAAGCTCAATTTAAATAATTTTTCTTCTAATCTTTCAAAAATGTTAAAAAAGCTTGATCAGATATATAAATAAATTCAAAAAAATCACTTAATATAATTTTCAATAACATTAAAAAATGACTGATTTTTCAGTAAAAGGAGAGTAATTATGAAATATGAAGTCATTCCTCAGATTGGTAAGGAAGACTGTGGCGCAGCGTGTGTGGCTATGATAATGAAGAACTATTTTGCAAAAAAGTCTCAATCTGTGAAGTTCGACCATTAATTAAAAATACTTCGTTGGGGACTAACTTTTTTGATTTAAAAAAAGGTCTAAAACGTTTAGGAATTAATGGAACTGTTTCACAAGCAACTAAGCAGAGAGAGGTATTTGATGAAGTTTCTTATCCGTTTATTACACAAATTGAGAATGAAGAGGGAATACATTTCGTTACAGTTTTTGAAAAGAAAAAATCTAGTTTAATTATTGGAGATTCTACTAAAGATAAGCAACAAGTAATGACAATAAAGAAGTTCATAGAAATATGGCAACCGTATGTATTAGAAATTGATTTAGAAAATTCTGAAATACAGTATGAAATAGAACAAAATACTAAAGAAGTGAGTATCTGGAAAATTTTGAAATTAGTAAAATGGCAACTTGTTATATCATTTGTCCTATCAATTGTAATTTATCTCCTGGGTGTAGTGCTTGCAAATATTTATTCTCTGTACTTCAACTTTCTGATACCACAAAAGCTAAGTGCACTTGTATTAGAATTAATGGGTGTTTATCTAGTGATAAATATCTTAAATTTCGTATTATCTTTTACTAATAATTTTATGTATAACTGGATGAGTAAAAAAATTGACAAAAGAATTATTGAAAAATATTTTAAAGGCTTGTTAGCTAAACCAAATATGGCAATTGAATCTTATGAGGTAGGAGAATTGCTTACTAACCTCTCAAACGTATTAATGATCCGACAAAGATTTTTAACTTATCTTCAAATGATTCCGGTGAATGTTATAACTATGGGATTCAGTTTTTATTTGTTATTCAAATCTGAAAGTAGATTATCCGGTCTTGTTCTTGTATTAATTGTTACGCTTTTGCTTGTACTTTATTTATCACAAGGACGTTATGAAAAATTGAGTAAATCGTTGGTCAAAACGGGCCAAGAATTTAATACTACAGTAGTCAATATTTTTAGCAACATGAGTATTATTAAACAGCTTAGTTTAGAAACTGAATTTGGAAACAGAGGAGTAGATAAACTTACGGACTATATTGGTACGAGAACAAAAATGTTTAATTTTGATTCTATGCAAAATCAACTTAAAACATTTATTTTATCTTCATTTAACATTTTGCTATTTTCATGCGGAGTGTATCTAATTATTAATAACCAATTATCAACGGGTGTTCTGCTAACATTTAATGCATTACTTTCTTATGTGACAAATCCAATTCTTAATCTTGCTAACTTACAGTCATCACTGGTACAAGGAAAAGTAGCACAAGCTAAACTCTACAATATAATTGAATCAAGAATTAAATTTTTTGGAGATGAGGTACTTGAAATACCCGCAGAAGATATAGAAGTTAGTTTTGAAAATGTATCCTTTGATTATGATTCAACAGCTAAAATATTTAGAAATCTTTCAATAGATATTAAGGGTAATAATCTTGCTATTAGTGGATTAAATGGGGTAGGAAAGTCAACATTTGGTAAATTGATCGCTCGTCTTTATATTCCTGATAATGGGAGTATTAAGGTTAATGGACAAAACTTACAAGATGTTTCAGAAGAATCTATTAGAGATAATATTATTTATGTAGATGGACGTGAGAGTTTATTTGAGTCTGATGTTTTAGATAATATCAAGTTAGGACGGGATATTGAAGACAAATATATCATAGAAACTATAAATGAACTCAACGCTGATTCTGCTTTTCAAAATATAGACTTTGAAAATGTAGATGGTACACAGTTAAGTTTAGGGCAAATGCAAATTGTTAAAATACTACGTTCTACATTGATCAAAAAGAAGATTTATATTTTTGATGAAATTACAAATGGTTTAGATGAAGATGTAAAATTATCTGTTATTAACTATTTGCTAAACTTAGAAGGATTGAAAATTTTTATAACACACGATAAAGAGGTAACAGAAAAATGCTTGGAAGAATTTATTGTCAAAGATAACAATATAATAAAGAAGGCGGTAATATGAAAAAAATAATTATTAGTATTTCAATTCTGGTGTTAGCAGGTTTTTTTGGAATGTTTATGTATCACAAAATGACCTATGAAAAGACTAATTATGAATATACAAAGTTTAATCAAATTCCGAATATAGTAGAAGAAAATGAAAAAGTGATTATTTTCGTGAAGCAAGATGGTTGCGCACCTTGCAAACTAGTTGACCCTATTGTGAATGATTATGCAAAGAGAAATAAAGGGATAGTATACACTATCATTGGAAACAAAGACAAAGATTATGTCAGCCAATCAAAAAAATATCATATTGAGGGAACCCCTACATTAATATTTTATCGAAATGGAAAGGAAGTTCAACGTATGAATACTGCTTTTACTGACACAGAATTTCAGCAAACGATAAAGGAAGTGGACTTCTGATATGAAAAAATATGGAGTTTTAGGAGTAATTATTATTATTTTTTTGTTAAGTATTTTTTTTCTTTATAGAGAAAATACAGTGTTAAAAAGAAATAATTCTACTTTGGAAATAGAAAAACAAATTGTTATTGATAATACTGGAAGTTATGATTATCTCAATTCAATTACAGTAGATTCATTTGAAAAAAGAATTAAAAACGGGGATGATATTTTTGTTTATATCGGAAATAGTCAGTGTTCCGATTGTTCTTTTTTCTCAAAAATATTAGAGAAGGAAGTTAAAACTTTTCCTCTTAAAGACTCACTTTATTTAGTAAATATAAGTAATATACATCAAGATAAAAATAGGTGGTTAGCGTTCAAAAAAAGATACGGTTTTGATCAAACGCCAGCATTTTTATTATTTCAACAAGGTAAAGTAAAAAGCATGATTCAGTGGGATGAAAAAAATGGCTTGAGTGAAGAAAATTTTCATAATTGGTTAGAAGAGAATGAAACATTTATTAGGAAACTTGAAATGAAATGATTTGTCACGTTTAGAATTCCAAAAAAATTACCTTCGCAAGATTTTTCAAAATTAGATTATAGAAGAAAAGTTCATAAATGACTACAACAAAGTATGTTAACGAACGAAATGAAATAGCAAAATGCAGCAGAGACAAAGGCTCTTTGTCAAACGGGACTGATGAATGTATTTGGCAAGTAAAAAATGGTTCTTCCCGGAGTTAGTTGAAAAGTCTCATTCTCTCCAAAAGTAGAATCTTTGTCCGCAATGTGGAGAATTTGCATCGACCATACATGATTCTTTTAATAGGCTTTAACTTGTTTATGCTCCCTTCGGCAAGACCTTTATTATTCTCATAAGTTACCGCATTTCTGACAGCTTCAATATCCCGGGCTAATCCATTCGTAAAGCTCTTAAACTCTTGTATATTAGTATTCTTAATTTTCTTAATACAATGGTCGAGATTCTCAACATTCTTTGTGGTGAAGATGTTTTTAAACTCCCATGTTATGTCATAAACTATTTTTACAATAGGGTGTTCTTCGTAATTATTGTTGGTATTATGACGTATGTTCAAGCATATTATTTAACGTGGATGATTCCATAAAGAGAAAAAGAAATAAACTTTTAATTTTTCAGATTATAGTGTATGATGGGAAAGTATTGAAAATTAAATCAGTGATAAACTAGGGGTGCCTAACGTATGCGTAGGCTGAGAGAGAAGCGCGTGAACTTCTTAACCCTTTGGACCTGATCTGGCTCGTACCAGCGTAGGGAAGTTAACGGCTTTACATAATGATGTCTTTATGAGCCAGGTCCTTATTTTTTTATGGACCTGGCTCTTTTTATTTTGGCATGCGCTGGCCATATCTCGTCCTTGTCACGAACAGGGGGGCAACAAAATTTATGAAACAATCTGTTTCAGCTGAGCAAATTGAATTGAAATCGAGTTTACCAGGGAGTAAAAAAGTATATGTGAATGGACCACGAGAAGGTATGAAAGTGCCGATGCGTGAGATTGAACAAAGCGAAACGAATGGCGTTCCAAATCCGCCAATCCGTGTGTATGATACGAGCGGTCCTTATACAGATCCTGCGTATAAGGTCGAGTTGGAAAAAGGTATTCCAACACCGCGCCACTCTTGGATTATGGGGCGTGGTGATGTAGAAGCATACGAAGGGCGCGAAGTGAAACCAGAGGATGACGGTGTGAAAGTGGCTTCGAAGCATACATCTGTTTTCCCGCAAATGGATCGCCAGCCGCTTAGAGCGAAGCAAGGTGCAAACGTTACGCAAATGCACTATGCACGTAATGGCATTATTACGTCTGAGATGGAATATGTTGCGATTCGTGAAGGTGTAGAGCCGGAGTTTGTTCGTAAGGAAATCGCGGAAGGCCGTGCCATTTTACCAGCGAATATTAACCATCCGGAAGCAGAGCCGATGATTATTGGGCGTAACTTCCACGTGAAGGTCAATGCAAATATCGGAAACTCTGCTGTATCTTCTTCTATTGCAGAAGAAGTAGAGAAGATGACGTGGGCAACGCGCTGGGGTGCGGATACGATTATGGATTTATCTACAGGTAAAAACATTCATACGACGCGTGAGTGGATTATTCGTAACGCGCCTGTACCAGTTGGGACTGTACCGATCTATCAAGCGCTGGAAAAAGTAAACGGAATTGCAGAAGATTTAACGTGGGAAGTATATCGTGATACGTTAATTGAGCAGGCGGAGCAAGGCGTTGATTACTTTACGATTCACGCTGGTGTATTGCTTCGTTACATTCCAATCACGGCAAAGCGTACGACAGGTATCGTTTCACGCGGTGGTTCGATTATGGCGCAGTGGTGTTTATTCCATCATAAAGAAAACTTCCTATATACTCATTTTGAAGAGATTTGTGAAATTATGAAACAGTACGATGTTTCGTTCTCTCTTGGAGATGGATTACGTCCAGGGTCTATTGCAGATGCAAATGATGAAGCACAGTTTTCTGAGCTTGAAACACTTGGTGAATTAACCAAAATTGCTTGGAAACATGATGTGCAAGTTATGATCGAAGGACCTGGACACGTACCGATGCACTTAATTAAAGAGAATATGGAGAAAGAGCTTGATATTTGTCAGGGCGCGCCGTTTTACACACTTGGGCCACTAACGACAGATATTGCACCAGGTTATGACCATATTACATCGGCGATTGGAGCTGCGATGATCGGTTGGTTTGGAACGGCGATGCTTTGTTATGTAACGCCGAAAGAACATTTAGGTTTACCGAATAAAGATGATGTACGCACGGGTGTTATTACGTACAAAATTGCAGCGCATGCGGCTGATCTTGCGAAAGGACATAAAACGGCTCATCAGCGTGATGATGCACTTTCAAAAGCACGCTTCGAATTCCGTTGGCGCGATCAATTTAATCTATCTTTAGATCCTGAACGTGCGATGGAATATCACGATGAAACGTTGCCTGCAGAAGGGGCAAAGACAGCTCACTTCTGTTCAATGTGTGGACCGAAGTTTTGTAGTATGAGAATTTCACATGATATTCGTGAATATGCAAAAGAAAATGATTTAGAAACGACAGAAGCAATTGAAAAAGGAATGAAAGAGAAAGCAGAAGAATTTAAAGAAGCTGGTAGTCATTTATATCAATAACACGTTACACCTCTTTACTTGATTGATCACACTGTAGTACCTAACTTTATTATAGAAGAATCCCCATTTGCTAAGACGGTAGCAAATGGGGATTCTGTTGTTTATCCCGCTATTTGTGGGCAGTAAGACCCCCACCTCAAAATTCAGCGGAAGCAAAGAAGTTAGGTGGGGGTCGGGCTGCCCGTAAAAGCCCGATTGGTTAGGGCTAATAATCAGTGGGGGATGAACAAAACCCCCACTGATTAAAGTTTCACTTTATAAGGCAAAGAAGAGGTGTACCCAGTAGAATAAGAGGAATAGTGTGACGACTGTTGTGAGCGGGATAACGATAAGGGATACACTTAAATAGTCTTTCCATTTTACTTTAATTTTGTTTTGTTTCAGAATATACATCCAAATGAGTGAAGCTAGCGTACCAATTGGTAGTAATAGTGAACCGATGTCACTACCAATGATGTTTGCGAGATAGATTGTTTTTAATGTGACTGGATCTAGTCCCATTTCTGTTAATGTGATCGTACCAATCATAAGGGCAGGATGGTTATTGAAGACGTTAGAGAGGATGGATACAAGTCCGCCCATCGCAAAGCTAGCATAGAGTAGATGCTGATTCACAACTGGCTCGAGCCATTGTACAAGTGCAGCTGTTAATCCTGCGTTGTGGAGTCCGTAAATAATGACGTACATAGAGAAGGCGAAAATTAAAATGTGCCACGGTGTCTTTTTCAAAATGTCGACAGGATTTGTTCGTAAGTAGTACCATCTCCAAATGAGAAGAACGAGTGAACCGAGTACCGCAACGATTTCAATTGGTATGGATAAGAAGGATGCAACGAATAGAAGACAGCGCATAAGGAAGACAAAACCTAATACTTTTAACATGAATCTTGTCCGTTTTTGTTTCGTATCAACAGAATTATTTCCTTTTAGTGGATGGAAGTTTTTCGTGAAAAAAATTTCTTCAATATCATATGAAGAAACAGGTAATTTTTTCGGAAGTTTTTTCTTCAAAACTGTATACATGAGCCATGACATAAATAATAAGCCTAATGTTGCAGGTACAAACATCATAGCAGTATGCATATAAAGAGTCATATTAACGATATTTAATGCAATTAAGTTTACGATATTACTTACACCAATTGGTGCACTAGACGCAGTAGCGATTAAAGCGCCACTTAATAAATAAGGAATTTGTTGATGTGGTTTTAATTGAAGGTTTTTTAGAAGAAGAATTAAAATTGGAGTTGTAATTAAAATACTGCCGTCGTTATTAAATGAAAGAGTCATAAGAAAACATAGTAATTGAATATACCAGTATAAACGGTGACCGGACCCTTTTGCTAAATTTGCTAGTTTCGCTGCGGACCAATGGAAGAATCCGAAGCTTTCTAATATAACTGCCATAACAATGGTCGCTAATATTGTTATGGAAGCTCCTCCTATTTTACTAACAATATCTATGACGTCTGGTTTTGATACGATTCCTGTAAAGAGGATAATACCAGCGCCGACCGCTGCTGGCCACGCCTCATTTAAACCTCGAGGCCGCCAAAAGATAACAATCATTGTTAAGAAGAATACAATAATAGTAATCCATATTTCAATGCTCATATTTTGCCTACCTTTCTATTTTCCCTTAAACAGATGTAGCTTGTCTCAAGTTTATATTGGTAGTATATTCAGCAAAAAATAAGAAGAACTAGACGTATAACGAGATGAAGCGAATATGTGTTTTTCATGCTAAAGGACAAGTGTCACTAGTAGTGAAATAACTATTGTGATAGGAGCCTATAAATCGATTGGGCAGTAAGGTAGGAAATGAGATTTATATCGGAAATTTTTAAAATATATCGACTTAACGACAAAATATAATAAGAGGAGTCTATCCCAAAATACCTTTTGGAACAGACTCCAAGGCTATATTATTTTTCCTTCAAAAAAGTACGATCCTTCAAGAATAAATTCCAGAAGAAAATAAATCCTGGTAATAAAATTGCAATCCCAATTGCGTATAGAATGAGCAGTGCATAGAACGTTTCTTTCGTTGTAAAGCTTGTAAATACAGTTACGTCAGGGTAAATAATATACGGTAAATGCGCGACCCCGTAAGCATAGCTTGCAAATGCATATTGAGCGACGACAGCTAAAACAGCAATGCGAGGGAATCCTAGTGTGTTATACTTCTTGTTTGTCCACCAAAGGGACGAGTATCCGATAACGAATAGAACAATAGAAACTGTAAACCATGGGAATTGCTTTATTAATCCTTGCATAAGCCAATGTGTTTCTGGATCCATTACAACGAGAGCGATAATCGCCGTAACAAGTGTTGCAGGGCCAAGTATGATGGCATTCCTTCTATAAAGTTTGTATGCATCTTCTGAACCTTGCTCTCTCGCAAAATCAGCAAGAAAGAGAGAGGAGAGAAATAGTTCAGACGTTAGTCCGAAGAGCATATAACAATAGATAACCGGGCTAGAAAGAAGTTTTCCATACAGGAGTACTTCTCTTCCTTCAGACATTGTAATATACGCTCCCTCTGTAACGGGTAAAACGGTAATTAATAGTGCTGGAATTAAGAGACCAGTAATACCTGAAATAACCCGAAGAAGGTACTGATATTTTGGCAAGGAGTAAGCAAATACCATAAATGTACTACGTACTGCAACGAGTACTAAAATTAACATAACTGGTACGAACATAACGGTTGCAAGAGTAAAGGCCGCTTTCGGAAAGAAGCCGAGAAATGCGACAACGACGAAAACGAGAAACGTATTTGTTACTTCCCAAGTTGGTGATAAGTACCGATTGGCAAGTTTGGCAGCGAGCGTTGGATGTTTTGCGTATACCATGCCCCAAAAACCAGCTCCAAAATCGATGGATCCTAATATACTGTATACGAAAATAAGGGCCCATAAGATGATGATTGCAATACTTTCCTCATGCACGAGAATCGCCTCCTTGGTGTTGTAAATCATTCTTTAATGGATGTCTTCTAAAGAATGTCCGTAGAACAAAGACTGTTAAAATAGCGAGTCCAATATATAAAATGATGAATAAAACAAATAAAGGACCGACGAAATCAGCGCGAGTAGAAGCATCGACTGTACGTTGCATACCATAAATTGTCCATGGCTGACGACCGCTACAACTGAAAATCCATCCGAATTCAATACCGAGCATCATAATTGGTCCGCATGCGGCAGCCCCCCAAAGTAGCCACTTCGGTAGTTCTGTCCCCTTTTTTCGGTAAACGAAGTACCAATATAAGAGAGCAATTGCTGCAACTGCAAAGGTAAACGCAGCAGTGCCGACCATTAAGTTGAACAGTGTATGTGTATAAAATGGTGGCCATGTTTCTTGTGGGAATTCATTTAGACCTTTTACGACAGTGCTAGGGTCTAGTCCCACTAATAAGCTAAGCATGTTTGGAATTTCAAGTGCATAGTTTAGTTCAAGCGTATTAGGATCCACAATCCCGCCAATGGATAGCGGTGCGTGTGATGTCGTTTCAAATAAAGCTTCAGCAGATGCAAGTTTTTCAGGTGAGTGTTTATGTAGGGCGATTGCCGATTCGTGCCCTGAAAGCCACATCGTAGCGCCTGTAATAAATGTCACGACAAGCCCTAATAGTAGCCCCTTTTTATGATAAGCAATTTCACGTGTACTTAAATTTTTCTTCAATAATTTAAATCCAGCGATAGAAGCAATGACAGCCGCACCAGTTGCATAAGCCGTAATAACGACATGGAATGCACTTGTGCCAAAACTCGGATTAAAGAAAGCTTTCCAAGGATCAACGTTAAAAACAGATCCATCTGGATTCATTGAAAATCCTGCTGGTGTATTCATCCATGTATTTGCTGATGTAATAAGAACGGCGGATGCCGTGGCACCAAGCATGACGAAAAATAGCGAGATTAATCTCATAAATGGAGGAAGTTTATCGGCTGCATATACGTAAATTGACATGAATAAAGCCTCCAAAAAGAAGGCAAAAATCTCAATTTGGAAGGGAACAGAAATAACTTGCCCAACAATTTTGGCAAAACCAGGCCAAAGAAGTGAGATTTGCACACCGACAATTGTTCCAGTTGGAATTGCTACACCGAGAAGAATAGCAAACGCCTTTGTCCATCTTTTCGCCATAATGGCATAGTCGGAGTCTTTCTTCCAGTGATAGAGTATTTCGCTTATAAAAATCATCAATGAAAGTCCAACGCCAAGTGTTGCAAAGATAATGTGGAATGCTAATGAAGAACCAAAAAATGCTCTTGCTAATGTTACCGTATCCATATGTAAACTCCTCTTCTTTTTTGCCATTATTTTCTGATTGAATTGGAAGATTTATTCAAAAAAACTACCAAAAATATATATGTATTTAAAAAGTGAATATGATAATATAATGTTGTAATATTTTGAATAGAAAGAAATAAGTAGTTACTTATATTTTGTTTGTTTTTTGCGCAGGAATCTTTTATAATCTTTTATGCGAACATAAGTTCTGTTTTTCGGAAAAGAAGTTTATGTGAAATGGAGAGGGTGTTTTATGTATCCTGAAGTCATTAAAAAGATGGCATTTTCAAAAGAGCATAGAGATTTATTATTGAAGCTATATAATAAAGAAATTACACGTCGTGAATATGATCGACTTGTACAATCGCTATATAAACCTTCTAAAGAGGTTTGTGGGGGATAGAAATGGGGGAGACAATCTAATAGATTGTCTTTTTTAAATTTATGTATGTTCTGATAAAATTAAGGTTAGCCTTACTAGGGAGGTGAAAAGATTGCGGAAACGTTTATATATAGGGATTGGAGTTATCTTCTTAATCGCTTTAGGTGGAATTGTATTTTGGTCAGCTTTACAAGGAAACCGTACAGAAAATTTTATTTTAAGACATATGGTGAATGAAAATGGAACGCTTGCCACGTATCGTTTAGTAGATACTAAGGCAGGTACGGGTGAAGCGAAGGGACGTGAAGCTTTATCAGAATCGGCGGGATTATGGTTACAATATACACTTGATAAAGATGACCAGGCGTTATTTGATGAGCAAGTAAAGGTTATTCAAGATAATTTCGTATATAAGAATCATATCGTTTTATGGAAACTCTCTGAAAAGGGAGAGAGGCAGTCAGCTACAAATGCACTTATAGATGATCTTCGTATTATAGAACAATTATATCGTGCTTATGAAATGTATAAGGAAGAGCGTTATAAAAACCTTGCCGATCAATTAAGTGATGCTGTACTTCGTTATAATAAAAAAGATAATTATTATGTTGATTATTATGATGCAGATGCAGGGAAACAAAATAATTTTGTAACAACATCATACATAAATCCGCGTGCATTCTCTTATATGAAGAAGTACGGTAAAGTTTCTGCTCAGCAATATCAGGAAATTGTTCAATTTTTAGCGGATTATCCAAGGCATGGCTGGGCATTCCCAAAAGAATATAAAGAAGATGGTACATTTAAGTACGATAAAGAAGTGAATCTTATTGACCAATCATACGTTGCATATCATCGAAGTTTAGGTGGTCTTTCATCAGCTGCTTATTTGGAATTTATAAAGAAGAGATTCCAGGAGGATGGAAAGCTATACGGTCGTTACAATTTAGAAACGGGAAAACAAACTGTGAATTATGAATCGCCAGCCGCGTATGGACTAACGATTTTGTACGTACTACAAACAGGTGATACAAAGTTTGCGAAGGAATTGTATGATCATATGTCCACATTCCGAAATGACAACGTATTTAGTAGATATTATGGTGGATATGTAACAGGTGAAAATAATAATACGCATATTTTTGATAATGTACTACCACTTTTAGCTGAAATGGAATTAAAAAAGAGTGACCAATAAAAGGTGCCACCATATGAGGGTGGCACCTTTTATTGGTTGATATAATTTTGCGTCCTAATATTAGAGAAGTAGTCAATCACGAATTCACGGAATTGCTGAGCTGTTTTTGATAAGTATCGCTTTTTTGACCAACTTAATCCGATGGTTCGCTTACAAGCGGGTTCAATAATACGCAACTTGTTTGCTGCTAAAGTAGAGTTTTTTAATAAAGTTAAATTTGGAACAAAAGCGATGCCGAGACCTTGCTTAATGAGGTCGCTAATCACTGTCGGTTCATCTACTTCAAAAGCAATATGCGGAGTGAAACCAGCTTCTTTACAAAATTCATCCGTTAAGTGCCGAAATCCATAGCCAGTATTCATACTAATAAACGGTTCGTCTTTTACTTCATGCAGATGGATACTTTCGCGGTTTGATAACCGATGGCCTGAAGGAACGACTAAGAAAATTTCTTCTGTAATAAGTGGTTCCCAAACAATTTCTTCTCCTTCAACTGGTACAGAGGAAAGACAAAAGTCAATTTCCATATTTTCCAGTTGTCGTTTCATAGAAGGAGTAGACGCAAGAAATTGCTGGAATCGAACATTAGGATGTTCTCGTAAAAAAGAACCTAGTAGTTCTGGTAATATTCTTGGAATAGAAACGGCCATTGTAATAGAGCCTTGTTGTAATTCGGCTAAATCTTTAATTTCTCGTTCCCCTTCACTTAATTCATGAAAAATACGTTCTACCCGTTTTAAAAATACTTTTCCGAAAGAATTTAAAGTAATCTGTCGGCCTTGGCGATCAAATAAAGGGACGCCTAAATCCTTTTCGAGTCTAGCGATTGTTTTGCTGAGTGAAGGTTGCGCGATATGCAATTCTTCAGCTGCCTTTGTCATATGTTCTAGTCGTGCAACTGTCTGAAAGTATTTTAACTGGAGCAGTTCCATTTCGAATCTCCTTTCTATAGACCAAAAGGAATGAATTGATAATTAAAGATGTATTATACAGTATGGAAAGTGACGTGTATAGTAAATCTGTTAAACCATTGTAATGGTGTGAAATTAGGAGAAGGAGTATGTTTCATGAAAGGAATTCAACTTATATTTAAAGATTGGAAAGCGATGTGGCACCATAAACATGGACGTATCGCTTTAATTTTTTTATTAATCGTTCCGTTAATTTATTCAGGATTCTTCTTGGCTGGATATTGGGATCCGTATGGAAAATTAGATAAATTACCTGTTGCGGTTGTGAATTTAGATAAGGGTGCTGTGATGGATGAAAAAACAATTCATGCAGGAGACGATTTTGTTAAAAATTTAAAAGAGAATAAGGAATTGGCTTTTCATTTCGTATCAGAAAAAAATGCTGATGAAGGGTTAAAAGAAGATAAATATTATATGGTTGTTACGATTCCGGAAGATTTCTCTAAAAAGGTAAGTACACTTATGGATGAGAAACCAGAGCCAGCAAAGTTACAGTACAAAGTAAATCCAGGTAAAAACTTTGTAGCAGCTCAAATTGGAACGACAGCTGTTGAAAATATGAAAACAAAAATCTCAAATAGTATTACGAAATCTTATACAGAGGGTGTCTTTTCAAAGTTTCAAGATTTGGCACAAGGATTGAGTGATGCAAGTAATGGGGCTGAGAAGTTACATGAAGGAACGACCGATGCAAAAAATGGAGCGAATCAGCTTGCGGATGGTATTGATCGTTTAAGTGATGGGACATCGAAATTGAAAGAGGGAAGTGAAAAGCTTGCATCCAGTCAATCTGCTTTAACCGGGGGGGCAAATGAGCTGAGTCAAGGAGTGACATCACTTCATAGTGGTATGGAGTTATTAGCACAAGGTGAAAAAACGTTACAATCAGGAGTTAGTGAATTAAGTGCTGGTACAAATGAATGGGTGAGTGGAAGTGAGAAGCTTGCTGAAGGCCAAGTAAAAGCGGATGGTGCAGCTAATAGTGTAAAACAACAATTAGAAGAGTACGTGAAAAATCATCCAGAAGTGCAGCAAGATCCCGCTTTTCAAAAAATTGTTGCTACGTCTAATGGACTAGCTAAAGCAACAAGTACTTTAAATAATAGCCAACAACAATTGACACAAGGAGCGAAGAAGCTTACTGAGGGTCAACATAAGATTGAAGAAGGCATGAATACATTCGGAGTTAAGTTAAATGAAGCTACTGCTGGAACGAAAAAGGTAGCAGATGGTGCATCGAATTTAGCTGATGGATTTACGAAGTGGGGAAATGGATTTACAACAGTACAAGAAGGTGTAAATCAGCTTGCGAGTGGTGGAACGGAGCTGAATAACGGTGCTAGTAAATTAACAAATGGACTTGTTAAACTTGATGATGGTGCGAAAGAACTTTCTACGAAATTGGGAGAGGGCGCAGAGAAGATAGCGGATGTCCGTAATGATGATGCACGCAATACGATGTTCTCAGAGCCAGTTCAGTTAGTGAAGTCAACAGTTTCTGACGTTCCTAACTACGGTTCAGGCATTGCACCATATTTCTTATCACTTGCATTTTATGTTGGCGGAATTATGGCATCGAATATTTTACCTCTTGGCCGCAGACAAAATATGAAGGTAAGCGGAACGGTACATTTTATTAATAAATTAGGATTGGTATATTTAATTGGACTTATTCAAGCGCTACTCGTAGATGTAGTTGTGCTAGGTGTTATGAAACTAGAAGTT
Organism: Bacillus cereus group sp. MYBK216-1; assembly: GCF_051916495.1. Classification (NCBI taxonomy): domain Bacteria; kingdom Bacillati; phylum Bacillota; class Bacilli; order Caryophanales; family Bacillaceae; genus Bacillus; species Bacillus cereus group sp. MYBK216-1. Next base: position 308,704 of record NZ_JBQAGT010000005.1, read on the forward strand.
GCCAGTGTGCCACTTTTTGTTTTATCAAGTATTGTTATTTCCTTTACGTTCATGACATTTATTCTTATGTTAGTAACAGTATTTGGTCTTGTTGGAAAGTTCTTAGCGGTAACGCTTCTTGTCCTGCAATTAGCGACGAGTGGAGGTACTTTCCCAGGAGAATTAAACATAGCTGTGCTTAGCAAAATTGGACAGTTTCTCCCAATGTCCCATTCTCTTAGAGGATTACAAGATGTTATCTCTTTAGGAGATTGGTCGCAATTACAAATGCAAATTTTAATATTGTTATGTTATCTCGTTGTTGCCGGTGGAATTGCTTGGATCACGAGCCATATACAGCATAAAGAAACGAATGCAGAACAAGTTTCTTAAAATGAAATAAGCTATCCGATTTTTTCGGATAGCTTATTTTTTATTTACGTTCCATTACTGCAAAGTAATTATTTTCATTATCAGCAAAGTTGAATGCTCTACCAGTAGGTAAATCTACAACCTGTCCAACTGTGACATTTTTCTCTGAAAGATCTTTATATAGACGGTCTAAGTCATTTGAGAAGAACATAAGTGAAGGAGTACCTAAGTTTAATTCAGGTTGCATCTTCGCGATTAACGCTTTATCGTGAAGGACGATGCTTGTTCCTGCTTCTTTCGCCGGCGCAATTTCAATCCAGCGGAATCCGTTTCCGTTATTTTCTTCCGCAATGATTTGGAACCCTACTTTTTCTGTCCAAAATTGTACTGTTTCGTCTTGGTTATTTACATATAGCATAATTTGTCCAACTTGATTAATCATAGGTGTCTCTCGCTTTCTTTTTATATGCGTATCATTATATCAAATATATGGCTTGAATAGTTTTTTATGATTTTTTCGGAATACAACCTTCGTCCATTTCATCTTTGTTGTAGGAGAAGGACCTGTAATCCAAGTATGAAATGGTATTGTGCTACAAATGACCATTGTTGAAATAGAGATAATAGCCGTTAACACAAATTGTAATAGGCTATATAATATAGTATTTTCTTGCAGTGTGAATAAAGAAAGAAACTTTGTGCATAGTTGCAAGAAGAATAAGTGAGCTAAATAAGCACCATACGTGTAATTTCCAATGAAACGTAACGTTTTATATAAGAAACCACGACGCTGTACTATCATAATAGATAACACATACAGTATGATAATTTCGCATACGATATATAAAAACATAGATGGTTTTAAATAGGTAGAAACAGTTAAATGAATAGAGTTTGCTCCGTAAAAACTAAACAACTCATAATTGATGAATAAAAATAAGATGAAAAATAATATTGTTATAAGCGGGATATGTTTCATGACGAATAGACGCCAAGTTTTTAGTGCTACAGCGGCAATGCCACCCATAACGAAATAGAATGAGTAGAATAGAAATGATCGATCTGTATAATGTAAAATTGTTGAACTTGTTAATTTTTCTCCATTAAAAATATAGTGAGAAGAGAACCACATTAATAGAAAATATAGGCACGCGAAAAAGGTCATATATTTATATATGTCTTTTTTATTTTCTGTTCGTTTTTGAAACCAATAAAAAAGTGTGCATAGTAAAGGGAACAATAAGTGAATTTGGAACATCATAATAACGTACCAAAGATGGGGCGCGGCTGTTCCGAGTAATAAACTTTTTATTCCACTTTGTAACGTAATAAGATCGTTTGTTGTTAATAGGTAAAGAATAGACCAAAAGAAATAAGGAATGAGTAAGTGTGTCGCTTTTTCAGAAATATATTCTTTATATACTAATTGCTTCGTATAGTGCCGAATTAAGTGAAATCCAACGATAAATATGAATGCTGGTGCTGAGAATTTTGCAAGGTTGAATAGCATGCCCATAATGAGAGATTGCTCAAGTAAGACATTTCCTTGATTCATTGTATATAATAAGGAACTTTGCAAAACAACAGCGAGAAATGCAATGCTTTGCAAAACTTTAAATTCTGGTGCGCTTTGAGTCATTATTTCCATCTCCTTTTCCATACATGATTATAGTACGGAGAATGGATAATGGATGTGGAATATTTGTGAAGATTGTAACAAATTTGTGGCGAGAGGAGATATCAACTTATTAACAAATAACGACAAAAAGAGGATGCTCTAAACGAGCATCCTCTTTCTATCTATTAAGCAAATTTGTTTTTGATCCAATTCTTACCTTCTACAAGGCGAGCTGTCATTACCGCACAAGCGTTATCTGCTGTTACGTTTAACATCGTTGCAGGAGGATCAATAATTGTACTAATTGCTGCAATAATTGGCAATGCTTCTGGCGGGAAACCGTATAGAGATACGATTAACATTTCACCGATCATACCGCCGCCTGGAATAGCACCCATTACTGTTCCTACTAATAAAGAAACAACAAGTGCGATTGCTAATGTTTTCGGTCCTTCAAATTCCATGTTGAAAATACCGAATAAGAAAGCGATTTTTAATACGCCGCCTAAAACAGAGCCATCTTTATGAAGAGTAGAACCAAGAAGGACAACTGTTTCACGAACGTCTGAAGAAATACCCATTTTCTTTGTTGCTTCTAAGTTTGCTGGAATACTTGCGGCACTACTACAAGTTGCAAGTGATGTAACTGTAGGAGAGACCATGTTCTTCCAAAATACTTGTACACCTTGCTTGCGACCTGCAAGGTATGCATAGAATGTGAAGAATACAAAGAAATAAATTAGAGAAGCAGGATAGTATACCATTGCTGCTCGGAAGTAAGTTCCAAGAAGTTGTGGTCCGAATTCACCAACTAATGCTGCGAAGTAAGCAGCAAGTCCGATTGGAGCGTAATACATAATGAAAGATACAACTTTCATTGAAATTTCTGCACCAGCTTGTAGGAATGTAGCGAATGGCTTTCCTTTTTCGCCAACTGCTGAAGTTGCAATCCCCATTAAAATAGAGAAGAAAATAAGAGCTAACATATTTTCACGAGATAGTAACTTAGAGAAGTCAGATACTGTTAAAATACCGACGATTTGATCTGCAACACTAACAGCTTTACCAGCTTTGTCAGGTTGTGTTAGTTCTAGTACAACACCTTGTGCTGGCGGGAATACTTTCACGACAATAATCATAAAAATAGCAGCTAAAATACTTGTAAATAAGAAAGTCCCAGCCATACTAGACATAATTTTACCGAAACGTTTTAATCCATCCATATTAGCAATAGACGATGCGATGCTAAAGAACACTAAAGGTACAACAATCGTAAACATTAAGTTTAAGAAAATATCACCAAGCGGCTTTAAAGCAACTGCATCGGCACCCATGAAATAACCAATGAAACCACCAATTAGGATAGAAGATAATAAAATAAGTGGAAAGCGATATGCCTTCATAAATATATCCTCCTATCAATTAAAAAAATTCATACTGAATCATTATAGCGAGTTAGAGTCCTCTTTACTAGGAGAATACGGATAAATGGAATAGCGTGAAAACCAAGAAATTTTTGTTTTTAAGCTCGGCATACAGCAGGAAATCTAGACATATATATTTGTAAACTAGTGGTGGCAAGGGATGCACCATAACTTAGGCTTAATAAAAGGGGGAGGGAAGCGGAATGAATATTTTGCTTTGCTGTGCAGCGGGAATGTCTTCCAGTTTGATTGTTACAAAGATGGAGAAAGCAGCAGAGGCAAGAGGAATAGAGGTAAAGATTTGGGCTGTATCAGGTTCTGAAGTAAATAGCCATATTGATAAAGCCGATGTACTTTTACTTGGACCACAAGTACGTTATTTATTACCGAAGATGAAAGAATTATGTAAGGATAAAGGGATACCTGTTGATGTCATTCAATCCGTTCATTACGGACTTTGTAATGGAGAAGCTATCTTGCAAGCAGCTTTGTCAATGAAACCATGAGGAGAGTGGGATAGATGATACGGTTTTTAGAGAAGTATGTGATGCCGATAGCGGGGAAGGTTGCAGAGCAGAGGCATTTACAAGCGATTCGAGATGGAATTATTTTAACGATGCCGTTCTTAATTATTGGATCATTTTTCCTTATTATTAGTGCGCTACCGATACCGGGATATAACGAGTTTATGGCAGGTTTGTTTGGGGAGAATTGGCAGAGAGCTTTAGGCTATCCAGTTAGTGCAACTTTTAATATAATGGCTTTAATAGCTGTTTTTGGAATCGCTTACAGGCTTGGAGAGTATTATAAAGTGGATGCTTTAGCATCCGGGGCATTGTCGCTTGTGACGTTTTTACTTGCGACTCCATTCCAAGTTGCATATATTATACCAAGTACAAAAGAGAGTGTACTTGTAGAAGGCGCTATCCCAGCTGTATTAATGGGAAGCCAAGGGTTATTTGTAGCAATGATTATTGCACTTATATCTACTGAACTTTATCGATTTATTGTACAAAAAAAGATAATTATAAAGATGCCAGAGACAGTTCCACCAGCTGTCACGCGTTCATTTGCGGCACTTGTTCCAGGATTTATTGTTGTAACAGTTATTTGGATTTTACGCTTAATTATAGAAAATACTTCTTTTGGCAGTATCCATAATATTGTAGGACAAATTTTACAGGAGCCACTTAGTGTACTTGGTGCTAGTCTTTGGGGCGCAATAATAGCAGTTATTCTCGTTCATGTTCTTTGGTCGTGTGGAATTCATGGTGCTACTATTGTTGGTGGTGTAATGAGCCCCGTTTGGTTATCGTTAATGGATCAAAACCGAGTGGCTTTTCAAGCTGGGCAAGATGTACCAAATACGATTACGGCACAGTTTTTTGATTTATGGATTTATATGGGCGGTTCTGGTGCAACGCTTGCTCTAGTTGTCGGAATGTTACTATTTGCACGAAGTCAACAATTAAAAAGTTTAGGGAGATTGTCAATTGCACCTGGTATATTTAATATTAATGAGATGGTAACTTTTGGTATGCCGATTGTAATGAACCCACTTTTACTAATTCCATTTATATTAGTTCCAGTTGTGTTAACAATTGTTTCTTACTTTGCAATGGAATGGGGATGGGTTGCACGTCCAAGTGGGGCCGCTGTACCTTGGACGACACCTATTCTTTTTAGTGGATATTTAGGATCGGGCGGGAAAATTTCAGGTGTTATTTTACAACTTGTTAACTTTGCGCTAGCATTCTTCATTTATTTACCGTTCTTAAAAATATGGGATAAACAAAAACTGGCGGAAGAAAAGGGGGAGTAAAGAACTACAATGGATACGATAGAGACGAAAGCTTTTCATTTAATCTTGCATGGGGGAAACGCGAGAAGTTGTTCAATGGAAGCAATTGATTGTGCGAAGCGTGGGGAGTTTACAGAAGCTGAAGCTAAATTACAAGAAGCACTAGAGGAATTAAAAGAGGCGCACCGTGTACAAACGGAGCTCATACAGAAAGAAGCTGGTGGTGAAAAGACGGAAGTTACCCTTCTGATGGTGCATGCGCAAGATCATTTAATGAATGCGATTACGGTGAAGGAATTAGCGAGTGAATTTGTAGAATTATATAGGAAGATGTCAGTGACTGAATGAACCTTGCGTATGCAAGGTTTTTTTATCCCGCATTAACGGGCAGTAAAACTCCCACCTGAAAATGTGGCTGGAGCAAGGAAGTTAGGAGGGAGCTTAACTGTCCGTAAAGGCCCGATTGGTTCAACTAATAATTAGTGGGAGATGAACAAAACCCCCACTAATTAAAGTTTCACTTTATGTATGTGTCTGTACCATCAGTGGAATGTTCGTTCCACTGATGGTATTTACACTCCTCCTTTTTACAAATGAATAAGAGCGGTATTTAATCAGTATTTACAATCTCTCCTATACCACGAATTAGTTTTTTTATATGCATCTCATTTGGTTTTAATATACTTACGATATAATCAATCGCTATTTGCGGTTCAACGGTCGTACCGCACGTATAACAATCAATCGCGGCAAAGTTTTTTTCTGGATAAGTGTGAATAGAAAGGTGGCTTTCTGATAGTAAAACTAAAACAGTAACACCATGCGGATCAAATTCTTTTGTACTTACGTTTAAAACATGGGCACCAGAGAGATCGGCAGCGTTAACTAAATGATGTTCTAAAAAGTACATATCATCTAATAGGGAAAAATCCACTCCCCACAAATCTACTATTATATGCTTACCGAAAGTAGAATATTCCATAAGGTAGCACTCCTTCCTGTGATATCGTCAAAACTCCATTTCCTTTTTGTAACATTGGTGTAAGATAAGATTTGATTCTGAATTTAAAAGAGCGAGGTTACGTTGTTCTAGATGTTCTTCTTTAAATTGAAATAAAGGAAAAAGAAGAGAAGGCAATGTTCGAGGAGTTGGTACTACGTATAATTGCTCAATTTGATCGAGTACATAGGCAGAATTAGCGGCAATATGAAATCCCCAGTCAGTTCCGAAAGAAGGAACGATTGTATGATAACTTTTCACAGTTAATCCCGCATGTTCAATTGTTTTACCAATACTCCAATATACTAGTGGTGCATCAGCGGGTGAATTAGATTGGCAGACGAACGCGCCGTCTTCTGTTAAGAATGTAGCTATACGAGCAAAAAGTTCGCTTGTATATAAAGTACTTAACAACTCTGTCGCTGGGTCTGGGAAATCAATAATGATTACATCGTATAAAGAGGAAGGAGAGCTTAAAAATTCTTTTGCATCACATACGTGTGTATTTACACGATTATCAAAAAATGCACTTTTGTTTAAAGAAACTAATTCAGGAACATTACGAGCCATATCAATCATCGATCCATCTAAGTCAACAAGGTCTACATGTAGTACAGTTTCATATTTTAAAACTTCTCGCAGGGCAAGACCATCGCCACCGCCTAATATGAGAACACGTTTTGGATCAATTACTTTTGACATAATTGGATGCACAAGTGCTTCATGATAAATTTGCTCATCGACGGAACTGAATTGTAGTTGCTTGTCCAAATATAAACGGATATCGCTAACTTGCAACAAATTAATATTTTGATAATTACTTTGTTCCGCAAATAAATTTGTATGTTCACCAGCTTGTATTTCCTTTAGAGAAATTTCATCCCATATATCTAAGTTGTGTGAATCTGTGGGTACTATGACTACATTTTCCGATTGTACTTGATTATCTTGTTTGTCCTGCTTATTTTCTACCTCCTGCTGTTCTAGTTCAAATTTGTTAGAGTCTAATTCAGAACGCTTGTCTTTTTTATAGCTTGTTATTCTATAAATCTTTATTTTGCTTTGTTTTCTATGTTTTGGCATAGGAATCCCCTTTCGAATTCTGTTATTTTATTCTATTCTATGTAATTTAGTAGAGTTTGCTTGGACAATAGATAGAGGAGTTTTTTTAATAGATTTTCACGCTAAAAAAATTTTTTTAGTGTTTTTTTGTTTTAAACACAACTAGACAACTAAACACTAATCTATTTTCATACAGTTATGTGTTAAAAGCGTGTTGTTTTATAACACACTGTGTGTTTTTTAGACGACACACTAATTGAAAGCGTTAACACACAAAGAAAATGCTCGAAAAAGCACTGATTTTAGTGCTTTTAAAAAGTTGGCACGCTAATTGCATTAATAAATAGCGTAAAGAAAAATAAATAAAACATAAATTTTTTATACTACACAAGGGGGATTTTCAAATGAATATTTTATTATGTTGCTCAGCAGGGATGTCTACAAGTTTACTAGTTACAAAAATGGAAGCGGCTGCAAAAGCTCGCGGTTTAGAAGGAAAGATTTGGGCTGTATCTGGGGATGCAGTAAAAAACAATATCGACCAAGCAGATGTGTTATTACTAGGACCACAAGTTCGTTACATGCTCTCTTCAATGAAAACGCTTGCCGACGAGAAAAATGTTGGAATCGACGTTATTAATCCAATGCACTACGGCATGATGAATGGAGAAGCAGTTTTAGATCACGCATTAACACTAAAAAAATAATTAGGGGGGAAGCGAAATGCAAAAGTTTATTGCATTCATGGAGAAATATATCGTTCCTGTCGCTGGTAAAATCGGATCGCAACGTCACTTAGCTGCGATCCGTGACGGATTTATTGCAGTTATGCCACTTATTTTAGTTGGTGCATTGGCATCACTAATTAATGGTTTTCCATCTGAAGCTTTCCAAGATTTCATGAAAGGTTTGTTTGGTGAAACGTGGAAACAAGTTGGCGGTGGAATGTGGACTGGTTCTTTCGCGATTCTAGCACTAATCATAGCATTTACAACAAGTTATAACTTAGCAAAATCTTACGGCGTTGATGGTTTGTCAGCAGGTATTATTTCATTTGGTGCGTTAATTATTCTTACGCCAACAACACCGAAAGAAGGCGGATTGAACTTAGCTTGGACAGGCGCACAAGGGCTATTCGTAGCAATTATTGTGGCACTCCTTGTTACTGAAGTATTCCGTTTCTTTGTACAAAGAAACATTACTTTTAAAATGCCTGATGGAGTACCACCAGCAGTTTTAAGATCTTTCGCAGCTATAGTTCCAGCATTTGTTATCTTAACAGTAGTTGCAGGTATTCAATTAGCAGTGAAATTAGCTGGTACAAGTGTTCATGAATTTATCTTTAATACGATTCAATCACCACTACAAAGTTTAGCAGGGACATTACCAAGTGCAATTATCATTGTAATCCTTGTTCATCTTCTTTGGTTCCTCGGTTTACATGGTCCAAATATCGTTGGTGGTATTATTGAGCCATTATACTTACCGGCATTAGAGGAAAACATGAAGTTATTCAAAGGTGGTACATCTGCATTTGATGTTCCAAACATTGTTACAAAACCATTCTTTGATACTTTCGTATATCTTGGTGGTTCTGGTGCAACATTAGCGTTCTTAGTAGTTGTGTTACTTGTAGCGAAAAGTGCACAATTACGCGGTGTATCTCGTTTATCAATTGGTCCTGGTGCATTTAACATTAACGAACCAGTAATCTTTGGTACACCAATTATTTTAAACCCAGTTTTATTCTTACCGTTTATCATAACACCAATTGTATTAGTAATTACTTCTTATACAGCTATATCTATTGGCTGGGTACCAAAAACAGTTGGGATAATTCCATGGGCAACACCACCAATTATTAGTGGTTATCTTATAACAGGTGGACATCTTTCAGGTGCAATTCTACAGTTATTCAACTTTGTAATTGCGATGGTAATCTATTATCCATTCGTTGTATTATGTGACCGTTCAGTTGTTCGTACTGAAAAAGAAGCAGCACAAGGTAATAGTAATTCTTTACCTATGTAACATAGTAATTGTTCTCATAGACAACGATACCTGTGAGAACAATTACCTTTATATCATGTTCAAAAAGATGAAAAACATCTATATGAACACTAAACTATCATTAACAAATTCATACTTTAATAGACATGTTCAAACTGAAGGGGTATTTAAATCGGTTGAACCTTATAGAGAGGGCGGTAATTATGATGACTACAGCAGAACAAATTCCATTCCAATTGATTTTAAATAGTGGTAACGCACGAAGCTTTGCGATGGAGGCACTTCAATTTGCCAAACAGGGGAAAATGGTAGAAGCAGATGAAGCGATGGTAAAGGCGAAAGAAGCGATTAATGAAGCGCATCATTTCCAAACAGAGCTCATACAATCAGAAGCAAGAGGAGAAAAAACAGAGGTTAGTGTTCTTTTAATTCACGCACAAGATCATTTAATGAATGCGATTACAGTGAAAGAATTAGCAGCAGAGTTTATCGATCTTTATAAAAAGCTTGAAGCGAAAGGGGAATAAAGCATGACTGGAATTAAAATTGCTACAATCGGCGGTGGATCTAGTTATACACCAGAGTTAATTGAAGGATTTATTAAACGTTATGATGAGCTTCCTGTTCGTGAAATTTGGTTAGTAGATATTGAGGCAGGAAAAGAAAAGTTAGAAATTGTTGGTAACTTAGCGAAACGTATGGTGAAAAAATCTGGTTTACCAATCGAGGTACATTTAACACTTGATCGCCGTGAGGCATTAAAAGATGCAGACTTCGTAACAACACAACTTCGCGTTGGTTTATTAGAAGCACGTGCAAAAGATGAAGCAATCCCATTAAAATATGATGTAATCGGTCAGGAAACGAATGGTCCTGGTGGTTTATTCAAAGCACTGAGAACGATTCCTGTTATTTTAGATATTTGTAAAGATATGGAGGAGCTTTGTCCGAATGCATGGCTAATTAACTTTGCGAACCCAGCTGGTATGGTAACAGAAGCTGTCCTTCGTTATACAAATATTCAAAGAGTAGTTGGTCTATGTAACGTTCCAATCGGAATCCGCATGGGTCTTGCAAGATTACTTGAAGTAGATGCAAGTCGTGTCCACGTTGATTTTGCAGGTTTAAATCATATGGTATACGGACTAGATGTATACTTAGATGGCGTAAGTGTAATGGATCGTGTGTTAGAGCTTGTAACAGATCCGGAAAAGCAAATTACGATGGAAAATATCGCAGCGCTTAACTGGGAACCAGACTTTATTCGCGGCCTTCGTGCAATTCCATGTCCATATCATCGTTATTACTACAAAACACGTGAAATGTTAGAAGAAGAAAAAGAAGCTTCTGTTGAAAAAGGTACACGTGCAGAAGTAGTAAAACAATTAGAAAATGATTTATTTGAGTTATATAAAGACCCGAAATTAGATATTAAACCACCACAATTAGAAAAACGTGGCGGCGCTTATTATAGTGACGCAGCATGTAGCTTAATTACGTCTATTTACAACAATAAAGGTGATATCCAGCCTGTTAATACACGAAACAACGGAACAATTGCAAGCTTACCAGATGATTCTGCTGTTGAAGTGAACTGTATTATTACGAAAGAAGGTCCAAAACCAATTGCGGTCGGAGATCTTCCAGTACCAGTTCGCGGTTTAGTACAGCAAATTAAATCATTTGAGCGCACAACAATTGAAGCTGCTGTTACAGGTGATTATCATAAAGCGCTGCTCGCTATGACAATCAATCCACTTGTACCATCAGATACAGTTGCAAAACAAATTTTAGATGAAATGTTGGAAGCACATAAAGAATATCTTCCGCAGTTCTTCAAAAAGGTAGAGAAGTAAAAGCGGCGCTATTTAGCCCGCTTTTTTTATTCTATCCCACTTTAATGGGCAGTAAGACCACTACCTCAAAATCCAGCGAAAACAAAGAAATTAGGTGGGGGATCAACTGCCCATAAAAGTCCGATTGGTTCAACTAATAATCAGTGGGGGGGGAGAAAACCCCCCACTGATTAAAGTTTCACTTTATTAGGAGGTATTACGATGATTAAGTTAATTGTAAACGCAGATGATTTTGGTCTTACAGAAGGTACAAATTACGGCATTATTGATGGGCATATAAACGGACTTGTAAATTCAACGACGATGATGATGAATATGCCAGGAACAGAGCATGCGGTACGCTTAGCCAAAGAGTATGAAACGCTAGGAGTAGGAGTACATCTTGTATTAACGGCAGGAGAACCACTTCTTGGAGACGTACCATCACTTGTAAGTAGCGATGGATTGTTTCATAAACAAGGTGTCGTAAGGGAAGGAAATATAAATCCAGAAGAAGTTGAGAGAGAGTGGACTGCTCAAATTGAGAAATTCCTATCTTACGGATTAACACCAACTCATTTAGATAGTCATCATCATGTGCATGGTTTACCGATTTTACATGATGTTCTTGAGAGATTAGCGGCTACATATAATGTTCCGATTCGTCGTTGTGAGGAAGATAGAGCGGTGCGCCCATTTTCTGATGTGTTTTACAGTGACTTTTATGCGGATGGTGTGACGGAAGATTACTTTGTGAAGTTAAAAGAAAGAGTACAAGGTGAACAAACGGTAGAAATTATGGTTCATCCAGCTTATATTGATCCAGAGCTTGTGAAGCGTTCTTCTTACGTAATGGATCGTGTGAAGGAATTGCGTATTTTAACAGAGAGCGAATTACCAGAAGGAATAGAGCTTGTGAAGTTTTAATAGAAAAACGACGGCTACATCATGCCGTCGTTTTTTATTTATAAAATGGATAGAGCATATCCGCCAAATGCCCCGAGTATAACGATAACCCAAGGTGGTGTTTTCCAAAAAGCGAGCAAGCAAAATAGAAGAGATGCAAAAACAAAATCTACAGCGTTCATAATTGTGCTTGTCCAAATAGGATCATAAAAAGCTGCTAGTAAAATACCGACAACAGCTGCATTGACTCCAAGTAGTGCGCCTTGTATGAATGATATTTTTCTCACGCTGTTCCAAAATGGTAAAACACCAATAACGAGTAAGAAAGCAGGGAAGAAAATTGCAATTGTTGCGAGTAATGCCCCAAGCGTCCCGTTTAACACTGCTCCTATATAAGAGGCGAATGTAAACAGTGGTCCTGGTACTGCTTGTGTTAATCCGTATCCAGCTAGGAACTGTTCTTTCGTCATCATTCCGTTTTGTACGAACTCACCTTCAAGAAGAGGCAGCACGACATGTCCTCCTCCAAATACAAGTGCGCCAGAGCGATAGAAACTATCAAATAAAGCGATGTAATAAGAGAACGGTCTTAATATTGGTAGCAGTAGTAATAGTCCAAAGAATAAGACGAGACAAGAAACTGCTATCTTTTTTGAAATAGGTACTTTTATATGTTGAGATTGGCTAATTGGTTGGTTGCGATATAACAACCAGCCGATAAAGCCACATATTATGATGAGGGTGACTTGTGTCCAACTACTTGGCCATAATAAGGCGATTGCGGCAGTTACAATCGCAATCGTTGCACGATTTCGATCTGGAGTTAACTTCCGCGCCATTCCCCATATGGCATGAGCGACAATAGCGACTGCTACAAGTTTTAGTCCATGAATCCAGCCAGCACTTCCAAGATCGAACTGATTAAGGAATGAGGCGAAGAAAACCAAAACAAGCACAGACGGTAAAGTGAATCCAATCCATGAAATAATAGCTCCTAATAGCCCGCCCCGTAATAATCCAACCCCCATACCGACTTGACTGCTGGCAGGACCGGGAAGGAATTGACATAGTGCTACTAAATCTCCATAGCTTCGTTCATTCATCCATTTTCTTTTTTGCACGTACTCGTGGTGGAAATAGCCGAGATGAGCGACAGGACCGCCGAATGAAGTAAGTCCTAATTTAAATGAGACGAGAAAAATCTCTAATAATGTATGAAAAGTGTATTTGTTAGTTTTCAATGGAACCTCCTATAATGTTTTTCTATGTGCATTATACAAGAGACTTTCAATCTACAGGAACAATTACAATGTAAAGATTTTGTGAATCTTTTCTTTGTAATTAAAATTGAAAAAGTCATAAATGATTATGTCTAAACCATAAAGTAGTAGAAGTAGTGCTGGGAAATTTATATAAGGAGAATGCCTTATGACAACACATTTCTTTGCCAGGTTAACAGGTAAGAGGGAAGTGCCTCCTGTAAATACAGAAGCTTTTGGGGTAGCAGAGTTTATTTTTAGTGATGATTTAACGAAATTGCATTACAGAGTAATACTAAAAAATATAGAAAAGGTTACATCGTGTCAAATTCATTTAGGGAAGTCTACTCAAATTGGTCCTGTTGTTTTATATTTGTATGGTCCACTAGAGCAAGGGATTAGCTTGAACGAGGGAAGCATTACTGGTGTAGTGAATGTGGAGGATTTTGAGGGACCTTTACAAGGGAAATCATTTGTACATTTACTTCAAGAAATTATTCAAGCAAATGTATATGTTAATGTTCATACGAAATCACAAAAAAGAGGAGAAATAAGAGGGCGAGTTAGAAAAGTAAAGAAATAGAGGAAAAGGCTGTCCATATGTTGGAACAGCCTTTTCTTCTTAATATAAGGTGCTAGTTTTAGTGATTATTGTCGGTAAAGCGATATATTTTGAAAATCGCTGATATAACTCGCGTTACGGTCGATATTTTTAAAAACTGCCTCGATTAATTTTTCGCAGGCTGATTTTTAATAAAGAAGTCCATAACGTAAAACACTTCGTCATCAGGTATTTGTATTTCAAATGTATTTTCAATTGGTTGCAATGCTTTTTTTACTTTCATATACATCCAGTATTCATCTTGTCTTCTTTTCTCTTTATCAGGGTGAGGAAGAAGGTTTTCTCCTTTTTGAAGACGGTCAACCATACAGCTCATATGCAGAATAACACCCATTAAGCTATCAGGAGTTAGCTGTAAGGAAATTAATTCTTGAATTGTATTTAATGCGTAACGAATTGTTTTGATAAGTAATGCTCCATCGTTACGCTGCATTTGTTGTTCAAGAATATCCGCCATTTTTGCATATGTTTCTTCATACGTAATTAATTCTTGAATGGGCTGAATTGCTGTGTAGTTTACGATGTCTTGGAAATGATATGTTAAGCATGGCACTTGCACATCGAAATTCGTGACAATACAAATGATGTTACGCTCTTTTTTTATGTTCTCGATCATTTTCGTTAAATCTTTTTCATGGACGATACTAATCGGAATAATTTCAATTAAGTCTTTATCAAATCGTAAATAATTCTCTAACATTTTTTGAATAGCTAAAGCACTTCCTTCACCAGTTAAACAAGCTGTTAAAATAACAGATTTCATTGGAGAGAGAGGTTTTTTCTTTTCTTCTTGTACGTTTAAGTAAAACGGTGTTAAATTTTTTACTGTTTCATATAGCGCATCTAATGAATAACCGAGCTGAGCTTTTCGAGCTGCTTCCAGTGCATGTGGTGTGCTCGTCATCGAGAGAACACGTACAGGGATTTTGAACTCCGTTTCTAATATGTCACCGATATAAGCAAGTGACCCCATATCGACAAGTAAGAGAAGCCCATTTACATTTTGTAGTGTTTTCATATATACTTTCACACGTTCCAAGAAATCTTTCGGTGATTCATGTAACGGCATATCAATACCGGTTACTTCCTCAATGCCGAGAAGTTCGTTTGCAACGTTTGCCATTTCAGTTGCGATGCCATTACCGTGTGCTAATATTAATACTTTTACTTCTGTTTGTGAGGCAGGAATTGGATCAACAACGAAGAACATTGTTAAAAAGCCAGCTTCATCAATAGGCATTGTTATTTGTAACTCTTCTTCCAGTAGTTGAATGCCTTGCATAGCTACGGAAAAGGCTTTTTTATATTTCGTACGAATTTGATTTAATTGTGGGTGATGTATTTGTTTGCCGCTTTGTAAACGTTGTAGAGTTGTCTGTACATGTAAACTTAAAGCGAGAAATACTTTTTCATCAAACGTCTTAGATAAGTGCTTTTCCGCAAGTTCCGCTATTTTTTCACATACGGAAACGATATTACGATCCACAATTTTAAAAACATTTTCATGGCTTGTTTTTTTTGATATTTGGTTAAAATATTGTACGAAAAAGCTTTGAACATCATTTTCTATTAGTAATTCTAATTCTTCCTCTTCAATACCGCGTGCTTGAAGTTCTTCGTATTTATAATCAATATAATCGTAAATAGAAGAGCGTTTTTCATCTTCTGTTTTATGATTACTCCAACCTTCATCACCTGTAAATACAAACGTTTCATTTGGTATTTGGTATAAGTGACGGCTCTTTCTTTCGATGAACAGCCCCTCTTTCATATACCAAGGTAAGTCTGTACTTGAAACATAGACAGAATCACGTTTCTTTGTTACGAATTCAGAATAGGCTTTCGCACAGGCGATCTGTACATCCGTTTTTAATTGACCGATGTTATTGGGACAATTGTAAAAGACGAAAGCACGCATTGCATTCGGACTAACGTGAATTTCTTTTCGCAGACGAATTGCTTCATTTGTAAAAAATAGTTGTAGTAAAGCAAAGCGCTCTTTATGTGTACGCTCACGAAGTGGTGGCAGCGTGATAGTCATCGGTATACGTCTTGTAAATGTTTTTAATAAAAATGAATTTGGTTCTTCTGTTGTTGCAGTAATGATTAATACTTGTGCTTTACGCTCGTTTTCTGTTTCTCCAAGGCGGCGATATACTCCGCGGTCAATAAAGGTGAAAAGCATTTCTTGGCCTTCTGGAGGCAGGCGATGTACTTCATCTAAGAAGAGAATCCCTTCATGAGCTTTTTCAATTAACCCTTTTTGATCACTTGCACCTGTGTAAGCTCCTTTTTTAATTCCAAATAACTGTCCAAGTAGTAGCTGTGGATTATTTGCATAATCAGCGCAGTTAAAGACGATAAATGGTGCATTTTTAGGAAGTTGTTCAACTTCAATTGCATATTCGTGCATTAAAGAAGCAAACATAGACTTTCCGACTCCTGTTTCTCCGAGCAGTAAAGTATGCATACCGTTTGGAGGATAGAGCATAGAAGCTTTCGCTTTTTCAATTGCGATTTTAAGGCTTGTATTTTCAATTGCAAATGTATCTAATGAAGTCACTTCTTTTGAATGCGTTTCCAACAAAGCGTTCGTTTCTATATAAAAACGAACGGGACGCGTATTTGTTTTTAATAAACGTTTATCTTTTACAAGTTTGTTTAAGTCGCTACTTACATTGGCGCGATCTAGTTGCAGAAAGGTAGCGAGTTCTGATGCGGTTACACCTTCTGTATAATTGCCTTTTTGTATTGCGTTAAAAATGAGATCTATTCGTTTCATTTCTATTCACCTCGAAACTTCATCACTATTTAAAATTTTACACAAAAACGGGAAGGGTGGGAAGAGAAAAATAAAACAGCTTTAGCACATAGGCACTAAAGCTGTTACAATCTTGTGTCTTTCCAAAAATTTACCTTGAGATGAGAAGAAGGATTATAGGGAAGAAGTTTGTATCCTTGTGACTGTAAATAATCAATTACTTTTGGCAGTATTTGTACGGTTACACTCGAATCATGCATTAAAATGACTTCTACTTGTTCATCACTTTGATTACGTACTCTTTCGAGTATGGCAGAAGGATTGTCATAGCTTTTCCAGTCGTATGTATCGATTGTCCAATCCCACATTTTATACTGGGCCGATACAAGTGCGTCACGGTAATTCTTTTTTAAGTAAGGCATACTACCATATGGAACGCGAACGAGATGTGTATTTAATTTCGTAACTTGCTGGACAATGCTTTGTGTTTGCTCCATTTCTGCAATTAAAGTGGAAGGGTCACCAGTGTAAAGGCGTTTTACATCATGTGACATGCTGTGGAGACCGATATAATGTCCTTCTTTAATTAATCTTTGCATCGTTTTTGTGTAATGTGGCACTTTTCCGCCAATAACAAAGAAAGTTGCTTTTCCGTTCTTTTCTTTTAAGATGTTTAAAATTTGTGTAGTATATTTGTTTGGCCCGTCATCAAATGTTAAGTACGCAATTTTTTGTGTAGGAGAGGTCGTTTCAGTATTTGGATGATATTCAGCAGGAATAACAGTTGTTGCTTCAGTATTAGATGATGCGTACATAGTAATGGTCAAAAATAAAATAATACATTGCAATACTCGCTTGATCATAACATTCACCCTCAGTTTGACAATCAAGATGTAAAAAGAAAACTTGATACGTTTCTTATTATGTATATCTTTCTCCAATAGAGGAACTCTCAAACAATCTATATTTTGGAAATATAAAATAAGGAATAAAAAATAGCATCCTCTTATAAGAAAGAGGATGCTATTTGAATATTTCATAATGGTAAAGGCTATACTACAATTAGTCTTCGCGTTTTTTCACTTTTTTATAAAAGGAAATAATTGGTTTGTAGCGTTCATGTACAAGCCCGATTATTTCAGCAATGATTTCTGTGAAGAAAATCAAAGCGAAAAGAAGAATAATGGATAACCATAATGTTGCACTAGTGAAAATAATGGCATTTACACTAAAGAAAATACCGAATGCGTATATAATTAGTACCGTTTTGCGATGAGAGAATCCCATTGCAAGTAAGCGGTGATGTAAATGCGATTTATCTGGTGCTGAAATAGGTTTTTTATTTACGATACGACGGATGATTGCAAATATCGTATCAAATATAGGTACACCTAAAATGATAATTGGAACGATAAAACTGAATAACGTTACACTTTTGTATAATCCAAGTAACGATATAACAGAAATACAGTATCCTAAAAATAGTGCTCCTGTATCTCCCATGAAAATTTTTGCTGGATGGAAGTTGTAGAATAAAAATCCAATTGTACTTGCTAATATAATTAATGCAAGTGGCAATATAATAGCTGTTCCAGTACCCCATGGACTAGTGAAGGCCATATATGCTAGCGTTGCAAGTACGATAGATGAAATCCCCGCAGATAATCCATCTAAGCCGTCAATTAAGTTGATTGCATTCGTAATACCTACAAGCCAAAATACTGTAATTGGATAAGCAAGCCATCCAAGTTCAGTATCCCCAAGGAATGGGATATATAATACTTGCACTAATAATCCACTTTTTACAATCATAATGGCAACTAACAGTTGTCCACCGAATTTTACTCTCGCAGATAACTCGTACATATCATCTAAAATTCCGATGATTACAATGATAATCGCACCTAGCGTTATCGATAACATTCTTTGCTCATATAAGCCGCCAACAACAAATCCTACAGCTACACCGATAAAGATTGCTAACCCGCCAAGACGAGGCATAATCTTTTGGTGCACTTTACGTGCGTTTGGCTTATCTGTCGCTCCTATTTTAAAAGCTAATTTAATAACTAAAGGAGTAACGACGAGTACAGTGATGAAAGATGCCAAAATGGCATAAATCACTTGTGAGTCCATTAATACCCCACCCTTTATAGTCTAACGTAATTTTTTTTTTTGAAAATATATTTATCTGAAAATTATGATGTTTATTTACAGGCTCATAACATATGGTATCACAAAAAGATTAGAATTCAATCTTTTTTTCTTTTTACGCTTAATGGAAGCGGATAGAATATATGACAATTGTATATAGAATGTTGAATCATATAAGAAGGTTAATCGTACTGGACTTTGGAATATGACATTTCCTCTTTTTCTTCAATAGTGAATACTTTTATTTCAGTATTATAAGTGTTACACGTAGAAATGAGTAAGTCTCGTGTTAAAATGTGGGAATTTATCTGGAGTGAGCTGGTAGCTGGCTTCCCAATGATTAAGTTGCACTTTATATTATAGTGCATTTAATTTTACAAAAACTTTAAAAAGAATGAGGGAAGTAATTCATATAATGAAAAAGGAAAAGAGTTTTCTCATTTTTAATGTGAGAGGGGGAAGCACAGGGAGAATTCTATATTTCATATCTTTTCTATTGTATATTCCTGTGCGAAAAGGAAATGAAAATTACGATAGTAGGTACTGGATATGTTGGATTGATTACAGGAGTAGGATTGGCAAAGTTGGGGCATTCAGTTACATGTTTTGATATAGATGATGAGAAAATTGAACGGATAAAACAAGGGGATTTACCTATTTATGAGGTTAGATTACATGAATTAATAAATCATGCATATGAGAATAATGCTTTAACTTTCACATCAAATAAAGAAGAGGCGTTTGAGGATGTAGAGTTTATATTTATTGCAGTTGGAACACCACCTTTATTAGATGGGACGGCGGATTTAACGTATATTCAGAGTGCTTGTAATGATATTGGAGTATATGCGACGAACGATATTATTGTTGTTACGAAAAGTACAGTTCCAGTAGGTACAAATGATGTAATGAAAGGATGGATTGAGGAGGAGTTAAAGGGGAGATATACATTACATATCGTATCGAATCCAGAGTTTTTGCGTGAAGGTTCAGGTATTTATGATTTCTTTCATGGAGATCGTATTGTAATTGGAGCAGATAGTGAGGAAGTAGCAAGAAGAGTAGAGAGTTTGTATAGCGAATTACGCTTAGAAACGTATGTTACAGATATTAAAAGTGCAGAGATGATTAAATACGCGTCGAATGCCTTTTTAGCTACAAAGATTAGTTTCATTAATGAAATTTCAAATATATGTGAGAAGGTAGGCGCAAATGTACTGGATGTTGCTAAAGGGATGGGAATGGATAAGAGAATTGGTGCATCTTTTTTAAATGCGGGTATTGGATACGGGGGATCATGTTTTCCAAAAGATACGAAAGCGCTGGTGCAAATTGCGGGAAATGTTGCTCATGATTTTCGTTTGTTAAAAGCGGTTATTGAAGTAAATAATAAGCAACAACTGCTATTGATTGAAAAAGCGAAAAAAGTCATGAACATGAATAAAAAGCGGATTGCAGTTCTTGGCGCATCCTTTAAACCAAATACGGATGATATTAGAGAGGCACCATCTCTTATTATAATAGAAGCACTAATTAATATAGGTGCAGATATTGTTCTTTACGACCCAAAAGCAATTCAATATGTGAAAAATATATTTGGAGATGCTATACAATATAGCAATTGTATAGATGAATCGATTAGAGATGCGAGTGCGGTTTTTATCGTAACAGAATGGGAAGATATTCAAACTTATCCGTTAGAAAAGTACGTACAACTTATGAGGGAGCCTATTTTATTTGATGGGAGAAATTGTTATACTGATGAAGATGTTAAGAAACAAAAGATAGATTATTACTCGGTGGGAAGAAAAAGTATTTGTAATAGAAAAGTTTCTGTTATACGTTAAAAAGGGATATACTCATGCCTATTTTTATATGTCATAATAGAAGCTGTAATTAGTGAAAGAAAAGAGGCAATCACATGACTGAACGTTTAAAAGTAATGACAATTTTCGGGACACGTCCAGAAGCAATTAAAATGGCACCTCTTGTATTAGAGTTGCAAAAACACCCAGAAAAAATTGAATCGATTGTGACTGTAACAGCACAACATCGCCAAATGTTAGACCAAGTATTAAGTATCTTTGGAATTACGCCAGATTTCGATTTAAATATCATGAAAGATCGCCAAACTTTAATTGATGTTACAACGCGTGGCTTAGAAGGTTTGGATAAAGTAATGAAAGAAGCGAAGCCGGATATTGTACTTGTACATGGTGATACAACAACAACATTTATTGCAAGCTTAGCTGCTTTTTATAATCAAATTCCAGTAGGTCATGTTGAGGCGGGCCTTCGTACGTGGGATAAGTATTCTCCATACCCAGAAGAGATGAATCGTCAATTAACAGGTGTAATGGCGGATCTTCATTTCTCACCGACAGCAAAATCAGCAACGAACTTACAGAAGGAAAATAAAGATGAATCACGTATTTTCATCACAGGAAATACAGCGATTGATGCGCTGCAAACGACTGTAAAAGAAACATATAGTCATCCTGTACTAGAGAAACTTGGAAATGATCGTCTTGTACTTATGACAGCTCATCGTCGTGAAAACTTAGGTGAACCGATGCGTAACATGTTCCGTGCAATTAAGCGTCTTGTTGATAAGCATGAAGATGTACAAGTTGTATACCCTGTTCATATGAACCCTGTCGTTCGTGAAATAGCAAATGAAATTTTAGGTGAACATAACCGTATTCATTTAATTGAGCCGCTAGATGTAATTGATTTCCACAATGTTGCAGCTCGTTCATACTTAATGTTAACGGATTCTGGTGGTGTACAAGAAGAAGCTCCATCACTTGGTGTACCAGTTCTTGTTCTTCGTGATACAACAGAGCGCCCTGAAGGTATTGAAGCAGGTACGCTGAAATTAGCAGGAACAGACGAAGAGACAATCTTTGGTCTTGCTGATGAGTTGTTATCAGATAAAGAAGCTCATGATAAGATGGCGAAAGCATCTAACCCTTACGGTGATGGTCGTGCATCAGAGCGTATTGTAGAAGCAATTTTACAACACTTTAATAAGTAAATAAAAAAGGCCCAATCGGATAGATTGGGCCTTTTTGCTACGGCTGATTGCGCATAATCCACTCCGCATGAGCATTTGTAGAAGGTGGCGGATCAGTTGGTGTTTTATTTTGGTTTGTTTCTTTTTTTGTTTGTTCGTTAGAATTTGAACTTGAACTTGAATTTGAATCAGGATTTGAGTTGTTTTTTGTAGTTGGATTTTTTGCTTTTTCTCCTAATTCTTTTTCAATTTCGTTACGCACCGTTTCTATACTGATTGGATCTGGAAGGAAGTAATAAATACCGCCTATTTTTTTGTCTTCACCTTCAAGCTTTAACGTTTGCATTGTAGAAGGATCAAATCCAGAAAGTTTATTGTAAAGAGCAAGTCCGTCTGAAATAGGAATGTCGGTTTTTATATATTTTCCAACGACAGCTGTTAAATCTTTAATTTTAAATACAGTAGAAGTGGAGTTTAGTTTATGAGCAACAGCGGCTAGTAATTGTCTTTGTCTAGCAGCTCGACCATAATCGCCATTTGGATCTTGCTTTCGCATACGTACATAAGCAAGTGCTTCTTCACCGTTTAAGTTTTGCTGTCCTTGCTTAAATTGGATTTTTTTGTAGTAATCGACGTCAGATCGCTCCCAGAAATCGAAGGGTACGTCAACGGTAACGCCGCCAACAGCATCAACGATACCTTTAAAGCCTTGGAAATCAATTTTAAGATAATGGTCTACAGGAACTTTTAGAAAGCCTTCGACAGTTTTGATTGCCATTTCTTCTCCGCCGTAAGCATGGGCAGCGTTAATTTTGTCTTCTTTATTTTTGCCAACAATTTTAACTCGAGAATCACGAGGAATACTCATAAGTGAAATCTTTTGTGTTTTTGGATTGACTGTTGCAAACATTAATGAGTCTGTACGACCATTTTGACCGTCTGTCGCATAATCTTCTATACCCATAATGAGAATTGTAAAAGGTTCCTTTGTAATTTCTACATCTTTATTTCTTAAATCCGATTTTTCACGAGTAAAACCACTATACATCCCCATAAGAGAAGAGTAAGAATTTAACACATAAACTCCTATACTGCCAAATAAAAATGCGAAAATAAGGAAGAAGAAAAGTTTCCTTCTTCGCTTCTTTTTTATTCTGCTATTTTGGAGATGATAATAACGTTCTTCCATATATAATCTCCTTAGTTCGTTAGTTCATTTGTAGGGAAGTAATTCACTACATTAATCTTTGAATGTGATAAATAGGTTATGCTTAGATAACATCTTGTTCTAAGTACAGCATATCTCCTTCTATAATTGTACATTTCCCGTTTGTTAATTCAATCATCCAATCTGTAAATGCTTGTTTGCCGTCTTCTTCTACATACGTATCAAATGTGACATTTTCTAGATAATGTATATCTTTAATGGCATATTTTGAATTACGTAATTCATTTTCCACTTTGCCAAGTAATGTGTAATCAATCTCGGTTTGCATCACACGCATTAGTTTTCGCTGGACAACACCGACATGATTAATGCCCTCGCTTGTACACTTTCCATATGCACGAATTAATCCACCTGCGCCAAGTTTAATGCCACCAAAATAGCGTGTTACGACAACAACGGTATCTTTTAGTCCACGTTTTTTAAGTACCTCTAACATTGGTACGCCAGCTGTACCGCTAGGCTCGCCGTCATCATTTGCTTTTTGAATATGGTCTTGTTCGCCAATTAAATAAGCGGAACAATTGTGTGTTGCATTCCAATGTTGTTTTTTTATTTTTTGTATAAATGCTTGAGCCTCTTCCTCAGTCGTTGCTCGGCTAATATAACAAATAAATCTTGATTTTTGAATGACGATTTCGTGTTCGCCGTAGTCTTTGATTGTAAAATATTGTAATAGCACTTGTGTACGCCCCTATCTATCAAAATGACTAGTACTTTCCATTTTAAAAGCGAGCCTTTTTATATTCAAACATTTTTTCTAAATATGCTGAAGTTTTTGGTGAGTATTTTATCTTTTTGTTGTAATTTGTCGAGATGGTAGGTATAATTTCAACCGGCATTTTCATGTATGGATGCACCATTTGTAGTTTTCGTGTAAAATTAGGAAATAAAACTTTTTATAAGGCAGGTACGAAAATGAAAATAGCTATTGTTACTGATAGTACGGCATATATACCGAAGCAAATTCGTGATGAACTCAATATATATATGATTCCATTAAACGTTGTGTTTGGAACAGAATCTTATCAAGAAGAAGCTGAAATTTCAGCAGATGATTTTTATGTGAAAGTACGTGAACAAGAGGAACTTCCAAAAACTTCTCAACCAGCAATCGGAAAGTTTGTTGAGCTATATGAAGAACTAGCTAAAGATTATGATGCAGTTATTAGTATTCACCTATCAAGTGGAATTAGTGGTACATATCAAACATCAACGACAGCTGGACAGATGGTAGAGGGTATTGATGTGTACACGTATGACTCTGAAATTAGTTGTGAAGTACAAGGATTTTATGTGCGTGAAGGTGCAAAGTTAGCAAGTGAAGGAAAGAATCCAAAAGAGATTATCGCTCGTTTTGATGAAATGAAGAAAACAATGGACGCCTATTTTGTAGTTGATGATTTACATCATTTACAGCGTGGTGGTCGATTGAATAGCGCACAAGCTTTCATCGGCAGTCTGTTACAAGTGAAGCCAGTTTTATATTTTAGAGATAAAATCATTATTCCGTTTGAAAAGATTCGTACACGTAAAAAAGCATTAAAACGTATCATTGAAATTTTTGATGAGCAAGCAAGTAAAGGTGTACCTATGGAAGCAGTTATCATTCATGCACAACGTGAAGAAGAAGCGAATGAATGGAAGAAAGAATTAGAAGCAAAATATCCTCACGTCACAATTCGTACAGGTTATTTTGGAGCTGTAATTGGTACGCACTTAGGTGAAGGTGCATTAGGTCTTGGATGGTATACGAAGTAATAAAGATATAAAAAGCTCTCTTTTTAAGAGGGTTTTTTTACGGGTATGTTACGTTTAGTTGACAAGTTAATATTTGGAAATGGTAAAATGTACGTAAAATAAAATAATGAGGAAAGTTTTATAACTTACTTTTTACAAGAAACTATATTATAATGGAAGAGAGGTGAAACATATGGAGCATAATTCTTGTTTATGTCCAAAGTTTGAGTCAGCTTTTACTCTGCTTAGTAAGAAGTGGACTGGCTTAATTATTAAATCTTTGCTTGAAGAGTCGAAACGTTTTAGAGAAATCGCAGATATTATCCCAAATATGAGCGATCGTATGTTGTCAGAGCGTTTGAAGGAATTGGAAAGCGAGGGCATTGTAGTTCGTAATGTCTATCCAGAAGTACCAGTTCGAATCGAGTATGGCTTAACTGACAAGGGAAAAGCGTTAGAAAGTGTTATGGATGAGGTCCAAAATTGGGCTGAGAAATGGATGAAGTAGCATTTCATTTCTATTCGTATATTTAATAAAACGTAAGGGATTCCTTACGTTTTTTCTTTGTTTATAGAAGTAAGAAAAGTATATAAATTTCTACACACACATACAAAAATATACGAATTTTGCACTATAGTCACATATAATATTACATTTGTTTTACAAAAACGTAACATTAGCAAAAAAAATCCCGAATTATGGTATAAATTTTATAGGTTATATACGGAAAAAGAAAAAAGAAAGCGGTGTAAAAAATAAAATGAAAAAGCTAAAAATGACATCTTGCGCATTAGTTGCAGGGTTAATGTTTTCAGGGCTAACACCAAATGTATTTGCAGAAGATAAAATTTCTGACGTGAAATCACAAATTAATACACAAAATGACACTTTACATAAACAACAACAAGAACGTGATGAATTACAAAAACAAATGAATGACTTAAACAAAACAATTCAAGGTTTAGATAAATCTGTTCAAGAGAATGCTGCAAAGCTTGATGAAACAACGAAAAAAGTTTCTGATACTGAGCAATTAATTGAAAAGAAAAATAAAGATATTGCAGAATTACAAACAAAGATTGCAAAACGTGAAGAGCTATTAAGAAAGCGTTTAGTTGCACTTCAAGAACAACCAAATACGAACGTTGTAACAGAAGTTCTTGTAAACTCTAAAAACGTTGCAGATTTAGTTGATCGTTTAACTTCTGTTTCTAAAATTCTTGAGTCTGATGAAGATATCATGAAAACACAACAAGAAGATCAAGCTAGTGTGAAAAAAGATGTTGCAACGGTAAAAGAGAAACAAAAAGAATTAAAAGAAGCACAAGCTCAAATTGAAACTGCTAAGAAAGAACTTGACGCTGAAAAAGAGAAAAAAGCAACAGCGGTAAACGATTTAAGCAGTAAAATGGATACAGTTGTAACTTCAATGACAAGTACGGAAGGTCAATTGAAAGAGCTTGAGAAACAAGCGTTACAATTACAACGCATTGCAGAAGAAGAAGCACAAGCAAAAGCTGCACAAGAAGCTGCTGCTCAAAAACAAGCAGAGCAAGCTGCTAAAGCTGCGCAAGCTCAGCCAGCACAAGCACCTGCAGAGCAAGCTGCACCAGCAAACAATGGTGGACAAGCTAAAAAAGAAGAGCCTAAAAAAGAGGAACCAAAAAAAGAAGAGCCTAAGAAAGAAGCACCTAAACAAGAAGAGAAAAAGCCAGCTTCAAATGTGGGTGGCGTAATTGGTAAAGCGCAAAGCTACTTAGGTTTACCATATGTTTGGGGTAGTGCATCTCCATCAAACGGTGGTTTTGACTGTAGTGGATTCATTTCTTACATTTTTGGTGTAGGTCGTCAAGACGTTAATGGTTACTGGAACTCAGTTTCTAAAGTAAGTAGCCCACAACCAGGAGACTTAGTATTCTTCCAAGGTACTTACAAAGCAGGCCCATCTCACATCGGTATTTACGTTGGTAATGGCCAAATGATCCATGCTAGCGATAAAGGAATTGCGTACGGTGATATTAACAGTTCGTATAACAAAAAACATTTCTTAGGATACGGTCGATTCTAGGATTTATAAAAGAATAAAACATGTGTATAAAGTCGATAGCTTACTATTCTATAAGTAGGTTATCGGCTTTTTTGAGTTTTTACGAGATGATGAGAAAGGTTTATAGTAGTGCTGGAGGTGGTATGAATGCTTGCTGGAAAACAGTTGCTATTAGAAGAACTCTCTTCAGATTTACGGAAAGAATTAAGTGATTTGAAAAAGAAGGGAGAAGTCGCATGTGTACAAGGCATAACAAAGAAGGCTTCTAAATATATATGTCAGCGCTGCGGAAATATAGAGCAGCGA
Organism: Bacillus cereus group sp. MYBK216-1; assembly: GCF_051916495.1. Classification (NCBI taxonomy): domain Bacteria; kingdom Bacillati; phylum Bacillota; class Bacilli; order Caryophanales; family Bacillaceae; genus Bacillus; species Bacillus cereus group sp. MYBK216-1. The sequence goes on from NZ_JBQAGT010000005.1 coordinate 335,842, forward strand.
TTATTTGCATCATTTTTATGTAAAAGGTGCAGTAAAAGATGCACGTATTGCCGGAAGTGCATCACGATGGGGAGAGTTAGTGAATGTACTGTACTCGTTCGTGGGATTCAGGAAAGAAAGGAAGAAAGAGAGTTAAATCAGTTGCAGTGGAAAGGGGTTTTGTCTACCGGTCAGGAGTTGGTGGCGCAAGGTGTTATAGAAGCTATTAAGCAGAAAGAATCTTTCTTTATTTGGGCTGTATGCGGGGCTGGGAAAACAGAGATGTTGTTTTACGGAATTAACGAAGCGCTTCAAAAAGGGGAAAGAGTTTGTATCGCAACGCCGAGAACGGATGTTGTTCTAGAATTAGCACCGAGATTGCAAGAAGTATTTCCATATATAAAGGTAGCGGCTTTATATGGAGGGAGTGTGGATAAAGAAAAAGATGCAGTACTAGTGGTTGCGACTACGCATCAGTTATTACGTTATTATAGGGCATTCCATGTCATGGTTGTAGATGAAATAGATGCTTTTCCATATTGTGTAGATCAAATGTTACAGTACGCGGTAAAACAAGCGATGAAAGAAAGAGCGGCGCGTATTTATTTAACTGCGACTCCAGATGAAACGTGGAAGCGAAAACTTAGAAAAGGTAAACAAAAAGGTGTTATTGTTTCTGGACGATATCACCGTCATCCCTTGCCAGTTCCTTTATTTTGTTGGTGCGGGAATTGGAAAAAAAACCTCATTCATAAAAGAATTCCTCGAGTTTTACTACAGTGGTTACAAACATACTTAAATAAAAAATTCCCTATTTTTTTATTCGTCCCCCATGTGCGATATATAGAAGAAATAAGCTTGTTGTTAAAACCATTAAACAATCGAATTGAAGGTGTACATGCAGAAGATCCGGGGAGAAAAGAAAAAATAGCGGCTTTCAGAAACGGAGAAATCCCATTATTAGTTACAACGACAATTTTAGAGCGAGGCGTAACGGTGAAAAATTTGCAAGTCGCAGTTTTAGGGGCGGAAGAAGAAATATTCTCAGAAAGTGCACTCGTACAAATTGCGGGTCGAGCAGGGCGGAGCTCTGAAGCGCCGTATGGAGAGGTTATTTATTTTCACTATGGTAAGACAGAAGCGATGGTGCGCGCGAAAAAACATATTCAAGGTATGAATAAAAATGCGGAAGAACAAGGATTGATTGATTAATGCATTGTTTACTTTGTGATGAGTGTTTTGTAGAAAAGGTTAGTTGGTACAATTTTTTTGTAAAGTGTCATAGAAAATATATATGTGATAGATGTGAACAGAAACTTTCCTATATTATAGGAGAAATTTGCATGGAATGTGGGCGACCTTTAGAATTTGTTTCTACCTCATTTCAAGAAGACGGTATTTGTATAGATTGTATAAGGTGGATGAAAGAGGAGAAGTATCGTTCTTTTAAAAACCGTTCGTTATACATGTATGATGATGGGATGAAAGAAATAGTAGCGCAGTTTAAGTTTCGGGGGGATGCAGAGTTAGTTCGCATTTTTTATCGCCCGTTTCGAAATTTATTTCAAAATTATTTTGCCAATGTTTCAACCGTTATAGCTGTTCCGCTTAGTAAGGAAAGGGAAGTTGAACGTGGTTTTAATCAAGCTGAGTTATTAGCAACTTGTTTGCCTGTCAAAATTTCTTATCCATCATTAAGAAGAAGGGAAACAGAAAAGCAAAGTAAGAAGACACGTAAAGAAAGGGTGTCAGGAAGCAATCCTTTTTATTTTCAGGGAGAAGAGATGTTTTCTGGACAACATATTTTACTCGTTGATGACGTGTATACGACAGGAATTACAGTTAGGCAAATCGGAAGTTTGTTATATGAGAGAGGGGCAAGGGAAGTATCTAGTTTGACACTTTGTAGAAGTTAATATGGCAGTGTCGAAAGGGATAATAAAAAGGCGATAAGTCTTCTTTGACTTCATATGTTGTCATTCGTTATAGTCAAAATATGGGGCGAATGCCCTGATTTTTAGAGTGAAGGGAATGGAATGAACATGCAAGGAAGAGTGAAATGGTTCAATGCAGAAAAGGGATTTGGGTTTATTGAGCGTGAAGATGGTGACGATGTATTTGTCCATTTTTCTGCTATTCAACAAGATGGGTTTAAGTCATTAGAAGAAGGGCAACAAGTAGAGTTTGACATTGTAGATGGAGCACGTGGACCACAAGCAGCTAATGTTGTGAAACTGTAGGGGATATTGTTTTTGGAAGAGAAAGCTGCGTGTGGCAACGTTATATATATGTAGTAGAACCTCTTGTTTTTCGCAAGGGGTTTTTGTTATAGGGTAAGTTGTCAAAAAGTTGTTTCTTTTCTGTAACGAATTGTCCACAGAAATATTCGTTATTCACGATGTTAATAGGATAAAATAAAGATAGAAACGATGCATCTTTTCATTTCAACAAAAAACGATAAAAAAATCGCAATTCCACTAATTTTTTTAAAAAAGTTAGAAGGAGTTTTTAAGCCAATGTCGAAATTATAGTACATAGGCTTGAAAGGAGGAATTCATCTATGAAATTCAACATTCGTGGTGAAAATATTGAAGTAACTCCAGCATTAAAGGAATATGTAGAGAAAAAACTAAGTAAGTTAGAGCGTTATTTTGATACATTCCCAGAGATTAAAGTTAATTTAAAAGTATACTCTGACAAGCAACGTGTCGAGGTAACAATCCCATTTACTGATTTATTACTTCGTGCAGAAGAAACTAATAGCGATATGTACGCTGCTATCGATTTAGTAGTTGATAAAATTGAGCGACAAATTCGTAAACATAAAACAAAAGTAAATCGTAAGTTACGTGAGAAAGGTTCTATAAAAACGAACTTTATCCTTCCAGAAGCAGTAGCTGTTTTGGATGAGGTAGAAGAAGATGAATTAGAACTTGTACGTACAAAACGATTCGATTTAAAACCGATGGACGTTGAAGAGGCAATCCTACAAATGGATATGCTAGGACATAATTTCTTCGTCTTCACAAATGCTGATACAAACGAAACTAATGTTGTATATGGCCGTAAAGATGGGAAATACGGTTTAATCGAAACTAAATAATAATTCGAAAGCGCAGCCGAAATGGCTGCGCTTTTTTTGCTGAAAATAGATTTTTAAAAAACTTTTCTTAATTTAGAACGAGACATTCGGCCGATTGTTGTCATAGTTATAAGACAAGTGTTACAATTATCATTAGGTATATACATTTTAGTTTTTTTAATTAGGAGAAAAATTGGCATAACATACATTTGATTGTTATAACGACTGATTGTAATAGAGAAAAAGAAAACAATCGGAAGTTTTATTTTAATAAAAAGAGGAGCGTATTTCCTATGATCGGTATTTTAAAAAAGGTGTTTGATGTAAATCAACGCCAAATTAAACGTATGCAGAAAACAGTTGAGCAAATTGATGCATTAGAGTCATCTATTAAGCCACTAACTGATGAACAATTAAAAGGAAAGACGCTTGAATTTAAAGAACGTCTAACAAAAGGTGAAACAGTAGATGATCTACTACCTGAAGCTTTCGCGGTTGTTCGCGAAGCGGCAACTCGTGTTCTTGGAATGCGTCCATATGGCGTACAGTTAATGGGTGGTATTGCCTTACATGAAGGGAATATTTCTGAGATGAAAACGGGTGAAGGTAAAACGTTAACGTCTACATTACCTGTATATTTAAATGCTTTAACAGGAAAAGGTGTTCACGTTGTTACAGTCAATGAATACTTAGCACAACGTGATGCGAATGAAATGGGACAACTTCATGAGTTCCTAGGCTTAACAGTAGGAATTAACTTAAATAGTATGTCACGCGAAGAGAAACAAGAGGCTTATGCTGCTGATATTACGTATAGCACAAATAATGAGCTTGGATTCGATTACTTACGTGATAACATGGTTTTATATAAAGAGCAGTGCGTTCAACGTCCACTTCACTTTGCTATTATCGATGAAGTCGATTCTATTTTAGTCGATGAAGCACGTACGCCGCTTATTATTTCAGGACAAGCTCAAAAATCAACAGAGCTATACATGTTTGCAAATGCATTTGTTCGTACGTTAGAAAATGAAAAAGATTATTCATTTGATGTGAAAACGAAAAATGTAATGCTAACAGAAGATGGTATTACGAAAGCAGAGAAAGCTTTCCATATTGAAAACTTATTCGATTTAAAACATGTAGCACTTCTTCACCATATTAATCAGGGGCTTCGTGCACACGTTGTTATGCATCGTGATACAGATTATGTTGTACAAGAAGGCGAAATCGTAATTGTAGACCAATTCACTGGTCGTCTTATGAAAGGTCGTCGTTATAGCGAAGGATTACACCAAGCGATTGAAGCAAAAGAAGGTGTAGAAATTCAAAATGAAAGCATGACGCTTGCAACAATTACATTCCAGAACTACTTCCGTATGTATGAAAAATTATCTGGTATGACTGGTACAGCGAAAACAGAGGAAGAGGAATTCCGTAACATTTACAATATGAACGTTATTGTAATTCCGACAAACAAACCGATTATTCGTGATGATCGTGCCGATTTAATCTTTAAATCAATGGAAGGTAAATTCAATGCTGTTGTTGAGGATATTGTAAATCGTCATAAACAAGGGCAACCTGTTCTTGTAGGTACAGTTGCAATTGAAACTTCAGAGCTTATTTCAAAAATGTTAACGCGTAAAGGTGTACGTCATAACATCTTAAATGCGAAAAACCATGCACGTGAAGCTGATATTATTGCGGAAGCAGGTATGAAAGGTGCTGTAACGATTGCAACGAATATGGCTGGTCGTGGTACAGATATTAAGCTTGGAGATGATGTAAAAATCTTCGGTCTAGCAGTTATCGGTACAGAACGACATGAAAGCCGTCGTATTGATAATCAGTTACGTGGTCGTGCCGGTCGTCAAGGGGACCCTGGTGTGACGCAGTTCTACTTATCAATGGAAGATGAATTAATGCGCAGATTTGGTTCAGATAATATGAAAGCAATGATGGACCGCCTTGGTATGGATGATTCACAGCCGATTGAAAGTAAAATGGTTTCTCGTGCGGTAGAATCTGCACAAAAACGTGTTGAAGGAAATAACTATGATGCACGTAAGCAGTTATTACAATACGATGATGTACTTCGTCAGCAACGTGAAGTTATTTATAAGCAACGTCAAGAGGTTATGGAATCGGAAAACTTACGTGGTATTATTGAAGGTATGATGAAATCTACAGTAGAACGTGCTGTTGCGCTTCATACACAAGAGGAAATTGAAGAAGATTGGAACATTAAAGGTCTTGTTGACTACTTAAATACAAACCTTCTTCAAGACGGAGATGTAAAAGAAGAAGAATTACGTCGCCTTGCTCCTGAGGAAATGAGCGAACCGATTATGGCGAAATTAATAGAGCGTTACAATGACAAAGAAAAGCTTATGCCAGAAGAGCAAATGCGTGAGTTTGAGAAAGTTGTTGTATTCCGCGTTGTAGATACGAAATGGACAGAGCATATTGATGCGATGGATCACCTTCGTGAAGGTATTCATTTACGTGCTTACGGTCAAATCGATCCACTTCGTGAGTACCAAATGGAAGGGTTCGCGATGTTCGAGTCAATGGTTGCTTCTATTGAAGAGGAAATTTCTCGTTACATTATGAAAGCTGAAATTGAACAAAACTTAGAACGTCAAGAAGTTGTTCAAGGTGAAGCTGTTCATCCTTCTAGCGATGGCGAAGAAGCAAAGAAAAAGCCAGTTGTAAAAGGTGACCAAGTGGGCCGCAACGATTTATGTAAATGTGGTAGCGGTAAAAAATATAAAAACTGCTGTGGTATCGTTCAGTAATATAGGACGGTAGCTTTGGCTGTTTTGCAAACTTTTATATCAAAAATGTATAATTAAGAAGGATTAAACTCTCTCCGTAATAAGTGGAGAGAGTTTCCCTTGTTTTCATACGAAAGTAACAGCAATTACATAGAGGTGAAGGAAATGGAATTAGTAGAAATTAGACAGGAATTAGAGAAAATGGCTAAGCGATTAGCGGCTTTTAGGGGGTCTCTTTGACCTCCCTACTAAGGAGAAACAAATTGCAGAATTAGAAGAGAAAATGATGGGCGCAGGATTTTGGGATGACCAACAAGGCGCACAAGCTGTAATTAATGAAGCGAATGCGTTAAAAGATATGGTTGGAAAGTTCCGTCAGTTAGATGAGACGTTCGAAAATTTAGAAATCACGCATGAGCTTTTAAAAGAAGAGTATGATGAAGATTTACATGAGGAATTAGAATCAGAAGTAAAAGGCTTAATTCAAGAAATGAATGAGTATGAGCTTCAGTTACTATTAAGTGATCCTTATGATAAAAATAATGCGATTTTAGAATTACATCCAGGTGCAGGTGGAACTGAGTCACAAGACTGGGGTTCTATGTTATTACGTATGTACACACGCTGGGCTGAAAAACGCGGATTCAAAGTAGAAACGGTTGATTATTTACCAGGTGATGAAGCTGGTATTAAGAGTGTAACTTTATTAATTAAAGGTCATAACGCTTACGGTTACTTAAAAGCAGAGAAAGGTGTACATCGTCTTGTACGTATTTCACCATTCGATTCTTCAGGGCGCCGTCATACATCGTTCGTATCTTGTGAAGTTGTACCAGAGTTCAATGATGAAGTTGAAATCGAAGTACGTACAGAAGACTTAAAAATTGATACGTACCGAGCAAGTGGAGCTGGTGGGCAGCACGTAAATACGACAGATTCAGCAGTTCGTATTACACATACACCGACAAATACGGTTGTAACATGTCAGTCGGAGCGTTCTCAAATTAAAAACCGTGAGCATGCGATGAAAATGTTAAAAGCGAAATTATATCAAAAGAAACTAGAAGAGCAACAAGCAGAATTAGATGAAATTCGCGGAGAGCAAAAAGAAATCGGATGGGGTAGCCAAATCCGTTCTTACGTATTCCACCCGTATTCTCTTGTAAAAGACCATCGTACAAATACGGAGGTTGGTAACGTACAAGCTGTTATGGATGGAGAGATTGATCCATTTATTGATGCTTACTTACGTTCTCGCATCTAATAAGCGAAAAAAAGCCAACGAAATTGTTGGCGCATGCTGAGGACAATAGAGGATATAAAGAATTTGATTCTATTTTTATAGATGAAGTAAAGAGGAAGAGAAGTTGGAAACGACAACTTCTCTTTTTGATGGGATTATATGTAGATTACAATGCTGTATATTGTTTTGTAAAAAGTAGAGAATAGTAAAATAGGCGGTAATAGGGTAAAGATTTATATAGAACTTTTCTAATTTTCCTTTTAAAAAGGATACTTTATAGAAGTTTTTTAAGTTGTTCACAGAATTGAAACAACTTATGAAAGCTTTATTTTATCAAGGTTCTCACTGTATTTTTGAGGAATATGAAATACACCTTAGTTTTTCTATATAAAGATAATGCTTATAATGAAAATGAGTGTGTTAGGAATAAAAAGAATATCAACAATGGGGAGCGATAGAAGTGAAAAAGAAATTGTTGGCTATTGCGCTAGGGACATCGGTTGTTTTTGCTTTAGGAGCATGCGGAAATAAAGAAGAGAGTAAGTCTTCGAAACAGTCTGCAAGCACAGACAGCGCAGAACAAATTTTCCAAAGAAGTTGTGCGGGATGTCACGCAACAGATTTATCAGGGGCAACTGGACCTGATTTAAGAAAAGTAGGCGGTAAGTACGACGCTGCAGATATCGAAGAGATTATTAAAAAAGGCCGTGGTTCAATGTCACCAGGACTTATTCAAGGTGAAGATGCGAAAAAAGTATCTGAATGGTTAGCTGAACATAAATAAAAAGGTGAAATGGGCGAGTTGATAATATAGTCAGCTCGTTTTCCTTTTTTCTGGTATGTAACATAACTGTAACAAAAATGTATCCAAATTGGAAACCGTTTGATGTTACAATGGGGTTTGTAGAATTTTGCTGAAATATATTACATAGAGTGGTATTGCTTATGAGAAAGCATAAGTAAACTACCTTCAACAAGGATGACTAAATGAAAATGAAGGATGTCTTTTATTTTCAGATGTACAGAAAAGTATTTCGAAAAAAATCATTAAGTATTGGGTGATAAATAATGATAAAAATGACGAATGTTTATAAGGAGTACCCGAATGGTATGAAAGCCATTGCTGGTCTTACAGTTAACATTAAACAAGGTGAATTCGTATACGTAGTTGGACCGAGTGGAGCCGGGAAATCTACATTTATTAAAATGATGTATCGTGAAGAGAAACCATCTACAGGATCTATTAATGTAAATGGACTTACTATCGAAACATTGGCAGAAAGAGACGTTCCGTATTTCCGTCGCCAATTAGGCGTAATTTTCCAAGATTTCAAATTGCTACCTAAATTAACGGTATATGAGAATGTTTCGTTTGCTTTAGAAGTAATTGAAGAAGAACCAGATGCAATTCGTGAGCGTGTAACAGAAGTGTTAGGTCTTGTAGGCCTTGAAGATCGTGCAGACGCACTTCCAAGTGAGCTTTCGGGCGGGGAGCAACAACGTGTGGCTATTGCAAGAGCAATTGTAAATAGACCAAAGGTTGTAATTGCCGATGAGCCAACAGGTAACTTAGATATTGAAACAGCTCTTGATATTATGAATATTTTTACTCGCATTAATGAGCGCGGCACAACGATCGTTATGGCGACGCATAATGCAGATATCGTAAATACAATCCGTCATCGTGTAATCGCGATTGAAGGCGGAAAAATTGTTCGAGATGAGATTGAGGGAGGATACGGATATGAAGGCTAAGACCCTTAGTCGACATTTGCGAGAAGGTGTAAAGAATCTATCACGTAACGGATGGATGACATTTGCTTCTGTTAGTGCAGTAACAGTTACATTATTACTTGTAGGTGTCTTTTTAACAGCGATTATGAATATGAACCATTTTGCGACTAAAGTAGAGCAAGATGTAGAGATTCGTGTACACATTGATCCAGCTGCAAAAGAAGCGGATCAAAAGAAATTAGAAGAAGATATGAGTAAGATTGCAAAAGTAGATTCTATTAAATATTCTTCTAAAGAAGAAGAGTTAAAACGTTTAATTAAAAGCTTAGGTGATAGTGGAAAAACGTTTGAGTTATTTGAACAAGATAACCCACTTAAAAACGTATTCGTTGTAAAAGCAAAAGAACCAACCGATACAGCGACAATCGCGAAGAAGGTTGAAAAAATGCAGTTTGTTAGTAATGTTCAGTACGGAAAAGGGCAAGTTGAACGATTATTTGATACTGTAAAAACTGGTCGTAACATTGGGATTGCGTTAATTGCTGGTCTTTTATTCACAGCGATGTTCTTAATCTCTAATACAATTAAAATTACAATTTATGCTCGTAGTACAGAAATTGAAATTATGAAACTTGTTGGTGCAACAAACTGGTTTATTCGTTGGCCATTCTTGCTAGAGGGATTATTCTTAGGAGTATTAGGATCAATTATTCCAATTGGCCTAATTCTAATTACGTATAATTCGTTGCAAGGTGTGTTTAATGAAAAACTTGGCGGAACAATTTTCGAGCTTCTACCATACAGTCCGTTCGTATTCCAATTAGCTGGTTTACTAGTGTTAATCGGTGCTTTAATCGGTATGTGGGGAAGTGTAATGTCAATTCGTCGCTTCTTAAAAGTATAAAAAGTTGCAAACATAATTCGTACAAGCTTATCATATAGTAGAAATAGGTAAAGGCATCACACACTGTGTGATGCCTTTTGCTACACCACCTGTGTGTTTTGGAAAGGGGAATTCCGCATTGAAACGGAGAGTTGCAATTATTGGAATGGTTGTTGCATTTTTAATTGGTGCTGGCGGAATGTTTGCAGGCATGTCTGTATTTGGGGTTAACCCATCAGAAGTAACGCAAACAATTTCGAGTGGGAATGCTAGCACTGCGCAAGGGAATTTGGCAAAAATTAATGAGGCGTATGCACTAATTGATTCACGTTATGTGGAAGACGTGAAAGATGAAAAGTTAGTTGAAGGTGCAATACAAGGTATGCTGTCTACGCTGAAGGACCCTTATTCCACGTATATGGATAAAGAAACAGCCAAACAGTTTAGTGAATCGCTTGATCCCGAATTAGAGGGGATTGGGGCTGAGGTGAACAAGACGGACGGTAAGCTTATTATCGTATCGCCAATTAAAGGTTCACCAGCAGAAAAGATAGGAATTAAACCGAATGACCAAATTTTATCTGTAGATGGAAACAGTGTGAAAGACTTATCACGTGAAGAAGCAGTATTAAAAATTCGTGGTAAAAAGGGAACGACTGTCGCAATTGAAATTAAACGTGCGGGAGTAACTGATCCGATCGTATTTAAAATTAAGCGTGAAAAGATTCCAATCTTTACAGTATTTAGTTCTGTGAAGCAAGAGAGTGGAAAAGATATCGGTTATATGCAAATCACTTCTTTTGCTGAAAATACAGCGAAAGAATTTAAGGATCAGTTAAAAGAGTTAGAGAAGAAAAATATAAAAGGCTTAGTTATTGACGTGCGTGGTAATCCTGGTGGTTATTTAAATAGTGTAGAAGATATACTAGGAGAAATTATGACGAATAAAAAGCCGATGCTACAAGTAGAGCAGCGAAATGGTGAGAAGAAGAAATTCTCTACAGAACTGAAAGAGAGAAAACCATATCCAATTTCAGTATTAATTGATAATGGAAGTGCTTCTGCTTCAGAGATTTTAGCGGGTGCGCTAAAAGAAGGAGAAGGATACGATTTAATTGGTGAAAAGACATTTGGTAAAGGTACTGTCCAGCAAGCTGTTCCATTTAAAGACGGCAGCAACATTAAATTAACGATGTTTAAATGGTTAACACCGGATGGGAACTGGATTCATAAAAAAGGAATCGCGCCAACAGTAGAAGTGAAGCAACCAAATTATTATCATGCGACACCAATTCAAATTGAAAAAACACTTTCATACAATTCAAATGATGTACAAGTAAAACATGCTCAAGAAATGCTTAAGAGCTTAGGGTATGTACCAGGTCGTGAAGATGGATACTTTAGTAAAGAGACAGAATCGGCTCTGAAAGCATTCCAAAATGCAAATGAGATGGAAGCGACAGGACAGCTTGATAAAAAGACAGCTGAAGCGATTCAAACTAAAATTATCGAAAAAATCCGTTCTGGAGAAAATGATCTACAATTACAGTCAGCATTAAAATTAATGGCAAAATAAGAAGAAATACAGGCAGTTTGCTGCCTGTATTTTTTTGTGTTAAACAAACGTTTGTTTAGTTATGATAATATAAAAAGAAAGAATGATATAAATGGTGGTGAATGAGTTCATGGAGGCGTGGATTTTTGAAATAATGCGGGCAGTTGGACGTTTTTTCTTACACCCTGCTGTCTATATATTTGTAATAAGTAGTATCTTCGTTGGATACTTACGTATGTTAAGAGAACGAAAAGATTTTTCTTTTAAAGTTTATGATATTTGGTTTGAACTGCGAACCTCTCTATTTGCAGGGATTGGATATGGATTAGTAGTGTCTATTGTTACGATTGGGCTTGGACTTGTTGTTTCTAAAGCAAGCTTATGGGCCATTTTAATTTGGACGTTACTATTTGGATTAACGGCTATGTATCGATATTTATCGGCAGCTTATACATTTAGCATTGCGATTGTATGTGTTCTATTATCTTCTAAGCTACCAGTTTCCTTTTTACAGCTTCGAGAAGGTGAAGAGAGTACCATTGTATCCCTTGTTATTTTACTAGGCGTTATGCTTATTGTAGAAGGCTTATTGATTTCTAAAAACGCAGTAGGATATTCGACGCCGAAGATTAGGAAGGGGAAGCGTGGATTAAAGATTGGTTTACACGAATCAAAGCGTTTATGGATCGTTCCTATTTTTATTCTTGTACCGGGTGATGCGGTAACGCAGTTTATTTCATGGTGGCCTATCGTTTCAATAGGTTCAAATACATATTCTCTATTCCTCGTTCCATTTTTAATTGGATTTATGAGAAAGATTAAAAGTTATGAGCCGACGGCAGCTTTATTATTTACAGGAAGACGTGTTTATGGGTTAGCGGGACTTGTGCTCGTTTTAGGAATCGCAAGTTACTGGTGGCACGTACTTGCAATTATCGCGATGGGAGTCGCTATGCTTGGGCGTTTCACAATTTCGATGCAAGAAAAAATTGCCGATGAAACAAGACCAGCGTATTTTGCTGCACGCAATGATGGGCTCGTTGTACTAGATACAATTCCAAATACAATTGGAGCAGAGCTGAAATTACTTCCTGGAGAAATTATTACGAAAGTAAATGGAGTCATTCCAAAAAGCGCCGAGGAATTTTATGATGCGCTTCAAACGAAGACGACAGGAGCATTTTGTAAATTAGAAGTATTAGATACAAATGGTGAGCTTCGTCTTGCACAAACTGCATTATATGCTGGTGGACATCACGAATTAGGTATTGTATTCGTTGAACAGGAGCATGAGTGGGATTCGGAAGCGATGTAATAGAAGGAATGGTATCACCTTGTGGTGGTACCTTTTTTGTTTTTTGGGGGATGGTAGGGTAGTTAGTAAATGAAATTTATATCGGCGATTTTCCGAATATATCAGCGCAACTTGAAATATATCGGCGATTTTGCAAATATATCAGCGCAACTCGAAATATATCGGCGATTATTCGAATATATTGACTTTCCGGCAAAAAACGACAACTGTCGCAAAGCTTATTTTCAGTTTCATAGACGGATAACTTGAATAATCATTTGATAATGGTTATCATTTAGGGAGTCTTTTTAATTTTGGAAAATGGAGGGAAGATATGCTACGTAAATTTTTTTCTTACTATAAACCGTATAAAGGTTTATTTATACTCGACTTTTCTTGCGCGGTTGTCGCAGGGTTATTAGAACTTGGCTTCCCGCTTATCGTAAATCAATTTATTGATAAGTTATTGCCAGGGCAAAACTGGACGCTTATTTTATGGGCTTGTTTCGGTTTACTCGCAGTTTATATGTTAAATGCAGGCTTACAATATGTCGTTACATATTGGGGACATATGCTTGGTGTTAACATTGAAACAGATATGAGGCAGAAATTATTTGATCATATTCAAAAGCTATCATTCAGATTTTTTGACAATAATAAAACAGGTCATTTAATTTCACGCCTTACAAACGATTTAATGGAAATTGGGGAAATTGCTCACCATGGACCAGAAGATTTATTTATCGCCGTAATGACTTTAGTTGGGGCATTCTCATTTATGATGATGATCAACTGGAAGTTAGCGTTATTAACGTTCTTCGTCATTCCATTCCTATTATGGTTAGCACTTTACTTCAATAAAAAAATGACAGGTACATTTAGACGTTTATTCTCAGACGTTGCTGATTTTAATGCATGCATTGAGAACAATGTTGGGGGAATTCGTGTTGTACAAGCATTCGGAAATGAAAAGTTTGAGAAAGAGCAATTTGCTGTGAACAACGCTCGTTTCCGTACAACGAAATTAATGGCGTATAAAATTATGGCGTTAAATTCATCGATTAGTTATATGCTCATGCGTCTCGTAACGCTCTTCGTTTTAATATGCGGTACATGGTTTGTTTTGCAAGGAGAATTAACGTACGGCGGATTTATCGGATTCGTTCTATTAACGAATATTTTCTTCCGTCCAATTGAAAAAATTAACGCGGTAATCGAAAGCTATCCGAAAGGGATTGCTGGTTTTAAAAGATATGTAGAGCTTCTTGAAACAGAGCCTGACATTGTAGACTCTAAAGATGCAATGGAAGTTAAACATGTACATGGTGATATTCAATATAACAACATTACGTTCGGATATGAAAACAAAGAACCGATTTTAAATGACATTAGTTTGAAAATACATGCAGGTGAAACAGTGGCGTTCGTTGGACCATCAGGAGCTGGGAAAACGACGTTATGTAGCCTATTACCACGTTTTTATGAGCAATCATCTGGATCGATTCAAATTGATGGTATTGATACGAAAGATATGACGTTATCTTCACTTCGTAAGCAAATTGGAATTGTGCAGCAAGACGTGTTCTTATTCTCAGGAACAATTCGTGAAAATATTGCTTACGGAAATTTAAAAGCATCAGAAGCTGAAATTTGGCAGGCAGTAAAACGTGCGCAGTTAGAAGATTTAATTTACTCACAGCCGGACGGTTTAGATACTGTTATCGGTGAGCGCGGCGTGAAACTTTCAGGTGGACAGAAGCAGCGTCTAGCTATTGCTCGTATGTTCTTGAAAAACCCTCCAATTTTAATATTGGATGAAGCAACTTCTGCATTAGATACTGAGACAGAACTTGCGATTCAAAAATCGCTTGCGGAGCTATCTGTTGGTCGTACAACATTAGTTATCGCTCACAGACTTGCAACGATTAAAAATGCAGATCGCATCGTTGTTGTAAATAAAGATGGTATTGCAGAACAAGGTTCACATAATGAATTAATTGAGCAAGGTGGAGGATACAGTAGGTTATACGAAGCTCAGTTTAGTTCGTAAATATAATTTGTACAGAATTAGTGCACCATAAGTAGGTAAAAATCTCATATGGGAGGAAATAAAGTATGATTGTAACAACAACGTCTACAATTCAAGGAAAAGAAATTATTGAGTATATTGATATTGTCAATGGAGAAGCGATTATGGGCGCGAATATCGTTCGTGACCTTTTCGCCTCCGTCCGTGAGGTTGTCGGCGGTCGTGCGGGTGCTTATGAAAGTAAATTAAAAGAAGCACGCGACATCGCAATGGAAGAGATGAAAACTTTCGCAAGACAAAAAAATGCAAATGCAATTGTTGGTATTGACGTGGATTATGAAGTAGTTCGCGAAGGAATGCTAATGGTTGCTGTGAGCGGGACTGCTGTCCGTATCTAAAATGAAAAGCCGTGCTGATGCACGGCTTTTTGTATTCTATGTCGAAGATTCAATATTTCTTGGGAAATGTGGAATGCCCCGTCGATATATAGGGAAGACATTAGAGTGCTTCTTTACATTTTTGAATTTGAGTTAATAATTTTGCGTATTCTTGTTCGAGAGATGTGATGTCATCGTGATGATTTGGAATGGAAATCCGGCCGATGACTTCTGTTAATTTTGTTTGTAATCGTAACATTTCTTGCTCAGTAACGTTTACAGAATCTCCGGTGGTTCTTTTTGTGTATTGCTCGTAATTACCGTGGAAGATTCTTGGTTCATTCTCATCTACTTGTAGAATATGGTCTGCAACAGAGCGAATAAAGGCACGGTCATGGCTAATGAAAAGTATTGTGCCAGGATATTCTTGTAACATGGTTTCTAATTCTTCTTGCGTCGCTAAGTCTAAATAGTTTGTCGGTTCATCTAGCAGAAGCATATTATAGTTTCCTAAAAATACTTTTGCGAGTGCAACCTTCATTCGTTCACCCCCGCTTAGAACGTGCACAGGTTTATGAACATCCTCACGGCGGAATAGAAGTCGTGCAAGTATTGTGCGAACGAATGCTTCTGTATAGTTTGTTTCTTCTAGAACATTTTCTAAAATGGTTTTATCTGTTTTTAAAATAGATAATGTTTGTTCGAAGTATCCAATTTTACAATTTTTCGATAGCTGCATGCCACGCTCGTTTGTGAGAAGCATGTTGAACAAAGTGGTTTTGCCGCTTCCATTTGCCCCTAAAACGGCAAGCTTTGCACCAGGGGCAATAGTTCCATTCATATTTTTAAATAGTATACGGTCGCCTATTTTCTTTGTTGCTTTATTGAATTGTACTGCCACCTTACTATGAATGGGTGTATGGTATTGCACGTCAAATTGAGCTTGAGAAAGATCCTTTGGCTTTTCCTTCTTTTCTAGTTTTTCGAGACGTGTCTCTAATGCTTTTGCTGCTTTACTAACCTGTTCTTGGCCATGAGCCCCACTTAACCTATAAAGTCTAGATTCAGATGAACTGAACCGTGTTGGGATTTTTGTCATGTTAGAAGCACGTTGCTTTCTTTGTAGAATGGACTGTTCTAAACGATTTTTTTCTTGTATATATTGCTCATATTCTGCTTGTTTTTGTATTCGTTCACGTTCTTTTTGTTTTCGATAGTTTGAATAATTACCTTTGTACTCTTGAATAATACCGTCTTCAATTTCAATAATTTTGGTACATATATTATCTAGAAATTCACGGTCATGCGATATTAAAACAAGTGCCCCTTTATAAGATGAAAGTGCCTTTTCTAATTGCTCTGTACCGACCATATCTAAGTGGCTTGTTGGTTCATCAGCGAATAAAATGCCTGCATTTTGTTCGAGAGCATGCGCAATCTTTAGTCGCATTCGTTCACCGCCGCTCATTGCGTCGGTAACGTTTGAAATACTCCATTTTCCTTTTGCGAGAGAAGAAGCGGTTTCCGGTAGTTCTTCGCTGAGCTGAGGAATGATGGCGATAGAACTATGATGAGTTACTATGCCTCTGTCAGCTTCTATTTCTTTACTTAATATTTGTAATAACGTAGATTTACCAGCTCCGTTGACTCCGACAATTCCTATGCGATCCTGTGCTTGAATTTCCAGTGATGGTAATGTAAATAGTGTGCGATCACCAAAGCTCTTTTCAATATTACGTGCGAATAAAATAGTCATAAAAAAACCTCCCTAGTTTCACTAGAGAGGATAAACGTCGCCCTTGTATGTAAAAAATCGTACATAAATAAACAATTTTTTACATGATCGTTTCGAAAGAAAGTATCGACAAATGGACAGACTAATCCCCTGCTAGTTTTCATCATTTTTGTTCACTATTTGTGATGGATGAAATAAATAAGAGAATTAGAACTTCATTGGTCAAAGTACCTTCCTTTCATAATATTACTTTTATTGTATGCGCATACAAAAGGGTTTGTCAAACTTATTTCTGTTCGCTATTTTTGAATTTATTATTATACAATTGTGCTTTTGCCAGCGCCTCAGCATCGTTTTTAATTTCATCCAGTCCATTCGCATCTCCAATAACATAACCTTCAAATGAAGAACCAACAAAATCAAAGATATATTGGAATTGAGCAATAAGCGGTAATGCTTTTAGCTTTGGATTATCCCCGCCAACGATGACAACATACATTTTTTTGCCTTTCATTTTTTCTTTGAAATGAAGAGATGTATCGCGCAAGCTTTGTGACCAGCGATCAACAAAGTTTTTCATATGTCCACTCATTCCGTACCAATATAATGGTGTAGCAAAGATAATCGTGTCGTGCTCTAGCATGCGTTTGATTAACTGCTCATAGTCATCATTTACGGATTGGAATCCTTCTGCATCATGACGTTGGTCTGTAATAGGATAGACGGTATGATCACGCAAATAAATTTGTTCTGCTTCAATGTCCTCTATCATCATATGTGTTAAAGCTTCTGTATTTCCGTTTTGTCTTGAACTGCCATGTATAACAAACATGTAATCATTCCTTTTCTTTTGCTTGTTTTAGGAGTGAAACGTGTTTTTGCAAATTCGCTTGGATGTTGGAAAGTAATGTGATTTGCTTTGTTACTTCATTGAGTTTATCTTCGTAAAGCGTAAGGATACTGCTGCACGGATTGTCGTACAGGTGCGGTTCAATTTCAAGGCAGCGCAGCATCCTTGCCGTCTCTTCTAAATTTAAGCCAATTTGTAAGTACATTTGAATAAGCTCCACTTTTTCGATGGCACTTTCATCAAAATCACGGTAGCCATTTGCAAGGCGCTTAGAAGGGAGTAAGCCCTTTTCTTCGTAATGTCTTAGTGATCTTTCACTAACGCCAGTTTCTTTTGATAATTCTCCAATTCGCAATGTATTTCACTCCTTTTACATGTATTGTAAACCTTCACACTAATGTGAAGGTCAACTCTGTTTTTTCGCAAAAGAATCTACATGATTTAAGAACACTTGAATGGCTTTAGATGGAATGAAATATTTACCGCGCACGATGGAAAACGGACGGATTAGTTGTTCATTTGGAACTTCGACGTGGAATAGTTCTTTTGCTAATAGCTCTTTCCGTACAGTCCAATCAGAAAGGATAGCGATGCCAAGCCCGGCACTAACAGCTTCCTTTACGCTTTGGATACTACTGAATGTAAAGAATCGTTTCATTTTTAAATGGTGTTGATGAATAAAGCGGTCACTATAAGCGCGTGTACCAGAACCACTTTCTCTTAATACCCATACTTGATCTTGGAGTGTACTTTCATTTATTTCATTTGTGCGGAGTAATGGATGATTTGGCGGGACGACGAGCTTCATTTCATCTTGCATAAATGTTTCAACATCTACGTCGGCGTATACGACTTGTCCTTCCACTAGGCCGATATCAATTTGATTAGAGCGAAGGCTTTGCAAAACGTCTTCTGTATTTGAGATGAAAGTATGAACTTCGACGTGTGGATTTTCATTCGCATAGTTAGCCAGTATTTTTGGAAGTAAGTATTCGCCAATTGTAAAACTAGCACCAATGCGAAGTGTTCCTGTTACAACGTTATGTAGTTCATTAATTTCTTGTTTAGCATCTTCGTAAAGAGAGAGCATTTGCTTTGCATGTATATATAATATGTTTCCAGCTTCAGTAACTTGGACGTGCTTCGGGGAGCGTTGAATAAGCGTAGTGCCAAATTCGTTTTCTAAGTTGCGTATATGCATACTTACTCCAGGCTGTGAAAGGTTTAATAATTCTGCTGCACGGGAGAAGTGTTTCTGTTCAACGACAGTAACAAAAATTTTTAAAATGTCTACGTTCATATAATGGGCTCCTTTCTTTTTCTATCATCTTATCATAAGTATTTCTGATGATAGAGATTTGGTATTGGTATTAAACTTATTATAGAAACTCTCTTATAATGTAAGTAGAAAGAACATGCATGTTCCAATACGATTATTGGAGTGGTTCAAAATGGAACAAACACTTGTTATACAAAAGAAGAAGCGTTTTGGATTTTCGCAAGGAATTGGGATTACATTATTAATCGCAATTGCCGCGAAATATTTAGCAGAGCTTCCATTTTTAAATATTATGGGACAATTAGTAATTGCTATTCTAATTGGGATGGTTTGGCGCGCTGCAATTGGAGTTCCTCACGATGCGATAGCAGGAACGAACTTTGCGAGTAAGAAGTTGCTGCGCTTTGGGATCATCTTACTTGGAATGCGATTAAATCTTGTTGATATTGCGAAGGCGGGACCGAAAGTATTGGTCATCGCGGCGGTTGTTATTACATTTACTATTTTTGTTGTATACGGGCTAACGAAAGTATTTAAAGTAGAAAAGAAACTTGGGATTTTAACAGCATGCGGTACGGCAATTTGCGGCGCAGCCGCGGTCGTGGCAATTGCACCGCAAGTGAAAGCGAAGGACGATGAAACAGCAGTTGGGGCAGCAATCATCGCGATTTTAGGTACCATATTTACGCTTATTTATACGTTATTATATCCAGTGCTTGGCCTATCTCCATACGGATATGGAGTGTTCTCAGGGGCGACACTGCATGAGATTGCTCACGTAATTGCGGCTGCGGTGCCAGGAGGAAGCACGGCTGTAGATATCGCAGTTATCGTGAAACTAACGCGCGTAGCAATGCTTGTGCCAGTAGCGATTTTAATTGGTCTATGGTTTGGTAAGAGTGAAGGTAGCAAAGAAAAGAAATCGTGGCGCGAACTTCCAATACCATGGTTCATTTTCGGGTTCTTAGCGATGAGTGCAGTGCATTCGCTCGGGATTATTCCAGAAGTTGTTGCGGGATACATTGTTGTTCTTGCTTACATGCTTATCGCAATGGCGATGGCAGGGCTCGGTTTAAATGTAGAGTTTAAAACGTTCCGTAAATTAGGAAGTAAAGCATTTGTGGCGGGGCTGATTGGCTCGGTTTGCTTATCGGTTCTTGGATACGTTCTTGTATATGCGTTAGGATTTATGTAGTAGAGGAGAAAGCTGTTCCCGAAGGTGTTTGGGGACAGCTTTTTCTTATGATTATAGTAGCGCTACGGATGTCGATATATTTGGAAAATCGCCGATATAAATGGAGTTGCGCTGATATATTTGGGAAATCGCCGATATATTTCAAGTTGCGCTGATATATTTAGAAAATCGCTGATATAAATTGAATTACTCTTGTACTTTGTTAGAGTAGATGTTCAATGAAACATTTTTCTAAAATTTGTAAAGATATCTTTACTTATAACTGGAAAATATTTATAATTTAAGTAAAGATATCTTTACTTTTGAAGGTGGATCCTATGGGTGTGAAAAATAAAATAAAAGAATTAAGAAAGCAAAATCATATAACACAAGTTGAAATGGCAAATGCGATGCAGGTGACGCGGCAGACGATCGTGGCGATTGAAAATCATCATTACAACCCGAGTCTAGAGCTATCCTTAAAAATCGCCAAATATTTTGGAGTGAAGGTGGAGGAAATCTTTACGCTGGAGTAAGGAGAAAGAAAATAACTGACAAGCTTGAGAGATTTCAATTAAATTAAACGTTTAAATATATAAGGATTGGTTTTGGTTTATTAATTAGTTTAATTAGTACGGCATCAACGAGCGTGTTGGCAACAAGGAATAATAGATAGAAAAAGGGGAACTGGGATGGGATTACCGGTGTTATGTGTCGCTACAGCTATATTTGCGCTTCTTTGGGGAATGCAAAACTTTTCTCGTAATCCAGTGCCGAGTATGTGTATTATGATTGGTACTGTAGGTTTATCGTATTATTTATTATTATTAGCCCATTATCATAAAACGGCAACGAGTGTTGTTGTTGGAGCACTTATTTTATTTTGTGGGCGCGCTGTACAAAAAGGATTATTTCCGTAAAAGCTGTTTATACGAAGAGTATAAACAGCTTTTTGTATTTTTTTACAAAAGGCTTGAAAGTGACGTAACGTCATCTTTTATAATGAAGGGGAAGAGGTGATGGTAGTGATTTCAATACAAGAATTGACGAAAGAAACAGGGGTTACAGTACGTACACTACGTTATTATGATCAAATAGATTTATTAAAGCCGAGCGGAAAAACAGAGGGTGGACATCGGTTATATAGTGAAAATGACGTTATTCGTTTGCAACAAATTTTATTTTTAAAGGAAATGGGATTTTCATTAAAAGAAGCTGCGAATATGTTAGTAAAAGGTGAGCTGGATTTAAAAAATTCGCTTGAAAAACAACTTCGGTTTGTACAGGAAGAACAAAAGAAATTTAATCGAATGGAGCGTGTTTTACAAGCAGTTGTTTATTCGGTAGATGTAGAGGGAGAACTTGATTGGAAAGTTATGTTTGAACTTATTCAGCTTTCAAAACAGTCTCCTCGTATACGTGAAATATTTCAAAATGAAGTATTTTCAAAGGAAGAACAAAAATTGCTTCAGAATTTACCAAATATGAGTGAGGAAGATCCGAATGTTTTAGAATGGGTAGATTTATTAAAGCAATTACGTACTTTTATGAAAGACGGTAAAGAAGTCGCGAGTGATGAGGTACAAAGGGCAACGAAGAGATTAATGCAGAAGTGTTTAGAAATGGCCAATGGTGATGAAGCATTTTTAGATAAGTTATGGGAAGTTAGAAAATCGAAGAAAGATTCACAGAAAATGAGCATGTATCCAATTGAAGAAGAATTTTTATTATATATGGATGAAGCTTTTCGTATATATGATGAAAAGGAGAAGGGTAAATGAGTATACTCGCAGAATATCGTTGGTATTTTTTAATTGGGGCAGAAATTGTATTTTGGTTATCAGCTATCGGTTTCTTTTTACTTCGCTACGGATTCCGTTTGAAAAGGGCGAGTTTTATTATGGGGATTGTACTCCTCGTAAATGAAGTATTTATTTTAACTTTAGGGGTAGTGGACTATTATCAAACAGGAAAGTTCTCTAACTTTCAGATTATTACTGTAATCATTTTATTATATGCAGTTTTCTACGGGAAAAAGGATTTAAAGAAGCTTGATATATTTGTACAAAAATCAGTTGCGAAATGGCGTAATGAACCGGCGCCTATTATTGAAGAACAGGTAGAATTAACAGGTATGGCCTATGCAAAGCAGGAAATAAAAAATTGGGTATTACATCTTGTTTTATTCGTTGGTGTGCACATATTCTTTTTCTTCGCGTATGGATTTATTCCATTTGAACAATGGGGTAATTGGTTAGAATCGGGAATTGTTTTAAATAAAGCTGCAAGTCGCGTGAGTCAAGTGTGGGCGATTATATTTTTAGTTGATACAGCGATTTCATTTTCATATGTGATTTTTCCGAAGAAGGAGAAAGGAAAAGAAAAGCTACTTTCATAATTGAAAGTAGCTTTTCTGGTATACAAATAATTTTTATAGGAGAGGATGACAATAGGAAAAAGAACCAGTTTTATAAGTCTATTTCTCTTTAGTTTAGTAGCATGTTCACCATCTAGCACTACAATTGATAAGAAGAATGATGTCATTGTAAAGGGAGCAGGAATTCTCAATCTAGATAAATTTGAAAAGTTCGTTTTGAATGTCGAGCAAAGGGAAGTTGATAAAATAAGAATTGTACAGTATACCGATGAAGGTGACCCGGTTTTTCAAACGTTAGAGCATAGTGGGAAAGATATCCTTTATGTGTTAGATAGTAGACAAGACAAGTTTGCTGGTGACCATAAAGGATTACATAAAGATAGTTGTAAAAGTATTGTTAAAGAGCTGCGCGAATCAGAAAGTACTTATCGGTTAACAGATTGTATGAATGAAGCTGGGCGCAATGGATATGACTTAGTATATGTATCTAAAAAATAGAATTAGTAGAGGAAGGAAGTATTTACTCCTTCCTTTTTCTATGTGTATATTGTCGAAAACTTTACCGAATATCTGTTCGTTTTTTTAGGTTTTTTATAGGTATTCGTGGTAAAATAATAATACAGATTTTTATGAGGAGGTCGGATTTTCTTGGAACGTCAATTTGAAATTGTCTCAGCGTATTCCCCGCAAGGTGATCAGCCGGTAGCTATAGAGAAGCTTGTAGAGGGAATTAATAGTGGAAAGAAAAAGCAAGTGTTGCTTGGAGCAACAGGAACGGGTAAGACATTTACGATTTCAAATGTCATTAAAGAAGTGCAAAAGCCAACACTTGTTATGGCTCATAATAAAACGTTAGCAGGGCAGTTATATAGTGAGTTGAAAGACTTTTTCCCGAATAATGCAGTTGAATATTTTGTCAGTTACTACGATTATTATCAGCCAGAAGCGTATGTACCACAAACAGATACGTTTATTGAAAAAGATGCGCAGATTAATGATGAAATCGATAAATTGCGTCACTCGGCAACGTCTGCATTATTTGAACGGGACGATGTAATTATCGTTGCGAGCGTTTCGTGTATATATGGCTTAGGTTCTCCAGAAGAATACCGCGAGCTAGTTGTTTCGCTTCGAGTTGGTATGGAAAAAGACCGTAATCAATTGCTTCGTGAACTTGTTGATGTACAGTATGGACGTAATGATATTGATTTCAAGCGTGGTACATTCCGTGTACGCGGAGATGTAGTTGAAATCTTCCCGGCATCACTTGATGAGCATTGTATTCGAATCGAATTTTTCGGTGATGAAATCGATCGTATTCGTGAAGTAAATGCGTTAACAGGTGAAGTATTAGCAGAACGTGATCATGTAGCAATCTTCCCAGCATCTCACTTCGTTACACGTGAAGAAAAGATGAAGGTCGCTATTGAAAATATCGAAAAAGAATTAGAAGAGCATTTAAAGGAATTAAATGATAACGGCAAGTTGTTAGAAGCGCAGCGTATAGAACAGCGTACACGTTATGATTTAGAAATGATGCGCGAGATGGGATTTTGTTCAGGTATCGAAAACTACTCCCGTCATTTAACACTTCGTCCAGCGGGGGCAACGCCGTATACGCTATTAGACTATTTCCCGAAAGATTTCTTAATCGTTATGGATGAATCGCACGTATCAGTACCGCAAGTAAGAGCGATGTATAACGGTGACCAAGCGCGTAAGCAAGTGCTTGTGGATCATGGATTCCGTCTGCCGTCAGCTTTAGATAATAGACCGCTCACATTCGATGAGTTTGAAGAGAAAACGAATCAAGTTATTTATGTTTCAGCAACGCCAGGACCGTACGAGTTAGAGCAGTCACCAGAAGTAATAGAACAAATTATTCGTCCAACAGGGCTTTTAGATCCACCAATTGATATACGACCAATTGAAGGGCAAATTGACGATTTATTAGGAGAAATTCAAGATCGCATTGCAAAAAATGAACGTGTATTAATTACGACTTTAACGAAGAAAATGTCAGAGGATTTAACGGATTACTTAAAAGATGTAGGAATTAAAGTTAACTATCTTCACTCTGAAATTAAAACGTTAGAACGTATTGAAATTATCCGTGATCTTCGCCTCGGTAAATTTGATGTACTTGTCGGTATTAACTTATTGCGAGAAGGATTAGATATTCCGGAAGTATCACTTGTAGCTATTTTAGATGCTGATAAGGAAGGATTTTTGCGTTCAGAACGTTCATTAATTCAAACAATTGGTCGTGCCGCGCGTAATGAAAACGGCCGCGTTATTATGTATGCAGATCGTATAACGAAATCTATGGGGATTGCGATTGAAGAAACGAAGCGTCGTCGTAGTATACAAGAAGCTTACAATGAAGAGCATGGTATTACGCCGAAAACGATTCAAAAAGGCGTTCGTGATGTTATCCGTGCAACGACAGCTGCTGAAGAGACAGAAACATACGAAGCAACTCCTGCTAAGAAAATGACGAAAAAAGAGCGCGAAAAGACAATTGCGAAGATGGAAGCAGAGATGAAAGAAGCAGCAAAAGCGTTAGACTTCGAGCGTGCAGCTGAACTAAGAGATTTACTATTAGAATTAAAAGCGGAAGGGTGAAAAGAGTGAGTAAGAGCAAGGATTTTATCGTTGTAAAAGGTGCCAGAGCACATAACTTAAAAAATATTGATGTAACCATTCCGAGAAATCAGCTTGTCGTTGTAACGGGATTGTCTGGTTCGGGGAAATCATCATTAGCATTTGATACGATTTATGCAGAAGGGCAGCGCAGATACGTAGAGTCATTATCTGCGTATGCGCGCCAGTTTTTAGGACAAATGGATAAGCCGGATGTGGACACGATTGAAGGATTGTCACCAGCGATTTCAATCGATCAAAAAACAACGAGTCGTAATCCACGTTCAACTGTCGGAACGGTAACGGAGATTTATGATTATTTACGTTTATTATTTGCGCGAATTGGTACGCCGATTTGTCCAAATCATGGGATTGAAATTACATCACAAACAGTAGAGCAGATGGTAGACCGTGTTCTTGAATATCCTGAACGTACGAAATTACAAGTGTTAGCTCCTATCGTGTCTGGGCGTAAAGGTGCACATGTGAAAGTACTTGAAGATATTAAGAAGCAAGGATATGTTCGTGTACGTGTTGATGGTGAAATGCTTGATGTATCTGAAGAGATTATGTTAGATAAAAATAAAAAGCATTCCATTGAAGTTGTAATTGACCGTATTGTTGTAAAAGAAGGAATCGCAAGCCGTCTTGCTGATTCACTTGAAAGTGCATTAAAGCTTGGCGGAGGCCGAGTGTTAATTGATGTAATGGGAGAAGAGGAACTTCTATTTAGTGAACATCATGCTTGTCCGCATTGTGGTTTTTCAATCGGAGAATTAGAGCCGCGTATGTTCTCATTCAACAGTCCGTTCGGAGCATGTCCTTCTTGTGATGGACTTGGTTCAAAGCTAGAGGTCGATTTAGAGCTTGTTATCCCGAACTGGGATTTATCATTAAATGAACATGCGATTGCACCTTGGGAACCGACAAGTTCACAATACTATCCACAACTTTTACAATCTGTATGTAATCACTACGGCGTTGATATGGATGTGCCTGTGAAAGATATACCGAAAGATTTATTTGATAAAGTGTTGTACGGAAGCGGTGAAGAGAAAGTTTATTTCCGCTATGTAAATGAATTTGGTCAAGTAAAGGAAAATGAGATTTTATTTGAAGGTGTTATTCCAAATATTGAACGTCGTTATCGCGAAACGAGTTCTGATTACATTCGTGAGCAAATGGAAAAGTATATGGCAGAACAAGCTTGTCCGAAGTGTAAAGGTGGACGTTTAAAACCTGAGAGTTTAGCTGTTTTCGTTGGTGGAAAAACGATTGCTGATGTAACGAAGTATTCCGTTCAAGAAGTACAGGAATTCTTCTCAAATGTGGAGTTAACGGAGAAACAACAAAAAATTGCTCATTTAATTTTAAGAGAAATTCAGGAGCGCGTTGGGTTCTTAGTAAACGTCGGTTTAGATTATTTAACGTTAAGTCGTGCCGCCGGAACATTATCAGGTGGTGAGGCGCAGCGTATTCGTTTAGCGACGCAAATTGGTTCTCGTCTTACTGGCGTGCTTTACATTCTTGATGAGCCTTCTATCGGTTTACACCAGCGTGATAACGATCGTCTTATTCGTACATTGCAAGAAATGCGTGATTTAGGTAATACGTTAATTGTTGTTGAGCATGATGAAGATACGATGATGGCAGCTGACTATTTACTTGATATCGGGCCTGGCGCAGGTATTCACGGTGGACAAGTCGTATCAGCAGGTACACCAGCTGAAGTGATGCAAGATGAGAATTCATTAACAGGGAAGTATTTAAGCGGTAAAGAGTTTATTCCGGTTCCACTTGAAAGACGTAAAGGTGACGGACGTAAAGTGGAGATTGTCGGCGCAAAAGAGAATAACTTAAAGAATGCGAAGATGTCATTTCCACTCGGTACGTTTGTAGCGGTAACAGGGGTATCTGGTTCTGGTAAAAGTACGATGATTAATGAAGTACTATATAAATCGTTAGCGCAAAAGCTATATAAAGCGAAAGCGAAGCCAGGTACTCATAAAGAGATTAGAGGTCTTGAACATTTAGATAAAGTAATTGATATTGATCAATCGCCAATTGGTCGTACACCACGTTCTAATCCAGCGACGTACACAGGTGTATTCGATGATATTCGTGATGTGTTTGCACAAACGAATGAAGCGAAAGTGCGCGGATATCAAAAAGGACGTTTCAGTTTTAACGTAAAAGGTGGCCGTTGTGAAGCGTGCCGTGGTGATGGAATTATTAAAATTGAAATGCACTTCTTACCAGACGTATACGTTCCGTGTGAAGTTTGTCACGGTAAACGATATAATCGTGAAACGTTAGAAGTGAAATATAAAGATAAGAATATTTCTGAAGTGTTAGGGATGACAATTGAAGATGGAGTAGAATTCTTCGCCAATATTCCTAAAATTAAGCGTAAACTTCAAACGCTTGTAGATGTTGGGCTTGGTTATATGAAATTAGGTCAACCAGCAACAACATTATCTGGTGGGGAAGCACAGCGTGTGAAATTAGCTTCTGAATTACACCGTCGTTCTACAGGTCGTACGTTATACATTTTAGATGAGCCAACGACTGGTTTGCATGCGCATGATATTGCACGTCTTTTAGAAGTGCTGCAACGTCTTGTTGAGAGCGGTGAAACTGTACTTGTAATTGAACATAATCTAGATGTAATTAAAACAGCTGATTATATCGTTGATCTTGGACCAGAGGGCGGAGATAAAGGTGGACAAATCGTTGCTTCTGGAACGCCAGAGCAAGTAGTGAAAGAAGAGCGCTCGTACACAGGTAAGTATTTAAAAGAGATCTTAAATCGTGATAAAGCAAGAATGAAAGAGAAAATAAAAGAAGTAGAGTTATCGCAATAAGTTTATTGATGAAAACCGAGTGGAAATGACGCTCGGTTTTTTATTGTATAGGGGGAGAAGATGGAGTTTTTAGAGATGTTAAGGAAGAAAAATATGAAGGTAAGAGAATTTCAAAGTTGGGGTATATATTTTCGCAAGCGCTGGGAGGATCACTTTGCAAATCATTTAAGTGATGAAGAAAAAGAAGATATTTTTCTTTATGGAGATAGGTATGCATGTGGTTATCTATGGCACATATTTAGTTATGAGAAAAAGAAGTGTTTAGAAGGAACAGAAGCAGAGAGAGCGTTTCATAATGAAGCGAAAAAGGAGTGCTATGTTTTCTACCAACACTGTGATGAAGTACTGTTAATAAAGGATGCGAGTTTGTTACATATGGATGATATATTGTGTGAGACAGACGATGCGTATAAAGGCGATATCTATATTGTAGATA
This sequence comes from Bacillus cereus group sp. MYBK216-1, assembly GCF_051916495.1. Taxonomy (NCBI): domain Bacteria; kingdom Bacillati; phylum Bacillota; class Bacilli; order Caryophanales; family Bacillaceae; genus Bacillus; species Bacillus cereus group sp. MYBK216-1. Next base: position 364,156 of record NZ_JBQAGT010000005.1, read on the forward strand.
AAGATTTCACTTGGACCTTTGTAAAAACTCATGAAAATAGGTGGTGTGGTCCTTATTTTGCGAGGAAGTGTTAGTAGGTATACAAGCATGAAGAGTAGAATAAGTTGATATAAGTATTTGTATGATACTTGCGTTTATTATCTATTAGCGTATGATGAAATATATATGGTTAAAAGGATGTGTAACGAAATGAGATGGATTGTATCACTTCTTGTAAATAGCGTTGTGTTAATCGCTGTATCGGGACTTTTAAAAGGGATTGCACCAGATGCATTTTACGTAGCAAATATACAAACTGCAATTATTGCGAGTATTATTTTGGCTGTTTTAAATGTGTTCGTAAAACCGTTTTTAATTTTAATTACGTTACCAATTACGGTTGTAACTTTCGGGTTCTTCTTAATTGTTATTAATGCGATTACGTTAAAAATAGCAGATTCATTATTAGGAGATGCTTTTAATATATCAGGATTTGGTGTAGCGATTGTTGCGGCAATTTGTATTTCAATTTTTAATATGATAATTGAAAAGGCAATTGTTGAACCTCTATATGAAAAAAAGAGAAAGTGACAAAAAGAAAAACATTTCATTATTCGTATGAAATGTTTTTTTCTATTTATTAGAAACCGTATTTCTTGTTTCCAGAAAAAAATGGTACAATATCCGATAGAATGGAATTTCACATCAAACGAGACTGAACCCGCAGCGGAGTGGAGGTTTATACATATGCCGAAAGTAAGGACAAAAGATTTAATTGAACAATTTCAATTGGAGTTAATCAGTGGTGAAGAAGGCATTCATCGTCCGATTGATACAAGTGATTTATCACGACCTGGAATTGAAATGGCAGGATTTTTTACATACTATCCAGCAGATCGTGTGCAGCTTCTTGGTAAAACGGAGCTTACGTTCTTTGATACGTTAACAACAGAGCAAAAACAAGAGAGAATGAAAGCGCTTTGTACTGAGGAGACGCCATGTATTATTATAACTCGTAATCAAGATGTACCAGATGAGTTATTACAAGCATCACGTGAATCAGGCATGCCTTTATTACGTTCTTCTCAAACGACGACGAGATTATCAAGTCGTTTAACCAATTATTTAGAAGGTAAGTTAGCACCAACAACTGCTGTTCATGGTGTATTAGTAGATATTTACGGTGTTGGTGTTTTAATTACAGGTCAAAGTGGTGTTGGTAAAAGTGAGACAGCTCTTGAGCTTGTAAAGCGTGGCCACCGCCTTGTTGCTGATGATAGTGTAGAAATTCGCCAAGAAGATGAAGACACATTAGTAGGAAGCTCACCAGATTTAATCGAGCATTTATTAGAAATTCGTGGTCTAGGTATTATTAACGTTATGACGTTATTCGGTGCAGGGGCAGTACGAAATTATAAGCGTATTACACTTGTTATTAATCTTGAAATTTGGGATCAAAAGAAAAATTACGATCGCTTAGGTCTTGATGAAGAGAAGATGAAAATTATTGATACAGAACTTACGAAGATTACACTTCCAGTTCGTCCTGGTCGAAACTTGGCTGTTATTATTGAAGTAGCAGCGATGAACTTCCGTTTAAAACGTATGGGAGTTAATGCAGCACAGCAGTTCTCTGAACGATTAATGAGTGCAATTGAGTTAGGAAATCAGGAGTAAACTTTGGAGAGGGAGGTCATATACATATGCTGTTAGCTTCTGTACCACAGCTTGACCGTGTAGCTATCCAACTTGGGCCGTTTCCTGTATATTGGTACGGGATTATTATTGGTACAGGTGTGCTATTAGGTCTTTGGCTGGCAACTCGCGAGGGAGAAAGGCTAGGTATTCCAAAAGATACATTTGTTGACCTTGTATTAATTGCGGTACCGATCGCTATTCTTTTTGCGAGAATGTACTATGTTATTTTTGAATGGGAATACTACGCACAAAATCCGAGTCAAATTATTAATATTCGTCAAGGTGGTTTGGCGATTCATGGTGGTTTAATCGGGGCTGTTATTACAGGGATTCTTTTTGCGAAACGACGCGGACTTTCATTCTGGAAGTTAGCAGATATTGCTGCTCCAAGTATTTTACTAGGACAAGCAATTGGCCGATGGGGAAACTTTATGAACCAAGAGGCGCATGGTGATGAAGTAACGAGACAGTTTTTAGAAGGTCTTCATTTACCAGATTTCATTATTAATCAAATGTATATTGAGGGTGTGTACTATCATCCGACGTTTTTATATGAATCATTATGGAATTTTGTAGGTGTAATTTTACTACTTGCATTAAGAAAAGTGAATTTACGTCGCGGGGAATTATTCTTCACATATTTAATTTGGTATTCAGTAGGACGCTTCTTCGTAGAAGGCTTACGTACAGATAGTTTAATGCTAGGACCACTTCGTATTGCACAAGTAATGTCAATTGGACTTGTTGTTATTTCTATTATTTTCATTATTGTGAGACGAAAAATGGGGCAAGCTGATAAAAGATATTTAGAAAATTAGAGACAAGTAGCATCTTATTATAAGATGCTGCTTCTTTCATATTCAGGAAGGCGAAAGGACTAAGGCGATGAGAATAAATACAGTGTTATTTGATTTAGATGGAACTTTAATTAATACAAACGAACTTATTATTTCTTCTTTTTTACATACTTTACATACATATTATCCAAATCAATATAAGCGTGAAGATGTGTTGCCATTTATCGGTCCATCTTTACATGATACTTTCAGCAAGATTGATGAAAGTAAGGTTGAAGAGATGATTACTAGCTATCGTCAATTTAACCATGATCATCATGATGAATTAGTAGAAGAATATGAAACTGTATATGAAACAGTTCAAGAGTTGAAGAAGCAAGGTTATAAAGTTGGTATTGTTACAACGAAAGCGAGACAAACCGTTGAGATGGGATTACAGTTGTCAAAGCTTGATGAATTTTTTGATGTTGTCGTGACAATTGATGATGTAGAGCATGTGAAACCACATCCGGAGCCACTTCAAAAAGCGCTTGAATTATTAGATGCAAAACCAGAAGAGGCATTGATGGTTGGGGATAATCATCATGATATTGTCGGTGGTCAAAATGCGGGGACGAAAACAGCTGCGGTTTCATGGACGTTGAAAGGTAGAGCGTATTTAGAGGCTTACAAGCCGGACTTTATGCTAGATAAAATGAGTGATTTGCTACCGATTTTGTCTAATATGAACCGTTCATAAAGGTCCAAGTAAGTTAGTAGAGGAGCGAGCTAAGTGCGACGGACAACGCGCTATCCTGTTTCAGGAGAAAATTCGTTATGGAATGTGTATAAAACAGTGTCTTTTTGGAAGGTAATGAAAAACTTTATTATTATCCAAATTGCGCGTTACACGCCATTTTTATCTGTGAAGAATTGGTTGTACCGTACTTTTTTACGGATGAAAGTAGGAAAGAAAACATCATTTGCACTTATGGTTATGCCGGACATTATGTTCCCAGAAAAGATAACTGTGGGAGAGAATTCGATTATTGGCTATAACACAACGCTTTTAGCACATGAATATTTAATTCGTGAATATCGACTTGGCGAAATCGTCATTGGAAATGAAGTAATGATTGGAGCGAATGTAACAATATTACCAGGTGTGAAAATTGGAGACGGTGCGACTGTCTCAGCTGGCACACTTGTTCATAGAGATGTACCGAGCGGTGCTTTCGTAGGTGGAAATCCAATGCGTATTATTTATACGAAAGAGCAAATGACCGCAAGAGAAGGTTCATGGTGAAAATGTAACATTTCTCCTCTTTTTTTATGAATAAAAAGGAAATAATTGAGTATAATATACTGTTTTGTTTTTTACGGAATCGTTTATACTTATAGATAGAAGAATGTGTGAACGAAGAAAACAAAAAACTGGAGGATATATGGGGAAAAATCAAAGGATATATAAGGAGAACGGACAAGTTATCTCTTTTAATCAATTAGCGGACTTCTTTTATAAAAAAGGGATGAGAGCTTACAAAGGACAAAAATTGCAAGATGCAATTAAATATTTTCGAAGAGCGGCACAAAGTGAGAAGGAGCCGTTTATTCTATGTCAATTAGCAACAGTATTATCTGAGGCTGGTGAATATCAAGAATCAAATCAAATCTTCTTAAAGTTAGTTAGATCTAATCCAGAACTTGAACAGTGCTATTATTTTATTGCAAATAATTATGCATATATGGGGTTATTTCAACAGGCGAAGAAATATGCAGATCGTTATTTAGAAGTTGCAAAAGAGAAGGAATTCGTAGAAGATACATTAGAACTTCTTGAGATTATGGAAGAAGAAGCAATGGGTGCGGAAGAGATTGAAGATGAAGATGATTTAATTGTTATGCAGGAAGAAGCGAATCGTTATATTCGTAATGGACAATTGGAAGAAGCAATTGCTACATTAGAAATTGTTACTAAGGATTATCCGGAGTTTTGGTCAGGGCATAATAATTTAGCCATTGCACATTTTCAATCTGGTAATGTAGACAAAGCACTGAAGTTAACAGAAATGATTTTAGAGAAAAATCCTGGTAATATACATGCGCTTTGTAATACGCTTATTTTTCTATATTCAATTGGAGAGCATAAACAAGTAGAAGCGTTAGCGGGACAGCTAGTTTCAGTATATCCAATTTCATTTGAACATCGTTTGAAACTGGGAACTACACTTGCAACAATTGGTTATTTCGAGCATGCATATAAATGGTTCAAACTATTAAAGCGTCAAGGATACGAGGGAGACGTTAGTTTTTATTATTGGTTTGCATATTCTGCGTATATGGTGAAAGATCAACAACTAGCTGAAAAAATGTGGCAACATGTCGTGGAATTGCATCCTGATAAAAAGGGAAAAGAACCGTGGAATGCGCTGAATTTAGCAGATGAAGGACAAAACGTGTTATTTGAAGAATTACGAAAATCATTTCAGCAAAGTGCGACGCTAGAAGAACAAATGCTAGCTTTATATTTAATGAATGAATTGTCAACGCCGGAGAAGGTTGGATTCTTTTTTGATATAACGCAAGCGAAGAACGGTGTTCCCATCGTGTCGCAACTTGCAAAGTACTTCTTTTTACTTAATAGTCATAAGAGTATTCCAGCTGATTTACAACAATTTGAGCAGTGCGTACGAATCGCGGATGCATTATACAATTATACGAAAAAAGATGATGAATTAATTGAAGAGTGTTTACACTTTTGGTTTTGTACGTTCATACGTTTATATACATCTGGAGACATATTTACAAATGTGTACGGCTGGTCAGCTGCGATTGAATACATTGTACGCGGCGAACAAGGAAATAAAATGACACAGTCGGAGCTTGGAGATGTATATAATGTATCTGTAGCGACTGTCCGAAAGTATGTGCAAGCTGTTAAGCGTACGCACACATAAGATAAGCAAATCATTGGGAAAAAAATGATGCTAACAGTATAATGAGGGTAACTTAATTGTGTAGGAATGGATAGGAGTGAATAGTGTGTCAGAAGAAAAAATTTATGATGTCGTTATTATTGGTGCAGGACCAGCTGGTATGACAGCTGCAGTATATACATCTCGTGCAAATTTAAGCACATTAATGCTTGAGCGTGGTATTCCAGGTGGCCAAATGGCAAACACGGAAGATGTAGAAAACTACCCAGGTTATGAGTCTATTTTAGGACCAGACTTATCAAATAAAATGTTCGAGCATGCAAAGAAATTTGGTGCCGAATATGCATACGGTGATGTAAAAGAAGTCATCGATGGTAAGGAATACAAAACAATTATTGCTGGTAAAAAAGAATATAAAGCACGTGCAATTATCGTTGCAAGCGGTGCAGAGTATAAAAAAATTGGTGTACCGGGTGAAACAGAACTTGGCGGCCGCGGTGTATCATATTGTGCAGTATGTGACGGGGCATTCTTTAAAGGAAAAGAACTTATCGTAATTGGCGGCGGAGATTCTGCTGTTGAAGAGGGTGTGTTCTTAACACGCTTCGCATCAAAAGTAACGATCGTTCACCGTCGTGACACGCTTCGTGCACAGAAAATTTTACAAGACCGTGCTTTCCAAAACGAAAAAGTAGATTTCATTTGGAACCACACGATAAAAGAAATCAACGAAGCAAGTGGTAAAGTAGGAAGTGTAACACTTGTGGACGTAAATAGTGGAGAAGAGAAAGAAGTCAAAACTGATGGCGTATTCGTATACATCGGTATGTTACCTTTATCAAAACCATTTGTTGAACTAGGTATTACAAATGAAAATGGTTACCTTGAAACGAACGAGCGTATGGAAACGAAAATCCCTGGTATTTTCGCAGCTGGTGATGTTCGTGAGAAAATGCTTCGTCAAATTGTAACTGCAACAGGTGACGGTAGTATTGCAGCGCAAAGTGCACAACATTACGTAGAAGAATTATTAGAGGAATTAAAAACTGTATCAGAAAAATAAGGGATAATATACCTTGTGAGAAGAAAGCTACCGACAGGAGCTTTCTTCTTTTTTTGTGTGAAAATGTCAAAGTTTTGTCAAAAAATATAAGGATTATAAGCTTTCTTATTGATATACTGGACTTTACGGAAAAAATCACTATAAGAAATGAGGAATTTATTCAGTATGGAATGGCGTAATATATATCGTGGATTTTGTATGGGCGTTAGTGATTTAATTCCTGGTGTGAGCGGCGGTACAATCGCTGTTGTGTTAGGGATTTATGAACAATTGCTTGCGGCAATTAGTGGATTCTTTAGTCGTGAATGGAAAAAACATTTAGGATTTTTAATTCCCCTTGCAGCTGGCGTGGCAGCGGCATTTTTAACGTTAAGTCACGTTATTAAATATTTACTTGCAAATCATTATGAACCGACTCAATTTTTCTTCCTCGGTTTAATTATTAGTATATTACCGATGCTAATGAGGGAAGCTGATGCAAAGTCGTCGTTTAAAGGTAAGCACATCGTTTTATTAATAGTTGCAGCAATTCTTGTTGCGATTACAGCTTTCTTTAAACCAGATAAGGCAGCAGATCCAATTACGACTTTAACAATTTTAAATGCAATTGGTTTATTTTTCGCAGGATGGATGGCTAGTATGGCCATGCTGCTTCCTGGAATTAGTGGATCGTTTATTTTATTAATTATTGGTGTGTATCCGACAGCAATTAACGCTTTAACTACACTTAACTTACCTTTAATCGTGGTTATCGGTGCTGGTGTTATGGTTGGATTTGTTGTAAGTAGTAAAGGCATTAGTTTTTTATTAGATCGTTATAAAAGTATGACATTTGCGGCAATTATTGGACTTGTAATCGGTTCGATTGTAATTGTATTCCCTGGGATTCCGACTGGCGGATTTTCAATTATAAGTTCAATTATTACCTTTATTTTAGGCTTTGCGATTGTTACTTATTTCGGTAAGAAATAAGGATTTTAATCCCCTTGACGATAAAAATCGTTAAGGGGATTTTTCATGCTATTCATTAAAAATCTAAGCATTTACATTGCTTGTTATAGAAAGCTTTTTTAAAATTGCTGAGTAGCATATGCTTAGCGAAAGAGGACTGGCTCCTTCGTTGTAGCAAACTGTTTTTGATAGTATAATGAAATAAGTATGCAGTGAGGAATTTTACTGCAAGTAGCTGAGGTGAAGAAACATGCAAAGAGTGACAAACTGTGTGTTAATTAGAGATAATGAAGTACTCTTACTCCAAAAACCTCGCCGGAATTGGTGGGTTGCACCAGGCGGGAAAATGGAGCGTGGGGAGACTGTAAGAGATTCCGTTGTTCGCGAGTATCGTGAAGAAACAGGTATTTATTTGAAAAACCCAGCGTTAAAGGGGGTCTTCACCTTTGTCATCCAAGAAGGTGATAAAGTTGTTTCTGAATGGATGATGTTCTCCTTTTTAGCGACAGATTTTGCAGGAGAAAACAAACTAGAGAGCGAAGAAGGCATCATTGGTTGGCATACATTTGATAAAATTGATGATTTAGCAATGGCGCCAGGAGATTATCACATTATTGATTATTTAATTAAAGGAAATGGCATAATCTACGGTACATTTGTATATACCCCAGATTTTGAGTTGCTTTCATATCGATTAGATCCGAGTTAAACCGTCAAGGAGAGGATACGATGACAGAGAATAATGATATAAAAATGGTAATTATTACAGGAATGTCTGGAGCTGGAAAAACAGTAGCTTTACAAAGTTTTGAAGATTTAGGATATTTTTGTGTAGATAATTTGCCACCGATGTTATTGCCAAAGTTTATTGAGCTTATGGCGGATTCAAAAGGGAAAATGAATAAAGTGGCACTTGGTATTGATTTACGTGGCCGCGAGTTTTTCGAACATTTATGGGGAGCACTTGATGATTTATCAGAACGTACATGGATTATTCCTCATATTTTATTTTTAGATGCGAAAGATAGTACGCTTGTAACTCGTTATAAAGAAACGAGACGTTCGCATCCACTTGCACCAACTGGTTTGCCGTTAAAGGGAATCGAAGCTGAGCGCAATTTATTAACAGATATGAAGGCACGAGCGAATATTGTGCTTGATACATCGGATTTAAAACCGAAAGAATTACGTGAAAAAATCGTTCACTTGTTCTCAACAGAAACTGAGCAAGCATTCCGTGTAAATGTTATGTCATTTGGATTTAAGTACGGTATTCCAATTGATGCAGATTTAGTATTTGATGTTCGTTTTTTACCAAATCCATATTACATTCCACATATGAAGCCATTAACAGGACTAGATGAAGAAGTTTCTTCCTATGTACTGAAATTTAATGAGACACATAAGTTTTTAGAGAAGTTGACGGATCTGATTACTTTCATGCTGCCTCATTATAAAAGAGAAGGCAAAAGTCAACTTGTAATTGCAATTGGATGTACAGGTGGACAGCATCGTTCTGTTACGCTTACAGAATACCTTGGGAAACATTTGAAACCAGAGTATAGTGTTCATGTATCTCATCGTGATGTGGAGAAGAGAAAGGGCCATTAAGGGATGAAAAAAGAGAGAAAGCCTAAAATTGTCATCATGGGAGGCGGAACTGGACTCTCTGTTTTATTAAGAGGATTAAAGCAATATCCTGTTGATATTACAGCAGTTGTTACAATTGCTGATGATGGTGGCAGTTCAGGTAGATTACGTGATGAGCTAGAAATTCCACCTCCAGGTGACATCCGTAACGTACTTGTTGCGTTATCGGATGTAGAGCCACTGGTGGAAGCTTTATTTCAGCACCGTTTCACAACAGGAGACGGACTGAAAGGTCATGCGTTAGGAAATCTATTGTTGGCAGGTATGACCTCGATTACAGGAGACTTTTTCCATGCGATTACGGAAACAAGTAAAGTATTAAATGTCAGAGGACGTGTATTACCAGCAGCGAATCAAAGTGCGGTACTTCATGCGGAACTTGAAGATGGAGAAATTGTAACAGGTGAATCAAAGATTCCTTATTACGGAAAGAAGATTAATCGCGTCTTTTTGACTCCAGAAGATGTAGAGCCATTGCATGAAACGTTGGCTGAGATTAAACGAGCTGATTTACTTGTTTTCGGCCCAGGAAGTTTGTATACGAGTATATTACCCAATTTAGTTGTTAACAAAATTGGAGACGCTGTTCTTGCTGCAAAGGCGAAGAAGGTATATGTATGTAACGTTATGACACAAGCGGGTGAAACGATGGGATATACTGCTTTTGATCATGTGCAGGCGTTACACGATCATTTAGGGCAACCATTTATTAATACTGCAATTGTAAATAACCGTGAGATTCCTTGTGAATTACGTAAGTTATATGATGAAGAAATGTCTACACCAGTTGTAGTGGATGAAGAACGTTTTGTTGAAAATAATATTGATGTTATTCAAGAGGGATTAGCGAAGTATGATGATCATGTTGTAAGGCATGATACGTTAAAGTTAGCTTCGATTTTATATTCATTGTTATAAATATGCGTTGCCTCGTTTGAGGTAGCGCTCCTCATTCATATAGGACAAGATTTTTGTTCCGCAATAATCGTATAAGGAGGTGTTGACTGTGTCATTTGCATCAGAAACAAAGAAAGAGTTGACGAATCTTGAGATGAAGGAATGCTGTGAGAAAGCAGAATTATCAGCGTTGCTTCGAATGAACGGGTCGCTTTCTTTTTCAAACCGTCGTCTATCTATCGATATTCAAACGGAAAATGCGGCAATTGCAAGAAGGATTTATACGCTTTTGAAAAAAGGATATGACGTGACGGTAGAATTACTTGTTCGTAAAAAAATGCGATTGAAGAAAAATAATGTATACATTGTGCGGCTTGTTGAGAAGTCTCGTGAAATATTAGCTGATCTTCATATCGTTCGAGATGACTTTTCATTTATTCGAAATATATCACAAGAATTGATTGAGAAGAAATGTTGTAAACGATCGTATTTACGAGGTGCATTTTTAGCAGGTGGTTCAGTAAATAACCCAGAAACATCATCTTATCATTTAGAAATCTTTTCGTTATATAAGGAACATAATGATGCTATATGTGAACTGATGAACGGATTTGATTTAAATAGTAAGACGTTGGAAAGAAGAAAAGGGTACATTACGTATTTGAAAGAAGCAGAAAAAATTACAGAGTTTTTAAATATTATAGGTGCTCATAATGCGCTTTTAAGATTTGAAGATATTCGAATCGTACGTGATATGCGTAATTCTGTAAATCGTTTAGTGAACTGCGAAACAGCTAATTTAAATAAAACAATTGGTGCAGCACTAAGGCAGATTGAAAATATTCGTTACATTGATGAGACAGTTGGTCTTGATATATTGCCGGATAAACTACAAGAGATTGCGCAATTACGAAGAGATTATCAAGATGTAACATTGAAAGAGTTAGGTGAGATGGTATCCGGGGGGAAGATTAGTAAGTCGGGTATTAATCATCGTTTGCGTAAAATCGATGAAATTGCAGAGAAATTACGCGCGGGGGAAACGGTAGCAAAAAAATAAGAGGTTAAAGGGGAAATGGAGCTGTGGTTCAAAAAAGAGTTCGGGTTTCATTAAAAAACGGTTTACAAGCACGTCCGGCTGCGTTGTTTGTACAAGAGGCAAATCGCTTTCATGCAGATATCTTCATCGAGAAAGATGGAAAGACAGTAAATGCAAAGAGCATAATGGGGATTATGAGCTTAGCAATTGGAACTGGAAGCATGATAACAATTACAACAGAAGGTTCAGATGCAGAAGAGGCTTTAGAAGCATTAGCTGCATATGTACAATAAGAAGCTATCGCGTATATGCGATAGCTTTTTGTTTTTGCGGTTTACTTAAAGGGAGTTTTCGGGATAGGGGGTATGTAGGTGGTTTGTCCTTGTCGTAGATTGTCGGTAAATCGATATGTTGTGTCGAACCGTTGATATATTAAAAAAATCGTTGATATAATTTAAGTTTTGTTCGATATAATTGAAAAATCGTTGATATATTTAGAGGGATACTGGATGGGGTATGTGAGCGGGGAACAATATATAAAAGAAGCGCCCAATTATAGGGCGCTTCCACTTTTAGTTATATCCAGCTCCAGCGGCTAGAATCTCCGGTCGCTTCGCCCCTTCATTCGAGGCAAAAAGCGCCTCGGATGAAGGGGCTCCATCGCCCTGCGATTCTAAACGAGCCGCTTTCGCTTTAAATCTATCTAGCTCCAGCGGCTAGAATCTCCGGTTGTTTCGCTTTTACATTCGAGGCAAAAAGCGCCTCGGATGTAAAAGCTCCAACACCCTGCGATTCTGAACGAGCCGCTTCCGCTTTTAAGTATTAACGATTTGTAAAGATCTTATCGATTAAACCGTATTCTAAAGCTTTTTCTGCTGTCATGAAGTTGTCGCGGTCTGTGTCGCGTTGTAGTACTTCAAGTGGTTGACCAGTGCGGTCAGCAAGAATTTGATTTAGTTTTTCACGTAAGAATAGGATACGTTTTGCAGCGATTTCGATTTCAGTCGCTTGACCTTGTGCTCCACCAAGTGGTTGGTGAATCATTACTTCACTGTTTGGAAGTGCATAACGTTTTCCTTTTTCACCTGCTGCAAGTAAGAAGGCACCCATAGATGCTGCCATACCGATACAGATTGTTGATACTTGTGGTTTAATAAACTGCATTGTATCATAGATTGCCATACCCGCTGTGATAGAACCACCAGGGCTGTTGATGTAGATGTGAATATCTTTTTCTGGATCTTGAGATTCCAAGAATAAAAGCTGGGAAACGATTGAGTTAGCTACGTTGTCATCAATTGCACTACCAAGCATAATGATGCGGTCTTTTAATAGTCGAGAGTAAATATCGTAAGCGCGTTCTCCACGATTTGTTTGTTCAATTACTGTAGGAATTAAATTCATCTGTTATTTCCTCCTTCTAAAGCTTTCTTAGTCTTATAATACAATTATGGTCAATAAAGGTCAAACGAAACCACTTTAAATCAAAAAAATATGTAGTTGTACCATGAAATATTCGCTATGTTTTCGAAATTCCCTGCTTATGTATCTTCAACATCATAACCGAATTACATAAATTTAAACGTTATGAAAACTGGAGAAAAAAAGAAAAGAACGCCTTTTAACTGAAGCGTTCTTTCGATAATTAGTCTTTTAAAAGATAGGTTACTTTATTTAAAATCTTTTCGATTTGTTTCGCGTTTTTACTATACATTTCGCTTGCTGATTTCGACTTTGTTTCTAAGGAAAATAGTTCAAGATCAGCATGACATTTTTTTAAAGATGCTAATAATAAAGGTTTGTTTTGAGGAGAAGGCATTTGGAGTTTGTCATTGTAAATGTCGATAGTAAGTTGTCCGTATGAATCCACTTGACCGAGAAAGACATTTTCAATAACAACACCGAGTTTTTCTAATTCTGAATGTAGCCAAGCGCGGTTATGTCCGCTTGCTGAAAGAGGTTCATCTAGTACATTTCCATCCATAATAACAGTTTGTGGTTCTTTCTCGTTTGGTACTTTTAAACCGATGTCTTTTGCAGTAAGTGGCTGAGAATCTTTCTTTAATAATACATTTAATTCTCCGCTCGGTTCTAAGACAGCAAATTCGACTTCAGCTATACTAAATGCACCATTTCCTCTAAGAAGTTCGAGTAACTCATCACTAGTATATTTTTCTTTCTTTAAATTATCCTCAAGTACTTTGCCATCTTTTATTAACACTGTAGATTTTCCTTCAAAAAAGTCTCTAGCAGTTTTGTTTTTTAAGGAAAGAATGCCAACGAAAAAAGGTACTGAGGCGAAAATAAGTATAGCGAAGACGCCATGGAAAAACTTTTGGTCAAGCCCTGTAGATATTTGAGCGGCGATATCACCGATTGTCATTCCTGCTATGTATTCGAAAAAGGAAAGCTGAGAAATTTGCCTTTTTCCTAAGCACTTTGTGATAGTGAATAAAATGATTAATATGAATACAGAGCGAATAATGACAAGTGTCCATTCCGGCAGGTGAGACATAGTCATTTCCTCCAGTCTACTTAAAACCCTTTATATTGAGGTTCTTCACGTTCCAATACTGAAACTCTATTTTGTAAATCAGCGATGATACTGTCCATTTCTAACATACATTCATGAAATATGCGTTTAGCTTCATCGTCTGTAGAATTTAGCGAAAGGGAACTTAAGCTTGCTTGAGCTCCTCTTACACTAGCAAGGCAAGTTTTAACGCTAGCGATAACAGTCATACAAACACTCCTTATCCTTTCGGTTTGAATAACAATGCTCCAATGAAGCCGAAAATAATAGCTGCGGATACGCCGGCGCTCGTTACTTTAAACATGCCTGTGATAACACCAACGATGCCATGTTTTGCAGCTTCTTCCATTGCGCCATGAACGAGAGCATTACCAAAGCTTGTAATAGGCACAGTTGCACCAGCTCCAGCGAAATCAATTAATGGTTCATACAAATTGAATCCATCTAATATAGCTCCGGCAACAACGAGTGTTGCCATTGTATGAGCTGGTGTAAGTTTTACAACATCAAACATAAGTTGTCCAATTACACATATGAGTCCGCCAATGACGAAAGCCCAGAAAAAAATCATTGCGTTGCACCTCCAAATTCAATCGAAACGGCGTGAGCTATACACGGAATCGTTTCTTCTTGTTGGAATGTAAGTGGAGATAGTAAAGCGCCTGTCGCAACGACAAGTATTTTTTTGAACTCTCCTCTTTTCATTCGGTTTAATAAATGACCATAAACGACTGTTGCGGAACATCCTGGTCCACTAGCACCAGCTATGACAGGCTGTCCTTCTCTATAAATGAGTAGCCCGCAATCTTGAAACTGTTCGCTCGTTACTTTTGTTCCGTGTTTATGTAGTAAGTCATAAGCAATTTCACGGCCTACATGTCCGAGATCGCCTGTTACAATTAAATCGTAGTAAGAGGCATCAATTTGACGTTCACGTAAATGAGCTTCAATTGTATCGACGGCAGCTGGAGCCATTGCACCTCCCATATTAAACGGATCTGTTAATCCCATATCAACCACTCGTCCGATTGTTGCAGAGGTTACTCTTGGACCGTGCCCAGTATCACTTAAAATAGCGGCCCCAGCACCGGTTACTGTCCACTGTGCAGTAGGTGGCTTTTGTCCGCCGTATTCGGTAGGGTAGCGGAACTGTTTTTCTACAGCTGTATTATGACTGGATGCACCAGTTAATAAATATTTTGCGCCTTTTGCATTTACGATACTTGCTCCAAGTGCTAAACCTTCCATAGAAGTAGAACAAGCCCCGAATAGCCCGAGATAAGGAGTGCCCAGTGTACGGCAAGCAAAGCTTGTAGGGGTAATTTGATTAATTAAATCTCCTGCAAGTACGAATTGAATATCATCTTTACGAAGTTTTGCTTTTTCAGTTGCGCGACTACAAGCTTCTTCGAATAAAATTTTATGTGCTTTTTCATAGGAATCTTGTCCGAGCCATAAATCTTCATGAAGAATATCGAAGTCTTCTGGGATTTTCCCTTTTGCTTCAAATGGCCCCCCAACGACTCCTGTCGAAATAATAACTGGTTTGTTTTCAAATACCCACGTTCGGTGCCCTTGTAACATTTATAGCCCTCCCCATTGAACGAGAATCGTTTTAATAAGTGCGATGACGAAAGCAGAAAATACACCAAATAAAATAACAGAACCAGCTAATTTGAACATGTTACCACCAACGCCGAGTACAAATCCTTCCGTTCGGTGTTCGATACATGCGGCAATAACAGAGTTACCAAATCCAGTAACAGGTACAGCTGTACCAGCACCGGCAAACTGCCCAAAACGATCGTATATACCAAATCCAGTTAGTAACATAGAAATAAAAATAAGAGTTGCGACGGTTGGATTTCCTGCCGAACGTTCAGTGAAATCGAAATAAGTAATATAAAAAGTAGAGATTAGTTGTCCTATGAAGCAAATAAAACCACCGACGAAAAAGGCTTTTATACAATTTTTTAAGACAGGTCGTTTCGGTTCGCGTTCTTGTTCGAATTTTTTATACTCCTGTTGTACAGGGGTTAAGTTTTTATCTTTACTAGACATTGCAATCCTTCCTTTTCTTTTAAAAAGCGTTAAGTGTTAGACTCCATTTTTTTGCCGATGAATTTTAATTGCTTATTAATTTCATCTTTAGATACTTCTTTTTTCTTAATTTTGTTTTCAAGTTTTTCGAGTAACATAAAGATTTTTTTATCTGTACTTACACGAACATCGAAAGTGGGGTATTCATCACTTAATTGCTTTTGAAGTTTGCTGCGCAGCGGTTTTAATCCAAACCTTTCGTGATGCTCAGGTGTAACTGCTATGTAGAGATCTAAATTTGAATTCACTGCTGTGCTTTTTATAATTTCATCCATAGCGAGAGCTCTTTTCTTCGCTCCTTGTGATATAGATTGATTAAAGGATTCCGTACTCGTCTTTGTTAACTTTGGACCTTTTTCTTTCTCCGTTCGTTTTGCTTCTTCTTTCACTTTTTTATCTAAAGGACTATTATTACATCCGGTAAAAGAGCTAAATAGAAGTGCAAATAATGCGGTTATGAGGCCGAGTTTTCGCATAATTATCATTCCATTTCTATTGCAATATGTAATGTGATAGAAAAAGGATGACTGCATATCATCCTTTTTCTATTTCACAGCAAGACGGATGCGTTATTGCTGTGAGTATTGTGGTTCTTCTTGTTGGACTTCTTCAACGCGTGGGTTTAAAGAATCGATAATCGTTTGTGTTTGCTGCGCAGCTGTTTGGAAAAGTTGCTTAGCTTGTTGGTTATCCGTATCAAGAGCGAATCCCTCTAAGCTAGCTTGTGCACTTTTTAATCCAGAAACAGTTTGCTTTAATTTTGTAATTACAGTCATTGAATGAAGCCCCCTTTGGAATATCAATTCATAGGTTATAATTTGTGAGTTGGGGTGAATTTATGATTGGAAAATTTAGGGGTGGAATAGATTTTATATGATTTTAGCTAAGATGCATAAGGTATTACGGGGATATTTTTATTGATTTAGATGGATTTTATTGCTATTATTATGAGAAGAAAATGAAGTGTTTTCTATAATCATGCGCCCATAGCTCAGTCGGATAGAGCGGTGGTTTCCGGTACCACGTCTGGTATGGATAAGGAAGCTAATCGAGGGTTAGGCGCTATATAAAGCCGTTTGGTATTGTTTTTAACGCTTAACTTGAGCGAGAACAAACCGTAATTGTCCTACGAAGGCATTAGCGAGTTAGTGTCGCATAGTTAGGACATGCTACGGACTGTTAAATGAGAATAATGAAAATATATTTACGGAGAGCTTCCGTCTGAAAAAATTCAGATAGGGGGCTCTTTTTTATTATGTTAAAAAACAGACGAGTTGTAAAAAGACGAAGAGAAATAGTTGATTTTATCGATACTACCGAAGAATTAAGCACAGAAACGGTGATAAGAATTGTTACGCAGGCTTTTCAAGCGGAAGGGTTCAGAAAGCGTACCATCGATGATTACACAAAGCTTTTTCATTATTTTATGCGAGAGTTAAACATCGAAAAGGTTGAGATTATTACCGCGAAGCACGTGCAAATGTATATTAATAAATTACTTAGTCGGGAATTAGCTCCCGCTACTATAAATATTCGCATATCAGCATTGAAATCGGTTTTTAAGCGACTACATGAACAGGGATATATCAAAAGTAATCCTGCAGTGGACTTCGTGAAATTGCGTACTGATGAGGCACCGATCTTTACGCTAAATAATAATCAAATCAAGCGTCTCTTTCGTGTTGTAGATAAGACTACCTACGCGGGTTATAGAGATTACTGTGCTATGTTGCTTATGTTACATTGTGGTCTACGTGTGAATGAGGTTAATCAGTTAGAAGCTAATGATTTAGATTTTGATAACCTTACGATTATGTTATCAGGGGCTAAGAATAAGAATCGAAAAACTAGAGCCGTTCCTATGACAAAGAAAATTGCGGAAGAGCTACGAATGCTTATCGATGAAAGTCGGGAGTATTTCGAAGGCACTACAAATGTTTTTCTTACGCAAGATGGAAATTCGATAGATAATGATTTGTTGCGTAAGCGTATGTATCGCTATGGGCAGTTAGCGGGGCTTTCAAAAGAATGCCGTCCATCACCGCATAGTTTGCGTCATACTTTTGCTACGAACTTTTTGCGAAATGGTGGAAGTGTTAACGCACTAATGCGAATTATGGGGCATGCGGACATTACAACAACTATGCGATATGTTCGTTTAAACGACGAAGCAGTAAAAGAACAATACGAGAAAGTAGCCGCCAAGAACGACTACGGAGTATAACAACGAAAAAAGCCTCCAACCGCCATTGGAGACTCAAAACTATACATATCGAAACTAAATAACGGACAAGCCGTATCAGTCCGACCATCTACTTTGCATTCTATCGAAAAAATTCGAAGATTGCAAGGCGTCTTTAGTAATGTCTTTTTTAGGTACTGATGCGGTAAGTCAAAAAGCGGAAGCCGTACCGCTTAAAAAACGTAAAAGGTGAGCGAGAGCCGACGCAAATAAATCAGCGCTATACAACCAACATGTATCCCCTTCCGCATGCGTATAGGCTAGGTGATTGCGACCATTAACGGCAAGGAGTGGCAATACGTTGTTCTAAGGAACAGGGTGTATTATCGGGCTTAATCGTAAGATTGGGCGCATATTGGGACGTATGGATATGAGATAGTGTGTGCGAAAGTGCAGGGACGGAAGGGGCGTTACTACGATACACTACAAGCGATCCGACGCTAGTAAAACGCCTTACCCCTTATTTGCATAGATACTACGAAATTATGACAAAGTTTAAACGCTTTGTTATTTTTTATCGATGCGAATAGGGGTGAAAACTGCGCCCAACTCAACCTAGCTTCGCTCACCTCGGCTAGTCGCCGTCCACCGATTGTCAATAGCGTAAATTCGATATTGAACGCAACTAGCGGAAGTGAGTTGAATATCGGAGGGTACAGGTGCTATAAGAGGTGGAAGACTTACATATGGAAAGCAGACTTAATATAAGACAATACGCAAATAAAGGCGAAGACATAAGCGCAACATTAAATAGAATAGCGATACTGGCTAAAGAAGAAGTGGAAGATTATTACACTGGAATATGTGATAATAAGTATGTAGAAAAAATCGAAGCTCATTACATACCGTTGATTGAACGCTTAGCTAAAAATAATTGGTATAAGACAAATAACGAGGTACACTTTATCGATGATTGTTTTCGTAGGATAAGATATGCGATTAGAACTTTTGATATAAATAAGGGCGATTTCGATAAGAGGGTTAAGTGTTTTATTTATCAGGCTTTACGTAAATATTGCGGAGAAAGAGGAAAAAGAAGAACGGTACTAACACTTATAAGTGATATAAACGTACTTGAAACGCTAGAGGTTTGTGCAGAAAATGCGGAAGAGAAAGCGATCTGCAATATAATGACTACCCGAGATACTTACGCAAAGCTATATGAAAACATATGCAAGAAGAAAATAGATTTTATTGTACTAGATACTATGATACATACGGCAGAGAATTACAATAGGGTTACAGAAGCCGAAATCTCTAGAGTATTATCGAAAAAGACGGGGCGATCATTTGATTCCGCTAGAAGTACGGTGAGAGGATTTAAGCAGAGAATCCGAAAAAGAAATATTAGAAAGGAAGATAGGGCGTGAAGGATAGAAAGAAAGAGAAAAATACAAGGGTGAATCTGTTAATAGTTGCATTTGTATTGCTGGTTGTTACAAAGATAATCGGAAACGTCATTATAGGTGGGGTAGCAGTATTGTTTGCGATGGCTGTAGTCGCATCGGTTATTACTGCGAGAATAGGGGGCTTTATGCGGAAGAAGAAAGAAGAAGAAGAAGAGGACATATAAAGATTTGGAAAAGATGGAGGAATTATGCTATGAGGAACAAGCGTAAAGAGAGATATTTAATTATATTCGCATTTTTATTTATGTGCGCAGCGAAGGCATTCGGAAACCTATATGTAGCAGCATTCGGTGTTGTATTTGGATTATCGGTAGGTTTGGCATGTGTTACTGAGATGGTTGGGGATTTTATACGCAGGAGGAAAGGAGAAGGAGACGCCTGATGAATTGATTTAATAAAGATTGTGGTGAATACATAAAGGGTAATATCGAAGTATGTTACGTATGGGAATTTGAGTGTCCTTTTTGAAATCTACTATTAATATATAACAAATTAACATAGGTTGATTGATATGCATTAAAATACACGGGGGAATTACTATGAAGCCATTGAAGAAAGTAGTTTTATTAGGTGTGGCGACAATGTCAATCTTTAGTGCTTGCTCTACGAAAGAAAAAGCGGATTATGAGCCATATAAGAAACAAGAATCTGTTGAAACTGCGCAAGGAGAAGAGGAAACATCCAATCCGTCTAAGGTCGAGAGGATTGAAGATGAACCTACGAAGGATGAGAAACCGCAACAAGTGGAGGAATCCACGAAGGAAGATGCGGAGATTAACGACAGACGTCCATATTATAAAGATGCAAATAACGACGCGCCAACCGTATCACTAGAACAGTATGACGGCATCAAGGTCGGAATGTCTGCGAATAAAGTCAAGGAGATAGCGGGAACGCCTAGATTCATCGAGAAATATAAGGCGTTCTCTATCTACGGATATTTAGGGCGTGGTGGAGAAGGCACGATGACTATAACGTTTAATCCTGATGGTAGTGTAACGAAGAAAGAGCAAGATGGTCTTAGAAATACTCAAGTTAATGAAAATAGTTCAACTGGTAATGGTGACCGTAATTCTAAACCTGCTACGAAATCTAGTACTAAAATTCCGAACGATTACTGCGGACATGGGCACGATGAAACGAAGGAACCAGAGCATGACTGCGATAAGATTATTGATGAAGAGGCACACCGAAGACATCTAGAGCAACAGGAAAGAGAATATGAAGAACAGCAACGTAAGGAAGCGAAAAAATACCAAGATGAAATGACTGAAGAGGATAAGGCGAGAATCTTACGTCAAGAAAAACGTTGGAATACGCCTAGCGGTGGTATTGGTGCTACTTGGCAAGATGAATTAAAAGAAATAGAAGAGAAGGAAGCGCAAGAGAATGCACAACAATAGCACATTACAACGGGCGGTGGGAACTGATTTTTTGTGACTGGCGGAATAAAAGGGGGATGTATAATGGACGTAATTTCAAAATGGACTAATCATCATATGAGCATTAGGGGAAGAAAAAATTTGGTTTCCTCTGATGAAATGTGGAGTGAAAAGTTTATAGATTTACAAAATAATAAAGGTAATTTAGAAATTGTTAAATCAAATACTTTGCTATTCAGGGTTCATAATGGTGGGAATGATGAGCCAGATTATGATGATTATGATGATCGGGGAGAAAATCAAAACGAGGAGTATGCGTATAATTATAATAACTGGCTAGATGAGAATAATGTTGAGCGTATTCGTTTTGATAATCATTGGGTATCATTTACAAAAAGTGTAGATGTTATCGGTTCAAATTATTTTGGTGAAAATGGACGCAGAGGATTTGTTATAGTGATTTCTTCTGATAAGGCAATTGATATTTCTTCTTTGAGAACTAGAGGATTCGATGAGCAAGAAGTTGTTGCTCCAATGGATAGAAAAACACTAAGAGAAATATTGAATTTCAAAGACTTCATAAAGAAGTATGGTACTGGAAATTCTGATTATGAAAAAAGCGAAAAATACCAAGACGAAATAAAGGAAATGGAGATTCAGAAATAAAATAACGTAGCCGACGCAAAAGAACGCATAATAGCAAAGGCAAAGGCAAAGGCAAAGGCAAAGGCAAAGGCAAAGGCAAAGGCAAAGGCAAAGGCAAAGGCATTTGCGTCGGTATATGTGTAGCGAGAGTATTGCGCATGTGCAACGCCAGTTGTTGTTAAGTTGTTGTTAATTGAGCGTTTTGTATTGAAATGTTGCTTAGAGCAACGTTATAATAGGAATATGGATGCATTGGCAGTGCATTGTAAAAGCAGAGGCTAAAGCAAAAGTATTGCAAACGCAAACGTAAAAAGCAGACGCTTAAATGTATACAAAAGCCAGAGCGTTTTATAATATGCAGAATATTTACTGGCATTTAAGGAATACTATATAAAGAAAAAAGTCTCTCAAGTGCTACCAACACTGAAAGACTTTAGATAAAAATATTACTTCTTTCCTTTGCTCATGTTAATCATTCCCATAACAACCATGAGTAAAGAGCAAACCGCAGTAACGGTGATTGCATCCATATGTATTCACCACCTTACGAAGCTTGTCGTACTACCAATACGACGGGCTTTTTTCGTATATTCGTATTATAACCCAACTTGGTTATAGATTCCAAAAGTTATTTTCTATACAAAAAACTAAATCTTTATTTTGAAACTAATAGGAACAAGCCTAAAGTAATCATGAACTACTATGCTTTGAGGTATGCGAAATTGTATAATAATTTCCTAACACTTCTAAGCGAAGCGGTACGCATTAATTTGCGCCCACTTCGTTTTTTGTTTTATTGTTTAGTAATGTATCTCGCCATTCTTTCTATAAATTACCAATAATTAGGCGGTATGCAAAAACTGCTTTTTACTTTCTCATTTTTTCTTTTCTTGTCAAAATATCTTGTTTATAAAATAATTTATCGCGAGTTGTCTCTTTAATCGGTGTTATTTTCCCCTCTTTTACCAATTTGTTTAAATACTGTCTAGAACACCCGAGAATATCTAATGCTTCCGATGAATTTAAAATTTCATCTTGTATAAATTTTGTTAGTTGTTCTTTTGTTTCAAATTTAAACATTCTTCTTCTCCTTTATATACAGGATAATTATATTAACCAACATTAAAAATACAGCTATTCCAGTAAAAATAATGTAGATATAACTCCCCGTATCTAGATTGTTATAATCAAGGGTTGTTAAAACAAAAATTAAAAATATAGCAACAGGGACATTTGTCCAGATGAATTTTTTCATAATTAGTATGAATGTGTTATAATCTTAGGTATAGGAGAGGCTTCTCTCTCCCTGTGGTTACTTTGAGTCGTCTTCTTGGTGGGAGCGACTCTTTTCTCTTTAACCTTGTAGTATATGTATCTACACTGTTTTCACTTAGTAATGATAACTGGCTCAAGGCTACTATTACAGCACCTAAGACTATCCACAAATTCATGCTTTCACCTCCATTTCCTTATAACCTTATTATACAATATAGTTGATATGAGGCAATTGATTCGTATGCTTTTTCCTTAAGTTGATTAAAAACGCAAGTAGCGAAAATCTATTTCTCTTAAAAGAATACTAAATAAATGATAAAAGGGTGCTAGGTTGATTAGTCTATTTACTATTTTCCACCTTTCCCGCATTTGTTTCGTACCTCTGTTTATTTATATTTCATACTGTATAAATCGAATGTTAATATTAATGTAAACTCGTGTAATATTTCCGATGAAACGGCGAATCCCTTGCGAGAGTAAGGTTTACGTTGGTTACGTCTAGTTAAGATAGTTACAACCGTTTACGTATATACGACCTCATAGGGATTGGTACACTTCGCTACATTTCGGTAGTTATCGCTAGTGATTTATGATAGATTGCGTATAGTGAGCGTTTTACATCGATACATATGTGTAGTACTTTGTGTAGATTTGTAGTTATAGCTATACATCAGCAGAAGCTGATTGTGGAGGTCTATTCGAAATTTCAAGGGGTGAAGAAGTCAGCACATAATAAAAAGACACCGACCTATTCTGTCGATGCTTCTTGCTGGTCACGTTGCTTTCTAGCGAATCGTTGTAGCGTACTCATGCTAATACCCGTTGCTTCCGATAGCTGGCGGAATGAGTAGCCCATTTTCTCTTTCATACGCATAGCTTCGACTAGTTTTTTATCTGAATGCGACTTCGGGCGACCTTCCTTGTAATTCGGATTCTGTCTAGCTACTATTTTACCTTCTTGTGTTCTTTCTAAGATTAGGTTGCGCTCCATTTCTGCGACTGCTAATAACGTTTGTAAGAAGAATCGCCCCATTGTCGTATCTTCTAGTAGTCCTACGTTGAGAACGTGAACCCTTATACCTCTTTTGAATAGCGCTTCAATTATCTCGATACCTTCCTTTGTATTACGTGCAAGGCGATCTAGCTTCGTTACTGTCAGTGTATCTCCTTCGCTTAATACTGTGAGTACCTTCGATAGTTCGGGGCGATCTGTAGTCGTTCCCGTGAACTTTTCCGAATAAATGACATCGCATCCTTCTACTTTTAACGTTTGTAGTTGTGATTCTAAATCTTGAGTTACCGTTGAGACACGAGCGTATCCATATTTCATAATTAATCCGTCCTTTCTGCGCCATCACTTTTGACATAGAGTTACGACATAATAAGATGATGCTATATTACTACACTTTAAAATCTGTGTCAAATCTCGAGAGTTATGACATAAATATGATGACATTGCACCAATTACCCACGGACTTATAAGAATAGAAATACCCCGCTATATGTTTTATATTTTCACAAGTCTGCACATCATTCGACCAATAGCCCGCATCATATTACCAAACCATCGATACATAATTGCAATACCCCGACGCATTTAACCCGTCATACCATACCGCCACAATGCGCACCATATAGGCTCATATAGGCGCTTCTATCTGCGTATGTCGTAAGTATTCTAAGTAATTAACGACTCGTTCGCGAAGTCCTAGACGTTGCTAAATGATGACCTATTCCGTAATACACCACGCCAATACCATCGGCACACCACACGATACCACGGCGGTATGATACGATACCATAACGCAATGATATGATAGGGTAATGGCGTGAAGAGTTACGTTGTGTTTGCGTGAAGAACTTCGATTGAATTATTCTGCTGAGAACTTTCGTGGAGAAGGACTTCGAAACTCAAGGGGTTGAAAAAGAAGAGAGTAAAAACTTTATGCAAGAATTTATTCAACAACTTCGAATCGAATGCGAAAGAAGAATCCTTTTAAGTCAACGTTTCTTTTAATGAATAAAAGTTTATTCGAAATGAATGTGCGAAGAAAGTTCGAAGAATCCTTTTAAATCAACGTTTCAAAGAGATTGTCGAAAGTAACACAAAGTCCTTCTGTTTCATTCAGTATGCAAACGAATGAATATCGCATTCACCACGGCGGTTGCCCAATCCTCGAAAATCTTCGACCCCCCAAGCCCACCGTCAACACCCCCTGAAGCAAGCCCCTACAAAAAGTACCCGCAATTTTTGAACTGAGGGCGTTGTTCTTGACGCAATCACTTACGAAATCCTTCCGCATATCTATTAACAATATTACGCAATGTATTGGTGTTTATATATACGAAGGGACAAACAATCTTATTAACGGACGTAGCGTCCTTATTATATTGTAACTGGCGCATTGCGTTAGATTACTATCACTGGTGACGGCTTCCCCACCGTCCCTCTTTCTTCTATATAAAGAGTATCGGCGCTTCGCTTCGAGTGTTCGCACTGCTCTCACTATCAACTATATTACTGCGTTATTTATTAAAGAGATTATCGCATTCTACAAATAATACTGGGAGCGCTAGCGAGTAGTGATGGAGCGCAATCTTTCTATTTGTGCGTAGTCATAATTAGTTATCAGTCGTTGTTATGTAGTTGATGCGTAAAAATAAACATACCCAAGATATACAATAATAAGAAGGAATTCAGACCTATAAACAGCGAAATCCCTTGTGGGAGTAAGAGTGAATTCACTTTTGTGCATTGCACATTTTGGGCATGATTTGAGTATTTTGTTGCACATTTTGGGCATCTGTTTACACCAGCCTATAGTGTATATCTGATTGCTTATGAATAAAAAGTAGCATATTTTGTGTAATTTCCACACGATATACAAAAAACACTCCTTTGGACGGGTTAATAAGTGTAAGGGATTAAACATCTTTTATAAACCACCACAAAGGAGAATGGACAATATGGACTTAAATAACTTAGGAAATCAACTAATAACAACGGACGGCGAAATTATCGATATAGAGTCGTTAAAAGTAGCGTTAATCAACGGTGTGATTAAAGCACAGAACCGCCAAAAGGACGGTTATAAAAAGGCGTTACGAAAAAAGAAAACACGAGATGGACGTGCATTCGCGAAGGTAGCGAGAGCGATCTCAGAGCAAAACGATGACCTGAAGGGCGCAGATTTAGGCGTACTACTCGATTTAATGCAACATATCTATTATGAGCGTGGCGGATTATTAATGAATAGTAGCTGTCGTGGAAGGCGTGAACTCGACCCGATGACGATTAAAGATATTATGAACGTTACGGGGAAAAGTCGCAGGGGTATCGACCAAATTATCGCTAGACTAGAAGAGAAAGACATCGTAATTGTCGATAGAACTAATAAGACTGCGAAATATTATCTAAACGAAAAATACATCGCTTGCGGAAAAGGCGACATGGAGGATGATTATGTAATGGTATATAAAACGCACACGAAACAAATCATGGACAGATTAGCGGACGCAGAAAAAGGAATCATATTTAAACTATTACCGTACATTCATATGGAATCCTGCCTACTCGTTGAAAATCCAAGTGAGCGTGACTTAACGAAGATTGAGCCATTAACTATGAGCCGTATCGCAGAAGTTACGGGATTAAGTAGGAAATCAATTACGAATCGCTTAAAAACAATGATTAATGCGGGGGCTATCGCACGAATCGAATGTAGCGGAACTGCTTACTCAATTAACCCGCGTGTAGCATGTCGAATCCCTAGTGAAGACGTACCAAGTGATATTATGATGCAATTCGATATCTTAGAATCTAAAGTTCAAAACTAATAATGCGGAGGGCTTAACGGCTCTCCTATTATTTAAAATAAATTAAAGAACTTTGCGTTAGGTATGCAAATAAATGGCTGTTAGCCACCGATACAGTATGAAGGGGTAAAAATACTTTATCTAAACTTAAAACATATAAAATACATGGTTTTTATATTACTAACTTAACTTTGCTCTGTGTTCACCTGCACTGAGCTGATTCATAGGGGGACAGGTATGTCAATCCTGTCTCCACCTCCATTTTAATTTGGAACCATATCAAATATATGGTAATAATATCAATCGATTAAATATAAGGAGTTGATAGAAAGTGAGCGAAACAGCTAAACGAGCAAATGCGAATAGGATACGTCTCATCAGAAAAATCCTTGGTATGACTCAAAAGGAGTTCGCAAAGCAATTCGGAGTACAACCACTTGCAGTAAATCGCTGGGAAAATGCGAAGCAAGTCCCTAACGAGTACCGAATGCGTAAAATGGAACAATTAATCGGTAGTAATAACTTATATAAGCTAGACATTCTTATTAGGGATATAGCGACAAAAGGTGCAAGACAGGCGGTATCATCAGAAATTAAAAAGCTGAAACAGGAGGGGAGCGATCAAAATGAGTCAATCGACTAACGTAAATCGACCGATATTAGTAACGAATATTCATAGATTACACGGTAAGGAGTTTCTAGTTTCGTATGTCTATGATTTTGGTAAACAAGTAGCTGACTTCGTAGTACCAGTCGATGAGGTGCGTCATTTACCAACACAATTCCGAGAGTACGTACATAAGAACTGCAAGGCGCATAATCCAGCGTTTGATTTATTAACCTGCACCGAAGAAATATTCAAAATATGCATCAATGAACCAGATATATCGCAATTCTTCAAGCATGAGTCGGAAGTTAGCGAAACATTCCGTACCATACAAAACCCGAAAGTTATTCATGCGCTATGTAGTATTTATGAATTAGTACCCCCTGAAGAAATACCAAAGAAGAAAGTATCTAAAGCAGAGAAATTCTTCATTAAATTATTAAACAAAGTAGCGGAAACACTTAATAAACTGACTAAATTAATCAAAGGAGATGTTGAGTAAAATGGAACTAATGCGTTGGGATGGGAAAACTAGATGGCTATCGAAGAACACTAAGGAGAATGAGTTTGACGCGAAATACAAAAAGGCTGTAGCAGAAGCCAAAGAATCCGTGAAAAAAGCGACCGAGAATTACGAAGCTATCTTATTGAAAGAGTTTGCAGGTGATGATGTAGTTGCTGATAAAAAGAAAGCGTTGGTATCCATTGAAAAGGCGAATAAGATACTAAAGATCGCCGAAGACGAATTAAAAAAAGCAGAGGAATATTCGTCAGTAAATCTAAGGGATAACATGACTATCGATGAGTTAGCGGATAGTTGGTGGCAATATAGAGCTGAAGTTCGTGCGACACAATTAGCGCCGATTATTGAACGGCAAAGAAACGCATTGAAAGAGTTTTATGAATCCCTAATAGAGTATGAGAAGTTCGCAGATAAATATGAAGAAGACCACAAGTGGGCTAGTGACTTAACGCGTAGAATTAGAGGGGAGAAGGGCTATTACTCCCTAGGCAGGATAACAGATGGGCGCGATATTATATATCCTTCTGACAAAGAGTTAGAACTAGCACGAGTACAGAGACGTGTACCAACTAGATTACTAAAAGGAGATGAATAATATGAACTCAATGAATCTAAATGAAATGAGAGCAGATATTCTTAATAAGTTACGAAATGGTGTGGAATTAACACAAGGAGACATGACAAGCGCAAGCCGTGTTGCATCAAGTAGTGGGCATATTAACGATAAGGTTACATATGTAACGGTTAAAAATACGTTACAGTCTCAATTAAAGAAAAGGGGTAAGTAAGGTAAGTACGATTTAAACAAATAAAGAACAGCGATTAGGACGTTATCCGCAGAGGGTAGCGTCTTTTTGTTGCATTTAAACAATGAAGGGAATGAGGAATATGTCAGCATCAGCAGGTGAAGTCAGGGCAAGGCTTGTCCTAGATAACGCTCAATTCCGTGCAGGGGTTGCACAATCTCGTGCGGATATGCAAGGACTCGACAGAGGTTCTCAAAGTACATCGAAAGGAATGTCAGCACTAGGAAAGGCGTCGGCTATCGCAGGAGTTGCGATGGTGGGCGCTATTGGTGCTTCGATTAAATCTGCGATGAACTTCGAGCAATCTATGGCGAAGGTTAAGGCGATATCAGGAGCGACGGACACCGAGTTCCAAGCGTTAACGAGTACAGCGAAGCACTTAGGTGCTACCACACAATTCAGCGCAAGTCAAGCGGCGGAGGGTTTATCGTTTCTATCGATGGCAGGATTCAAGGCGCAGGATAATATCGACGCACTTCCATCCGTTCTTAACCTCGCAGCGGTCGGCGGAATCGAACTCGGAAAGAGCGCAGATATTGCGAGTAACATAATGACTGGCTTTGGATTATCTGCGAAGGATACCGACAAAGCAGTAGATGTTTTAGCGAAGACAATGACGACAGCGAATACCGATCTTGACATGTTAGGTATGGCAATGAAATATGTTGCGCCAGTTGCGAAGTCATTAGGCTGGGGAATCGAAGACTCGGCGACAGCAATTGCGAAGATGTCCGATGCAGGTATTCAAGGTTCGCAAGCAGGTACATCACTGAGGGCGGCCCTACTATCGTTAGCGAATCCGACAGGGCAAACCGAGAAGGCAATGAAGAAACTCGGTATTTCCGTTACAGATGCGAATGGGCAGTTTAAACCACTTCCTGAACTAATCGGACACATCAGCGGAAAGATGGAAGGAATGACGGACGCACAACGTACCGTGACCGCTGCACAGTTAGTAGGTACGGAAGCATCAGCAGGTTTCCTTGCGTTACTAGACCAAGGACAAGGTTCATTACAAAAGTACAAGAACGAACTAGAACTGTCAGGTGGAACAGCCGAACGAGTAGCGAGAATTCAGCAAGAAACACTTCAGGGGGCATTTACGCAACTACAATCCGCAACGGAAGGCGTAGCAATTGCAATAGGTGAAGCAATGCTTCCTGCGTTCACGAACCTAGCAAGCGGTATGACATCGATGGTCGGCGTTCTCGGAAAGCTAGACCCGCAATTCGTATCATTCGGATTAACACTCGGAGCAGTTACGGCAGGAACGGCGCTTATCGGTGTCGGAATCTACAAAATAATTACCGCAATGAGAGCATTATCTGTCGCTATCGTAACGAACCCAGCTACGATGTGGATTGCAGGTATCTCAGCAGGTCTTGGAGTACTGACGGCTGCGATGGTGCATGGCAAGAGCGAAGCGGAACAGTATAAAGCGGTCAGTATGGATACGTATAGGGAAATCGGCGAACAAGCACGTACAGTCGACGACTTAGCGACTCAATTCGATGAAATGCGTGGGAAAATCAACCTAAGTAATGACGAGTTACTTCGTTACAGGGACGTAATGAAAGAGGTTGAGAGAGTTGAAAATCCTGAAAAGAAAAAAGCACTAGTTGATGAAATGGATAGACTCGCTAAAGCGTCAGGTGTATCGCATGAAGAATTGAAAAAGTTCTTAGGCGTCAATGACGAAATGATTGCGAAAGCACCTGCCACGGCGCAAGCATACAGCAAAAACGGCGAAGCTATCGCATTAAGTGCGGACGCAGCTCGTGAGTTGGTTTCCGCCCTTAAAGAGAAGCAGAAACTCGAATTAGACCAGCAGTTAAACCAGTCGTACAAGAACCAAGCGAAAGACCTGAAGGACTACGCGCAAAATGTCAAGGAAGGAAACGAGAAAATCGCCAATCGTAAGAATCTCGTTAAAGACGTAGAAACGCAACAGAAGAAAGTAAATGAACTAGAAGCAAAGTACAACGAAGCGGTTGATAAAGGACAAAAAGGTAAAGCGCACATGCTCAAGAAGGAGTTGTCTCATGAAGAAGCGATCTTGGGCAAGAAGAAGGAAAAGATAGATGCGAATGAACTCGCAATCTCCCAGCACCGTACCGAGATTCAATCGATTGTAGACAAACGAAAAGAAGCGGAAAACATCGTACGTACTCGTGTAGCTGAAGCGATGCAAGCAACGAAAATCTCGTATGAAGTCGGAAAGGAAGTCGAAGCAATCGATAAGGCTCTCGAAGGTCATAATAAAACGATTGCATCTTACGAGAAGAAGCAAGCCAATCAGCAGAAGATTACCGAGAAACAACAGGAAGAGTACGAGAATGCGGTAAAGAATAAGGGTGTGTTAGAAGAGACAAAGAACTCTATCGGAGAGTTGCGAGAGAAGCATGCGAAGAATACCGAAGAGTACGATAAGCAACTCGAAAAGGCTGGGAAGTTGAACGAGAAGACGAAAGAGCCTGTCGATAAGAAGGTGAATCTCGAAACTGACGAAGCTAAGTCGAAGAACAAAGAAGTCGAAGGTGAAATCGAAAAGCAGAAAGACAAAAAGATGGGAGTGGACGATAAGCAAGCACAAGACGGTATCAAGAAAACCGAGAAAGATATCGAGAATAAAAAGGATAAGAAAATGGGCGTCGATAAAAAGGACGCTGAGAAGGGAATCGCCGATATCGATAAGAAAGCGGTAGCCGAAAAAATCAAGAAAATCTTCGGTAACACGACAGCAGCGAAGCTACTTATCGACCTTCTCGACAAGCAAGCAACGGCAGAGAAAACGAAGAAAGTCAAGGCAGACAAGTCGCAAGCTGACTCGGCAATTGCGGATACTGACCGCAAAGCCCTAGCAGAGAAAGTCAAGAAGATTCTCGGTGACGGTAAGATGGCGGACGCAGTAATCAAAGAACTCGATAGTAGTGCGGAGAAGAAAAAGACAAAGCCGATAGATGCGGATACGTCGAGCGCAGATTCAAAGCATGAGACATTAATGGGCAAAATCGTGAAAACAGCAACGAAGCGAATCTCACTGGAATGGCTGGGCGATCTTAATCCGCTAAAGTACTTCCATTCAGGTGGAACGGTCGGTGCATCTCCTTCGAATAGGTCTACTCGACCAAAGTATCACAGTGGCGGGAATCCTCGTGGACTAGTCGGCAAGGGAGCGAAGTTCGACGAAGTAGATGCGAGATTACTGAAGAACGAGATGGTACTCACGCAAGCACAACAGTCGAATCTATTTAACTTCATTCGTACTGCGAATCGACCTTCGACAATGGGCGCAGTAGCGCCGAATAAAGGTGGAGGACAGGTCGGAAATACTATGATGACTGTAAACGTCAATGTCGCAGAAATGAATGTACGTGACGACCAAGACTTACCGAAGTTGGCGAAAGAAATCAGTCAAGAGATGGCTAGAATGGAACGACAAAAATCAAGAGCGAGGGGGCAATGGTAGCAGGGGAGAAATGGCGATGCTTAACGGTGTCGCCTTCTTTTTGGCGAGAAGAAGGTCGCCGAGAATCGCAATTCTATCGATTTATCTTTTATTTCGTGGGTAGTAGGGTATCTAATTGCGTCAGAATCGCACCCTAAAGCTCGTGTAGAAGAGATTTTTATGCTTGCCTATTAGGATAGCGTCAGGATATAATATCCATATGTAAAGAAGCGAACGTCTATGTGTTGGTGTTCGTATCCTACGTTTAACTTTCGATAAGAACAAATCGGAAGAAGACGGAGGCAAACCGTTGATATTATCATAATCTCATGCGCCCATAGCTCAGTCGGATAGAGCGGTGGTTTCCGGTACCACGTCTGCCGGGGGTTCGAATCCCTCTGGGCGCGTCAAAAAGTCCTAACTTACGTTTTGTAGGTTAGGACTTTTTTTATTTCCCTCTTGTTATATCTAGTAATAAGATTTACTATTAGTACTTGATAATAATTTTTGACCTTAATATTTTCTTTCAATATTATTCAAATTTCGGTTGTAAGTTGTAAATCTCATTAATACATATAAATTAATAATATTTTGGAATGGGTGTCTGCGTGAGGATTCTCCTTTTACCAAACTTATTGTACAATAGAAACAAGGGGGAGATTAGTTTGAAGGCAAGTCTTTTACAAGAACAAAGCTTACGTTTGGCAATGACACAAGAGTTAAGGCAAGCGATTACAATGCTCCAGTATAATGTACAAGAATTATCGGAGTTTTTGTATGAGCAATCGTTAGAGAATCCCCTTATTGAGTTAGGTGGTTTTGAGAGGGAGAAGAAAAAGAGCTCTAACACAAGTAAAAGTACCAGCAAACAAGTCGAGAATCAGATGGAAATCTACAGTGTGGATTCTACAACGATTCAGCAACATTTATTAAATCAAATACAGTATTATAAAATAGATGAAGAAGAGCGGAAAGTGGCTTCTTTCATTATTATGAACATGGATGGAAACGGGTATTTACAAGAAACGAATGAAGAGTTAGCAGAGCTCCTTTCTGCACATATTCATGTAGTTGACCGCTCTGTAGAGCTTGTCCAATCACTGGAGCCAGCAGGGGTAGGGGCGCGTAATATTCAGGAATGTTTAACCTTACAATTGAAGCGCTTACAAAGACGTAATGGATTAGCAGAAGAGGTTGTAGAAGATCATTTCGCTTATTTTGTGAAGAAAGATTGGCGAAAGCTCGTTCAAGTGTTGAAGTGTAGCAATGAAGAATTGCAGAGTGCAGTAAATTGTATAACGTCATTACAACCAAAACCAGGTCTTGCATTTTCTTCAGATAAGCCACTTTATATTGTGCCTGATATGGCAGTAAAAAAAGAAGATGATCGCCTCGTTTTGCAAATGAATGAGAGAAATATGCCGAGAATTGAAATTCATTCTGAGTATAGTGCGCTTCTTAATAATAGTGAAAGTGAAGTAGCATCTTACGTGTCAGAAAAGTATCAGCATGTGCAGTGGATTATGCGCAGTTTGAAGCAGAGAAAACAGACATTGCTGCAAGTAATGACTATTATTATGGAAAAACAACGTGATTTCTTCTGGAAAGGTCCAGAGTATTTAAGACCGCTCGCTTTAAAAGAGGTAGCAGAAGAGTTAAGTGTGCATGAATCGACAATTAGTCGTGCGACGCGAAATAAATATGTGCAAACACCACACGGTTTATTTGAGATGAAATCGTTCTTTAGCAATGCCGTTTCGACGACTGAAGATGAAGCAGTTTCTACAAAACGTGTAAAACAATTTATTCAAACGCTAATTGGGGCAGAGGATAAGAAAAAGCCACTTTCAGATCAAAAGATTTCAAAATTATTAGAAGAAGAGCATGAAATTGTTATTTCTCGAAGAACAGTGGCGAAGTATAGAGAGCAAATGCATATCCCAGCTTCGTCATTAAGAAAAACGATTGGATAGGTGAAGAAGATGAAAGTTGTACTGTATACCAAAAAAGATTGTGGCCTTTGCGTGAAGGCGAAACAAGTTTTACAGGAAGTACAATGTGAATATTCTTTTCAAATCGAGGAAATAGATATATATGAAGATAATGACCTTTTAGAAAAATATCATTTAATGATTCCGGTTGTAGAAATGGACGGAAAACAAGTAGAATATGGTAACATTCACAAAGGTGTCATAATAAACTATATAAAGAATGCAGTTAAGAGTTGAATAAGTTTCTATCTCCTGTTACAATAATACACGTAGCAGGGATTATTTTTTTAACCTATGTGGGACACAAAATGTCACTACGGGACGTAAAGTGACCACGAGGGGAAATGAACCGATGTAGTGAGGAGAAAAGATATGCGCTCATGGATTCAGAACACAAAAAAATTATTACCTGATCTGCTACCTGTTATGCAAACGAGAATGCAAATTCTTCAATACATTAGGCTCATGCAGCCGATTGGAAGAAGAAACTTATCAGCAAGTCTCGGTATGACAGAACGAGTATTGCGAAGTGAAGTACAAGTTTTGAAAGAACAAAACTTAGTTCACGTCGCTTCTTCTGGAATGACTTTGACAGAAGAAGGAACAGCTTTAGTTCTTGCTTTGGAAGACTTTATGAAAGAAATTTCCGGGTTAAAGGTTTTAGAAAAGCAACTTAAGGAAACATTAGACTTGGATGAAGTTTTCGTTGTCCCTGGCGATAGTGATGAATCACCTTGGGTCAAACTGGAGATGGGCCGTGCTTGTGTGACTTGTATAAAAGACCGTCTGACAGCGAATAATATCGTTGCTGTGGCTGGAGGAACTACGCTAGCTGCTGCTGCGGACATGATGCAACTTGATTGCAAAGATTTACATATGCTATTTGTCCCAGCACGTGGTGGAATTGGAGAAGGCGTCGAGTTAGAAGCCAATACCATTTGTGCCAAGATGGCGCAAAATACGATGAGTAATTATCGCTTATTGTATGTTCCAGACCATGTTAGCAGCGAAGCATATGCGTCTATTGTGACAGAGCCTTCCGTGAAAGAAGTTCTTGAGTTGATTCGATCTTCCAATATCGTCATTCATGGAATAGGTGATGCGTTAACAATGGCACGTCGCAGAAGTACTTCAGAAGCAGATTGGTTAAAGATTCAGGCAAGCGAAGCAGTTGGCGAAGCTTTCGGTTACTACTTTAATGAAGAAGGAAATGTTGTTCATAAAGTAAGAACAGTTGGTATGCAACTAGAGGACTTACAAAATGTATCTCACGTTGTTGCAGTCGCTGGAGGTTCTTCAAAGGCAAAAGCAATACAGGCTGTAATTAAACAAGGGCACACTTCAATTCTAATTACAGATGAAGGTGCAGCAAAACAGTTAACAAAGGGTTTTACCCTTTAATATAATCCCCCAAGGAGGAAATTCAAATGACTAAAATTGGTATTAATGGATTTGGACGTATCGGACGTAACGTATTCCGCGCAGCTCTTAACAACTCTGAGGTAGAAGTAGTAGCAATCAACGACTTAACAGATGCTAAAACATTAGCTCACCTTTTAAAATATGACACAGTTCACGGAACTTTAAATGCAGAAGTATCTGCTAACGAAAACAGCATCGTTGTTAACGGTAAAGAAATTAAAGTTATCGCTGAGCGTGACCCAGCTCAATTACCATGGAGCGACTACGGAGTAGAAGTA
Source organism: Bacillus cereus group sp. MYBK216-1 (assembly GCF_051916495.1). Classification (NCBI taxonomy): domain Bacteria; kingdom Bacillati; phylum Bacillota; class Bacilli; order Caryophanales; family Bacillaceae; genus Bacillus; species Bacillus cereus group sp. MYBK216-1. Next base: position 399,622 of record NZ_JBQAGT010000005.1, read on the forward strand.
GTAGTAGAATCTACTGGCCGTTTCACTAAAAAATCAGATGCTGAGAAACACTTAGGTGGATCAGTTAAGAAAGTTATCATCTCAGCTCCAGCTTCTGACGAAGATATCACTGTAGTTATGGGTGTTAACCACGAACAATACGATGCAGCTAACCACAACGTAGTATCTAACGCTTCTTGTACTACAAACTGTCTAGCTCCATTCGCTAAAGTATTAAACGAAAAATTCGGCGTAAAACGCGGAATGATGACAACAATTCACTCTTACACTAACGACCAACAAATCTTAGACTTACCACACAAAGATTTACGTCGTGCTCGTGCAGCAGCTGAAAACATGATCCCAACATCTACTGGTGCAGCTAAAGCTGTAGCATTAGTATTACCAGAACTTAAAGGTAAATTAAACGGTGGCGCTGTACGTGTTCCAACTGCTAACGTTTCTCTAGTTGACTTAGTTGTTGAACTTGACAAAGAAGTAACAGTTGAAGAAGTAAATGCAGCATTCAAAGCAGCAGCTGAAGGCGAATTAAAAGGTATCCTTGGATACAGCGAAGAGCCATTAGTATCTATCGACTATAACGGATGTACAGCTTCTTCTACAATCGATGCATTATCTACAATGGTAATGGAAGGTAACATGGTTAAAGTACTTTCTTGGTACGATAACGAAACTGGTTACTCTAACCGCGTAGTAGACCTAGCAGCTTACATGACTTCAAAAGGTCTTTAATTCTTAATTATATAAGTTATCAATGACAAAACGAGGGAGAGGGTTTGTTCCCTCTCTCTCTTCTTTCGTTTTAAAAGCAAATGTGTTAAGCTTTTGAGTGGGTTTTGTCAATCCTAACTAGTAGTCGGAGGGAAATCCAATGAACAAAAAATCAATTCGTGACGTAGATTTAAAAGGTAAGCGTGTATTTTGCCGCGTTGATTTCAACGTACCTATGAAAGAAGGCAAAATTACAGATGAAACTCGTATCCGTGCAGCTCTTCCTACAATTCAATATTTAGTAGAGCAAGGTGCGAAAGTTATTTTAGCAAGTCACTTAGGCCGTCCAAAAGGTCAAGTAGTAGAAGAAATGCGTTTAACTCCAGTAGCAGCACGTTTAGGCGAGCTTCTTGGTAAAGACGTTAAAAAAGCGGACGAAGCATTCGGACCAGTTGCACAAGAAATGGTTGCAGCAATGAACGAAGGCGACGTATTAGTTCTTGAAAACGTACGTTTCTATGCGGGCGAAGAAAAGAACGATGCAGAACTTGCGAAAGAATTTGCAGCACTTGCTGACATCTTCGTAAACGATGCATTCGGTGCAGCTCACCGTGCTCACGCTTCTACAGCAGGTATCGCAGACTACCTACCAGCAGTATCTGGTCTATTAATGGAAAAAGAGTTAGATGTACTTGGTAAAGCACTTTCTAACCCAGAACGTCCATTTACAGCTATCATCGGTGGTGCGAAAGTAAAAGATAAAATCGGTGTAATTCGTCATCTATTAGACAAAGTAGATAACTTAATCATCGGTGGTGGACTTGCTTACACATTCGTTAAAGCTTTAGGTCATGAAATTGGTCTATCTCTATGTGAAGACGACAAGATCGAACTAGCTAAAGAATTTATGCAACTTGCAAAAGAAAAAGGCGTAAACTTCTACATGCCAGTTGATGTTGTAATCACTGAGGAATTCTCTGAAACTGCAACAACTAAAATCGTTGGTATCGACTCTATCCCTTCTAACTGGGAAGGCGTGGACATCGGTCCTAAAACACGTGAAATTTATGCAGATGTAATTAAAAATTCTAAGCTTGTTGTATGGAATGGACCAATGGGTGTATTCGAAATGACTCCATTCGCAGAAGGTACAAAAGCAGTAGGACAAGCATTAGCAGATGCAGAAGATACATACTCTGTTATCGGCGGTGGTGACTCTGCAGCAGCTGTTGAAAAATTCGGTATGGCTGATAAAATGAGCCACATTTCTACTGGCGGCGGTGCGTCATTAGAATTCATGGAAGGTAAAGAGCTTCCAGGTGTAGTTTGTCTTAACGACAAATAAGTAGCAGCCAAAGAAAAAGGACGGTGCAAAGCATGCGTAAACCAATTATCGCAGGTAACTGGAAAATGAATAAAACTCTATCAGAAGCAGTTAGCTTCGTAGAGGAAGTTAAAGGTCAAATCCCAGCAGCTTCAGCTGTTGATGCAGTAGTTTGCTCTCCAGCTCTATTCTTAGAGCGCCTTGTAGCAGCAACTGAAGGAACTGACTTACAAGTAGGTGCACAAAACATGCACTTCGAAAAAAATGGTGCATTCACTGGCGAAATTAGCCCAGTAGCACTTAGCGACTTAAAAGTTGGCTATGTAGTACTTGGCCACTCTGAGCGTCGTGAAATGTTTGCTGAAACAGATGAGTCAGTAAACAAAAAGACTATCGCAGCATTTGAACATGGTTTAACACCAATCGTATGTTGTGGTGAGACTTTAGAAGAGCGCGAAAGCGGAAAAACATTTGATCTAGTAGCAGGTCAAGTGACAAAAGCACTTGCAGGTTTAACAGAAGAGCAAGTTAAAGCAACTGTTATCGCTTATGAGCCAATCTGGGCTATCGGTACAGGTAAATCTTCTTCTTCTGCAGATGCAAACGAAGTATGTGCGCACATCCGTAAAGTTGTTGCAGAAGCTGTTTCTCCAGAAGCTGCAGAAGCTGTTCGTATCCAATACGGCGGTAGCGTAAAACCAGAAAACATTAAAGAGTATATGGCACAATCTGACATCGACGGCGCTTTAGTTGGCGGTGCTAGCTTAGAGCCTGCTTCGTTCTTAGGTCTTCTGGGGGCGGTAAAATGAGAAAGCCAACAGCTTTAATCATTCTTGACGGTTTCGGACTTCGTGAAGAAACTTACGGGAATGCTGTAGCACAAGCTAAGAAACCTAATTTTGATGGTTACTGGAATAAATTCCCTCACACAACGCTTACAGCTTGTGGCGAGGCAGTAGGTCTTCCAGAAGGTCAAATGGGTAACTCTGAGGTTGGTCACTTAAATATTGGTGCTGGCCGCATTGTATATCAAAGCTTAACACGCGTTAACGTTGCAATTCGTGAAGGTGAGTTCGATAAGAACGAAACGTTCCAAAGTGCAATTAAAAGCGTAAAAGAAAAAGGTACTGCACTTCATTTATTCGGTTTACTTTCTGACGGTGGTGTGCACAGTCACATGAATCACATGTTTGCTCTTCTTCGCTTAGCAGCTAAAGAAGGCGTTGAGAAAGTATACATTCATGCATTCTTAGATGGCCGCGATGTTGGACCAAAAACAGCACAAAGCTATATCGATGCAACAAATGAAGTAATTAAAGAAACAGGAGTAGGACAATTCGCGACTATCTCTGGTCGTTATTACTCCATGGACCGTGACAAGCGTTGGGATCGCGTAGAAAAATGTTACCGTGCTATGGTGAATGGTGAAGGCCCTACTTATAAATCAGCAGAAGAGTGTGTAGAAGACTCTTATGCGAACGGTATCTATGATGAATTCGTATTGCCGTCTGTAATTGTTAACGAAGATAACACGCCAGTTGCAACAATCAATGATGATGATGCAGTTATCTTCTATAACTTCCGTCCAGACCGTGCAATTCAAATTGCTCGTGTATTTACAAACGAAGACTTCCGTGAGTTCGATCGTGGTGAAAAAGTACCTCACATTCCAGAATTCGTATGTATGACACACTTCAGTGAAACTGTAGATGGTTACGTGGCATTCAAGCCAATGAACCTTGATAACACTTTAGGTGAAGTTGTTGCGCAAGCGGGATTAAAGCAACTTCGCATCGCGGAAACTGAAAAGTATCCGCACGTTACATTCTTCTTTAGCGGTGGTCGTGAGGCTGAATTCCCAGGAGAAGAGCGTATCTTAATTAACTCACCGAAGGTTGCAACATATGACTTGAAACCTGAAATGAGCATTTACGAAGTAACGGACGCTTTAGTAAATGAAATCGAAAATGATAAACATGATGTTATCATTCTTAACTTTGCGAACTGTGATATGGTTGGCCATTCTGGGATGATGGAACCAACAATTAAAGCAGTAGAAGCAACTGACGAATGTTTAGGAAAAGTTGTAGAAGCGATTCTTGCAAAAGATGGTGTAGCACTTATTACTGCTGACCATGGTAATGCGGATGAAGAATTAACTTCTGAAGGAGAGCCAATGACAGCTCATACAACTAACCCGGTTCCTTTCATCGTTACTAAGAACGACGTAGAATTACGTGAAGATGGTATCTTAGGTGATATCGCTCCAACAATGCTTACACTTCTTGGTGTTGAGCAACCGAAAGAAATGACAGGTAAAACAATTATTAAATAATTTGCTTATATAAAAAGGAGAGAATTTATTATGTCAACAATTATTGATGTTTATGCTCGCGAAGTCCTTGACTCTCGTGGTAACCCAACTGTAGAAGTAGAAGTTTACACAGAAAGCGGCGCTTTCGGACGCGCTATCGTACCAAGTGGTGCATCTACTGGTGAGCACGAAGCAGTAGAATTACGTGACGGTGACAAATCTCGTTACCTTGGTAAAGGTGTTGTTAACGCAGTAAACAACGTTAACGAAATTATCGCTCCAGAAATCGCTGGTTTCGATGTAACTGACCAAGCTGGTATCGACCGCGCTATGATCGAATTAGATGGCACTCCAAACAAAGGTAAACTAGGCGCTAACGCTATCCTTGGTGTATCTATGGCAGTAGCTCACGCAGCAGCTGACTTCGTAGGTCTTCCATTATACCGTTACCTTGGTGGATTCAATGCAAAACAATTACCAACTCCAATGATGAACATCATCAACGGTGGTTCTCACGCTGATAACAACGTTGACTTCCAAGAGTTCATGATCTTACCAGTTGGTGCTCCAACATTCAAAGAATCAATCCGTATGGGTGCTGAAGTATTCCATGCACTTAAAGCTGTATTACATGACAAAGGTCTTAACACTGCAGTAGGTGACGAAGGTGGATTCGCTCCAAACCTTGGTTCTAACCGTGAAGCTTTAGAAGTAATCATCGAAGCTATCGAAAAAGCTGGTTACAAAGCTGGCGAGAACGTATTCTTAGGAATGGACGTTGCTTCTTCTGAGTTCTACAACAAAGAAACTGGTAAATATGACCTTGCAGGCGAAGGCCGTACTGGCTTAACTTCTGCAGAAATGGTTGATTTCTATGAAGAGCTTTGCAAAGACTTCCCAATCATCTCTATCGAAGATGGTTTAGACGAAAACGACTGGGATGGTCACAAATTATTAACTGAGCGTATCGGTGATAAAGTACAATTAGTTGGTGACGACTTATTCGTAACTAACACTCAAAAACTTGCTGAAGGTATCGAAAAAGGTATCTCTAACTCAATCTTAATTAAAGTTAACCAAATCGGTACTTTAACTGAGACTTTCGAAGCTATCGAAATGGCTAAACGTGCTGGTTACACAGCAGTTGTATCTCACCGTTCTGGTGAAACTGAAGATGCTACAATCGCTGACATCGCAGTTGCAACTAACGCTGGCCAAATCAAAACTGGTTCTATGAGCCGTACTGACCGTATTGCTAAGTACAACCAATTATTACGCATCGAAGACGAACTAGGCGAAATCGCTGTTTACGATGGTATCAAATCTTTCTATAACATCAAACGATAATTGTAGAAAATAAACGACAGACCGTGAGAAATCACGGTCTGTTTTTTTATGCTAAAATTGTTCACCCGTCATAAGTGACATGAAATGTTTGAAGAAGCGGTTATAGTCAAAATCAATTGCAATTTGATGAACCGGCCAATCAATAAATGGCTTCTGGTTCACTAGAGAGCGAAATTCCCCTATGCTTGCTCCTTGTGCAGAGGATTCTGTCATGACAACAATAGGTGATTTATGATACGTGAACATAGAGTTATCAAATAAAGCGAGTATTGGCATTGTGTCATGGAAGGGGCTCCCCTTTAAATGTGGTAGGGCGTCTTTATAATATCCGTAGTAATAATGATCAAATAACGGTTTGACAAGTGGAGCTTTTCCTTTTACCTCAATGTATTCTGCCATTTCTGGTGTAATGATGGAGTATTGAGTGACGTTTAATGGGTATATGTACATGTTAACTGCGGATTGAAGGACTATATTAGCGGCAGTAGGATCGCCATAAAAGTTTGCTTCGGAAATAGGGGTAACATTACCAGGATGTAAAAAGGTACCGCCCATTACGTAGTAAGATTTAATTTGTTTCATTAACTGTTTGCACATGATAAACAAAATTGCTAGGGAGGTAAGTCTTCCTAAACTCACAATGATTAATTCATCTTTATACTGTTCAATAAGAGGAATGACTTCAAAAAAATTCTCCATTTCTCCGTTAGTCACATTCACCTTTGGAATAATTGGACCGAGCCCCTGTTTCCCATGTACATCCGTAAAAAACGCAGGTGGGGCACCAGTAAGGGGACGTTCTGAACCACCGAATATCTTGATATTTCTATTCTTTGTTTCGTTATTAAAAAAATGAGCATTTTCTACGGCCGTTTTTTTTGGAACATTGCCGTAATCAGCAACGATACCGACGATTTCTATTTCATCGATAAAGAATGCTAAGAGGAGAGCCATCGTATCATCAATCCCAGGATCACAAAAAATGAGAACTTTTTTGGGCATATGTTCACCACCTATCTTGTTTATCCCGTACAAATCCGCTTGGTGAGGGCTAATAATTAATGGGGATGAGGAAAACCTCAATGATTAAAGTTTCACTTTATATATATGTAAGTTTAAGGATAAAAAGATTATTTTATTGAAATAATAGTCTTTTAAATTCAGAAAATAAAAACTTTTTATATTAGGTCAATGTTTTTGACGTAATTTTTGTTTAGAAATGCAGTCATATCAAGGTTGTAAGCGTATAACATAGGCTGTTTTTGCTGTCAAGTTGATAAATTGCAGCTTTTTACAATTTATACTATGATAAAGATATTAACAGAAGATCGTATAAACATGAGGGATGATGAACATGAAATTTACAAAGATTCTTGTCCAAATTGCTGCTCTTTACGTGTTTTATATGGTTGGAACTTGGGTGCAAGAAATGTTAAATATTCCGATTCCAGGAAGTTTGATTGGAATGTTCCTCTTACTTGTTTTACTTAGCCTAAAAGTTCTTCCAGTGAAATGGTTCGATTTAGGAGCAGAAACACTCGTTGCTATTATGCCGTTTTTATTAATTCCGCCAACGCTTGGCCTAATGAATTACGGTGCTTTTTTTATGAGTAAAGGAATTTCTCTTTTCATTACAGTTGTAGCGAGTACATTTTTAATTATTATTGTCGCAGGACATACAGGACAATATCTTGCGAATAGGAAGGAAAGAGAGTCGCGATGAGCCAAATATTAATCGGAATCGGTTGGGTTCTTTTTACGGTGCTATTATATCAATTATCTAAAAAAATCTATAAATTATTTCCAACACCATTCACCATCCCAATGCTTGTAGCAACAGGATTAATGGCTTTCCTATTTATCGTGCTTGATATACCATATCAACATTATATGGAAAGTGGTGGTGGCTGGATTGCAAAGTTACTTGGACCCGGTGTTGTAGCATTTGCAATTCCTCTTTATAAACAACGTCATGTTCTGCAAAAATATGTTGTACCGATTGCTGGTGGCGTATTAGTAGGTACAACAGTTGCAATCGCTAGTGATTTTGCCATTGCTTCACTTATGGGAACAGATAAAAGCTTAATCTTATCCTCTTTACCAAAATCGGTGACAATGCCAGTTGCGATGAGCGTTTCTGAACAAGTTGGTGGTGTACCTTCCTTAACAGCAGCTTTCGTTGTTATCGCGGGTATTACTGGAACCATTACAGGACCTCTTTTATTAAAATGGAGCCGTGTTACAAACTCAGTTGGTAAAGGTATCGGATTTGGATGTGCGTCTCATATTATGGGTGTTATGAGAGCGATGAAAAATAACGAACATGAAGGTGTTATTGGATCGGTAACAATGACATTAACAGCAATTTTGACATGTTTACTTGGACCGTTATTTGCAATGATGTTTATGTAATAGAAGAAAAGCGAGAGCGACTCTATAGCTCTCGCTTTTCTATAGGATTTATGCTACAGTTACAATAACTGAATCTTTGTAGGAGGTACGCCAAGTGCATACGTTATTATCAGTTTTACTTATTATTGTATCGATTTTAATGATTGTTATGGTACTTATGCAATCTAGTAATAGCTCAGGCCTTTCAGGTGCAATTTCAGGCGGTGCAGAGCAATTATTTGGTAAGCAAAAAGCACGTGGAATTGAAGCGGTATTAAACCGTATTACAATTGTTTTAGCTGTATTGTTCTTTGTATTAACAATTGCTGTTACGTACTTAAACTTATAGAATTGAAAGAAGAAGCGTTAGTAAGATGTACTAATGGTTCTTCTTTTTTTGTTTTACCATTTGAAAGATGTTTCTAATTAGATTATAGAAATATAAATATGGTACACTAGATATAGAAAGAATACGACTAGATTACAGAAGAGAAAGAGGAGAAGTACATGATGAAATTAGCATCTCCGAAACCATTTACATTTGAGGGTGGAGACCGCGCTGTTTTATTACTACATGGATTCACAGGGAACTCAGCTGATGTACGTATGTTAGGGCGTTTCTTAGAAAAGAAAGGCTATACTTGTCATGCGCCAATTTATAAAGGGCACGGTGTACCACCAGAAGAGCTTGTTCATACAGGGCCTGAAGATTGGTGGCAAGATGTAACGGAGGCATATCAGCTTTTAAAAGATAAAGGTTTTGAGAAAATTGCTGTTGTTGGATTGTCACTTGGCGGCGTATTTTCTTTAAAATTAGGTTATACAGTACCTGTTTTAGGTGTGGTACCAATGTGTGCACCGATGTATATTAAGAGCGAAGAAACTATGTACCAAGGTATATTGGCATATGCCCGCGAATATAAAAAACGTGAGCAAAAATCACTAGAACAAATCGAACAAGAAATGTTGGAATTCCAAAAGACACCAATGAATACATTAAAAGCATTACAACAATTAATTGCTGACGTACGTAACAATGTGGATATGATTTATGCGCCAACATTTGTTGTACAAGCGCGTCATGATGAAATGATTAATACAGATAGTGCTAACATTATTTATAACGGTGTAGAATCTACGTTAAAAGACATTAAATGGTATGAAGACTCTACGCATGTCATTACACTTGATAAACAACGTGACGAGCTACATGAGGATGTATATAACTTCTTGGAGCAACTAGATTGGTAAGATCTAGTTGCCTCTTTTTTTCATAAGGAATTTTTTGTGAAAACTGTAAAAATCATAAGGGGAGTATTGAAGTTTCGCTTTATACATCCCCTATCTTTCGGATACACTAAATAATATAAGGTTTTAAAGGAGGTATTTTTGCTTGGAAGAAATCATACAAGAACATATTGATAAGTTGTTATTATTTATGAGAGAAGAAGCGTATAAACCGTTAACGATACAAGAGTTAGAAGAGGCATTTGGAATTGAAGGTTCTGAGGGCTTTAAAGATTTCGTAAAGGCACTTGTAACGATGGAAGAGAAGGGGCTTGTTGTTCGTACACGTAGCAACCGTTACGGTCTTCCTGAAAAGATGAATTTAGTAAGAGGTAAGTTAATTGGACATGCACGTGGCTTTGCTTTCGTTGTACCAGAAGAGAAGAAAACTGGAGACGATGATCTTTTCATCCCGCCTACAGAATTAAACGGTGCACTTCATGGCGATACAGTATTAGCACGCCTTAGTTCTCAATCAAGCGGTTCACGTCAAGAAGGTTCAATTGTACGCATTTTAGAACGTGGCACGAAAGAGCTAGTTGGTACATATACAGAATCGAAAAACTTTGGCTTTGTTATACCTGACAATAAGCGCTGGACAAGTGATATTTTCGTATTGAAAAGTGCGTCAATGGGAGCTGTAGAAGGTCATAAAGTAGTTGTGAAAATTACGAGCTACCCAGAGAATCGTTTAAGCGCAGAAGGTGAAGTTATTCAAATTCTAGGTCATAAAAATGATCCAGGAGTAGATATTTTATCTGTCATTCATAAACATCATTTACCTTTGGCATTCCCTGAGGAAGTGATGGAGCATGCAAACAGTGTACCAGAAACGATTTCAGAAGAAGATTTAAAGGATCGCCGCGATTTACGTGATCAAATGATCGTAACGATTGATGGTGCAGATGCAAAAGATTTAGATGACGCTGTTACAGTAACGAAGCTTGAGAACGGTAACTACAAGCTTGGCGTTCATATTGCGGATGTAAGTCATTACGTTCAAGAAGGTTCTCCAATTGATGTAGAAGCAGCAGAAAGAGCGACGAGTGTGTATCTTGTTGACCGTGTAATTCCGATGATTCCACATCGTCTATCTAACGGTATTTGTTCATTAAATCCGAAAGTAGACCGTCTGACATTATCTTGTGAAATGGAAATCAACAACTTAGGTGATGTTGTTAAACACGAGATTTTCCAAAGTGTGATTAAAACGACAGAGCGTATGACGTATGCTGATGTAAGAAGCATTTTAGAAGATGAGGACGAAGAGTTAATTAAGCGTTATGAGCCGCTCGTACCGATGTTTAAAGAGATGGGCCAATTGGCACAAATTTTACGTGAAAAACGTATGCGCCGTGGTGCAATTGACTTTGACTTTAAAGAAGCGAAAGTATTAGTAGATGAAGAAGGAAAACCGACAGACGTTGTTATGCGCGATCGTTCTGTATCAGAGAAGTTAATTGAAGAATTTATGCTTGTTGCGAATGAAACAGTAGCAGAGCACTTCCACTGGATGAACGTACCGTTTATGTACCGTGTCCATGAAGATCCGAAAGAAGATAAGCTTGAGCGTTTCTTCGAGTTTGTAACGAACTTCGGATATGCGGTAAAAGGACGTGCGAATGAAGTGCACCCTCGTGCGCTGCAACAAATTCTTGAAATGGTTCAAGGACAGCCAGAAGAAGTAGTTATTTCAACAGTTATGCTTCGTTCTATGAAGCAAGCTCGTTACGATGCGGATAGTTTAGGACATTTCGGTTTATCAACTGAGTTCTACACACATTTCACATCACCAATTCGTCGTTACCCAGATACAATCGTTCATAGATTAATTCGTGAATACATTATTAATGGTAAAGTCGACAACGAAACGCAAGCAAAATGGCGTGAAAAATTACCTGAGATTGCAGAGCACTCTTCTAATATGGAACGCCGTGCTGTTGAAGCAGAGCGTGAAACAGATGAGATGAAAAAAGCAGAGTATATGGTTGATAAGATCGGTGAAGAGTATGACGGTATGATTAGTTCTGTAACAAACTTCGGTTTATTCGTAGAGCTTCCAAATACAATTGAAGGTCTTGTACACGTTAGCTACTTAACGGATGATTACTACCGTTATGATGAGCAGCATTTCGCTATGATCGGAGAACGTACAGGAAACGTATTCCGCATCGGTGATGAAATTACAATTCGCGTTATTAACGTAAACAAAGACGAGCGTGCAATCGACTTTGAAATCGTTGGCATGAAAGGCACACCTCGCCGTAAGTTCAAAGATCGTCCAGTCGTTATCGAACAGCCAAGAACAGGCAGAAAGAAACGCGGTGGACGTAGCGAGCGCAGTAATGAGCGCGGCGGTGAACGTGGCACAGGTAGAAAATTTGACCGTGGTGGTAAAGGAAAAGGAAGAGGATCTGCATCTGCATCTGCATCCGCTTCTGCTAGCCAGCCAGGAAAAAAAGATGGTAACGGTAAGAAGAAAAAAGCATTCTTCGAAAACGTACCAGGATTCAAGAAGAAAAAGAAAAAGCGTAAGTAAGAAAAGAGTGGCTTCGCTTTGATGAAAAGCGGGGCCTTTTCTTTTTTCTTCGTGGCTTGAGAGCGAGCCACTTTCGCTTTTTGTATAATCCAGCTACAGTGGCTAGAATGTTGGGCGGCTTCGCTTCTTCCCGAGAGGCAAAGAGCGCCTCAAGGTCAGAAGCTCCATCCACCTCACATTCTGAGCGAGCCACTTTCGCTTTTTGTTGGAATCCAGCTACAGTGGCTAGAATGTTGGGCGGCTTCACTTCTTCCCGAGAGGCAAAGAGCGCCTCAAGGTCAGAAGCTCCATCCACCTCACATTCTGAGCGAGCCACTTTCGCTTTTTATTAACATTTGTTACAATAGTAAAAATAGAGGAGGGACGTTATATGCCAAAGGGTACAGGTAAGGTTATTGCACAAAATAAAAAAGCATTTCATGATTATTTCATCGAAGAAACATACGAAGCAGGGCTTGTCCTTCAAGGAACGGAAATTAAGTCGATTCGCGCTGGACGCGTAAACTTGAAAGATGCGTTTGCACGTGTACATAATGGTGAAGTATGGGTTCATAATATGCACATTAATACGTATGAACAAGGGAATCGTTTCAACCATGATCCACTTCGTACGAGAAAATTACTTCTTCATAAAAAAGAAATTGATAAGCTAGCGGGTGCTGCGAAAGAAACAGGTTACGCATTAGTTCCACTTAGAATTTATTTGAAAAATGGATTTGCGAAAATGGCACTTGGCTTAGCAAAAGGTAAGAAACAATACGATAAACGTCACGATTTAAAAGAGAAAGAAGCTAAACGTGAAATTGCACGCGCGTTCCGTGATCGCCAAAAGATGTAATACAGATATTTACATTTGTAAAATAGAGCACGTATGTTATAATAACTTATGTAAGATTGTTGCACATTGAAAAACAGCTCTTAGTAGCTATCACGATATTTTCTTCGTATGCTCCATTTTTATCATGGGGACGTTACGGATTCGACAGGGATAGTTCGAGCTTAGGTTGCGAGTCGAGGGGATCGGCCTCGTTAAAACGTCAAAGCCTATAATTGGCAAACAAAACAATCTTTCTTTAGCTGCTTAATTGCACTAAAGGTTCCTCCCTCCATCGTCCATGTGGTAGGGTAAGGGACTCAAACTAAGTGGACTACGCCGGAGTTCGCCGTCTGAGGGCGAAGGAAGAGAACAATCAGACTAGCAACTTGGAAGCCTGTCGATAGGCCGAAGAGTTCGCGAAATGCTAATATATCGACTACACTCGTAGAAGCTTAAGTGCCGATATTTTTGGACGTGGGTTCGACTCCCACCGTCTCCACCAATACATATTTGGTGGTTTTTTTATTTTGTATGATATGAACCATAATTTTGCCAGATTGGCGAGGTTATGGTTCTTTTTGTTTGTGGCAAAGATATGGTTCCTTAAAGTGGGCGTGCATTCGGAAATATAAACTGTGATAAAAGAATTATATAGTAGATCCTATTTTTTTTATTGGTACTTTAACAGATAGTAAAATCTTATAGAGTTCTGAAATGTTTTGTACGGATTGTCTTTCAGTGCTTAAAGTTTTCATTTTTTTAATCTCTCTGTATTGACTAAATGTAAAAATTACTTGTTTTTTTGCTCTTGATAAAGCAACGAAAAAGGCACATGTATCCGCCTGTGTCTGGGTTTTGAAACTCCAGAAAGCATCATCTTCTAGACCAACAAAAATTACTGTATCATATTCTAAACCTTTACTTTTATGAATGGTCATAATAGGAATACTATAATCTCCAAGAAATTCTTTTATAGCTTTATACCAATCCTTAGTTTCAATATAAGCTATTGCTAATTTTAATGAAAATTTTTGGAGTATAGCGGTTAAATATTTATCTTTTTGATAATAAGGAAAATAGCACTTAAAGTTTGAGTCACCTATGAAATCTATAATTCGTCTTAAGACCTTTTCTATATTTAAACATAATGTATCTTTTTCAAAGTTGAATGTATTTATATCTCGTTGTAGTTGTTCAATAAAGACTTGTAATTCTATTTCAAGATTGAAAACTTCATTGTTTTGATTATCCTGTATACCACGAATAGTACTTAAAAGGGAAACAATATTTAGCCAAGCTTTTGAACTTTCAGCGTCTGCTAATATAGAAAAAATATTTAGGAATAAGTGTACACAGTCTTCGCTAAGTAATTCTTGATACTCTTTCTCTATTCTTGCTTGTATATTTTTTTTACTTAGTGCGGATATCAAGGATTTTCCGTAAATCAGCTCTTGTTGTTTTACTAAAATACAAATATCACGAGGTTGTAGACCGTTGGTATTTATCCATGTTGATATTTTTTCTGCTAAATAATCAGCTTCTTTTTGATAATGTTCAAATGCCCAGATTTCACATAATCCTTCTAATTCTCCCCATTTATTTGATACTTTAGCTAGAGAACAATTTTCTGTGATGCGTTGGGCTAACACATTTTGGATTTCCACTAACTTAGGAGCAGATCTATGATTCATTATTAGCTGATTCTGTGTTCCATTAAAATCTTTTATGAAATCAGAAGTAGCATCATTGAGAGCATTTGCCCAGCCCATAATTCGCTGTTTATTGTCCCCTACTGCCGTTAAGATTGTATCTGAATTTAAAAAAGCAGTTTTTAATAAATCATACTGAGTGTTTGTGGTATCTTGGAATTCATCCAAAAATACATGACTATAGGTACACTGTAGTGCCGAAAGTATATAAGGATTCACTCTTAATAAATATTCAGCTAATCTAGATATCATGGGAAAAGTGAGAGAACTTTTTAAATCACCTTTTCCATGAATTAGAAGGGACCACATACTGCTAGAGAGCCAATTATATAAATCGCTTTTCACCTGCACCAAGGGAAGTTTACTATTATGGAGAGCTTTAAATAATTCCTTATTACTGAAAAAGTATTCCCAATTCGGAAAATAAGGATTTTCTTCAGTAATATATGTTTTAGCAATCTCTCCAACTTCTCTTTCGGTGCTAATAATTTCATAATCTCTACTCGGACGATATTCTGTAGGGAGAGCATTTCTAAAACGATCTACTAAGTGTTTTGCAAAAGAATCGAAAGTTTTGGAGTCAAATCTTTGGGATATTTCCTCGCCATACCTTTCTTTTACTCTTGTTTCTAAGTTTTTAGCAGCGTCAACTTTAAAGCTGATTGCTAGAATTTTTCTAGGATATTCACATTTTTTAGTCTGTAATAGATATCCCGCTCGGTGAGCTAATAGCTCAGTTTTTCCGGCTCCTGGTCCAGCAACAATCGCCAGGTTACAATCACTTTTGACAGCTGCTAATGCAGCTTTTTCTAGTTGTATGTCTGTAGCGGGCTTCCAATTATCAGAAAGCAGGATGGAATTCATATGTTTTTACCTCACTGTATTTCTAATATTTGTTTTACACGATTAGTTAAATTTTTTAGTTCAGTAGGACTATTTTCAAGTAACTCTTCTTTCGGTATATTGTTTATTGCATGGATGTGTGTACTTGGTTTTCCACGACCAAGAAATAAGTTATTATACCAAATCATAAGTTCCTTATCTTGTTCAGAGTAAGTATTCCCTTTGGCTTTTTCACTTTTTAACGCACCATGAATAGCAGCTTTTATTTTTTTATTATATTCCTTAGGGTTTGTTTCTTTATTTGGAATACTTGGTCCTCTTGGAGCTGTCTCTTTATAGGCAGTAGGAAACGATTTTAACATAGAAAAATCCAAATCCATTGGTTGAGAAAAGAATATATTGTATTCATCCAATTTATTTATCCATTTATTTAAATAACTAATATTCATTCTTTTTTTGTGTAAGTTTTTTAGTTCGTTTTGTGATAGAATATGACTTCTTCCACCGTATTTAATTTTTAGTACTTCTGTCGAATCATATCCATTTTCAATCAATTGGTTTAGTACATATTTTATTCTTCCCCAAGCGCCGCCTCCACGCTCGCGATCTAAATCTAAAAGTGTGATATGTGGAATATCTAGTTGATTGAGTAATCGCCACATGTGATTTACGTATCGTCCACCTAGGGGCACAATGGAAATCCCAAAGTCATCTGGAAAAATATTATTTGCTTCTAAAATCCCAGGTAGTACAATTTCTTCACTATCTCCTTCTCCTAATATTACGAGTTTCGAGAAGTAGAGCTCTGGATATGCTTTAATAGCTTCCTTTATGTATTTATGTTCTTCAGTTTTTTTAGTTGGTAATTTAATATCATGTACAATGGTATGTCCTTGGTTATTAACCCTAAGGTGTTTAATATATTGTGGTTCAACCCTTTTTACTATTGATGTGCTGTGAGAAGAAACTATAACTTGTGCATTGTCTCTTTTTGAAATATCTTTTAAGTTCTCCATTACACGTCCTAGTAAATGCGGGGCAATATGATTTTCAGGTTCTTCAACAGCTAAAATTCGTAATACTGCTGGTTGATCATCTAAGACTTGATGCTCAATTTCTAATAAAGAAGATACTAGTGATAAATAGAACAGTGAACGTAGACCATCTCCTAGTTTATCGATGGTATATTTTCCACCATGTTCTATAGGAGAAAACTGTATCTCTATTTTTTTTAGGATTGTAGCTAAATTAGTGCTACTAAATTCTATTGAAGCATTTTGATATCTGAAATCTTTATGATATTTTTTCCACTCTTGACCAACTATTTGTTTGATTGTATTAACACCTGGAATATCATTAAATAAATTATCGATAGGTTTCATACAAGATTCAATTTGATCATCGATGTTCTCAGGTCAATGAACATTATTTAAAATACGCCAAAGAATCGTTCCAGATGCATTTTTAAGCTGAGACATAGGTTCTCTAATAGCTGGTACATAAATCATTTGGATCGCTGTTCTATGATGTAAAGGAACGGGAAGTAATGCATCTTTTTCATCCTCTCCTTCTGCCACTGTGACATAATAAAGCTTTTGATCAATATCCCCATCAGGGGTATTACCTTGTATCCAGTTTCCCTGTAACCTTATACGAAGATATGGAGGTTCTTGAGGCCCGTTAATTACCATTTGGTTTAGAAAAGGAGGTATAGTTTTCTTTCCTTCATTTCCAGTTCCTTTTTGTAATTCTGGGAAATCAATTCTTGCTTCGATAATTAAATCTAATTTATCAATCGAATTAATATCTGTATTAGGAGAAACATGAAAATCATTTTTATTTAAAATTCTTTCATGTTGGTTTTGGCCGAAGAGTTTTAATAAGGCTTGAATAAGTGTTGTTTTTCCACTACTGTTGCTACCAATTATAGCTGATAAATTATTTAAGGTTATTTTTGTAGATTTTGGACCAAAAGATCTGAAATTACTTATTGTTAATTTAGTGATTTGCATAAAAACTCCCCAATTCTTATATAATTCGTTAGTAATATTATAATTTAAAAGTAATTTTATTTGTTACAATATGGCTTTTAAATCAAAATTTGCAGATGTTTTTCTTAGTAATTTATTGGATGTATAATTTTTTATGGAAATTAGCCATACTAAAAGCTTGTATAGATATTTAGAAGAACGAGGGTGTAGGTTTTAAGCTCTTAGCACAACTCTATCAATTTATTAGTTTTTGTTTAAATTATCGACATTTAAATGGAAATAAGTGATAATTATTTATATCAAGAATATCGGAGTTGTATAGAGATGGCTAGAAGGTATCCTCAAAAAGATGTAAAATTATTATTTATGCTTTCCGCTGGTATGTGTGCATTTCCAGGTTGTACTACAAGATGTGTTGCAACTGAAACGGAATTTGATGAACCTGCTGTTCTTGGGTTAATTGCTCATATAGAAGCTCATAGTGATGATGGACCAAGAGCAAATCCTAGCTTAACAGTTGAGGAAAGGGATAGTTATAAAAATTGGATTTTATTATGTGGATTTCATCATGACTTAATTGATGCACAAAGTAGGACTTATACCGTGGAAGAAATCCGAAAATGGAAAAGAAATTTGGAGACTAAAATAGATCAACAATTAAGAGAAGCGATGGTTCAAGTGACTTTTAATGAATTAGAACAAGTAACAGAAGCAATAGTGAATAATGATTTTAGACCAGTAAGTACGGAAGATTATAATATTATCCCACCAAAAGATAAAATGAAAAAAAATTCTCTGAATGATATTACTCATCAGTATCTATTAATGGGCATGGTCCAATTCTCAGCAGTAAAAGATTATTTAGAGCGTATAGGGCAACTTATACCTAGTTTTCCCGTTAAATTGGCTAACGGTTTTAAGCAAGAATATATAAGATTGAAAGAGGAAGAGCAATTAGTAGGAGATGATTTGTTTTTAGCTATGATAAATTTTGCTTGTCCTACAGGAGTTGACTTAAAAAGACATGCTGCAGGCATAGCGGTGCTAACATATTTATTTCATATCTGTGAGGTATTTGAAAAATGATAATGCCTACAAAGTATGTAAACTTAAGTAATTCTTTATTAGGCATTGGATCCATGATATTGGTATCTTTAGATAAACCATGCAGTATAAATAATTTATGGATAAACTTTAACTTAGATAAACGTTACATTACTTTTGAGAAATTTGTATATGCTTTAGATTTTTTATTTGTGCTGGGGTTGGTGAAGATTAGAGATAATACTATTGAATGTATTGTTAATAAAGTACATATCAATAAAGCTGGGCATGAGGTAATTGAAATCGATGAACTGCTAAAAAATAAAAATTTAAGCAGTCAAGATTTGATAATACCATACATGTTTCGAATATGTGAGGTTTTGAAAAATGATATTGCCTAATAAATTTATAAAACCAAATGAATCTCTTATAGGAGTTAGCGCTCTTATTATAAGGCTTTTAGATAAACCAATTACTGTAAGTTTTCTTTGGGATAGAGCTAGAAGTAAGGGAATAGTGAAAACATTTAATACCTTTATCTCCGCTTTAGACTTACTATTCATTTTAGGTGTTATAAAAATGGAAGATGGCTTAATAAAGAGGTGTGAATTACATGATAAAAGCAATTTATGCTAATAAAGAATCATTCAAAACAGTAGAGCTAAAGAATGGTTTTAATATAATTCTTGCAGATAAGACTCAAGAGTCTACACAAAAAGATTCAAGAAATGGAGCCGGAAAATCTACCCTTATTGAAATTATCCATTTTTGCTTAGGATCGGAGCCGCGAAAAGGAGAAAGTGTAAGGGTGGATGGATTGTTAGATTGGATATTTTTTATGGATCTAGTAATTGGGAAACACAGTGTTACTGTTAGTAGAAAAGTTGCGGATCCAAAGAAAATTTATCTTACAGGTGAAATTGAGAAGCTCAATATATCGTGTAAGACTGATGAGAAAAATGAAAGTTATGTTTCGGTGAAAGAGTGGAAACTGATTTTAGGGAAATGGATGTTTGGCTTAACGCCTGAAGAGCAAGAAGTAAAATATAGCCCAAGTTTTCGAGGGTTAATTTCTTATTTCGTTAGAAGAAAAAAAGGAGCTTTTTTAAACCCATTTGCTTATTTTCCTCAACAAAGAGAATGGGATATTCAAACTAGTAATTCATTTTTATTAGATTTAAATTGGGAGTTTGCAAGGGAATGGCAAACAATAAAAGATCAGGAGAAAACTTTAGACCAATTAAAACAAGCGTCTAATTTTGGATTAGTTAGTGGGGTACTTGGTGGATCGATTGGAGAATTAGAAGCACAAAAAGTAAGATTAGAATCTCAAGCAAGAGAGTTTAAGGAGCAATTAGACAGTTTTAAAGTACATCCTAGATATAAAGAAATGGAACGAAAAGCGAATACTTTGACTCAGTCTCTTCATAAGGATACAAATGATAATATTTCAGACCAAAAATTAATTTCATTTTACGAGCAGAACTTGAATGAAGAAGAGATTAATCATAGGAATGTAATTTTGAATATTTTTGAAGAGGCACAAATCCACTTTCCAGAGTTAATAAAAAATAAAATAGAACAAGTTGAAGAATTTCATCAGCAAGTAGTAAAAAACCGTAAAGAATTTTTAAGGTTAGAAATAGAAAGATTGAGAAAAAATATAATTGATAGGGATGAAAGAATAAAGGGGAATTCAGAAAAAAGAGCGGAATATCTACAAATTTTAAGTGATTATGGTGCGTTAGAAGAACATACAAATTTACAACAACAATATCTAGAGCAAGTATCAAAAATTAAAGGAATTGATAATGCAATTGATAATTTGAAAAGGTTTGAGAAAGGGAAAAGTTCTTTAAAAATTGAAAAGGAAGTGCTTCAACAAGAAGCAAGAAATGATTATTTTGAAAGACTTTCCCAAAGAACAAAAGCAATTGAACTTTTTAATTCAAATTCGCAAGCCTTGTATTCAGAACCAGGTGAATTATTGATTGATATTACAAACTCAGGTTTTAAATTTAATGTTCATATCAATAAATCTGGCAGTGAAGGTATCGAACACATGAAAGTTTTTTGCTATGATTTAATGATTTCACAATTGTGGAGTGAAAAATTATATTCACCAGGCTTCTTAATCCACGATAGTAGTATTTTTGACCCTGTTGATGAAAGACAGGTAATGTCAGCTCTTACCCTTGCTAAAAAGGAATCAAAAGATAAAGGATTTCAATATCTATGCCTTTTAAATTCTGATAAGGTTCACATGGATGAAGAATTTAAATCGGATATAAGATTACGTTTAACAGATAACTCGGATGAAGGAGGATTATTAGGAGTAAGAATATTAAATCAAAAATAAAAAACATAACATTTATGATTATTAAGTGATAAAAAATATACAAACAAGCATTCTTTCGTAAATTATGATGAAAGAATGCTTGTTTTTTCATGTGTTAGAAAAGGTTTAGACAGTTCTAAAATTTAAAGGACTACGGTGGAGATTTATATTCTAAATAAAAAGGAAACAAAAGCTGTATAGGCAGGTATTTAATCAGAATGTATCCGATTATCTAGGCTGTAAAATTAAGTTTAATCAAAAATGTTCGAAATACCCATATTTAACGGAAAAAGAGAAGAATCCACTATGAAAAAAGATTAATCAAACTGAATTCCTTTCACTGCTTCTGTAAAAAAGCGGGTATAGACTGAATTCCTTTCACTGCTTCTGTAAAAAAAGCGGGTATAGACATGATTCTTTTCGCTGCTTCTGTGTTATTCAATAGCTATTTTTTGATGCAGCATAGACCTTTACATATAGGTTGGCACCAACATTACGCAGATTCTGTCCGCTAAAGTCTTTATTCTTGATTTAATCAAATTAACCCGAGAACCGTTGTTTAAGAAATCTTCATAGCGTACGGTACAACGTATTTAATTAATTGGATAATTTCTTAGCTTAAGAATATCGCTTTTTGTTGGCTAGTCCCCAAAAATATTATTGAAAATGAGGAGTGAACTGCAATGGAATTAAATTTGGTAAGTTTATATGCTGCAGATCTGTATGAAATAAAGTGTGAAACAGAAATAGAAGATGCGGATTGTCAAGAAATCGAGTATGCCTTGGATTATACGGAAGACTCAACCGTTAAAATATGTCTATTAAATTTAGTGAAACTTGTTAAAGAATATGAAATGACTGTTGAAAATTCACAGTATTTTAATAACGTAATGCTGAATGCTTATATTGGTCAAAGCATCGCTTACATTATGAAACAATATACACCTGTTAATTGGGATAATGTAGATTTAAGAATATATTTTAAGCATATAGATGTTGATCGACATGAACTAGCAATATTAATTGAGGATTTTGCAAACATACTTAGATAGTTTTAATTAAAAACTCAATATGTGGCAGCATATACAATCTAAAAAATGTACATCCTGCCACATATTGTGAATGGAATAGTCCTATACTGTTTTAATATGAGGAGGAATAATGATGGATATTAATAATTTAACATTAAAATTGAAACAACGTATTTTAACTGATTTCGCCAATAAAAAAAATAGCGACTGGAAAACACCAGATAACGAATTTATAGATTTTTGTACTCATTTGGAAAGTGGTATAATGCAAGAATTTATAATAGATAAAGATGTCATTGGTATTATAAGAAAAATAATTGATAAAGGACCAGGGATAATATCAGATAAGGAATGGCATATTTTTTCAAAATGTTTTCATGATAGTTATTACATCGAGAATTGTAGAGATTGCCAAGGAGAGATTAGATGGAATGAAATGGACAAGGCTATAGATGAAGGTGATTATTATTGCGTGAATTGTAGAATCGGCAATGAGCGCAGAAAATAGAAATGAAGATAAATGAGTTAAGTTGTGTAAGTACAAAGTAATTTTCATAGACGGCGGTAAGGATTCTTAACGTTGTGGATGTGGATTAGATTACCCAGATGAGGAACACCTATAGAAGATTATATAGACTTCAACTATTCAGTTTATGAAAGCAACTAAAATAATGAAAAAGGACCTACTAAAATAGTAGATCCTTTTTCTAAGATGACAAAGAGTAACCAATAAACTGTTGCTTTGAAATAAACTTTGATTAAAAGTATCAAGAGAACCTACATTTTACGTGAAAGAAAAAGAATCCAAAGGAAGCTATACCGTTTGCAAAAAGGTTGAAGTGTTTTATTCTTTTTCCTTTTCAATTAAAGAATTCTAAGGATTTTTAATCAAACTTTTTTATAAAAGGTTCTGCTAATGTTGGATGTTGATTTTTTAAGGTAACAGGCGAATAATTAAGAAAATTGAATTTAATAAGTTACTATAATTTACATTTGGAGTAAAATAAGAATTGTTGAAACTAGGGTCCACTTATGTTTAGAACCAGAAATTAAAGAATAAGAAAATGGAGGGATGGTTTATGAAAGGTGATAACACAGGTACATTAGCGGATTTGAGTTTTATGGTTCAGGGGAATATAAGTTTATTATGGATACAAGAATGTTTTAAACCAGATAATCAAGATAGGAAATTGAAAGATGTATTAAGTGAATTTATAACTATAAATGATAACATTAATTTATATAATAACCCTGGCATGTTACTCATGGCATCTTATTTATTTTTTGTGTATGCAAAAGAAAAAGATTTTATTGGTCGAGATTACTCGTTTGCTGACACTTCAAAGTTCGAAGTACTCGAATGCGAAAAGGAAAAACGTGACAGTAACTATATTTGTAGAAGGATAAGAAACGCTTTAGCACATTCGAGAGTTCATATCGGTGAAAATGGATTAATAACTTTTGAAGACTTTAAACCCGAAGGTACTAAAAGACTAGATTATTTTAAGTGTACAATTTCGTATACTGACTTTGGAAATTTCATTAGTGCTTTTTATCATGGCGTTAAAGATCGTTACTTCAGCAATAGAGTTTAATGCAAAAGAATAGCAACTTAGCTAACGGGACTCGGTAGTTCAATAAAATACATAACCACAATGTGGGGTTTATTTTTGTCAAAGTCAACAACCAGCTTTAACAGAGCCTTATAAAAAATAATTCCTCCACAAAATTATACCCATCCATCTCGATCAACTTTTCTTCAAAATGGATGGGTTTCTTCTATTAAAGTGTCATATCATGAGCATGATTGGCGAGTGCAATCGACAGGTGATAAAGATATTTCAAGAAGTTTTCTTGTAAAAGAAGGTGACGAAAGTTATATTTTGCCTTTGATTGAAGTAGTGAGAAGTATATTAGCTCCTAATCGATTTTTACTTTATCATCTTTTTGAAGCAAATTCATTTCCACAGTATTTTATTGAAAGATATGACTTGAATAAAATGCATCTAGATTTTTCATCTCTTTATCACATCAAATATACAAAATAGTTTTTTATCAGATTGCTTGGCTGCTAACGAATCGTGATTTAAGAGCATTTTATGAAAATATAGTTTATACATTTAATCGAGAAGGTAGTTTGAAGTTTGTGTGGTCTTTTACACAATCGTTTACGATTAGAGCTATAGTAAAATCTAATATTAATGGTGGTACGGTGCTGCGAGTAACAAGCGTGAAAAATAAGTATATACTATATAGTGAGATTATATTTGAACATCCGGAGATAGCGCAATCTACTAAAGTAAATGAGCCAAAGCAATATACCTTGCAAAACAAAAAAAATTTAGTTAATGAACAAGAAGATATCATTTTAGATGAAGAAGTTAGTGGTACTACAGATAACTTTGATGTTATTGAAATGAACAATAAAATACATGAATATACCAGATTATCTAAAATCAAGAAATTACGAATGAACACGAATAAAAAACGTTATTTTGAAGATGCAAATACGAGAAAGATATTTATTGATAGCGAAAGTAAACAATCTACTGTTGATGTGGGTGGTAATCAGGTTAACAGGGGATTAGAGCAATAATCATTAATTGATGTCCAAATTGATGGCAAGTTAGTCGAGTTTATAAAAGTAATGCGAGTGCTACAGAATTTTCCTGAAGTACAGTCAATCAATATTATTCAAGAGAGTTTAAAGTGATTTTCCGATACGAAGCGTTTTGTTTATTTGAGCGATGGCGTGACTGAGAGAAGGCATGTTATTACTTAGATAATCTTGTTTTTGGATAGATAATTAAAGTGATTGAGGTTGAGAGAGAAGCAAAAGCTATATCAACTTTTATATATATTTGTGAGGATAAAAAGAATGTTGCCAACTTTTTAAAACAAATAATGTCTAACTTAATTTATACTAATAGTGTATGGTATAAAAAAGCGTTAAATAATATGAATTTTTTTACTCTAAGACATGGTAAGGAAAATATTACACATAGGGCCAAATTAATTCTGTCTAAAATTAATCAGTCTAGGTAAGCATAGAGTATATAATTTAAAGTATTTAAAGAAAGTAGAGGATTCTATGACGAATAAAATAACCTCAATGGAAGTAGTTTCATTTAGAGGGATTCAAAATTTAAAAGTTGAAAATTTAGGTGGTATCAATATAGTAACGGGGAATAATAATTCAGGAAAAACTTCTTTTTTAGAAGCTATGATGATGCTTTCTGTTCCAGAATCTTTACTTAATATTATCAGAGTAGCCAGATTAAGGGAGTCAGGGAAATTATATATGCCAATGTTAAGGAACCGATTATTAAGTTTCCAAGTGTTTTCTTATTTATTTAATAAAAAAAGTGAAGGGTTAAATTTGTTGATTAATGGAAATTACGGATCTTCTCGTATAACTTTAAGTATAGAAGGTGAATTCCAAAAATTGTTATTAGATGAATTCATGATTAAGGATTTATTATCTAACTCGCGATATAGTAAATCACGATATAAAGAAATCGAATCCTTAGATGAAGAAGTTGAAACCTTTATTGGAAAGCACTCTTATTCTGTAAATGACATTATTGACGAGAAAAAGGAATTATTTTTTAATAAATATATTTTAGATGAAATTTTAAGAAATAATAGACGTATCCATAATAATTTTAAATATAATTTTATTTCTTCAATAGACCACATTATAAAAGACTTTATAAATGTAATTATTAAGAACATAGATTTTAAAAAAGAAGTTATTGAGATATTAAATATTTTTGACGAAGATATAGAAGATTTAGTGATAGTCGAGGATGACGATCGTTATATTCACTGTATTGTAAGTAAAAATAATGGATTGATGCCTTTAAGTATTTATGGAGATGGTATTAAAAAAGTGATTGCATTGGCATCAGGAATAATATCTTCGAAAAATGGAATCCTTTTAGTTGATGAAATTGAAACATCTATTCATAAGAAAATAATGCCTCGTGTTTTTCATTGGTTAATTGAATCATGTAGAAAGTTTTCTGTTCAACTATTTTTAACAACACATAGTTTAGAAGTTGTTGATGAGATACTAAATGCTAATCCCTCAGCTATAGAAAAAGATGTTTTAAGATTGGTTACTTTGAAGAAAAATGAAACAAGAACAATAGCTAGGGTATTAACAGGGGAAGAAGCTATAAAGTTAAGAAATAATTTTGATATGGAGTTACGGGGATGAGAAACTTACTTATTTGTGAAGGAAGTACAGATTTACTTCTTATTCAATATTTCTTAGAAAAAACTACAAGCTGGGAATACGTAGAGAAAAATATGTATGACCAATTTGAATTAACTAGGTTTGGAAATAAAGCTTTGTATAAGTGGTTTAGAAAGAAAGAAGAAGAAACTTATTTATGTATTTATGCAGCTAAAGGATGTACGAATATACCGAATGTCTTGAGAGAAATGTGGTTCATAAATTTAAATGAAATGGAAAAAGAGAAGTTATTCGGGAAAATAATCATACTTACGGATAATGATGAAATAGATACACAAGAAACATTTCTAGATAATATCACTCAAGTTCTAACGGAGGGAAATTGTGAATGTAATGCATTTTCTATTAATAATTGGAATGAAGTTCGCTACAATTGGTTTGTAGAAAGTGTAAATATAGAATTGTTACCTCTAATAATTCCTTTTGAGACTACGGGAGCTATTGAAGACTTTCTATTGAATGCTTTGAAAAAAAAATCAGAACTAGAAGATCCAGATAAGTTAATTAGCAAGATAGTAGATGAATGTTGTAATTTTATAAATAGTTTAAATGGTGGAGAGCGTTATCTAAGTAAAAGACGTGAACGTACTAAGGCTAGGTTCACATCTGTATTTGTTGTATTAACTCCTACAGATGCATTTGCAGAAAGAAAAAATTTATTACAGTCTGTTCCTTGGGAAGAATACCAAGAAGTCCAGATAGCATTTAAAGAATTAAGCAAAATTTAATCAATCTTTTTTACAAAAATAGTAGCTATACTAAATTTGAGCCCACGTATTCTGATTAATCTTTGTTAAAGATGCGTGGGTTTCTTCTATAATATAAATTCAACATTTGCAGCCTACTTTCAATCAAACTTTATTCCAAACCAACAATCATTGCACTAGTTTACATAAAGAGATAAGTGTCCATATTTGTAATAGGATATAAAAAAGTGTGGTGTTAAAAGTGAAAAATAACTATCCGCATAGGAGTCAGTTGTATAGTTTAAAACCCATTAGCATAGGGGGCCGTATATTGAGTCTTTAACAAGTTACTTGATTAGGCTATCAGAAGCACATAAGGTTTATCCCTCATTATTAATCTCTTACGTTATTGCTCCAATATTGAATAAAGAATTTCTTACCCATAGTACAGCTAGAGGTGGAAATAGATTTTATGATGGTGCAAAGACAATGAATGGTTTTGGAACCAATGCGCTAGATATGGTAGATGCTTTAGAGAAAATAACGAAGGTACAGCAATTAGATATATTGACGTTAGCATCTATAAAAGAAGTAGTACCATTACGTTATTTATTAAAACATTATCTATCATGGTGTTCAGTATGCTACGAAGAACAACTTAATACTGGGTATGCCATTTATAATCCTCTGTTGTGGAGCCTTGAAATGGTTAATACATGTTCAAAGCATAAGTGTAAGTTAGAAATTGAGTGTTTTTTATGTCATAAAAGGATTCCGATTTTACACAGGAAAAGTCAAAATGGATATTGTCCTTATTGCAACAATTGGCTTGGAAGAGCAACAAATTCTAATAAACATTCAGACGGAAATGATTTTGATTACAAAACAACTTTAATGGCAGAACAAATTATAAAGCATAAAGAACAAATCAAAACTTTAGCGAGTAAGCAACAATTCATTAGAAACTTAAATCCTCTTGTTGATATTTATACAGAGGGAAATATGCAGGAGTTTGCAAGAAACTTAAATTTAGCAAAGACAACTCTGTGGGATTGGTGTAATGGGAGTTTTATTCTTCCACTGTCTAGGGTGTTGGAAATATGTCACTTATTTAATATTTCACCAGTTAATTTTTATATCGAAGATATAAGTGTAAATAAAGAGCAAATAGTTTTCAATGCAGGGGCTTATTCGAAAGATACTAAAAAAAGAGAAATAAAATTTGATTATGATACAGCTTTATCTATACTCCAAAAATATGCTCACCACTTAGATTCCACTGTATCAATGAATGTACTAGCTAAACAGTTAGGGTATTCCAAAAGAACGCTTTATAAACACTTCCCGAATTTGTGTAAAGCCCCAGCAAAGAATGCAGACATTATTAAATTAGAAGTAATGGGTGTATCATATAAATATTCTAATGAATAAGCTAGTAATTTTGAATATCCTATGCAGCTAATGGTTATTTTATTTGCTGTTTTTTGAGATTCATGGCCAGCTTATGGGTTAATAATTAACTCACAGCCAATTTATGCTTCCAATCCTGTTGAATAATTAGATAATCATCTGCAAAAATAAGTGTTTTCTGACCAACTTATAGGTAAAGTCACATGTATGATATGAACCATAACTTTGCCAGGTTGGCGAGGTTATGGTTCTTTTTGTTTGTGGTTTTATAGAATGCTGAAGTTGATGGGACGATATCCCTGAAATAGAAAATGAAGAAATGGTTATTGACGATAAGCAGGTAGATAATATAGCTGCTAGTAAACGCCCAATTGTTGAGTTCTTATTATTTTTTCACTTTATTCGAATCTTCATATGTTTTGTGTTTTTATCCATACCTATTGTAAGATTATATAGAGTTCTCCTAATAAACTGTTTTAATGGATTATTTAGGGGGTTTAAATTTATAAATCTTAAATTATTTTTTGGGATAATTTTTTATCTAACTAAGTTATATTGAAGTAGAGGTGAACCATCGGTGAAGCAGGTTTTAGTAATTAAGAATGAACGGTCTTTAGCGAAGAAAATCGTAAGCGGTCTAACGCAAGAAGGCTATTTCATTTTAAAACTTCACAATGAAAACGAAGGTTTAAATATAATATATGAACAAGATTGGGATATTATCATATTGGATTGGGATTCATTAAGTATATCCGGACCAGAAATTTGTAGACAAATACGATTAGTTAAAACGACACCGATCATTATTGTGACCGACAATGTTTCTAGCAAGGATTGCGTAGCAGGGTTACAAGCAGGAGCAGATGATTATATCAGAAAACCATTTGTGAAAGAAGAATTAGTAGCAAGAGTTCAAGCAATTTTAAGGAGAAGTGATTGTAACCAGCAAAAGGAGATAAACTTTTTTCAGTTTAAAGATCTCTTTGTTGATGCATCTAGCAATATTGTGAAAAAAGGTGGCGAAAACCTGTCGCTTACTAAGCGAGAGTACGATTTACTTGTATTTTTAATCAAGAATAAAAACACAATATTGAGCCGTGAAATGCTTTTGAATCAAGTATGGGGATATAACGTAGTAGTAAATCCAAATGTAGTAGACTTATATATTGGGTATGTAAGAAAAAAGTTAAAGTGCGAGAAGAAAGACAGATATATTCAAACGATACATGGCAGAGGCTATTCAATGATTGACTGATAAAAATAAGATAATAAAAAATGAGTAAAATTATTTCATTCGGTTTTACTCATTTTTTATTAAATATGATAATCAAATAGTTTCTTAGAAGTATTAAAAGACGTGAAAAAATGGATTATGAAAATATTAGCTATTAATGAGCGTATTTTGTAGAGGAAATCATAGCTAATCAACACGCCTGACGTCACATATTACTTTTTATGCCTGATTTTATGAATTCACACCATTCACAAGATTTTCACAGAATTAAAGACTATACTAATTAACAGGATGTTCAAATGAAAATGATTATCAATAGCGATTCAATTGAATAAAAGTTACTTTCTAATTCAATCTATGGATGTCATCATTTTCGAAATAAATTACACTATAAGGAGTATACATATGAAAAAATCTATGCTTTTAAAATTAGTGAGTATTCTAGCAATTTTTACTTTAATGTTAGTAGCTTGCTCAAATCCAAGTAATGATACTAAAGAGTCAAAAGCTAATAAAGATAATAGTAGTGATAAGCCAAAAACGGTTGAAATCACTGATGCTCATGGAACTGTTAAAGTCCCTGTAAACCCAAAGAATGTAGTTGCTTTGGATAACAGAACTTTTGAAACTTTATCTGATTGGGGAATTAAATTAGCGGCTGCTCCAAAGGATATCATGCCTGCTGATTCAGCATATAAAAAGGATGAAAAAGTTCAAAATATTGGGAATCACCGTGAACCAAATCTAGAAATTATTGCAGCGGCAAATCCTGAACTTGTAATCGTTGGTCAAAGATTTGCTGACCATTACGAAGAAATCAAAAAATTAGTGCCAAATGCAGCTGTTATTGATCTTAATTTTGATGTTTCTGAGAAATCTACTACGCCTGGAAAAAATTTAGTAGATGGACTTAAAAATTCTACAACTACTCTAGGAAAAATCTTTGATAAAGATAAAGAAGCTAAACAATTAGTAGCTGATTTTGATAAATCTATTGAAAAAGCAAAATCTGCTTATAACGGAAAAGATAAAGTTATGAGTGTTATCGTTACTGGTGGTAATATTGGTTTTGCTGCGCCGCACTCTGGTCGTGTTTGGGGACCAATGTATGACATTTTCGGTTGGACTCCAGCGTTAGAAGTTTCAAATTCTACTGCAGGTCATAAAGGTGATGACGTTTCTGTTGAAGCTATTGCACAAACAAATCCTGATTGGCTTTTCGTATTAGATCGTGATGCTGCAACATCTGATGCAGCTAAGTCAACACCTGCTAAGGATGTTATTTCTAAATCACCAGCTCTTCAAAACACAACTGCTGTTTCTAAAAAACAAGTTGTTTATGCACCAGAAGATACTTACACAAATGAATCAATTCAGACTTATGTAGAGTTATTTGGAAATCTTGCAAAAACTTTAGCTAAGTAGTGTAAAGGGGTACGAAACAGTGTCAAAAAATATGATTTCTAGGGTTGAGAATATTTCTCAACCCCAGTTTTATAATCACAATAAAATATGGACAAAACCTTTTATAATAGCGGTTATAGTTGTTATAATTTTAGGGATTATATCACTGTTTACTGGAGTTTATGATATACGTGGACAAGAGGATGGAATGGAGATGTTTTTCATCACTCGTGTTCCGAGAACAGTTGCATTAATGCTTACTGGAGCTGCAATGGCGATGGCAGGGCTCGTAATGCAACTCATTACACAGAATCGCTTTGTTGAACCTACTACAACGGGGACGATTGAATGGTCAGGCTTAGGCCTGCTTTTTGTGTATTTACTATTTCCTGCCCCGACTTTAGTTCAAAGAATGACTGGTGCAATCATTTTTTCTTTTATAGGAACTATGATTTTCTTTCTATTTTTAAGAAGAGTTAAGCTTCGTTCGTCTTTAATTGTCCCGATTATTGGATTGATGCTTGGAGCAGTAATTTCTGCAGTGTCTACTTTTTTGGGACTCCTTTTTCAAAAGACGCAAAGTATTGAAACTTGGTTTGTAGGTTCATTTGCTAACATTCAGGTGGGAAGATATGAATATTTATGGCTGATTGTTATCATTACTTTGCTTATTTTTATGTATGCTAATAGATTGACTTTAGCTGGATTAGGAGAAGATGTCGCAACAAGTCTTGGAGTCAATTACAATAGGATTGTTCTTTTTGGGACTGCTCTTATCTCTGTTGCAGTTGGAATTGTTGCAGCTGTTATTGGACACTTACCTTTCTTAGGATTAATTGTGCCAAATATCGTTTCAATGTTTAGAGGTGATGATCTTAGGAGTAATTTACCTTGGGTTTGTGTGATCGGAATGGGGTCAATAACTGCCTGTGACATCATTTCTCGAACAATTATACAGCCTTTTGAATTACCTGTTTCTTTAATACTTGCAACAGTGGGAGCAGTCGTGTTTATTACTATTTTATTGAGACAAAGAAAACCAAGGAGGCTACGATGATCACATTAGAATATAGAAAAAAAGAAAATGTCGAAATCGATTCTAGCCTTCATAATGAAAGTAGATCAGCTAGCGCTTTTCGGTCTAAGAAGGAAGCAAGACGTTATTGGATTTTACTGATAACATTGATTGCTTTAGGTCTTCTTTCTTCATATGGACTTTTAGTTTATAACAATCCAGTTCCGATAGATTCACCTTCTTTTATCCCAGTCGTTAAGAGAAGGATAGTAGCTATTGTTGCAATGATTATCGCTGCAGTTTGCCATAGCTTGTCGACAGTTGCATTCCAATCTATTACGAATAATAAAATTATTACTCCATCGCTTTTAGGTTTCGAATCACTTTATTCAGCAATTCAAACGAGTACAATATTCTTCTTTGGTGCTAGTGCATTAATAAATTTTAATGGAATTGGATCATTTTTATTTCAAGTTGTTGTTATGGTCTTCATGAGTTTGATACTTTATGGATGGTTACTTTCCGGTAAATACGGGAATTTACAACTTATGCTTTTAGTTGGAATTATTATTGGTACCGGGCTAAATTCAGTTTCAACTTTCATGAGAAAACTACTTGCGCCTTCAGAATTTGATATTCTACAAGCAAGATTATTTGGTTCTGTTAATCATGCAGATCCTGCATATTTTCCTATTGTAATTCCTATGATTATAATTGTAGCGGTATTAATTTTTGCTCATTCTAAGAATTTAAATGTTTTGTCACTAGGAAAGGATGTTGCTACTTCTTTTGGAGTTAAATATCAACCTAGTGTAATTTATACGCTTGTATTAGTTGCTATTTTAATGTCCATTTCAACAGCTCTAATTGGGCCACTTACTTTCTACGGCTTTTTAGTGGCAACTTTGAGTTATCAGGCAGCGGCAACTTATGATCATAGATATATTTTTCCGATGGCTTTTGCTATAGGATTTTTAATAATGACGAGCGCATACTTTTTAATGTATCATGTATTCCATGCTCAAGGTGTAGTTTCAGTTATTATTGAATTATTTGGTGGAATTATATTCTTAACTATAGTTTTAAGGAAGAGGGCTTTATGATAAAAATTGATAATGTTAAAAAGTTCTATACTGATAAGGTAAAAATAGGACCTTTGGATATTGAAATACCAAAAGCAGGCTTTACTTCTTTAATTGGACCAAATGGTGCTGGAAAGTCAACGACACTTTTGATGATTGGCAGACTTTTAGATATGGATGAAGGTCAAATTCAGGTAGCAAATATGGATGTTTCTGAATCCAAATCAAAAGACTTAGCAAAAGTTTTGACTATATTGCGACAAGAAAATCATTTTGTAACTAGACTTACTGTTAGACAACTAGTTGGATTTGGGCGCTTTCCTTATTCAAAGGGAAGATTGACTAAAGAAGATGAGGTTATCATTTCTAAATATATCGATTTCTTAGATTTAACTAGTTTAGAGAATAGATATTTAGATGAGCTTTCTGGTGGTCAAAGACAAAGGGCATATGTAGCGATGGTATTGTGCCAAGAGACTGAATATGTACTTTTGGACGAACCTTTGAACAACCTTGATGTTGCTCGCTCTGTTCAAATGATGGAGCATTTGAGACGTGCAGCTAATGAATTTGGACGAACAATTTTGACTGTCATGCATGATATAAATTTTGCGGCTAAATACTCTGATAAAATTTGTGCTATGAAAGATGGACAAATTGCTGCTTTCGGAACAGTAGAAGAAGTTATGGATCCAACACTTTTGACGGATATTTTTGAAACGAAAATAGAGATTATTAATGGTCCTTATGGGCCAATCGCTGTTTATTAGTTATAAAATGTAAAAAATACTGTAGCTTGCGTAGATTATGCAAGCTACTCTAGTTGATGTTGCTGTCTATATTTTATAGGCAGCAGCTTTTTTTATGTGACTACTCATAAAATGCAAAAGAATGCTTCACCTTTTCAAGTATGTACCAAATGAAAAAATATTTCTGTATAACTTTTTAAAAGAATTCAGCTTGTTTTTTTTATATGTAATATTGCATACCAGAGTGTATTGATAAAAGTGTAAGGGGTCACTATAATGAGGGCATAAAGATAAATTACATTTTCGTAGCAATAAAAAGGAGGAAATAATATGGAAATCGCAATGGCAGTATTAAAATTTGTAGGTGGCGTAATCCCGTTAATTCAAGAACTTTTAAAAGCATTTATGTAAGTTTATTAGTTAGCTATCATTTATCAATCATTATCATATTTTACTAAAAAAAGAACGGGGTGATTTTTCTGAATATTAAGAAAAACACTAAAAGAAGAAAGTTCCTTGCATGTTTATTAGTCAGTCTATGCACTATTAATTATTCATCTATTTCCTTCGCAGAAACACAAGCAAGTAATGCAACTGATGTAACCAAAAATGCTAGTGGCATTGATACTGGTATAGCAAATCTTAAATATAATAATCAAGAGGTTTTAGCTATAAATGGTGATAAAGTAGAGAGTTTTGTTCCGAAAGAAAGTATCAATTCAAATGGTAAATTTGTAGTGGTGGAACGCGAGAAAAAATCACTTACAACGTCACCAGTCGATATTTCAATTATTGATTCTGTAGTGAATCGCACGTACCCAGGAGCTGTACAACTTGCAAATAAAGCTTTTGCAGACAATCAACCAAGTTTATTAGTGGCTAAGAGAAAGCCTCTGAATATTAGTATAGACTTACCGGGTATGAGAAAAGAAAATACAATCACTGTCCAAAATCCGACATATGGTAATGTAGCTGGAGCAGTAGACGATTTAGTATCTACTTGGAATGAAAAGTATTCTACAACACATACGTTACCTGCAAGAATGCAGTATACGGAATCTATGGTTTATAGTAAATCACAAATCGCAAGTGCTCTTAATGTTAACGCTAAATATCTTGATAACAGTCTAAACATTGATTTTAATGCGGTTGCAAATGGAGAGAAAAAAGTGATGGTTGCCGCATATAAGCAAATATTTTATACGGTAAGTGCTGAACTACCTAACAATCCATCCGACCTTTTTGATAATAGTGTTACTTTTGATGAGTTAACTCGAAAAGGCGTAAGTAATTCGGCTCCACCTGTTATGGTTTCAAATGTAGCTTATGGTAGAACGATTTATGTAAAATTAGAAACAACATCTAAGAGTAAAGATGTACAAGCTGCTTTTAAAGCCTTACTTAAGGATAACAGCGTTGAAGCAAGTGGACAGTATAAAGATATTTTTGAAGAAAGTACCTTTACTGCTGTAGTATTAGGCGGAGATGCGAAAGAGCATAACAAGGTTGTTACTAAAGATTTCAATGAAATCCGAAATATCATTAAAGATAATGCTGAATTAAGTCTTAAAAATCCAGCATACCCAATTTCATATACAAGTACTTTCTTAAAAGATAATGCAACTGCTGCTGTTCATAACAATACAGATTATATTGAGACGACAACTACAGAATATTCAAGTGCTAAAATGACACTTGATCATTACGGTGCTTACGTTGCTCAATTTGATGTATCTTGGGATGAATTCACATTTGACCAAAAGGGTAACGAAGTACTAACACATAAAACATGGGATGGTAGCGGAAAAGACAAAACGGCTCATTACTCTACAGTTATCCCACTTCCACCGAACTCAAAAAATATAAAAATTGTTGCAAGAGAATGTACAGGTCTTGCATGGGAATGGTGGAGAACAATTATTAATGAACAAAACGTTCCATTAACAAATGAAATAAAAGTTTCAATTGGAGGAACAACATTATACCCAACAGCTAGTATTAGTCATTAAGTATAAAAAAAGCGCCCTATAAGTAGGGCGCTTTTTACTTAGTCACAAATTTTATTTTGTATCGGTATGTTTTTAGGTTTTGTAAATCATCAACTATAAGGTGGGAATATTGTGAAGACGAAAAGCTACATGTTTTTCGTCTTTTCGTTCTCTTGCTTAATAAGAAAGATCCTGTAACTCAGTACAGGCTCTTTAATCAAACGTTTTTAAAAGCTAAATTGTGGTTTCATATCACCTTTATAAGGTTCATGTTCAACGAATATAGTTATATCGTTACCAGCTTGGTCTTTACCAGTTCTTTTATACGTAAATTTATTCTTATTTAGTTCAGTAAGTTCAAGAGCAGCACCGTATTTGTTATTTCCAATTGAAACATGGGCTCTTATTTTATTTTCGTGTACAACATCGAAGTAGCCATAATCACCGCGGCTTTGACCTGTTTCGCTATTGAAGAACTCATATTTATTAGATTTTTCATCAAATTTTGCTAGACTTATAAAATTCGAATTAAACTGTGTTACATCGTTACCAGCTTCGTCTAATACCTTTGTTCCGTGCCAAAGGGTACCGCCTAAAATTTTATCTCCATCAACGTTTTTAACAATATCTCCTGTAGTCGTGTTCAGCTGCTTGTCAGGATCAGTGAAAGAAAGTTCTTTTTCTTTATATGGAACATGTTCAACGAAAACTTCTACATCTTTACCGTTAGCGTCTTTCCCCATTCGTTTATAAGTAAATACATTTTTATTTAGTTTTGTCATGTCAACGACAGCTTGATACTTCATTGATTCTGAAATTAATATTCTCTTCTTCCCATCATTTGTGACAAAGAATGTTCCTTTATCGCCACGACTTGCACCTGTTTTAGCATCGAAAAATTCATATCTGCCTGACTTCGCATCATATTTTGCTAGACCAATGAAGTTTGCATTCTCTTTTGTTAAGTCATTCTTATCTTTGTCATACACTCGTGTACCTTGCCAATTCGTCTCGCTAAGAATATTAGCCATTTTTTGCCCTTTAGTTAATTTGTTTTCCTGTTTTGTTTCTTTAGCAACTTGTTCTTGTTTTTGTTTCCCATGATTTTCTTCAGCTTTAGTACCAGCACACCCTGTTAATGCTAATGTGAATCCGAGCAGTATGGATGATAGTACTTTTGTTTTTTTGTTCATGTTTTATCGTCTCCTTATTTTGTAATTTTAAGTAGTACGGTTTGCGATTATAGTAGCAGTGCGTCATATATAAACTTAGTTGCTACGTTTCTTATGTTAATACTCGACTATAAACTGCCTCTAAATAAAACATTAAAAAAAGATAAACTAATTCCTAAAAAATGTTCATATTTATAAAAAATCGCTAGCTTGTTGTAGTGCCTACGAGTAATCCAACAAATACATTGTAATGAAGAAGGAAAGTCGTTAACAATAATGTAATTCCTAATGGAGCCAATCGATTGTATTGCAAAATTTTCGAGCTAAACTGTAGGGGAAATGAAGATTTTATAGAATTCGTTTCGTATAGGAAGGGGATGTCCATGTTTGATTCAACAGATTTTAAGATTATACAATTACTACAAGAAAACGCTAGAATGAACTGGAAGGAAATTGGGGAGATAGTACATTTGACTGGTCAGGCTGTCGGGAAACGAATTCATAAATTAGAAGAGGCAGGTGTCATTCAAAAATATACGATAAATATCAACAGGGCTAAGCTAGAAGGATCTATTATGACCTTTGTTACACTATTTTTGCATGCACCGCACTATCATAATCAAATTCAAAACTTTTTTGAAAAAACGGACGTAATTACTGAAATGTATCGTATAAGCGGCGATGGGTGCTATGTCATGACTCTTCACACATCTTCGCATCAGCAATTAGAAGAGGCTCTTGCAGATGTTTTATATTATGGTGATTATCGTATAAATACGGTCATTAAGACAATGGAAAAAAAGAAAGAATAAGATATTTATCCTTTCTTTTTTTTGAACTGTAATTTTTTATTTGCTCTTGTTTATAAAACAGTTTGCTGACATGACTGTTGCATAAATATCACCAAACTCTAATGCACTCATGAACGATTGATGAGCGTGTACTGCGGGGATTAGATTTCCTTGGAATTCTAAATCTTTTGTTGTACAAGCATCTTCAATTACAATACATTGAAATCCGAAGTCACTGGCAGCGCGCACTGTTGCATCAATACATACATGAGTCATCATACCGCAAATGACTAGTCGGTCTATTTTCTCTGTCTGTAATGTTTCTAATAAATTTGTTCTTAAAAAACTGTTAGGGTGATGTTTTTGAATGACTCTTTCGTTAGCAATTGGTTGTACATCATCATAAATTTGAACACCTATTGTATCGGATAAGAAGAAAGTAGCTCCTTCATTGTTCGCAATATGTTGTACGTGAATAACTGTTTTATGTTTTTCACGAAATGTTTTCAAAACTTCTTTCGCTTTTTGTGCGGCTTTTTCAGGTTGATGTAATTCCATATTGCCACCTTCAAAGTAATCATTTTGTATGTCGACTAATAGTAACGCTTCGTTCATAGTTAATCCCCCCACATATATTTGTACAGTACGTTGTTTGTACTGTACCGTTATTATATAAAGTGTAGGTATGCGGAAGTAATAGCGTTATGAAACGATTTTAACGTATATAGTTTCATTGTGAAAAAGGTGAAAGTTGGTATAGGCACAAATGGATTTTGTGGAATTCATGGCAAAGTTATAGGTAGAGTGGCGTTGTAGGATAAAAACCATAACTTTGCTGGAGGATCGGGTTATGGTTTTTTTATGAGGAAATGCGATTTTAAGTTTTTGCTGAAGGTGTTTTTCTAGGATATGCTGTGAGTGATTGAAGTGAGGTAGTGTCGGATATTGTCGACCGATCGATATATTAGAAAAATCGTTGATATATTGTAAGTTATGATAGATATATTGGAAAAATCGTTGATATATTGCTAGTTGTGATAGATATATTGAAAAAATCGTTGATATATTTGTAAAGGGGTGTTTGAGGTGATTGTGAAAGAAAGAAAAATACCGATTTATATAAGACAGTTAGAAGCGCTTCTTAGAAGGTTACCTGTACATCATCCGAAACGAAATATAATTGGAGAAAACTTGGCAAAACACATGGCGGGGTATAAAGGGGAGCAAGCGATTGATTATCCACTTAGTTTTATTTGTGAGAAAGAGTACAGTGTTTTACATGATGTTCGCTTATCTAATCATGATCAATACTTTCAAATTGATACTATTATCATTTCCACAAAGTTTCTTCTGTTTCTTGAGATAAAAAATATAGCAGGTACATTAATATTTGATACAAAGTTTAATCAACTTATCCGAATAACAGAAGGAAATTCAGAGGGATTTCCAGACCCTGTTTTACAAATAAAAAGGCAGGAAATACAACTTAAAAAATGGTTAAGCTTACATGGATTTTCTTCTAGTCTTCCAATCGAGTCCCTCGTTGTTATTAGCTCGCCTCGTACCATTATAAAATCTTCAGATGACAATCTTCTTCATACAATTATTCATAGTGCAAATCTACCTCATAAAATAAAGTGGTTTGAAAGTAAATATAAGAAAAAAGTTATAGATAATGTAGATAGGCTCATTCATCAAATAATAGCGGAGCATTCTCCACTTCAACAAAATATACTTGAGCAATATAAAATAGAAAAAGAGGAGTTGCTAAATGGAGTACAATGTGAGAAATGCTTAGTTATTCCAATGGTTAAAGTTAAGAAGGGTTGGCGTTGTACAAGTTGTAAAGATTTTTCAAAAGTGGCACATGAGGGTGCTATACGAGATTATGCATTGCTCATTAGTACGACATGTACGAACGGTAATTTGAAAGAGTTTCTCCATGTTTCGTCAGGTATGGTTGTAAACAGAATTCTCCACACACTAAATCTGGCCTATACTGGCAACAACAAAGGACGAATATATGATTTAACTTCTTTCCAATCGTAATTTTGCTATAATAAATAAGTACTTATACGAAGGGGAGTTTAAAGATAAAATGAAGTCGTTTAATATCGATCATGTTATAGCTAGTATTTTGCAATGGATATTAAATATAGCTTTAATTATATTATCCATTGTGTTATCGATTTTCTTAGTGAATGAGACGATCACGTTTGTGCAGTATATTTTTTCGTCAAAAGAGTATACGTCTTATAAATTGGTTGAAAGTATCATCGTCTATTTCTTATACTTCGAGTTCATTGCATTAATTATTAAGTATTTTAAATCGAATTATCATTTCCCGTTACGTTATTTTATTTATATCGGA
The DNA here is from genome assembly GCF_051916495.1 of Bacillus cereus group sp. MYBK216-1. Classification (NCBI taxonomy): domain Bacteria; kingdom Bacillati; phylum Bacillota; class Bacilli; order Caryophanales; family Bacillaceae; genus Bacillus; species Bacillus cereus group sp. MYBK216-1. The sequence goes on from NZ_JBQAGT010000005.1 coordinate 439,471, forward strand.
ATTACGGCTTTAATTCGGTTGATTATTGTGTCTCATGAGGAACCGATGGAGACGTTATTATACGCGGGAGCAATTCTTGTTTTAGTTATTGCTTTATACATATCGAATATGAGAGATTTGAGAAAAGAGTAGTAGTGCAGACGTAAGTTTGCACTACTTTTTTATGTGGAATTTTCCACCCTATGATTTTGGGGCTGTAATCAAATGAATAGTGTCAGGACATTCTAATTTATAAGTTACTTTGTTGTCTTCAATATCTTTCTTTATCTTTTGACATGTAGTATTCGAATATTGTATCTCTTGGTTTTCATTAAGTTTCTCATTTGTTTTTGTGTAGTCGACATCATAATAGACGGAGGTAGATTCCTTTTCTTTTTTTACAGTTAAATCAATAATAATAGGCTCGTTCTTGTTATTAAATTTAGTAATTCTAACTGAATCGTCTTTATTTGAATTATAGTTTTTTACGAAAGTATCTAATTTCTCTATGTTATAAACTTCATCGTTTTTCTCAATAATATCACCACGTTTTTTGGAAGCCTCAAAAGTATATGTCTCGTTTTTATCGTTTTTTTGCTCATTATTAGTACAACCAATAAGAGTAAATAAGGCTAATGAGATTACAGATAACGCATATTTTCTATATTGTATACTCATAGATTCAGCTCCTTTTCTTAATTTTTAACGATGATATATTTATAATTTTATTTTATCTTACTGAGCTTTTTGGAAAGCAAAAAGACTGTTCTTTTTTCGTTAAGTTACTGTAAATACCTACATTCTTTATTAATTAGTTATAAATTTCGGCATAATATTTTTACATTAGTTTTTACATCTTGACCTTCAAGTTGCTTGAAAGTTTACAATGAAATTAGGGCGTTTGAAATCGAAAAAAATTGAGAAATTAAGTGAAGAGTTTTTTTTACTTGGAGGTTATAGGAATGAATCAGGAATTGAAGTTACGTCCATTAGAACGAGAAGATTTAAAGTTTGTACACGAACTGAATAATAATGCGCACATTATGTCGTATTGGTTTGAAGAGCCATATGAGGCATTTGTGGAGCTGCAAGACTTATACGATAAACATATACATGATCAAAGCGAACGCCGATTTATCGTTGAGAAAGACAATGAAATGGTTGGATTAGTTGAGTTAGTAGAAATTGATTATATTCATCGTAGAACAGAATTCCAAATTATTATTGATCCGAATTATCAAGGATATGGTTATGCAGTGGATGCGACGCGTTTAGCAATGGATTACGCTTTTTCTGTACTAAATATGCATAAGATATATTTAGTTGTGGATAAGGAAAATGAAAAGGCAGTACATGTTTATAAAAAAGTTGGGTTTATGGTAGAAGGTGAGCTTATCGATGAGTTTTTCGTTGATGGTAACTATCATAATGCGATAAGAATGTGTATGTTTCAGAAGCAATATTTTGAAAACAAGTAGTTGAAAGATTCAGAAGTAATGTTGACGCTTCGTAAAACCGTATGCTAAAATCCCTTTTAAGTATTAAGGAAGGTGCAGAATATGCTTTATATAAAATTTGTAAAACTCATTAGAAAACTTTGCTCCGCACAAATGTATACGGTGAAGCGTTGTACGGAGCTTAATCAAGGGGTTTAAATCCCCTATATTCATCGGCTGAATAACTTTTCGAAAAAAGTATAGTATATCTATGCTTATTTCGTTATGGTTTTTCAGCTGGTGTATAAAATAGATTAAGGGGCCATAGACAATGCTTTGTCTATGGCCCTTTGTGTATATTATTCCGATGAGTCTTTACTGTAAATTGGAGTAGTATAGGAAAAACCACGAAGCAGAGGGCTAGTGTCGAATGACGCTATCTCTCTGCTTTTTTTAATTTCAGGAAAAGAGGAATAAAAATGAGTTTACTTAAAGTTGAAAGTTTATCACATAGTTTTATAGATAAAGTATTATACGAAAATGCTTCTTTTGATTTGCATAAAGGGGAGCATATGGGAATTGTTGGACAGAATGGTGCAGGAAAAAGCACATTAATGAAAATATTAGTGGGGGAAATTATTCCTGATAAGGGAGACATAAAGTGGCAACCCAATATTCAAATTGGGCATCTTGATCAATACGCTGAAATTGATGAGGGTTATACCATTTCACAATATTTAAAGAGAGCCTTTTATGATTTGTATGAAATGGAAAAGAGAATGAACAAGTTATATGAAGAAAGTGCGATGACTGGAGATGAGAATCAACTACTAAAAGCAGCTGAAATGCAAGAGCAGCTGGAGGCTCGTGATTTTTATTCAGTAGACAGCGTAATAAATAAGGTGGCAGCTGGTCTAGGTATTGATGTGATTGGGATGGATCGTGTTATTGGTGAATTAAGCGGAGGTCAGCGTGCAAAGGTAATTTTAGCGAAGCTCTTATTAGAAGAGCCTAATATTTTATTACTAGATGAACCGACGAATTTTCTCGATAAGGAGCATGTGGAGTGGCTTGCTAATTATTTAATGAAGTTTGAAGGAGCGTTTATTGTCGTATCACATGATTTTGATTTTTTGGAAAAAGTAACTTCTTGCATATGTGATGTAGAGTTCGGAACGGTTAAGAAGTATTATGGCAAATACTTAGATTTTGTAAGACAAAAGGAGCATTTGCGAAAAGATTATATTCGCCAATATTATGCACAGCAAAAGAAAATTGAAAAAACGGAAGAGTATATTCGTAGAAATATTGCCGGGGTGAATTCAAAAATAGCGCAAGGTCGTCGAAAACAATTGCAGCGTATGGAAAGAATTGCGCCACCAAGTTTTACTCATAAACCGTCTATTCATTTTCAGGAACTTCCCATTTCAGTTCAGACAGTTCTTGAAGTAAATAACCTTGAAGTTGGTTATGACTTCGCTCTCTTACCAAAGTTGGATTTTTCAGTAATGGGTGGGCAAAAACTTGTTATTACAGGTTTCAATGGAGTAGGGAAATCTACTTTATTAAAAACAATCGTTGGAAATATTGCTAGTATTTCTGGAGAGTTTCACTTTTTAGAGCAAATAAAGATTGGATATTATGAGCAAGATTTAAATTGGAGCAATGATTCTTTAACTCCGCTTCAAATTATTTCAGAACAGTTTCCTAAACTGAATATGAAGGAAATACGCCATCATTTAGCTGCGTGTGGTGTGAAGGATACGCACGTTTCGCAAGAAATTCGTACGTTAAGTGGTGGTGAACAATCGAAGGTGAAACTGTGTGGATTATTACTATCACCTTGTAACTTCTTAATTTTAGATGAGCCGACAAATCATTTAGATGCAGAAGCGAAGGAAGCTTTACAAAAGGCGCTAATTAAGTTTAAGGGCAGCATTATACTCGTATCTCACGAAGCGAGTTTTTATCTTGATTGGGCAGATAGCATTTTTCATATAGAGACGGGATTAGTTAATGGGGTGTGAAACATATGAGTGAAAACAATTGGAAAACGAAAATTATATTATTTTTGACCGCTCAAACTATTTCGTTGTTCGGTTCCTCTCTCGTGCAATACGCGATTATATGGTATATCACCCTTACAACATCATCAGGAGTGATGTTGACTATTTCAACTGTTTGCGGTTTTCTACCACAAATTGCGATATCTTTGTTTGCAGGTGTTTGGATTGATCGTTATGACCGCAAAAAGATGATTATGTTATCGGACGGGATTATAGCGATTGCGACGTTAGTTTTAGCAATTTTATTTTTAACAGGATATAAAAGTATTTGGTTACTTTTTATTGTGTTACTCATTCGTTCAGCTGGAACAGGAGTACAAACGCCAGCTGTGAATGCATTAATTCCGCAAATCGTTCCGAAAGAGTATCTGATGAAAGTAAATGGAATAAATAGCAGTATTACATCTTTAATTATGTTTCTTTCTCCAGCAGCAAGTGCGGCGATTCTTTCTATTGCCAGCATTGAAACAACATTTTTTATTGATGTTATTACAGCTATGTTTGGAATTAGTATTATGTTTGTCATTCAGGTGGAAGGACATGTGAATGTAGAGAGTAAGCAAAAATCTAATCTACAAGGAATTAAAGAAGGGTTCTCTTATTTAAAAGAAAATGTATTTATTAAAAGGCTAATCGTTTTATTGATTATCGTCATGATTTTAATAAGTCCAGCTGCTTTTTTAACACCTTTAATGGTAACTCGTTCTTTCGGGGCTGAAATGTGGAGACTTACTGCTAGTGAGATGACCTTTAGTGCGGGTGCGGCAGCTGGTGGCATATTGATTGCGGCATGGGGTGGTTTTCGTAATCGTATGCATACAACAGCGCTAGCTTGTGCATTATATGGACTGCTTATGATTGGACTAGGGATCGCTCCGGTATTTATTATGTATTTAGTATTTAACTTTTTAATTGGTATAACAATGCCGTGCTTCAATACACCAGTTACTGTGTTATTGCAGGAGAAAGTAGAACCATCAATGCACGGACGGATGTTTAGCCTTGTACAAATTGCGAATTCATGTGCGCTTCCTTTAGGAATGATAATATTTGGTCCATTGTCGGATATGTTTAGTGTAGGGATTTTGTTAATTTATGCTGGGATATTTGTGCTATTTTGCGCAATGTATGTTGTATTAAGCAAGAGGTTTGAAGCGTAAAGATTTATTCCGTTATTTGCGAGTCGGGCTGCCCGTAAACGCCCAATTGGTGAGAGCTGATTAAAGTTTCACTTTATAATTTAGAAGGTTTGCAAAGTGATTTAAGATGCTTTGCAAACCTTTTTGTTATTAGTCTAGTCAATAAGTATTTATTGTTAAACGATAAATACTTATTGACTGTTAATGTCATTTTAGATAATATGATGTTAACGATCCAAGGAGAATTACACGAGTAGAGGAGAATTTGAAATGAAAAATAAATACATAGTAGCTATTTCTTTCATGATTTTAGCAATTATTTCTTTAACTATACATGCTTCAAACAGTAAAGTAGGAGCGGATGGATTCCTTGAAGAACCTTTCTTTTTCCTAGTACCGATAAGTTATGTATTGTTCCTTAGTGGTATTGGTGTATTATTATTTGGATTTATTACTTCAAAGCTGAAAAAGGGCAATAGATAGGGACAAAACACTCACTATGAAATAGAAACATACCATATGGAAGAAAAAGAATAAGTGAGATGAATCATGATGAACCATCATTTTTATAATGGAAGACAAGTAGGAGCAGCTATTACTTTGGCTGGGGCACAGGGAACTATTCATGCTGTGAATCAAGCTATTCAAATGCAACAACAAGCATATTTTGCACAAATGATGCAAAGTCAGTATATGCCGTATTCACAGCTTCCGATGCAAATTGTACATTACGATGTACATCCAGCTGGTTTATTTTCCATTCCATATGGCGGGACATACTTCTTATGAAAGAAAGCGACTGGTTAGAGTCGCTTTTTTTATGTTCCGCCTAGCTTTATTCCAAGGAATGCAAAGGCGATACCAATTATGTAAGTAGCGCTTAAGTATAAAAGGAATGTGCTAAAGTTTTTACGATTGAGGAGTTGAACAGATTCTAGTTTAAACGTCGAAAATGTTGTGAATGCCCCCATAAATCCAGTACCTAATAGTAGTTGCCAGCCTGTAGTGACCCCGTTTCCAATTATATATCCAAGTAAAAACGCCCCTGTTATGTTAATAAGGAATGTAGCAAGTGGGAATTGTGTTTTATTTCTTTTCTTAAACCAATTGCTAATTGCAAATCGTGTAATCGCACCGAAAAATCCTCCTGCTGCGACTAATAAAGCCTCTATCATGAGTAATCACCTTCCGTAAGAGATTTCTTAATTAAGAAATCTCCAAGTGTATAGCCAAGACTAGACATAATGAGGCCACCAAGTATGCTACATGATACATATAAGAAGGCTATACTCCACTCAGAATGATTGATCAATTGCACAGTTTCTACACTAAATGTTGAAAAAGTTGTAAAGGAACCGATGAATCCAGTCCCGATGCCTGTGATAATCTCTGAAGGTAAGATGTTTAGCCGAGCGATATAAGTAGTTAGCCACGCTAAGAAGAAGCAACCGGTTAAGTTAATGAGTAATGTTGCTAATGGAAATGAATGATGCCAAAATGTGGTGATATTAAGACCTAAATAATAACGAGAAAGAGCTCCTAATATACCGGCAATGCCGACGATAATATAAATCAATTTTCTCACCTCTTTAAATAGCTTGCTCAAAAAAATAGACTCCTACCAGTATATATACTGGTAGGAGTCATTAGCTAAGCAGCGTTTATGGCGAACTCCATCGCCTATGATTATTACATATAGTGTACTAAAAATACCGTTTAATTTCCAGTGAGGAGGTAGGTGTAACTTTTCTTTTTTTTGATGTCTGAAGGTTTTTTAAGTAATTAAAATGGGATTGATTACTTATCAACTAAATATAATGATATACGGTTTTAATTATGATAAAATGTTTCTTATGTGTGTCGTTTTGTTTTATTTGACTGAAAATAAAGAAAAATAAATTCGCGTGAAAAGGAGTCATTTATTTGAAGAAATTTTTAAAAATCGTATTTACATGTGTTTTAGTGGTAGCGGGCATTGTAGGGGGATTTCTAGCGTATATGACACTTACTAAAGAACAGCCTGTTGATGTTATAGCCTTGAAGGTGGAGAATAATAAGGAGCGCGTATTAGCGACTGGACATGAATTTAAAGTTACAACATTTAATATTGGATATGCTGGATTAGATAAGGATCAAGATTTCTTTATGGATGGCGGAAAGGGATCTGGTTCAAGTAGTAAAGAGCAAACGGAAACTAATTTAAAGAATATGCTTTCGTTTTTACAAAATGAGAATAGTGATTTTGCACTATTACAAGAAGTTGATATAAAGTCACTTCGTTCATTTGATGTAAATGGACATGAATTTTTGAAAAAAGGATTACCTGATTATGTTTCGTCATTTGGCAAGAACTACGATACGAAATGGGTTCCAGTGCCAATAACAAATCCAATGGGATATGCGGAGGCTGGATTAAGTACGTTTTCTAAATACACTGTTCAAGAAGCGAAGAGGTTCCAGCTTCCTGGAATGGAGCCTTGGCCAAAGCGTTTGTTTGATTTAGATCGAGCAATTGTGGAATATAAAATTCCTGTTAATAATGGGAAACATGTTAGACTCGTAAATTTACATTTGTCTGCTTATGATGAAGGCGGGAAAATTAGAAAACAGCAAGTAGAGTATTTAAAAGAATATATGAACAAACATTATGAAAAAGGTGATTACGTAATAATGGGTGGAGATTGGAATCAATTAGTTTCGAACGCTCAATTAAGTGATCCGAAGTTCGTGAAAGAGCGTCCTGAGTGGTTAGTAGAGTTACCGAAGGACTTTACGGACGGTGGCTTTAAGTGGGCTGTAGATCCGTCTGTTATGACTGTGAGAGATGATGTGAAGAAATATGTAGAAGGTGAAAATTTCGTTACTATTATTGATGGCTTTATCGTTTCACCGAATGTAGAGATTGTAAATGTACAAGGGAAAGATTTAAAGTTTGAAAATAGCGATCATAACCCAGTGAGTGCGGTATTTAAACTGAAGTAATTGATATGTATAAGTAGAAGGTGGGGCTTCATATGGAGTGGTTAAAGAGGACTTGTTTTTCTAACCTTGAGAAAGAATCACAGAAAAATCATTTATTACTGTTTATAACGATTTGTAGTTTCTTCCTTGGGATAATCGCAATTGGGTATTATGGATATATTTTTACAGAGAGAGCAATAGCGTTTTGGATTTGTGGTATTTCTGTCGTTGCATTTGGAACGATTTTTACTTTTATAAAAAGTATGGAATCAGTGTATAAATATATCATGACATTTATGTTGCTTACAATGTCTTACATTATGGTACAAGCTTTTAATGAAAGCCCGGCTGTATTTCAAATGGTCTATTTCACATTAGCTGTTTCACTTATTTACTTAAGTGAGCGCCTTATTTTAATTCTTGGCGGGGTAGCTGTTGTGATTACATTTATCCTTTGTAGCTATTGGCCGGAGCAATTCTTTGCTTATACAGCCTCGTCTGAAGCTGCTAATTTTGCAAGTTTGTTAGCGATTGTAACAATCGCTATGTGGGGCGTCACGAAAATCGGTTCTAATCTGCTCCTTCGTTTAAGTGATGAGAAGCAAGAAGTAATGAGAAAAGCACAAGAGCTAGAAGAGACGCAAAGGCTTATTGAAGAAACAGTTGTGAAACTAGATAGTAATTTCAATCATTTAAGACAAAATATGAACAAGTCGATGGAATCGATGAGTGAGATTAATTTTGCCTTTGAAGAGGTGGCAGTTGGTACGCAATCACAATCAGAGATGATGTATCGCTCGGTAGAAGTATTGAATGATATGGAGGTAAATATTGAACAAATCATCTCTCAAGTAAGAACTGCATCGGCTCGTGTGGATGAAAGTTTAGAAATTTCAAAGGGTAGTGTACATACTTTAAGAAATTTTGAAACTAACATGAGAAGTTTAAATGATGTTGTTTCACAGTCTGGAATTATATTTAGAGATTTAATGATGCAATTGAAACAAATTAATGAAATTGTAGATGTAATAACGAATATTTCAAGTCAGACGAGTTTGCTAGCTTTAAATGCAAATATTGAAGCTGCGAGGGCAGGCGAGCATGGAAAAGGTTTTGCTATTGTAGCGAGTGAAGTGTTAAAGCTTGCTGAAGAATCAAATCGTTCTGCGGGAAGAATTCAAGGGATTTTGAAGGAGTTTAGTAATCAAGCAAGTAAGGTAGAAGTGCAGGTAGAGAAGTCAGAAAGAGTACAAGAAGAATGTAACGAGATGTTAGCAAGTGTTTTAACAAATGTAACTGATTTAGGGAAGTTTATTGATGCAATTAATGAAGTAATGCGAGAGGTCGTTGTTCATCAAGAAAGTTTCCAAGTTAAAACGACGAATATCGTAAAGGATGTTACGCATGCTTCTAACGTAATTCAGCAAACTTCTACAGCTACAGAAGAAGTGCTAGCGAGTGTGGAAGAAGAAAAATATCGAAATGATACGTCAGTGAAGACGTTGCAAACTGTTAGCGAGCAAGTGAAGTTGTTAGAAGATATTTTAGAAAAGTAATATTACTTGGAAAGAGCACGAATGATGTGCTCTTTTTTCATTGAAACGAATACTTGATAGGAATTTAATTGCTTTTCTGCGCGTTTTCTGCCAAGCTTAAGGAGATAAAGTGAGACTAGTACATACTGATTATTAGCCCTCACCAATCAAGCTATCCGCAAATAGCGGAATAAAATACTTCAAAGAAAGAATTATATAGGTGACGCATATGATCGAAGTTAAGACTTCTGAACTTAGTGATGGAGAATTTAATAGAGGTGTATTTGCAACTCGTGATATTAAAAAGGGTGAGTTGATACACGCCGCACCAGTTATCTCTTATCCGAATGAACAGCATGAACATATTGAGAAGACGTTACTTGCTGACTACGCATTTGAGTATGGGATCAATCATACGGCAATCCTTTTAGGATATGGTATGTTATTTAATCATTCATATACACCGAATGCAACGTATGACATCGTTTTTGAGAATCATACATTTAACTTCTATGCTTATAAAGATATAAAAGCAGGAGAAGAAATTTTAATCAATTATAATGGTGAAGTTGATAACGATGAGCTGTTATGGTTTGATAAAGAAAAAGAAGAGAACGAAAAGTAATATAAAGAGTATAGAAAGAGCACATTCTGTCGGATGTGCTCTTTTTTCATTGATGTAAATAAAGTAAAAAGTACAAAAAAATACCACTTTATTTTTGTATGGTATAGTAAGATACTGAGGGATAGTGTTTTGAAAAAGTCACATATTTTACAAATTGTTGTCTTTCTGATGACATGTCAAGTTTAGTAGTCCATTTGGGTTGCTTTATTATGCAATATATATTTTAATATGAGTGGCACCTCTTATAAATTAAGAGGTTTATAGGTGTCTCGAATTGATTTTGGGTACACTGTATCCACCACTTTAGGTTCTTTCATGTACGTGGGGATATTATGGGCCCGTATAACGGGATAAAATGAATATAGAAATAGAGGAATCGTAAAATGAATATGCAAGAGGTTTATAAATATTTAAGTACGGTATTGCCTGAAGGACATGTTAAACAAGATGAAATGTTAAAGAATCATACGCATATTAAAGTTGGCGGAAAAGCAGATGTTTTTGTTGCGCCTACAAATTATGATGAAATTCAAGAAGTTATCAAATATGCGAACGAATATAATATTCCAGTTACGTTTTTAGGAAATGGATCGAATGTCATTATTAAAGATGGTGGAATTCGCGGGATTACAGTAAGTTTAATTCATATTACAGGTGTTACTGTAACAGGAACGACGATTGTAGCACAGTGTGGTGCAGCAATTATTGACGTATCACGTATTGCCCTAGACCATAATTTAACGGGTCTTGAGTTTGCTTGTGGTATTCCAGGTTCAGTTGGCGGAGCATTATATATGAATGCAGGTGCATACGGCGGTGAAATTTCGTTTGTATTAACAGAAGCTGTCGTAATGACAGGTGATGGAGAACTACGTACTTTGACGAAAGAAGCATTTGAATTTGGATATCGTAAGAGTGTATTTGCGAACAACCATTACATTATTCTTGAAGCGAGATTTGAACTTGAAGAAGGTGTACATGAAGAAATTAAAGCCAAAATGGATGATTTAACGTTTAAACGTGAGTCAAAACAGCCTCTAGAATATCCTTCATGTGGTAGCGTATTTAAGCGCCCACCAAATAACTTTGCTGGTAAGTTAATTCAAGATTCAGGACTACAAGGTAAGCGAATTGGTGGGGTAGAAGTTTCTTTAAAACACGCAGGGTTTATGGTGAATGTTGATAACGGAACAGCACAAGATTACATCGATTTAATTCACTTCGTACAAAAGACAGTTGAAGAGAAATTTGGCGTGAAGTTAGAGCGAGAAGTAAGGATTATTGGAGAAGATAAGGAATAAAGAAATACGTATGAAGATGTGAATTATTTTAAAATAATATTTGGGTATTGTTGACAATTTGTTTTCGATTCAATATAATGGCTAATAATTTAACAAATAACATACGTTGAAAGAGCCCAGTAGCAGTTTGTCACTGTTAACGAGAGAGCTAGGGGTTGCTGTAACCTAGCACAAACAAACTTGCGAATTACACTCTGGAGTATCTTAGGTAATGCTAAGCGGACTAGCAATCGATATTATTGCTAAGAGTGGTATGAGTAGCTATGCTATTTATGCAAACTGGGTGGTAACACGGTGAATAATCGTCCCTATGTCTATCGTAGACATAGGGGCTTTTTTGTTTTTAAAAAATAAAGGGGATGACAAAAGATGAATATTATTGATGAATTAGAATGGCGCGGCGCCGTTAATCAGCAGACTGACGAAGAAGGCTTACGTAAGCTAGTAGAAGGGAAAAAGATTTCACTATACTGCGGAGTTGATCCAACTGGTGATAGTATGCATATCGGACATTTGATTCCGTTTATGATGATGAAGAGATTCCAATTAGCTGGCCATCATCCTGTTATTTTAATTGGCGGGGCAACAGGAACAATTGGTGATCCGAGTGGACGACAATCAGAGCGTCAACTTCAAACGTTAGAAGTGGTTCAGCATAATGTAGATGCGCTAACAGCACAAATGAAAAAGCTATTTGATTTTGGCGGAAATAGCGAAGTGAAGATGGTAAATAACTATGATTGGACACATGAAATAAATATTATTGAGTTTTTACGTGATTACGGGAAAAACTTTAGCATCAATAGCATGTTAGCGAAGGATATTGTAGCAAGCCGTTTAGATACAGGTATTTCTTTCACAGAATTCACGTACCAAATTTTGCAAGCGATGGACTTCCATCATTTATACACGAAAGAGGATGTTCAACTTCAAATTGGTGGCAGTGACCAATGGGGAAATATTACGAGTGGTTTAGATTTAATTCGTAAGTTAGAAGGTCATGAGGCGAAAGTATTCGGATTAACGATTCCATTATTATTAAAATCGGATGGTACGAAGTTTGGTAAATCAGCAGGTGGTGCGGTTTGGCTTGATCCTGAAAAAACGACACCGTTTGAATTTTACCAGTTCTGGGTAAATACAGATGATCGTGATGTCGTTAAATACTTGAAATACTTTACGTTCTTAACGAAAGAGCGTATTGATGAATTAGCAGCGAGGGTAGAAGCGGAGCCTCATAAACGTGAAGCACAAAAAGTGTTAGCAGAAGAAATGACGAAATTCGTTCATGGAGAAGAGGCGTTCCTGCAAGCTGAAAAAATCACAGCAGCGTTATTTAGCGGAGATATTAAATCGTTAACAGCTGATGAAATTGAACAAGGCTTTAAAGAAATGCCAACATTTCAGTCTTCAAAAGAGACGAAAAACATCGTAGAGTGGCTAGTCGATTTAGGAATCGAACCATCTAGACGACAAGCACGCGAGGACATTAATAATGGTGCGATTTCTATGAATGGTGAGAAAGTAACAGATGTGGGTACGGATGTTACTGTAGAAAATTCGTTTGATGGAAGATTTATTATTATTCGTAAAGGGAAGAAGAACTACAGTCTTGTGAAATTAGGATAATAAGTAAGGCTGGAAAATATATCGGCGATTTTTCGAATATATCGACCGTAACTCGAATTATATCGGCGATTTTTGAAATATATCAGCGCAAATCCGAATATATCAGCGATTTTCCCAATATATCGATTTACCGACAAAAAGCGACAATAAGAGCTGTTCCAAACGGGACAGCTTTCATTGTAAAAAGTCAGTATATTTAGATAAATTTAAAGGGTATATAATTTTTTTGACGAATAAATAAGTTAGAGAAAATTACGGATAAAAATAGCCCGAACCATGCAGGGCATGATTCGGGCTTATATTCAGATTAGTAAGCTAAGCTGAATAGACCTTTAATGTGTGATAAGTAACGAACGTTACTTGCTTCTTTCATTAATGATGCTGGTAAGCCTTTAAGTGGAGTATTGCTTGCTCCAATTGTAGCAACCGCATCTTTACGTCCTAGACTAGCAAGTGTTCCAGAGTTTACAGGTGCGAACTCTTCGAATGCTTTGCCTTCTAGTGCTGCGTATAAGTTGTATCCAATTAACTCACCCATTTGCCAAGCGATTTGTGCAGTTGGTGGGTATGGACGTCCGTCTGGAGCGAAGACAACAGCGCTGTCTCCAGCAACGAATACGTCTTTGTGAGAAGTAGATTGTAGGTATGCATCAACTGTTGCACGTCCACGGTTAACTTCAAGACCTGATTCACCGATTAATGGGTTACCTTGTACGCCGCCTGTCCAAACGAATGTGTTAGCAACAAGTTTTTGACCGTCTTTTAAGTCGATTTCGTTGCCAGCAACGTTTGTTACAGGAAGACCAGTTAAGAATGTAACGCCGCGTGCTTCTAGGCTAGTAGTTGCACGTTCGATTAAGTGGTCTGGTAATACTGGAAGGATTTTTGGACCTGCTTCAACAAGAAGAAGTTTCACTTCTTTTGGATTTACGCCGTGGCTTTTTGCAAGTTTAGGCATAATGTCAGCAAGCTCACCAACTAGCTCAACGCCAGTTAATCCGCCACCACCGATTACGATTGTAGCATCAGCTTCGTTTTTCGTTTTCGCGTATTCACGAATACGGTCTTCAACGTGTTTGTAGATTTTGTTTGCATCAGCAGCAGATTTTAATACCATGCTGTTTTCTTCTAGTCCTGGAATACCGAAGTAAGCAGTTTTACTTCCTAAAGCAACTACAAGTGCATCGTAAGATAAAGTAGTGCCGCCAGCTAGTTTGATTTCTTTGCTATCAACTGAGAATGACTCAACTGTTGCGATTTTAAGATCGATGTCTTTCCCTTTGAAAAGCTTTGTAAGTGGCATTGCAACTGCTTGCTCAGACACGTTACCAGCTGCAAGGCGGTGTAGTTCAGTGATGATTTGGTGTGTTGGGTATTGGTTAATCACTGTAACTTGTGCTTCTGATTTGCTGTAATATTTACGTACGTTTAAAGCGGCAAGAAGACCGCCATAACCAGCGCCTAAGATGACAATTTGTTTTGACATAGTATGATATCCCCCGTCTTTACTAATTGTTGTTATAAGTTAAATTATTTATTGTTACGTTCTGCACTAATTTGAAGATATGCGTTCACAAAGCGGAACATTTTTTGTGCTTGTGGATCTTTTAGTAATTTTAACAGACCGAATAGGCCGATAACTTCGTTGCTTTCTTCAGCACGATCTTTCGCTTCGATTGCAGTTGCAGCCATGCTTTTCACTGTATCTTTTACAGGTTCTACAAGCTCTGTAATTGCACCAACAGTGTCGCTTTTTAATACTTCATCAGTAGCAACAGTTTGAGCGAAGTCATAAGATTTAGTTAAAATGTTAACAAGCTCAGTTAATTTTGGAAGCTGTTCTACTAGTGTTGTTAATGATTCTTGTACCTCAGGTTTTAACAACTGATCAAGTACATCAAGTTGTCCTTGGCTAGCAGAAATTTGTACAGTTTCTTGTTCTGGCTTTGTTTGAGTCATAGTTTCTGGCATCTCCAATTCTCCTTTACGATAGCAATACTCTTATTTTTTGATAAGTAAGATAGTAAACGCTTGCGAAACTTTATACAAAGTTTCACAAAACACAATAAAATGCCTTTAAATTTACGACAGCAAGTAAGCTGCAAACATAAATCTAAAACCATAACGTCTCACTTATCATTTATGAACTGTCCGATACATGGCTTGTCCGCATAATGGAAAAGCTCCGCTACCGGAAAGTGTATATAATATATATCCTATATTATATACTATATGCACCTATGTTAACATAAAAATGATTCCTAATTATTTGATATTGAGTGTATAACGTAGTACTGACAAGGTATGAAAGCGTATAAAATATTTTGTTCCAGTTAGAAATGTATATACATATAAAGAAAAAAAGGGAAAAATGAACAAATTCATGTTCGTTTTTTCCTTTTTCCTATTATTCACCTTCTACAATTAGCATCGATGTGTTACCGCTTTTTTCAAGATGGCATTCGCCCCAAGTACAAAGAGAATCAAGAATGGATTCTAAAGACCAACCGTATTCTGTAAGTGAATATTCTACTTTTGGTGGTACTTGATTGTATACCTTTCTTTGAATGACCCCATCGTCTTCTAATTCACGTAATTGCTGAGTTAACATTTTTTGTGTAATCCCAGGCATTAAACGTTTTAGTTCACTCGTTCTTTTTGTGCCTTTCGTTAGATGACAAAGGATAACAACCTTCCATTTTCCACCGATAACCTCTAAAGTCGCTTCAACGGGAATATTATATTTTTTCATATAAAAATCTCCTTTGATGAATGTAGATTTAAGTTCTCCAACAAAAGAAGCTAAATAATTAAATGTTACTAAAAAGTGCCTATAGCACTTTAAAGTACGTACTTTTTATCATGTTGAATATGTTCCATAATAGCATACGTAAGAGGGAAATGAGTAGTACGGTACTAAAAAGTGCCTATGTTACTTTTAGGTACCTATCGTACTTTTAAGTGCGTTCTTCAAAAAAAGAGTAAAGCCATTCATAATAGCGTATATCAACAGTAAAGTTATTTTTGTAGAAGATAAAAAGGCCTTTTTATCATACTATTATGATTGGATTTCTCGCATTAAGGAGGAGTTCAATTGAATTCATATACAGTATCTTCTTCGGCAGTACAGACGAATCGGAGAAGTATGTTTGCTTTATTAGCACTAGCAATTAGTGCGTTTGGAATTGGTACAACTGAATTTATTAGTGTCGGCTTATTACCATCTATCTCAGAGGATTTACATGTTTCTGTTACAACAGCGGGGTTAACTGTTTCTTTATATGCATTAGGAGTAGCGTTTGGTGCTCCAGTATTAACGTCATTAACAGCTAGTATGTCGCGAAAGACGTTATTAATGTGGATTATGATTATTTTCATTATTGGTAATGGCATTGCGGCAGTAGCAACAAGTTTTACTGTGTTACTTATTGCGAGGGTTGTATCTGCATTTGCACATGGTGTTTTTATGTCAATTGGATCTACAATTGCGGCTGCTCTTGTACCTGAGAATAAACGTGCAAGTGCCATTGCGATTATGTTTACTGGATTAACAGTTGCGACTATTACAGGTGTGCCAATTGGAACGTTTATCGGTCAACAATTTGGCTGGAGGGCCTCGTTTATTGTTATTGTGGCCATTGGAATTGTTGCTTTAATCGCCAATAGTATGCTAATTCCTTCTAATTTAAAAAAAGGTACGTCTGTATCATTTCGCGATCAATTTAAGCTGATTACGAATGGAAGACTGTTACTTGTATTTATTATTACTGCATTAGGATATGGGGGAACGTTCGTAACATTTACGTATTTATCTCCGTTATTACAAGAAGTAACAGGATTTAAAGCAAGTACCGTTACAATTATTTTGTTAGTGTATGGAATTGCAATTGCGATTGGGAATATGGTCGGTGGAAAATTATCAAATCATAATCCGATTCGAGCGTTATTTTACATGTTCTTTATTCAAGCGATTGTATTATTTGTTTTAACATTTACAGCACCATTTAAAGTTGCTGGATTCATTACAATTATTTTTATGGGACTATTTGCGTTTATGAATGTCCCAGGGCTACAAGTGTATGTTGTTATCTTGGCTGAGAGGTTTGTACCTAGCGCTGTTGATGTAGCATCGGCGATTAACATCGCAGCATTTAACGCAGGAATTGCTCTTGGTGCTTACTTGGGCGGTATTGTAACGAACTCGTTAGGATTAATTCATACGGCTTGGGTAGGCGGAATTATGGTAGTAGGTGCTGTGATTTTAACAGCGTGGAGCATGACATTAGAAAAAAGAGATCAAGTAAAATAAAAGGAGAGAAAATAAAATGAAAAACTTACAAAGTAAAACAGTATTAAATAATGGTGTAGAAATGCCTTGGTTCGGTTTAGGTGTATTTAAAGTAGAAGAAGGACCAGAACTTGTAGAAGCTGTAAAATCAGCGATTAAAGCAGGATACCGTAGCATCGATACAGCTGCAATTTACGGAAATGAAAAAGCTGTAGGTGAAGGAATCCGTGCAGGTATTGAAGCGACTGGTATTTCAAGAGAAGAATTATTTATCACTTCAAAAGTATGGAACGCAGATCAAGGATACGAAGAAACAATTGCTGCATACGAAGAGAGCTTAAAGAAATTAGAACTAGAGTATTTAGACCTATATCTTGTTCACTGGCCTGTAGAAGGAAAATATAAAGATACGTGGAGAGCGCTAGAAACACTTTATAAAGAAAATCTCGTACGTGCAATTGGCGTAAGTAACTTCCAAATTCACCACTTACAAGATGTAATGAAAGATGCAGAAATTAAGCCAATGATTAACCAAGTAGAATACCACCCTCGTTTAACACAAAAAGAATTACAAGCTTTCTGTAAAGAACAAGGTATTCAAATGGAAGCATGGTCACCACTTATGCAAGGTCAATTATTAGATAACGAAACATTACAAGAGATTGCTGAGAAATATGGCAAAACAACAGCGCAAGTTATTTTACGTTGGGATCTTCAAAATGGAGTGATTACAATTCCAAAATCAACGAAAGAACACCGCATTATTGCAAATGCTGATGTATTTAACTTTGAATTAACGAAAGAAGATATGGAAAAAATCGATGCGTTAAATCAAAATCACCGCGTTGGTCCAGATCCTGATAACTTCGATTTCTAAGATTAAGGTAAGAAAAGAGAGTGCGTAAAAGCACTCTTTTTTTTGTATAAAAATATTTTCTAATTAAATACTACTTAGTATTAAGTTTGTTATTAAGGGGCTGTGAACATGAATATAAAGCAATCGTTCAAACTTTTAGCTATGTTTTTAAGTGTTTTATTTGTGTTATTCCCACTTCAAAAAGCATTCGCAGAAGTGATGGACCATACAAAGTATCAAATGGATTGGAGTTATAGTAAGTCCAAGAAGAAACCAATTCGAACAGAGCTTATTAAAACGGCAGATGGCAAAATTGCTTTTTGCTTAAATGTAGATTTAAAATCTCCAAGCGGTCAAGATTTACCGGAAATGGGGAAAGTGGATATTAACGTATATCGCGTATTATTGAATGGATATCCACAAAAGAGCCCGCAAGAATTAGGTGTTTCTGATTGGAGAGAAGCTCATTATGCAACGCAGCTTGCAGTATGGAATGCGTTAAAACAAATCGATATTAATGATTTAGATTTCCGTAATAAAAATGTAGAAAAGGTGACGAAAGATATCGTTGCAAAAGCTAGCGCTAGTGAAGAGTTACAAGAAATTACGATGAGTGTCGTACCAACAGAAGAACAAGAAGCGGTATTGAAAAATGATTTCTTTGAAACAGGCTTATATACAGTAGAAACAAATGCAAAAAGCGGAACGTATAAAGTGCAACCAACAGGTGCACCAGCGGGCGTGAAATTTGCAAATGAAAAGGGCGAAACAAAAACAGAATTTAATGTAGGAGAGAAGTTCCGCATTTTAATTCCGAAACAAACACCAGCTGGTGGATTTAGCTTTAAAGTAATCGGGAAATTAACGAAGCTACAAGGGATTGCACATAAAGGTACACCCACAATTCAAAATGCAGTTGTATTACTTGAGCGTAGTGAAGAAGAAACAAGTCCGGAGTTATCAGTGAGTTGGAAAAAAGGAAATGGTCATGATAATAATAAACCACATACTCCAAATGAACCGCATAAACCGAATCAATATAAAAGGTAAGGATGAAAGCATTGGTGTTAACCAATGCTTTTTATATATGAAATTTAAAATTATATCAAGATAATTATTAATTAGATAAAACACTGTTTTTATGTTGAGAAAATTATTTGGAAATAACAAAATATAATAAAATCCAAACGTTACAATAAATAGATTAAATTCACAAAATTGTAACATTATTCTAATTGAAAAGTCTATCAAACAAAGTGTAAAGCGTGTACAATTCAGTTGGAAAAACTACCTATAGATGGTCATATATGAAGAAAATGTAAGGTTTTATTTTTAGATGTATAGATGACGAGACTAAAATATATCTTTTACTATGTTTCTTTTGTGTAAGAAGAGAACTCATCACAAGTAGAGT
Organism: Bacillus cereus group sp. MYBK216-1; assembly: GCF_051916495.1. Taxonomy (NCBI): domain Bacteria; kingdom Bacillati; phylum Bacillota; class Bacilli; order Caryophanales; family Bacillaceae; genus Bacillus; species Bacillus cereus group sp. MYBK216-1. The sequence goes on from NZ_JBQAGT010000005.1 coordinate 458,700, forward strand.
GAAGTGAGGAGGGCATAATACATGAAAAATTTTACAATGTAAGAAAGCGAATACATTTAGAGAAATGCGGAAGTAATTGATATAGGTGCGAGAGGCGTTAGTCTATTCGTTAAATGTTTTTATAAAAATAATAGGATTTCTTATTAAATGAATATATAGGATGGTTTGTCTAAAAAAAGGACAGGGGACACAGATTATGTCAAAGCAGAAAAAGAGTAGGGTATTAGTAGCTGGTATTTGTATATCTACATTATTATCACCAGTAGCTTTCGAAGCATCGAAAGGATATGCGGCGCCTTTGGAAGAGAATAAGGGCGGGCAGTTGGAAGAGAGTAAAGAGAATCGTTTGGAGCAGAGAACGTTTCATTTGCCTGGGAAAGGTAGTATTGAAGAAGAGCAAAAACGCTTAAAAGTACGTTATGTACTTTCAGCGAATGAACCAACTGGAATTTATGCTGGTCCAAATGAAGAAATTAAAATTGAAATAAAAGGAACGCAATCTATTAAAGCGTTCATAGGAACGAAGTCATATGATGAAAAAGGGTTTGAAGAATTTGAGTTAAAACCTGGTGAAAATAATATTTCATCTTCAATAGGTGGAATACTATATTTTTATAACATGAATAATGATGGCGAAGTAACAGCTTCAGTTATTCATGGAGGAAGTCATTTTCCATTATTTATCTTAGGGAAGCACACAAAAAAAGATTGGGATGCAATGTTAAAGAAGTATAAAAATCCTTATGCAGTTGAATTGAAGGGTGAGAGAAGTTTAATTACTGCAAGTCCTGAAGCAGTGGAAAACTATATGGGAGAGACGGATCCAGTAGAATTAATGAGGCTACATGATAAGATTATTCGCTTTGAAAATTCTGTAGCAGGATTATCTGAAGATGGTATAGGGGTGTCAAAAGCTCCAAACCACTATATCCAATTTGTTGAAAAGAGAAAACCAGATAAAGATGATTGGATGTTTGCTACTCATTATCATACAGGGTATGTTCCAGAGACTATGGATAGGGTTTTAAATATAAAGAGATTACAAGGAGATGGCTGGGGACCGTGGCATGAAGTAGGGCATTTACATCAGCAAGCTCCTTGGTTTTGGTCAGGTGTAGGAGAAGTAACAGTAAATATATATTCATTATCGGTTCAAAGAATGTTAGGCAATAAATCAAGTCTAGAAGAAGATGGTCATTATAAAAAAGCTTTTGCTTACTTAGATAATCCTGATGCTCAAAAAAATATGGAAGAATTCGAGAAACTAGTAATGTTTTGGAAACTTGATTTAGCTTATGGAGAGCATTTTTACCCTAATTTACATCAAATGTATCGCTTATTACCAGAATCTGAAATGCCTGCTTCAGATGAAGATAAAAAGCAAATGTTTATTTATATAGCATCGAAAGCGGCTAAACAAAACTTAGTACCGTTTTTTGAGAAATGGGGATTAGGTCCAAATGATGAGGTTAGAGGGAAAATCGAAAATTTAAATTTACCTAAATTAGAAAAAGAAATATGGAAAGCAACAGATAGTAATATTATTCGTGAAAAACAAGTGAAACCATACGGCGGGCTTCCTTATGGTGAAGCGTCTAATGTGGTACAAGATCTCATCGTTGGTGCGAATTTTAATGAAAATCTAGCAAATAGTCTTGTTCAAAATTTAGGTGAAAATGTAAAAGTAACAGGTAGAATTATGTGGCTGGATTTAGAGGTTGGAAAAAGAGCGGTATTAGTAGAAATTGAGGATGAGAAAGGACAGAGGAATTTCATTTCTGTTCCAGTTAACAGTCTTTATGGAGATACTATGGTATTTAAAGGTTACGGTGATGAGGTAAATTCTGTTATAACGCTCCTTCATGATGAAAAGAAAATCAACGTTTCTTTCGTTGGTAATGAGTTCCATGAGCGCTTTAAAAATGAAAAGTATGTAGGGATTACCTTATATGATAAGGACGGAAATGAAAAGAAAAATATTTCTATAGAAGGTCAAGAAAATTCTAAAAAAGTTGCTTTGCAACTTGAAGGTGTTGAACTTCAATATGGCGATATTATGAAAGTATATCATGCAGAACCAAGTCGTTTCGATTGGTATCAAAGTAATAAACTTGTAGAGCAAGGTGGAGCTAAGAATAAAAAAGAAAAGTTCTTTAAGATTACTCCACAAGGATATGAACTAATAGACGGTATACAGGAAGTAGAAGCAGTACCGCAAAAAGTAGTAATCGGGGCAGACGCTGAAAAATTAGAGGCGAACAACTTTGTTCAAGTAAAAGGTGGAGAAGTAATTGGTTTTGTAGAAAAACCGAATACAATGAAAATCGGTGAACAAAAAGTAAAAGTGGAAACGAAAGATCGTTTTGGAAATAAGAAAGTGACGGAAGTTCCATTAGAAGTGACATATGGAGATAGTTTACTTGTATATGGGTTAAGCTATGATGGTGACGATATGAAATCAATTATAACGTTACATCAGGATACGAAAAAAATGAGTGCGACAGATACGGATAATTTGATTCATGATTACTTTGGAGATGAGAAGTATTTTGAATTCACCTTGTACAATAAAGAGGGAAAAGAGAAGAAAAATATAGAGGTAAAAGGCTTGGAGAATACAGAAGCTTTTGCCAAGGAAGTAAATGGGTTAGTATTTGAATATGGAGATGTGGTGAAAGTATACCATGCAGAGTCTTCACGTTTACATTGGTATCAAAAAGGTTTATATGTGGGAGAAGGAAAAAATAAAGAAATAAAAGAATTATTCTTTGAAATTACTGAAAATGGATTTGAAAGATTAGAAGCTCTGCAAGAAGTAACGGCAGTACCACAAAAATTAGTAATTGGAACAGACGTTGAAAAATTAGAAGCAAAAGATTTTGTGCAAGTGAAAGACGGAGAAGTAGTTGGATTTGTAGAAAAACCAAATACGACAAAGATTGGTGAACAAAAAGTAAAAGTAGAAACGAAAGATCGCTTTGGTAATAAGCAAATAACAGAAGTGCCAGTAGAAGTGATTTACGGAGATAGCATTATGTTCTTCGGTACATGGCACGACGAAACGAATATTAAATCGATTGTTACATTAAATCATAAAGAAAAGAAATTCAGTACAACAGATTCAGAAGGTCCAATGCATACTTCATTTGCAGATGAGAAGTATATGGGAATGACTGTGTATGATAAGGATGGAAAAGAGAAGAAAGATTTATCAGTAAAAGCATCTGAAAATACAAAAGAGTTTGCAGCACAGCTCAATGAAATGTCCTTTGAATATGGTGATATAGTAAAGGTTTATCAGAGAGAATTCGATCGTTTTAAAGTATATAAAAAGAATGAGTTCGTAGATACAAAGTATGGTGTAAATGAAGTATTCTTTAAAATTACAGAGCAAGGCTTCGAAAGAATGGGAGCTTTACAAGAAGTCACAGCGAAACCTCAACAAGTAGTAATCGGAACAGATGTTGAAAAGTTAGATCCAAAAGCTTTTGTTGAAGTGAAAGACGGAGAAGTAGTTGGATTTGTAGAAAAACCAACTACATCAAAAGTTGGAAAACAAACAGTAAAAGTAGAAACGAAAGATCGCTTTGGTAATAAGCAAATAACAGAAGTGCCAGTAGAAGTAACATATGGAGATAGTCTTGTATACCAAGGGCTGGGTGATGATATTCGTTCTATTGTAACGTTAAATCATGATGATAAGAAACTACATGTAACGTCTACAAATGAACAAATTCATAGTTACTTTAACAATGAATTATATATGGGAATTACCCTATATGATCAAAATGGAACGGAGAAAAAACATGTAACGGCAGAAGGACAAGAGACTTCAAAGAATTTTGCTGAGCAAGTAAATGGTATGATGTTCGAGTATGGTGATGTAGTAAAAGTGTATCATGCAGAATCTGATCGTTTAAGTTGGTATAAAACTGGTGAGTTAATTGGAAAAGGGGATGCGAAAAAATTTAAAGAGATTTCCTTCAAGATTACTCAAAATGGCTTAGAGCAAGTACAATAATAAGAAAAAGCTCGTAAAACATAATGTTTTACGAGCTTTTTTATTATTCAGCTTCAGAAACTACTGTGAAGCGTTCGTTTACATGTTTTGGATTTTCGATTTCATCAAGTGCTGCTACTGCGAAATCTTCGTAACTTACGTAGCTATCACCTTTTGCGTTAACAAGAAGGTTGTCTTTACCAGCTTTGTAAGAACCAGTGCGTTTTCCTAATGCGAATAGTGCAGAAGGGCTGATGAATGTCCAAGTGATATCATTTGTTTGTTGTAAGATTTCTAAGTTTTTGCCTTGGTTTTGAGCTGTTGCAAGGTATTCGCCTGGGAAACCCGGTGTCTCAAATACACGTGTTGTTTTCTTTTCGTCTACAAATAAGCTTCCAGCGCCGCCAACTACAAGTAATTTTGTGTTAGGTGCACCTTTCATCGCTTCAATTAGTACGTTTCCTGCATCTACGTGAAGGTGTTCTTGTCCTGCTGGAGCACCGAATGCATTTACAACTACATCGAATGCTTGTAGGTCGTTAGATGTAAGAGAAAATACGTCTTTTTCTAACACTTTTACGTTTTCTTCTGTAATTTTTGCAGCGTTTCTTACGATTGCAGTTACTTCATGTCCGCGATCTAATGCTTCTTTTAAAATACGACTTCCTGCTTTACCAGTTGCTCCGATAATTCCGATTTTCATAATAAATCCCTCCAAAGTGTTTTGTTAAAGTGTATATCTGAAAGTGAATGAATGTATTGTAATTAGGTTTGTTACAACCTGTTGTAATCATTATAGTTACAGGTTGGTGTTTTTGTCAATGGGGTTGTTTGTGAATTTATTTTTTGTTTTAGTATGCACAGTTAGAGGGAGGGCAGTCATAAAGATATTGTTACTGCGAGCCTGGCTAATATTTGGAAATTGCAAATTGTCGAAAAATGTTGATTTTTGAATGTTTTTTAAATATAATTCGTTTTATGGAGAAAAGGAGGGGTTAATTGTATGAATATTTTAGAGCAATTTGTTTCATCAACGAATACAATTCTTTGGTCATATATTCTTATTGCGATGTTAATTGGTTTAGGTCTTTATTTTTCTATTAAATTGAAATTCGTACAAATTACTCATTTAGGGGAAATGGTTCGACTAATGAGTGATGGATTAACTGGAAAGACGCGTAAAAAAGGTAGTGTATCTTCTTTCCAAGCGTTTTGTATGAGTTCAGCAGCTCGTATTGGTATCGGTAACTTAGCTGGTGTAGCGTTAGCTATATCTATGGGAGGACCTGGCGCGGTATTTTGGATGTGGGTTATTGCGATTATCGGGGCTTCTTCAAGTTTTGTAGAAAGTACGCTGGCCCAAATTTATAAAATAAAAGATGGCAGTGGCTTCCGTGGTGGTCCTGCTTATTATATGGAAAAAGGTTTAAATAAACGTTGGATGGGAATTTGGTTCTCTATCCTTATTACAATTAGTTACGGTTTAATTTTTAACTCAGTACAAGCGAATACAGTAACATTAGCATTTGAAAATGCATTTGGTTTAGAGCGTTATATTGTTGGTATTGTATTAGCTGCATTAGTTGCGGTTATTATTTTTGGTGGTGTAAAAAGTATTGCACGTATGTCGGAAATGATTGTTCCGCCAATGGCGCTTATTTATATTGCGGTAGCTATTTTTGTTGTTATTAAAAACTTCTATTTAATACCAGATGTGTTTACGGAAATCTTTAAAGGTGCATTCGGTTTAGATTCAGCTGTAGGTGGCGGTATCGGCGCTGCGATGAAATACGGTATTCAGCGCGGATTATTTGCGAACGAAGCAGGTATGGGTAGTGCGCCAAACGCGGCAGCGACGGCTGATGTAACGCATCCAGCAAAACAAGGTTTTATTCAAACAATTGGCGTATTAGTAGATACATTCTTAGTATGTACATCAACAGCATTTATCGTACTATGTTCTGGTGCATATAAAGCAACAAATTTAGAAGGTATTGAGTTAACGCAAAATGCATTAAGTTCACAAATCGGTCCATGGGCAAGTAGCTTCTTAGCGATTATTATTTTCTTATTTGCATTTAGTTCTCTTTTAGGAAACTACTATTATGGTGAAACGAATATTGAATTCATTAAACAAAGTAAAACGTGGTTAACGATTTACCGTATTGCGGTAGTAGGAATGGTATTATTCGGTTCTGTTGCGACGCTTCAAGTTGTATGGAATATGGCGGATCTATTTATGGGACTAATGGTAATCACAAACTTAATTGCGATTACACTTCTTGGACGATTTGCGTATGCTGCATTGGCAGACTATGTAAGACAAAAGAAACAAGGAAAAGATCCAGTCTTCAGTGCAGATTCTATTCCTGGCTTAACAAATACAGAGTGTTGGGATAAGTCAGCAGTAATGGATAAAGAAAAAGCAGTATAATGAAAAGGCGAGCATCGAGATGAATTCGATGCTCGCCTTTTTTGTTGTAGTAAATGATGAAAAGGGTGAGAGGTAATTATTAATATAACTTTTTTTGTTTGTTCCTCTCGTTATTTGTGGGGAACGTACTATTTTAAAAGTATGACTGGTCGAAGAGGATAAGTGATTGAGTATTGGATAAATGCATGTGATGGCTATATTTTTATGTAAAAAAACATATACGTTAAGATATTTGACATACTCATGTCATAAAACCTTACATAAAGTTCTTGATTACTTAAAGTTTTTAGAATATAATTTTCTTATTGTTAGGAAGAGGGGGCAATGCAAATATGGATTTTTTAGCTAAGGTAATTGGGGATGTAAATAATATCCTTTGGTCATATGTCATTATTGCGATGTTAATTGGGTTAGGGCTCTATTTTTCATTTCGTGTGAAATTTGTCCAAGTTCGTTACTTCGGTGAAATGATTCGTTTGCTTGGGGATGGAGCAAGCTCGAAAACGAGAAAAGCGCAAAAAGAGAAGAGCGGCGTATCATCATTTCAAGCATTTTGTATGAGTACAGCTTCTCGTGTAGGTACTGGTAACTTAGCTGGTGTAGCTATTGCAATCTCAGCAGGTGGTCCAGGAGCAGTATTTTGGATGTGGTTAATCGCGGTAATTGGGGGTGCTTCTGCATTTGTAGAGAGCACATTAGCGCAAATTTATAAAGTGAAAGATGGGAATACGTTCCGTGGTGGTCCAGCGTATTATATGGAAAAGGGTTTAAATAAACGCTGGCTTGGAGCTATTTTCTCTGTATTAATAACAGTAAGTTTCGGATTGATTTTTAACGCTGTGCAATCTAATACTGTAGCAGCTGCTTTTGATGGAGCATTCAAAACAGATAGTAGATTAGTAGGTCTTGTAATGGCTGGTTTACTTGCAGTTATTATTTTTGGCGGAGTAAAACGAATTGCTCGCGCGGTTGAAATGATTGTTCCAGTAATGGCAATTATTTATGTAGCAGTGGCATTATTCGTTGTTGTAACAAACATTACGGCAATTCCATATGTATTTAAAGAAATTTTCTTACATGCTTTCGGAATTAAAGAAGTAGTAGGCGGAGGATTAGGAGCTGCGATTTTATTAGGGGTAAAACGTGGGTTATTCTCAAATGAAGCAGGTATGGGTAGTGCGCCGAACGCAGCAGCGACTGCAAACGTAACGCACCCAGTTAAACAAGGTTTCATTCAAACTTTAGGGGTATTTACTGATACATTATTAATTTGTAGTTGTACAGCATTTATTATTCTTTTATCAGATGTGCATAATGCAGCTGATTTAAATGGAATTCAATTAACGCAGCAGGCGTTAAGTCAACATATCGGTCCATGGGCTTCTATATTTGTAGCAGTTGCGATCTTCTTGTTTGCATTTAGTTCATTAGTAGGTAACTACTACTATGGTGAAACGAATATTGAGTTCTTAAATGGAAGTAAAGTGTTATTAAATGCATACCGCATTGCTGTACTTGGTATGGTTATGCTAGGATCTGTAGCGACAATTCAAATCGTTTGGGATGTAGCAGATTTATTCATGGGTATTATGGCTGTTATTAACTTAGTGGCAATCGTATTCCTTTCTAAGTATGCCTTTGCAGCATTATCAGATTACGTAAAGCAAAAGAAACAAGGAAAAGATCCAGTCTTTTATGCGAATTCAATTCCAGGCCTGGAAAATACAGAGTGCTGGGAAGAGCAAGTAGCTGATAAAGAAAAAGCAGTATAATGAGGTGAGCATCAAGTGAAACTTGATGCTCATTTTTTGTTTTATCCATATATTTGTTGGGAGTAAAAGACGAACATTAATGAGTGTTTTATAATAAAATGTAATTTTTTTAAGAAAAGTGCGGATATGAGATGTGATTTGTGTTAGAATGATAAATGCCTTTGAAACAAGAGGTTTTATGATTTTTCCTATTCGATTGAAGGTTTTGGAGGAGAAATAGAAAGTTCGGATTATTTCTTGTTTTGAGTGGTCAGACGTTCAACGTTAATGAAGAGTTAAATGGAGGATTTTATTAATGAAGTTTGTTATGTTCCTTGTAGGATTACTTGTTGTATTTGTACTCGGTTTTCTTATAAGTGCCGATCGAAAGAAGATTAAGTATAAACCAATCGCAATTATGCTTATTATTCAGCTAGCATTATCTTATTTCTTATTAAATACGCAAGTCGGTTATATTTTAGTAAAAGGAATTTCAGATGGATTTGGGGCACTTCTTGGATATGCGGAAGCTGGAATCGTTTTCGTATTTGGTGGTCTTGTTAATAAAGGAGAGGTTTCATTCTTCTTAACAGCGCTATTACCAATCGTATTCTTTGCCGTTTTAATCGGAATTCTGCAACACTTTAAAATTTTACCTGTATTTATTCGTGCTATTGGTACGTTGTTAAGTAAAGTAAATGGTCTAGGAAAATTAGAATCATATAACGCAGTAGCAGCTGCCATTGTTGGACAAGCGGAAGTATTTATTACAGTAAAAGATCAATTAAGTAAAATCCCAAAACATCGTTTATATACATTATGTGCATCTTCTATGTCGACGGTGTCGATGTCAATCGTTGGTTCTTATATGAAAATGATCGAACCGAAATATGTAGTAACAGCACTTGTATTAAATTTATTTAGTGGTTTCATTATCATTCATATTATTAACCCGTACGATATTACAGAAGAAGAAGATACACTGAAATTAGAAAATAAGAAAAAACAATCATTCTTTGAAATGCTGAGCGAGTACATTATGCTTGGTTTCACGATTGCGATTACAGTAGCAGCTATGTTACTTGGTTTCGTAGCATTAATTACAGCAATTAATAGCTTGTTTGATTCCGTGTTCGGTATTACATTCCAAGCTATTTTAGGATATATTTTCTCACCATTAGCATTCGTAATGGGTATCCCACAAGCTGAGATGGTAACAGCGGGACAAATTATGGCAACAAAATTAGTATCAAATGAGTTTGTTGCGATGCTTGATCTTGGAAAAGTAGCTGGTGATTTATCGGCTCGTACAGTTGGTATTCTTTCTGTATTCCTTGTATCATTTGCGAACTTCTCATCTATCGGAATTATCGCAGGTGCAACGAAAGGTATCGATGAAAATCAATCAAATGTTGTATCATCATTTGGTCTACGCCTTGTGTATGGTGCGACATTAGTAAGTATTCTATCAGCGATTATCGTTGGTGTTATGTTATAAAGTGAAACTTTAATCAGTGGGTGGCTTTATCCCCCGCTGATTATTAGCCCTCACCAATCGGGGTAAAAAAGGATGGTCCTAGCTCATAGCTAGGGCTATTTTTATGGTAAAATTGCATGAAAAAACCAATTAATTAGGAATATATTAACATATAAAAATCTTTTAAAATTTATATTGCATTTCGTCTAGATAACGCTTACAATTTGATTTGTAGGTGGTATCAATTTCAGACTTTCAAATATGGTAGGAGAGAAGAGGCTACCTTTTATAAATTGCAATTTATGTAAACGCTTACTGATTTTAGATGACAGTTGAATAGTATTTAGGGGTTTTAAATTTTTTTAACATCAATGGTCAGACGTCATTCGTTATACGTTATACGACCAATAACTCATGGGAGAAGTGGAGGATTCACATATGAAAATAGTAATGTTTCTAGTCGGTTTACTTGTAGTATTTGTACTAGGTTTCCTTATCAGTTCAGATCGTAAGAAAATTAAATATAAACCAATTGCACTTATGCTTGTCATTCAATTGGTACTTGCGTATTTCTTACTAAATACAAAGGTCGGATTTGTATTAGTAAAAGGGATCGCAGATGGATTTGGCGCTATTTTAAAATTTGCGGAAGCTGGGGTTAATTTCGTATTTGGTGGTCTAGCAAACGATGGACAAGCACCATTCTTCTTAACAGTATTATTACCGATTATTTTCTTAGCAGTATTAATCGGGATTCTGCAACATATTAAAGTTTTACCGATTATCATTCGTGCAGTCGGTTTCCTATTAAGTAAAGTTAACGGTTTAGGAAAACTAGAATCATATAATGCGGTAGCAGCTGCAATCGTTGGTCAAGGGGAAGTATTCATTACAGTAAAAGATCAACTAAGCAAATTACCGAAAAATCGTTTATACACACTTTGTGCATCTTCAATGTCTACAGTATCGATGTCAATCGTCGGTTCTTATATGAAAATGATTGATCCAAAATATGTAGTAACAGCACTTGTATTAAACTTATTCAGTGGATTCATTATCGTTCATATCATTAATCCATATGAAGTAAAAGAAGAAGACGATATTTTAGAATTACAAGAAGACAAGAAACAAACATTCTTTGAAATGTTAGGCGAATATATTATGCTTGGTTTCTCAATCGCTGTAACAGTAGCGGCGATGTTAATCGGTTTCGTAGCATTAATTACAGCAATTAACGGTGTATTCGATTCAATTTTCGGAATCACATTCCAAAGCATTTTAGGATACATCTTCTCACCATTAGCATTCGTAATGGGTATTCCAACATCAGAGATGCTACAAGCAGGACAAATTATGGCAACAAAATTAGTAACGAACGAATTCGTTGCAATGCTTGACCTTGGAAAAGTAGCTGGTGATTTATCAGCTCGTACAGTAGGTATTTTATCTATCTTCCTTGTATCATTTGCGAACTTCTCATCTATCGGAATTATCGCAGGTGCAACGAAGAGTATCGATGGCAAACAAGCAAACGTTGTATCATCATTCGGTTTAAAACTTGTATACGGTGCAACGTTAGTAAGTATATTATCAGCGATTATCGTTGGGGTTATGCTTTAATAAATTAAGAAAAGCAATGAGCGTGGGCTCATTGCTTTTTTTGTTTAACTTGCTTTATCCAAGTCTCTTTTAAAACGTGGTTTCTCTAAATAAGTTCCCAGTCTCCACGCATATTCCACTGGCCCCATCCGGTATTTCTGGAGCCAATAGGTGCTAACGAATAATTGAATAGTATAAATTCCGATGGTTAAAAGAATACCGAAGAAATAGCCAATTTTCCCGTATAAGCCAAATCCATATGCGTAAAAAATGGTTGTTGCGATAATAGATTGCGCTAAGTAATTACTAACGGACATTTTCCCCATGTTCGCCATGTATGTTAGTAGACGAGTCGCTTTTTTATAATGGAATAATAAAATAACCGTGCTTCCGTAAAAGAAGGTCATAGTTACTGGTGTAAGGCCATCTTGTAACATAATTAAAAGCGGGTGTTTTACGAACATAGCTAAGATTTTAATTGTAAAAGAGAAGAGACCGGTGGCAAACCATATTTTTTTGATAGCAGGTATATGTTTACTGACCTCAAATAGCCAGCCTTTTTTCCCTACATACATTCCGAGTAGGAACAGTGGAGACATAAAAATTATTGCGAAAACTGATATGAAAAATAATCCGAATGCACCGTCAATTCCCATGTAATCAAAAGGATTTTCAGTCAATCTAAAGTTGACGTGATCCATATAGCTTCCAGTTTGATGGACTTTATGTTCTTTTTCAGTATAAGGTGCAAAATCATCTATATTTGTAGATGGATCAGTTTGATAAGACATAAGTGTAATAAGTGCGAGTAGAATAATCGCCCAAATGAGCAAAGTTTTCGGTTTTCGATTGATGAACATCATTAAGAAAATCCCGATTATTCCGTATGCAAATAAAATATCGCCCTCCCAAACAAAAGTGCCGTGAATGTAGCCTAGTAGTAAAAGAATGATAATACGTCTTATGTATGTGGGGAAGAATTTTTTTCCTTTTGCGATAATACTTTTTTGTAACAAAATAATGCTAAGCCCAAATAGAAAAGAAAATAGGGATATAAAGTTATGTGTGCCGAAGAATTGAATAAACCAATTAGCGCCTTTATCAAGATCGCCGAATAGATAAGTTGGTTTTTCACTGGTGAAGAACCCGAATTGAATTAATGTCATATTGACTAGTAAAATGCCAAACAAAGCGAAACCACGAATTGCATCAACAGCTTCTACACGTTGATTCATTTTTCCTCTCCTCGTATATTCGTTTTTATATTGAAAATAATACCATTTTATAGCTGGCACTATGTCAAATATGAGGAAATTTAAGGTGATTTTAAGATAGAGAGCAAACAAAAAAATCACCTTAATACATGTATTAAGGTGATTGAAATATTATTCAGCTGGAGGCGTAAATGTACGTTTCTCTAATTCAGCATCTAGCATAAACAGTGCGTTTGAATCGCTTGTAATACGTTTTAATTTTTGAATGATGCTATCGAATGAAGCTTCTTCTTCCACTTGTTCGTCAACGAACCATTTTAAGAATGTAATTGTTGCATGTTCACGCTCGTCCCAAGCGATATCAGATAAGTTATAAATACGCTTCGTTACTTCACGCTCGTGTTCAAGTGCGATTTCAAAAGCGTTTAATACAGATTCGTATTCGTTATTCGGATTATCAAATCCAGTAATAATAGCACGCTCTCCGCGGTCATTAATATAGTTGTAAAGTTTCATTGCGTGGAAACGTTCTTCTTCAGCTTGTACAAGGAAAAAGTTAGCGAATCCATCATAGCTCTCCGCTGTACAGTAAGCAGCCATTGCCATATAAGCATGGGCAGAGTAAAATTCAAAGTTCATTTGTTCATTTAATGCGTCGTGCAATTTTTTTGATAACATAAAATCCCCCTTAGTATTGTGACAAGAATATTATACCATAATTGATAATATTCTCATTTGGATGTCTCGAACCTTTTCGAAAGCTTTGTGACGTGTGCGTCCATAATGTCTTGTAAGTCTAAATCATATTTTTGCGAAAGAATAATAAGGTTAGATAGTACATCACCAAGTTCTTCTTTTAGTTCTTGTTTTAGCTCTTCTTCTGTTTTCGCGTCTTCATCAGGACGATCACGACCGATTTCGATTGCGCGAACAACGCGTGAAACTTCTCCAACTTCCTCTGTTAAGAAATTTAACCGAATAAAAGCATTATACTGTGACCAGCTTCGTTTTTCGTAAAATTCCTCAACCCATCTTTGAAATGCAACGATATCCATTTCTTTCTCATCCCCTCAATATGTTGTACAATGTTCATTGTATCATAACAATATATAGTTTCGGGGTGTAAGAATGAGAAAGATTTGTGTGTTTGCAGGTTCAAATTTAGGGGAGAGACCAGAATTTAAAGAGCAGGCAATTCAGTTAGGTAAAATGTTTGTTGAGAACGACTATGAGCTCGTATACGGTGGTTCATGTGTCGGATTAATGGGAGAAGTAGCAAACGAAGTTCTTCGTTTAGGTGGACGTGTAACAGGTGTTATGCCGCGCGGTCTATTCCGAGGAGAAATTGTGCATACAGGATTAACAGAATTAATTGAAGTAGAGACGATGCACGAACGTAAAGCTAAAATGGCAGAGCTTGCGGATGCTTTTATTGCGCTTCCAGGCGGATACGGAACGTTTGAAGAACTATTTGAAGTTGTATGTTGGTCACAAATTGGTATACATAATAAGCCGGTTGGTTTATTAAACATAAAAGGTTTTTACGGACCAATTTTGCAAATGGTTGAACGTGCAGCGGAAGAAGGATTCATGAATCCATCGAATAAAGAGTTAATAGTTGCCGCTGAGACGGCAGATGCACTCATTCATAAGATACAAAATTACGAGCGTCCTGTTTTGGGAACGAAGTGGAAGCAACTATCATAGCAAATACGGAAACACATGTCGTTTTAATGTAAGACGGCATGTGTTTTTAATTTGGTTAAATATGTTAATGTTGAGATATGATGTTTTTTGGAAAAGGAGAAATTGATGGAGGAGTTTGTGTATTTACGTCCTGTTTTTAAAAGTATTTTAGCAGCGTCTATTCTTGTTATGCTAATCGTTTCAACGCAGAAGAAAGAGCTAATTAATGAATTTTCGCTTTGGTTTATTTCGATATTGTGTATCGGTGTTTCGGCGATAACACTCTTTATGATTGGCTTTATTGTTGATGAGTATAATTTGGCTGGAGATCCACAATCGTTTTGTATGTTTATTGCGATTGGTTGTATTAGTGGCCTGAATTTCATTATTTATTACAGAAGGCAATAAAAGAGGCATTCCATATTACTTTGGAATGCCTTTATCATTTTGATTGCTTTGTTTTTTATACAGGTACCAGCCACCCCAGCCGCCACCAATTGCTACGACAACGAGGAAAGCATAGTCCTTAACCTCGACATGTATATTGAAAATATTAGCTATAAGTAAGAGAATCCCAACTGTTATTAACGCAAAAAATGCTCTAATTAAGTAGTCTTTCAACTGAACCACTCCCGTCATTTAAGTAGTAAATGATGAATTTGGAAAAGCTTTTTGGGTCTATGATACTAAAGGGTGTTTCCTATATTTTAACATAGATGAGATTGTAATATATTGATAAAAGTAGGGGAGAGGGGTGTGTTAATATTGTCGTGATTTGTCGATAAGTCGATATAATTGAAAAATCGCTGATATATTGGAGGGAATCGCCGATATAATTGGATAATCGCTGATATATTGGGCAGAATCGCTGATATATTGGAAAAATCGCTGATATAAATTTCATGTACCAGCATGCGCGATAATTCCATGGAAAAAAGCGACTCTGAACGAGCCGCTTCCGCTTTTAATGATATCCAGCTCCAGCGGCTAGAACAGTCGGTTGTTTCACTCCTTCATTCGAGGCAAAAAGCGCCTCGTAATCAGGAGTTCCAACACCCTCCTGTTCTAAGCGAGCCGCTTCTGCTTTAAAGTAATATCCAGCTCCGGTAGCTAGAATGTTCGGTGGCTTCGCTTTTTCCTGCGAGGCAAAGAGCGCCTCTACGTCAAAAGCTCCATCCCCCTCACATTCTGAGCAAGCTACCTCCGCTTTTAGATGATATCCAGCTCCAGCGGCTAGAATCTCCGGTCATTTCGCTCTCTCGCTCGAAGCAAAAAGCGCTTCAAGGTCGAGAGCTTGAAGTGCCCTGCGATTCTGAGCAAGCCGCTTCCGCTTTTAATTATTATTGATTCAAGAACGCACGTAGCATCCAAGCGTGTTTTTCTAGTTCTGTGTAGATGCCTAGTAGTAGGTCAGATGTCATTTCATCATCAGAGTCTTGAGCGATTTCCATGCCTTTTTTCAGTTCGACTAGCATCATTTCGTAGTCTTTCATGATTGCTTCGACCATCCCTTCTGCAGTTTCTCCGTATGCTGCTTCTTGAATAGAAGATAGTTCTAAGTATTCTTTCATTGTTGCTACTGGTTTGCCGCCAATTGCTAAAATACGTTCTGCAATTTCATCGATATGAGTAGCTGATTCTGTGTAAAGTTCTTCGAATTTCTCGTGTAATGTGAAGAATTGAGGTCCTTTTACGTACCAATGGAAGTTGTGAAGTTTTGTGAATAAAACGCTCCAGTCTGCTACTTGTTTGTTTAATACTTCGATTACTTGTTTGTTCATTATGATCAATCTCCTTTTGAGTTGTTATGTGATATCAATTACTAATTTATAATTATTATAATCTAATAATCTCTATAAATCAACCCTTTTGCTGGAATTAAATTGAACAAATTATAAACTGTTGTAAATAAAAATCCCTATTACTGTGGAGTAATAGGGATTTTGTTTAATATATAGCTCTTGTTCTAAACGAGCCGCTTCCGCTTTTATTTGTTAAACAGCCTTTTGTTTTTCTTCTACATCCTGTCCATCCCAGCACTCTGTATTCTTTAAGCCAGGGATAGAGTTTGCAACGAAGACAGGATCTTTTCCTTGCTTCTTTTGCTTCAAATAGTCTACTAATGCAGCGTAAGCAAATTTGCTAAGGAATGAGATGGCAATTAAGTTTGTGAATACCATTAGTCCCATGAATAAATCAGCTAAACTCCAAACTGTTTTAAGAGCAGCAATTGATCCGAAGAATACCATTCCAACAACTGCAACACGATAAATCATTAACCATGTTTTGCTTTCTTTAATGAATGCAATATTTGTTTCACCGTAATAGTAGTTTCCTAGAAGTGAACTGAAAGCGAATAGGAAAATAATAATCGCTAAGAAAGTGCTTGCCCACGGTCCAATTTGTGAACTTAATGCGTTTTGTGTTAATTCGATACCTTCTAAATTTGATCCTTTGTAAAGTCCAGAACATAATACGATAAATGCTGTTGATGTACATACTAAGAATGTATCTACGAAAACGCCTAACGCTTGAACAAGTCCTTGTTTTACAGGGTGAGATACATCAGATGTTGCGGCTGCATTAGGAGAACTACCCATTCCTGCTTCTGTCGCGAATAAACCGCGCTGAATTCCGAACTTGATTGCTGCTCCAATACCACCAGCGATGGCTTGGTCTAAACCGAATGCACCGTTAAAGATTTCCATAAAAATGCTTGGTAACATACTGAAGTTGTTAATAACGACAAAAATAGCCACGCCAATATAAACGATTGCCATTGGCGGAACAATCATTTCTGTAATACGTGAAATGCTCTTAATACCACCAAAAATAATGACTGCAACTAATAAGGCTAATAGAGCTCCTACGATCGTTCGCTCTAGTCCAAAAGCATTTTCAAACGCTATTGTTACTGTATTCGCTTGTACTGAATTGAAAATTAATCCGTACGCAACTGTAATAAGAAGTGAGAACCAAACCCCCATCCAACGTTTGTTTAATCCTTTTTCCATGTAATATGCCGGCCCACCACGGAACCTGCTACCATCTTTTACTTTATAAATTTGAGCGAGCGTACATTCTACGAAACTAGTAGCTGCTCCGATAATTGCGATAAACCACATCCAAAATATTGCGCCAGGTCCACCCATTGAAATTGCTAATGCTACACCGGCTAAGTTTCCGATACCGATACGTGCTGCTGCACTTAAGCAAAATGCTTGGAATGGGGAGATGCTATCTTTCTTTTTTTCCTTTCGATTAAACCCTTTACTAATTAAGCTGACCATTTCACTGAAATGAGTAATTTGGACAAATTTTAATTTAAAAGAGAAGTAAAGACCGAAGCCGATTAGCATTGCAATAAGAATATATGACCATAAAATATTATTCGTTACCTCAAGGAATCTGCTAAAGATATCAACCATATAATACACTTCCTTTTTTTCGTAATAAGAAAATTATATGCAAAAAATATACGAGAATCAATTTTTCTAAAAAATCATGTTACTTAAATCATTTTTGTGTTATGATTATGTTACATAATAATATTTTTAGAATTATTTACATTTTAAAAAACTAAATTTAAAGCGAGAAGGTGGGGATAATTTGAAAGAAGATTCTTTATTGAAAGTAAGCCTTGAGAGTTTGAAAATGAGAAGTAATATATTTTTTATCATTACATCTTTAAGTATCTTTTTAGGGTCCACTTATTATTACAATAAAAGATTTCCAAATCACAAATATCCTGAGTGGTTAGAATTTCTAAAGCTGATTGGATGAATAAAAGACAGAAAAACAGAAAATTAAAATAAATAAGTTATGGAGGAGCTAAAAATGAATATTAGAGAAAGTGAACTTCCGGGTATTGGTTATAAGTTTCAAATCGTTACGAAAGGTAACGAAAAGATGGTAATTGTTATTCATGATGATGGACGTAGAGAAATGTATCATTTTGATTCAGACCATGAAGAAAGCATCTCAAGTATTTCACTACGTGACTCAGAGGCAAGACAAATTGCAGCAATATTAGGTGGAATGGTATATAAGCCTAGGGCGTTAGAAAATGTTGAGATGGTTTTTGAAGGTTTAGCAATTGAGTGGTTTAAAGTAGAGAATACAGCTCCAGCAATCGGAAAAACAATTGGCGATCTTGAAATAAGAAAAACATATAGCGTAACGATAATCGCAGTTATGAAGAAGAACATGAAGAAGCTATTTAATCCAGGACCAGAAACAGTAATTGAAGAAGGAGATATGCTTGTAGTTTCAGGTGAGAGAGAAGAAATTAAAAAAATCATTAATGAATTACTTTCAAATAGGGGGGACTGATTAGATGGATACGTTAATTTTTGAAGTTGGTACAGCTTTAGTTTTAGTGGCAATTGCAGCAGTAATTGCTGGAAAATTTAAGTTCTCAGTAATTCCTTTTCTAATCGTTCTTGGAATGTTAGTAGGACCGCATGCACCGACAATAGGTGTTATCAATCTCAAATTTATTGAAAGTGCAAGTGTAATTTCCTTCCTTGGACGAATTGGGGTTCTATTCCTTCTATTCTATCTAGGATTAGAATTTTCAATGAAAAAACTAATTAAATCTGGACGCTCTATTGCGATTGGCGGAACGATTTATATTTTAATTAACTTTTCACTTGGTTTGTTATACGGATTTATAATGGGATTCCCATTACTAGAAATCTTAATTATAGCGGGTATTATTACGATTTCTTCTAGCGCTATCGTTGCTAAAGTGTTAGTGGACTTAAGAAGAACTGGTAATAATGAAACCGAATTAATTTTAGGAATTATTATGTTTGAAGATATATTCCTTGCTGTATATTTATCAGTTGTTTCTGGTTTAGTACTAGGGGATCACGCTTCCTTCTTAGGTGCCCTTACTTCAATTGGAATTGCTTTAGGATATATGCTTCTATTCTTTATAGTAGCTAGAAAGGCTACGCCGTTATTAAATAAATTGCTCAATATTAGCTCAGATGAAATCTTTATTATTGTAGTATTTGCTTCTTTATTCTTCATTGCTGGTTTTTCAGAAACAATTCACGTTGCAGAAGCAATTGGAGCACTTCTTCTAGGATTAGTTTTCTCTGAGACAGAGCATAGTGACCGAATTGAACATCTTGTTGTTCCATTTAGAGACTTTTTCGGAGCTATTTTCTTCTTCAGCTTCGGGTTAAGTATTGATCCGTTCTCATTAGGCGGAGCGATATGGTTAACGTTAGGCGCTGTCCTTCTTACGATAATCGGTAACTTTGTAGCAGGAATGATTGCGGGAAGACAAGCTGGATTATCTCATAAAGCATCAACAAATATCGGATTAACAATCGTTTCAAGAGGAGAGTTCTCCATCATTATGGCTAATATCGGTATCGCCGGTGGCTTAATGTCAGTACTGAAACCATTCTCAGCACTATACGTGCTTATACTATCCATTTTAGGCCCACTTCTGACAAAAGAGTCGAAGAATGTATATAAATTCTTAAATAAAATCTTTAAGTGGGATACGAAAGCTACAAAAATTTGAAATTTAGAAGAACCTATGCTGATATAGGTTCTTTTTATTGTCATTTTTTTAGGGTAAGAGAATACGTTTAATATTTACCATATTGTGGCATACATATAGAAAAAGGGTGCTTGGAAAGGGGAATAAAGAGAAATGGAACTCCAGTTTCAAAATGTATATCAACAGGTAGAGAATTGGTATGTGTTGGATTCGGAGCTTCCTTGGGATGTCAAAAAGCTAAGAGAGGATTTATTTTCTCTTATTGAAGTATGTAAAACGCCCGTTATTTTTTGTGATACGTGTGATGCAAACGGTGTGCTTCTATCATTAGGGGAAGAGGAAGAAGAGTTTCTATTCCCAGTAGGTGGTTTTTATCATAAAGAAAAACAATTAATTTTCGTTTGTATGTGGGAAGAGTATGAGCAAGTTCTCAAAACGCTACTGCATGAATTTCGCCATGCGATGCAGCATAAGAGAGATATATTGTATGTGGGAAGTGAACGGTACGAAGAGCGATGGATTGAAAAAGATGCGAGGAAGTTCGCGGAGAGGAAATTGGATGAATATAAGAGTAGAAAGTTAATGTAAAGCATAGTGGAGAAATAGCGCTGTGCTTTCCTTATACTTATTAAAAATAAGTATTTGACTTTCATTAAGTTTAGTTCTAAACTAATGATATGAAACGAGCGAGGTGATGAAATGAAAACAGAGGATAGACTAGGGCTACTATTATGGTTTCGTTTGTCACGTTTTTATAATAAGAGTATTCGTGAGACGAATCAGCACTTAAAAAAATGGAATGTATCTGCCGCCCAGTTTGATGTGTTAGCTCAAGTTGGAGGACATGATCGTTTAACGCAGCAAGAACTTGGAAATAAGCTATTTGTTACGAAAGGAAATGTAACGCAGCTTTTAAATAAAATGGAGCAGCTTGAGTGGATTTTGCGTGAACAAGAGGGTACTACGAAATATATTTCTTTAACAGAAAAGGGAAGAGCTTTATATGAGGAAATCGTCCCACCTCAAGAAACGTTCCAAGCAGAGAAGTTTCATAATTTAAATATAGAGGAACAAAAGCAATTATTAAAACTACTAAAAAAGTTACAGTAAGAAAAAATTTTAGAATAAATCTCGAATTCGAGATAGTATGAGGTGAAGGATATGTTTAGAAAAGTTGATCATAAAAATATGGGCAGAGCAAATCATGGTTGGTTAAATACACATTTTCATTTTTCTTTTGCCAATTACTATAATCCAAATAATATGAACTTCGGAGCGTTACGTGTTATTAATGATGATCTAGTAGCGGCGCAAACTGGTTTTGATATGCATCCACATCGTGATATGGAGATTATTTCTTACGTTGTAGATGGTGCTTTAACACATGAAGACAGCATGGGAAATCGCGGAACGATTGAGCGTGGACATGTTCAATATATGAGTGCTGGTACGGGTGTATTTCATAGCGAGCATAATTTAGGCGATGAAACGCTGCGTTTATTACAAATTTGGATTTTACCAGACCGTGCAGATCATAAACCAAACTACGGTGAGTTTAAATTTGATTGGAGCAAGCGTGAAAATGAATGGTTCCATATGGTGTCTTCAGTAGAAGGAAATGCACCAATTCAAATTCACCAAGATGCGAATTTATATTCTTTATCATTAGAGGCTGGAAAAGAAATTCATTTTCCAGTGAAAGAAGGCCGTCAATTGTACCTTGTACAAATTGAAGGAAGCAGTGTAATAAATGGTGAAACATTTGTTATGCGGGATGCAGCAGAATCTGTAGGAGAAGATATTCACATTCAAGCGAAAGAGCAATCACACTATTTAGCAATTGAATTGAAAAAACAATAAAATGCGTAAAAAAAGAGGACATCCTATCGGATGTCCTCTTTTTTTAATTGGAATTGTCTGAAAAATGTTTCTCAAATTTTCGGTAGAGGTATGAGCTGCAAAAATCAGAATTGTATAAAAGTGTCAAAAATCTTTATGGGAATGGGGAATGTTATAGTGAAAAAGCAAGTCATTTCATCAGCATTAGCGTTAACTGTTATCGCCGGGGGATTTGGAGCGTTTGGGGCAACGACAACGAAAGCGGAAGAACAAAAAATTCAATATCATCAAGAATTTAAAACACCTGCATACATAGGTGAAGAATGGAAAGCACCGGAAGGACTAGATAAAAAAGAGACGGTCTTTCAATACTTAGAGAGTAAGAAAGATATGTTTAAATTAGCAGGAAATATTGAAAAGCATTTTAATATCGTTGGAGAAGAAAAAGACGCTGAATCTGATACGACACATGTGAAGCTAGTTGAGAAACATAATAACATCCCTGTGTACGGTTCTGATCAAACTGTTACACTTGATAAAGAGAACAATGTAAAAGCATTCTTCGGACAAGTTATTCCGAATTTAGATGATAAAAATATTCCTGCATCTGCAAGCATTAGTGCGGAACAAGCAGAAACAATTGCAAAGGCAGATATTGAGAAAGAAATTGGTAAAGTAAAGAGTTATGACGGTGTGAAAAAAGATTTATTTGTATATGAAAAGGACGGTGATTACTACCTTGCATACTTAGTTAAGGCATCGATTTCAAAACCAGCTCCAGGATATTGGCATTATTTTGTTGATGCAACGAATGGAAATGTTATTGAGAAATATAACGCTGTAGATAACATTACTGGATTTGGTTACGGAGTATTAGGTGCTAGACAATCATTTGAAATTGCTCAAGATACGAAAACAGGACAATTCAACTTGTTTGATGGTAAACGAGGACAAGGTGTTCACACATTTGATGCAGAAAATATGGACGAGAACTGGTTTAATTTATTCTCACAAATTCTTGGATATACAGGAGAAGAAGTTGAAAGTAAATCTAAGTTCTTCGAAGATAAAGCTGCAGTTGATGCGCATGTAAATGCAGGAAAAGTATATGATTACTACAAAAAGACATTTAATCGTAACTCTTTCGATGATAAAGGTGCGAAGCTTATTTCAACTGTTCACGTAGGGGAGAGCTGGAATAACGCAGCTTGGAATGGTGTGCAAATGATGTATGGTGATGGCGATGGAAAAACATTCATTCCATTATCTGCTGGACTTGATGTTATCGGTCACGAATTAACGCATGCTGTAACTGAACATACAGCAAACCTTGTTTACAAAAATGAGTCAGGGGCGTTAAATGAATCGTTATCTGATATTATGGGTGTTATGGTTGAGAAGAAGAGCTGGGATTTAGGTGCTGACATTTATACACCTGATAAACCTGGTGATGCGCTTCGCTCTCTTAAAGACCCAGCGTCTATTCCAAACCCATTAAAACCAAGTGAAGGTTACCCAGATCACTATAGTAAACGTTATACTGGAACAGCTGATAATGGCGGCGTTCATATTAACAGCAGTATTAACAATAAAGCTGCATACTTAGTATCTGAAGGCGGAGATCATTACGGCGTGAAAGTAACTGGAGTGGGCCGTGAAGCGACAGAAAAAATTTACTACCGTGCTCTTACGAAATATTTAACTGCAAACTCTGACTTCAAAATGATGCGTCAAGCTGCTCTTCAGTCAGCTGAAGATTTATATGGTAAAAACTCTAAAGCTGTACAAGCTGTAACGAAAGCTTATGATGCAGTAGGTGTAAAATAATAAGAGAAAAGACCTGACATCCTAGTCAGGTCTTTTCTTTATCCCGCTATCCGCAAATGATGAAATTTTCACTTTATTTAGTCGCGAATACCTAATGCGATTTTCGCCATACGTGACATACGTTCTTTCGACCAGGGCGGATTCCAAACGACATTAACTTCTATTTCATTAACTTCAGGTACGTTCGTTGATAATACTTTTTTAACGTCTGATACGATTTGCCCAGCCATTGGACAACCGATAGAAGTCATAGTCATCGTAATGACAGCATTATTATTTTCATCTGCTGTAACATCATACACTAATCCAAGATTAACGATATCAACACCTAGTTCAGGGTCAATAACAGCTTCTAAATTGGCAAATAATTTATTTTCAAATGCTTCTTGTGACATAAGCAGCCCCTCCTACATTCTAATGATATCGATTCTCATTATAACGGAAATGAGCATAATGTGCAGGAAATGAGCTCAAAAAAATATCCCTCTTCGCAAGAGGGATATTTTTTGAACATCTATTCTGTTTTAAAATGAGATACGAGCTGATCTAACTCTTCAACTGTTTGTTTCATTTTTCTAGCAGTTACTGTCATTTCATTCATAACAATAACTTTCTGTTCAGCAGATTGTGCCGTTGCGGCAGTTTCGCTGGATACTTCAGTAGAGATAGAAGCGATGTTATTAAGTGAAGCATTCATTTCTTCAGCACTTGCAGCCATTTCTTCAGCAGTTGCTGATATATCTTGCATTTGAGTAGATACTTTATTTACTTGTTCCACAATTGTTGTGAAAGAAGTACCAGCTTCACGAATAACATTGATACCTTCAAATGCTTCAGAACGGCCTTGAGACATCATAGAGCTAGCAGTTTCTGTATCATTTTGAATTTGATGTAGTAATTGATTAATGTCTGTTGCAGCTGTTTTAGATTGTTCAGCAAGTTTTCGAACTTCGTCAGCTACGACAGCAAATCCTTTTCCTTGCTCGCCAGCACGAGCTGCCTCAATAGAAGCATTTAAAGCAAGTAAGTTTGTTTGCTCAGCAATATTAGAAATAGATTGTACAGCAGTATCAATATATTTCGTATGAGTGATTAGACGTTCAACCACTTCTGACGTAGCATTTACAGCTTCATGTATCGTTGTCATTTGTGAAACAGATTTTTGGATAACGGTATTTCCATCGCTAGCATGTTCAGATGTGGCAACAGCAAGTTCCGCTACAGATGAAGCAGATTCAGCAATACGCTGAACACTTACTGCCATATCATCCATTGCAGTTGAACTTTCTTCCATACTAGAAGTTTGTGATTGAATACTTGCATTTAAGTTGGACATCGAGCTTTGGACTCTTAATGTTGCCTCACGTGATGTATTCGTTTTTTCTAGCATATTTTCAGAAGCAGTTTGTACTTCCACAGATGTTTTTTGAACACGATTAATGATATGTTGTAGGTTTTCTAACATTTTATTAAATGATGCTGCGATAGCACCGATTTCATCGTTGCTATTTACCTGTAGACGTGCCGTTAAGTCACCTTCTTGAGAGGCTAATTCTTTTAGTTTCGTGTCAATTTGTTGAATTGGTTTCACCAGTTTACCAGAGAACCACCATGCAAGAATAATTGCAACGATAATACATACAACAAGTGATAAGAAAATAACATATTCGATTAAGAGTGCAGATTGATCAATTTTTTCAATAGATTGTTCACGTAATTTAGCTTGTTCATTACTGTAGTTTGTGAAGTCACCAATTACTTTATAGACAGTTCCGTTTTCTGAAGAAGCTACTTGTAAAGCTTCTTCCCATTTTTGTTCTTTTGCAAGAGTGAATACTTTTTCTTCAACGAACTTTCTCCAAGTAGACCCTAATTCCATTGTGCTTTTTACGGACGAAGAAAGATTTGGATTAGAAAGAAGTTTATCTTTTGAATCCTCAAGACGTTTACTCATCTCATTAAACTTGTCTAATTCGACTTGATCATGTTGTAGTAAATAACCTCTTAAAGCAGAGAGCTGTACTTGATAAGCGTCTCCACGTTCTTTCAATTCTGTTGCCAGTGGAGAAATTTCTTTTTGTAATGTTTCAGCTTTACGAGATTGATCAATAGCAAAAAATAAAATAAAAGCTAAGGCGATACCAAATAAAGCACAAATCGTTCCCATCATGAACATAAGTTTTTTTCTGATACTTACAAAATTCATATGATTAAAAGCCTCCTTTGTGAAATCTTAGTATTAGAATTAATAAATGTAAAAAATTGAAAGAAAGCTTTACTCCGGTTGGAATAAAGCTTTCTTATTTCCTTTAGGAATTATAGCAGACGGAATGAGAGATAGAAAGAGATATTTTAAAGTGAAAAAAGAGAGACTGTAAAACTTTCTTTCCTATACCTTTGAGCTCGTGTCATTTTCACTTTAAGCGTTTGTTTTGAAATGAGAGACGAGAACTTCAAGTTCTTGTACGATTGTTTTCATTTCAGATGATTTTTTAGCCACGATACTCATTTTGTTTACTTGATCACCAGCCGAATGTGCGGTTTGTGATGTTTCTGCAGCAACTTCGTTTGAAATAGAAGCGATATTATTTAAAGCTGCGTTCATTTCTTCAGAGCTTGCAGCCATCTCTTCAGCAGTTGCAGACATTTCTTGCATTTGCGTAGAGACTTTGTTAATGTGGTTAACAATTTCTGAGAATGAAGATCCGGCAGTACGAATAACAGTAATTCCTTCAGAAGCTTCTGCTTGACCTTGTGTCATCATGTCATTTGCTATTTTTGTATCGGCTTGAATTTGATGCAGTAAATGGTTAATGTCAGTTGCGGCTAGTTGAGATTGTTCAGCAAGTTTTCGAACTTCATCGGCAACAACAGCGAATCCTTTTCCGTGTTCACCAGCACGAGCTGCTTCAATAGAAGCATTTAAAGCGAGTAAATTTGTTTGGTCGGCGATATTCGAAATAGATTGAAGTGCAGTATCTATATGATTTGTATGTGTAATGAGTCGCTCAACTACTTGTGATGTAGCGTTAACAGCTTCGTTAATTGTATGCATTTGTGTAATAGATTTCTCAATGACTTTATTCCCATCATCTGCTTTTTCTGACGTTGTGACAGCTAAACTAGTAACAGAAGAGGCGGACTCAGCGATACGCTGAACACTCGTTGCCATGTCATCCATCGCGGTTGAACTTTCTTCAATGCTAGAAACTTGTGAACGAATATTGTGTTCAAGAGCATTCATAGTTTCTTGGGTTCTTGCGGTATTTTCCATAGAAGCGGTTGTTTCGATAAATACATTTTCGGAAGCTTCTTTTACACTTGTTGATGTTTGTTGAACTTGTTTTATTATATGCTGTAAGTTAGTGAGCATTTGATTAAAGGAATTTGCAATGTCACCAATTTCATCTTTACTTGTTACGTGTAATCTAGCCGTTAAATCTCCATCTTGAGAAGCTAATTCTTTTAACTTCTCATCAATTTGTCGAATTGGTTTAACGAGTTTACCAGAGAACCACCATGCTAATAAGATAGACGTTAATGTACATGCAATGAGTGAGAAGAAAATAATATATTGAATAAGTGATGAAGAAGACTCGACGTCAGCAATTAATGCGTCACGTTTCTCATTTTCTTCATTTGTATATTTATTAAAACGACCTAAAAGATCATTTACATAATCTGTTTGTGCTAAAGCAATTTTAGATGCTTCGTCCCATTTTCCTTCACGCGCAAGAGGGAGTACCTCATTATCTATGACGCTACGCCATTTTCCCCCCATTAAAATAGCTTCTTTCATTCCTTCTGGGAGCTTCTTGTCACTTGTTACTTTCTCTCTAGTATCAGCTAATTTTTTCCCTTCTCGGTTGAACTTATCTAATCCTTTTTGATCATGTGATAGTAAATATTCTTGTAAACCAGCAACTTGTGCTTGGAACCAATCGCCACGTTCTTTTAAAATCGTCGCTCTTTTTGATACATCATTTTTTAACGTTTCGATTTCACTTGCTTGATTCATGGCGAATGAAAGAATAACAATAAGAGCAATGCTAAATAAAGAAGAAATGCTTAAGAGTGTGAACAGTAGTTTTTTTCGAATACTAACATATTTCATCGTTACCCCTACCCTCATTTAAACTATTTATTATGATTTATAGATTTTTGAAACGAAATTAATAAAAACATTATTATGAAGTTATTAATCTGTTCAATGAAAATTATAGCAGATAATGGAAGGAGTCAGATTGGTATTAGAAAAAGTTCTTAAAATGTATACATTTGCATATCATAAAATTCATAAATAAATATTAGAAATGCTATTGAAATTTGAAATGACATCATGTATACTTCTAATTAGTTGATAACGATTATCAATATCAACTAAAAACATTACTCTTCGTTATGTTGGTCATACCCCTTTTTGACGACGTAAGTCAGAGACGAAATGTTGAAATATCTTGTGTCCTATTCTACAGAATTATGGTAATCTCCAACCTCAACTTATATGCGTGAGCATGCAAAAAGGATCCTATCCGTGAAGGGATCCTTTTTTGCATGCTGTCGCAATTATTGTATATAGACCAGGGATACGTTCTTCGATTCCTTCTGGTGCAGTAGAAGGGAAGACCCATCTTTGATGGGGCCCATGTTCTTCAACTAGTTTTTCAATTTTAAAACGTTCTTCCGCAAGTGTTGTAATGATTTCTCCTAGCGTCCAGCGACGGATGGTTGTTTTAGGTAACGATTCTTTCTGTGGTTCTGTAAGAAGGATGCTATAAGCAACATCATCTTCAATTAATTCTTCATCAAAATAATTTCCATTGGCCTGAAATGATGGGTGGTTGACTCCTAATAATTTCGTGTAAACAGGATGATAGTCACGAAGGATAAGCATTCCATCTCGCTTAAGTAAAGTAGCAATTTTTTGAAAGAGTGGTTTTAAATCTAGAAAGTAATGAAGTACACCAAGCTCCAGCAATACGATATCAAATGATTTGGAGAGATTTACATCTAGTACATCAGAAACGATGTAATGAATAGAGACGTCTGCGGCGGCAGCAAGTTCATTTGCATATTTTGCATTACTCGCTGAAATATCAACAACTGTTACGTCAGCTCCTAAAAGGGCGAGAGCAACACCTTTATTTCCTTTTGAGCCGAGTAAATTAATAATACATTTTCCTTTTGGAGATTGTATGTAAGGTAAATAATGTGCTACCTCGCGCGTGGGATCTTCCATAATTTTTTTCGCATAACCCTCCGGCGCCCCATGGCGATTCGTCCAAGCTTCATAGGCAGCTGCATTCCAGCTTTTTTCATTTATAGTGCTTAGTTGTTTTTGGTTCAATGTTATCACTCCTTTTGTGAACGTATAGGTATTCGGTGAGAGGATGGGATTTCCTTTTCTTTCTGGATAAAAGTTTGATTTTTCTGTGATTAAGTCGTACAATACTTGTTATACGTAAAAGCGTTGAAAAGGAAAAGTAGGATGAACACATTCTTTCCAGAGAGCTTCGGTAGCTGAGAAGAAGCAAGAATATTCATTTGAACAATGGCCTTTGAGCTTCGTCCTGAACTTATCAAATGATAATAGTAGGCGGCGACGAGAGTTGGTACTCGTTATCAAAACCACAGTATAAGAGCATAGAGCTCCGTACTTGTTAAGGCTAATTATGTGAGTAATTAGCGAAATAAGGTGGTACCGCGACTGTTTATACAGCCCCGCCCTTATCTTTTTTAAGATAAGGGCGGGGCTTTTTATATTTTAAAGGAGGAATATAAGATGAGTATTTTTATTGGAGGCGCTTGGCCGTATGCAAATGGTTCGTTACACCTTGGCCATATTGCAAGTTTATTACCAGGAGATATTTTAGCGCGTTATTATAGGGCAAAAGGTGAGAATGTGTTGTATGTTTCAGGGAGTGATTGTAATGGAACACCGATTGCAATTAGGGCAAAACAAGAAGGTGTGACAGCGAAAGAAATTGCTAATAAGTATCATGAAGAATTCCAGAGATGTTTTCATGACCTAGGTTTTACCTATGATTGCTATACACATACCGCTAGCGAGCATCATCATGAAACGGTTCAAAATGTTTTTTTACGTTTATTAGAAGAAGGCTATATTTATAAAAAAACAGTGGAACAAGCATATTGTGAAACGTGTACGCAATTTTTACCGGATCGTTATGTAGAAGGAATATGTCCGCATTGTCATGAAGCAGCAAGAGGAGATCAATGCGATGCGTGTTCAGCTATTTTAGATCCACTCGATTTGTTAGAAAAGAAATGTAAGTTATGTGGTAGTACACCATCTGTACAGGAAACAGAGCATTTCTATTTCGCGTTGCATACATTTCAGGAGCAAATTAAAAGGGCTGTAGAAATTGCCAAACAAACAGGGACATGGCGCGACAATGCGATTCAACTAACAGAGAGATATGTAAAGGAAGGATTACTAGATAGGGCCGTATCACGTGATTTACCAATTGGGGTACCAATTCCAGTAGAAGGGTATGAAGATAAGAAAATTTACGTATGGATTGAAGCAGTGACAGGCTATTATTCAGCGAGTAAACATTGGGCTGAAAAAACAGGGAAAGATGATCAAGAGTTTTGGGATAGCGAAGCGAAAACATATTATGTGCACGGAAAGGATAATATTCCGTTTCATTCCGTCATTTGGCCAGCGGTATTACTTGGAATAGGGGAAGGAGCAAGCCCGCGTCATATCGTTTCGAATGAATATTTAACAGTTGAAAAAAGAAAATTATCTACAAGTAAAAACTGGGCAGTATGGGTGCCTGACATATTAGAACGCTATGATCCAGATTCTATTCGTTACTTTTTAACCGTCAATGCACCAGAAAATCGCGATACTGATTTTTCATGGCGGGAATTTATTTACAGTCATAATAGTGAATTATTAGGTGCATACGGGAACTTTGTGAACCGGACATTAAAGTTTATTGAAAAATATTATGGTGGTATCGTGCCGAAGGGAAGTATTGAGGTAGAGCTGAAAGATAAAGTAGAAGGATTATATAAATATGTAGGAGAGGCGATTGAGCAAACTCAATTTAAGGTGGCGTTAGAGACAATATTTGATGCAGTCCGTTTTGCAAATAAATATTTTGATGAAAAGCAGCCTTGGAAACAACGAGAAGATGATCCAGTTTCGTGTGAAGAAATGATTTATAACTGTGTGTATCTTATCGCTAATTTTGCAAATCTCCTTGAACCGTTTTTACCATTTTCAAGTGAAAGGGTTAGAAACACATTATCGATTGTGAAACGAAATTGGGAACCTCAAAATACGTTGCCAAGTAGAATTGATAGCGTGCAGCCATTATTTGAGCGAATCGATGTAAAACAAATTGAACATGAGATAGAGAAGCTGTATGGAGCGGTAACGTGAAATATAGAAAAAGACCTTTCAAGTAAATGAAAGGTCTTTTGTTATGCAGTATGATTCTCTTTCTTATCTTTCAAAAAGAAAAGTACAGCAAGGATTACAAGAATAATAGCTGCAATATCATACGTTATTTTAAATGTAGTATTAAAGTTTAAGTACTCTACGAAAGGAGTTTTCACTGCTCCTGCATATATACAAACGGGAATGAGAAGTAAATCGTAAAATTTCTTTTCTTTCATATATCTTATTAGGAAGAAGATACACATAATAGCAAAAAATACGATGCTTAAAATAGTCATTTATACCTCCAGATAAATTCTGCATTTTTTTCAAGCGCTATGCACGCGATTATGTTTCCTTGCTTTCCTAGCTGTAAGCAGCTGGGGAGTGAAAATCCCAATCAATATAAAAATAATTCCAATCCACTGCATGAATGTTACGACTTCATGTACAAGTGTAATAGAAGCGATAATAGCAGTTGGTAATTCAGCTGCACCTAATATTGTACCGAGTCCTGTTCCAACCTTTGGTACACCGATTGAAAAACAAATGACAGGTACAACAACGCCGAATAATCCGAGGAAGAAAGCATATTTCCATAGACCGGCTTGCAGGGCACCATCTGTTAAAAAGGTTGGCGGGAAGAATAGACATACAATAAGAGTCGCACTTGTTGTCATAAGAAAGCTTTTCGTATAAGGCGGAACATCGGTAGCAACGCGTCCGCTTGCAAAAACATAGAATGAAAAAGAGACGGCAGCTAATAGTCCAAATATAATCCCTTTCGTAGAAAAACTTTGTCCGAGGCCTTCAAATACACCACCTGCAAACAATGTACCAGCAAATAAAATAAGGATAGATATGATCTTATCGCGGATTGGAAATGTCCGATTTGCAATGGCTTCGATAATGACACCAATCCAAGTGAACTGAAAGAGTAGGACGACAGCGATAGATGCGGGTAGTTCTTCTACAGAAATAGCGTAGAAAATCCCCGTCATACTCATTGTTGTTCCGACGGTTAGTAATGAAAAGAATTGTTTTTTTGTTACTTTATGACGTGAAAAGAAAAGAACGAGTAGAAGAAGTCCAATCCATCCGAAGACATATTGTCCTCCTAATAGTTGATGTGCTGAAAATCCATTTAGGAATCCGAGTTTGAAAATAGTTGAAAGTATGCCGTAGCTGCAAGCACCAAATAAAACGAGCAAGGAATATTTAAACTTCTCCATAAAAAATCCTCCTTTTAAGTAATAAAAAACGCCCGCTATCCAAATAAGGATAACGGGCGAACGAAACAGAGTAAGATACTCTACAAAATTCCGCCACTCACACATGAAGTATGAGTTTGGGGTATGTAATTATAGTGAATGTTACATTGCTTTTGGGAATACAATGGAGCATTTTACACCTTGAGCTGTGTTTTGTATCCCATAAGGAAACTGATGTTTATCTAATATTTGTTTCACGATATATAATCCAAGACCACTACCTTGTACTAAACCATGTTTGCCAGGGTTTGCGCGATAGAAAGGCTCAAATAAATGAGCAAGTTTATCTTCATCAATTTGCGAACCTGTATTTAATACTTCTAATGCATAACCGTTTGGTTTTTCATAAAGTTTTACATATACATGCTGATGGTCAATTGTGTAATGAATTGCATTTGAAATGATGTTAAAAATAGCAGTTTGAATAAATGTAGGATCAGCTAAAACCTGTACATCTTGTTTAATGTTAGATTGAACATTTAATTGCTTTACAGATACGAAATAATCCACCTTCTTCATAACGTCCTCAATAATGTTAGTTAATGAGATAACTTTTAAATCTGGTTTAAATTGAGGGTTCTGTATTTTGGATAATTCCGACATTTTTTCCGTTAATATGTTAATGTCTTGCATCATTTCATAGGAACGTTTTAAATATTTATCTCTATCTTTATAAGCTCCAATCCCGTGAATCATGCCATCTAGCTGTCCCATAACGGCTGCGATTGGTGTTTTTAATTCATGGGATACCATAGACATAAATTCTTTACGAGATTGCTCTAATTGTTTTTCCTTTTTGAGCTCATTTCTTAAATCTTGATTGCTTGCATGTAAATTCTTCACAATATTTGGTACTTGTGAAGCGGCTACTTGCAAATTAAAATCTGTTTGATCTGTATTTTTGTTAAGTAGCTTTTTATCTGAGAAATCAAGGTTCATAATATCTTTTAAAGCATCGCTCATATATTGAAAAGGTTTGGCAATTAGTTTTGTATAAATTAAAGATCCGAGTAGTGATAATGCAAGCATTGTCGCGCCAATATGTGGAGCTAATTGCTGCAACGCATCTGCTAACTTTGGATTATCATTTGTATCATTTGTTTTACTTGCTGCATTTTGTGTATGTAAGGCATCATTATTAGCAGCTTTCTTTTCTGCTTCTATAGGCAGATTAGAAGTGCTATTTTTCCCCGAAAGATTTTGTGTATGTTCTTTTGCCTTTGCAGTTTGGCTAGGCTGCAAAAGGTGATTGATAGCCGTAGAAAGAGATTTATAATCTATAATAGAAGATTGGAAATTAGAAATGCTCCCCTTTGATACAGCTTTATTTTGCGTCGTTTTACTTTCGTCGTTTTGCTTATCTGAATCGGCCTGTTCTGTAGTCGGCGTTCCATTTTCTTTTGCAAAACGTTCTTTATCGTAGTTTGAAGCTAGAAAGTAAATCATTTGATAAAGACAAAGTGATAAAAGAATACAAAATAATAAGGTTTTGATGAAAATATTTTTGGTGATGTTGTCTTTGCTACGATTCGATTTTGTAGCCAATGCCTTTCACCGTTTTAATATAAGGAATTCCTAATTTTTTTCTTAAGTTTTTAATATGTGTATCTATAACTCTTACATCACCATAATGTTCATAGCCCCATACCTTATTCAACAAATCACTTCTTGATAATACTTTTCCTCGATTTTGCAGTAAAGTATAAATAATTTCAAATTCTTTTGTTGTCAATTCAATTTGATTACCATGAACATAAGCTGCATATGCTGTAGAGTTTAACATCAATTCATGGAATTGTAGTATAGTTGCAGCTTCTGCTTCCTTCGTTGCTGCCCTTCTTAATACAGCCTCTACACGCTTAATAAATACAGTGTAATGGAACGGTTTCGTAATATAGTCATCAATACCTAATTCAAATCCTTTAATTTCACTTTCTTCATTATGTAAGCCTGTTAACATAATGATTGGTACATCAGATTGTCCTCGCATAATTTTACAAATACTATAGCCATCTATATCTGGTAACATTACATCGAGGAGGACAAGATCGTATGAATTTTTTTGGAAAAGAAGAATACCTTCTGTTCCAGCACCAACTACATCAACGGTAAAGTTTTGTGCCATTAGAAATTCACGAATAAGTTCTTGTATATCTGGGTTGTCTTCAATCACCAGTATATGCGTCATAGTAACACCTCCTAAATAACGCTTTTTACTGCAATATTCGAATTCATCATTTTTCGAGTGACTCAGATTGTTTATACATATAATAAGCCCCCGCTATAAAATAATCATGAAGGTAGCAAGGGGAATAGTTTAGTGTTACTGAATAGTTCAGAATTACAGTAGTTCTATTATAGTATGTATTATAAAATTTATAAAATATTATAACTGTATAATTTTAATATCTACGTTTATCAATGTTTAGACATTAGCTAATCAAATCTATTCCTATTATATATGTAAATACAGTTGTTTTGCTACTGTAAATGAATAAATAAAATAAGCCAAGACATAAAATTCTTGGCTACACATAAATCTTGTTTTTAGGCTATTTTACAGTGACGGTAGCTTGCTGCTGAACGCGCTCAAATAACCAGTGTATATCATTGTTATACATACGAATACAACCAAGTGTTGTCCATTTGCCGATTGCTTGATTATTGTTAGTTCCGTGAATCGCATAAGTTGTTCCGTAAGTTCCTGCCATATTTAATCCAAGCCAACGGTCACCAAGTGGATTACGTGGATCGCCGCCTTTAATTTTGCCTGTATAATAAGGGCGGTTTTTAATTTTATTTACGATTTGAAAAGTGCCTTTAGGTGTAGGTGTTGCTGCTTTTCCAGTAGCGACAGTAAAACTTTTTATAAATTTTCCATCCTGATAATAATCCATTTTATTTAACTGAGTATCTACGATTAATTGATCTTTCGTTGTAGCTGCCTCTGTGCTAGCGAATGGAAGAGTTAAAAATCCTAATGATAATAGTGCGCTTAATAATAATTTTTTCATTGTTATTCTCCTTTTACTATCGTAATAGTCTTACATACAATGAAGTTGTAATCCTCGTAATGCTTTATTTACATTTTCATCTAATGTTTCAAAGAATGTAGTGATTTTGCTGTTATGTTTGTTGTTATCAATAAGTAATCTTTCATTTAATAAAAGCTCACCACGTAGTCCAAAACTTTGAACTTGAATATTTAGCTCATCTTCATTTTCAGAAATGATTGGTAAGAAATAGTGAAAAGCTTTTGTTGGAATGATGTAGCTTTTGCCAATCATGCTTTCTTGATTTGAATTAATCCATTTTTTCGTGACAATTTTAATATTCTTTTTTGAAACGATAAAAGATAGTGTTGTAGATTTTGTTAAACTTACGTCAAATTCACTTGTTTCACATATTTGTAAATTAAAAACGGTTTCATTTTGATGAGATTCAACATTTGTATTAATAAAATCGTGCATTTTATATGCTTCCATTTCGTATTCACCCTTTTTTCAATTTCGAAAAACGACTTATATTTATTCAAATTAATGCTTAGTCATATATTGGTTAAATTTTTCAACAAATTCCGATATAATCTTACAATACGTATATGAAGCTAATATGAAGTTAGCATGAGTTTGTGATGGTTTTTTATTGAGAACAAAATAAGAGAGGTTTTTTAGTGCTAAAAAATGGATGAAATCTGCATGTTATTAATGTACCTTTTCGCTATTTCGACTTAAAAAATGATTTTTACTATTTAATAAAGAACGAAAATCATTAGTGTGACCCTTACAAAAATGTAATAAAAATGTAAGCTATTGTGATAGTTATTTCGACAATTTTTTTATACAATAATAGTAAGAAGTTGTACGTGACTGAAAGGAGAGATGACATGGAATGGATTCATGAATTATTTCAGCAATACGGGTACTATGTTGTACTTGTCGGCTTGCTGTTAGAATATATTGCACTTCCGTTTCCGGGAGAGCCAACATTAGCATATGCGGGATTTTTAGCACATAAGGGTGATTTAAGTTTACCGATTTTAATTATTCTATCCTTTATTGGGACAAGTGTAGGAATGACGATTCAATACTTTTTAGGAAATAAATTAGGTATGCCTTTCATTCAAAAGTATGGAAAATACGTATTTTTAACACAAAGAAAAATTGACTTAACGAGAATGTGGTTTGATAAGTATGGGTACTTCTTAATTTTTATTGGTTTCTTTATTCCTGGTGTACGTCATTTCACAGGATACTTTGCAGGAATTATTAACTTACCATTCCGTCGTTTTGCCATTACAATTTACTCAGGTGCTCTATTTTGGGTATCATTCTTCTTAATTGGTGGTTACTGGTTAGGTGGCAACTTACATGATATTTTTGGGGCGCTAGAAGGTCACATCGGTAAAATCATTTTTGGGGTGATTGTGATTGTAGCGGTTACGTTAGGTATTCGTTTCCGTAAGCAGTTAAAACGAGTATTACTACAAAACGCAAGTTAATATGAAATCCATTCTATGTCAAAATTTTGAAAGGCAGTGCAGACGCACTGCCTTTTTTATTTTATGTTCCAGTTTATTTTTAATTTTCCTTTTAACTGGTGTCCGCTAACTATAATGTAGTAAGTTCCGGTCTTAATTGCTGCGAAATGGTATGTATTAGGGCCGACTGAAGCTAAATAATTTTCTTCCTCTTGAAACTCACTAGCCATTTTTACGTCTCCCATGTAGCCATCTGGATTTTCAGCTTGTGATTCAATGGTGAATTCTAATATGTCACCTCGTTTTAGCTCAATGGGGACTTTATGTTCACCACTAAAATGTTGAAAAGATGCTTCGAAAGAGTTATCTGTTATTGTTTCGACCCATTGCTCTTTTGATGTTCCAACCTTTTCTAAATCAATAAAGTTGATTGTGATAAATATAATAAGCATAATGCCTGGGACGACATATTGTATCCACTTAAATTTTGTTGCTATAACTATACATAAATAGAAAAAAAGAGAACATAATGCTCCAATTGATCCGAGGTACAAGAACTGTGTTAGACTAGCTTCTTTAAATATTAGGAAGGGAAGAAAAAATAAATAGCCGCAAAAAATATAAAGGAATAATGTCTTTAGTCTTGTATGTGTTTTTAATTTCAATTTATCGATGCAAATAGAACAAAAAATTGCATATGCAGCAAGAATAGGAACGAAGGGAACATATAGTAGTTCGCGTAATCCAGTTAAGAAACTATATAGTGTTGGTTGACTAGTTGTTAAGAGAAGCGTGCTAATAAGTAATAATAACAAGAAAGCTGCTGTAAGCTTAGTAAGAATGTAAGAAAAGGTAGATGTTTTCTTCATATGGAATCTCCTTTGTTTAATATTTCACATTCATTATATAGGTTATTTCTATCATAAGATATCCTTATTTTTGTCAATTATCATAGTCGTAATGACAATTATAATTGACAAAAACAAGGATATTATTTACAATTTTAATTAAATAAATGAAAAAGAGGGAAGACATGAAGCTTCAAAATCGAGTGAGGGAATTGCGAGCAAAGCATCGTTTATCACAAGGGGATTTAGGGAAAGCGATTGGATCATCGCGGCAAACGATTAGTTTAATCGAGCGTGGGGATTATGCGCCATCTATCGTATTGTCTTTAAAAATCGCAAAAATTTTCAACGTATCGGTGGAGGAAATATTTACGTTAGTAGAGGGGGAAGAGGACGATGAAGAGTAAGCAAAAAAAACAATTTGATTCTGTAGGGAAAATAGCATTAAGTATGCTGGGTGGTTTTTTAACGTCTTATATAGCTTTAAATTTACTCTCGGATGAACCGAGAAAATTATCATCCAATACATTTATAGGTATATGTACTATTTTTGGAATCTTAATGATGTACTACACTTGGAAGAATACACGTATGTTAGCAGAGGCACGCGATGAAGAAGAGAGCGTGCAAGGCAGAAAATTAGGCATTATAAGTATATATTTACGTGTAGGTGATATAGTTACGCAGGCATGGTTTGTATATGCAGTTATTACATGTAGACGTGCACTGTTGCAAGATACAAATGTTTCATTTGCGGTGTGGAATTTAGTAGCTTCTATTGCTTGTTTAACTACTGTAGTAATTATCGGACTCATAACAAAAAATCGTTATAATAAGCTATATCCTGAACAAGGTGTAACATATATGGAATCTATGAAAATGTGGACGAAAAACGCAGATGAAGGATTAAAGCACATTGTGCATGAGGCTGGATATAAAGCATATGAATTTACGAATACAATATTGGCATATGTATGGTGGGCTGCTGTTATATATACAGCTGCTAGTGATATCGATTTTGTGTTAATTGGTTTAATCTCATTTATTTGGATATTGCATCTCGGGAAGTTCATGTACGAAATGCAGAGAAAAATGATTTATTAAGGGGAGAAAAAGGTGGATATTTTAAGAAGGCCAGCTGGCTCAATGACAGTGGCGCTAATTCTGTCCATTTTATACGGAGTAATCCGAACTGGGAAATTAGAAGTAATTTTGAACCTGTGGACAATAGTTGGAATTGCATTGTTAGTGTTAGCCATTCATGAGCTAGGACATGTAGTATTTGGTGTAATAGGTGGTTTGACATTTAAATTTATAACAGTAGGACCCATTACTATTCAAAAAGAAAAAGGAAAATTACGCATTCGAGAAAATAAATTATGGGCGTACTTTGGAGGCGTTGCAACACTAGTACCACCTTCTATAGAGACACCGAATCTTTCGAAAAAATGGGCTTGGCTCACTTTAGGTGGACCGATTACGAATTTACTATTTGGTATTACTTTTGGTTACATATACATGGTAAGTTATTATCAATATCTTTTATATTTTTCCTTTTTCCATTTTGCAATCTTTGCGGTTACAATTGTGCCGATAAAAGGAACGCTTATGAGTGATGGGATGCAATTTCTTATTTTAATTAAAGATGATGAAAGAGCTAGAAATCATTTATATGAGATTCAAATATCGAGTGAGTTATTTAGTTATAAAAGACCGAAAGATTGGGATGAAAGATTAGTAGAACTTAGTGAGGAGAAAATAAAAGAGAATAAAGAGATAAGAGAGATAATGAGTAGGCTTATGCTTGTCTTTTTTGCTCGTGCAGATCAAGAGGGAATGGAAAGAGCGATACCGCATATAGAACGAATTGTTCAACTACCTGTAACGAAAGAAAATAAGTTTTTCGTTAGTAGTTTTCATAGTTGGTACCTTTTATATAAAGCACTTTATGAGATGGATAGTCTTTCTTTGCAAGAAGCAAAGGAACATGCAAAGGCCATTACAAAAATGGATCTAAACGGATATTACCGTACAAAAGGAATTATTAAATATTTAGAGGGCGATATGGAAGCATCCCGTACTTATATGAGGAAAGCTGATAAAGAATTAAAGAGCGCCGAGAAGAGTGAAATGGGATATTTACAATTAGAGAGAGAATGGTTTGAGCAGCTAAAGAAGAGGGTATCTTACGATGGGTGAGGTATCCTCTTTTTTCTATGTCATCTTATGCCGTTCCATAAACAGCCTAGGGCGAGTAAAATAAGATAAGAAGAGCGCAGCTTGGAGGAAGTAAATATGGAAATTTTATCAATTATTTTGATAGTCTTGCTCATTTATGTTGTTTTTAAAGTGGCATATGTAGCATTAAAGATACTCGCGATCCTATTAATTATCTTTTTAATCGTAGAGTTCGGCAGTAAGTTGCTTGGGGGATAGGGTATGTTGTACGTTTCGAGTTTGGAAGATTGTCGTTAAAACGATATCTTGTGCCG
This sequence comes from Bacillus cereus group sp. MYBK216-1, assembly GCF_051916495.1. Lineage (NCBI taxonomy): Bacteria > Bacillati > Bacillota > Bacilli > Caryophanales > Bacillaceae > Bacillus > Bacillus cereus group sp. MYBK216-1. The sequence continues at coordinate 498,553 of NZ_JBQAGT010000005.1, forward strand.
AATCGTTGATATAAGTGGAGAAACGATCGATATATTTGAAAAATCATTGATATATTTAAGTGAATACGAAGTGGGGTATGTGGAAAAGAAGTTGCCGTTGGGTAGCTTCTTTTTATTGTGGTGACGGGGTATAGAGCATAAATAGGTTGCCGAAAATTGTCGGTAAGTCGATATAATGTGTCGAACCGTCGATATAATGAAAAAATCGCTGATATAAGTGGAGAAATCGCCGATATATTTGGAGAATCGCTGATATATTACGGTAGATACTAACCGGGGTATGTAAACCAACATAAAAAAGCTGGAAGAATTCCTTCCAGCTTAAGAGTTACTTTCAATTTGGCGACCGCTATCTTCTTCATTGTCTTGTAATAGGTTGAATACGTCTGCTAAGCAGAATGCAATGAACCAAGTCCATAGACCGTGGAAGAAAGCTGAGCTTAATTGAAGTGGTAATGTATAGTTTGTCATTGAGTAGGAAATACATCCACCAACGATTCCAATCATTGTTAATAACATTGTTTTTTGAGCATTTTCTTCTGGATTGAAGAGGAAGTAAATGTATCCGCCTAAAATTGAAGCGCTTACAAGTGTTTCGATTCCATTAAAAATGATATTCTCTCCAAGCTGAGTGTTTGTCCAGAAGCAGATTGTTCCGCCGATAATAGCAAACAGGACAGCTATTGTATATCGTATATATTGATTCATATGTTCATCTCCCTATGTAATAAGATGATTTGGAAGTCAAAAAGGTAGGTATAGTATATTGAAGTGAGTTTTAATTGTACGTATCTTTTTATAAAAAGATCATTGAAGAGTAACTAAGATGATCGGTTGTTTAAACCGTTACGTGTATGGTGTCTGAAATATACCCGACTGCTCGTTTCTTTTTGCTTGTAAAATAAGAGAAACTTCCAAGTCTATATACTCTTTTTTGTGAGTCTGCTTTCATTATAACACATTTAGGGACATAATAATAGAATTATCTGATTTTGTAATAAGTGTAAAAAATAAAAAGCGTAAGGAAATACCATTAACGGTGCAGTTTAGTGGAAGAAGGATTTTAATTTATTATGATGAAATATGTAATCAAAGTGAGATCTAAGAATGAGGCCTAAATACTATAAAAAATGTTTTATAGCATGAATGTAAGGGAGGAGAGCTAACTTGGAGTTCACAACAGAAAGATTAATAATTAGACCTTTTAAGAGTACTGATTTACAGGATGTATTTGCTATTTATAATAGTGATGATACATGTAAGTTCCTATTACATAATAAGTGGACTCATGAAGACATGCAGAAAAGATTTAATAAGAAGCTAGCAAATAATGTACTTACTAAAGAATCAATATTAAGTTTGGCAGTTATATATAAGGCTAAAGTAGTTGGTGATTTATCCGTATGGTACACAAATATGAAAGACACTGTTGAGATTGGTTATAGTTTTTCAAATGAAGTAGCTGGGAGAGGTTTGGCAACAGAAGCAGTAAGTAGTTTAGTATTGAAATTATTTAATGAATGTAATGTACATCGTATACAGGCTAATCTTGATGCACGTAATACAGCTTCACAAAAATTGTGTGAACGAATAGGCATGAGAAAGGAAGCACATTTCATACAAGATTTTTGGAATAAAAATGAATGGACAGATAGTATTGTATATGGAATGCTATCCTCCGATTTGTAGTAATAAACTTAGTGATTTTATTATGCTAAAAGGTGCGTTAGTTGAATAACAAAGGGCATAACATATTATATATGACTAATATGTTATGCCCTTTAATTTATTACCCTTTTTTATATACGTTTGAAACGGCCGACAATTTCAACTGTTTCAGTAATGTTCATAAATGCTTTGTTATCCACTTGACGGATAATACGTTTCATTTCGCCTAACTCATAGCGAGTCACGACAGTGTAAATCATTTTTTTCTTATGGTTTGTATAGCCGCCGACAGCGTCTACCATTGTCACCCCGCGTATACCGTGATGTAGTAGTGCGCTTTTTATTTCCTCGCCTTTTTCTGTAATAGTCATTATCGTTAATTTAATATGTTTCGTATGCACAGCGTCGATAACTTTGCTGACTACAAATCGACTAATTAACGTATAAAGTGTAATATCCCAACCGAAAATAAAACCTGCTGCTACAAGTAAGATTAAGTTGAATACAAATATGATTGCTCCAATTGAAACATCTCGATATTTCGCTACAATCAATCCAACAACATCAAAACCACCTGTTGAAGAAGCAAATCGGAATATAATTCCTGAAGCTGCTCCGCAGATAACACCACCGAATACAGAAGAAAGTAAAATATCGTCTGAAACTTGGTGTACCGGGATAATGTTCATCGCTAACGATGATACAGCTACAAAGTACGCTGTTAAAAAGGTTGTCTTCTTGCCTAAGTAAAAGTGACTTAAAATAAGAAGAGGAATGTTTAGTAAAAAGATAAGTGCACCGATATTGTAGTGCATTAAATAACCGATAATCATCCCTACACCAGCGAACCCACCGCTAATCATATTATGCGGGATAAAAAACATATTCATAGAAATTGCATACAAAATAGAAGCTATAAAAATAACAACCAACTGTATTATAAATTCTAAGTGAAATGTTTTCGCTGCTGGGAAGGATAAAAAGGCGGTGTCGGGAACGTAATCGGCGTCTCCTAGTTGACCCATAGTATGTTTCATCTCCATATTCATTTTTGATTACAAGAAGAGAATAAAGGTTTTTTCAAAAACTGGCAATAGTTTTATTATAATGCAAAAATTTTATAAATTTCTAATAAATCAAGCCTATTCATTGATGTGTGTGAATATACTAAAGAAAGCGAATACAATGTTTCTTAATTATTATTTTCTTGAGAAAATATGCAAAATGCTTTTTTTGAAAATAAAAGGAAATAGAGAATGTTTGCCGAATGTGCTAAAATGACCTTATTAAGGATGTGAAGCGATGGAATTTTTATTGCAGGATGCAATTCTATATATATCGTTTGTAACGACAGCACTTTGTTTATTAGAAGTTTTCTTCCTTACTAATGTTTCTCGCTTTGTGCGTCAACAAGCATCAAGCGGTAGACAAAGAGCTTTTGCGTTAGTTGATACATGTGAAGATAGTGCGGGAAATGTACCGCTATTTTCTATTTTTTATAAATATGGAATGATACGTTCTGTACGCAGACAAGAATCAAGTGAAGAGAATGACGAGGTCGGTCCGTATACACCAATGTTTCGCTAAATAATTACGAAACATTGGAGGAATGAACATGTTAAAATCATACCGAGCTGTGCTCGTTAGTTTATCATTATTACTTGTTTTTGTTTTATCTGGTTGCAGTAATGCGGCCCCAATTGATGCACATAGTACTGGGATTTGGGATCATTATTTTGTATATCCAATCTCGTTTATGATTCAATTTGTTGCGCATCATATATCTGGAGCTAGCTTTGGGATTGCCATCATTATTATGACGCTCGTTATTCGTTCAGCCATGATTCCATTAGCTGTTTCGCAATATCGCAGCCAAGCGAAAATGAAGAAAATGCAACCTGAATTGCAGAAGCTAAAGAAAAAATACGGTGATGTAAGTAAAGATCTTGAAAAACAAAAACAGTATCAAAAAGAAATGTCAGAACTAATGAAATCAGGCGGTTGGAATCCACTTGCTGGTTGCTGGCCAATTTTTATACAAATGCCGATTTTCTCTGCTTTGTATTATGCGATTAGCCGAACAGAAGAGATTCGCACATCTTCGTTTTTATGGGTGAACTTAGGACATGCAGATCCATATCATATATTACCGATTATTGCAGCGTTAACGACATTTATTCAAATGAAAGTTTTCCAATCTAATATTACACCTGGAGAACAAGTACAGATGCTAAAGATGCAGCAAATTATGATGCCGGCAATGATTCTATTTATGGGGTTTGCGGCGCCATCAGGACTTGTATTGTACTGGATAACAGGTAACTTATTTACAATGACACAAACAATTGTATTAAGAAAAATAATGGAACGTGAAGAGTTACAATTACAAAAAGCATAGAGAAACACCGCTCATCACGAGCGGTGTTTTTTATTTGAATCGTTAAGGAAATTTTAAGGAACCAACATTACTATAGGTGATGTATATGAAAGTGTACATGCTTTAGAAATATGAAGGAGGAAATTTCCTATGAAGAAGAAAACAGTTGGGTATTTAGCGATTGCAGGTGCTTTATCATTCGGAATCATTGGAGGAGTCGGTATTCCGGCATTCGCGGCAACGAATACTCCAGCAACAGATCAGCCTGCAAAAACGGCGAAAAAGGATTTGGATGATGCTACAAAACAAAAAGTAAAAACAATTATGGACGATACAAAGAAACAGTTAGAGGAACTAGGTGTAAAGCTTCCGGAGAAAGAAAAACGTAAAGACATGTTCGCAGGATTAGATGATCAAACGAAAGAAAAAGCGAAGTCAATTTTAGAGCAAGAGAAATCTGGAAAATTAACGCATGAGCAAGCAAAAGAGGAATTAACAAAGATAGGAGTGAACATGCCGGAGAAAGGTAAGCATGGAGACATGTTTGCAGGATTAGATGCACAGGCGAAAGCAAAAGTGAAGTCGATTTTAGAGCAAAAGAAATCTGGAAAATTAACGCATGAGCAAGCAAAAGAGGAATTAACAAAGATAGGAGTGAACATGCCGGAGAAGGGTAAGCGTAAAGACATGCTTGCTAACTTAGATGAAGCAACAAAGAAAAAAGCAAAGTCTATTTTTGAACAAGAAAAGTCCGGAAAATTAACGCATGAGCAAGCAAAAGAAGAATTAACAAAACTAAGTGTAAAACTTCCAGAGAAAGAGAAGCATGAAGATATCTTTGTGGGATTAGATGAAGCAACGAAAACAAAAGCAAAAGCGATTTTAGACAATGAAAAGAAACAATTAGAGGAATTAAATGTGGATCTTCCGCATCATAAAGTGAAACTTTAATCAGTGGTGCATTTCCACTGATTATTAGCCCTCACCAATCGGGCTTTTACGGGGCAAGTTTTTTTATGAAAAAAGAAGATAAATAATGGATTTATGTATCTTTCGTGGGGCAACCGGAAGGTACGTGCGAGGACCGATTTCTACTTATAGAAATCGGTCTCTTTTAATGATTCAATAAAATTCTTTTCATTGTTAGTATGTATCCGAAGACGCAGTAGAAGATTGCAAAACCGATAAACACTTCCGTATATTGATATTTACCCAATACGTAGAAGGAACCAGCTGGTATAATAGCTACCGCTAAAATGCTATAACCAGGATACTTGTGCCGATGCATGATAGCGAATAGAACAGAGAGACATGTAGCGATGATACAAAAGACAGCAATCATTATTGATGCACCTCCTAAATGGATTATACCATTTTTAGGGAAATAGAGAAGTTTTGTATCTTCTGTTATAATATAAGAAGAGAATTCTTTCTTATGTTATATAAAAAATATATTGATTTTTTATAACAATTCAATATAATGAACAATAACTACAAAATTCGACATCAAGAAGTGATGATGAGGACACGATCAATTTTTTACGATTCTCAGAGAGGGAAGCCTTTGGCTGTGAGCTTCCTAATACGGAAAAATAGATTACCACCTCTGAACTGCAGCAGTGAACGAATATCTAGTAATTGCTTGCCGGCAAAAACCGTTATTTAGACTTGAGAAATTGGTGAAGTGTGTTACTTTACGAATTGAAACAAGGGTGGAACCACGAATACAACACTCGTCCCTTTTTTAGGGAGGAGTGTTTTTTTATTTCATTTTTGCATCACACTAGGATTGGAAGGAGGATACGCAGCATGCATCATGATGAGAAGAACAAAATTGGTTTAACAGTAGCACTTTCTATCGTAGTAGGAACGATTATTGGATCTGGTGTGTTCATGAAGCCAGGGAGCGTATTAGATTACTCGGGAAGTTCTAATATGGCCATTCTTGCTTGGGTAATTGGTGGTCTATTGACGCTAGCGAGTGGTTTAACAGTAGCTGAAATTGGAGCGCAAATCCCGAAAAATGGTGGTTTGTATACGTATTTAGAGGAGATTTACGGAAGTTTTTGGGGATATTTATCAGGTTGGATGCAAACAATTGTTTATGGACCTGCTATTATCGGAACATTAGGCTTATACTTTAGTTCTTTAATGATTAATTTTTTCTATTTAGATAAAGCATGGAATTTACCAATCGCAATTGGAACGGTTGTGTTCCTTGGCGTTGTAAATAGTATGGGAACAAAATACGGAGGTATCGTTCAAACAATCACGACAATTGGGAAGATGATTCCGATTGTGTTAATTGTTGTGCTAGGTTTTTGGAAAGGGAATAGCGATATCTTTAACGTAGTTGTGCCGATATCGGAAAATCAAAGTATCGGTATGGCAATTTTAGCAACGTTATTTGCTTATGACGGCTGGATTTTACTTGCTTCAATTGGCGGGGAAATGAAGAATCCAACAAAGTTATTACCGAAAGCAATGACAGTTGGGATTTTAATTGTAACAGCTGCATACGTATTAATTAACTTGGCGTTATTAAATGTATTACCAGCAGCGAAAATTGTAGACCTTGGAGAAAATGCAACAGCGACAGCTGCCGGCATGCTACTTGGAGAATATGGCGGGAAAATTATTAGTATCGGTATTATCGTTTCTATTTTCGGTTGTTTAAATGGAAAGATTTTAACGTTCCCACGTATCCCGATGTCGATGGCAGAACGTGGACAACTTCCATTTGCTAAGTTTATTGCAAAGGAAAGTCCAAGATTTAAAACACCAGCAAATGCGATTACTGTTGAAATCATTTTAGGAATTATTTTAATGATTATTAGTGATCCAAATAAGCTATCTGAGATTTCCGTATTCATTATTTATATTTTCTATGTGATGACGTTTATTGGTGTCTTCATTTTAAGAAAACGTAATAAGAATAAAGAGCGTGCATATAGTGTACCGTTATTCCCAATCGTACCAATTGTTGCGATTTTAGGTTCACTTTTTGTAATCGGTAGTGCGATTATTAACGATCCAGTAAGTTGTTTTTTATCAATTGGAATTGTATTTACGGGACTTCCGGTGTATTGGTACTTGAATAAGAAGAAAGAAACAGAATGATGGAAGGGTAGGCGTATAATACGCCTACCTTTTTTACTGCAAAAAAATTATACTTGCGTCCACTTTCTATTTTGGTTACTATAGTCGTAGTAACCAAAATAGAAAGCGTGGGGAAAGACTTGAATTTTCGTGTTTATATTTTAGCTATCGCGGCTTTCGTAGTCGGAACGGTTGAGTTAATTATAGGAGGAACGCTCGATTTAGTTGCCAATGATTTAGGAGTATCTATTAGCGCAGCTGGTCAGCTTATCACAATATTTTCGGTAGTATTTGCTTTGTCAGGTCCAGTTTTATTAGCTGTGACAGGGAAGTTTGAAAGAAAAACATTGTATGTTGGAGCATTATCGATTTTCTTAATCGGAAATATCATTTCGGCATTTAGTGTAAATTACGGAATGTTAATGTTCTCAAGGGTTATTTGTGCGGCAAGTGGTTCATTAATTATTGCACTATCGGTAACACTTGCTTCTAGTGTAGTGGAACCGCATTTTCGTGCGCGTGCAATTGGAATCATTTTTATGGGGATTAGCGGATCACTCGTACTTGGAGTACCGCTCGGTCTTGTGCTCGGAAATGCATACGGATGGCGTGCGCCATTTGTATTAATTTCAATATTAACAGTTATGGCTATTGCTTGTATTTCATTGTTCTTAACGAAAGTACCACCGACATCGGTATTATCAATAAAGAAACAACTTGCTACTTTAAAAGATAAAAAAATTGTAAGTGCACAGTTAACATCCTTTTTATTTTTAACGGGTCATTTAACACTATATGCATATTTAACGCCTTTCTTAAAGGATGTCATGCATGTTGAAGCAAACTGGATTAGTGTGTTTTACTTCATTTTCGGAATCGCAGCAGTAATTGGCGGCGGATTTGGTGGATGGCTTGCTGATAAATGGGGGTCGAAGAAAAGTATTATCTCGATTATTATCGTATTTGCATGTGCAATCTTCATGTTGCCATTAATGACATTCTCATTCCCGCTCTTCATCATTATGATGGGACTTTGGAGTATGCTGAGCTGGGCGATTTCACCAGCACAGCAAAATTATTTAATTGAAATTGCACCGGAATCAGCTGGTATTCAGCAAGGTTTAAATAACTCTGCGCTTCATTTAGGAATTGCACTCGGTTCAACAGTAGGTGGAGTTGTTATTGAAAAATCATCTGTTATATATAATGCTTGGGTAGGCGGTGGCTTTATTATATTAGCACTACTTTGTGCGATTTTCTCGATTACAAGAGGACGCTCTACTCAGTTCGTGAAAGAAGAATCTATCGTTTGATAGGTTCTTTTTTATTTGTAAAAAATTGCAGGTTTTAGTAGAAAGATGGAGAAGGTGTATATAGCGAGGTGAGGTATATGTATACGAATTTTTCAATTATTGGTCTTCTAATTTCAATGCTCCCTTTGTTTCTTATTATTCTTGCACTTAGATGGGTTCGTTTCATCTATAAAAATTCTGAGAAACAGGTAGAGCAAAATGAGAAAATCATTGAGCTGTTGATGGAGATAAAGGAACAAAACGAAAAGGAGTCTAAGTGAAAAACTAGACTCCTTTTTATTATTTAATTAGTATCTTAATTTCATTAACAAACTCTTAATTTCCTCATCTTCCATAAAGAGGTCATGGTGTTTCTGGGTAATCTTTGCAAGTGCAACGTCGTGATAGAAAAATTCTGTAAAGAACTTTACGAAAGGTTGTGACATTGTTTTCATCGCTTGCCATGACTCTTGTTCTACGCCAGCAAATAAAATTTCACGATCGTCAACGATGAGTAGTAAGTAGCGCTCTAATGCATTAGGCTCTTCAGCTGGGATTAGAAAATGCATCTTTTCTAAGTCTGTTTCTACTTCTCCAACAATAAGGGATTCAATTTGAACACCTTGTTTTGCTTTTTGTTCTAGTAAAGGGAGATATTCTAAAAGAGTATCATTCCAAGCTGAAATACGGATTGATTCTTTTGCACTTTCAATGAGTTCTTTACTTTGAACTCGAATAGAAGATTGCATTTTTAAGCTCCACACACGGTCATCTGTAAATGATTTTTTTGATATATTTGTTTCCAGTTCTTTAATATTTGATTGGAATTCTGTCGTTAATTTTTCAATTGCTAGCTTTAGTGGTAATGCTGTATACAATTTTTTCTTTTCTGAAACAGAATCCATTACCATTCCTTTATCGATTAGGCGTGCTAGCACTTCATATATTTTTGCTTTTGGAACACCTGAATGCTTCACAATTGTTGTAGCATCTAATGGTTCATTGCTTGATACGACAACTTCATAAGCTTGGCTTTCATATTGTGAGAAACCGAATTTTTGTAACATAGTTACCTCCGAACGAATGAGATTATATTTTAAGGATAATGAACTATTTGTTTTTGCACAAGTGGTAGTCCGTTTTCTAATTGTATTAAGGTGAGAATTAATTTCAATTTTTTAATTTTATCTATTATACTTAATATAATGATTAATAAGATTTTAGTTTAATGCGAAGGGGATGCTAGGGGGAAGATGTTAAGAAGTTTACGTTTAAAAATTGCGGTAGTGTTTTCAGTACTTATTTCTATGATGTTCGTAATATTGGGTACAGCTGTGTATCAATTACAGAAAGAAAAGGAAGTGCGTTCCTTAGACGAGTATTCTCAAAATGCGATGGATCTTGTGACAGAGCAACTTACGACATTTGTTCAAAGAACGGATGAAGATATGGGGTATTATGCGAACAGTGAGATGATTCGTAATATGCTTCAAGGTGGGGTTACTCCAGAAGAGGAAGCGTTTTTAACGAAAGAGTTTGCAGAGTATAAAAAGAATCATCCTGGTATTTTAGATTTATATATTGGTACGAAAGATAAAAAAACATTAAGTGCCAATCTTGCTGAAGATGGGCAAGTGCCAGAAGGATACGATCCAACGACAAGACCATGGTATAAAGATTCAGAGGCTGATGTAAAAAAGGTCCATTGGGGACAACCTTCTTATGAAATTGCAACAGGAAAGTTAAGTGTAGGTGTTTCTAAAGCAATTACAGCTCAAGATGGGTCTGTATTAGGTGTTGTTGCGATGGATGTATCGCTTGGGACGATTCAGAAGTTGCTTCACAATATTCAATACAATAATGACGGAGAAATGTTTATTATAAATGATAAAAATATGGCTCTTGTTTATCCAGAAAAGATAGGGAAAGATGTTTCTAAAGAGCCACTTATAAAGAGCTTAAATAAAGAGGTAACAAAATATGCGGTCACTACAATAAAAGGTGAAGATGTAGTTGTTTATAGTCAATCATTTGATACGATGAAATGGACGATAGGAATCTTTTATCCGAAAGAAACGATCGATGGGCTATTAAATAGTACAAGAAATACAGTTATTATAATGGCATGTATTAGTTTATTAGTTGGAATCGTAGCTTCCTACTTGTTCTCAAGAAGATTAGCAAGACCACTGCAACTATTAAAGAATCACGTGCAAAAAGTAGCAGAAGGCGATTTAACGCTGCGAATGAAAGTGACAAGTAAAGATGAAGTTGGAGAGTTGACTAAGCACTTTAATGATATGGTTGAACAAATGAATGAAATGGTAAGTAAAATTAAAAACAGCGTATCAACGGTGCAACAATCAACGAATAGTTTACATTATTTAACGAACGAAACAGTAGCGGCTAGTAGAGAAGTGTCAGGAGCAATGGATGATGTGAGCGGAGGAGCTTCTACTCTTGCGAATAGTGTGGATGAAGTTTCAGCTCAGCTCGAAAATATGGCGGAGTCAGTGGAACAAATGAACAGCTCTGTTGATGAAATAAAAGGAGTGGCTGGCAAAGCGGAAGAGGCATCTAAGCAAGGATTAAATACAATGAGGAATTTAATCCGTACGAGGGGACAATCATCTTCAATTGTTGTTCATACAGAAGAAGCATCGGGTAAGTTAGAACAAAGAGTTGGATCTATTCAAAATGTGGTTGAGCTTATAAAAGGTATTTCGGATCAAACAAATTTACTTGCTTTAAATGCTTCGATTGAAGCTGCCCGTGCAGGTGAGCAAGGTAAGGGATTTGCGGTTGTTGCTGAGGAGGTTCGTAAATTAGCGGAACAATCAAAAGAGGCAACTGGAGAAATCACAAAGATGATTGGTGATGTGCAAGTAGAAGTAAAAAGAGTTGTAGAAGTTGTAAGTAAATTGAAAGATATTGCAGATGTGCAAAATAAAGTGACGACAGAGGCGGAAATAGAGTTCCGGACAATTATGTCAGTTGTAAATACGATTAGTACTTCAGTTGAAAAAATTGTAGCAGAGGTACATAACATAGGTTACGAGCAAGGGGAAATTACAGCGGTAATGCATACAATTGCTGGTACGAGTCAAGAAAGTGCAGCTGTTTCTGAAGAGGTACATGCTGCAACGGAATCACAGGTGAATCATTTAGAAAAGGTAGCTCACACGATGGAAAGTTTGACAGAACATATGAGAGATTTAGAAAGATTAGTCGAGCAGTTTAAAGTGGAAGAGTAACATATTAGTAAAATGAAGAGGATTTCGGTAAAATAGACAATGGATATATAAGAAACGATTATAGGAGGAAGACTACTATGGCAATTGTTGATGTATCGATTATTCCAGTAGGAACAGGTAATCCAAGTGTTAGTGAATATGTAGCAGAAGTACAAAAGGTGCTAGAGAAAAATGCGGATCGTGTGAAGTATCAATTAACACCGATGAATACAATTATTGAAGGAGATCTTCCTGTCATTCTAGAAGTAATTCAACAAATGCATGAAGTTCCATATACGAAAGGTGCACAGCGTGTTGCAACAACTATTCGTATTGATGATCGTCGTGATAAAGTAAGCACAATGGAGAAAAAATTAAACTCTGTTCGATCAAAATTATAAGAAAAAGCAGCGATCTTCGCTGCTTTTTTCATATAGGAGGTAAATAAGATGAGTGAAAAGTTTAATGAACAATTTGACGGGTTGTTAGAGAAATACACGGAACTATTACTTGGAGAGAGCAATGAAGAGAGAAAAGAGCAGGTGCAGAAGTGGGCGCTTTATTCTTACATAGCGAAGACAATGCCAGCTTTAGTAAAGCATTGGAATGAGACATATCCAGATGCGAAAGAAGAGATGGTGCAGTTAATTACAGATATTAAAAGGCTGAATGAAGAGAAGCGAAATGAGCAATAAAAAAACTTGAGGGAAATATAATCGCAAGTTTTCTGTATTAATATCCTTATATAACTTACGTGGAATATTAAGGGTTCTATAGGCATGTCGAATATTTTCGGTATGCCTATTTTTGCCCTAGTAAACCCGTTTTTTCTAAATGTCGAAAAATATTCCCTTCATATTTGCATGCGAGAATATAGGTTTTTAAATGTTTTTATAGTATTTTATAAATTATCTAAATAATTATTTGTATCCAATAATTTTAAACAATGATATAATTTTGAAGAGGGGTAAAAAACAGATAAATTACAGTCATAGGGGTGAATTACATGGAACAATTAATGCGAAATTCGTTTCTTTTCTTATCTAAAAATAAAGCGCTAACAAAACTGGCTAAAAAGTACGGTTTACGCTTTGGTGCAGGTCGCTTTGTCGCAGGGGAGACAATTGAATTAGCGACAGCAGCTATTAAACAATTGAACAAGCAAGGACTTTGTGTAACAATCGATTATTTAGGGGAATTCGTTGATAATGAAGCAGAAGCAAATGAAATGGCTAACCAATCGATTGAAGCGATCCGTGCAATTGGAAGAGAAGGTCTTGATTCGCAACTTTCTTTAAAGATGACTTCTATGGGATTAGATATCTCTGATGAAATCGTAATGAACAATATGCGCCGTATTTTAGAAGCTGCAAAAGAAAATGGCGTGTTCGTTACAATTGATATGGAAGATTATACACGCTGTGGTAAAACAATTGATATCTTTAAACAATTAAAATCTGAATACGATAATATTGGTACTGTTATTCAAGCTTACCTATATCGTACAGAAAAAGATATGGAAGAATTAAATGCGTATAATCCTAATTTACGTCTTGTAAAAGGTGCTTATAAAGAACCTGAAGAGGTAGCATTCCCGGATAAGAAAGATGTAGATGACAATTATAAAAAGATTATTAAAATGCACTTATTAAATGGAAATTATACTGCGATTGCTTCACATGATGAAGCGATTATTGAATATACAAAAAAACTTGCTGAAGAACACAACATTCCAAGGGATCAATTTGAATTCCAAATGTTATATGGTATTCGTAATGAGCGTCAACTTGAGCTAGTAAAAGAAGGTTACAAAATGCGTGTTTACGTACCTTATGGAAACGACTGGTATGGCTACTTCATGCGTCGTCTAGCAGAGCGTCCAGCAAACGTTGCGTTCGTATTAAAAGGTATGGTTAAAAAATAACCAAGGAGAAAATACTCCTTGGTTATTTTAATTGCTGAAATGCATAATGTGCCATTTTCTTCGTATCAGGATATAGTTGCGCCCGAGTAGAAGATAATACGACGTTAATGACGCGTTTACCATCTTTTTCATCGACTGTTACGACTGTATATTTGCCAAGTGCTGATAGACCGCTTTTACTTCCAATCGCATATGGATCGTCATATAGTTCTTCTCGTCCATAGTTTGCGATGTTTGGAGAGCGTTCTGAAGTATGTAGAGTTGTACGTGTTGAATTCATATATTCTAAAACAACTGGATACTTTAATGCTTCTTTCGTAATCATAGCGATGTCATATGGTGATACTTTATTTCCAATCGCATCAGCACCACTTGCGTTCTTGAAAGTCGCATGCTTTGTACCAAGTTCCTTCGCTCTAGCATTCATCATTTTCACAAATTCATTTTTTGATCCTGCGATATGTTCTGCAATTGATTCAGCTATTGGATCTGCACTAATGATAAGCATAAGTTTTAATGCCTCATCACGTTTTAATTTTTCTCCAGCACGAAGTTTAATTTTCTTACTTTGACTTTCTGTTTTAATTGCATTTTCTGTAACTGTAATTTCTTCATCTTCTTTTACATTCTCTAGTAAAAGAAGGGTTGTCATCATTTTGGCTATACTAGCCGGATAAGAGCGTTCGTCTTCACGTTTCCCATACAAAATTTCACCTGTGTCTGCATCGATTGTAATGGCGTATTGCCCAGTAATGTTAGGTTGATTAACTCTTACAGCTTGTTGCCTTTGTGCATAAGAGAAGAAAATCATCCCTGTAAATAGTGTAGCAATCATTACAATCATAACTATTGTTCGTTTCATCATCGGTCCCTCTTTTGTTTTCCATATGTACAAATAAATTGGGCAGAAAAAGCAGCCATTAATCATTATGCCACGTTCTCTGCCCAAAAATATAGCGTTATTTTTCGCCCATATTATGCTTCTTATATTGTTGGTTGTTACCTTGGCGTCCTTTTTCAACACCGTGATTATGCGGACCTGCGTTTCCAGTTACACTAGCTGCACTAATTCCAGCCTTTGAAGGGTTCTTCTTAAGTTTTGCCATATATATTCCTCCAGTTTCGTCAGATTATAAAAAGGAAAAGTGCATTTAAACAAAGAAAATACACATGTATAGCATAGCCAAATGAAAGAAAAATATTTATTTCAGAAAATTTTATCAATAAATATATTGCGAAAATTTAAACAGTATCATATATTTATTAGTAGAGGCTCACTCATTGATTGCGACTTATGTCGAAAAATTGAATGAGCATTCATTCAAGAATAGGGGGAGAATTGGATGTTCCAAATTAAAAAGGCTGCTGTTCTAGGTTCAGGCGTAATGGGTTCGGGAATTGCGGCACACTTAGCTAATATTGGTATTCCGACATTATTGCTTGATATTGTACCACCTGCGCTTACGAAAGAAGAAGAAGCGAAGGGACTTACATTAGAACATAAAAGTGTGAGAAATCGTTTTAGTAATACGGCTGTGCAAAAATTATTAAAGCAAAAACCAGCTCCTCTGACAGTGAAAGGAAATCTAGCACTGATTGAAGCAGGTAACTTAGAAGATGATCTTGAGCGTCTAGCTGATGTAGATTGGATTATTGAAGTAGTAGTTGAAAACTTAGAGATTAAAAAGAAATTATTTGAAAAAGTAGACGCTGTTCGTAAACCGGGTTCTATTGTCAGCTCGAATACGTCAGGCATCTCAGTTGAAAAAATGGCAGAAGGTCGTTCAGACGACTTCCAGAAACACTTCTTAGGCACACACTTTTTTAACCCACCACGATATTTAAAACTTCTAGAGGTAATACCGACGAAAGAAACAGATCCACAAGTATTAAGCTTCATGAAACTATTTGGCGAAGACGTTCTTGGAAAAGGCGTTGTTATCGCAAAAGACACACCAAACTTTATTGGAAACCGCATCGGTACGTACGGTTTACTTGTTACTCTTCAAGAGATGGTAAAACGCGGCTATAGTATTGGGGAAGTTGATTCTGTAACAGGCCCACTTATTGGTCGTCCGAAGAGCGCAACGTTCCGCACATTAGATGTTGTCGGCTTAGATACATTCGTACACGTTGCAAATAACGTATATGAAAATGTGCAAGAAGAAGAGCGTGATGTATTTAAAGTACCAGCTTTCATGCATGAAATGCTTGAGAAAAAATGGCTTGGAAGTAAAACGGGTCAAGGCTTCTTCTTAAAACAAGGGAAAGAAATTTTAGAGTTAAACCCTAAAACGATGGAATATGAAGCGCGTAAAAAATTAAAAGCTGCATCCGTAGAGTTAAGTAAACAAGAAAAAGGATTAGCGAATAAATTGAAAGCGCTTGTATACGCGAAAGATCGTGCAGGAGAGTTGTTATGGAACATCATTACACCAACTCTTTTATACTCTGCAAAACTTCATAAAGAAATTGCTGACGATATCGTTGCAATTGACCAAGCGATGAAGTGGGGCTTCGGCTGGGAGCAAGGACCATTTGAAGTGTGGGATGCAATCGGTGTTGAAAAATCTGTTCAAAAGATGGAAGAAAACGGCGTAGTTGTTCCTACTTGGGTGAAAGAAATGTTAGAGAAAGGTTTCACTACTTTCTATAAACATGATAACGGCGATAGCTACTATTACGATAATGGCGAATATAAGCTAATCGAGCGTAATAAAAAAGCAATTTCTCTTAAGCAATTAAAAGCGAAAAATGGTGTATTAAAGAAAAATAGCGGAGCGAGCTTAATTGATTTAGGCGACGGCATCCTTTGCTTAGAATTCCATTCGAAGAGCAATGCAATCGGTATGGATATTACGCAAATGATTAACTATGCTGTTGATGAAGTAGAAAAAAATTATAAAGGTCTTGTTATCGGTAACCAATCGAAGAACTTCTGCGTTGGTGCGAACTTGGCGATGATCTTAATGGAAGCACAAGACGACAATTACTTTGAAATTGAGTTGGTTGTGAAAAACTTCCAAGATGCAATGACGAAAATTAAGTACTCTTCTAAGCCAGTTGTAGCAGCACCATATGGTATGACGCTTGGCGGAGGTACAGAAGTTTGCTTACCAGCAGCTAGCATTCAAGCTTCTAGTGAAACGTATATGGGCTTAGTAGAAGTTGGTGTTGGCTTAATTCCTGGCGGAGGCGGTAATAAAGAGCTATACATTAAACACTTAAATAAAATGCCAAATGGTGTAGAGTTTGACCTGCAAAAAGTTGCGAATAAAGTGTTCGAATCTGTAGCGATGGCGAAAGTTTCTACATCAGCCCAAGAAGCTGTATCGAACAACTTCTTAGGCGATAAAGACGGTATTAGTGTGAATGGTGATCACTTACTATATGATGCGAAACAGAAAGCACTTGCTTTATATGAAGCTGGTTATAAAGCACCGATTCGTAAAAAGATACCAGTTGTTGGTGAAACAGGATATGCAACTCTTGTACTTGGTGCAGAAGCAATGCATTTATCAGGTTACATTTCTGAACATGATCTTCACATTGCGAAGAAACTTGCATATGTCATTGCGGGTGGAAAAGTGCCGTACGGAACAGAAGTTGATGAGCAATATTTATTAGATGTAGAACGTGAAGCATTTATTAGCTTAGTAAGTGAGATGAAATCACAAGCAAGAATGCAGCACATGCTTGTAAAAGGAAAGCCATTACGTAACTAATAACGAGGGGAGATATCGTTCATGAGAGAAGCTGTCATTGTTGCGGGAGCAAGAACACCAATTGGAAAAGCAAAGAGGGGTTCATTAAAAACAGTTCGTCCTGACGATCTAGGGGCGTTAGTAGTAAAGGAAACGTTAAAGCGTGCGAATTATGAAGGACCAATTGACGATTTAATTTTCGGCTGTGCGATGCCAGAAGCAGAGCAAGGTTTAAATATGGCTCGTAATATCGGTGGATTAGCAGGACTTTCTTACGATGTTCCAGCTATTACGATTAACCGTTACTGTTCTTCAGGTTTACAAAGTATCGCTTACGGAGCAGAGCGTATTATGCTTGGTCACTCTGAAGCTGTATTATCAGGTGGAGCGGAATCAATGAGTTTAGTTCCAATGATGGGACACGTTGTTCGTCCGAATAGTCGCCTTGTAGAAGCAGCTCCAGAATATTATATGGGTATGGGACATACAGCAGAGCAAGTTGCTGTGAAATATGGAATTTCTCGTGAAGAGCAAGATGCATTCGCAGTAAGAAGTCATCAACGTGCTGCCAAAGCATTAGCGGCAGGGAACTTTGCTGATGAAACAGTATCTGTAGATGTAACGTTACGTACTGTTGGAGCAAACAACAAATTACAAGAAGAAACAATCACTTTCGCACAAGACGAAGGTGTAAGAGCAGAAACGACATTAGACATCTTAGGTAAATTACGTCCAGCATTTAACGTTCGCGGTTCTGTAACAGCTGGTAACTCTTCACAAATGAGTGATGGTGCAGCATCTGTATTATTGATGGATCGTGAAAAAGCAGTAAGTGATGGTATGAAGCCACTTGCGAAATTCCGTTCATTTGCAGTAGCTGGCGTACCACCAGAAGTAATGGGAATCGGTCCAATCGCTGCAATTCCGAAAGCGTTAAAACTAGCTGGTTTAGAGCTATCTGATATCGGCCTATTCGAACTAAATGAAGCATTCGCTTCACAATCAATCCAAGTTATTCGTGAACTTGGTTTAGATGAAGAAAAAGTAAACGTAAACGGTGGTGCAATCGCACTTGGACATCCACTTGGCTGTACAGGAGCAAAACTAACACTATCTCTTATTCACGAAATGAAACGCCGCAACGAACAATTCGGTATCGTAACAATGTGTATCGGTGGCGGAATGGGAGCAGCGGGAGTATTTGAATTACTATAAAAAAGTGGAAGCGGCTTGCTCAGAACAGGAGGGCGTTGGAAGCCCTGACGAAGAGGCGCTTTTTGCCTCACAGGAAGGGGTGAAACGACCGACTGTTTTAGCCACTGGAACTGGATTATAAAAAAAGAATGGAAGCAACGAAGGTTTATAAAAAATAAAATTGAGAGCCAGCTTCTTTCTTTTTTGAAAGAAGCTGCTCATGAAAATATGAAGGAGGAAATTTTCATGGAAAAAACAGTAGGAAATGCGGTTAAAGGCGGTAGCTTTTTAGTAGATGAGATTACGATTGATCAAGTGTTTACGCCAGAAGATTTTTCATCTGAGCATAAAATGATTGCAAAAACGACAGAGGACTTTATCGTAAATGAAGTTCTTCCAGAGCTTGAATATTTAGAGCAACATGAGTTTGATCGTTCTGTTCGTCTGTTAAAAGAAGCTGGAGAACTTGGTTTATTAGGTGCTGATGTACCAGAAGAGTACGGAGGAATTGGCCTTGATAAAGTAAGCTCAGCGTTAATCGCAGAGAAATTCTCTCGCGCAGGTGGCTTTGCAATTACTCACGGTGCTCACGTAGGTATCGGATCGTTACCAATCGTATTATTCGGTAACGAAGAGCAAAAGAAAAAGTATTTACCATTACTTGCAACTGGTGAGAAATTAGCTGCATACGCATTAACAGAGCCAGGTTCAGGATCTGACGCATTAGGTGCAAAAACAACTGCACGTTTAAATGCAGAAGGTACACATTATGTATTAAATGGTGAAAAACAATGGATTACAAACTCTGCATTCGCTGACGTATTTATCGTGTATGCAAAAATTGATGGAGAGCACTTCTCAGCATTTATCGTAGAGAAAGAATATGCTGGCGTATCTACAAGCCCAGAAGAAAAGAAAATGGGTATTAAATGTTCTTCAACTCGTACGTTAATTTTAGAAGATGCATTAGTACCGAAAGAAAACCTACTTGGTGAAATCGGTAAAGGTCATATTATCGCATTCAACATTTTAAATATCGGCCGTTATAAATTAGGTGTTGGTACAGTTGGATCTGCGAAACGTGCAGTAGAAATTTCAGCACAATATGCAAACCAACGTCAACAGTTCAAGCAACCAATCGCTCGCTTCCCATTAATTCAAGAGAAACTTGCGAATATGGCAGCAAAAACATATGCAGCTGAAAGTTCTGTATATCGTACAGTAGGTTTATTCGAAAGCCGCATGAGCACATTATCTGAAGAAGAAGTAAAAGACGGTAAAGCAGTAGCAGCTTCTATCGCTGAATATGCAATCGAGTGCTCTTTAAATAAAGTATTCGGTTCTGAAGTATTAGACTATACAGTAGATGAAGGTGTTCAAATTCACGGTGGTTACGGATTTATGGCAGAGTACGAGATTGAAAGAATGTACCGCGATTCTCGTATTAACCGTATTTTCGAAGGAACGAATGAAATTAACCGCCTAATCGTACCAGGTACGTTCTTACGTAAAGCGATGAAAGGTGAATTACCACTTCTTCAAAAAGCACAAAAATTACAAGAAGAGTTAATGATGATGATGCCAGAAGAAGTAGGCGATGAGCCATTAGCACTTCAAAAGTATTTAGTAAGTAACGCGAAGAAAATCGGCTTAATGGTAGCTGGATTAGCAGCTCAAAAATACGGTAAAGCATTAGAGAAAGAGCAAGAAATTCTTGTGAATATCGCTGACATCGTAAGTAACCTATATGCAATGGAATCAGCTGTTCTTCGTACAGAAAAAGCAATTAAAACAACTGGTCTTGAAAAGAATAAACAAAAAGTGTTATACACTGAAGTATTCTGCCAAGAAGCATTCAACGAAATTGAAGCAGATGCGAAAGAAACACTTATCGCAGTTGAAAACGGCGACATGCTGCGCATGATGTTATCATCATTACGTAAATTAACTCGCCACACACCACTTAACGTAATTCCGAAGAAACGTGAAATTGCTGCGAAAATTTTAGAAGATGAGCGTTATACAGTTTAATATCTTTAAAGAACAGTAGTCGTTTATACGGCTACTGTTCTTTTTTTTGAAAAAAAGAAATTTTTTAGTGACATAAAACTAATACCATTAGTATAATAAAACTAATGGTATTAGTTTTCGTGAAAAGGGAGATGGAAATATGAGAATGATACATGAACAAACGGTATATCAATTGTCATTTTTGCCAAGAGTGTTTCCTGTGAATTGTTACTTTGTGGAGGAAGAAGATGGTTTAACTTTAATTGATGCGG
This sequence comes from Bacillus cereus group sp. MYBK216-1, assembly GCF_051916495.1. Classification (NCBI taxonomy): domain Bacteria; kingdom Bacillati; phylum Bacillota; class Bacilli; order Caryophanales; family Bacillaceae; genus Bacillus; species Bacillus cereus group sp. MYBK216-1. The sequence continues at coordinate 519,326 of NZ_JBQAGT010000005.1, forward strand.
CTTTGCCATATAGCGCAAAAAGTATTTTACAGGCGGCTGAGAAAATAGGAAAACCAATTACTAAGATTGTATTAACACATGCGCATGATGATCACATCGGTGCATTAGACGCAATAAAGGAAGTACTCCCTAATGTTCCAGTCTATATTTCTAAGCGGGACGCAAAGCTGTTAGAAGGAGATACGACGTTACAAAAGGATGAACCAAATATACCGATAAAAGGCGGTGTACCTAAAAAGGTAAAAACGGTACCTGATGTTTTATTAGAAGATGGCGACCGAGTTGGATCGCTTCTTGCGATTATGACACCGGGACATACGCCAGGATCCATGTCATTTCTTGATGTACGAAATAAAGCTCTTATTGTTGGGGATGCATTCCAAACAAGAGGAGGTATGGCTGTTTCGGGACAAATGAAATTTTGGTTTCCGTTTCCTGCGATGGCAACGTGGAGCAAAGAAATATCATTACAAAGTGCAGAGAAGTTAAGCGAATATGAGCCTTCCTTACTTGCGGCAGGGCATGGGGAAATGATAAAGAATCCAGGGACTGTCATAGAGCTTGCTATTAAGGAAGCGAAACGGAATATAGAAAGTAAGAAAGAGGGTTAATTTATGTCACCGAGAATCGGACTTACATTACAGAAAATTGTAGAAACAGCTGCAGAAATTGCAGATACAAATGGAATACAAGAAGTAACGTTAGCTTCATTAGCGAAAAGGTTAGGGATACGTTCGCCCTCACTATATAATCATGTAAAAGGGTTACAAGATGTACGGAAAAATCTTGGTATTTACGGAATAAAACAGCTGCATAACAAACTGGAAGAAGCGGCCGAGGATAAACGTATGGATGAAGCAATTCATGCATTAGGAGAAGCGTATGTAGCATTTGTCCGAAAACATCCTGGACTATATGAAGCAACTTTTTTACGAGATGAAGAAGTAAGAAAAGCAGGTGACGGAATTGTAAAGCTTTGTCTTCAAGTATTACAACAGTATGGCTTAGAAGGAGAGAATGCACTTCATGCGACACGCGGATTCAGAAGTATTTGTCATGGATTTGCTTCGATTGAACAGCAAGGCGGATTTGGTTTGCCGTTAGATCTAGATATAAGTTTACATGTATTATTGGAAACGTTTATTAAAGGGTTACGTGAATAAGAAGCAAGGTAAACAAAAACCTTAGAAGTGATTCTAAGGTTTTTTAGTGCATATGATTCGAAAAGAATGGTAGGCTTTTTCTTATGAAATGATATTATTTTGCAGGTTTGAAAAATGTATATATCGCTAAGAAAAAGCAAACGAAACTGAATACGATGGGGTCTTGATAGGGACTAGGCTCAGAGCCCTTCTGGATTTCTGTAAGGAAGTCATGTGTTTTCATGTTCATTGCTCCTTTAACTAATAAGTTTTATATGATGCGAGGATTATGGTGGATAGTAAGTGTTTTTTGAAATTTCATATAATAATTATTGCATAGCAATCCTATTCCTAAAACTATAAAATATAAAGTTTTCATAATATGTAAAATTGCATATTATTCTTTTTGTAAATTTTGTTATATTATCTTTATATTTAAATTAAAGGATTTTAATGAGATAAATGAGAATAACTGGAGGGATACTGTGGGTAAAACAGTGTTAGAAGCGTATAGTGTGGAAAGAAAAATCGAGAATATAACATATAAAAATCTATTTGTAATGATAGCAATGATTATAGGGATTTCACTCCTAGGAGGATTATTTCTTGGTTTAGCCTTTGAGATTTATGGAGAAGAAGCATTAAGTACTAAATTAGAAGGATATTATTTACTCTTATTCGATGCAATTGTTGTTGCTATCGTTTTATTAGCCTATAAACCGGTTTTTCATTTTATTAAATACATTTGGGATGTATCCGTTTTGAAGAATGGGAAGACATATTTATATCTATTAATTGGTTTTATTATCATTGCAGTATCACAATATTTAATGTTACATGTGTTTAGTTTTGAAAGTGCAGCGGAACAAAAGGAACAATTAGGGAGTTTAAGGCTTCAAAATAGCATACAAAGTATTATATATGTGTTAAGTGTTGCTATCATTACGCCGGTTAAAGAAGAAATTCTATTTCGAGGTATTTTATATCGATTTTTAGAAAAGAAATATAATTTTTTAGTTAGTATCATTATCTCTTCCTTCATTTTTGGACTTCTTCATGGGGGGCTTCTAATTACAGCAACGATTATGGGAATGGTATTTGCAATGTTATACAAAAAGACGCAATCTATTATACCTAGTATTATTTTACACATTGTATGGAACTTACTTGTGAGTATAAGTATGATTGTATCTCTATAAAAATAAATACATAACCAGTATAAAAGGTGAATGGCTTAGCTATTCATCTTTTATTTTGTATGCACGTGAAAAAGTTAATTCATGTATACAATCAAAAAATAGCTAAATACTAACAGTGAACGAATAAAGAAAGGTAGGAGTATCCTATGCAAAACTTAACAGAGCTTGAAGTAGAAAATTTACGTCATTTAATCGGTGGACATGCAACAATTATTAACAAGTTGGAGCAGTATGCACAGACGTGTACAGATCCACAACTGAAACAAATGCTACAAAAGGATGCACAAGATGCACGAAATACGAAGCAACAATTAATGACTTTTTTAGGATAGGAGGAAGCGGAACATGAATGAAAAAGATATGGTAAATGATTATTTAGCAGGATTAAATGCAAGTTTAACAAGTTATGCAAATTATATTGCTCAGTCTGATAATGAGCAGTTACATCAAACGTTAATCCAAATTCGTAATCAAGATGAGATGCGCCAACGTAATATGTATGAGTACGCAAAGCAAAAGAGTTATTATAAACCAGCAGCACCTGCGAATCCGATGATTGTGCAGCAATTGAAAAGTCAGTTAAGTGCAGAATAATAGGATGAAAAAACGAGCGAAAATGGATTCGCTCGTTTTATTTTGTTGTATGTCAATAAATATATAATAAATATTTTTCCAGTTGTAACAAATATGACGAAAATGGAATATAACAATTCACAAAAAGGACAAAAACTTTGTTCAATATTTCACAAAGTATCCATGGTTTCTATCGTGATAACCTCTATAATTAAGAGTGTAAAGAACAAAAGAAATAGATTATATGATCACTTAGGAGAGATTGCTATGAAAAGACATACAAGAAAAATTGCAATTATCGGTACTGGATTAGTTGGATCAAGTTGTGCGTATTCTATTGTGAATCAAGGCATTTGCGAAGAGCTATTATTAATTGATATAAATCATGAACGTGCAGTTGGGGAAGCAATGGATTTATCACATTGCATTAACTTTACAAATACAAGAACAAAAGTATATGCAGGAAGCTATGAAGACTGCAAAGATATGGACATTGTTATTATTACTGCAGGGCCAGCACCAAAACCTGGACAAAGTCGCTTAGATACTTTAGGAGCAAGTGCAAAGATTATGGAAAGTGTTGTTGGTGGTGTAATGGAAAGTGGATTTGATGGTATTTTCTTACTCGCATCGAACCCAGTTGATATTATTACATATGAAGTATGGAAATTATCTGGATTACCTAGAAATCGTGTGATCGGTACAGGTACATCATTAGATTCTTCTCGCTTAAGAACAATTTTATCTGAAATGTTACATGTAGACCCTCGTAGTATTCATGGGTATTCATTGGGAGAACATGGTGATTCTCAAATGGTTGCTTGGTCTCACGTAACTGTTGGTGGAAAGCCAATTCTGCAAATTTTAGAAGAACAAAAAGAACGATTTGGTGAAATAGATTTAGATGAAATTGTTGAGAAGACTGCGAAAGCTGGATGGGAAATTTATAAGCGAAAAGGAACTACTTATTACGGAATCGGAAATTCTCTAGCATATATTGCGAGTTCAATCTTTAATGATGATCACCGTGTCATTGCTGTATCAGCCATTTTAGATGGTGAGTATGGTGAATATGATATTTGTACAGGAGTACCAGCTATTATTACTAGAGACGGTATAAGAGAAGTTGTAGAACTCAATTTAACAGAGGATGAAGAATCTCGATTCGCAAAATCAAACGATATTTTACGTGATTATATGAAAACAATTGGTTACTAACTTATAGAAGAAGGTGAAACAAATGAAGGAATATATAATGTCTCGTGTATTTAAAGCATCTGCTGGAATCGCACAAGGTATTTTCGTATCCCTCGGAATTGGTTTACTGATCGAAAATATAGGAAGAATTGTTGATATACCATTACTTATTACAATCGGAGTTGTTGCAAAATCACTTATGGCACCAGCAATTGGTGCCGGGATTGCTTTTATGCTCGGTGCAAATGGCCTTGTAATCTTCTCGGCTATGGTGGCTGGAGCAATTGGTGCCGGATCCATTTCAATTACTGAAGCAGGTCTAATTATTAAAACAGGTGAGCCAATCGGTGCTTTATTAACAGCAACTTTAGCTGTATATATGGGTAAACGTTTAAGCGGAAAAACTGCTTTAGATATGATGCTCGTTCCATTTGCGGCAATATTAGGCTCTGGTTTAGTTGGTATTTGGTTAGCTCATAATATTACTCCTGTTTTAAACGCAGTTGGAGCTTTTATTAAAGATAGCTCGGCTGGTAGCCCGTTTATCGCTTCTATCGTCATTGCAGTAGTTTGGGGACTATTACTTATCTCTCCAGCTTCATCAGCTGCGTTAGCAATTGCACTTAGCTTAGACGGTGTTGCAGGTGGTGCTGCTCTTGCCGGATGCGTCGCTCAGTTTATCGGATTCTCTGTCATCTCAGCGAAAGAAAACAATTTAGGTGGCATATTAGCTCAAGCACTTTGTACTCCGAAAGTACAGTTGCCAAATATCACTAAAAATCCAATGATTCTCGTTCCAACTGTCGTCGCCAGTGCTATAGTCGGTCCAGTATCCGCATTAATTTTCCAACTGGAAGCAGGAAAGGAAATTGCAGGTCTTGGATTAAGTTCTCTTATCGCACCAATTAATTTAATTTCCAGCCAAGGATGGGGAGTTCTCCCAGCGATGGTAATTACTTATATCGTTATTCCAGTAGCTGTTTCTTATATACTTTACATTGCTCTTAAAAAAGCAGGTCGTATTCATTCTGGTGATATGACTGTACCGCAATCTTAAATTGAAAATCTCCTTAATAATAGATAAAAGCAGACTGAGAAGCCACAGTCTGCTTTTTTGTCATGTTACATTCTATGATTTTGTTTTACTGGAACTCTTATTGGTTCTTTCGCCAATAAGAGTTGAACGCCGAAGTAAAGTATGCTTGCAAGCGTCATTCCAGAAACGGCATCTACAAAGGCATGCTGCTTCGTAAATAACGTTGATAAAATAATAAGTGTACCGAAGAAAGTAAGGATGTAATATTCAAAAGCATGTTGCTCTCTACGCTTAAAGGCAGCTAACATAATTACAAATGTAGTAAGAACGTGAATGCTAGGGAAACAGTTTACCGGTTGATCGATACTATAAATATAGCGAACTAGTTCAGAAAATACATCTGTTCCAACGACAGTCGGACGCGGTACAGTTGTTTGCCAAAAATAATAAATAGAAAAACAAGCAAGCTTTCCAAAAATAACACTACTTAAAGTGACATAATATTGCTTTCGGTCAGCAAAGCAGTAATAAATAAGTGCGCCGTATAAGTATGGAAACCAAAGTAAATAAGGAATAATAAATGCTTTTACAAATGGAATCCAATCATCTACTACAGTTGTAACGTCTACTGCGTGAACAGTCGATTTATTTAATACGTCGTAAAGGGGACTTACGAGTACAAGTAGAAGTATATAACTTAACGGAAGAAAAGATGAAAGTTTAAATTTCTTCATGTTGATCTCCTATGTTTAGTAATGTAAGTAAATTCAATTGATTATAATATAGAAACGTGAATTGGGCTATCGATTTTACTTACATTTTCTTGAATTAACCTTACGTTTTTGTCACTTGACTAAAAAGAAGGGGAGGGTGCTATATGAAGCGTTTATCGTATTTCTTATTTTTTATATTGATATGCCTAGTCAGTGCTGGGTGTGCAAAGGATAAAGAAGGAGAGAAATTAGAATATAACGGAAGAGCACTCGTAATTGGAGTTGTTGGAGAAAAGCCGAAAGATACGTTTAGGAATGTAAAGTTTGAGGAAATGAAGTTAGAGGCACTGGAAAAGAAATCTAAGGAAGTGGATGGTTTTCTAATAATGAAAGATCACTTTCAAGAAGCCTCAACAGAGCAGTACAAAAATGTATTTTCATCGCTAAAGAAACCAGTGTTTTTTATCGGTTTACAAGATAAATCATATTCAATTTTTATTACAAAAGGGACAGAGTATAACAGTGCACGAAAAGATGTAAATGTGATGTATACGCAAGGTTTTGCAAATATCGGAAGTGGTGAAGGGCAACAATGGGCAATTGGTTTATCTAATGGAGGAAATACAGAAGAAAGTATTCATAATATGTATATCGTCGTATTTCAAACCATCGCAGATTATTTGAATAGATGATGAGGGAGCCTGTAAACGAGGCTTCTTATTTTTTTAAATAAACGTTTGTTTAAGCTGTATGTTCGGTAGGAAGAAACCGATGTAACTTAAGGGTTAAGAAAGAAAAATGGAGAATTAATCAAACGTTTGTTTAAGCTGTATGTTCGGTAGGAAGAAACCGATGCAGCTCAAGGCGTAAGAAAGAAAAATGTGGAATTAATCAAACGCTTGTTTAAGATATATGTTTGGTGCAGAATCTAAAAAAATTTATATATTTATTTTTTTCTTAACAAATGGCGGAAAAATAAGAAAAATTCGCAGGATTATTAAAAATTATCACGAAATAAGTAAAAGTTTAGCGAATAATGGTTTGAAATAATAAAACGTTTTCTATATGATAAAGGTAAAGGTTAGTAAAAAAGTAGGTGAATTTATGACAGTAACATTTTATTCATATCCAAAGTGTGGCACATGTCAAAAGGCAAAGAAATGGTTTGAGGCAAACGATGTAGCATATGAGATGATTCATATTGTTGAAAATCCACCATCAAAAGAAGATTTACGTAATTTACATGAAAAAAGTGAATTACCATTAAAAAAATTCTTTAATACAAGTGGAATGCGTTACCGTGAACTTGGTCTGAAAGATAAGTTGAAAGATGCAAGCGAAGACGAAATGTACGAGCTTTTAGCATCTGATGGCATGTTGATTAAACGTCCAATTGTAACAGATGGAACGAATGTAACACTTGGTTTTAACGAAGAGCAGTTTGAAAGTGTGTGGAAAAAGTACCAATAAGGTATTTTTACATAATTAATACATTCACTGGAGGTACAGTCATGAGCATTCCAAATAATTTACGTTACTCTGAAGAACACGAATGGGTAAAAACTGAAGGTAATGAAGTTGTTATCGGTATCACTCACTTTGCACAAGGTGAGCTAGGCGATATCGTATTCGTTGAACTTCCTGAAGTAGGTGCAACAATCGAAGCTGACGAGCCATTCGGAAGCGTAGAATCTGTTAAAACAGTTTCTGAGTTATACGCACCTGTAAGCGGTAAAGTTGTAGCAGTAAACGAAGAATTAAGTGACCAACCAGAACTTGTTAACGAATCTCCATACGAGGGTGCATGGATGGTTAAAGTTGAACTTTCTGATGCAAGCCAAGTTGAGAAGTTATTAACTGCTGAAAAATATGCAGAAATGACAAACCAAGACTAATTATAGTCGATTAAAGGACAGCCTTTGTGCTGTCTTTTTTTATTTTGTGTGAAATAATGAAATTCAAGTTATATGTAAATAAATAAGCTATTATGAGAAAAACTGTTTTGTGGTAAGGTTTCATAAGTCTTCACAATCTGAACGAGCCGCTTACGCTTTTCTTTTGCAAAAATAAACAGGAAACAACATGAAAATAACGAATATACTATATACTAAGTTCAAGGTTATATAGTATATGGTGATCGGGTGATGACATATGATTTATGTAGAAAAAGTCATTATTGTAGAAGGTACATCAGATAGAAGAAAGATTGAATCTATTATTCGTGAACCGGTGGAAATTGTTTGTACAAATGGTACAATTGGTTTGTCGAAAATGGATGAGCTCGTTGATCAGTTTTTTGATAAGGAAGTGTATGTGCTAGTGGATGCTGATGATGCTGGAGAAAAGTTAAGGAAACAATTTCGAAAAGAATTTCCGCAAGCCGAGCATATCTATATTGATCGCTCGTACCGAGAAGTGGCAACTGCGCCATCTACACACTTAGCAAATGTATTATGGGGAGCCGACATTGACGTTTATACAGAATATTTACGGTAAGGAATGATAGAAGTGATTGATTGGACAGGAGCCGAAGCTACAGCCCTAATAGAGAACGAAGAAAAAACAGTATTATATGTATATACTCCAATGTGTGGAACATGCCAATTAGCAAAAAAGATGTTAACAGTCGTTGAGATGACAATTGAAGGCCTCAAAATTGGGATGTTAGATTTAAATTATGCTCCGCATTTAGCGAAAGAGTATGGGATTGAAAGTGTACCTTGTTTACTTGTTTTTGAAAATGGGACACTGATGAAGAAGATATACGCATTTCATTCGGTTGAATATTTATATACGGAATTAAAGTAGGCGGCAAAATTTTTGCCGCCTCGACATATTTCTTGGGAAATATGTCGAGATGCAGGGTGGATACAGTATTTGTCGAGCGAAAATAACAGGATTGCTCTTTAGTGAGAGGGAATGGTATGTAATAGAAAGTGATATGAAGGATGTGATTTAAGGTGAAATTATATTCTTTGCTTCAATCATTTGTAAATTACGCTAATGGTCAATATCATTTAGAGCCGCTTTTAAGAAAAGAAGAAAAAACTGTTAATTTCCGCTTTGGAGATGAAAGTTGTTCGTTACAAATTTCAAGAGATTATATAGAACTGCTACATGAGGAAATAGGGACGGAGCAAATCGTTTGTGTAGATGAAGAAGATGTAAAACAATTGGTAAACGGCAATGTACGATTGCAAATGTTAATGAACGATGGACGTGTACAATATTCGGGAACGTATCGAACGATGCTATTAGTCGAATCGATGTTTCATATATGTAAACCGATGTCAGTAGGTGCTTAAAATTCTGAAGGTTCATTTTTTACGAAAATTTCTGTTGACATGGTGTTTAGATATTGATACAATTCAATTCATAAAATATAGACAATTTCATAAATTACAAATCAGACGAAAATTGAATCTGATTTCTCTTATCAAGAGAGGTGGAGGGACTGTGCCCTGTGAAGCCCGGCAACCGTCAACTTATGTTGAAATGGTGCCAATTCCTGCAAAGCAAATGCTTTGAGAGATGAGAGAGAGGGATAATGTTGTTATATACGCACATAAACCTTTCTGCTTCTCTAAAGCAGAAAGGTTTTTTTATTGTTTGAATGTGGAGGACATTCAAATAATAAAGGTAGTGATAACGGTGGACTACGCGCATTAAACATAAAAAATTGCGGAGTCGATCTAAACAAAAAGGGGTGAACATCATGATCTTATTAGAAAATGTAAAAAAAATATATAAAGCAAAAAGCGGTGATGTCACTGCTGTAGATAACGCCAATTTAAAAATAGACAAAGGTGAAATCTTTGGTGTTATCGGATATAGCGGCGCTGGGAAAAGTTCGTTAATTAGATTGTTTAATCAGTTAGAGAAACCGACTTCTGGCCAAATTACAATTGCCAATCGTGTTATATCAGCAATTACAGGAAGTGAACTTCGTAAGGCAAGGCAAGAAATCGGAATGATTTTTCAGCACTTTAACTTACTTTGGTCACGAACTGTACGTGAAAATATAGAGTTTCCACTTGAAATTGCAGGTGTTGATAAAGCGAAGAGAAGAAAACGTGTTGATGAATTAATTCATCTTGTTGGATTAGAAGGGAGAGGAGACGCGTACCCATCTCAGCTAAGCGGAGGACAAAAGCAACGCGTCGGGATTGCAAGAGCTTTAGCTAACAATCCACAAGTGCTTTTATGTGATGAAGCAACGTCAGCTCTTGATCCAGAAACGACAGATCAAATTTTGGATTTACTATTAGACATTAATAAGCGCCTTGGTTTAACAATTGTACTCATTACACATGAGATGCACGTGATTCGAAAGATATGTAACCGAGTGGCGGTAATGGAGAGAGGAAAGATTGTAGAAACAGGTCCAGTACTTGATGTATTCCGTAATCCGAAGCAAGATATTACGAAACGATTTGTACAGCAGTTAACAGATTCTGAAGATACAAATGAAACGATTGAAAGTTTAATTGAAAAATATCCAGATGGAAAAGTAATTCGTTTGCAATTTATCGGTGAGGCTGTAGAAAGACCAGTGCTTCAACGATTAATGCAACGCAGTGATATAGAAGTTAGCATTTTGCAAGGGAATATCGCACAAACGAATAACGGTTCTTACGGTAGTTTAGTTGTTCATTTAAATGGTGAGGAAATAGCGATCCAGCAAGCAATAGAAGGAATTCATCAAGATCAAGTAGAGCTGGAGGTGATTGCACATGGATAAGTTACTCGCAAATGTTGATTGGAATCAAATGTTAGAAGCAACTGGTGAAACGTTATATATGACGGCAATCGCAGCTCTTGCGACATTTGTTTTAGGACTAATTTTAGGATTGTTACTCTTCATGACAGCGAAAGATAATTTATGGGAAAACAAATCAATTAATACGGTGATTGGAGCATTCGTAAATATATTCCGTTCTATACCATTCATCATTTTAATTATTTTATTAATCCCATTCACAAAGATTCTTCTTGGAACAATTCTTGGAGCAAGTGCAGCATTGCCAGCTTTAATTATTGGAGCGGCACCATTCTACGCGAGAATGGTTGAAATCGCACTTCGCGAAATTGATAAAGGTGTAATTGAAGCTTCAAAAGCAATGGGAGCGAAAACAAGCACAATTATTTTGAAAGTGTTAATTCCAGAATCGTTACCAGCATTAGTATCTGGTATTACTGTTACGACAATTGCTTTAGTAGGCTATACAGCAATGGCGGGAGTTGTTGGTGCTGGTGGCCTTGGAACACTTGCTTACTTAGAAGGATTCCAAAGAGGGAATAACGATGTAACAATCGTTGCGACAATTTGTGTATTACTAGTTGTATTTTTAATTCAGTGGATTGGTGATAGTTTAACGACTCGAATAGATAAACGGTAATAAAAAACGGGAGGATGTTTCAAATGAAAAAATTATTACTTACGGCACTTATTTCAACTTCAATTTTTGGGTTAGCTGCTTGTGGTGGGAAAGATAAAGATGAAAAGAAACTTGTTGTGGGTGCTTCTAACGTACCGCATGCTGAAATTTTAGAAAAAGCAAAACCGTTACTTGAGAAAAAAGGAATTGAATTAGAAGTCAAAAAGTTCCAAGATTACGTGTTGCCAAATAAATCGTTAGCGGATAAGGATTTAGATGCAAACTACTTCCAGCACATTCCGTATTTAGAGAAAGAAATTAAAGATAAAAAATATGATTTTGAAATAGCAGGAAAAATTCATTTAGAACCAATCGGTGTATATTCTCAAAAATATAAGAGCTTAAAAGAACTTCCAGACGGAGCGACAATCATTATGAGTAATTCCGTTACTGACCATGGACGTGGTTTAGCAATTTTACAAAAAGAAGGCATTTTAAAAATTAAAGACGGGGTAGATCCAGTTAGTGCAACTCCAAAAGATATTGCAGATAACCCGAAAAACTTAAAGTTTAAAACGGACATTGAGCCAGGTTTGTTACCACAAGTGTATAACAATAAAGAAGGCGACGCTGTTTTAATTAACTCGAACTATGCAATTGATGCAAAGTTAAATCCAGAAAAAGATGCAATTGCAATTGAAGGTGATGATTCACCGTACGCAAACGTATTAGTGGTTTGTAAAGGTGATAAAGATAAAAAAGAGATTAAAGAGCTTGTAGAAGTATTGCATTCTAAAGAAATCGAAGACTTTATTAATAAAGAATATAAAGGGGCAGTTGTTCCTGTAAAAGAATAATTGCTGAAAAGGCTGGTGTATGCCAGCCTTTTTTATAACTACATAACTATAGGGGAGAAGGGGACATCATATGAAAAAGATTTTATTGTCAGTTGTTACAGCGCTGTCTGTATTTACATTAGCTGCTTGCGGAGGAAAAGAAGAGAATAAGCTTGTTGTTGGAGCCTCTAACGTGCCGCACGCTGTTATTCTAGAGAAGGCACAGCCAATATTAGAGAAAAAAGGTATTAAGTTAGAGATTAAAAAGTTCCAGGATTATGTACTGCCAAATAAAGCGTTAGCGGATAAAGAAATTGATGCGAACTACTTCCAGCATATTCCGTACTTAGATAAAGAAATCCAAGAAAAGGGATATAAAATTGTAAACGCAGGAAAAATCCATTTAGAGCCGATGGGTATTTATTCTAAGAAATATAAAAGCTTAAAAGACTTACCAGATGGCGGAACAGTAATTATGAGTAATAACGTAGCGGAGCGAGGCCGTATGTTAGCATTGTTACAAAAAGGCGGAGTGATTAAGCTTAAAGATGGTGTAGATGTTGTTAAGGCAACCGTAAAAGATGTAGTCGAAAATCCGAAAAACTTAAAGTTTAAAACAGATGTAGAGCCTGGATTGTCACCAAAGCTGTATGAAAATAATGAAGGTGATGCTTTATTTATTAATTCAAACTATGCAATTGATGCAAAATTAAATCCAACAAAGGATGCAATTGCGATTGAAGGAGCAGACTCTCCGTATGCAAACATCATTGCAGTTCGTAAAGGTGATGAGAAGAAAAAAGAAATTAAAGAGCTAGTAGAAGTGCTACATTCAAAAGAAATTCAAGATTTTATTAATAAAGAATATAAAGGTGCTGTACTTCCGGTAAGTGAATAATTATAAGGAAAGGACTGGAAAATTACCAGTCCTTTTTTCTTTATATAAATAAGAAGAAAGGTGTATCATAGAAAGATGCAAAGGAAATACTTATATACATTTGTGAAAAAACGGTTACTTTTTTTCGTCGTTTGCGATATCATTTTATTTGATATAAAATTAGAATGAGAATAAAATGAGAATATGAACGTTTTAGGAATTTTTAAAATGTATATATAGGATTAATGGAGGTATTGAGATGGCTGGTTCTACATTAACGGTTAAAGACTTACACGTATCAATTGATGGCAAAGAAATTTTAAAGGGTGTAAACCTTGAAGTAAAAGGTGGAGAAATCCACGCAATTATGGGACCTAACGGAACAGGTAAATCAACTTTATCTTCTGCAATTATGGGTCACCCAAAGTATGAAGTAACAGAAGGTAGCATCATCATCGACGGTGAAGATGTATTAGAAATGGAAGTAGATGAGCGCGCACAAGCGGGTCTATTCCTAGCAATGCAATATCCAAGTGAAATTAGCGGAGTAACAAACGCTGACTTCTTACGTTCTGCAATTAATGCACGTCGTGAAGAAGGCGATGAAATTTCTCTTATGAAATTTATCCGTACATTAGATAAAAACATGGAATTCCTAGAAATGGATCCAGAAATGGCACAACGTTACTTAAACGAAGGTTTCTCTGGTGGAGAGAAAAAACGTAACGAAATTCTTCAATTAATGATGATTGAGCCAAAAATCGCAATCTTAGATGAAATCGACTCAGGTCTTGATATCGATGCATTAAAAGTTGTATCTAAAGGTATTAACGAAATGCGCGGCGAAGAGTTCGGTTGCCTAATGATTACGCATTACCAACGTTTATTAAACTACATCACTCCAGACTTCGTTCACGTTATGATGAACGGTCGTATCGTTAAATCTGGTGGTCCTGAGCTTGCACAACGTCTAGAAGCTGAAGGTTACGACTGGATTAAAAAAGAATTAGGTATTGAAGACGAAACAACAGAGCAAGAAGCGTAAGAGAGGAGCATAAACATGACAATCGGTACATTACCTTTCGATCAAGAAACAATCCGTCAACGGGCAAGCGAAGTAAACGAAGCTGCTTGGTTGACTGAGTTCCGCTTACAAGCTCTTGCACAAGCAACTGAACTTCCAATGCCAACGCCTGATAAAACGAAAATTGAAAAATGGGACTTTATCGGAAAAGGCGACGCTGCTAAGCAAGAGCCTGTAAGTTCTTTAACAGAGCTTCCAGAAGCAGTGAAAAACTTAATCGATGAAAACAACAGCGTATTAGTACAACGCACTGGTACAACAGCGTTCGTTTCTTTAGCAGACGAAGCAAAAGAAAAAGGTGTTATTTTTACAGACATCGTAACAGCTGCAATTGAGCACGCTGAGCTAGTACAAAAGTACTTAATGAAAGATGGCGTGAAGGTAGACGAGCATCGTTTAACTGCACTTCATGCTGCATTAATCAACGGCGGTGCATTCGTATATGTTCCGAAAAACGTTGTTCTTGAAACTCCACTTCAAGCTGTATTCTTAGTAGACGGCGAAGAAGCTAACGTATATAACCATGTATTATTCGTAGCTGATGCGAACAGTACTGCAACTTATGTAGAAAACTATGTTGCAAATGAAAATGCTAAAGGTATTGCAAATATCGTAGCAGAAGTAATCGTGGAACAAGGCGCACAAGTTAAATTTGGTGCGGTTGATCTATTAGCAAAAGACGTAACAACTTACGTTAACCGCCGCGGTGTTGTTGGACGCGACGGCCGCATTGATTGGGCTCTAGGCCTTATGAATGACGGAAATACAATTTCCGAGAACGTTACAAACTTAATGGGCGACGGTTCATATGCTGATACGAAAACAGTAACAATTGGCCGTGGTAACCAAACACAAAACTTTACAACTAAAGTTGTTCACTTCGGTAAACACTCTGAAGGTTGGATTTTAAAACACGGTGTACAAAAAGATAGTGCAACATCTATCTTTAACGGGATTGGTAAGATTGAACACGGTGCATCTAAATCAAACGCACAACAATCTTCTCGCGTTCTTATGTTAGATGAGAAAGCACGCGGTGATGCAAACCCAATTCTTTTAATCGACGAAGATGATGTAATGGCAGGTCACGCAGCTTCAGTAGGCCGCGTAGATCCGTACCAATTATACTACTTGATGAGCCGTGGTATTCCAAAACGCGAAGCAGAACGTTTAGTCATCCATGGATTCTTAGCACCTGTAGTAAATGAGCTTCCAATTGAAGGAGTAAAAGCACAGCTTGTTGAGGTAATTGAAAGGAAAGTTCGCTAATGAATATTCATGAAATACGCAAACAGTTTCCAATTCTTGATCAAAAAGTGAACGGCAAACAACTTGTATATTTCGATAGTGCAGCAACTTCTCAAAAACCAATTCAAGTCATTGAAACGTTAGAACGTTACTATAAAGAATATAATTCTAACGTGCATCGCGGTGTTCATACGCTCGGTACGAAAGCTACCGACGCGTATGAAGGTGCACGCGAGAAAGTTCGCAAGTTTATTAACGCGAAATCAATGGAAGAGATTATTTTCACGCGCGGAACGACAACTGCATTAAATACAGTAGCGGCTAGCTATGGTCTTGAAAATGTAAAAGAAGGCGATGAAATCGTTATTTCTTACATGGAGCACCATAGTAACATCATTCCGTGGCAACAAGTTGCGAAGAAAACTGGTGCAACTTTAAAATACCTTCCGCTTCAACCAGACGGTACAATTTCTTTAGAAGATGTTCGTCAAACAGTTACACCGAATACAAAAATCGTTTCTATTATGCAAGTTTCAAACGTGCTTGGAACGATTAACCCTGTAAAAGAAATCGGAGCGATCGCACACGAAAATGGCGCAATTATGGTCGTTGACGGTGCACAAAGTACACCTCACATGAAAGTAGATGTACAAGATTTAAACTGTGATTTCTACGCATTATCTGCTCATAAGATGTGCGGACCTACAGGCATCGGCGTATTATATGGTAAAAAAGAATTGCTGAACAATATGGAGCCAATTGAATTTGGCGGTGAAATGATTGATTTCGTAGATTTACAAGAATCTACTTGGAAAGAGCTTCCGTGGAAGTTTGAAGCAGGTACACCGATTATCGGTAATGCAATCGGACTTGGTGCGGCAATTGATTTCCTAGAAGAAATCGGTCTTGATAATATTGAAAAGCATGAGCATGAATTAGCGCAATACGCTTTAGAAAGACTATCAGAAGTAGATGGCGTTACAATTTATGGTCCAAAGCATCGCGCTGGTCTTGTTACATTTAATATTGAAGACGTACATCCTCACGATGTAGCGACTGTATTAGATATAGAAGGCATTGCAGTTCGCGCAGGACATCACTGTGCACAACCGCTTATGAAGTGGCTAAAAGCTTCTTCAACAGCACGTGCGAGCTTCTATTTATATAATACAAAAGAAGAAATTGATACATTTGTTGAATCGCTAATCAAGACAAAGGAGTATTTCACAAATGTCATTTAATAATTTAGATACGTTATATCGTCAAGTTATTATGGATCATTATAAGAATCCTCGTAACAATGGCGTGTTAGAAGATAGTGTTACTGTTAACTTGAACAATCCAACTTGCGGCGATCGTATTCAACTTACGATGAAAGTAGAAGAAGGTATTGTGCAAGAGGCGAAGTTTGAAGGCGAAGGATGTTCAATCTCAATGTCTTCAGCTTCAATGATGACACAAGCAGTAAAAGGTAAGAAAATTGAAGAAGCACTTCAGCTTTCGAAAATTTTCTCTGACATGATGCTAGGAAAAGAGTACGATGACAGCATCGATTTAGGAGATATTGAAGCATTACAAGGCGTATGCAAGTTCCCTGCACGTATTAAATGTGCAACATTAGCGTGGAAAGCGTTAGAAAAGGGCTTAAACGAAGATAAGTAATGTTAAAGGTTCCTAAAAATGAGGTTATCTAAGGAGGGACACACCAACATGGCGAAGCAACTGCCAGATATCGGCGATTATAAATATGGTTTCAAAGACAAAGACGTTTCGATTTTCCGTGCTGGACGCGGTTTAACAAAAGAGATCGTTGAAGAGATTTCACGTATGAAAGAAGAACCACAGTGGATGTTAGACTTCCGTTTAAAATCACTGGATAAGTTCTATGAAATGCCAATGCCACAATGGGGCGGCGACTTAAATGACTTAGATTTTGATGAAATTACGTACTACGTAAAACCATCTGAGAAATCTGAGAAGTCTTGGGATGAAGTACCTGATGAAATTAAAGCAACATTTGATAAATTAGGTATTCCAGAAGCTGAGCAAAAATATTTAGCTGGTGTATCTGCACAGTACGAATCTGAAGTTGTATACCACAACATGAAAGAAGACCTAGAAGCTCTAGGAATCGTCTTCAAAGATACAGATAGCGCATTAAAAGAGAACGAAGATATTTTCCGTGAACATTTCGGAAAAGTAATTCCACCAACAGACAACAAATTCTCTGCATTAAACTCTGCAGTTTGGTCTGGTGGATCATTCATCTACGTTCCAAAAGGTGTTAAAGTTGATACACCACTTCAAGCGTATTTCCGTATTAACTCTGAAAATATGGGACAATTCGAGCGTACGCTTATCATCGTAGACGAAGGCGCACACGTACACTACGTAGAAGGTTGTACAGCACCTGTTTACACGACTAACTCACTTCACAGTGCGGTAGTAGAAATCATCATTAAAAAAGATGCTTATTGCCGTTATACAACAATCCAAAACTGGGCGAACAACGTATACAACCTAGTTACAAAACGTGCGGTTTGTGAAGAAAACGCAACGATGGAATGGATTGACGGTAACATCGGATCTAAATTAACAATGAAATATCCAGCAGTTATCTTAAAAGGCGAAGGCGCTCGTGGTTTAACATTATCTATCGCGATTGCTGGTAAAGGCCAACACCAAGATGCTGGTGCGAAAATGATTCACTTAGCACCAAACACGTCTTCAACAATCGTTTCTAAATCGATTGCGAAGCATGGTGGTAAAGTAACTTACCGTGGTATCGTACACTTCGGACCAAAAGCGAAAAACTCTCGCTCTAACATCGAGTGTGACACGTTAATCATGGATAACCAATCTACATCTGATACAATTCCTTACAACGAAATCAAAAACGATTACGTTTCACTTGAGCACGAAGCGAAAGTATCGAAAGTATCAGAAGAACAATTATTCTACCTAATGAGCCGCGGTATTTCTGAGCAAGAAGCTACAGAAATGATCGTAATGGGCTTCATCGAGCCATTCACTCGCGAACTTCCAATGGAATACGCAGTTGAAATGAACCGCCTAATCAAGTTTGAGATGGAAGGTTCTATCGGTTAATATAAGTATGAAGAAAGCGCCCTGCACAGCAGGGCGCTTTTTTTGTTTTGTTTATCTGAAATTGAGTGTGACCTGGATACCCAGGTAGGTTTCCAGCTAAATATATCAGCGATTTTTCAAATATATCGACCATAACTCCGAATATATCAGCGATTATTTCAATATATCGACGATTCGACAAGGGATATCGACTTATCGACAAATTACGACATAGTAGAGCTGGCATATACCCCCCTCAATATTTAGATGATATCCATAAGGTGGCCGAATGGAAGTAGTTGAGACTAAGATACTGACAAACCCACAGGAGAATCCACAAGGAAATCCACCAAAATACTCGTAAAACCACTTAACAAACTTTCTGACAAATCCCCGTTCTATCAAAGAATTCAACAACTAAAAAAAGAAAATTTCTCATATAAAAAAGGACAATCTTTTGCTTTTTCTCACAATGCGAGTACAATGTAAAATAGCAAGAAAAGACGAAAAGTATTTACAGGATTATTGCGTGCGCATAGCGTAAATGGCAGTAAGGAACTGAGAGGAGGTTTTTTCTCTGAATATAAATAAAGAAACAATCATCCATCTTTATCATACAAACGATATACATAGTCATTTTGAAAATTGGCCGCAAATTTCTCGGTTTGTACAAGAGGAGAAAAAGCGAAGACAGGAAGCGGGAGAGACCGTCTTGACGGTTGATATCGGCGATCATGTGGATCGTTTTCATAGTATTTCGGAAGCGACGAATGGACTTGGCAATACGAAGCTTTTAAATGAGGCGTTATATGATTATGTAACGATCGGAAATAATGAAGGAATTACGTTAGCGAAGGAGCATTTGAATCGTCTATATGATGATGCTGGATTTGAGGTGCTCGTCGCGAATTTATTTGAAAAAGAAGGGGTACGTCCGGAGTGGGCAAAGCCTTATAAATTACATACAACGACAGATGGGATTACGATTGCTTTTATCGGATTAACGGTAGCTTATCCGGAGTTTTATTATATGCTCGATTGGCATATTGAAGATCCGCTTATCCATTTAGAGTCAATTTTAGAAGAAGTGAAAGATGAGGCTCATATTACAGTTGTTCTTTCTCACCTTGGAAAAAGCATGGATGAGTATATGGCGGAGCATTATGATGTAGATGTTATTTTAGGGGCACATACGCATCATTTATTTGAGCGAGGCGTTCTTATGAATAATACGTTACTTTGTTGTTGTGAAAAGTGGGGACGTTACGTTGGGCACGTTCAGCTTACTGTGGATAAAGAGACGAAGAAGCTGTTGAAAAAGGACGGTAGAGCGATTAAGACAGAACGTTTAGGTGCTTACAGCAAACCGTTATCCACAATTGAATTGCTGCAGGAAGAAAGTAAACAGATTATGGCAGAGCCTGTCGTTCATGTAAAGGAATCATTGCCAGTCGATTGGTTTCAGGAAACAGCATTTTCGCACATGTTAGCAAATGCGCTGAAAATGTGGTGCGGTGCAGAGATTGGAATGGTGAACGCGGGTGTACTTCTTGAAGGATTAGAAGAAGGTGTTGTGACGCGCGGAGATATTCACAGAATTTGTCCACATCCAATTAATCCTTGTGCTTTGAAAGTTCCAGGAAAGATATTAAGAGAAGTTATTTTGAAAGCACGTAAACCGAATATGGAGAATCTTGAGGTAAAAGGATTCGGATTTCGGGGAAAAGTGATGGGGAAAATGATTTACGCTGGTGTAGAAGTCATTCCAGATACGATTCCCGGGAATAAAATTTTACTCGAAGATGTATTAATTAACGGGGAATCGCTGGAATTAGATCGTATATATACAGTAGGAACGATTGATATGTTTACATTTGGCTACTTATACCCAGAGCTATCCACACTTTCTGACAAACAATATTATATGCCAGAACTACTTAGAGATGTGTTAACAGATATGTTAATAACTTATACATCTTCCGTTAAACTATAGGCTAGTTAACTTGTAACACTCATTTTTCTCTTGTCATACAGATAAGAAAGAGAGGAGTGTGAACTATGGTTAATGTGGAGCCAATTATAATTGATAATTATACGTTTATTGCAGTTAGCGTGAAACTTCCAAAGACGAATTTGCTAGCTGTAATGAGCGATAAAGGATATATTATGTGTGGTGCATTAGATGTAGGTCTTTTAAATGAGAAATTAGGTGATCGAGGAATTATTGCTGGTCGTGCGGTTGGTGTAAGAACGATTGAACAACTTCTTGAAGCGCCACTAGAATCGGTAACGACTGGAGCTGAAGCATTAGGCATTCCAGCAGGAACGATTGGAAAAGAAGCATTATTAAAAATGAGATAAGCATATATCGTCCCTCCTTCTTGCATAGAAATGATATAAGAAGGAGGTTTTTTTATGAGTATATTTCGCTCGAAAAACTCGCGGTTTCGAAAGGGACCTATTGCCTTTCGGTATATACTGCTTATGTCGTTTATTCTTTTTGTTATATTACTTACGCAAGGGTTGTGGATTGTGAATAATAATATTCAGCCGACCTTAATTAAATATGGGGAAGTAGAGACACATAAAATGGCTACAGCAATTATGACGAAGGCAGTAAAGGATCGAATTAATGAAGGATTCGATGTCGATTCATTAATGAAAGTACAGAATGATAAAAACGGAAAAGTATCCACAATTAATTTAAATACGAAGCAAGTAAATGAAATCGTAATGTCAACGACCACGTACATAGAAAAATATTTGCAACAAGTAGAACAAGGGAAGTTGAAGGAGCTAGGTATTTCTGAAAAAAACGGGGCGACTATGGCAGTTCCTTTTGGGCGTGTAACGGATAATGCACTTCTTGGTAATATAGGACCAGATATTCCAATTCATTTCACGCCAATTGGTCATGTGAATACAGATATTAAACAAAAAATTGAGCCGCATGGGATTAATACTACAGCAATTCAAATTGTTATGGAAATGGAAGTAACATTGCAAGTAATTATTCCATTTCATACGAAAGAGATAACGGTGAAACAAAATGTTCCAATTGCGACGCGTATCGTTCAAGGGGAAGTGCCTACGTATTATGGAAGCGGAAGTGTTGCTGTACCTGATAAAAAGAAAACAGATAGTTAATTGCATATAAAGTGAAACTCGGCTGAGCCGGGCTTTTACTGGATAAAAAATAACCGTAGCAATGCGCTACGGTTATCGTTTTGTATTTGCTCGTTCTTTGCGTTCCCAAAGGCTTAAATGCATGTATGGATCGAAGGCCCATTCTGTATAGCCATTGTCTTTATACATGCCAAAATGTAAGTGGGGTGGAAATTTTCCGGCTGTACCAGGAGGTCCATAACCAGTGCTACCAACAAATCCGATTACTTTTCCTGGTTCAACAATTTGTCCAAGCTGTATTTCTTTTGAAAACCCGCCTAAATGGGCGTAATAATGGTAATTGTTATGAAGGTCACGGATACCAATGCGCCATCCACCAAGGCGGTTCCAACCTTTCGTTTCAATAATGCCATAGCAAGTCGATCTTACTGGCACGCCATATCCGGCGAAAATATCGGTTCCTTCATGAATCCTTCTGCCGCCAAAACTTCTTCCAGCGCCGAAAGTACTACGGTAGCTATGGTCACTACGAATCGGAAGAGGAAAAGCATTTCCTTCTAAATTAATACGTCCATAATGTTTATAAATTTGGGCGTATTCGCTAATTAAATCAACTGTTTTTGCACGTCTATAATATTCCCAAAGCATAATTTTAATACGGTCTTCTGACGTTCCTTGTTTCCTTAAAATAGTCGCTGCGGTATGCAGAAGATCACGGTCGCTATTTGCATTTGCAAATCCATCTTTGTCACCATCTAAACCTATTCCGCCAAATAGAGAAATTGTATGGGGGAGAGTATCGTTACTATTAATAGGCCCAGCCCATATTTCTGGTTTGAAATAAAGGGAAATGATGGCATCTGGTTTTTTCGGAATATCTTTTCTTACGCTCCGTATATTTCTTTCATATTGATCCATTGCAGCTAAGTAATACCATGGAATGCCTGAAGACTGCTCGGTTTCTTTATATAGTGCCATGCGCTTTTCGTATATGCTTTGCTGATTATCTTCACCGTAAGCGATGTTTTGGTGGAGAAGAAAACAAATAGAAAGCAAAAGAGAAATTTTTCGAAGCATGAAATAGACTCCTTTCACAACATCACTCTTTTTAGTGTGGGATATACGGAGTATTTCATTATAGGGAACGATTGGAAAAAATCTTAGAATCTTCATTTGAGCAAATCGCTTTCATACGTTAGAATAGATATGTTACATTGAAAGAAGCGAACACGGTAAACTATTTCATATTGTGCGGAGTTGATAACCATGACAAAACAAACAGAATATAAGCGCAAGCCCGAATGGTTGAAAATTAAGTTAAACACGAATGAAAACTATACAGGCTTAAAGAAAATGATGCGTTCTAAGAATCTTCATACCGTTTGTGAAGAGGCAAAATGTCCGAATATTCATGAATGCTGGGCTGTAAGAAAAACAGCAACATTTATGATTTTAGGTGCGGTTTGTACACGTGCTTGTCGTTTTTGTGCGGTTAAAACAGGCTTACCAACTGAGCTTGATTTACAAGAACCAGAACGCGTAGCAGATTCAGTAGTTCAAATGGGCTTAAAGCACGTTGTTATAACAGCGGTTGCACGTGATGATTTAAAGGACGGGGGAGCAGCTGTTTTTGCTGAAACAGTACGCGCAGTACGTCGTAAAAACCCATTCACGTCTATCGAAGTATTACCATCTGATATGGGTGGAGTAGAAGAAAACTTAAAAATGTTAATGGATGCAAAACCAGATATTCTAAACCATAACATTGAAACAGTACGTCGATTATCTGACCGAGTTCGCGCTAGAGCAAAATATGAACGTTCATTAGAGTTTTTACGTCGAGCGAAAGAAATGCAGCCTGATATTCCAACTAAATCGAGCATTATGGTGGGCTTAGGTGAAACGAGAGAAGATTTAATTGAAGCAATGGATGACTTACGTGCAAACAATGTGGATATTTTAACTCTTGGGCAATACCTACAACCATCTAAGAAGCATTTACCAGTTCTTAAATATTACCCACCAGCAGAATTTGCAGAGCTTAAAGAAATTGCACTTAGCAAAGGATTTAGCCACTGTGAAGCTGGCCCACTTGTGCGTTCTTCTTACCATGCGGATGAGCAAGTACGTTCTGCAAAAGAAAAAACAGCAGAAGCTAAATAATGAAAAAAGAGAGCTAGCGATTAGCTCTCTTTTTGTTTGTACTCTAAAACGGTATTTGTACATGTTAATAAAATCTTTTTTAATTCTTCTGTGGATAATTCAATTGTAAATTCAGGAACACCAGGTGTAATTAAAATTTTATCGTACGTATAAATAGCGTTATCCACAATAATTGTTACATCGTGTGAATATCCGAAAGGAGCTACACATCCCGGCGTACAACCAGTTTTGTCTCGCAGTTCATCAGGAGAACAGAGAGATAAGCGTTCTCCTGTTAGCTCTTTCATCTCCCCCCGGTTGAGCCTTGTGCCCTCTAACGTAAAAAATACGTAATAATCTCCAGACTTTGATTTTAAAAATAAGCTTTTACTTGGAGTGCCTTGTAAGCCAAGTCTCTCACGTACGATCCGATCCGTCTCATAATCGAGTACTGGTTCGTGTTCGAATTTTTCATAAGAAACATTTGTTTTATGTAGTAAAGCAAGTACGTCTTCGTACATATGAAATGATACCCCTTTCTATTGTTAGAACAGTCTCTTCTCGTGGCGTCAACTGAATGTTTTGGAAAGGGATATTACTTGGACGATGCTTCCCATAAGCGTTTTATGATACATTGTTCGTCGATTGTAATTTCGTAAATATCAGGATTGGTTAAAGTTCTCCATTCATTAAAGCCAATCGTATGATCAAAATGCTTTAAAATGAGCGTAAGTAAATTGCCATGTGTAACAAATAGTGTTGTCGTATGGTTTAATTGTAAAACGTCTTGAATAAGCGAAATGGCACGGTCTGTTGCTTGTTTTGTTGACTCTCCGCCTGAAAAGGCAATATCTATGTTCGTAAAAGTGGATTCTAGTTTTTGCATCCAATCATCCATTGGAACGTTGCTCAATATGCGTTCAGTTAATCGTTCATCTTCTTGGATAGATAAGTTAGCTTGGAGCGCATAGGGCCGAATGGAATCGATAGCTCGGACAAATGGGCTTGAAATAATATGATCGATTTGTAGATGATTTTCTAAGAGGAATGTAGCAAGAGTATTTGCTTGGTCTTTTCCATCGGTCGTTAATTCATCATCACGTTTTTGCCCAGTTGCTGAACAATGTCGTATTACAATAATTTTCTTCATAATTCATCCCCATCTTTCAAGTTGACGCTATATACTTCGACAAATGTGGAAATAATTCCTTTTTCTTGGAAACGGCATATTGATTTAAATATGTGGAAAATTAATGTGGATAATGAACATTTGAGGTGCAATCATGAATAAAATGATATGTATTGTATTTAGTCTTTGTTTTTTTATACACTTGTCCACAACTTATGCAGAGTCGAATCAAAAAGTAAATTATCCAAGCAATCGAAATAAGTCATTTGTGAGTGAGGATGTTTTTTATAAACAGTTAGACAAGAAAATCTATAAAGAATACAATAATGCAGCATATAGTGTTCGGAAAAAAATCTTATTTAAAGAAGTGGCTGATGAAGAATTTTCTTTCCTACAAAAAACAGCCATGGGTCGTCGGAGTAGTGTGATGCTTCAAGATTTTTTTGTTCATCCTGATCGCCAAGTTTATTTTTTCGCTTCCTTTTCTCAAAATGAGGTAGAAGAGTTTCATAAATATATCGTTATAGATGCAGAAACAAAGAGGGAGCTGCAAGAGGGCAAAAGTTATCATTAGTGTGGTAATTCATATAAAAAATAAACCACCAATTTTGGTGGTTTATTTTTTACTCCGGCACACTCATTAATTTCGCTTTCATCTTGCGAATAAGAACGACAGCGCCAATTGTACAGAGAAGTGTAATTCCTTCGGCAACGAAGAGATTGATTGTTTTTGTTTGGTAAAGTGCCGCGAAAAAGTCTACAAATGCGTGGAATAGTATAGCGTATACTAGGAAGATATATTTCTTCTGTTTTACTGCGTATAAAACAAGCATTGTAAAGGCGATTTGAAGCACGAGTGCCATAATTCTTTCTAAGCTACCAAGGAAGTATAAGTAGGCAGGTTGCTGAATTAACATGTCCTGTAAAATGTTGAGCTCGGGTTTTTGTTCAATCAGTCGAGCGAAGCTACCATCGTTAATAGAATTAGCAAAGATTAATGCTTGTAATGCAGAAAAGCCGCCAATTAAAATAGATTCAATTCCGCCGTGACCTATTCCATAAGCGAAGCCATCTTTATATTCTAGATATTTTTTTAGTAAGAAGAAGAAGGCAACGAAGCGTCCTAATTCTTCAAAAATACCAGCAGTCAATCCGCCATAAATTGCGAAGCCAAACGGATTTTCTAAAAATGGAGCGATTGTTGGATTACCGCGCATAAATAGGTGGAATGGTGTTTCAAGAATTTGGGTAAATCCGATAAAGATAAGAACACCAATGCCGACCACTTTCCAATTAATATGATATTTTTTACGGAAATAAACGAGTACGATAATTGGGACCAGAATCGAGACAATGAGTTGAAAGATGATGCTGGCAATTACAGTATTTGAAACCATACTTTCACCGCTTTCTAATATATGTACATATCTATTATGCATGAAATAGGGGAGAGATGAAACTTTTAGAAAGAAAATGAATTTACTTATTGACTCTAACGTTGCGTCATACTTTATCGTATGTACTAAGGGGGGATACAAATGACAATGAGAGTAAAAGAAGTAGCTGATTTAGTTGGAATTAGTGTGCGCACACTGCATCATTACGATGAAATTGGGTTGTTAACCCCAGACGAGACGACAGAGTCTGGATATCGTCTGTATTCCAATGAAAATTTAGAGACGTTGCAGCAAATTTTGTTTTTTAAAGAACTAGGCTTCCCTTTGAAGAAAATTAAAGAAATTATCATGAGTCCATCATTTGATCGCGAAGAGGCACTACAGCTTCATAAGAAAATGCTTCTTGAGAAGCGTGCCAGATTAGATAAGGTGATTGCGACGATTGATAAAACAATTCAGCATACAAAAGGAGAGATTGAAATGACGAATAAAGAGAAATTTGAAGGATTCGATTTCAGCCATAACCCATATGAAGAAGAAGCACGTGAAAGATGGGGAGACGCAGCTGTAGATAAAGCGAATGAATATGCGAAAGGTATGTCAAAAGAGAAGCAAGAAGAGTTTAATGCTATTTACAGAAATTTAGCGGCACTTAGACACGGTGCACCTGATTCCAAAGAGGCGCAAGAAGCTATCAAAGTATGGTACGATTACTTGCAAAACTTTAGTCACTATTCATTAGATGCTTTTAAAGGACTCGGCCAAATGTACGTCGCTGATGAGCGCTTTACGAAAAATATCGATAAGTTTGGCGAAGGTTTAGCGCAGTTTATGTGTGATGCAATGGAAGTTTATGCGGATCGTAATAAAAAATAAAAAGTAAAACAGGTGGAGATTTTCTCCACCTGTTTTACTTTTTAATCATATCATTCAAGGTCTGATCTCCCGTATTGTTCAAATGAGGATTTTTACTCATTTCACGTTTTAGCATATCGAGGCTTTGCGTATATTCTGTATCATTTAATGCGCCAGATTGAAGGCCTTGAATTTGGGAAATCAACTTTTGGTCTGTTGATACATATGCTTTATAATAGCGAGGGACGATGGACAAAGCAGCTCTATATACTTGATCCGCTACAAGTTTTGGATCCGTTGTGTTTGCACGATATACAACAAATACTTCATCATCGGTAACGAGTGTAGCAGCGTTTGTAACGTCAGGAAGTTTGACGGTCATGCTTGTAATCATTTCAGCGACTTTCTCGCGATTAATGGCCCCTACTTGTTTGTTAGATACTTCATGCTTTTGTTTAGAAGAATAACCGACTCTTGTGAGTCTTGTATTTGTATTTTCCGTATGATACATGTCATTTTTATTGGAAACAAGAACACGGCTTCCTTCTTCACGTTCCATTTCGGCTTTATTTGCTGGCTGGCAGCCTGCAAATAAGGAAAGAGTGAGGAGAGAGAGCATAATTTGTTTTTTCACGATGTATCACCTCCTTCTCCATAGCATGCACTAATTTTCAATTTTTTGTATTTGAAATTGTTGGTTGGTATGCTTTGTGATACGATAAAAAGAAGAATGCTTAGAGAGGAAGTTAATGATGGAGCAAAAGCAAGAGCAAGAGATGCATGCTACGGTGAGCATTAATAATGTTCAGTACGAAGTAATTAAAAACTTTCGTGATGGTTTTAGTGAAGAAGCATTTAAAGAGCGTTATGCAGAAATTTTAAATAAATATGATTACATCGTTGGAGACTGGGGTTATGAGCAACTTAGATTGCGCGGTTTCTTTGATGATAGTAATCAACGTTCGACATATGATACGAAAATTAGTACGTTATCAGAGTATTTATACGAGTACTGTAACTTCGGTTGTGCACACTTCGTATTACGAAAAGTGAAGAAATAAAAAAATCCTCTTACAATTGTAAGAGGATTTTTTGCATATGCTCGCTTACAAACAAATCGAGATATAATCGCCTTCAGAAAGTATTGTATTTGGCTTCATTTGTTGTCCGTTCAATTGAATATCCCCATTTTTAATTTTATCCACAATGAGTGTACGGCTCCAGTCAGAAATATATGTGGATAAGGCTTTATCGATGCGGTGGGAACCGAAAATGAGGTCTAATACAAGCGTGATTTCGGCTATGCCGTTTTCTTTATGTTGCATAATGGAAATAGTAGTTGTTGTTTCGGCTTGATCTTGCTGGGTCATATCGATCGTTTCAACGTGATCAGTAAATGATTTATAAATACGCAGTTTTTGATTCCACGTATGATCTTTCGGACATTTATAAATAGCAAAGCGGTATATGTTTTTTCCATTGGCGTTATGCCTACGAATATTCGTATCAGTAAATAGGGTAGTACGTCCGCAATTTTTACAATATTTTTCGATTGTGTGTTGCTGATTTTCATATAAACTCCAAGAAATTTGTACTTTCTGCATTTTCCTTCACCTCTTATAGTAGTGGCAAAGAAACGTAATACAGCTATTTGGATGTCTTGTAGTATGAAGACATGAGAAAAAGACAAAAATAAAAGGAGGTTCCCCAAAGAGGAACCTCCGTAAACATCATACTACAGATGCAATACGTTCCTTTGTAATGGGAATGGGCAGACTACTCCCTTGAAAAAGCGTGGTGCTTTTTTGAGAGTAATGCTATCCAATTGCTGGTCCATTACAAAGTAAATGTTGGCATACGTAGATAACGTCCTTTCTATCCAAATAGATTTATTCTTCATTATAACATATAATACTGAAAATTCAAAATAATAAAGGCGAAAAAACACCAGCTAAAATAGCTGGTGCATACGATAAATTATATAAGTTCAAATAAAAATGAGCGTAGTTCTTCTGCAATTTCTTCAGTCATAGAAAATGCGTGCTCTAAGTAGCCTGGTTCGTTTAAATCGTCAGCGCCGATGATTGCAAATTTATTACTTTGCATATCAAGTACAATTGTTTTACCGTAATGACGATCGGAGTATAAAAGCGCTAAATCATGACGCTCATTTTCTCCCATAAAGCTAACGAAACGAGTTTTTGTAGCGACAGTATCGTCGTACAGAAAGAAACGTTCTTCCATACACATGGCTCCTTTATTAAATATCTAAGTTTAAGTGTGGTTTATGATCTAAATGGTGATGCGTTTTAATGAATCGTACTGTTCTTGTTTTGTAACGCATTACGATAGAGTATGTTTCAGCTAAATCTCCGCCAAGGAATTTAACACCGTCTAATAACTCACCAGCAGATACACCAGTTGCTGAGAAGATTGCATCATCCCCAGATACTAAGTCATCTAACATAAGAAGTTGACGAGGATCTTCTAATCCCATTTCACGACAACGAGCTTCTTCTTCTTCGTTCATTGGAACTAAGCGAGCTTGCATTTCACCTTCAAGACATTTTAATGCTGCTGCAGAAATAACGCCTTCTGGAGCTCCGCCAATACCTACGAATAAGTCAATACCTGTTCCAGGTAGTGCTGTTGCGATTGACGCACCAACATCACCGTCACCAAATAATTTTACACGTGCACCTTTAGCACGAACACGATCGATAATATCTTGATGACGTTCACGTTCTTGAACGATAACTGTTAGATCGCGAATCTTTTTATTGTTAGCTTCTGCTACAATTTCAATTGTTTTTTCAATTGGATCATCTAAGCTAATTTTACCAGCTGCTTTTGGACCAACCGCGATTTTTTCCATGTACATATCAGGAGCATGAAGAAGGTTTCCTTTATCTGCGATTGCGATAACTGCCATTGCATTTGCAAGACCTTTTGCAACGATGTTTGTACCTTCTAGTGGGTCAACGGCGATGTCTACTTCTGGACCGTTACCTGTTCCTAGTTCTTCACCAATATACAGCATCGGTGCTTCATCAAGTTCTCCTTCACCAATTACAACTGTACCTGCCATGTTTACTGAATCAAACATATCACGCATTGCTGTAGTTGCTGCATCATCTGCTTCGTTCTTCTTTCCGCGGCCCATCCACTGTGCGGATGCTAATGCTGCTGCTTCTGTTACACGGACAATTTCTAGTGCGAGTTCACGTTCCAAGATTTCATTCCTCCAATTTCAAAAATCATACAAATATAACTATAACAAATAACAGAGAAAAGGTGAATTCGAAAAATTGTCGATTTTTTCAGAAGAAAGCGTTACAATTAAAATGTAAATGCTTTAATTTCCAGGTAGGTGACATTCATGTATTTTGTAGACAGAAAGAAAATAGAACAAATGCTAGTATGTTTAGAACGAGCAACAAGTACATTTCAAGAGAAAAAGATATATGAAACCGAGTTTGAATTTTATGCATTAGAGCGCATAGCCCATCTTATTATTGATACTGTATTAGATGTAGGAAATGCGATGATTGATGGATTTATTATGCGCGATCCAGGAAGTTATGAAGATATTATTGATATTTTAATGGATGAGCGAGTGATAAGTGAAGAAGATGGACAAGGGATGAAAGAAATTATCCTTCTTCGAAAAATGCTTATGCAAGATTATATTCAAATGAATCATGATGAATTATATAAGACGATTCAAAAACATATTGCAGTGGTAGAAAAATACCCAGCAAATATTCGCAGTTATTTAGAAAAGGAATTAGGACCTGTATCTGCATTTGTACCAGAATAATTATGCTTATAAGATCCCCAGAGAATGCCTTTTGGGGATCTTATATTGTATGTGAGAAAGAAAAGGGAGAAGGGTGAAGTATGGGGGAAGCACGTACTACGAAAGACGAGATTGTACAATTGTTGAAAGTAAAGGGAGAGCACACGGTAGCGGAACTAGCTGACGTTTTAGAGATTACAGAAATGGCAATCCGAAGACATTTAAGTAATCTTGAGAAAGACGGACTCATTTATTCTAAGATGGTAAGGCAACATGTCGGAAGACCAACTTATTTGTATGGATTAAGTGAAAAGGGAGAAGATACATTCCCGAAAGAGTATAAGCAATTTGCGATTGATATGCTAGAAGATTTAGCTCGAATGGGCGATGAAAAAATACTTCGTTATGTTTTAAAAGAGAGAACGAAGCGAATGGAAGAACAGTTACAAAAGCGAGTGAGTGATCAAAAGAATTTAGCATATAAAGTGCAAGAGATAGCAGCGATGCAAGAGAAAAATGGTTATATGGTTCAAATTAAGAGAGACGGAGAGAACTCTTTCGTAATTGAAAAACAAAACTGTCCGTTAAAGGAAATTGCAGAGAGATTTCCGCAAGTATGTGAAGATGAAAAAGAGATGTATAAGCGTTTATTTGCAGGGGCAGATGTAAAGACGTTAGCAAACATGTGCGAGGGCGATTGTAGTTGTTCTTACCAAGTAAAAGAGAAAAAATGAACGTTATGGGGCGCTTTAAGGTAAAGCGTTTTTTTCTTTGTAAAAAGCGGGTAATATAAGAATGGTATGATAAGGTGAGAACGTTAGCATAGAAGGAGAGACATAATCGATGTATAAAGGGTACTTAATTGACTTAGACGGTACGATGTATCGCGGAGAAGAACAAATTGAAGAAGCAAGCGACTTCGTAAAAGCATTAGGAGAGCGCGGCATTCCATATTTATTCGTTACGAATAACTCAACTCGTAAACCAGAACAGGTAGCAGAAAAACTTGTTCGTTTCGATATTCCAGCGAAAGCAGAGCAAGTATTCACAACGAGTATGGCGACTGCGAACTTCATTTATGAACGTAAACAAGACGCAACTGTATATATGATTGGTGAAGAAGGCTTACACGATGCACTTGTGGAAAAAGGATTTGAACTTGTGGATGAAAATCCTGATTTCGTTGTTGTTGGTTTAGATCGTGACATCACATATGAAAAATTAGCAAAAGCTTGTCTTGCTGTGCGTAACGGCGCAACGTTTATTTCTACAAATGGAGACATTGCCATTCCGACTGAGCGCGGATTGTTACCAGGTAACGGCTCATTAACATCAGTTGTAGCAGTGTCAACAGGTGTGGATCCAATCTTTATCGGAAAACCAGAATCAATCATTATGGAACAAGCTTTAAAAGTGCTTGGCATAGAAAAAAATGAAGCATTAATGGTTGGGGATAACTATGATACAGACATTTTAGCAGGAATAAATGCTGGTATGCATACCCTTCTTGTCCACACTGGAGTCACAACTGTGGAGAAGTTAACAGAATATGAAGTACAACCAACGCAAGTTGTGCATAACTTGACGGAGTGGATTGAGAAGATGTAGTGAAGAAAGCTGTTCCAAACTTTGGAACAGCTTTTTTTATTCCTGCTATTTGCAGGCAGCCCGATTGGTGTGGGCTAACATTCAGTTGTGACTAGTGTCGATTTTTGTCGGTAAGTCGATATATTTTAAAAATCGCCGATATAATCTGAGTTGCGCCGATATATTTAGAAAATCGCTGATATAATCTGAGTTGCGCTGATTTAATTTTATTAAAAAGCACGATTCACAACGTCTTTAACCTCTTCAAGATATTGTTTACGCACACTGTTATCCACAGAAGGAACACTTGTATAGAATGTATGCTCAATTGTTTCAATGCCTGTAAATTCAAAAATACCAACATCCGCTGTTTTCTTCATTGCATCAAACATGCCGCCTGCTGTGTATGCTTCTTTCGTATTGCCCATTGTAGATAATAATAACCCTTTTTTACCGCTTAATAACTTCTCGATGCCATTTTCACCGTAAGCATAAGCGAAGCCGTGGCTAAATACACGGTCAACGTATCCTTTTAAAATAGCAGGAAGTCCCGCCCACCAAACTGGATAAATAAATGTAATGCTGTCAGCCCAAGAGATATGCTCTTGCTCTTCTTTAATATCTGCTGGTGTGTTTCCTTGAGAAAATGAGATGAAATCGGAAGCGCCTAATACTGGATTGAAGTTTAATTCATATAGATCGCGAACGCGTACTTCATGGCCTTTTTCTTCTAATTTACTTTTTACCGTTTCTAAAATCGCATGGTTGAAGCTTTCTGTATTTGGGTGTGCATAAACGATTACATGTTTCATTGTTCTTCCTCCTATTTGTGGATATGTGAATAGTTATTTGTATATCTGTAACTATTATGGTTACTGCTTTTGTAGAAGTCAAGTAATACATATGTATGTATAAAAAGACGCCCGAAAATCGCCTTTTTATACCCCGCTCATACAAAGTACAAAAAAGACAAATAAAATAATGACAATACCAATGCCGAAGTTAAATACGAGAGTACTATCCATATATGTAGCCTCCTTGCTTGAAAGTAAAAAGCACTCTAGTTAAGAGTGCTTTTTTATTTTGAATCTACTTTATAATTTTTAGAAAGTGATTCATGCGTGTAATGATTTACATTATTTTATGTATTTATACTTTGAAATGAGTAAGTCCTTGTTGGATATAGAAAAAAAGACACTCGTTGGAGTGTCTTTTAAGATGACAAAATGTGCCAATTGCTTGAGGTTGATAAGACGCTAATTTCCGTGTTAACGCCTTTTCTCTAATCAAGAAGTGTAGCAACAGCGATTCAAATAAATTGTACCACTTGTTTAATGGCTGTGCGTATGTAATTCTGCATATTGCAATTAGAGGGAAATTTAATGTGAAAAATGAATGAGTAAATATATAGAATATTTGATAAGGAGTGAGAAGATTGGATATACATGTGTTAACAAAAGAAGAAGCGATGGAGATAAATACGTGGGCGTACGAGGAACCATATAATTTATATAGTTTTTCAGGCGAGAAAGAAGTAATGGAAGAGCTATTAGATGGAATGTATTATGGCTGTTGTGACGGTCAAGGAGAGTTCATCGGTTATTTTTGTTTTGGAGCAAATGCACAAGTACCAGGTGGAAGAGATGCTAATTTATATGGTGGAGAAGATGTGATTGATATCGGACTTGGCATGAAGCCGGCGTTAACTGGGAAAGGAATGGGGAAAGAATTCTTCCAAGCTGGAATAGCGTTCGCCACGAAAGAGTTTAATGCAAAAATGTTTCGATTAAGCGTAGCGACATTTAATACAAGAGCAATTACGTTATATAAAAATATCGGATTTAGACAAGGGACTATTTTTTTGAGTCGCGGAAGAGAATTTATGCTGATGGAATACGAAAGGCCGTCAGCATGAAACTGACGGCCTAGAAAACATTATCATTCTGAGTGCTCAGCTCGGTGCGCTAAACGGCTTGACGCAGCGGCAGCGATTCCGCCGACGATATCATCAAGGAATGTATGCACCTTTCCAGTTGATTTATCATTTAAGTATTCTAAAATACCAGGTTTTAATTTATCAATATATCCAAAGTTCGTGAAACCGATAGAGCCATACACATTCACGATAGAAAGTGCGATAACTTCATCAATTCCGTATAAGCCTTCATCACGTTTTACAATATCTTGTAACGGCTCACTTAGCATTCCCTTTTCAGCAAGGACATCAAGCTCGATACCAGTAATCAGTGCGTTTTGTACTTCACGTTTTGATAGTACACGTTCTACATTGTAACGGCATTCTGACATCTCTAAATTTGGATGATATTTTTTTTGAAGAAAATGAACAAGCTCAGCAATATCGTCAATTGTTACACCGCGCTCTTGTAATAGTTGTAATGCTCTTTCTTGTAGTTGATTTGATTCTTTCATGTTTATCACCTTTTTTTCTTTTTAGTATTTGTATACGTTTCGTTGCTTTATCATGTGCATAGGAATGAAAGGCGAGCACAAGCTCATATATATAAAGAAAAACCATAGGTGGCGACTGCGATGATTCATCATATTTATGAGCATTATCACATGCATGTTAAAGAATTAATCCCCCTTGGCCCCTATAAAAGCTTTTGGATTCGCAACAAAATTTATGTACTTGTTCCAATTGGAGACATGGAGGAAGAAGTACTTGTAGAGATGAAAAAGCTCAGTGACTATATGAACCAGCAAGGGGATATAACTGTAGCGACTTTCGTTCCGACTATACACGGCTACTATGTAAGTGAGATAGAAGAACAAAATTACTGCTTATTAAAAGGTATGCGTGCATTAGAACGACATGCTACATCATTAGGAAGTGAGCTTTCTATATTCCATAAACGAGGTGCTTTTTTTCCAGAAGAGATCGAGCAATTAAGCCGCATTGGTGAATGGAAAGCGTTATGGGAAAAAAGGCTCGATCAATTAGAAAAGTTTTGGCAATCACAAGTGATGAACCACCCTACAGACGTATTCGATCAATTGTTTATTGAATCCTTCCCGTATTACTTAGGAGTTGCAGAAAATGCAATTCAATATGTTGTCGATACAGAGATGGATGATACGCCCCAACTGACTGATGCAGCAACAATTTGCCAAGAACGATTTACACCTTTATTATGGCATCAAACGAAGCGTCTCAAACTCCCTTTTGATTGGGTGTATGATCACCCAACTCGAGATATAGCAGAATGGATTCGCTATATGATGATTGAAAAAAAGAAAGACTGGGATCAAACAATCGTTCAATTTGTTACAGATTATGAACGGAATTACTCGCTGTCCTCATTTGGTTGGCGCTTATTATTTGCAAGGCTCCTGTTCCCGCTTCACTATTTTGAAACGGTCGAACGATATTACCAAACTGGAAACGAAGAACAAAAAAGCATATATAGAGATCGCTTAGAAGCCATTTTACACGATGTGAACCGCTCAGAGCAATTTATGAAGCACTTTTATGGCTCACTTCGTTTACCAGTAGATAAGCTTGGGATTAGAAAATTAGATTGGTTATCTTAAAAATATAAAAAAGAGACCGAGTGAGGTCTCTTTTTTATATACCACAATTTTATGTAATACATTATGCCCCTACCTGCTGATCTGTACATATATTTAAAACGAATTGATGCTTTTCGAGCTTTTCATTTACTTTATCCAATAATTCTTGCTGGATTTCTTTAAATAAAAATTGGTAGCTCGCATTCCATGTTGGTATAACAGATGAAAGGTCTAATAAATACTCTTTTTTCTTTTCTAGTTCTTGAATTGTTAAAAAAGTGTTCCCCATTCTTGGCATGTGTCGTCCCCCTATGTTTTTTTCTATATATGTGTGAACGATTCTATATTATTAATTATCGCATTTTTTGAGAAGGATTTCCAATTTTGTTTTATGATGTTAACGGATAAATGTAATTTGAATAAAAAAAGGAGACCAAATTTGGTCTCCTTTTAGAAGGCGATTCTGAACGAGCCGCTTCCGCTTTTAGTTATCCAGCTCCAGCGGCTAAAATGTTCGGTGGCTTCGCTTCTTCCGCCGAGGCCAAAAGCGCCTCTATGTCAGAAGCTCCATCCTCCTCACATTTTGAACGAGCCGCTTCTGCTTTTAGTTATCCAGCTCCAGCGGCTAAAACAGTCGGCCATTTCGCACCTTCCTGCGAGGCAAAAAGCGCCTCTTCGTCAGGAGCTCCAATGACCTCCTGTTCTGAACGAGCCGCTTCTGCTTTTAATTAAAATACTTGTTCTACTTCAATAACGCCTGGTACTTCTTCAAGTAATGCGCGTTCGATACCAGCTTTTAGTGTGATTGTAGAACTTGGGCAGCTTCCGCATGCACCCATAAGGCGTAATTTTACGATACCTTCTTCAATGTCTACTAATTCAACGTCTCCGCCATCGCGAAGTAAGAATGGACGTAATTTATCTAATACTTCTAGTACTTGTTCTTGCATATGTGGGTTTTCCATTTTTATCGACTCCTTTCATCAGTTTTATTATAATCAAGATAGAGGGGAAAATCTATTTTTTCTGTTCTTGTTTTAATGTTGAAATTTTTTATCATGTTTACAACGTGTTTTTTCAGTATAGGGGTATGGAATAAGTTTGTAAAATGATGTGCTTATGTAATAAGACATCTGAATATACTGTTGAAACAAGAAGTGGGGGAGAAGAAATGGTTAATGTGCAAGTGTATGGGACGAAAGTAATTTGTGCGAGCTGCGTTGGAATGCCATCTTCAACAGAAACGTTTGAGTGGTTACAAGCGGCGATTGGTCGTAAATATGAAGGACAAGAAAATAAATTTAATTTCGAGTATATTGATTTTCAAGAAGAACAAGAAGATGAAGATAAGAGAGCATTCGCTGAGCGCGTAGTGGAGGAAGATCTATTTTATCCGGTCGTTCTTGTAAATGGAGAAATTGTTGGAGAAGGAAATCCTCGTTTGAAGGATGTTTACGAAGAAATCGAGAAATATTTATAAAGCAGGAAGCCTTTGCGAATTTGCAAAGGCTCTTTTTTATTGGAGGGATAGATGTGAAAAATGGAGTGAAGCATGCGTTACCAACGGAAGTACGACAGTTAATGGAGCAGTACACAGTAGAATTAAAAGAAATTTTTTTAGATGAAAAAATAGTCGGCGTATATATTTACGGGTCCATCGCACTAGGCGCATTTCATAAGGAAACGAGCGATGTTGATTTTGTTACAGTGATAAATGATTCCGTGAATGAAGCTGAAAAACAGCAGCTTGTGGAACTACATGAGAAACTTAGTGATAATACGCTAGGTAAAAGAATGGACGGTATGTATATTCCGCTTGCTGATTTAGGGAAATACAATGATGAAATAAACGAGTATGTGTATTGTGCAGATGGTAAAGCTAATGTTGGTCATTGGGACATTAATGCGGTCACATGGTGGACGTTGAAAAATCAAGGCATTACAGTTACCGGAAAAGAAGCAGAAGATCTTCCGCTGCAAATACAATGGAGTGATGTAGTAAATACGATGAAATATAACGTAGAACAGTACTGGAGTGAAAAGGCGAAGAAGCCATATTTATTTTTTATAGAAGAGTGGGTAGAATCAGCTGTCGTTACGATGGGACGTATTTTATATACACTAGATCATAAAACAATCGTTTCAAAAGATAGAGGATTGCAATACTTGTCAGAACGTTCATCGGAAGAATGGGAGCTTTTATTAAAAGAAGTAGAGCGAATACGACACAATCCAAAAGAAAAGCGAATGCTCTCAAGGTGGAGAAGGGCAGATATGACGAAGAGGTACTTACTGCATTTAATTGAAACATGTAAAGAGAAATGGTAGGGAAAAAACCGATGATACAGTAAATTGTATCGTCGGTTTTTGTGTTGGAAATGGTATATAATGGTTTAAAAGGTTTAATTATACTGGAGGGGATAAGATGAATACAGAATTAGCTACATATGAAAAAAAGAATGTAGTAATGAGTATGCGCGAAGTAATTAGCATGATAATAATTATTTTTGGAGTAATGTATGGAATTGGTTTTTTAAACATTATATATGACTCTTCCTTATATCCATGGTATGTAGATCATCTTATTCCGCCTTTAACATTTCTTACTATTATTTATATATATTCACCAGCAAGAAATCACTGTGTACAGTTAGTAAAATCAATACAGTTCAATAATTTTAAACATTATGTAACGATAGTAATGACGATGATCGTACTGCTTATATATCTTGCAATATTAAATTTAGTTTTACCACATGGGCTTCGTGTGGATGAACCTAATATAGTAATAGAGCCTACTAAAAATGAAATCATTTTATACGTAGTTGTACTCACGATTTTTGCACCGATTTGGGAAGAACTTTTATTTCGTGGGATATTTTTCACGAAATTATCTCAGCGCTTCTCTATACTTAGTAGTGCCGTTATAAGTGCTTCTATATTTACTTTAGGGCATCCCCTTACAGTAGGGAGCGTTTTATATATTTTGGGTGGCGGTATATGCTTAGCTTATACGTATAAGAAAACAAATAATTTACTCGTCCCATGGGGGATTCATTTATTAAATAACGCATTTTTTATATTAGTAAATTTTCAACTGTAAAAAGACGCCTTTTGAAAAGGGCGTCTTTCGTATTTGGTATTAGGTAGAAAAGGCTTTACAAGTATTATGTAGAGGAAAGATAATAGAAAAAATATGTGTATGGGGGAAGTTGATGAGTAAATATAAATTACATATAAGTAAAGAACAACTATGGAAAGGTTGCATCTTAAAGTCGATTGCAGATGCAATTTTTGCAGCACATGCTCCTGATTTCTCACATGAGAATTCATGGGATGGATGTAACTATAGTATGCAAGATAGTCAAGGCGGAAGAGGAACAATTACGTTTCATCCGGATTATACGATCGTATGTCTTCAAGATGTGAATAGTGAAAGAATTGATGAGTGGATTGATGCGGCAAATTATTTTGAAGGGGCACCTTCGGAAGTAATAGACATTGCGAAAGAAGAAGCTCTTCAATACGTATTAGAAGAATTAGAAGGCGAAACAGTGCCTTTCATTACAGCAGCATTTTGGATTGAGGAGAGCGGTGCATATTCAATTGATTCATTTGAAGAGATAGAAGAGCATGGCGGATCCTTATTAGAAATCCCGCTACTTAATCTGCACTCAGCAATGGAAAGATTAGAAGAAGAATATGAGCTGACAGAAGAGCAAATAGAGCTTTTACAACTCGTGTATGAGAGAAAAATCAAAAATCCAAATGAGGAAATTATGTTGTCTAAAGAAGAAGTAGCGATGATTGGAACGGATGATGACGGAGGACTGGAAGTATGTAAGGACTCATTTGAAGAAATGAATATTACTTGGGAGTTGTAGGAGAGGATATAAAAATGGGATAAATGACTAGTAGAAATGCAATGTGAAGTTATATTGCTTCTTCTATTAGTTTTTTATAT
Source organism: Bacillus cereus group sp. MYBK216-1 (assembly GCF_051916495.1). Lineage (NCBI taxonomy): Bacteria > Bacillati > Bacillota > Bacilli > Caryophanales > Bacillaceae > Bacillus > Bacillus cereus group sp. MYBK216-1. The sequence continues at coordinate 559,226 of NZ_JBQAGT010000005.1, forward strand.
AGGACTGATGTTTGCAGCAAATCGAAAATGATAGCAAAATAATACGAAATATGGATAGTTTCATGTGAAACATTTTTAGTATTAAATATATATAAAGTTTAACTTAGTGTATTAAACATATCATTCATAAGTATTTTAATATATTTAAAAGGAAAATGAAATAATTAATGAATAATTGTCGGAATATATTCGATTTCCGTTCATTTTTATAAAATATGTGTACTTTTTGTTAGATTCCTTCATTTTGTACATATACAATAAATGTATATAGAAATAAGAAAAGGATGATGTACGTGAAGGACACTGTTTTACAAGAAACAATTTCTCAGCAAGAATTACATAAAGTTGTTCAAAAAAATACAGCTTATTATGATTTTAAGTGGGGTAAAGTAGAAAATCCTGCGCAAGGGAATACATGGAATTGGGTAGCCTTTTTCTTCCCAACCTTTTGGTTAGCTTATCGTAAAATGTATAAGTTATTTATTATATTTGCGTTATTGGCTATACCTAGTATAGTTATACCCCCTTTTATAGATATTCCAGATGGGATTTATGTAACATTTAGTTTAGCTCTTCAATTAGGAATGATGATATTTACTGGATGGCAAGGAAACCGTTTATATTATAAGCATGCTGTTCGTGTTTTTCGTAAGGGAGAAGATGCGTCTGATCATGAGAAGGCGTATTTCTTACAATCAAAGGGCGGCGTTAGTGTAGCTGGTATGATTGGTTTACAGATTATAGTCGGGATTGTGTTTGGTTTAGCTGCGTTCGGGCTGTCCTTTTTACCAACTGAGCCGAATATTAAAAACGTTGTTCGTTCAAGTGATGAAGGGGTTACTTTAGAAATTATGACAGATAACCCAACTTGGAAGTTTGTGAAGAAAGAAAAAGAGTATGACGTAGTAGAGTTTACTGGTTATGATTATACAGAGAAGAAAAACGTGAAAATAAAATTTGCTGTTTATTTCGATGAAGATTATTTCGAGTGGCAAGAGGTATACGAGAATAATAAGAAGTTAAGTGAAGAAGAGTTAGAAGAGTATCAATTTTATATTGAAGAAAATAGTTGGAGTTTCTAGAGCGAAACTCGTTCATTTTGGAAAGAAGGACCTTGTGAAGGTTCTTCTTTTTTTATTGGAAACACCATACAAATTGAAATTTTGTAAAATACAATAAAAAATGAGAATTTGAGGTAGGCTTGTCAATAACGTGAGACTATGGCACTATAAAGAAATGCTATACAAATTTTATTTATCGAGATGTAAACATCAATTTTGATTTTTACGTATAAATAATGAACGGAGGAAATGAATTTATGGCTACTTTACCAAATTGTCCAAAATGTAATTCAGAATATACGTATGAGGATGGCGTTCTTTTCGTATGTCCTGAGTGTGCTCATGAGTGGGGCCAAGAAGCAGAAGCTGAAAATAATGATGGTGCAAAAGTTGTAAAAGATGCGAACGGAAACGTTCTTCAAGACGGCGATGCTGTTACTGTTATTAAAGATTTAAAAGTAAAAGGAACTTCTTCAGTTGTGAAGATCGGTACGAAAGTAAAGAGTATCCGTCTAGTTGATGGCGATCACGATATTGATTGCAAAATCGACGGTTTCGGAGCTATGAAGTTAAAATCACAATTCGTTAAGAAGGCGTAATAAAAAAGAGGAGGCGGGTAGCCTCCTCTTTTTTATTGTCATTTTTTTTCGGTAAGTCGATATGATTTCATTTACGATGAACAGAGCATGATTTACCGAGCAAGAAGTATCATTTACCGCGCACTATAGTCAACCTCTTTCAACTGACATCGCTTATTAAAGAACGTTTTATATCCAAGCTGTAAAAAGATAATGACAGCAAAGGCAGTACTTCCAGAAATACCGAGTATGATGGCAATTTGATATTGAATAGCTGTGAACGGTGATACACCAGATAAGATTTGTCCTGTCATCATGCCTGGTAGGCTTATAATCCCCATTCCGACCATAGAATTGATTGTAGGTAAAATGGCAGAGTCAAAAGCGTCGCGTATGAGCGGAGCAGCAGCTTCTTTCGGTGTTGCGCCCAGCATAAGTGCACCTTCAATTTGACCTCTTTGCGATTTCATATTGTTTAAGAACGTATTTGCACCGAGAGAAACACCAGTCATGGCATTCCCAACTAACATTCCTGTAATAGGGACGATATATTGCGGAGCATACCAAGGGTCATGACCGATAATAACAAAGATAAATAGTAGAAGTGGCCCAATTGATCCGGCGACCATGGAAAGGGCGGCTACTCGTTTTAATTCTTTAGACATTGGGATGCTAACTCGTTTATAAATATTAAAAATTGCAAAGGTAGTAATAGAAGTAATGAGAGCAATTGTATAAAATGGATTACTATTTTCAAATACGTATGTAAGGACATATGCAACAAGTACGAGTTGGATGGTCATACGGAATGTTGCGAGCGCGATTTGTTTTTCGCGAGGTATCCCTTTTAATTTCACAATCCCGATTAAAATAAGAATGAAAATATAGGCAGCCGCAAGTTGCCAAATTTGGAGTTCAATAACGCCCTTCAACAGAGAGCACTTCCTTTCTAGTTGCACCGTTTGCCTTACTAATTTCAATAATGTCGTCTGCAATTTCTTCTGGAAGTTGTTGCGAGTGTGTGATGAAGATAACTGTTTTTTTCTTTTTTCGTGCTAGTTCAGTAAATTGTTTCATTACGCGTCGTTCTGTATCACTGTCTAATGCTGAAGTAGGTTCATCTAATAAATAGACAGGTGGATCCATAAGTACAATACGAGCAAAGGCAAGCCTTTGTTTTTCACCGCCGGATAATGAGGAAGCGCTATCTTCTAATTGCTTGTCTAAACTAATGGTTTTTAGTGCACTCCGCAGGGCATCATCATTTGGAAATGGTTTTTCAGAAAGACGAAGTCCCATTAATAGGTTGTCTTTAACGGTTCCATCAAAAATAGGTGGAGTTTGCCCAAGCATAACTACGTCACGACGTAATTGAATAGGTGGATAATTAGAAATTAACTTTCCGTTATATTCAATTGTACCGGATGTTGGAGATTGTAAATCGTTTAACATCCGAAGCAATGTACTTTTTCCGCTTCCGCTTTCACCGATAATGCAAGTAATCTTTTCTTTTTGAATCCGTAAATAAGGAATGTGTAGTATATCTTTATATATAACGTCTTTTAATATAAACATAAATCGCTCCTTTCTGATTCTAGTTATATCGTATCAAAAAAGAGGGGGAAATGGTTATAACGAACAACGTTTTTTCTTCATCTTGAGTTTTATTAATAAGTTAAGTAAACGATCTAATTCTTGGCTGAAAGAAATCACTTTATCATGAGTGAATCCGTATTGTTCAACGAGATAGATTAACTCTTTCTTTTTCGCTTCTATTCGATTGTTTAGTTTCGATAAGTTCATAAGTTGAATGTAATGCCTCCTACAAAAGTATTTATCACATAAAAAATAAGACCGAATGAATTCGGTCTTAAAGGAAATAATAAGACAACTTACAAATAGCATACACTTTTTATCAATAGTTTTTAATATGAAAATGAAAAATAAATCATTATACATATTGAAAAAGATGTGTCTGATAATTATATGTTAACTCATAAAAGAGGCTGCCTACTTAGTAGACAGCCTGTAAAGTATTAACCTTTATGATATTTGTACATCCAAAGAAGACCAGATTTTAATAATCTCGGTACACGTCCCATTAATGGTTGGTTTGCTAGTAAACCAAAGCCGTGCTTCTTACCGAGAGAACCGAGAACACCTTTTAATTTAATTACAGGTAGTTCGTCAGGAAGTGCTTCATTATTCCAACGTTTTAATAATATTTGGACAATTTGTTCTCCTTGACCTTCAGCAAGTTGGGCAGATGGTGCATGTGGAAGTGCTGCGCAATCTCCTACAACGTAAACATGATCGTTATTTGGAATATTATGATATTTAGTTAAGACAACCCGTCCGCTACCATCTTGTTCAACTGGAAGGTTTCGAACAACTTCATTCGCTTGAATACCAGCTGTCCAGACGATTGCATCACATTCAAGTGGTTCATCGTGGTTGTACACAATATTTGGTTCTACTTTTGTAATGTTAGAGTTTCGTATAATGTTAACTTTATGCTTTACAAACCATTCTTCTACGTATCTACTTAATTTCTCTGGATATGGGAATAAAATTCTATCTTTTCGATCAAATAAGTAGATTTTTAAATCAGAACGGCTTTCCCGAAGTTCACTTGCTACTTCAACACCACTTAAGCCAGCACCAACGACAGCTACTGTTGCATTTGGTTCTAGACTATTTAATTGTTCATATGTCTTACGTGTTTGTTCAATTGATTGTAGACTATGTGTATATTCCCTAGCCCCAGGAACGTTATGATATTTATCTTCACAGCCAAGTCCGATAATTAAATCATCATATTGGATCGCTTCGCCGCCATCGAGATGAACAGCTTTTTCTTCGAGGTCAATATTTGTTACTGTGCCGTATTGAATATTGAGGCGTGGGTGTTCAGGAAACGGTATACGAATATGCGTTTCTGAAATAGTACCCGCAACTAATGCATAATATTCAGTTTTGAAGCAATGGTATGGTACTTTGTCGATTAATGTCACTTGTACATCATCTGGAAGTTGGTTGCTTGGAAGTAGCCTTTGCAGAATTCTCATTCCACCGTAGCCGCCACCTAGTATTACGAGGTGTTTCATGATGGATTACCCCTTTTCTGTTGAAATATCCCCTAATCATAAAATTTTATATTAATAAAATATTTTGACTTTACTCAATCAAATTATATCGAATTTGTGAACAAATAACAATGCATGAATGAATACTCTGTTGTACAATAAGAAGAAAAGTAAAGTAAACTGTTTTTCCTTTGTAGTTACTATTTCATTAGAAGTAGCATGTTATATAGAAGAAGTCATCTACTTTGAAGTGAAGTAATGAAGTAACTAAATAGTTTAGACTGTGTAACGAAAACAACAAGAAACAGCTTAGTTTTCTTCTTATAGATAAAGTCAGAAGGTAATTTGTTTTGTAGTACAGGGGGGAGAATTTTGATTAAACCATTAATTGAATTTTGTGTAGGTAACCTTGCAAGTGGTTCGCAAGCAGCTCTAGAAAAATTAGAAAAAGATCCGAATTTAGATGTAATGGAGTATGGTTGTTTAGGATATTGTGGTATTTGTTTTGAGGGACCGTTTGCACTTGTAAATGGTGAAGTTGTACAAGGTGCAACAGTAGAAGAGCTTGTTAATAATGTATATGAGTATTTGGATGAAAATCCAATGTTTTAAGGTGTTGCGAATCAGCAGCACCTTTTTCATTAGATAAAACTTTATTTCGTGGGGAAGGCTAATACTGATTATTAGCCTTCCCCAATCGAAAATAGTGGGATAAATAAAAAAAGGCCCTTTTTAGAAGGGCTTTTTTCTTACACAAATTGTGTAAGAGTGGCTCATCGCCAAACGTTGTCAAATATGAGAAACGGGGGACATTCATATTGTGTTCTAAAAGCATGCATTTTATACTTAACATAACAAATTATTTTTGGAGTGAATATAAATGAGCCAATTTTCTTTTACAAAAATGCATGGTCTTGGCAATAGTTATATATATGTAAATATGTTTGAAGAGCAAATTTCTGAAGAAGATTTAGCCCTTGTGGCGGAAAAGGTTTCAAATATTAATACTGGTATTGGAGCAGATGGGATGATTTTAATTTGCCCTTCAGACGTAGCTCCGGTGAAAATGCGTATGTTTAATAATGATGGTTCTGAAGGAAAGAGCTGTGGTAACGGTTTACGCTGCGTAGCGAAATATGCGTATGAGCATAAACTAGTAGAAGAAACAGTTTTCACAATTGAAACGTTAGCTGGCATTGTAACGGCGGAAGTAACAGTAGAAGAAGGGAAAGTTACATTAGCGAAAATCGATATGGGGGCACCGCGTCTAACACGTGCAGAAATACCGATGCTTGGTGAAGATGAAACACCATTTATTCGTGAAAACTTCTTATATAATAATCATCGTTATGCATTTACAGCTGTTTCAATGGGAAATCCGCATGCGATTATTTTTGTTGATGATGTAGAAAAAGCACCTCTTACAACACTTGGACCCGTCCTTGAGACACATGAAATGTTTCCAGAGCGAGTAAATGTTGAGTTTATCGAAATTTTGAATGATGAAGAGATGAACTTCCGCGTTTGGGAACGTGGATCTGGTGTAACGCAAGCTTGCGGAACAGGGGCGTGTGCTGCAGTTGTAGCTGCTATTTTGAATGGAAAGATGGAACGTGGTAAGGAAATTACAGTTCATTTAGCTGGCGGCGATTTAATGATTGCGTGGACTGAAGAGGGAAGCGTGTTGATGAAAGGACCTGCGGAAGTAATTTGTCGCGGAGTGTATGAGTACAAGATAGAAGCGTAAAGATGTATAATGGACTAAGAACAGAAAGGAAGGTGTATTTCATGATTGAAGTAACAGAACAAGCAGCTTTTCAAATTAAAGATATGTTAAAAGATGCTGAAGATGGAGAGAAGTACGTGCGCCTTGCTGTCCACGGCGGCGGATGTAGCGGTCTTTCTTACGGCTTAGGATTTGAAGTAGAACCAAAAGAAGACGACACAGTTCTTGAGTTTTTCGGTGTTGAATTTGTTATCGATACAGAAAGTGCTCCAATTGTTAAAGGAGTAAAAATTGACTATAAACAATCTATGCTTGGCGGTGGATTCACAATCGACAATCCAAACGCAATCGCATCATGCGGATGTGGATCATCTTTCCGTACAGCATCGAATGCTGGTAAGCCAGAAGAGTGCTAAGTTTTTAGCAGAAATAGAGAAAGACCTTTTTAGCGATAGAATAAAATCGTTAGAAAGGTCTTTTCTTTTTGTGTTAAAACAGAAAATGCATGTAAAGTTACTTTAGATTTTAATTTAAATGTTATTATATATAGTATATATAATTTATACTGTGAATTCGAGATTCATATTATTCGTTTTAAGATAAGATTATGTAGACAAAATGTAAATAATTAGCAAAAATATACTATTTATTAGTTATATTTAATGTTAATATTTGTAACGAAGATGATTGGGAATTATGTTCGAAATAGTTGTAAATGCATCGGTTATTACTAATAGGTAGATTTATGCAGCACGATTGGTTCAACTAATAATCAGTGAGGATGAAGACCCCCCCCACTGATTAAAGTTTCACTTTATACAAAAAAGGTGCATAAGGGAGAAGGTTATAGCCAATTGTATAGAACTGAATAGTTCCGTATTAATTAAAATACGTTGATTACTAGATATTAAAAATACCGGGGGGATTAGAGTGAAGTCATTTAAGAAAGTACTTATAGTAGGGATGGCGTTGATTACAGTATCGATTTTGGGAGCTTGTTCTAGCGATACAGACGTATTAACAAAAGTAGGAGCAAAGCAACCAGCGAAGGCGGAAGGTGAAGTACTAAAAGATCAGAAGAAAACACCTATGACTACGAGCAAACGTGAAAGTATTAAAAATGAGGATGCACCATCATCACAAAAGCGTTATATTTCTCATGATGAATCTCAAAAGATTGAGGAAGGTATGACGTATACGGATATTCTTAATACGATTGACTATGGTGGTGAGAACATAAAACATTATAATAACCATGAAAAACGCGTATTTTATACTGAAAAAGATACGGATGGTACATATGAAATTATGGTTGAATTAAATACATATGGTTATGTTGTAAATATTGAACGTACTGCTATAAAGAATAAAGATAAAGATACAGATACAGATAAAGAGAATCAGGTATTTACGAAACGTAGTGAAGAGCCTGTAAAGGAATATGAAGAAAAAAACGATCGTGTACCGTGGTATAAAGATGTAAATAACAATTCGGTAGCAGTAAGTTACAATCACTATTTGAAAATCAAAAAAGGTATGGCCGCGAATCAAGTAAAAGCTGCAATTGGACAGCCACATGTGATTGAGAAATATAAATCATATTCAGTATATGACTATACTGGTTATGGTGGAGAAGGATCATTACGTGTAATCTTTGAACCGAATGGAACTGTTACGGATGTAGTGGAAAACGGTTTACCACGATAATAAATTAGTTACGGGAAGAATTGTAGTAAAGTTGTCTTTGATTTTATAAAGTTTTTGGGAGCATCTCCGAATATAGGTGAAAAAATAATTCTCTTAGCCATGTTAACTACATATTAGTATTTACCGAAGGTTCTTCCAAATTCAATAGCGTTATTGTGGATGTTGTTGTCGTATTATTTTTGTTGATATATACCGCAGTAGGGCAGCAATTGTAACTGGACGTAAAAGGACGCGGAGGAGTAGCAGCTTCCTTTTGAAAGAAGGAGGAAAATATGATGGAGGATATTCTTGAATTTATAGGGAGATACGTGATTAAACCTATTATTAGTTTAATAAGATATTTTGTAATAGAGATTATAATTGAGGGCATAATAGAAGGCGTAATAAACGGTATAAGGAAATTACGTGATAAGTGGCGAAATTGGCGTGAAAGACGTTATTGGCGGTAGTGTAGCTGATGAGCGTGCGAAACAAAAACGTTATACAGAAGCTTAATGGAATGACAATTTCTAAAGTGAAGAAATAATTATTATCTTACAAAAGTGTAATGTTCATGTCATGTTTTTGAATTTCTTCTTTAAAGTTTAGGCTTTAAGATAAGAATATAAGAAAAAACACATGAGGTGAAGGAAATGAAAAGATATATTGCACTTTTTAGTATTTTAGTTGTATTTGCAAGCCTATTAGTTGGCTGTGATTTAAATCGTATGGGTAAAGACGAGTATTACGTTCAAATTACAGTAGATGGAAAAGAATATAATGGTAAAGCTGATAACGGTGAGCCGTATAAAGATTACGAATATAAGCTGACTGGCTTTGATAAAGATGGTAAAGAGAAAGAATTAGAATTCACAGCTCAAAAAAACTTACGTAAAGATGCATTCTTACGCGTATACCACTCAGATAAAAAAGGTGTAACAGCTTGGGAAGAAGTGAAAAAAGACGAGCTTCCAGCGAAAGTGAAAGAAAAACTAAGTGTGAAATAAGACAGATAAAAAGGAATTGACGAACAGGGTCAATTCCTTTTTTTGTTTTCAAATTCTTCTTCTGAAATGACTGTAAATCCGTGTCTTTTAAATAAAGCAGTTGTCACTCCGAAACCAGTTTGCTTATTACCGTTAAATTCTCCAGTATAAATCGTAGAACTACCACAAGATGGACTGCGTTCTTTTAAAATAATATATTCTGGGTGTAAATTTTTGATTTGTTCTAATGCTTTATAAGCACCGTTTACGAAAGCTGCTGTGACATCTTCACCATCTTTTGTCATTACCTTTGCTTTTCCGTCTAAAACGTCATCGCCATTCCCGCCAATAATTTCGGCTGAGGGACGAGGTGTTGGTAATCCCCCTAATACTTCAGGACAAATGAGGACTGTATCTTCTTGTTGCAGAAGCTCCTCTATTTTTGAAAAGAGATTGTCATTTCCATCATACCGGCAAGCAATCCCACCTAAACAAGCGCTAATTACGATCATATTTTCATCTCCAATAAAAAATATTTAATGTCACGCCAATTTCTCTTCCTGCCTCTTATTTATAAGTGAGGTGATAAAAATGGGAAGTTTATATAACTTAATGAAACCATACAGTGAATTTCGAAGTAAAGAAGAGTTTAATACATATCAAAAGCAAGTTTTGAAATATTATCGATTTCAATTAAATAAAACGGATGCTACCATCATTCATTTTTTAGGAAAATATGCGGTAAATGAGAAACAAAAAACAGTAGGGGTCGCTTGTCCATTAATGGAGACGATTGCGACGAATGTTGGAAAGAGTATTCGTACAGTACGCCGGTCAATTGCAAAGTTAGAGGAACTAGGAATTATAAAGCGTGTTGCAACAAAAGAGAGACATAAGCGCGGCGGGTATAGTGCGAACCTATATGTATTTCTTATATCTGCGATTGACCGCATGGATGACCGTATGAAAATGTCCGCTTGTAAAAGTGAGGATAATGCAACTGGCTGTAGTAAAAATGAGCAAAAAAGCGCTGGGGAAACAATTCTTTCTAAAAACATTCCACAAATAAAAGAGAAAAGAAAAGGAACGTACGAGCTTGATGAGACGTATTGCCGTCATGATATACCGAAGCCTTTTATATACGCACTGGTGCCGATGACGAGTAATCCGAAGAAAATTAATATATTTTGGAGTAAGGTCGAGCTTGCATATAAAAAGAGCGGGTTACTAGAACAAGGTGTTTTACTGGAGCAAATATTAGCTGATGAAGAAGTGTACGGAAATTTCATTTGGCGAGTAAAGAGTGTTGTGAGAGCTTATAAATACGGAGAAATCCGTAAAAATGTGAAGGCTCTTTTATATAGTACAGTGCGGGATCTATTTTTAGAGGTTGGATTAGAATGGGGAGCAGCATTAAGGAGAAGTAAGGGAATAACACTATTTGATCCATTCAAAAAAGAGCCATGTGTATAATACATGACTCTAATTAGCTAATCGAACTTCCTTACAACTGGAACACGAATCGCTACAAATAGTACGAAGACAATAACAGCTATTGCACCACTTTTCATAACGGTTACGATTGGAATTCCTATTGCAAGTGCAATGGATGTGAATGCATAAGAGAGCGGGATAAAGCCCATTGATGATAGCATAAGTAAACTCATTACGCGTCCCATCATTTCTTCTTTTACTGTCGATTGAATCATCGCCATAAGCGGAACGATAGCCATTGCGATTGTAATACCGTAAAACATGCCGGCTAATAGTGCTTGCCAAAGTACGGTACTAAAGTTGATGGCTAAGAAGAAGACACCAGACAATAGCATCATGATAATACAAAATAGACCGCGTCTACGATTAATATTTCTTAAACCGACAATGACAGCACCGATTGCCATTCCGCCGCCTACAGATGCTTCTAAGTAACTAAACTGGAGCGAATCACCATGCAGCACATTTTTAACAAAAAGCGGGAAACCAACTTGCATCGGGCCGATTAAAAATAAGTTTAAAAAAGCGCTACAAATAAGGAAAGTTGAAAGGAATGGCGATTCCTTTACATATAAGATTCCTTCTTTAATGGAAGTGAACATACCTTTATCTGTATCTTTTTGTTCTGGCATCGTAAATTGTATTTTTTGAACGAGTATGGCCGCGACAATCAGTAATAAAATCGTAATGGAAAATATTGTCTCATAATTCGTAAATTTAATGAGAATTCCGCCAAGTACAGGGCCTAAGATGACCGATGCTTGGTTCGTCATTTGTGTAAGTGAATTCGCTTGTGTTAACCGGCTTTTTTCTACCAATTCCGGTAAGATAGATCCATCTGCTGACCAGAAGAAAGCATCAGCAAGTCCAAAGAATAAAGCGAATAAAGCAAATGTATATAGCGTTACATCACCGACAATGAACCATGTGAGAATGGTTGCGACAAGAATCGCTCGAATGATATTGGAGTAAAACATAATGTTTTTTTTCGGGAATTTATCAGCTACAGCGCCGCCGACAATCATAAAAATAAGCCTTGGAACACTAAGGGCTACGAAAACAACACCGAGTGAAGCTTCAAGGTTTAATGTTTTTGCTATGTACCACGTTTGTGAAAAAGTAAAAAAGGCTAAAGCAAAGCTTGAAAAAAGAGTAGCTGCCCAAAGAAAAAGGAAATTCGTATTTTTTAATAACGGTTTTCCGCTTCCTTCTAAAGCAGTTTTATTTTGTTGTAGTTCCTCCATATTGCTTCCTTTCTATGTGACAAATTTAAACTAAAAAACCAGTAAACGCCCAATTGGTAAGGGCTAATACTCAATGGGAGATACCCACAGCTGAGTATAGTTTCACTTTATACAGTTTCTAATATTTCTATACTGCACTTTCTCATTGTAGACAATAATAATGGATTTGCCCAGTAGCTATTTAACGACAAAAAAAGATGCCGAATGGGCATCTTTTTTTAGGCTAACGCAATATAAATATCCAGTTGTGCCTGATTTGGGTCTAATGCTCTTTCGTCGTAAAGCTCAAAGTCTGTTGTGAAGGCACGTTTATTTTCTTTCGACCATTGCCAAATATATTCCCAAGCTTCACAAACGACTTCAGCAACTGGTCCCTTTCTTGTTGTAAATACCGCATATGTAGCGGTAGGTATTGTTAAAGTTGTCATATTTTCAGGAACGTCTTTTAGTGAAGAAACTGGCATACCGATTGTAAATGTATATGTACCAGTTTCATCTGACTCGTAGTTGGAATAGAAAGCAAATGTTTCTTTCGTTTGTTGATTTGGGATGTGATGCATCATTTGTTCTTGAAAGTATCGGTTCCAAAGTTGTGGAATGTTTCCTTCAGTAGATGCCTCTTTTTCATTAGTCGTTGTAACCGAAACGCCGATTGCGTGGAAAGCTTCTTTTTTTACGATAATGGGTTCGTGTAGCATAAAAAATTCCTCCTTTTAAATAAGAACATTTGTTCTCGTTTAATATAACATATTTTTACATGTAACGGTTGTGATTTTTAGAAAATTTCAATCATAAAAAACAAACTGAAAATAACTAAAAAATGGTAAAATTTCTATTGTATGTATAAATAGGATAATGAGTATGTTAAAATTTTTAAGTATCCTTTAACTGTTATATAAACCTATACAGCACGGTGTTTTTACTATATTAAAAATATGGTAAAGGTTTGTATAAGTGTCCGATATATATGCTATTTTTGATAAATTAAAATAGTAATATTCTATGAGATTTATATTGTTGACATTGGGATTTCAACGATACATTTTCGTAGGTCGGATTGTTGCGAGTGGATATATATTGCTATGTATTCGGCTACTAAATGAAAGGATTACTGAAATTAAGTAGACGGATAGCAAGTATATAGAAAGGAGAAAGGTAGAAAATATGAAACAAGTATTGAAGTGTTTTAATGTCGTAACAATGATCACACTTCTTCTATCCATCATATTGCCTTCGCCCAGTGCTTTTGCTACAGAGATAAATAAAAAAAGCTGGGATGAGTTACAAGGAAATGATGTGAAAATTAAGGCAGAGCAAGTGAATGCTGAAATGTATAAGGGAGAAGTAGCGGAGAGGGAGCACGTATTTCAATATAAGATTGAAAATACGGGAGATACACCAATCCGAGAATTAGTAATTAATCAAAATAATGACAATGGAATTGAGTTTCTTTCGCAATCTGTGAAAGTAAACGGAGAGAAGTTACTTGAAAATAAGGTAGCGGATTTCTATGTAGAGGAAAAAGATAATGGAGGAAAGGTTCTTTCTTCTAATCTTAAAATTCAAGATTTAAAATCACATGAAAAAATGAATGTATTAATAAAAGCTCGTCGTGCGCAACATTTTAATAAAGAGTATAAGCAAAAAATTAGTGTGCAAAAGGATCAACTACAAATAGGAAACATGTCTGTAGATGTTGAAGGGCTTCCTTCTGAAGAGAAGTTAGAAGCTAATACCGATGATGAGGCTGACAGTAGTAAGAAAGCTATCGGATCAACAACTGATTCAAAAACTAAAGAAGTGGATGGAAAATTAAAAGTATCTGTAGAAGATAAAAATATATCTACACAAAAAACAGAAATAGAGAAGGTAAAACAACCTGAAGCTGAAAAGCAACTAGAAAAAGAGGAAAAGCAATCACCTCTAACAATAAAGCAGAAGGATGCAGAAGTACAAGCTGCATCAGAAAATGCTTCGAAGGTTCAAATCCAAACAGGAGATAAACAAGGATTTGGAGACCCGCTGTATTCTACAATTGCTCCTGGTAATTTAGTACAGACTGGTAATGTGACCCTTGGTTTGACAACTGATCATTATGGCAGACAAAGTATGGGTTATAAAACGAATAAAATGACTGTGGACGTTGATAACGATGATAGTACTTTTAATTCGTCAACAGGTGCATTTCCTAACATTCCTGCTGGAAGTAAAGTGAAAAAGGCGTATTTGTTTTGGACAGCTGCAATGGGAAATGTAACTAGTACAAATGTTAATCAAAGAGTTAGTGATAATGATGTACGACAACCAGTCAAAATGAAAATGGGAAATAAAGAATATGCAGAGGTACGTGCTGATAGCATACGAAAAGCTGATTATCTACCCTATATTTCTAATTACTCAGGTAGTGGTGCAGGATATGTTGCGTATGCAGATGTAACAAATGTAATTGCACAGCAAGGTATTTCTCAAACGTTGACAGTTGCGAATGTGCCACAAATTAAAGATGTAACAGGTGGCGGCTATTACTGGGGTAACTGGAACCTCATATTAGTTTATGAAAACTATAAAGAAACAGTAAAAGATATGAAAATTTGGGAAGGGTTAGTTTCTCAAAAAAGTACAGCTTGGACGGATATTAGTGTTAATAAAATAAACACACCAAAAGAAGGTGCTTTTAAAGCAAAATTTAGTTATTTTTCATCGCAAGGTGATCCAGCTGATAATGATGGATATGCCTATGATTATGGAGAATATGATTTTGGGTTAGGGTATCAAAAGTTTAAAAATATTAAAGGTAAAGATAATGATGTTAATGACTCATCTATGACAGAAGTACAAGTAGATGGCACTAACGAGTTTGTTACAAAAAAATATCCAGGATATAAACCAGCTTGGACAAATTCATTCAGTACTGACATTCATACGTATCATCTTGAAGGACCGACTCAAGTAAAGAATGGTTTGAAAGAAGGGAAAATGCGTTTTAGAGCATATGGTGGTACTGGTGATATTTACGTATTAAATAACGCCACATTTGTTACAGAACATAATGCTCCAAACTTACAAGTTGATAAAAAGGCATTAGATAGTACCGGTAAAGAAGTTAAGGAAATTAAAGCCGGTGAAGAGTTTACGTATCAAATTGAAGTGAAAAATGATACGAAAAATAATCAAGCGCCGGTATCGAATGTAAAAGGTTTTGATAAATTAGATGATCGTTTAGAGTATGTTCCGGGATCTATACAATATATTTCTGGAAGTAATAAAGGAAATAAAACAGATGATGCAAGCGATGATGAAGCGGAGTTTGTAAATAATCAAATTGATTTCCGTGTTGGTGAAGGTGCTAATGCTAAAGACGGCGGTGTTTTAAAGCCGGGGGAAAGTGCCGTTATTACATTCAAAGTAAAAGTGAAACATTCTGTACAATCAGATACAACAGTAAAAAATATCGTTGTTGTAAAGGGACAAGATAGTGCCGAGATAAAGTATGAAACTGAGGACGATGCAGATATTACGGTTACGACTCCAAAAGAGATCCCTGGAGAAATAGAAGCTAAAAAAATAGCATCTAATAAAACACCGAAGTTAGGTGATGAAGTAGAGTATCGTATTACCTTTAAAAATACGGTAAAAGATGGACGTCTAGATGTATTGACGATTGAAGACGAATTACCAAGTAGTCTTGAATACGTAAAAGATAGTTTGAAAGCAGAAGGTGCAAAACCAGAGCCAGTAGAGCTGAAGTTTGAAAATGGCAAAGTAATGGCAAAGTATCCAGAAATTATGGGTATGGAAGAAAGAAGTATCGTCTTTAAAACAAAAGTAAAAGAAACTGCAAAAATTGGTGAAGAAATTGTTAATAAAGCAACCGTTAGTGATAAAACAAATCCACCAAAGAATCTAGAAGAGAAGATTACACCACAGCATAAGGCTGGTAAAATTGTCGCAAAGAAAAAAGCGACAAATAAGAAGCCGAAGCTAGGAGAAGAATTTGAATATCAAATTAGCTTTAAAAATACGGTGGAAAACGGAAAACTAGATGCAGTTACAATAGAAGATGAAATTCCAGTTAACTTAGAATTTGTTCAAGGCAGTGAGAGAGCTGAAGGTACTGAACCAAATCCAGTAGAGTTAAAAGTAGAAAATGGTAAGGTAATCGCAAAATATCCAGAGATTACGGATACAAAAGAGCGAAGCATTGCCTTTAAAGTGAAAGTAAAAGAAGAGGCAAAAGCGGGAGAAACGATCGTTAATAAAGCGGTTGTGAGTGAGCCAAATGGACAGTCTGAGCATCCAGAAGAAAAGATTACGCCGGATTATAAATACGGTAAAGTGGATGTAGAAAAAAACGTAACGAATCAAACACCAAAACTAGGAGAAGAAGTGGAATACAGAATTACATTTTATAATACGGTAGAAAACGGAAAACTAGAAACGGTGCTAGTAGAAGATACACTACCTAAAGGTGTTGAATATGTGAAAGATAGTTTGAAAGCAGAAGGTATAAAACCAGAGCCAGTAGAACTAAAAGTGGAAGACGGCAAAGTAATGGCAAAGTATCCAGAAATTACGGATACAGAAAAAAGAAGTATTGTCTTTAAAGTGAAAGTAAAAGATTCGGCAAAAGTAGGGGAGGCAATTGTAAATAAAGCAATTGCAAAAGATCCGAAAAATGAGCCTGTTGAATCGAAGGTTGTTATTACACCGCAAAGTAAAAAAGGTGAAGTTGCTGCTACAAAGGTAGTTAATAATAAGAAACCGAAGCTAGGTGAAGAAATCGAGTACCGCATTAGTTTTCATAATACGGTTGAGAACGGAAAACTAGAAACGGTGCGAGTGGAAGATACAATTCCAAAAGGTCTTGAATATGTAGAAAATAGCATCAAGGCTGAAGGAGAAGCACCTGGACCAGTAGAATTAGCTGTTGAAAATGGGATAGTCAAAGCTAAGTATATCGATATTATGGATATGAAAGAAAGAAGTATCGTCTTTAAAGTAAAGGTAAAGGAAGAAGTAAGAGTAGATAAAGAGATTGTCAATAAAGCAATTGTTGATGATACGAAAAATCCACCGATTGAGCCGGAGGAAAGAATTACTCCGCAACATAAGGATGGAATAATTGATTCGAAGAAGACAGTAGATAATCCATCACCAAAACTAGGAGAAGAAGTAGAATACCGAATTAGCTTTAAGAATACGGTAGAAAACGGAAAACTAGAAAAGGTAATAATAGAGGATACAATTCCTAACGGTTTAGAGTATGTAAAAGGCAGTGAAAAGGCTGAAGGTGATAAACCAGCTCCATTAAAGTTAAGTGTGAAAGATGGAAAAGTTATTGCTGAATACGAAAATATTACGGATACGAAAGAAAGAAGTATTGTCTTTAAGGTAAAGGTGAAGGAAGAAGCGGAAGTGGGTAAGGAAATCATCAATAAGGCAATTGTTGATGATATGAAACATCCGAAAGAACCAGAAGCAAAAATTACACCATTACACAAAGATGGAAAAATTAAAGCGAAGAAAAGCGTAAATAATGAAACACCTAAGTTAGGAGAAGAAGTAGAATACCGAATTAGTATGAAAAATACGGTAAAGAACGGAAAGCTAACAGACGTGACAATAGAGGATACTTTACCAGAAGGTTTAGAGTATGTAGAAAATAGTTTGAAAGCAGAAGGTGCCGGAACAGATTCAGTAGAGCTGAAATTTGAAAATGGTAAGGTAATAGCAAAATATCCAGAAATTATGGATACAGAAGAAAGAAGTATCATTTTTAAAGTGAAAGTAAAAGAAGAAGTAAAAGTCGGTAAAAAAATCATTAATAAAGCAACTATTGATGATTCGCAAAACAAGCCAGTTAATCCGACAGCGGAAATTATTCCTCAGTATCAAGATGGAAAACTTGAAGCGAAAAAGACGGTAAATAATGAAACGCCGAAGTTAGGAGAAGAAGTGGAATACCGAATCAGCTTTAAAAATACGGTAGAACATGGAAAGCTAACAGAGGTAAAAATAGAAGATGATTTACCAAATGGATTAGAGTATGTGAAAGATAGTTTAAAAGCAGAAGGTTCTAAGCCAGATCCAGTGGAATTGAAATTTGAAAACGGTAAGGTAATGGCAAAGTATCCTGAGATTACAGATACAAAAGAGAGAAGTATTACCTTTAAAGTGAAAGTAAAAGGTAAAGTGAGCGATTCAATTGTTAATGAAGCGATTGTGAGCGATACGAAAAATCCGCCAGAAACACCGACAGCAGAAATTATTCCACAACATAAAGACGGAAAAATCAAAGCGAAGAAGACGGTAAATAATGAAACGCCGAAGTTAGGAGAAGAAGTAGAATACCGAATTAGCTTTAAAAATACGGTAGAAGACGGAAAACTAGCAGAGGTGAAAATAGAAGATACTTTACCAGAAGGTTTAGAGTATGTAACCAGAAGGTTTAGAGTATGTAGAAAATAGTGTAAAAGCAGAAGGTTCTAAGCCAGATCCAGTAGAATTGAAAGTGGAAAATGGTAAGGTAATGGCGAAGTATTCAGAGATTACGGATATAGAAGAAAGAAGTATCACTTTTAAAGTGAAAGTAAAAGATGAAGTGAAAGTCGGTAAAAAAATCGTCAATAAAGCAATTATTGATGATACGAAAAATCCGCCAGAAACACCGACGGCAGAAATTACTCCGCAGCATAAAGACGGAAAAGTGGAAGCGAAGAAAACGGTAAATAATGAAACGCCGAAGTTAGGAGAAGAAGTGGAATACCGAATTAGCTTTAAAAATACGGTAGAAAACGGAAAGCTAGCAGAGGTGAAAATAGAAGACGATTTACCAAATGGATTAGAGTATGTGAAAGATAGTGTAAAAGCAGAAGGTTCTAAGCCAGATCCGGTAGAACTGAAAGTGAAAGATGGAAAAGTAATCGCAAAATATCCAGAAATTACGGATACAGAAGAAAGAAGTATCGTCTTTAAAGCGAAAGTAAAAGAAGAATTTAAAGTTGGTGAAGGTATTGTCAATAAAGTAGTTGTTGATGATACAAAAGATCCAACAACTTCAGAAGTAACAATTACGCCAGAATATAAAGACGGTAAGCTTAAAGCAGAGAAATTTGTAAACAATAAAAAACCGAAATTAGGAGAAGAAATAGAATACCGAATTAGTTTTAAAAATACGGTAGAAAACGGAAAACTAGTAGAGGTTAAAGTAGAAGATGAAATTCCAGCTGGATTAGAGTATGTAGAGAACAGTTTACAAGCAGAAGGATCTAAACCTAGTCCGGTAGAATTGAAATTTGAAAACGGTAAGGTAATGGCAAAGTATCTAGGAATTACGGATACAAAAGAAAGAAGTATTATCTTTAAAGTGAAAGTAAAAGAAGAGGCAGAAATAGGCAAGGAGATTGTTAATAAAGCAATCGTAGTAGATACAAAAAATGAGCCAGAAGAGCCTTATGTGGAAATTACTCCGCAATATAAAGATGGTAAAATTGCTGCGCAGAAAGTGGCCAATAATCATAAACCGAAACTAGGAGAAGAAGTAGAATACCGAATTAGTTTTAAAAATACGGTAGAAAACGGAAAACTAGCAGAGGTAAATATAAAGGATGCATTACCAAATGGTTTAGAGTATGTGGAAGGCAGTATCACGGCAGAAGGGTCTAAACCGAAACCAGCAGAGCTACATGTGAAAAATAATAAGATAATGGCAAAATATCCAGCTATTACAGATACAGAGGAAAGAACCATTGTCTTTAAAGCGAAGGTAAAAGAAAGCGCAAAAGTGGGAGAAGAAATCGTAAATGAGGCAATTGTAGATGATACAAAGAATCTGCCAGAAGAGCCTTATGTACCGATTACACCACAATATAAAGATGGGAAAATTGAGACAAGAAAAGAAGTAAGTAACCATGAACCGAAGTTAGGTGAGGAAATCGAATATCGAATTATTTTTAATAATACGGTGAAAGATGGAAAGCTAGCAGAGGTGAAGATAGAAGATGAAATTCCAGCTGGATTAGAGTATGTAGAGAACAGTTTACAAGCAGAAGGATCTAAGCCTAGTCCGGTAGAATTGAAATTTGAAAACGGCAAGGTAATGGCAAAGTATCTAGAAATTGCGGATACAAAAGAAAGAAGTATTGTCTTTAAAGTAAAGGTGAAAGACTCGGTTACAATAGGGAAGGACATTACAAATAAAGCGATTATTCATGTGGATGATCCGAACCATCCTATAATTGAACCAACCGCAAAAATTACACCGCAACATAAAGACGGTAAAATTGCTGCTCATAAAAAGGTGAATAATCATAAACCGAAGCTAGGGGAAGAAATCGAATACCGCATTTCATTTAATAATACGGTGAAAGATGGAAAACTGGCAGAGGTTAAAATTGAGGATGAAATTCCGTCTGGTTTAGAGTATGTGAAAGATAGTCTAAAAGCAGACGGTGATAAGCCAGCCCCAGTAGAGTTGAAAGAAGAAGCTGGTAAGGTTAGTGCGAAGTATGAAAATATCACTGACATGAAAGAAAGAAGCATTATCTTTAAAGTGAAGGTGAAAGATTCCGTTGAAGTGGACAAAGCAATTGTAAATAAAGCAATTGTTGATGATACAAAAAATCCACCAGAGCGACCGGAAGTAGATATTACACCGCAGCATAAAGCTGGTAAATTTAAAGCTAATAAAAAGGTAAGTAAAAAAGATCCAAAGCTAGGAGAAGAAGTAGAGTACCGAATTAGTTTTAAAAATACGGTAGAAAATGGAAAACTAGCAGAAGTGAAAATTGAGGATCAACTACCAAATGGATTAGAGTATGTGAAGGATAGTTTAAAAGCAGAAGGTAATGAGCCAGCGCCAGTAGAGTTAAAAGAAGAAGCTGGGAAAATTATCGCGAAGTATGAGAATATCACTGATACAGCTGAGCGTAGTATTATCTTTAAAGTGAAAGTAACGGAAGTAGCAAAAGTCGGTAAGAAACTCGTGAATACGGCAGTTGTGGATGATGATAATCCGAAGAATCCTCCGCAAAAACCAGAAGCGATTATTACACCGGAGTATAAGAATGGAAAAATAAAAGCTGAGAAAACAGTAAATAACCCAGCTCCAAAATTAGGAGAAGAAGTAGAGTATCGAATTACGTTCCGTAACGTAGTTGAGCACGGAAAATTAGCGAAGGTGAAAATTAAGGATGAATTACCAAACAGTTTAGAGTTTGTAGAAGGTAGCGAAAGAGCTGAGGGGGATAATCCAAAACCGTTGCATGTAAAAGTGAAAAACGGCATAGTACTCGCAGAATATCCAGAAATTACGGATACGAAAGAAAGAAGTATCGTCTTTAAAGCGAAAGTGAAAGAAAAGGCTAAAATTGGCGAAGCGATTGTGAATACGGCGGTTGTGGAAGATACTATAAATCCACCAGAGAAACCGAATGTCGCGATACAGCCTCAACATAAAGAGGGTGTATTACAAGCTGAAAAGACAGTGAGTAACCATGAACCGAAGTTAGGAGAAGAAGTAGAATATCGAATTAGTTTTGAAAATACGGTAGAAAACGGCAAACTAACTGAGGTAAAAGTAGAGGACGAAATTCCAGCTGGTTTAGAATACGTACAGGATAGTATAAAGTCTGATGGGCCGGAACCAAATCCAGTAGAACTTAAAGTTGAGAATGGAAAAGTAACAGCAAAGTATCCAGAAATTACGGATACGAAAAAAAGAAGTATCATCTTTAAAGCGAAAGTAAAAGAAACGGTACAAGTAGGAAAAGAAATTATAAACAAGGCGGTTGTGGATGATAATAATCCAACCAATCCACCAGTTGATCCACTTATACCAATTACACCGCAATATAAAGATGGGAAACTAGAGGCAAGGAAAGAAGTAAGCAATCATGAACCAAAGCTAGGGGAAGAAATCGAATATCGAATTACTTTTAACGGCACGGTAGATGGCGGGAAGTTAGTTGATGTAAAGATTGAAGATAAAATTCCGTCTGGTTTAGAGTATGTGAAAGATAGTCTGGAGGCCGTAGGTGATAAGCCTGTACCAACAGAACTTAAAGTCGAGAATGGAAAAGTAACAGCGAAGTATCCAGAAATTATGGATACGAAAGAAAGAAGTGTCATCTTTAAAGTAAAGGTAAAAGAAACAGCAAAAGTTGGAGGAGAAATAACAAATAAAGCGATCATTCAAGTAGATGATCCAAATCATCCAGTTATGGAACCGACAGCGACAATAAAGCCAGAATATAAAGATGGTAAGTTAAAAGCAGCGAAGACAGTAAGTAATAAAGAACCGAAGCTAGGAGAAGAAATCGAATATCGAATTAGCTTTGAAAATACAGTAGAAAATGGAAAAATAGCTGAGGTAAAGGTAGAAGATGAAATTCCAGCCGGTTTAGAGTATGTGCAAGATAGCATTAGATTTGAAGGGGCTGAACCAAATCCAGTAGAGTTAAAAATGGAATTTGGAAAAGTAATAGCGAAGTATCTAGAAATTACAGATACGAAAGAACGTAGTATTATTTTTAAAGTGAAGGTAAAAGCAGCACCAAGTAAAGGGATAACAAATAGAGCGGTAGTGGACGATAAAATAAAACCACCACTTGAGCCTACAGTTACAATTTTACCGAAAACAAAAGAAGATTTTAAGATACCAGAAGAACCGAAGGAACCAGAAGTGAAGCCGGAAGAGCCGAAAGAACCGAAGGAACCAGAAGTGAAGCCGGAAGAGCCGAAAGAACCGAAGGAACCAGAAGTGAAGCCGGAAGAGCCGAAAGAACCGAAGGAACCAGAAGTGAAGCCGGAAG
>NZ_JBQAGT010000006.1:0-297557 GCF_051916495.1 Bacillus cereus group sp. MYBK216-1
ATACAGAAAGATTCCAAGAAAAACTTCACGGCCTTTCCCCGATAGAATATCGGGAAAAGGCCGTGGCATAATACTCTTTTTATTACTGTCTACTTGACAGGGAGATGACCACATTATAGATATGATGTGCCTCTTTTTATTTAGAAACATCTTAAAGTTAAAGTTTTTTAGTTAACTACAAATTTTTGCACTTTCGCATTATAGCTTTGTGCAACAGGAGAAAGATAATTATGACAAGAAAAAAACATATAATCATTATTCATGGAAGATCTACAAAACCACAACAATCTATAAAGCAAACTTTAGTTAATAACGCTCTAATAAATGGAATCCAGCGAATAAATAAAAAAATGGCAAAAGCAATTGAAGTTGGTGATGTAAAAGTAACGGTTGTATACTATGGTGATATTTTAAACCAAATATTGATGGAAAATAGACCGGAATTAAAAAAAGAACTCGTTTGGATTTCAGATAATTGGTATGTTCCAGATAATACTTACAACAAACCCTTACAAAAACTAATAAAAAGACCCCTTGAAAAGCACACAATAGAAGATTATGATCGATTAATTGAAAAACAAGAAATTATAAAATTTGGTGATGATTTAGCTACAATTGCGAGCCCCTTCTTATCTTTAATTGGAATAACTCAAAAAGTAATAAATAAACTCCTTCCAGATTTAGGTTCTTATCTAACTAGCAGGGTAGTAGGGTCGCAAATTCGTGAACGTTTGCAACCAATTTTAAGGGAATCTTTATTAGCAAATGATGATATTGCCTTAATATCACATAGCATGGGATGCATGGTATCTTATGACGTTTTATGGAAGTTTTCAAGGATGAGTGAATATAAAGATTTATGGGAGAAAAAAATTTCATTGTGGATGACATTAGGTAATCCATTAGGCGAGCCTGCAGTGAAAAAAAGTCTCTATGATTCAAACGAACCAAATGATGGAATGTACCCAACTAACATTATGAATTGGATTAATATTCGAGCTGTAGATGATTTTGTAGCACATGATGGTGACATAAAGGATGATTTTCATCAAATGCTTGAGAGAAATCTTATTAGAAGTATTACAGATGAGCCTGAAATCTACACATTTTGGGTAGATGAGAAAGGGAAATGTAACCCCCATAAATTATATGGATATTTGAATCATCCTGTTGTATCAGAAAAAATACTTAATTGGTTACAAAATTAATTGCATAAATCTATTTTATAAATTGCTATAAAATACTTATTATAAGAGCCTAAAATCAGTTCACGCCAGCTAAATAATTAGCCCTTGTAAATAAAATTTATTTTTAAATACAAATAAATTACGGAACAAGTAGTTTACTCCTTTCATTTCCTTTTCTTTAAACTTAGTCCCCATAATGTTATAACCAAGAAAGAAATGTTAGTACAAAAATTTAAACAAAAAGGCATACCTCTAGGTGTGCCTTTTTGTAGTGAACCTTTTATGCTTGTAAATACATATTTAGTTTTGAACTAAATAGAACTGAGCCAACACTGTATAGCACAATACTTGATTCCGGATATATTTGATCTTTCACAAAAGGTAGTACTAAAAAAATCCAGCCGAACGATATTTAAAATCTCTATAAATTGTAAGAGAACTTAACTAAATAACTGTAAGATGAATCAATAAAAAAGAATTTTTTAACTAATACTGAAATGCTATTGTCGCATACTGAATTAGATGTGGAACTTTTCAAAGTGTAGAAAAGAACTATTTATCATTATTTTTATTAATATATAAATAAAACTTTATTCAAATTAATATATATTCGTATCTTAATATAAATTGTGTATATGAATTTAATAATAACTTATAGATAGATTTTTTTTCAGAATAAAATTCTGTTATTTAATTCATAATATAAAAGGTAATTTAAATCGTATAATTGGGAGGATTGAATTTGTCAAATAATGAAGCGCTAGATCATTGCGTGCAAATGAACATAAATGATAATCAATTAATTGAAGCATCTCGTTTAGCAATTCAAGAAAATCCGGATAATGCGCTCGACTCCTATGGAGTGTCAAAGGAAGCCATTGATAATAATGAAATGGCTTTAATAACAGCAAAAAAATGGAAGAGTGGTCGAACTCTACGTGTACGTTTTCTTGATGGGAACACAGTAATACAAGAAAAAGTTAAAAAATATGCTAATGAATGGAGCAGATACGCCAATATTAAATTTTTATTTGGTGATGATTCAAATGCAGAAATACGTATTACATTTCGACATAAGGGATTCTGGTCTTATGTAGGTACTGATAATCTAGGAATTCCTATAAATCAACCTACTATGAGCTTAACCGGTTTAACACCTGCAAGCTCAGAATCACAAATTTCTCGTGTTGTTTTGCATGAATTTGGTCATTGTATAGGTATATCACATGAACAAGCTAGTCCAGGAGCAAATATACCTTGGGATAAACCAGCTGTATATCGATATTATGCAGAGAATAGTGGTTGGTCTAAAGAAATGGTTGACCAGAATGTATTAGCTAAACTCAATCCACAAGGAGTTTCATTTACACCACACGATTCTAAATCAATTATGCAATATCCTGTGCCAAATGAATTAACTATCGGTGATTTTGAAATTGGTTGGAATACTTCTTTATCAGAAATAGATAAAATTTTTATAGGGAAGATGTATCCCTTATAAATTGAGCAAATTTTAGAGAAATATATAGTTACTAAGAGAATGTATCTCAAATTACTATATAAACTCTATTTTAAGTATGAAAACCAGGTTAATAATCATTTAATTTCGATATAAAAAGGATTAGATTTTATGCCTAAAACAGTTAAAGTATGCATTGATAAAATACCACCTAATTTTTCTAAGGAAATAAGTCTTATTGATCAGTATAAGTGGGTACCAGGCCAAACAATAAATGTGTGTTTTTTAGAGGGGCTTCCTGAAGTGAAAGAAAAAGTCAAAAAACATGCAAAAAGATGGGAAGAATTTGCAAATATAAAATTGGAATTTGGAAATAATCCTGACGCAGAAATACGTATAGCATTTGACATGAATGACGGTAGTTGGTCATATATTGGAACCTCCTGTAAGGAAGTGGATAAGAAGGAGCCAACAATGAACTATGGTTGGCTTCAACCAGACACTCCTGAAGTTGAATACTCAAGAGTGGTATTACATGAATTTGGAAATGCCCTGGGGTGTATTCACGAGCATCAAAATCCGAGTGCGAAAATACCTTGGGATAAAAAGCTGTATATACGTATTATATGGGCCCACCAAATAACTGGTCAAAAGAAGATGTTGATAACAACATATTTAATCGATACGATAAAAATATAACGAGTTTCACAGAATTTGATCCAACATCAATAATGCTCTATACGATACCCAATGAGCACACAATTGGAGATTTTGAAGCTATTGGAGGAGTGACATTTTCGGAAAAAGATAAGCAATTTATTCAACAAATGTACCCTTTCTACTTTCTAAATACTTTTGAAGTGAGCTACTACTATTATTATAAGAAAATTAAACAGTATTAGAAAAGATACTCATATTCATACAAATGGTATTAAAAAATGTATATTTGGGAGGACTAACTACATGTCTAATATGCAATTCGAAAATGATTTAATTTTCAATCAGAAATTAATGTCTTTACAACAACAAAATGCTCTGAATCGCTTTATTGAACGCTCAAACAAACGTGAACATCTCAAGAGTGAATTACAGCATAAAAATCCATTGGAAGTAAGCAAACCAGAACGGGCTTCTTTTCGAAAAGCAATTATTAATCCACGAGATGGCTTAGCATTAGAGCGCATTATTGAAGGAAATGATTTATTTCCTATCTCTTACTTTGAAGCAGGACTTAAAGCTGCTAAGTCTGTTTGTAGAATTGAGGTTCGCGATCGTATTGGAAGGGTTCGCGGACATGGTACAGGTTTTCTTGTGTCTCCATCTTTACTCCTTACAAATAATCATGTTTTAGCAGATGAAGATGCTGCGCTTTTTAGTCTTGCACAATTCAATTATGAGTTGGGGTTAGATTTAAAAGAAAGAGAAATTAAAAATTTTCGTTTAGCGCCAAATCGTTTTTTTATAACAGATGAGAAACTTGATTTTACATTAGTTGCAGTAGAAGAAACATCTGCTGACGAAGCGAAATTAAGTGATTTTAATTTTTTACCGCTTTTACCGCATAAAGGAAAGATATTAGTTGGTGAGCACGTATCAATAATTCAGCATCCTTCAGGTGCACCTAAGATGGTAGCGAATAGAGAGAATAAAGTTCAAGATATATTTGATGATTTTATTCATTATGAAACGGATACACAGCCAGGTTCATCTGGATCAGCTGTATTTAATGATGAATGGATGGTTATTGCACTTCATCATTCAGGAGTTCCTGATCCAAAAGATAGTACAAAATATATAGCAAACGAAGGAATACGAATTAGTAGTATTGTACAGTTTGTTATGAATCAGTCTCAAAATCTAAGTGATGATAAGAAGAAATTACTTGACGATTTTTCAAAATCGTGGGAATTAGTTGAAAACACAACTGGAGAGTTAATTTCTGAGGAGTTACCTTTAGAGTGGCACAAAGACTCGACAGGTCATGATACTAAATTTTTAGGTGATAATTATGAAGTTTCACATCCTAAATTACGTCCCGATCTTGAATTAGATATAGCGCTTCTCAAGAATGGAGAAAGAATATTAAACTATACACATTTTTCGATTGTTATGAGTAAAAAACGTCGTTTAGCTTACTATACTGTAGTTAATATTGATGGGAATAATTTGAAAAATGTGGGCCGTGAAGATGACTGGAATTTTGACCCTCGTATTGATAAAAAATATCAGTGCGGTGATGAACTATATATAGATAATGATCTTGATAGAGGACATCTTGTTCGTAGAAGGGATCCTGTGTGGGGAAATTCTGCAGAAGAAGCAAACAAAGATACTTTCTATTTTACAAATGCCTCACCACAACATAAAAAATTAAATCAAGAGACATGGTTGGGTCTAGAGGATTATATCTTGAAAAATGCTAAAAACTTTAACCTTAAAGTAACAGTGTTTACCGGACCAGTATTCCGAAGTGATGATTTGATTTATCGAGGAGTACAAATACCAGCAGAATTTTGGAAGGTAGTTGTAATAGTTAAGCAAGATGGTAATTTATCTGCTACAGCTTATTTACAATCTCAAAAAAATTTAATAGATAATCTGGAATTTGCATATGGCGAATATAAAACATATCAAGTAGCCGTTTCGAAAATTGAAAACTTAACAGGTCTTGATTTCGGTGGGTTAAGAAATCATGATCCACTTAATGAAATAGAATCAACAAATGGTCATATTATTGAAACGTATGAAGATATAAACTTTTAAATTAAAGAATACACTAATCAATTAGAAGGAGCATGTTTTTGAAAGGTATGTCGAAATATGCTCCTTCTACTCGGGGTTCAGCCGAGATACGTGTAAAAACGGGTCATATACTGGTTTTTATTTCCATTTTTTGACCCGTTTATCTTTTATACAGGTATATTCTCTTCTATTGGTTGTGGAATGTTTTGTAAATCAATCACATAATCGCCAAAACGTTTTAAATGTTTCGTCATATATGGGCTTAACATAACCAGATCTTCTCGTGAGAATCGATAACCTTCTCTCTTGAGTTGCCATAAAATCATGGTAATATCAACGGCATTTTGAAAAATGACTGCATTGGCAACGAGATCATTATATTTAATACGTTTTTCTTGTTCTACTGGATCATTTTCAGTAATAATTCCATCCCCACCAAAGAATAACCACTTTGAAAAACCATTATATGCTTCCACTTTATTTGTACTAGCTGTAATTTGCTCTCTTAAATTCATATCTGAGATATATCTAAGAAGAAATATCGTTCGAATGACTCTGCCTAGCTCTCGAAATGCTTGGTACAGTCGATTCTTTTTACTATTACTTCTCAGTTTTCTGAGAAGAGTTGAGGGTAGTATCTTTCCAGCTTTTATAGACAAAACAACTTGAAATAAATCTTGCCAATGAGTCTCAATTAACTTCCAATCGATTACATCACTAAATAAAGGACCTATATGTTTATATTGAATATGTTTGCTTGGTCTAAAAAACTTTAAGTCTTTCCAATTCCGAATTCTAGGCATTAAATTGATTCCTAATAGATAAGAAAGTGCAAAGACGGGGGTAGACTGACCTTGTGTATCAGCATGAATCGTATCGGGTTGGATATCTGACTTGTTTTTTAGCAATCCATCAATAATATAAACAGCTTCCCAAACCCCACAGGGGATAAAATGGCTAAATAAAGCAATATAATTATCCGAAACATGATGATAAGCTATTCCTCCATAGCCCCCATATCTGATATGGTATTCTGACAGTAAGTTTTCTTCATATAAATCGTATTTTGTTCCATCAGCGGCGGCTGTTTTTCCACTCCCCCATAGTTTTGGAAGGCTAAAGAGGTTGTATTGATTTAAAATATCTTGAATTGAGGCA
Organism: Bacillus cereus group sp. MYBK216-1; assembly: GCF_051916495.1. Classification (NCBI taxonomy): domain Bacteria; kingdom Bacillati; phylum Bacillota; class Bacilli; order Caryophanales; family Bacillaceae; genus Bacillus; species Bacillus cereus group sp. MYBK216-1. Next base: position 6,547 of record NZ_JBQAGT010000006.1, read on the forward strand.
TCTAATTTTTGGGCACTGATGTGAGTTAGCAGGAAATAAACATCCAGTTACAGGCATTCCGTATGATTTAGATGGTTTCCCTATTTTTAAACCCGTTTCTGAAGTTAAATTAAAAGAAGCTGATTTTAAAAAATCTAGACCAACACATGATAGAATATGTAGTAAAGCATTATACGAACAAATAATGAAAGACCCTAAGCTAGCTGCAAAATTCACAGAAGAAGAAATAGAGTTATTTAAGCTGGGCGAGGTACCAGAAAATTATACATGGCATCATCATCAAGAAGCAGGACGAATGCAACTTGTGGATTATGAAACACATAGGAAAACAGATCACACTGGTGGATATAAAATTTGGGGAAAAGAAAGCGATAAGTAAGGAGGAGTATATATGACAACGTTACTTGGATTGGAGTAAATAAAAAAAATTACAGATGAAAATATTCAGAAAGTAGAACAATATTTCAATATTAAATTCCCTATGGATTTTGTAGAATGTGTAAAAAAATATGATAGTGGTTATCCAAGACCAAAAATATTTGATGTACCCGGACAGGATGAGAATGTATTTAGTAAGCTATTAACTTTTGATTTAGAAAGTAGAAATTCAATCATTCAAGTTTATGATGATATAAAAGATAGATTAGCAAATAAAGTATATCCCTTTGGTAAGGATTCATTTGGGAATCATCTGTGTTTTGATTACCGTAGCAATCCTGAATCACCAACAGTAGTATTTTGGGAGCATGAGGAGGAAAACATAGAGGAAGCAATATACCCTGTTTGCTCAACATTTACAGAATTGCTTGCTAGTCTACGTGATTTCGAAGAAGATTGAGGGAACTAAAAAACGGTCTAGAATTCTAGACCGTTTTTTTTGATTTACTAATTTTCCAACCATCAGCCGTTTTCTCTAGTTCAATTACGTTAACTTCTATTAAAATCTTTTAATAAATTTGGATTGTCTATATCATAAAACACTAAGTTTATTGCTTTTATATTAACAGTAAAATCTCTAATGTCATGGGTGTTTAAAATTTTTATTTCCTCAATATTGGAATTTATTGTTACATCAATTGAAATTGGAACTATTTTCAAGAAAAGATTTTCGTTATTTTCTTGAATTGCTAAAAAAATATGGTAACGATAACTAGTTTGATTATTATCTTTTTGATAATAGAAAAAGTAAGATTCATTTTCTTGATGTGAAAGGTTTAAAAAAGCGTTAGTTATAGTATTTAACACCCTAGAACGAAAAATATTATTATGTTCTGATAATTCTAGGAGGTTGTTAACAGCGAAATAGATAGTGTCAATCATTTTGCCAACACTAACCCCTTCTTTTTTTATAGTATGATTTATACTATTTGTTACAAAAGTATTGTCGTAAAAATCTGTAATCTCGATAGCTTTTTGAAAATCGAAGCTAAAATCCTCAATATTTAAAGATTTTTGAAATTCCTGTGATAAAGTTAAAACCTTATCTAAATATCTTTGGTCTAATTGGTACACCTCTAAATATGAAATAGCATTCAGAGAAGGTAAAGCCATGGTAATCACTCGATTATAAAACATATCATTCACCCTCCTAATTAATTATCCACACTATACACCTATAATATACCAAAAAAAACCATTTGTGGAATGTAAAAAAGCATTAAATCTTAAATTAAATTAATAAACTTGAATTTCTACAAGTTTTTAATGAAATTTTATTAGATTTGTATACGAAATAAACCTTAATGAAGTGAAAGGTTTATTTCGCTAGCTATTTGATAGTATAAGGATGAGAGGAGGGAATACAAAAATATCAAAATGTAATATTCTTTATTAAATTAATAGGAGGTATATTTAAATGGATTTTCTAAATGAAGAAATTTACGATGTTATTGGAATAGGATTTGGGCCGGCAGGTATTGCGCTATCTGTTGCCATGAAGGATTTTGAAGAGGGAAATCCTTCTGATTATTTAAATTTAAAATGTTTATTTGTAGAGCAAGCCAAGGATTCCACTTGGATGCCGGAAATGTTACTACCGGGAACAGATATTCAACATCATTACCTCAGAGACTTGGCTACACCTCGTAATCCAAGAAGTAGGTATACTTTTCCGATGTATTTAAAGGAAAAAGATAGATTATTTACGTTTGGCCAATTTTCAAGTAATCCTGGAAGAATTGAATGGTCGGATTACGTAAAGTGGGTTGCAGATCAAGTATCAGAAAATACTCTTTATAGACATAAATTTTTAAATGTTGAGCCAATTGTATCATCAGAAACTAAAGCGGTAGAAATGGTTCAAGTTTCCACACAAGATTTAAATACTGGGGCTATAAAAAAATTTAAAGCACGAAATATAGTCTTAAGTACAGGTAGAAGAAAAAACATTCCCGAAATTTGTAAAGAATTTGTTGGCCAGAGAGTATTTCACTCAAGTGGTTATAAAAGTCATATTAAAACAGTTCAAGAAAAACAACCTACATTCGCTGTAATTGGGTCAGGACAAAATGCTATTGAAATTGTATTAGATCTTGCGCAACGATTCCCACAATCAAAAATAACTTCTATTCATCGTGGTATGGGATTTCGACTTTATGATTTAGGTCACTTTAGTAATGAAGTATATTTCCCTTATTTTGCTGATTATTTCTATTCTGTACCAAAACAAAAGAAACAATATTTGTTTGAAAAAATAAAACATACAAACTATTCTGCGGTTGATGCTGATGTAAGTCGTTCTTTATATTGGAAAATCTACGAAGAAGGTATTCAGGGAATAAATAGAATTCAAGTTATTAATAATTCGGAGTTAACTACTATAGCTGAAAAAGATAAATCATTTAAACTGAATGTAACTGATATGTACACACAAGAAAAGTTACAACTTGATGTGGATTATATAATCTTATGTACTGGATTTTATGAAGAAAAATTCCCAAATGGATTACAATCATTAAGTAACTATATTGAATTGGATGAAGATGAGGATTTAATTATTAGTCAAAATTATGAAGTTAAGACTTCCGAGAAATTCACACCTAAAATTTATGTAAATGGTTTAACTGAAAGAACGCATGGAATAAGTGATGCAGCTTCCTTTAGTATGATGGCTGTAAAAGCTGGAAAAATCCAAGAAAGTATACAATCACAATTAAAAAATACTCGAATATTACAGGAGGTAGAATAATTGATGGAAGTCTCTTTACTAAATAATTTTGAACATCTATCTCCAGTATGGCCACACTTTACTCAAATACATGTTGATTATGCAAAAGGTCCATATATATATGATATAAATGGAAAAGAATTTTTAGACTTTACTTCAGGTATAGGAGTTACCAATACTGGACATTGTCATCCGAGAATTGTAAATGCTATAAAACATCAAGCTGAAAAAATGCTACATGCACAAGCTACTATTTTTTATAATACACCCATCACAAAATTATCTCATAAACTTTGCGATTTACTTCCTAGTGAGTTAAACTGCTTTTTCTTTAGTAATAGTGGTAGTGAAGCGGTAGAAAGTGCAATAAAGTTAGCTCGTCATGCGACAAAAAAAACTAATATTATTTGTTTCCAAGGCGGATATCATGGGCGGACTGTAGGAGCAATGGCTGTTACTACAGCAAAAAGCATTTATAGGAAATTTTATCAACCATTAATGCCTGGGGTTATTGTTAGTCCATTTCCTTATGAAATTGGAAATAATTTTGACTCAGATGAATTAACAAAACGATGTTTAAAGGAATTAGAACATATTTTATTAACTCAAACTTCTCCAGAGGAAACTGCTGCAATGATTATAGAACCAATATTAGGAGAAGGTGGATATGTTATTCCGCCAAAGTCTTTTATTCAAGGTTTACGAGAAATTTGTGACAAATATGGAATTCTATTAATTTTTGATGAAATTCAAACTGGATTTGGACGAACAGGTAAATTATTTGCAATGGAGCACTTTGAAGTTACACCAGATATTTTAGTAATTGCAAAAGGTTTGGCATCAGGTTTACCTCTTAGTGGAATTGCTGCATCAAAAGAATTAATGAGTAGATGGATAACTGGTTCTCATGGTGGGACTTATGGTGGAAATATATTAGCAGCTGCAGCTGCAATAGAAACTATCAATGTCTTAAAAGAAGAGGACCTAGTGGAAAATTCAAAAAAAACAGGGGAGATTATACTTAATTATTTAAAAGGTCTTCAGGAAATTTATCCGTTCATTTCGGATGTACGAGGACTTGGTCTTATGATAGCATGTGAGTTTCTAGATCATGAAGGTCTTCCAGATTCAAAAACAGCTAAAAGGATTCGTGAGTTATGTGTTGAGAGGGGATTAATACTCTTGACATGCGGAACACAGGATCATGTTATTCGTTGGATTCCTCCATTAATCATAAATAAGTTACACGTACAAGATGCCGTATCAATATTTTCTTCTGCATTATTACAATATAAGGAAGAGAAAAATGAATAGTCATAGTGATATCTTGATAGTAGGTGGGGGCATAATTGGAGCAAGTATTGCATATTATTTATCTCAAAATCATGTAGGGAAAATAACTCTATGTGAACAATCACGACCACCAGGAATAGGGGCTACCAGTAAATCTGGCGGCCTTCTGAGAATGCATCATACAAACTCGTTTCAAAGTAAACTAGCTTGGAAAAGTTTACAAATTTATTCTAAATGGAATGAAAATATAGGTGGAGATTGCGGTTTTAATAAAACTGGTTTTGCAATGATTGTTAGCCCGGAATTTAAAAACGAAATTACACACAATGTAAGTATGATAAGTGAAATAGGCGTACCTATTAAACTGTTGTCTCCAGAAGAATATAAAGAAATACAACCTGAATCCTCTATTGAAGGAATAGGATTAGTAGCATTTGAACCACATAGTGGTTACGCAGATCCAATAAAAACTACTCATTGTTTTATAAGCAAAGCATTGGAAAATGGAGTGTTATTGAGAGAAGGAGTCCGTATAAACAAATTGATTATCCAAAAAGAAAAAGCGATTGGTGTAGAAACTAACATTGGAAGCTTGTATGCAGATAATATAATAATTGCCAACAATGTGTGGGCAACTGAAATATTAGAGAAACACAACATAAACCTACCTTTACGTTCAAAACAAATTGGCATCTGTTTTTTATCAAGAGTAGATTCCAAAGTTTCAACAAAATTATTAACTCATATTGACGATACTATTGGTACTTATTTTCGTCCGATTTCAGAGAAAGAAATATTAATTGGAATGTTTCATAATCAATGGGATGTAGATCCAAATAATAAAAATAGTGTTCCAACTTTAAAAAATATAGCTTATACACAAAATAAAATAAAGAAACGTCTACCTTTTTTAGAAAATTTCTTTCCTATAGGAGGGCGAGTAAGTTTTGATGGTTATACACCTGATAAGCACCCTATTATTGGGAAGTGTCCCCAGATTGAGAATGTATACTTAGCTGTAGGTTTTAGTGGAGGTGGTTTTAAAATTGCTCCTGCAGTTGGTGAGGCTGTTGCAAAGGAAATACTAACAAAAGAAAAACAACCAGAAATACAACCTTATCAATTGGAACGTTTTTTTGAGAGTAAACTAATAAAAGGAAAATATAGGTATGATTATATGTAATTATGTTCTTTAGTATGAGGAGGTATGTAATGCAAAATATTCGACAAGCGCATCCTTATTATATGTACGAAGAAATTTGTGAACAGGTACGTTATTTGAACAATCTTAATAACTGTTTTATTGATAATGAGCAAATCATAGAAATAGTGAATCAAATAAAATATTGTAGGAGAGTATTTATTACAGGTTGTGGAACTTCGTATCACGTAGCCTTGACAAGTGAATATATTTCCAGAATGATTTTTAAAGATGTAAATCTGATTCGTTCTGTTCCTGCGTTTGAATTAATTCATCATCCATGGAATATAAGTTCAGAAGATGTGGTCATAGCGGTATCACATTCTGGTGAAACAACAATGGTTTTAAAAGCATTAGAAAATGTTCGGGCCGTAAAAGCAAAAACTATTTTAATTACAGGATTCCCAGAAAGCAGTGCTGCACAAAAGGCGGATCATGTAATAAGTAATGGATATCCTTTTGAAAAGTCGTTAGCTCATACAATTAGTTATACAGTAAGTATAGGGGCGATATTAAGTTTGTTTTATGAGTTATCTAAATACTATGGAGTAAAAAATATATCATCTAACATCAAACAGGAATTCGAAAAAATCTCTCAGTTGGTTGAGGAAACAATTTTGTCAATTGATAAAAAAGTTTCAATCTTATCGAGGGAACTACAGCCTGCTAACAATTGGATTTTTGCAGGAACTGGAGTAGGCGAATCTTTAGCAAGAGAGGCCGCATTAAAATTTGTAGAAACTAGCTATTCACCTGCAATTGGCATAGATATAGAACAAGTACTACATGGGTATTTACCTATGTGTAATTCAAATACCGTACTCACTATTATATCACCACCTTTACGTGTTATTAATAGAATTAATGATTTAATAAGAGCAGCAGAAAAGGTTAATAGTAAAATAGTAATTTTCGCTTCACAAGATTTTATAGAAACAGATAAAACTAGAGTAATAAAATTACCATATTGTGAAGATTTGACTAGTGCTTTGGTTGGAATAATTCCCCTTCAATTAATGGCTTATTATGTATCTGTTACAAATGGTTATAATCCTGATTTAATACGTCGAGATCAATCTAAATACATGGAAGCAAGGAGAGTCTATGAATAAATGGTAATTGATAATAATGAACCTAATTTTCATAAATTGTTAATTTTGCCAGAACAGGATAAAAGCCTACCGTCTTTCCGACTCGGATTAAGTGGAAATAAAGGTTTCCATACTTATGAATTATGTTTTGGTAGTCTCTTAGCTATACATGACTGGATAAAAGATAATCCATCACACAAGATAGAATTATTCTGGGAAGATGATAGTATTTCAGGGATTAATGATATCTCAGCAGCTGAGCGCTTAGTCAATAAGGGGGTACAAGCTGTAATTGGGCATCTAAGTAGTACAGAAGCTCTAAGAGCAGCACCTATATATAATGTAAATGATATTTTATATTTAGCGCCAGCTTCTACAGAACTTTCCCTAACAGAGAAAGAATACAATAATGTTCTACGGATTTGTGGAAAAGATAATTATTTAGCCGAAAAAGTTGTGGATTTTATTTTAAATTTTAATTGTACAAATAAGTATGTTTCAATAATATGGGAAGACATTATTCATGGGCGCTCTTTATCGAATCAAGTTGAGAAGTATTTATCCAAGAAAAAGGGGTGCACAATACTAAAGCAAAAATGGGATGTACAAATCAATTTTAATGATTTAAATATAAAAAGATCTAATATCATATTTTTTGCTGGTATCTATCAGAGTGCTCTAGAATTTCTAAGGAAACTAAAAGAGGTAGACTATAGAGGGATAATAATTTTGGGAGATGACTGTTTTATAGATGAATTTGCCAAAGAATTAAAAAATAATAATGAAAATTTATATGTAGTTTCAACAGGAAGAAATAATAATCATAGTTATTACGACACTTTTTCTAAGAATTATAAGAATATAAGTGGTACTCAAGTAGGAGCTTATTCCATAACTAGTTATGTAGCAACAAGTTTATTATTGAGTACATTACCAATTTTACAAAGAAAGGGAATAAAAGAATGTATTAATAGAATGAGTTCTTTATTGAGAACGAAATCTACTTTATTAGGTAATATTCAATTAGATGATAGAGGGGATCTGAAAAATTTCCCATGGGATGTTTATCAAATAAAATCATCTGAATTTATTTCTGTTACCTTAAAAGAAGGGAGTTTTTAAAATGCCTTGGTTTTTTGCCTATGGTATTAGTACGAATCCTGAACAAATGGTTAAAGATATTGGTGGATATAAAAATTACAAAAAAGCTGTTTTAGAAAATTACATCTATACTTTTACAGGTTACCATGAGGATTTTAGAGGGGGAACATCTACAATTATCCCACAACAAGGTGGAGGAGTCTATGGTATAGCGTATCAAATAGAAACGGAACAAATAGATGATCTTATAAAAAATGGACATGGGTATATTTTAAAAGAAAATATAGCAAAAATAGATAATGGTTCTATGCCAGTCTATACACTACAACTTGAAAATCATGCCCCCCTTGCAATGCCATCTAAAGAATATCTAGAAATAGTTAAAAATGGATTGTTGAAAAATTATAAGGAAGACTTTGTTGATTTATATTTGGGCAGAGCACTAAAGCGTGTGCAGAATGAGGGATTAATTGACTACCAACCTGTGTCTAAGGATAGTTTTACAAACGAATATAATTCACAATTTCGCAGATTATTTCCATGGCATGTTACAAAACAACAACCTTTCGGTTCAGCTTGGGCAATAGTAGAACCAGGGGAGCAAACTAACCCACATCATCATGATGAAGAGGAAACCTTTATTGTTCTTAGCGGAAAAGGAATAATTAATGTTGATGGACAAGAAAAGATAGTCGGAAAAGGAGATATTATATATTTTGAGCCATTTTCAACTCATACAATAAAAAATATAGGTGACACGTCTTTAGAATTTTTATGTATTTGGTGGGGGGCATTACTAGAGGCACGATAATTAATAGAATAAGATGTTTATTTTAATTTTTTTCAATAATTTATATTGCTTTTTAGTTTTTTAACAAATAAAAAGTGAGGGATTATAAATGAAAACTTTTATTGTAACCGCAACTCCCCCTACGACTAATGGGGATTTACACATTGGACATTTATCTGGACCATATTTAGCAGCAGATGTGTTTAGTAGATTTCAAAAAATGAAAGGAAATAATGTAATTTACTCAACGAGTGGAGATGATCATCAAACTTATATAGCAACAACAGCTAAAAGAAAAGGATGGACTCCCGAGAAATTAGTAGAATATTATACAAAAAAAGTGCAAGATACTTTAGGTGCCGCATTTATAAATCTCAACATTTTTTCCAATTCTTTAAACAATCAAGAGCATATTAAATTTGTCCAAAGTATTTTTAAGAAATTATACAATAAAGGAGTTTTTGTCGAAAAGCAAAAAGAAATACACTTTTGTAATAATTGCGATCAGTATTTATTTGAATCTTTTATAAAGGGTGAATGTCCATTTTGTAACGAAAAAGCTTCAGGAAACCTCTGTGAAGCCTGTGGTAGAATTAATGATCCAATTGAGCTTATTAATCCGGTTTGTGGTCTGTGTGGGGAAACACCAACAATTAGCAGTTACAAAGGGATGTTTTTTCCATTAGAAAATTACCGAGATCAGCTGGTGGAATATTATAATTCAAGAGTTAGTTGGAGGCCTCATCTCAAGGAATTATGCAATTGGATTGTTTCAAAACCTATTCCTGATTATCCTGTAACATATCCCACTAAATGGGGTATACCAGTACCAATTAAGGGATATACAAACCAGTGTATTAATGTTTGGTTTGAAATGTATCCAGGACATATAGCAACTACAAATAAATGGTTACAATTAAATGATAGTAATTTTTCAGTGGAGAACTTGTGTGAAAATAATGCAACACTTGTACAATTTCTTGGTTATGACAACAGTTTCTTTAATGCAGTTTTGCATGTAGCAACATGTTTTGCAATAGACGAAGGTTATTTATTACCTGAGCACATCATTACCAATGAGTTTTATTTATTAGAGCACGCAAAATTCTCTACAAGTAGAGAGCATGCAATATGGGGCAGTGATTTATTAAAAGAAGTACCGGCAGACTCTTTACGCTATTATGTTTGTCGTACAAATCCGGAACACACCCAAACAAACTTCTCATTAAAAGATTTCAATCAAATTAGAAAAAATGAATTGGAAGATACTTGGTTTAATACAATTAGTACCTTTATTGAAATTATAAAGGAAACTTCCATGGATTTAAGCCTATTTAATGATTTCATTGACCTCAAAGCAAAAGCAACTGTGAGTTGGGCAAAAAAATCTCTAGAATCTTTTTATGATATTAATCACTTTAGTCTGCGGCAGGCTAGCCAAGTATTACACGAATATTTACAAATATGTAAGGATTATTTAGACACCCAAGTAATTCCTGTAAAAGATATAAATATGAAAATTTATTTACAAAGATTAGCCTCTTTAGGGTATATGATTCAAGCATTAATTTATTTTGCCCAACCTATACTTCCAAGTTTTTCGATGACCCTTAAGGAAGCGCTAGGAGTAGATGTATCTTCCAATCAAAATCTTAATTGGGAAAATATCGAAAAAATAAAATTTGATAACACTAATATAAACGTCGTAAAAAATTGGTTCTGTGAAACAAAAAAAGTAATGCAATAAACAAATTAATATTACTTTTAAGTGGGTGGGATAATGAACATACGAATCATGAAATTTGGAGGAACCTCTATAAATACCTTTAGAAAAAGGGAATATATAGTTTCTCTAATTAAGGAAACCATTGAACAAGGCTTTAACCCAGTCATCATTGTCTCCGCAATAGGAAGAATAGGAGATCCTTATTCAACTGATACATTGTTAGAATTTTTAAGAAGCAATAGCGTAAATATAAATGAACATGATCAAGCTTTATTGTTATCTTGCGGAGAAATAATTTCAAGTGTCGTAATTAGTAGTATGTTGAATAGTGCAGGTATAAAATCTATAGCTTTAACAGGCACACGAGCAGGAATTCAAACATCCTCTAAAAAATACATTAATAGCTCTATAACAAAAATCCATACATCTTGTCTTTTAGAAAATATAAAAAAAGGTTACATTCCAGTAATTGCAGGGTTTCAGGGGCACACACCAGAAAAGGAAGTAACAATACTGTCCCGTGGTGGAAGTGATACAACCGCAACAGCTTTAGGATATACATTAGATGCACATGAAATAGACATTTTTACTGATGTAGAAGGAATTATGACTACAGATCCAGCTATTATAAATGAAGCTATGGTTATACCACAGATTTCATATAAAAATGCTTATCTAATGGCTAAGTTTGGGGCTAAAATTATAAATGCAGAATCAATAAAATGGGCAGAGAGGAAAGGGATACCTATCAATATCCGGATGACTTTAACTAAGCAGATAGGTACAAAAATTTCAACTTCTACACAAGATAATATGAGTAAAAACAACGTTTTTGCTATTCAATACAATAATAAAAGTAGAAAAACAGTAAATGTAAATATATTAGGTATTTTTGATGGTAATCATTATCATATAGTGGAGGCAATTAAGAAGACATTGTCATCACATCTAATACCTATATTACAAGTGATTCCAAAAGAAAATGTAATATCAATAAAAATTTCAACAAGCTTTCTATTTAAGACTCTACAATTACTGCATCGCGAATTTATTCAGTACACTTATACCGCTGAAGGTACGAAGAATATATATGTATGAATACTTTTGTAAAAGGTTCAATATGGATGTAGTGAGGTGTTAAATGATTAATAAGCAGATAGTTAAAGAAATAAAAAGTGTTATAGATGTATCCGATTCTTCATTAGTTGCAGCAGAAAAAATTATTCAAACTTATTTATTACCTTTATATGAGCAGAAATGCATGCTTGAAGAAAAAAATGTGAAACAACAACAAACTATTGATAAGCTTCAAACCGCTTCCGTAGTAAATAGAAATAAAGACAAACTATATTTCTATAGATAAACTTATTTTATCCAAATAAAGAACTCTTTTACTTCTTATAAGAAGTAAAAGAGTTCTTTATTGTGTAAAGTGTATAAAAAGTTAATGGTGTAATAGAACTAATAATTTTGATTTATACTAGCCAATTTTCGCATGTAATTTATATACATAAAATAAAGAATTACTACTATTAGTGGTACAAAGAAGTATATACCAAAGAAAGGGATTAATGAAAGACATAAAATTAAAGATATTAAAGCAGCTTTTTTTTGTAGTGTACCTTTTTTGAAAAGTTTAATACCAGCTGCTGATGAAAAAATATATACCATTAAGCCTAATGAATTTGGGATAAATAACAGATCCACATAAGATATTTTTAATGTACTTATTGTTATCACACCTATAGATGCAAAGACGAAAATAAATACTACTACACGAGTGGGGGTTTGAGTACGTTGATTTATTTCAGAAAAATAAGTTGGAAATGCTTTATCACGGCTTAAAGCAAAACCTAGTTGTGTTATGCTAGCAATAAATGCGTTGACGGTACCTAAGCAAATAATAAAAGCTAATATAGCAGTTAAATATTTCGCACCGATTCCTATTGAATCTTGCATTAATAGTGCTAAGGGAGAGAGGTTGCTTTCAAGGTTACCATATGTCTTAGTGCCAATAGTGATTAGGCTTAATAAAATAAACAATATGCCTATAATCCCTGCACTAATAATCGTCCCTTTAATAATATCTTTTTCTGGCTTTACAAACTTATCTGCAAGGTTACATATTGCTTCCCAGCCAAAGAAAGACCATAAACACATTGTCATAGCTGTGCCAATTGAAATTATCCCATTAGGTGCAAATGGTTTAAAGTTAGAATACTCAAACTTATCGAAAGAAGAGTATATTGTTACTAGCAATAAAACAATTAATAATGAGCTCAAAATCAAAGATAATTTACCACTTGTTTGTACACCAAAATAGTTAGAAATTGAACCCATTAATAAGATAAATAATGCTAAACAAGTAATCATACCGTTGGATAGGTTAAAAGCGATTCCTACATAAAAAGCACCAGTTAGAGAGACTATGATTTGTCCTACTGCAGCACAGAAGAAATAAAACCAACCTATTAAATTACCCATATGATTTCCATAAGCCATTCTTACAAAAGTAGCTGCACCACCTGCATCAGGATAAGATCGTGATAAGCAAGCAAAGGTATATGCAAGAGGGAAGCTTAAAATAATTATAAATATCCACGAAATGATTGATGCAGGTCCAGCTATATTAGCAGTACTTGCTGATAAAAATAATACCCCAGAACCCAAAATTGCAGCGATATACAGAGCAATTGCTTGATACAGTGTAATTGATTTATTTCCCATAAAATCACTCCTTTTATAAAAGGGTAACATGATTAATATAAAAAATTCTTTTTAAATTTTGCTATTCAATTCTACAAACTGGGGCGGATAGTACATGTAGCCAACTCTGCGAATAGATAAAAGTAATTTAGGATTTTTAAAATCATCTTCGATCCTTTTCCTGAGCCTACATATATATACATACAATTCGTCTTTAGTAATATAATCATTTGTGCCCCAAGCATATTGTATTAATTCTTCACTGGATATAGGAACTTTCTTATTACATACCAAATAAAATAACAACTTAAATTGAATCCTTGAGAGAGATAATTGTAAACCGTTCTTAATGATAGTCTCTTTCTGAATATCTAATTGTAAGTTAACATCAAGAGTTAAAAGTGCATTGTTATTAATCATAATCAACGACCTCCATCTTCAATATATTTAGTTATCACCATCTGCATACTAATATATCTGTTAATGAAACTTGCTAAGATACCAGAGACAATACGAGGAAAATACCTTTTTTTAAAAATTTTATCATTTATATCCAAAATTTGTTCATTTTTTAGAAAATTCTACAAAATATTTATCGACAAAGCTTTGTAATTATGGAATTACGAGTGAAAGTCGATTTTTGAAAAGGGAGTAAAGATTCTGTAGTTGCAAATCAAAATTGAAGGAATTCTTTTTGAAATAAAACGAATGCTCTTATTGGATTTTTTAGTGAACTCTATTTAAAGTCAAAATTATTGATTTTCACTTTTGGTGTAATTTTCTATATTCATTAGGTGTGTATCCAGTTTTCTTTTTGAATAATGTAGAAAAATATGCTGTATTTTGTATACCTACAGTAAGTCCAATTTCTATTATTGAATAATTGGTTTGCTCAAGATAATACTTAGCCTTTGAAGTTCTGATTTGTTGAATATATTCCATAGGAGTTAATCCTTTAATTCTTTTAAAGGTACGTTGTAAATGGAAGGGGCTTCCATGAGATATAGAGGCCAACTTTTCTAATGTCAAAGGTTCATCAAAGTTCTTATCAATGTAATCTGTAACATATTTTATCCATTCCTCATTAGGTAAATTTAATGCATTTGGTTTACAACGTTTACAAGGGCGAAAATTTTGAGATAATGCTTCTTGTGCATTTTTAAAAATCTTCACATTATCTATTTTAGGAATTTTAGATTTGCATGAGGGACGACAAAAAATACCTGTCGTTTTTACTCCATAATAAAACTTATTGTCATAAGAAGAATCATTATATATAATAGCATGCCACTGCTCGTTGGTAATTTTTTGGGATTTATTTTTTTTGCATAATGGGACAGTTTTTTTATTATTTGGCTCATTTTTCATAAACTCACCTCTATAATTAGTATAACTTTAATAGAATTTTGATGTTAGTTGTTTTTATAAATTAAAGTAACAGGAATATTAGGTCAAGATTTAATAAGATGAGTTGTTACAAAAAAGCTAATAATAAAAAAACTGTCTGAGAATAGTTTTTTTGTTTTTATGTATGGTATACAGTATAAGATTTGTAGGATCATAAATTTATTTCAAAACAGACAGTGAGCCTCTAACACACTTTGGTTTGGAAGAAACGTATGATAAATATAATGCCAATTAAAAATAACAGTCTTATATTATTTGAAGTGCAAACCTGGAGAGAGACCCTTATAGTTAACTATCAAAAGAGAGTTTAAATTCTAATTAAAGTATAATTTAAACTATGTATTTATTACATAATAAAGTTCAAAATGAAGTGGATTTAATATAGATTTTAAATCCACTAAGAATAAATAATAAAAGTTCAGCAATACAAAATTGCTGAACTTTTATTATTTATTCTTTCCTATTCTTCCTAAGCTATCTTTGATAGTTGTTTCTCCAAGCTGTGTATATAATAAGGCCGTATCCTGGCTGGTATGTCCAAGTTGTTGCATCACTTGTAACGAGTCTTTTTCTTCCATATATAACTTATTTGCCAATGTATGTCTTAATTTATGAGGAGACATTTTTTTGCCAAAGGCTTTAGTATATTTTTCTACTATATCTTGGATAGCCCTAACAGAAAGAGGCTGTGCAGTATGTTTATACTTAGATAAGAATACATTTTGTAATTCTTTCCCTGGAGCATATTTGTTATCTCTAATCTCCATATATTTTTCAAGATCATTTAATGCAATTGGGGTAATCCAAACGGAATCTTCTTTGTTTCCTTTTCGGATTACATCAATTAGTCTTTCTTTTAAGTTTATATCTTCCATGCGGAGATCGGCCAATTCACTTACACGAATACCACTACCAAGAAAGAGGGAAAGGATAGCGACATCACGCTCCTTATCTCTTAGGAAATAGAATAACTGATGTTTTGTTAAAGCTTTTTCATGTTCGTACTTAACATAATTCAGAAATTCTTGATCATCATCATTATGGAAAATTTTAGATCTCATACGTTTTGCACGAGCATTTAATGTTTCTTTATCTTTATGTATTTCAATTTTAGCCATTACATTTCTATAAAAATAGCATTCTCCATCTTCATTCTCTGATAGGGAGGTGAGGTACTTAAATAAAGACTTTAAGGCCGAAATTTTTCTGTTAACAGAGGAATTCTGCATGTTTTGTTGTAGTTTTAAAAACCTCATAAAGTTCTCAACATCTTTTTTCTTTAAATTCTCCAAATCAGAGAAGGATATGTCTTTAATGGGCTTAAATTCAATAATTTGTTCAGATAATAGCCAATTAAAGAAGACTCTAAAATCATATACATAATTCAGTAGGGTGGAGGGGGAGGCATCATGCAATTCTTTGTACTCCACAAATTCTTCTATGTAAAAGGGCATTTCATTTAAATTCTCGTATAATTTCTTACGATGTACGGATTTTTGACGTTGTTTGCTGTAATCCATAAAAATCACCTCATATATACTATAACAGAAAATAGGTACGAACACAAGTTCGCATTAAATTCAATTTTTACACAAACTTATTTACATAATTAAATTACGGAATACTAAATCATGCTCAATAGTGAATGGAATAATGTAATTACTCAAATAAAAATTATAGATAATCAAGTGAGAAATTTGTATTTGACCATAAAAATTAGAGCAAAAACTACATATAAATGTATGTAAAATAAAACAAATTTGATATATAAATTCATACAAAAGACCAATACATGAATATAGTTTAAAAGTCTTTATAAAAATATAAATCAGTTTATTTAATCATGATTATAGGGAGTTGATTAAATCAACGTGTGAAAAAATCTTATAAAGTAAAATGTAATTTTATATAAAATTTATTAATGAGTAACTCAAAATTTAATAATTTCTATATAAAATATTAATTATATAGGCACATGCAAACATACGAAAATCTATGCAACTAAGCTTGAAATCCCTAGATACCGTTATTAGATTTTTATTTAACTACTTTATTGTTCGTAAAATTGGTATTTCGTGCGAACTTGTTGTTTTTTAGAATAAATAATCACACCCTTCTATTATTAAACTTCATCGGTCCATTTTTATAACTTAAGCTCATCAATTAACCTTTTCTAATATTATTCATACGTTAATTTTGAAGACAAACAGGATCTCCCATAACTACTTTTATACCTTTTCGTTATTTTTGATGTGCATATATGCTATAGAAAGCGATTAAAATGTAATTAACAACCACCCATAAATAAAAACATCTGCTCACTTATTTTAATTATAAGCAAACGGATGTTTAACAATATATTTATACAAACTTATTATTCATAAATAATATACTCGATTTAAATCTTTCAACAATTTTTCATTAGATGCACTACAACCATGACGTTTATAACTATGATCAAGTTGCGAACCATGCGTATTTTCATCCCAATACATTCTGAAACTTTCGCCATCAACATTTTTCCAGGAAGTTGGTGAGAATCTGTATGTATCTACGAAACCTTTCTATTGATACTCTATTAAAATAGGGTCAAAATTAACTTCTCCTGATGTTTCTATACATGCACGGATACACTGAGTGTTGATAAAACAATGCTTACGCATGCTGTAAAAATTGCAAATAGCATCTTCATATTTAAAAACTCTTTTTTATATCTTTTTATTATTGTAACGATAACAATTTATATACTAGCAGCCCTCCATTTTAATATTATTAAGAAACAATATTAAAATGAAAAATATTCACTATACCTTTATTTCATGTATTCTCACCTCATTCATCTAAATAATGCTACAATACTATACTTCTTTGCTCCTACTTTTACTTTATTATCTCAACTTTCATACTGTGGAACCATATATGTCCCTCACCTTTCAGGGTTAATCCTACAGATAGACGTTTTACATCAATAGGGATATCTACAATTATCGAATATTCTTTCCAACTTTCTTTTTCTTTAATTGGCTCACATTCTAATGATTTCATTTCCCATAAATCATTAGGCTTTTCACCCCTTATCCATAAGTCTGCGTACTCCTGAATAGATTTAGTTCTAATCATTCCTGACAATTTAATTCTTTTCCCTAAATATAAATTTTTATTTAGAAAGCAAAATACTACACCATATCCTTCTATCTTTTGTATCGAATGCAAATAATGTACAAATTTATTTATTCCGTTGATATCAAACGTATTATATAAAAAGTAATTACTAGGTGTCTTACCTCCAAGCATCCATTCGGTCAAAAAATTATCATTCATAATCTCTATCCTCCATATCTATTATACTTACTACTACAATACCATTGACTTCATATATTTTTTTGATTTTTTTTGCTAAAAATCTCCCTTTAAATATAAGCACATTTTCTGTAAGGGAATAATGTTAATCTATCATTTAATTACTATAAAATAATGTTAGTTATGGTAATAACGTCGTAAATCCTAATCTCCCTAAGATTCGCAAGTATCCCGTAGAACTATGAATAATTACATATAAGACAGCAAATGCGTTACGATGAATATTTATAATAAAAAGGTGGAATAACTGATATTTTGTATAAAACATTCATGTATATACTAAAATTAAGATAATCTATTTGATATTAATAAGCGCTCAAAATATAATTCAAAATTCCATGCGGCGCCTTGTGGAATAGAGTGAGATGAAGTATATAACTTAGAAGAAAAACAAGCGGCTACGTTATTGAACTAATCTGATAGAAACGGTTCAATTAGAGCTGTTGAAAGACATAGTTGGACAAAAACACTTTTCTATTAACCCAATTGTTGTTACTTTTTTCTTGATCTAAAACTATGTATTCAATTCCCTTCTTCATAACATAATAAGCGATTGAAAACACTTAGACTTATAGATTGATTCTTTACTTCGTCTAAAAAATAAATATTCCCAACTTGCGTCTCGCCCAAAAGACATTCTGCTAATTCAAAATTATGTATCTTATATGTAATAGTAGCAGTAAGATATGTTTATTGGCTGAAAATAGTGTTATATCTGCTCTTCTATACTCTTTAGTGTTATCTCAAAAATATTGTTAACCATATATAGACGCTTCTTTACTATGTTCAAACAAACTATCTACTGTTGTAGTGACGTATGAAGCTGCGGACTTCTCCTAAGATCACCCACCACTTTCTGTACTAGTAGGAAGTAATTTGTTTAATTCCTACTTATGTTAACTAAAATATTTATTGTTTATATTTTTATATTGTTATATAATATTTCATGTCTTTACTTATATGCGATTAAGATATATCAGAATTGGAAAAAGGGATCTTTCGAGATTCCTTTTTCTATTTAAAATAAAAAGCAGCGGATTCGCTACCTATCCATATTTCTCGCCTCACAGTGATTCCTTTATATTATTTTATTATATCCTCTCCTTTTAAATTCATTTATTTATATGTATAATTGTACGACCACTAACATTTTGAATCGAGGTGACAATCATGAGGAGTTTTGGTTCATTATTGATCTCTACTATCTGTTCAACAATCCTTTTAGTTTGGAATGCCTTTTCTTTCTACACTGGATTCACAGCAGGACATACATACTACTGGGTTAATGGAATCATAGCCTTGGTTTTCCTCCTATTTTTTACCCTAAACATGCGAGATATTATCAAGAAAGACTACAGAACATCAGGAAAATAGGAGTTGATACATATTATAAAAAGACAATAAAGTGAGTAAAATTTGAAACCTCAAACATTTTAACCCCGTTCTAAATTTAGGACGGGGTTAAAATGTAGTTGTATAATTTTTAATCTAAGATTTTTGTAATATTAACAACAAAAAAGACGCCTCCCAGATCACGGTAGTGCCTCCGATAATTGCTATAAGCTTGATCAAACTAATTTATCATCACATTATTTATTTCTTTGTTTCCATACCCCATTAGCTTTACGATAAGTATGCTTGCCATCCATGAAATCAGCCGTTTTACCCGGAATACTATATTTCTTATTCTTTTTCTTAGCCTTTTTCTTCAGCCTTTTCTCTTCTTGAATAGCTTGCAAATCCGCCTTCCATTGTTTCAATAAATCCTTTTCACGTCGCATCTAATTTGTACCCCTTGGATTAAAATGTAAACCAAATAATTAAATTCTACCTATTTATATAGATATCCTCTAATCCAATGTACCAAGTTATATTTTTCTTTTTAAATAGGCTAACAAAATATTAAAATATTCAATATATCGAAGGAGGTTTGTCATGGTCAACTTTCATAAAGATTTACCCCTATTAGGGTTCTTTTTGTTTTTATACAGTTTTATTGGGATCATCTTTTTATTACTATTCCTTAGCGTGTAGTAACAATGCAATGCGTATAAATAGTAGCTACATCTTTAGGCTCAACTCTCAAAAGGGTGAGAGTTGAGCTTTTTATTTATAAGGTTATCCCTGCAGTCCTGCTTATCCACTTTCCGCAGCCCTAAGAACAATCCTTAGCTTTGCATTACACGCCATACTGTTATGCCTCTTAATCCAAATTCAGAAACATTTAATATAAGTGCATTATTATATGTGTTTTCTCTAAACCATCTTAAGGATAATACAGTTTTTTATTTTTTCAATAGTACTTACTAAGTATTTCTGTTAATATTTAATTACCGATATGTGTATCAACCTGCCTGTGCTTCTGTACGGGCTTTTTTTGATGCTTTCACGCTTCGTAATCCCCAGGAACCTGCCTATTAGGTGGGGAATTCTACTAGATTCTCGAATATTAATACAAACAAAGCCTGCCCTATTATCTCTATAAAGACATCATTGCAAACATAATCCCTTATAGCTTCTATAGATTATCAACTTTTTCATAATATTTATCAGAGTTTTTTATATTCATATTTCTGTAACATCTCTATATAAAGTTTTAATATTTTATGTGTTAAACTTAAAACATTCCAAGAAGTCCTTTACTTTTAGAATCGACAATTCTTCAATACCCTTAGTCTTGCCCTGCATCCCCTGCAGGGCTTTTATCATTTAGCTAAAGGTTGATATAGGTAAACTTTTTGTACGTTTCTTCAACCTTATCTGTGCTGTTATTTGCACCTTTAACTCCCCTTCATTTTATATAATTTCATTAATAGTATCGGTGGAATTACATTTTATTAACATTACATTTTTGTTATATTGAGTGATACCTCTACATGTAAGTTATCAGAAATAGCTATGGTATTCGTAAGGATTATTCGATGCCTTACTAAAGAGGCAGAAAAATGTAGAGGTATCAACGATAAACCTTATGTAATTAGTGGAAATAAACAAACTAGTTACGGCGTAATAACAGCTCAATTAAAAAAATATAGATTCATATTCACTTCAGAAGAAGATTTTGAAAACAGAAAAGGATTTGACCTTTAATGCCAAATCCTTTTTATTATTTCGCAGCAAGTTTTTCTTTCACTTTTGCAGGAAGCTCGTCCTGCTGCACTTCTTCCCAAGTGGATTTAGTTTTAAATACGGTACATGAAATTACCAATAATAAGAACCCCCCTCAAATAAGAGCATATTACATTTTCTCATTCTGTGAGATTAATTTAATGATAAAATAAAGTACAAGTATCTATTTTAAAGAACTGGAAAACACAATATTCTGGTGCTGTAGTCGTACATAATTCCATTACAGTGTCGATATAAAATAAAGCATTAAAGCTCTGTTCACAATCTAATGATGCAAAAATGATCAAAGATAAACGTCGCCACTTTTTTTATATAACATCTCATTAAATAATACAACCAACAAATCCGCTACATAAAAAAGAGGGGCGTTTGCCCCTCTTAAAATTGAAATCCAACCTCTTTACTATCACCTTTAGCTTTTCCTTTACTTTGAATAGGTTTAAGATGCTTTTTTATATCCCAACTGTATACTATCTATATTATATGACTTCATAATTTCATAATATCTTGTTTCGTTTGTTGTAGAATTGAAAAATGAATCTCTTCCATCCCTAGTAAGCTGATATTTTCCCTTTTCAGTAAACTCAGCTCGTATTTTATATTTGCCTTCTTCTACCTCAAAATAGTAATGAGCTTGCCCATTTTGTAATCTAGAAACTATTTTTTCCTCAACTATTTCTTCATTTTCATTAATTAAATATAACTTTATTTCACCTATTTCTGGTACAATTGTTTGTTCCTGAGGATCAATCCAACCATCCTCATTTTCATCGAACCAGATATAACCAGAAATAGTCCCTTTCTCTGGATCCCAAACCTTATCCATCTCTTCTGCGAATACTAAATTTTTTGGTAAAAACAATGTGAAAATTAATAATAAAATAGACATACATGTCATACATTTAATTGTTTTCATCGATATCGCCACCCAATCTTATAATATTTAACAAGAATATATAAATATTAATACGATATACAATATACTACAAGACCGGTGTTATTACCCAATGTTTATTATAATTGTATTAACATAAGCGATTTATTAATAAGATAAATATCTAATTTAATGAATTACTAGATAAAAATTAATTCTCGTATGGTAATCCAAACTTTTTCCACTCGAGAAATCCGCCTTTTAAATTAACTACTTCCTTTATACCAGCTTTTTGTAAAATGCTAGCTGCTATAGCGGAACGCAAACCAGTTCGACATTGTAAAACTATTGGACAATCTTTCGGTATAGAATCTATCTTCTCAAATAGATTACCTAACGTAATATGTATTGCATTATGAAGGTGTCCTTCCTCCCACTCTTTTTTACTACGCACATCGATAACCTTAACACTTCTATCTTTTATATGCCGATATAATTCAATTGATGTATTTTCCTTGTAACTTTCTAATATATCAAATTTTTTTATTACTTTTAAAGGTGCAAAAGCAATAATATTATCTAGCCCAATAGATTCAAAGTCCCTAATGACTTCCTCCATTTTAACCTTTTCCTCATCTAGAATTATTAAAGTCTCTGTTTTATAACCTAGTAACCATCCACACCAAGTTGTGAAAGAATTGTTATACGGTATGTTAATTGATTTCTCAATGTGACCAGAAGCAAAACTCTCTACATTCCTTATATCAACTATTTGCTGAACACTCCTCATAACTTCTTGAAGCTCTTCTACTGTATCAATATTAGTAATCTTTCTCTTCTTACGAATTGGAGGACCATACTTATTTAAATGCTTCATTAATGAAAAATACTTTGGAGGCTCTGGCTGTCCCGTCAATAAAGTCGATATAAAATCACTTTCTTCATTACACTGAAATGCCCAATTGAACATCTTTTCATAACCTAATGTAGAAGTTGGAATTGCTCCTAATGCTTTTCCACATGGGCTTCCCGCACCATGTGATGGCCATATTTGTAAATAATCAGGGAGTATTTTTACTTTTTGTATAGAATCAAATAATTGTTTCGCTCCTATTTGTGCAGTATCTTTTATACCAACAGCTGTTTCTAATAAATCAGGCCTTCCTATATCTCCTACAAATATAAAGTCACCTGTGAAAATTCCTATCGGTTTATCATTCGTAAAATTATTTTGACTTGTATCAGTTACTAAAAAAGAGATACTTTCAGGCGTATGCCCTGGGGTGTGAATTACATTAAATTTTATATGACCTACTTTAAACTCTGTACCTTCACTTACTAATTGGTATCGACCTTCATTAAGATATTGATACTTCCAATCACAATCTCCTTCATCAGATACATATAAATTTGCATGATAGAGATTAGAAAGTTCTCTAGACCCAGAAAGAAAATCAGCATGAATATGAGTCTCAGCCGCAGCAATTACTTCCATCCCCTCTTTCTTAGCAAATTCTATATATTGTTCTATATAGCGACTAGGATCAATAACAATTGCTACACCTTCTTTCTGACAACCAACTAAATAGGAAGCATGAGCTAATTTTTCATCATAAAAATATTTTAAAAGCATAACTATTCCCTCCGAATACTTATTTCAAATTACTTTTCAATTTTTACAACTACTCTCTATCTTTCCTTACATAATCCCTTTCAACATTAAATTCCAATACATATATGGCAACATATATCTTTTAAGTAAAAACATACTATACCGTTCTTTCGCTTGATTAAATGGAAACGTTTCTTGTGGCTCGTGTTCATAGTTAAATTCAGCGAGTATAAGACTTTTATATCCTGTAACAATCGGACATGATGTATATCCATCATATTTAGCCTGCAAGTCTCTTCCGTTAAGTACGTCCATAATATTTTGTTTTAAGACAGGTATTTGTTTTCGAATTGCCGCTCCAGTTTTAGAGGTAGGTAAATTAGTACAATCTCCAAGTCCAAAAATATTCTTATACTGTACATGCTGCAAAGTATAAGGGCTTATATCTACCCAGCCCTGATGATCACTTATCTTACTTTCTTTAATAAAGTCAGGTGGTCCCATTGGTGGAACAACATGTATCATACTATATGGTACTATTTCTCTTTTCATGGTTTGCATATCTTCAAAAATTGCCTCTCTCTTTTCAGCAATAATTTCTACTAAGTTTTTATTATAGTTCTTTATAATTTGCTTTCTTTCTAGTACTTGTTCTAAAATATTTGCATATCGTGGAACCTGAAAGATGTTAGTGTTTGCAGAATAAAACATTACTTCACTTCTGTTTCTTACACCAATTTTACAAAAATACTCTTCTGCTAAATACATAATTTTTTGTGGAGCGCCACCGCATTTAATAGGAGTATTGGGGTGGGTAAAAATCGCATTTCCTCCTTTGAATTTTTCGATTTCTCTCCAAGTAGAATCAACATATGTATAAGAATAATTGCTACAAACCCCATTAGTCCCAATAGACTCTTTTAAACCTTTAATACCTTCCCAATTTATTTGTATACCAGCTGCTACAATAAGAATTTCATACTCAAGCAGCATTCCATCATCTAAAAGTATCTTATTTTCTTCCGGAAATAACTTAACAACACTTTTCGGAATCCACGTTGCGCCTTTAGGAATAAATGATTCTTGATCACGCACCGTACTTTCCTTTGAAACAATTCCACCCCCCACTAAACTCCATAGTGGTTGAAAGTAATGTTTTTTTGATGGATCAATAATCGCTATACTTTCTTTAAATAGGGATACATTTCGTAATAAATGTGCAGTAGAAGATAGTCCTGCAGTCCCAGCACCAATTACAATAATTTTATAACTATCTCTGGTCTTCATTTTCCTCTTCCTATCTAAAATTGATTTTTAAATTAACTAATTAGTAGCCGTATTTTCATCGTAGTAACATTATTATAAGTTAAAAACACCGTTGCTTTATCTGATTTAAATGAAAATTTTGTTAATTTTACCAGCAATATTACTATATGCGTAAGTCCACTATGTTACTTCCATATTTTATTTTAAATACTAAAACTATATATTTTTCAATAATAGTCTTTACCTTTTCTTACTCTAATTACAGTTTCTCTCTGCTCTCAAAGCTATCTTTATCTTCTTTTTCGAAGAATACTTTGTAACCTGTAATTCAAATTTAGGAGTTCATATAGTTCGTCCCCAATATATGACTTTATATAATTAGATAAGGGAAATGTAATTTAAATATGGTAAGGTTTTAATATCATGCTAGGTATTGATATTAAAATCAAAAAAAGATTTACTCATTATATGGAAATTACCAAAGTTTCGTATTCCATTAAGTGAAATTATTTAGGTAACCGCGGATAATACGTCAGCTGTTTTTGAAAAAGCTGATTATCCATTAAATACACCAAAAGATATTTTGGATTTAATTTAATCAATCTTGTTTCTAATATAATTATAAAACCTAAAAAAGGGACATGAGCATAGCTTTACTCATTTCCCTTTTTTATACACTCTTTTTCTGTTTTCGTAACGCTTTTGGAATGTATACACAGAAAGGTTCACTTTCCATATAATCTCCTGTCATCGCATATGCTCTAGAACGAGATCCCCCACAAACATATCGAAACTCGCAAACACCACACTTTCCTTTATATCTGTCCGGATTACGAAGGTCTTGAAAAACATGGGAATTTCGATAAATTTCAGCTATTGGTGTTGCTCTAATACTCCCAGCCTTAATTGGCAATAGCCCACTAGGATATACATCTCCAATATGTGAAATAAATACAAAACCGTTTCCATCATTCACCCCCTTTGGAGCACGCCCAAGGCCATTAATTTGTCCTGTCCTCCCATTCATTAATACATCCTGATATTGAATAACCTGATTTGTTTTTTTATTTCCTTTCTTTTTTTCTTGAATAACAACACGTCTATAATGTTGACCAGCTGTTGTTTTAATATCATAAGAAACCTTTTTACTAAGTTGATATAGCCAATGAAATACTTTTTCATGTTGGGCTGGTGAAATCATATCTTTTTCCTTACCACGCCCTATTGGAACTAAGAAAAATATACTCCAGATTACACAATCTAATTCTTCTATTAACATTGCCATTTCTTCAAGTACATCCACATTATAATTAGAAATAACAGTGTTAATTTGAATTGGAAGTTTTAATTCATGCAAATAACGAACCGCATTCATCGTTATTTTAAATGAACCTTCTGTCCCCCTAAAATAGTCATGTATTTCAGCTGTTGGTCCATCTAAACTAAATGCCCATCTAGCAAGTCCTACTGCTTTTGCTTTTTGAATTGTTTCTTTTGTAATGTTTGGAGTAGCACTTGGCGTCATGGATACTCGAATACCTTTTTTCACTGCGTATTCTGCTATATCATATACATCCGGATGCATTAATGGATCTCCACCTGTAAATACAAGCATTGGATTGTCCATTTCATATACATCATCAATTAGTTTTTTTCCTTCTTCAAATGTTAACTCTAGAGGATGACGATGATATTGTGCTTCTGCACGACAATGTAGACATTTTAATTGACATGCTCTTGTTAACTCCCATATCACAATAAACGGGTTTTCATTAAAATCACGATTAATCACAATTAACCCTCCCATCAATTGATATTCTAATTGTAAAGTTATTAATGAATTGATGGTGTGAAGTACATCACAATTAAACTACACCGTTTAGAAGTGAAGAATTCCTTACGGTTAGAAACCTTATCGCTTCATTCTTTAGATTGATACTTGCGTTAATGTCCCTATCATATTGTGTACGACAAGTATTACACATCACTTATGTTCCGTTACTTTTTTCTGTATATAATGATAAAAAATTGTGAAGTTTTACTGCATTATGTAAGACATTTAATATCAAATATATTACTTTTTCTATGAACTAAACGTATTTATAGGACTTTTCTTGATAAACAAAGTGCTTAATTGATTCTTAAGAAGTCATTACCATTACATTTATCTAAAAATTGAAAAAATATGTGTAGATAGATATCATCTTAAATACATATATAATTAACTTTAATTTTCTGACACGATTTCACATTATTCTTAAACTGATTTTTACGTACATTATGAAAAAAATTGTACCGTGTCAATCTTTAAAAGATTATATATCATAACTTTAAGAGAGGAAGGAAAACTATGAAGATGAAAAGAAAAAGCATTATGACAACAGCTCTTGCAGCTATATTAGCTACAGGTGCACTACCTACTACTTCGGTGTTTGCTGCAGAAAAAGAGGTTCCTATTCAACAAAACGAGGCACAAATGAGTATTCAACCTTTTGCACAAAACAATTTGGAAACAGCCGTTCAAGCTGCCTTAAACGGTCCAGAAGTCAAAAAAATCAAAGTATTTGAGCATGAATTTAATGTGAAAGAAATAGAAGTAGTAAATCTAGGTGCAGGAAAAAAATATGTTAAGGGGCAAATTTCTCATCATTTAAGTTTTCGTCCAGATGATCAATTTTATTATGAGTTTACCCTACAAGATGGAAAGGTACTAGATAAACCTGTATTTAGTATTGATAGAGGTGGTTGGACACCATTTGCTGCTCCACTTTTATCAATTCTTGCTGCGTATAATGGAATTCCAGTTAATTCAAATGATTTAAATACACTTGGTCAGCAGATTGGTAAAGTTATAGATGGAAGCTGGGAACATGCAGCCCAATCAATTGCAACTGTAGTTAGTCTAAGTTTTAATGAGTAGGATTTCCCAATTTTTATTAGCATTGTAGAGATCCACTTTTCGTAATTAGCCTTGTTATAAGAGATTCTAAAAAAGCTATTAATAATTTTTTACCACTCAGTCACATTATCTTGATTTGTTTACCACCTTATCATTCATTATATGTCACAAAATAGAAGTCTATTTTAGGCTTCTGTTTTGTTTTTATACAATACGATAAACAGTTGTTTTTTGGAGGCTATACTTCGATTTTTCAAGAATCCGTTTGGCTATTAGGTACAATTCTTTAAAATAAATTATTAAAATCTCAAATAACTTACTCCCCCTATTTTTAAATACAAAAATTTATTATCTTAAGAATGAAAAACAATAAATATAGGAAAAAATCATCTAGCAATTGTTTAAAGGTCAGGAGAGATAAAATGAAGAAAATAAAAATGAGAAATTTCATTAAAATTACCATCCTCACTTGTATTACACTAGCAAATTTAAGTACACCATCTACTATTTTAGCTGATAGTCATTCAGGTTATTCCTATGAATCCAATATAGGATATCAAAATCCAGCGTGGATGTCGAAAATAGAAGATTCTACAAAATTAAGTGAAATATCTATTCCAGGGACTCACGGTACAATGGCTTTACATGGAGCAAGCTTTCTTGATGAAAATTTGACAAGAAATCAAACTATGAGTCTATCCCAACAATTAAATTCAGGAATCCGATATGTAGATATGCGTGTTAAACGTGTAAAAGATTCTTTTGCAATGTATCATGGCATTGTAAATCAAAAAGCTGTGTTTGAAGATGTATTAAAAGAGACAATTCAATTTTTAAAAGATCATCCAACAGAAACAATATTAATGCGCCTAAAAGAAGAAACTACTCCTGAAAGTGGATCTCAATCATTTGAGGAGATATTTTTAAAATATAAAAACGTTAATGCTTCATATTTTTGGAATCCTAATTCCGTACCAACTTCAGATAGACATAACCCTGCTTTAGGAGATACCCGCGGGAAAATTGTAATCTTACAAAACTTTACATCCACTCAATTGCAAGGTATTGATTACGAAGGTTTGGATATACAAGATAAATTTGAAATTGGAAGCGGACCAGACGAAGTATATGCAAAATGGATTGCGATAAAAACCCATCTACAAAATGCAAATACTAATTTTAATAATGGAAAAATTCATCTCAACCATTTTAGTGGTACGGGAGGCGCAGCAGCATTTTTAAATAATGTATATCCTTGGTTTGTTTCAAGCGGAAAAGAGAGCAGAAATACTGATAGTAGTCCTAAATTGATTCAAACGAATTCCACAAATGCATGGAGTGATTTCCCTCGCGATAGAAACGGACAAGTATACTATGGGGGAATGAATACACTTGGGACCGAACTCTTACAACAAGGCATAATTAAACATTCTGGTATCATCGCAGCTGATTTTCCTGGTCCAGGTTTAATTGATAGTATCATTAAATTAAATGGTATACATTCTAATGAAAAAGAAATATTAATTTCGCAGATACCATCTGATTCTAGTCCTTTATCCGGGCAACAAAATCGATCCAGTCAAAACTTTAAAATTGATAGTTTACCTGTAGGTACCAAAGAATTAAAATGGGTTATTGAGCCTTCAAAAAAAGATTACCCTTCTACTATCTCTTTCAATGTAATGATTGATGTTTCCCTTGGAATAGATTCTACTCGTTGGAAAAACATTTCACATGGATCTAGGACTGAAGCTTACACAAATACTAAATATTATATTGCAAGTCCAATGGGTGCCACTAACAAATTCACAGTGAAAATATACGCTATTACAAATTAGAAAAAAGAATCCCAATGAAATTCCATTGGGATTCTTTTTTAATTTCATTTCGTAAACATTAGGATGGGGTTTAAATCTTATTGATTTATCATTTAAATCATAAGATAATTCATATTTGGAACAGCCCTTAATTTTTAAAAGAAAACCCAAAAATGTTAACTACCTTTTCCCACCTGTCACTTATTCAAAAATGGCTTCCAAAGCGATAAGGCAAAAATCCAATTTGAGTCGCCATTTCCTTGATGATCTTGAACTGCTTCATACACTTTTCCCTCATGTACTACTCTATCGCCTTTAGTATATGCTTTTCTTGCATCCCATTTTTCATATGTGGAATCCTCTGACTTTGTTGTTACATTCAAAACATCACTTCTACTAGATTCATTTCCAGCTAAATCAACCGCCGTCACTACATATTTATACGATGTATTAGCCTTCAAATCTTTATCCATAAAGGATGTATTAGCCGCTGTCCCAATTTTATTCATAACCCCAGCGCTTTCTCTATATACAATATAATGGTCAACACTTACATTATCTTCAGACGGACTCCACATCAAATCAACAGTTGTCGCTGTTGTACCCATACTATGTAATCCTTTTGGTTGAGTTGGAGCCTCTATATCTGGGATTGCATGTGTTGTCTTAACCTTTAGTTTTTCACTTTCTTTTGATATGTTTCCAGCAGAGTCTAATGCCTTTATTGTATAGGTATATTCCGTATCTGCTTTTAGTTTTTTATCAATAAAAGTTGTACCTGGTACCGTATCAATTACTTCGCCATTACGTAACACTTGATATTCTTTTACACCTATATTATCAGTAGAGGCCTTCCATGTTATTTCAACACTATTGGCAGAAACTTTAGAGGCATTTAATTCAGTTGGTTGACTTGGAGCTACTGTATCGGGAGTTTCATTATTTACTAGATTTACATCAATTACATTATAAAACGCATTTGACGTATCTGCTACATCCCATACAGCTAAAATAACATGATAACCATTGCGATCAGTTGGTACATTAATTGTATGTGTTAAATTATTTGATGCGGCAGAACCATCATGTTTCACAGTTCCAATTGGTTCTAATTCAGCACGTGTTAATGGTTTATTAGGATCCCATCCCTTTTTTGTAATGTAATAATGCCATTTACTTGTAGGATGTGCAGCTGTATATTTCCATGTAAAGGTATTTGCTCCACCCTTAATCGTGTTTTTGAACCAGCGATTTGATGTTTGTTGGTCAAGAATTCCTCCAAACAGTCCTCCTGCCGAAGCGATTTTTCCATCAATCGGTCCCCCATCTGGGAATCCTTTAGGTGCTTCTAGGCTTTGAGGTTCGTACATTATATTTCCACAATTTAAATTCAATGCTCCATAATTCTGACTACATAAAGCAGCACGGCTACTTGGCTTTTCAACAAATCCATGTGCATAAGCACTTTGAGGAATCATAGTAATAGCCGTTACCCCTGCAGCCAGAACACAAGCACCAATTCCTTTTTTACTTTTTCTTAATCTTTCCAATTTAGATGTTAATTTCAAATTCATTCTTGTCCCCCCAATATATTGTTCTCGCTAATATAATAGCAATATAGGGATAAACGAACAAATCACCAATTAATATATTAATATCTCTCATAAATTGGTACATTTATTATTATTTTTAATCTCCTATAAAAATAAAGTAAATATAATTACGCTATTTTGTAACATTATGTATTTAAAGAAGAATAAAAACTTCGTTTAATTTCACAAAAAATTCAAATATTAAAACAGATAATTAAATCCTGTAGGAAAAATAAATTTTTTATATTACAAAAAAGCAAAAAAAAGTCTGGAAGAAACCGATTATATCCGTTTCTTCCAAACTTTCACTTCTTTTATACCACTCACAAGTCCTTTAACCTTTAACATATACACTTGAGGTTAAAACCCACATAACTAATATAACCTATATGTTGACTAGCTTCTAAATATTAAAATTCATAAATTAATAGTAACAGACCAATTAAAACAAGCCATTTAGCAAACACATATAATATTCTTACTAATTCAATCTAACGCTTAATTACTTATAAAATAACTTAAAGTATCTAGCTTAACTGTATTTTCTTTATTAATACCATTGTCTACCCTGCATTTCCTTACTTTAAACAGATCATCAATAGATTGTTAATGTTTAAGAAAAGATTTGAAAACCCATTTTTCATTATCATATTCTAAAATTTATTATGTTATTTTTATCTAATAAGGCACAGAAACAAAGGGTAAACTTCAGTGTGCTTGAGAAACGTTCTTAGGGTGAAACGTTTAAAGGGTACTTTAGTACTGAGTTTTTATTAAATGTTCCTGTACCTAATATTTAAATTAACGTATGTCAAAATATTTTACAATTCGAGTGTTAAACGTTACATATTTCTACGTAAAATGATACATTTCATCAGCAAGCCTCTCCTAATATTTATGCTAAATATAGAAAATTCAGCTCGTTAGGATTTAATTTTAGAATTCGCATAAAAGCATATAATAGATTTGGCACGTAATTGTCACAAATTAATAGTCTATATACTTTTTTAATCACCTATGAAAACTCTATTACCACTTTATTATTTACTCCTAAACTAAGGTACATCTATACCTACAATTTCTTAAAACTCTTTTAGATAATATTTCAAAAGGGTCGATAGTTTTATTTTTTTTATTTTTTTATTGTACATTTGTGCATTTGATGTTAGGATTATGCCTATTAAAATTGAATCCTAACGATTCTTCTTTATAATTTCCATACTTTAATTGTTAAATAAAAATATAGATTCTGATATATATTCAAAATCAGACCTAAAATGTCTTATTTTACAATGATGTCGTGGCATACCTTTAGAATGGAAAGATATATGCAACAACGTGTTAAGGGGTTACAGGAGGAACAAAAATGAGAGACTTTTTTGATGATAAGTACAAAAATATTGAATTAAAAAGGAGGTTAATTAATTTAATAAGTGAAATTAGCGAATTCAAAGGAAAATTAGCTGCTTATCAGGAACAAAACCCTGACATATTTAATAGTTTAGAAAAAACTATACCACTACATTACATAAAAAATTTCACAACTATTTATGAGGATATAAAAGTTCCTAATAAAAGATTAAAAGAACTTATTTTAGATGATATAGTACCTCAAAATATTTCTGAAGATGCTATTTTTTGCTATTATCAAACACTTTCTTTTGTACATAAAAACTCCTGTACTTTATTAATTAATCCAGCAACTATACAGGAATTACATTTTCAACTAATACATTATATTACCTCTGACAGTGCCAAATGGCGTGAAAAGCCTTTTATTATTCCAGGAGTTCCAGAACATGGAATGCACTTGAATAGTTACCGCATTCTTCCGCATGAACTCATTCCACAGTTTATGGAGCAATTATGTGATCAATACAACTCATTAAATACTAGTAAGGGGCTACATTCACTTTTATTAATAGCTCGTTTTATATTAAATTTTTATTGCATAGTCCCTTTCAATCAAGGTAATAACAGGCTGGCATTTATGTTAATGCAATTGCTGTTAATTAAGAGTGGACATACATTTGTAAAATATGTATGTTTGGATAAATATATTAAGAAAAATGAATCTGATTATTACAATTCGATTTATAAATCTTCGGTCAATTGGTACTGCGAGGAACATAATAATAGCTTTTGGTTAAAAACGTTTTTAACAATTATATTAGAGGCTTACAAAGATCTTCATAACACAGTTCTAGATTCTATATGTAAACATACTAAAGTTGAGAGAATTCAAGATTTTATACTTAAACAAAAACAACCTTTTACTAAGGAGAGTATTCGTAACACTTATCCAGACATTGCAGAAAGTACAATCAGTAAGGCTTTAAATTCCTTGCAAGTGTTTGGCCATATTAAGCTAGTTACAAAGGGAAGAAACGCAAAGTGGATTAAAATTTGACCATACTTTCAATACACCTGAGGTTTAAAAATTCAATTATAATCTTATCATTGAATTTCATTTTAATTTTAAGCTAATATTACTTTTTTTGTTATTTCTAATTCCAACAAAACATTTTATAGGAAAAGGTCCGCTTCCCCCGCCTTTTCCTATAATAAAATGAAATATAAACATAAAATAATTGTCGAAAAAAGTCTTATTTTAATATTTTTTCTTTATTTTCTGGTTGTAAACGCTTCTATTTCGTGTTACCATCTTAATCAAACAATAGATGGTCATAAAAATGAAAGTATTTCTTTCCCTTAGAAACATATAAGCGTACGGTAATATCATGAAAATAAGGCCAAAGGAATATTTGATACCTACCAAAATAATTAATAAGAATTTTGCCGCGTTATTTTTCTGATTATTAAGAAAATACATTTTGTCCCTAAACAAAATTTGTTAGTGCGCAAGATTCAAATACACTAGAACACCCAAATAAATGAAATATCCTTTTTCATTGAGCATTAAGGTATGGAAAAAGAATTCTTCCTACAAAATTCAGATGATTAACTTAAAGGCATCTAAATTACTACCTTAATCGCCATCTATTGTTGATAACATATTTACCAACTATGAAAAAGAGCCTATCAATGGTTCTTTTTTGTTATAATCATTGAAATTTTAATTCTATCTTGAAACTTAGATTTTCACACAAATTACCTCTACTTTTTTCCTCTCAATTATTGAATTAATAATATAGCACATCAAATTTATCAATTCTTACATCCAATTCGATTAAATTAATGAATAAAATTCAATTATATAAAAATAATAACTACAACTAATCGGTATATATTAAAGAGGTGTCAATTTTGTCCTTAAATGAAGAGACCTTAGAAACTAAGACATATAAAACCATTGAAAAGATCGAAACAAATAACCTAAAACAACTTAAAAATACACTAGATAATATCTTTGATATTAGTGAAGATTTGATTGAACATCCTTTGCAATTAAAAACAAACACGAATATTTTACTTTATTATTTTGAAGGCCTTACAGATGGTGTTGCATTAAAAGCCAATGTTGTTACACCATTATTACAAGAAGTAAATGAAGACAGTCAAATTTTTAATTCTAATATTATTGCTACTCATACAAAAATCGTATATACATGGAATGAAATTAAAGAAGGATTACTTGAGGGTCAATGTGTACTGTTTATGGAAGGAGAAAATCGGTCACTTCTAATAAATACAAAAGGCTGGGCAGAGAGAGCCATTCAAGAACCAATTTCAGAAGTTACTATTAAAGGCTCACATGATGGTTTTATTGAGAATGTCACAAAAAATATAGGCCTAATTCGTCGATATATTCCTTCTACAGAGTTAAAAATCAAAAAGCTGACGATTGGAGAACGAGCCACTTCTTTAGTCTATTTAATTTACTTAGGTGATGTAGCAAACGCAGATGTAGTCCAAGAAATAGAAACTAGAATCTGCAAAATCAAAACAGATGCGGTATTAAGTATTGGAGAGCTATCTAATTATACAAAAGATCAAAATTGGACTCCTTTTCCACAGGCTTATTTAAGCGAACGTCCAGACGCCATTTCAAACCATATACTTGATGGGAAAGTAGCAGTGTTAATGGATAGATCCCCTGGTGCTATGGTTGTTCCTATGAATTTGATTGGATTTTTTCAAACCCCAGATGACTATAATATTCATTGGCTCATTGCATCTTTTTTTCGCTTATTACGATTTGCAGGATTTATTATAGCTATTTTTTTACCCGCATTTTATATTGCTATAGTATCCTTTCACTTTGAGATCATTCCTATAGATTTATACACTTCTATTGCAACGTCAAGAGTTAAGGTCCCCTTCTCTCCCTTATTGGAAGCTTTTATAATGGAAATTACACTGGAAATGCTACGTGAAGCTGGTATTCGCTTACCACAACCTATTGGACAAACTATTGGTATTGTTGGAGGGATTGTAATTGGACAGGCGGCTGTTCAAGCTGGACTTGTGAGTAACGTTATGGTTATTATCGTATCTATTACAGCCATTGCATCATTTATTGTTTCTAATTATGATTTATCAAGTTCTATACGCCTTATTCGTTTTCCAATGATGTTATTGGCATACTTTTATGGGGTTGTAGGTATTGTTAGTGGATTAATGCTCTTATTTGCTCATTTTGTTTCACTGACTTCCTATGGTTCACCATACGGATTGCCAATCGCGCCATTTCGGCTTCAAGAGTTAAAAGATTCTTTTGTAAGGTTTCCTATTTCGATGATTACCACCCGCTCGAGTACTGGACAGCCGAAACAAGAAAAGAAAAAAGAAGGTGGTCCGCATGGGGAATCTTAAATTCAAAAATATAACTTTATTCGAATTTATTATTTTCATCCATTCGCTGCAACTTGCATCTGGTATGTTAATTATGCCAAGCCCACTTGCTACTACTGCTGGTACAGATGGCTGGATTTCAATCATTCTTGGATGGATGGTTACTTCTATAATCGGTGTATTTATTATATTAATGTTACAAAAAAATCCCAACAAAAATTTCTCGCAAATCTTAAAAACATACTTTGGTAAATGGCTAGGGACGATTCTTTTTCTTTTATATGCCTGTTATCTATTTTTTGCTGGCTTTAATACTTTACTAAAGGCAACTGATATTGTAAAAGTTTGGATATTCCCTTCCACTCCTGCTTATCAAATCACCATATTATTACTATTACCTTTTATTATTTTAGCTCTGAGTGGGTTAAGGGCTCTTACTAGTTATTCTATGCTTGTTTTCTTCTTCACTACTTGGATGCCACTATTTCTTCTTTTTTCACTAAAGACTAACTACAACCCTTTACACCTACTACCTATTTTTAAAGATGGATTATCCCCTATTATAAAGGCAACAAAAGAAACCATTACACCTTATGCTGGCTTAGAAATTGCATATTATATATACCCGTTCTTACAAAAAAAACAAAAAGCCATAAAAGGGCTACTAATAGCGAATACTGGAACTATGCTTTTCTATCTATATGTGACTATTCTTTCTTATATATACTTTAGTCCAGAGGGGATAAAAGACGTAATCTGGCCAGTATTTCATCTGTTAAAAGGGGTTCGTTTTTCTTTCATGGAAAGATTAGAAATTATATATATCGCTTACTACTTGATTGTATTTTCCACTACAATATATCCGTATTTATTTTTCAGTTTTGAATCTGTGACCATTTCACTTCAAAAAAACGTCCGTAATTGGGCGCTACTTGCTTTTATGTTATTTATAGTTGGTCTATTTATTTTCCTAAATCCCGATGTGGATCAATATTTGTTTATATATTCTCTTATGGATATCTTAAATGTCATTTTCTTTATTCTATTACCAATTATTTTTTTCGTTTACAGTATTCTTTTTACTTGGGTTACTAGGAGGAAACAACTTTGATTCGAAAATGGATATGGGTTTTAATTTGTTGTGTATATATAATTGGTTGTAGTCAAAGAATTCCTCTTGAGAAGGTTTCATTAATCCTGTTAATTGGCTTGGATAGAACTGCTAATGGAGACATAAAAGTTGGAACAAGTATACCACTCTTTCATCATAAGCAGCAAAAAAGTACTATAGAACATTGGACAAAAGCATCAACTGTATATACTGGATTCAGTAAGATAGATACGAAGTTAACAGGCTTTATGACAGCTTCCAAAGCTGAAATCATTTTAATTGGGAAAAAATTAGCGCAAGAAGCAAATTGGTTACAGGAGCTTGATTCTTCTTACCGTGATCCTTACGCTACCATTAATGCTAAAGTAGTACTTGTAGATGGGCCTGCAGAAGAAATTTTTAAAATTTATAAGCCTAGTAAACCATCACTATCATCTTATATAAATGGTGTAATCGAATCCTCAATTCAAAATAACCAATCCGTCTCTTCTACAATTCAGCAATTAATGAGAGAACAAAATGAAGATGGAATGACGCAAACTGTTCCAATTATCAAAAAAACAAAGAATGAAATCGACACAGTAGGAATTGCATTTTTAAATCGAAAAGGGAAATATTTAACTTATATCCCTAAAAAAGATGTTAAATTTTTCAATCTTTTAAATAAGTCAAAAAGTA
This sequence comes from Bacillus cereus group sp. MYBK216-1, assembly GCF_051916495.1. Lineage (NCBI taxonomy): Bacteria > Bacillati > Bacillota > Bacilli > Caryophanales > Bacillaceae > Bacillus > Bacillus cereus group sp. MYBK216-1. The sequence goes on from NZ_JBQAGT010000006.1 coordinate 44,121, forward strand.
ACGGGCGAATGATACTACACCTTGCACTGCCTCCTAAAAATTCCAACAAAAAAACAAATACTTCTATCTTCGTACAGAACGCGACAAGGAAAGTAGATGTTACTTTTCAAAACGGAAAGTTTGTATTTAATCTCGATATATATGCTAATGTAGCTTTAATAGAAAAAACCAATCCGAATTTAATTAAGGGGTACTATGATAATAAAAAAAATATATATCATTTAAAAAGTGCTATTCAAAAAGAAATTAATAATAATTTACAAAATATATTAAATGAAATACAGCAGAATAAAATTGATCCAATCGGATTATCCCTATATGCAAGAGCTTTTCAATATAAAGAATGGAAAAAAGTAAAAGGAGATTGGTTGCAAGCGTTAGCAGAGGCTAAAATAAATGTAAAGACGCACGTCAAAATAAAAGATACTGGGACCATTAGAAATTAAAATAGACTAGTCTATTTTTCTGCTCAAAAGTCTTTCTAAGTGGTTTTTTTCCTCTTCAATATTTATCATGTAAAAGGTGCTAACTCGAAAAAACTCTTTCCGTTCTTTTAAAAGGCAATAATTTAACTACGCAAATCAAGTACCAGTTTCTAATTTAAAGAGCTGAAGAAATTATAACTCTGGTGCAGTAGATATGCCAGATGCCATTCCAATTGCAATTCCATGATATAACGTCAAAGCCAAAATTCCTAAGTTAAGGAATTTTGGCTTTTTGAGTTCACAAGAATATCTTATTTTTAGCTCTATGTACCTAGCTACAATAAATACATATCAACATTGGAAAAATAAAAAGCAAAGCCTTTTGGCTCCACCAAACCAAAATTCATCTCTCACCTATCGTCGTGCTATGTTCTTCACACGCTTGAGGAAGGAGAATTCTTTCGGGAAATACGTTAAATTATAAGTACATTCGACAACAATCAATTATTTTCTAAAAAACAATTCCACATCTTTATCAACTCATTTTAGAATATTTAAACAATAATTATATATACATTCCCTGCATAAATTATTCATTTTCTTTTATATAACACCTATTTTTTTACTTCTGATAAATTATTAAACATTGGATTATTATACACAACCCCTAAAACATGGGGTATTTTGTAGAATTTTGTCTATCAATATGTATGTACACCCTTTTGTAGTGGATATAGACTGTGAGGTGTAAGGAGATACCTTACAAAATAATAAAAAGGAGATTATAGAATGAGTAGATTAACAAAATTCTCAAAGTTAGCATTTGCAACTTTAATCGCGGGAAGTAGTTTAAGTACCTTTGTTTCGTCGCACAGTGTACAAGCTGACACCTTAGATCCTAATTACCAAGACAATGTAAAATTCATACCACCTTCTAGTGCTAGGCCAGCATTGGAACAAAAAAACACTATTGTTCCCGAATCAAAAGTTATTAAAAATCATTATGTAAAGTACTCTAAAGCACATTTCCAAACTAAAGAAAGTATACCAAAAGAGATTTATTATTCTTCAGAAGGCTTTAAGGGCTATATACAGGCAAGTACCGTTTGGGATATGGGAGATCATTTCGCAACACTATATTCCGGAACCGTTATTCGATGTTAGACTTTTAATCCCTTCTCTCTTAATGCTTATAATGATCAATAGCTCACTGCCAATACTGTAATGTCTATTGTTCATAAAATAAACCACAAAATCTTTCGATTTCATGGTTTATCAAATATAAAGATAATGCTAAACGAATACTCTAACATTACCTTCCCCAAAGTTAATTATAGAGTATTTTCAAAAAAAAGACACTCTTGTAGTGTCTTTTTTATAGTATTTTTAAAGAATCACGCCTACTAACACCTTATTGTTGAGGCTATTCATTTATTTCAATATGATACTTTTCCATCTCGTATATGCAATAGACAATGATAGCTAAACTCCAACTGACACCATAATAATCATGTGTGTAGAAGTCATATCCCGCCTTAATACCTTTCTCTATTACAACAAATGTAAATCCTAAAGCCACCCATTTGTTAATTTTCATCTTAATAAACGTTAAAGAGATAATTATTAAAAATAAAATATTTGTAAGATGATTTATCATTAGCTCATATTTTTGAATGTATACTGCCATCATACAAGCAACGATATTAGTCGCAATGCCAAAGGCAATCATCGCTCCCCAAACCCTGTCCGAAAGTCCCACTCCTGAGTCAGTCCCTTCCTAAACAAAATTCCTTTTCCTTAATTAGTTCCTACACCCTATTCAAGATATGCTAAATTATCCTTGTCTGATGAATATCTATTTATCTTTTCATATAGAGCAAACAAAATCTCGACTCATAATTTTTTCTTTATTAGGCAAACTATGTCTAAGCCGTTTGAACTAGCGGCTTCACTCTTCTGGTAATGGGATAGCACAATTTATTGAATTGACTAACTCATTCAACCCACTAGCACCGGCAGGCAACAAAATAGTTGTCTGCCATTTTTATCATTTTAGCCAAGAAGACTCCTTCCTCAAGGAGCGTGTAGGGGCACAGCCCAGTGAGTAGGTGGGAGATGAATTGGCTTCAAACAAGGGATGGCAGGAGGCCATCTTAATTGTTCGACATACAGAAAGTGTTACTCCACTACCTATCGAATGTACGTTCGGTGTATAATAGTCATATACCGAAATGGAGGTGAATCAAATAATGATCAATAAAGCCTATAAGTTTCGTATCTATCCAAATCAGGCACAAGCAATTCTAATCAACAAAACGATTGGATGTTCTCGCTTTGTATTCAATCATTTCCTATCCTTATGGGATCAAGCATACAAAGAGACAGGAAAAGGCTTGACCTATGGTACATGCTCTGCCAAACTACCTGCCATGAAGAAAGAGCTTGTTTGGCTAAAAGAAGTGGATAGTATTGCGATGCAGTCGTCTGTTCGCAACCTTGCGGATGCGTATACACGCTTTTTCAAAAAACAAAACAGCGCACCGCGCTTTAAATCTAAGAAGAACAACGTACAATCTTATACCACAAAACAAACAAATGAAAACATCACCGTTGTAGGGAACAAAATAAAGTTGCCAAAACTAGGCCTTGTTCGATTTGCCAAAAGTCGCGAAGTAGAGGGGCGTATTGTAAATGCTACGGTTAGACGTAACCCTTCTGGCAGATACTTTGTGTCATTGTTAGTTGAAACTGAAGTACAAGAACTTCCGAAAACAAGTTCTTACATTGGAATAGATGTAGGACTAAAAGATTTCGCTATTTTGTCAGACGGAACACACTATGAAAATCCGAAGTTTTTTCGATCATTAGAAGATAAGTTGACGAAAGCACAGCGTGTGCTTTCTAGAAGAATGAAAGGATCCTCTCGCTGGAATAAACAACGAGTAAAGGTAGCTAGAATTCATGAATACATATCAAATACTAGAAAAGATTACTTGGACAAAATTTCAACTGAAATCATCAAAAACCACGATGTTATCGGTATAGAGGATTTGCAAGTATCGAATATGTTAAAGAATCATAAGTTAGCAAAAGCAATTAGTGAGGTATCTTGGTCGCAATTTCGATCCATGTTAGAATACAAAGCAAAATGGTATGGCAAACAAGTCATTGTCGTATCGAAAACATTTGCTTCCAGCCAATTATGTTCTTGTTGTGGATATCAAAATAAAGGCGTTAAAAATCTAAACCTACGTGAATGGGACTGTCCTTCTTGTCGTACACACCATGATAGGGATATTAACGCAAGTATCAATCTAAAGCATGAAGCGATAAGGCTTCTAACCGCAAGGACTGCGGGGTTAGCCTAATCAATTAGAGTTCGATAGAACTCTTTACTTAGGAATCCCTCACTTCTAAACGAAGTGAAAGTGGTGGGAGTTCAAGTATACTTTTTCTAAATTCATTACGAACCAAGTGTGGGCTGTACTGATTTCAAAAAGAACGGAATTTCATTTTTGAAAATGTAAAAAAGATAAGATCCTGTCTACTGTTGGTATAGGACTTTTTCTTTTCACATATACTATTTTTGAACCTGTTTACCAATACGTGTCCTAATGGTGTCTTGAATTCCTCCTAATAAGGGCTGCAGATACGACTGCATGCCCTTTTTATTTACGTTGCTGCTCTATTTTTCATAAAATAATTAAAAACTAAAAATGGATTATTACATATTTTTTTCTGTTCAGATTATGTTAAAATTTACTTCATAGTCGAATTTTGGTTTCATATCTAATTCAGCAATATGTGAACTGTTTGCCTAAAGAAAAGACACCCAAAAGGTGTCTTTTCTTCTTTTCATCTAAAAAACATTTTTCCTTTTCAGTAAGATCCAATTAGCCCTCTAATCTAAACCTCATCTTTAAAGGCAATTTAATCACGGTACTCAAGCCTTTTCACCTATTTCGATATGCCTATAGTTTAATTTGAAATAATATATTTATTACCTTTTTTAACAAATGAAATCTACTATTAGATTTCTAAATGTATACTGTACTAAGTGCCATTTAACATCATATAAATAGTGTTAACCATGTTAATTGAATATTAGTAATTGTAAGTATAAATATTATCAATTTACTATATATTACATATATGTAAAAATGGATGTATGTTAAGCTTTTTCAAAATCTTTCCCCTAATAAAGATTTGAAGTAGCATTTCATGATTCTCCTTACTGTTAATATGCCTTGAAAAAGAACCCTATAGGGTTCTTTTTCTTCTCATTATAACCTCAGTAAGTCCATACAAAAAGGACTGCTAATTACCTGCAGCCCTTTACACATTAATATACACTTGTATTAAATACTTAACACTTTATTGTATTAGGCATAACACTTTAAAGTTTAGAAGTATACAATAACAAATCGTTCCCAGCTTCCAGCTACATAACTAGTAGCTGTTAATTCTCTACCACCATTTGCTGATATATACCTGCCATTACTGAGTGCTTGTAATACATATATCCTATTGTCTCCACCATTATATAAGATAAACTTTTCCCATGCCCCAATTGATGTACGATCTGCTACTACTCTACCATTTGGCTCAAACGAAACATACTTCCCATTACTTTTGGCTTTTAAAGCGTACGTATATAATTCTCCAGTCGGAATTAATTCGAATTTCTCCCATTCATTAACTGCATTACGATTTGCTGTTACATTTCCCAAAGGCTCAGCAGAAACATATTTTAAATTTGCTGCCTGTATAGCAACTGTCCAACTTCCATTAAATAAATTCACGCCTTTTAATGTAGCTGCTTTTGATAGGTTGGCTGCAGATACATCATTGGATGGTGTAATCATAAATATCATTAAAACCATCGACAACACCATTAAAACTAAATTTTTTGAGACTGTATTACCTCTTGCGCGTGTTATAAACCTTTTCATTCCCATTCCTCCCTTAATATACATAAAACTCATATACATCATACCAAATATGTAAAACATTGTAATATTTGAGAAGATTTATCAACAAATACTCTACTATTCTGTTTCTTTTTTCTCAAATCTATTGCACTTAAACATTTATTAATTCAAAAACATATTTATAAAAAAATGTAGCATTTGATGACAACGAGAGTATATAAAAAAGAGAGCGTATTATTAAATAAAAGCCAAATAGCCGTTCATAATGAACGACTATTTGCATCTAACTAATAATTAGAATGTTCTTCATATTAATCTATTTTGTTTAATCCCGTTGAAGTAACTTGATAGATTCTTTTTTTGCCTATATATTCTTGTTTATTATTCTCAAAGTTAATAAGTGTAGCGCGTGTCTTTTCCTTTACTGCTTCCCCTTCTATATGGGTAAACTCAATGTAATCTCCCACTTTTACCGGAACGGTTTGACTTTCAGCAGTTTGTTGACTATTTCCCACTATATCCTTATTGTATACAACACTACCGGTTGAATTCTTTACTGTAATACTTGCATACGTATTATTAAAGTAAGAATGTGGTACGCCTGCTTCTAAATTCACCTGCATTTTCTCTGTTGTCCTATTATAATCTACTTTTGCGATTTCTCTATCACTATATCCTTTTAAAGACCAACCAAAATGATTTCCATCTAAAACTGTTGTTTCTGGCATTTTTTCTACTTTCTTCAAGCCTTCTTTTGTGACTTCATACATTGCTTCTTTTCCAAAGCTTTCCTGTTTACTGTTGCCTACATTTGTTAAAGTAGCTCTATGCACACCTTCTAAATGTGTCAGCTCAATATAATCTCCTACTTTGACTGGAACCTTTTGTGATTCAGCATTTTGTTGTTTGTTCCCATAAATGTCTTTATTGTATACTACTTTACCTGATGCATTTTGCACTTTAATACTCGCATATGTTTCATTAAAATAATGATGTGGTACGCCTGCCTTTAAATCAATTTGCATTTCTTCTGTCGTTTTATTGAAATTGATTTTTGCAAACTCGAAATCACTAATTCCTTTTAGTGACCATGCAAATTGATTTCCATCTAAAATTGTTGCTTCTGGCATTTTTTCAACTTTCTTCAGACCTTCCTTTGTAACTTGGTATATTACTTTTTTTCCAAAGCTTTCTTGTTTACTGTTGCCTACATTTGTTAAAGTAGCTCTATGCACACCTTCTAAATGTGTCAGCTCAATATAATCTCCTACTTTGACTGGAACCTTTTGTGATTCAGCATTTTGTTGTTTGTTCCCATAAATGTCTTTATTGTACATTACTTTACCTGATGCATTTTGTACTTTAATACTCGCATATGTTTCATTAAAATAATGATGTGGTACGCCTGCTTTTAAATCAATTTGCATTTCTTCTGTTGATTTATTGAAATTGATTTTTGCAAACTCGAAATCACTAATTCCTTTTAGTGACCATGCAAACTGGTTTCCTTCTAAAATATTATTTACATTAGGCATATCTGGTTTAATTGGATTAGAATCCGTACCCTTCCAAATCTCTGCTGTTAAAATCGGATATCCTAATGCAGCTACTTTTTGAATTGTATCGTTATTTGGACGTAATCCCCACTTCTCAAAGAAAGGAATTAAATTTTGTTTGGCTACTTTTGATGCTGAAATCATAAATAGTTGTTTTTTATTTTCATCAGTTTGTGGAAGTTCACTTGAAGGCATATCTCTATACAATTGATGTAATTTAGGATAGAAATCCTCTCCATACGCTAACTGTAGTTGCCAAAGCATAACAAGCTTTACAAAAACATCGCTAATTTCATCATAATTTTTATTCACTTGCTCTAGATATTGAAATGCTTTTGGATAAATTCCACTTTTCTCTAAGTTGGATGGTTGATTAAATGCTTTTTCTACAGAAAGGCTGTATATATTATTTTGTACTTCTGTCATATTATAAAACTTCCAGGGCGATTGTTGTCTCAAATGTCCTGCCTCATGCCAAGGGCCCCAGCCATCTGTTATAAATTTATTAATATCTAACACGTATTGGATTGCATCTCCTACATATGCGGTTCGATAAGAAGTTGCATACATATAATAATCAGGAGAATGATTTTCTTCTACGTAATGAACATAATGTTTATCTACTTGTTCTTCGGATAATCCAGCTACTTTGTCTTGAATTCGAGTAGCTTCATCCATCTTTTTTAAGAGTTGTACAGGATCTGTATTAGAACCCAACAAATATTTCTTAACACGTGCAGGGCTAGCCGTAATTAATACACGTTCTCCTTTTAACTCTACTGCATGTGCATTAGGATACTGGTCCAGCATGTTTATTAAATCTTGTTTCGTATGCTTTCCTAGTTCAAAGAAAGGCGTAGTCGTTCCACCTGTTGTAATTGTTGTTCGAATGCTACCACCTTGCTGTTTATTATAAAAATAAATCAGCCCCCCATTTGGAGATTGGATTGTGTTTACACCAGGTTTTAATGTAAATGATTTTATCTTAGAATCTTCTCTCCAAGAAGCATCATACGAATACGTTCCAATATATACCTGAATATCTTGATTACCTTCTACATTAATCGTTATTTGTTCATTTGGCTTTGCATATAAACCAGTTGGTTCATATGGACTAAATGCCATACTTTTTCTTTCCTGTTGTTTCAGTACCTCAACATCCCCTTTTCCTGGGACTATAAATATTCTATTTTCTGATTTAACTGATTTTTCACTTTGCAGTGATGTCGATAAATTTTTTTGCTGCTCCTTTTGCTCCGCAAAGACATCTGATGAAGAAATCATTCCAGTGGCAAGCATAGTTACTGTAGCAGTAGCTGCAAGTATTTTTCTAGTTTTATGTTTTGAATTATTCCCCATATTTTCTCCCTCATTATTCCTTAGTACTCTTAAGGATTTTTTTCTTCTTCATGTTTTTACAATCTAAACTATTCATACTATTTAAGTTGTGTCTATTACTCTATATTTTTTCATAAGTATCTCCTTTATTTATTATTGTATATAAATGTTATTTGATGACACATTAAATAACAACTTTACGACAAACTCACCGATAACAGCCTATTATGTTTTAATTCTGTATTCTAAACTTACATCCAATTAGAGAAATATATCCAATTGCAGAAATAAGTAAATAAATTACAACATTCAAGGATTGGAATCTCACAAAAAATTCATAAAACTTTTTTCGCTTTAAAGTTTTAGACAATTGCGACCACATTTGTTTGAACCTCCACAATTTTTTTCTAAGCTATTCTCTAAAAAGCTTATTTTTCGTTGTAAATAAACCTGATTGGTACTCTTTATGCAAAAGAAAAGATGGAATCTTTAATTCAACTCCACCTTTTTTCGAAATAAAAAGCATCTAATTCTATTTGAATTAGATGCTTACATTTAGTCCTTAAGCCTAATATTCTAAACTATTTACGCGTTTGTAAATCTTTTTTTATTACATCCCAGAGTGAATTATCTTGAGGCATCGGTTTACCCTCTTCATCCCATTTTATTTTTCCTGTTCCCAATTCATAATTCATCCCTGTCCATGTGTCTTCACGGAATGCATAGAATGATTTATGCCATCCTTTTTGGTTAAAGATAGAAATAAGATCTTGCATGTATTGGGTAGCACCTGGAACAGTACGGTTAATTCCAAACTCCTCTGCAATAATTCGATTAGGTGGTACATGATTTTTCTTAGACCATTGTTGGATTGGCTTCAAAAACTTCTCTAATCCCTGCTTATTCCACATTACAGGTTTCTCTAAGTCTCCTACTTTTACTAATCCTGGATATTGATATTCTTTATTTTTCTTTTCACCTTGACTCGTTAATTCATATGGTTCATACATATGAAATGCGTAAAGCGTTTTTTTATCCTTTACTGGCTTTAAGTATTTAAAGGCCCATGGAGTAGCATATAAACCTGAATCTAAAATAACTGGTGTTTCTTGGTCTACTTCACGAATGGAATTGATCACCTTTTGATAAAATCTGTTTAAATCCGCTGTCGTTCCCTCCACTTTTGCATACCATTTCTCGTAATCTTCCGTCCAAAAATCATTATATCTATTATTTTTAGCTGTTTCTGGATGTGGTTCATTTATAATATTATAACCAACCACCGCGGGGTGATCTTTTAGTTCCAGAGCGAGGTCCTTCCAAAATTGACTTGCTTGTTCTTGATACTTCTCTTCTTCCCATATTCTGTCGTCATTCTTATTATTATTAAATTGGCGCCATCGATCACCAGGTAAAGATAACATTGTAACAACGACTTTCATTCCTTGTGATTGTGCGGCATCTAAATCCGCCTTTAATTTTTCTAGATCTTCCTTTACTAATCCCTGATAGTTATCTGAATTACCTATCAGAAAATCCTTTCCAGAAGTATCTGGTTTATCTTCAAATAGAAAATCTTTATCTTTCGCCCATTTATCAGGTGCTAAACGAACATATTCAATATTAGCTTCTTTTGCACTTTTATAGTTTTCAGGTAATGACGTACTATTCATGAAATTAGTACCCTTTCTTTTCGAATCCCAAAAACTAATTTTTGAATCGCTCTTATGATAAGTATCAGCTCTTACATTCATTTCCTGTACTCCAAAACTCATCATGCCTAATAACGCAGCAATTGGCAAAATTTTTTTCACAACTTTTCCTTCTTTCTCTTTATATTTTACACACATAACTTACCTTTGTTTTGTTACAGGAATATGGCAATTTTTCAAAAATACATTTTAAGTTTATAAAAAGAAAGAGTTAATTAGAAAGTTGCTTTATTTGCTGAAAAACAAAAAAGGAATCCTTTTCGGATTCCTTTTTGCCTTGCACTCTTTTTCAAATAGTGCATTTTTGCACCTACTTTTAGTATACATTACAATTCATACAAAGCAAATGAGAATAAACAGAATTCACATCTTTATTTTCATAAAAAGATGTGAGTTTAGAAATTAATTATACTAGACTCACTTTGGAAAGATTTGTGTTCTTCCACCAATAATCATAAGCTTTTGGCTATACCAAACTGAAATGCACCTACCGCTTTATTATCGCTCTTCACACGGTTAAGGAAGGCGAATTCTTTCGGTAAATTCGTTAAAATGAGCAACTGTTTAAATTATTTATTTACTTCATTCCATAATGACAAAGCAAAAATCCAGTTTGGATCTCCATTCCCTTGATAACTTTGAACTGCCTCGTAAACCTTACCCTCATGAACTACTTTATCCCCTTTTTTATACGCTTTATACTCACCCCATTGTTCATAAGTGTTTTCTTGTCCTTTTGTAGCAATTGTTAAGGCATCACTTTTCATTGATTCATTGCCAGCTGAATCAACAGCAGAAACTACATACTTATATATTGTATTCGCTTGCAAATCTTTGTCCATAAATGAAGTTGTATTAGCAGTGCCTAATTCTTTCATAACACCCCCAACTTCTCTGTAGACAATATAATGATTCACATCTATGTTATCTTCAGACGGACTCCACATTAAGTCGATACTATTCGTAGTGGTTCCCATGCTGTGTAATCCTTTAGGCTGAGTTGGTGCTTCTGTATCTGGTTTTTCCACTGTTGTTTTAACAACTAATGCTTCACTTTCCCTTGATATATTCCCTGCAGCGTCTACTGCTTTTACTGTATACGTATACCCAGTGTTCGGGCTTAATTTTTTATCAACTACACTTGTACCCACTATAGTATTAATTAATTGACCATTACGTAATACTTGATATTCTTTGACCCCTACATTATCGATTGCAGGCTTCCAACTAAGTTCTACACTATTTGAAGTAGCTTTTACGACTTGTACTCCAGATGGCTGAGTTGGCGCTTCTGTATCTGTTTTTTCATTATTTATTAGATTCACATCGATCACATTATAGAAAGCATTTACAGTATCAGCTACATCCCAAACTGCTAATATGACATGATATCCACTGCGATCAGTTGGTACATTGATTTTATGTGATAGATTATTAGATGCTGCAGAACCATCGTGTTTTACAGTTCCTATTGGTTCAAAATCCATTCTTGTTAAAGGTTTATTTGGATTCCATCCTTTTTTTGTAATGTAATAGTGCCACTGACTTGTTGAATGAGGAGCAGTATATTTCCAAGTGAATGTATTCTCCCCGCCCTTAATAGTATTCTTAAACCATCGATCAGCTGTTTGTTGATCAAGAATTCCACCAAATAGACCTCCCGCTGAAGCAATTTTCCCATCAGCTGGCCCGCCTTGCGGGAATCCTTTAGGTGCTTCTAAGCTTTGCGGTTCATACATTATATTTCCACAATTTGAATTCAACGCCCCATAATTTTGACTGCATAAAGCAGCACGGCTACCTGGCTTTTCAACGAACCCATGTGCATAGGCATTTTGAGGAATTAAAGTTGTACCCATAATTCCTACTGCTACTGCAGCGGCACTTAATCCTTTTTTATTTGTAGCCATTTTTTTTAACTGCTTAAAGAATTTTTTGTTCATTTTAATAGTCCCCCTTACTAATTTCTTCACTTTATTAAGAGCATGAATGTAAATGAAAGCTAAATATACATAACTTCATACTCAACTATTCATTTATCTTTATAACATTCAAATAACTTTATAATTAAATTATTACATAATAATTTATTAAGCTTACAAAGAAATTGTGACAGTTATTGGACTTTCTTCAACTACCATCCTTTCTTACTTAAAAATTATACGTTCCATAGCTTGAATTAAAAACTTACACTTCAATATAATATTCTGAAATTCACCCTTTCCAAATTTCATTCTTCAAATGATTATACTTTGATCAACATAGAAAAAAGTTTCCCCTATAATAGGAAACTTTTACTTATAATTTACCTATAGCCCTAAAATTTCTACAATCTGACGAGCTTTAGTATTATCAATATAATAATGCATCTCTAGTCCTTTTCTTTCTGCACGGAGTACAATTCCTCTTAACTTTGCTAAGTGTTGTGAAACAGTGGATTGTGGAAGTTTTAATATTTCTGTTAACTGTGTAACATTGCACATTTTATGATGTATTAATTCACTTATGATTTTTAATCGAACCGGATGCGCCATTACCTTCAATACATCTACATCTTCTTCACGGATTTTAGCTAGATCATTATTAGATATTACTGTTAACATTTCGCATTCTCCTTTATTATTAATTTCTACTTTCCTATTATCCTTATAAGTAATACTTATAGATAATTACAATTTTTCCTGTTGAGAAAATACATTCTACTCAATACAAAAAGACACCTATTCCGAAAACAGTTTTTTACCGTTCCAATGAATTGGTGTCTTATAATTTTTTAACTAGACTCTTTTTATTCATATTATAATTTCTACATAACTTTGAATAATGCTTTCTAAGCAAAAACAATACTTCCACTCCTCGTTTCAAGAAAAATTTAATTGAAATATTTACTTTCTCATATTGCTAAACCTATAAGAACCCTCTACTCATCTCACCTTTTACATCATATATTATTTATTTCTCAACACAAAAACATGGAATAAAAATTCCAATAATAGTAATATAATGGTGCCTTCAGTTGTTAACTGTCATCCCTTTTTTTAATCCCTGTCTTTAAAGACAGGGATTTTAAATTTCCTTAACTAAAACTATCTATTAATTATAAACCTAAAACTTCAATAAGCTGCCACTATAGTAGAGATAGGCTTTCATATTTATTCATTCCCCTTTCATGCAAACATGATATTTTCCGACTCACTTCAATCACATCACGTTTGCGTGAATTGTTAATGAGAAAACCATGAATAAAATATAATTGGGTCATCACAATTGATTTATTTTTCTGAATTTTATTGAAAAATAAATATAATACAATTAAACGAACTGGATACTTTGCTATAATGGTAATATATAACATTAGTAGACTTTTATAGGATGGGGGAATATATAATGATGGTTTCAGCTAAGGGGAATAATGAAATTACAAAGCTATTAAGCGATTGGTATGTTGAAATCCGCTCAAGGCGTATAGGTAATGCACATCAATTAAAAGAAATAATTGATTTTAAGATGCATAATATTGAAGAGGATCAAGATTTATTACTCTACTACTCACTACTAGATTTTAGATACCAATTTGTAATTGATAATTTAAGCGTTTCAAAAAGCAGTTTTGACAAAGTTGAGGCTTTTGATATGCCTACAGATAATTTCTTAGCTTATTATTATCACTTTTTCAAAGGGATTCATGCCTCTACTATTGGCGAATATCAAATTGCAAAGGAGAGTTATGAAAAAGCAGAAAAACTTTTAGACTGCATTCCTGATGAATTGGAAAAAGCGGAATTTTATTATAAAGTTGGAGCTTTCCATTATGACATATATCAAGGGCTATTATCTTATAAAAAAGTATCAGAGGCAAGAGAAATCTTTGCTCAACATGCTGGGTATGAGATCAATGTAGCATTCTGTGATAATCTTATAGGCTTAGTTTGTACTCATTTGAGAGAATGGGAGCTCGCTGAAGAATATTTCACGAAAGCAATGGATATGTTCCAAAAAATAGACGAAGAACAATTTATTTTAATGGTGCGTCAAAATTTAGGGTTAATGTATGCTACTCAAAATCTTTCGCCATTAGCCATTAGATATCTTTCAGAAGTAAATCAAAAAATGCCTAACAATTATAAGGCTCTTTTTATTGAGGCAAGGGAACACATGAAGGAAGGAAATCACTCCGTTGCCAAAGATCTCATAGCAAAGGGATATTCCGTTTGTCAAGAGATTGAAAATATAGAGTATCTACACCATTTTAAAATATTAGATGCAATGAATGGAGGTTTTCCTGCCGAAGCACTTGAAATGACAGTGTTAAAAGGCGTATCATATTTTAAAGAGCAAGAACTTTTCGAATTCATTGAGGAATACGAAGAATATCTTGCTACTGCATTTTATAAAGAGAATAACCATATTAAAGCAAGTCATTATTTCTATTCATGTTCTCAAGCAGGAAAAAAAGTTATTGAGAAGGAGGCATTAAAATGAAAAAGACAATTCTCGGTTTAGTTGGTGTAATTACTATTTTTACTTTAATGTTTGGTGCCCAATCCCCTACAGAAACACATAAAGCTATTGATGTTATTCAATATGCACACGGAAATCATGGTGGTTAAGGTCTTAATTAAACGAGCATAAAATCGCACAATACACTCATAGCCATACTGACGGATATTAAATGAATAAAGGTCTTCACTTCATTGTGAGGGCTTTTTTTTATAAGAACCCCACTTATAACATCTTTAAAATCTACTATATTTAAAAACATTATAATTACACCAAGCCTTTTACATCTATAAGAGAAACTTAAAAAGAGTAAGAGAATATAAATGTATACACAAGAAAACTTTTTATAAAAAATTAATAGAGACACAAAAGTAATAACAAATTTTCTAATTAACGGAGTTAGAATACCTGTAATCATTATTACTGTAGATAAATTTTCAGGGCTGATCCCCAGCAATAGAAATCAACAATTCCCTTATAATCAAGCAATTTCAATAGTTGTTGTATAAACTATCTTAAACTTTAGTGGCTCATTATTAATATATGAGGCACTAAAAAAGGAATCCTTATTAAAAGGATTCACCACAGAAAGATATACATCAATAAAAAGAATTAATTATAATATAAAAATAAAAGAAATATATTGAGAAATATATAAAAAAATTGAATATTCTTTCTTTTTATCGTAAAATCAATATGAGTCAAGTGACAACATCTCTCTAACTCTCCTAAAAGAATCCTTTATGACATGGGGATTCTTTTGCTTTGGACAAAGTATTCTTATTTTAACATTTGCAAAAAAACTCTTCTTAACCAACTACTCAACAAATATAAGTAAGGATTTAGTTTTATGAATATTTTTATGATCTAAGCAACAGGTAATAGACTTCAATATTTGTTAGATGTAAAAATATCCTAAAAAATAAAAAGATGCTCTATCAATACTGTAAGAAGATTTGCTGCTAAACATGCATTTTTTCATTGTACCTTTTATAATCTGAGCTTTTTAACACTAAAGAATTAAGTATAGATTTATAGCCATGAATTCTTCTATTTGTACATATAATATTCTTTATATCTCTCAAAATTTGTTTTTTTTGTTCGTGTTGATGTTATGGGTGATTTTAATGATTTAGATACTGCTACCTGCTTTGGTGTTTGTAATGTGCCCCGTTTCTTAAGTTCTCTATACAAACTACTCACATTGCACCTCAGATTTTTTGCAATAGTTGGATATTCCTCTCCTTGATTAAATAATTGTACTGCTTTTTTACATTTTATGTCCCATTTTTCTTCTGACGTTTGAAATTTTTGAGTTCGTTTTTTAACTCTATTTTTTTCTAAATTAATACCCTCTCTTTCTATTTTACATCGCTTGGAAGAATACTGTTCTGCGTCTGCCTTAAGCCCGGAATGCTCCTCCTGTAAACATATCATTTTTACTTTTTTTGCAATTTCTCTCAAGTTAAAGTCACCTCATTTTGTTTGATAAATTCTACCAGTACTTGATCACCCTATTGTCTGTATCCCCAATCATCGTTTATAAACAGCTATAAATACTCACATTCCCCTTATAATAGTTTTCAATCTAATATTTACGGAAAATTATAATCAATTCTATTTTTACATAATTGGAAACTATAGTAAATTGATAATATTGACACAGAATATTCTAAACCTTAATTCATACTATACACATCAATAAACTAATTATCCCCTTTGCTTAAAAAGTCGAAAATATCGTTTTCTCATAGCAAAGCACTGTATCCCCTATTCAGAGTCATACAAAACAAAATACTTTATCTATTATAGCTATGGCACAAAGAAAAAGAATGCAGACATGTACTGCACTCTTTTTTAGTAACCTCTATATCAATTTTTCACCACAGTCAGCTCCTCCATTATTAGAAGGACTAAACTTTAAGCTTGTGAATTTATCATTCTGCAGTACATCATCTTTTGCAGCTATATTTAACAACACTCTTTCTATCATCCTATTTCGATTTAGAATTAAATACCTAATACTCCGACAATCTGACATGCCTTGGAATTCACAATATGATAATACATCTCTAATCCTCTTCTTTCTGAGCGAAGAATTTTTCCACGCATTTTAGATAAATGCTGAGATACGGTAGATTGAGGAACATCTAATAGCTCTGTTAACTGTGTTACATTACAAATTTTGTGGTGTTCTAGCTCCTTCACAATTTGTAATCTAACTGGATGGGCCATGATTTTTAATAGTTCTATATCCGCCTCTGGAATTTTGTACATTTCATTACTTACTTGCATTGTTGTCATTTTTTATTTTTCCTTTTTTAATTTCTTTATATTTTTTATCTATTTATAGGTATTTTTTGTTTATTCGAGCATATTGTTCATAATCGCTGTATGGTTTATTCTTTTGTCTCTCTCATATTTAATATATAGAAGTATTATGATAGCTAAAAATCCAACAAAAGATAGCATAGGTATCGAGATGAAACCGAATAAATTTAAGTAATCTTTTGTGCAAGAAACTCCTACTGAACAAATCTGCATCTCACTATTAGGAAACGCTTGAATTGTAATTTGATATACAGATAACATTAAACCGATACACGCAAATGGAAATGCATACGTGCTTACGTGCGAATCTTTTCTATATATCCCTACCCCCAATATTAATACTAATGGATACATGGCCATTCTTTGGTACCAGCACAAATCACATGGCGGCAGCTTCATCCATTCACTAAAAAACAAACTAATTAACATTGCACTAGTAGCTATCGTCCAAGCAATTACAATGTAATACTTTTGAATGAACAACATCTTATTTTCGCCTCACCTATTTTTTAAAATACAAAACATTTGCTAGTATATGACTAGTTTATTTCCGTGTTTCGAGTACCCTGTTTCAATAGAAAGTATCCAATCATTGATATCTTCTCAGTCGTATCCCCTCTCTTTTAATTCTAGAGGGAAAAGATTTTCAAAATCACCACGCATTTCGTACATGGTTTCTAATGCTTTTTCTAGCGAACCAAATCTATATACGATGTGTGTATGTGCTTTTTTGTATTTCTTTTCTGCTACAACTAAATATACCTACCGTATTTCTTTCGCTAAAACAAACTTTAAAAATCCAGGTACTTGACTCACCTTTCACACTCCTTTTCGGTTTTCCTTACCAAACTTAAAAGAATATGAGTAAGGAAAACTATTTAGCTTTAATTACTAATTTAATAAATGTCCCGTTTTTTTGCTTTGAAAATACAAGAAAACGCTCATCATCACAATATTTATTACACCAGCTGCAGCACCAATTTTTGAGATAACATACACATATTCATTATTACTAACTCGCAATAGACTCGCGAAAATAAATAAAATTGAAATGATAAAGGATAAGAGCATATTTCTTTTGTTTTCATTCATTCAAAAAACCTCCATTTTGCACAAATATTTGTATTGCAATGGGTTAGGGTGTTAATCTGCATCATTACGGTTATAATGCCAGTTCTTTTCATCTACAAAGCCTTTAATGCTCCATACGCCAACCTTTGATTCTTTTGCTTCGTTTTCTGCTTCTTACATTTCAGATAGAAATGTAGTATTAGGTCTAGAAATATAGGCTATAATCCCATAACCCGACTTGACCATTAATTCGTAGATGTGTATTCCATCGCAAAATACATAAGCCAATTTCCTATGGTATTTGTCTTCTTTTGATCCCCGATCATAAACAAATATTACACTTTTCCCTTCTAGCTGTTTCTTTAAAAAGGAAGATGCTTCTTTTCCCATCTTTTGTGGTGAAATTTTTTGAGATACAGACTCAGAGATATCTAATAACAGTAACCTTACCGTCTGTTTCTGCCCCTTTACGTTTACGTCTATTGTATCTCCGTCTTTTATATGTAATACCTCCCCTTTAACGGTCTCTAAGTCTTTTAATTTCCCCTTATAATCCTCTGGAATATCAACAACACCTTTCCCTTCTACGTGCTGTTGTATTCCGTTTTGTACTGCTTGGGCAGGTCTCGAATCATTTTTTGTTTGCGTCGAATTACTACATGCTGTCATTTGAAATACAAATGATGTTATACAAATAGCCTTAATTCATATTTTCATATCGGAATTTCTTCCTCCTAATCAAAATACGTAAATAGCTACATCTAATAAACAAACGGACTCTCTATTGTATTTACTTCTCGATAATTACAACATAGGCAAAACTCTATCCATTTTGGATAATCATTATAAAGTGCTCTAAATGAGCGTTTCTTACAATTCGGACATATTGACACTATGTTTTTTTCATTCTCTTCCTGACTTTTCAATTTTTCAAAAGAAACATTAGTAGATGCTATATTACTGGTACACAATATACATCCCACTTTTGAGTCTTGAAATCTTAAAAACAAATAAAAAAGGACACACCTATCGCATATGTATGCGTAGGTGTGTCCTTTTGCAAGATAGTTTTAGAAGTATTTTGTTACTTTCATCATATCACACTTCTTATTAATTTTATATATGAAATTTAAGATTTTACGATATTATTTCTTTTTCTCATGTATAAACATAATGCGTTGTTTTTGTATAACATAGCTTAATTTTGCATCAAGTTTTTCTTCATTATTCCTATTTTCAAAACTTGAAATTGTATTGGTCATATTCTTTTCTAATAACCTTTTTTATTTCGTGCTAGTTATTTTCTTTTTCAACATAATGTTATTTTTCTTTTATTTTGGGTAAACAAATATTACGGGTAGAAAAACGAAAAACTTCTCTTATTCTAAAATAATTCCCTTGACACAAAGATACTGTCTCGTACAAGCATTCAACTTAATAAATATGTTTTAGGAAGGTTAGAAAAATGGATATTTTATTAGCGATTTTACCAGCCTTATTTTGGGGAAGTATTGTACTCTTCAACGTTAAACTAGGAGGTGGTCCTTACAGTCAAATACTTGGGACTACCCTTGGCGCTTTAGTTTTTTCTATCGGTGTTTATATTTTTATAAAACCCGTTTTGACGCCCGTGGTGATAATTATCGGGATTATATCTGGCCTATTTTGGGCATTAGGACAAGCCAATCAATTGAAAAGTATTGATTTAATTGGGGTTTCTAAAACAATGCCTATTTCAACAGGGATGCAATTAGTTTCGACTACTTTATTTGGGGTCATTGTATTTCATGAATGGTCAACAACAACATCTGTTGTATTAGGTGTTCTGGCACTTCTTTGTATCATAATCGGAATCGTTCTCACATCTCTCCAAAGCAAAGAGGAGAAAAACGATGAACAAACAGGAAATTTCAAAAAAGGGATTGTGATGTTATTAATTTCAACTCTTGGTTACTTAGTATATGTGGTAATTATCCGCCTATTCGGTATAGACGGATGGTCAGCGTTATTACCACAAGCCATTGGTATGGTGTTAGGTGGAATTCTACTAACCTTTAAGAATCAACCACTTAATAAATATGCGATTCGCAATATTATTCCTTGTTTAATTTGGGCAGCAGGAAATATGTTTTTATTTATTTCCCAGCCGCGTGTAGGGGTGGCAACAAGTTTTTCCCTTTCCCAAATGGGGATTGTGATCTCAACTTTAGGTGGAATTTTTATATTAGGTGAAAAGAAAACAAAACGACAATTTATTGCGATTGTCATTGGAATTATCTTCATTATTGCAGCTGGCATTATGTTAGGAATTGCTAAAGGATAAAAAGGAGGAAAAAATTATGTATACAGATTTAAAAGGGAAAGTTGTTGTTATTACAGGTGCATCCACAGGATTAGGAAGAGCGATGGCAATTCGTTTTGGAGAAGAACAAGCCAAAGTTGTAATTAATTACTATTCAAACGAATCAGAAGCAAATGAAGTAGTACAAGTAGTTAAACAAGCAGGTGGAGAAGCGATTGCAATAAAAGGAGATGTAACAGTTGAATCAGATGTTATCAATCTCGTTCAATCTGCTGTGAAAGAATTTGGTACACTGGATGTCATGATTAATAATGCGGGTATTGAAAATTCAGTACCTTCACATGAAATGCCATTAAGTGATTGGAATAAGGTAATTGCTACGAATTTAACAGGGGCTTTCTTAGGGAGCCGGGAAGCAATTAAATATTTTGTTGAGCATGATATTAAAGGTAGTGTTATTAATATGTCAAGCGTTCACGAGCAAATTCCATGGCCATTATTTGTACACTATGCAGCAAGTAAAGGTGGTGTTAAGCTAATGACAGAAACATTAGCACTAGAATATGCACCAAAAGGAATCCGTGTAAATAATATTGGGCCTGGTGCTATGAATACGCCGATTAATGCTGAAAAATTTGCGGATCCAGAAAAACGTGCCGATGTTGAAAGTATGGTTCCTATGGGATATATCGGAGAACCGAAAGAAATTGCAGCGGTAGCAGCATGGCTTGCTTCTTCACAAGCGAGCTATGTAACAGGTATTACACTGTTTGCTGATGGTGGTATGTCGCTATATCCATCTTTCCAAGCTGGACGTGGTTGATTGATATATAACTAAATTAGTTACTTTCAATATGTTTAAATGCGGCAGTTAGCTTTTTTATTGAATAACTTTTTAATTATTCGTGACATCACATACATTTTGTAAAAAATACACTTTTCTTTCTGTAGAATTATAAGAAAGGATAATGTTATTTTAGGTTTACAATTTCGCTTTAGTTAAATGCAGATGGGTAAAGAAGCCCTATTAAATTTAATATTATAATCAAAACAAAGGTATCCTTTATTATAAGGTATTCCTTTGTTCTGATTATATAGTTATCTATTTTCAATTTCCAAGTAGCCCATTTATATAGTATATTTATAGGTTACCTAGGATAAATTATAATATTATTTGAAATTAGTTTTCCTATAGGCTGTGTATGAGCGGCATCTTTGTATAATTGAACTATAATATCTGTAGTTTCTTTTTCGCGAACATTACCTATTTTTAGTTGTTTTATTGGAATTTTCCAAGAAAAACTTCCAACAGTTGTATCATGTGCTACAGACTCTAGGTCTCTATCTGATAAAGCCGTATCATAATACATGTTACTACAATTTCCTTCTGCCTCTAATTGCATGCCTACGGTTTTATTATTGGGCTTATATTCAGTTTGATCAGTATTTACCCTAGCTTTACAATTGTTACCTGCAGCTGTAACTTTATACCATCCTCCCGATGCAGCTTCAGCATTTCCTGATGTAATGAAAATACAACCAAACATAAAACTCAATCCCATTAAAACTTTCATATATTAGATGCCCTATTTAGTCATTCTTGGATCCGACTTTTACTAATAACCTTAACAAGTGGTTATTTGCATAATTAGACTATTGTATCCAAAATAAAAAAACACTATTCTTCCTTTATATTTCTACAGAGAGAAAGGCGTTTTTCTGGCAGATATTTCTCTAAACTTTTGAGAGAGATGTTAATGCAAGATTGTTATTCCCTATGTTCCTCTATCACCTTATAGTAATCAATTTTTTCTTCAATAAACATTATACTACTCGGAGTATACCGAGTGTATTTTTGTAAATAATAAGATTGTTAAATGTTAAATCGAGGAGGGTTTGTATGCAAGATCGTAAAAAATCTATAAAAAGTCCTGGTTCTGTTATGAAACCAGATTTTTCTGAAACAGATGCACAAAAAGTGAAACAAGAAATTCAAAATGATGTAAGAGCAGGACAAGGAGCAATGACTTCCCGAGAGGCAGGGGCAATGCGAGATTAAGAAAACACTCCTTATTGGTTTTTTCTTCTCTAGAACTTTAACCAGTAAGGAGTTATTCCAGAACTATTTTAGCTTTTTACGTTTATCATTTAGAACCATAATGCGTTTCGTTTGTAAATCATAGGTTATTCTTACATCGAATTTCTCTCCATTAAATCTCTTTTTTTAAACTAAGATTATTTTCTTTCAAATAATGTATTGCATCTTTGTTCACCGCTCGTAAATCTATACCTTGTTTCTCTGCTGCAAATGAACATCCACAATAACACTGACGGAAAACATCATATTCATTACACATTTCAATTGAACGTTGATATCCATTACTTTTCTTGAAATCACTTGGTAAATAACGAGAATCATAATTTTTTTGCACACCGATTCCAAGTTCATTTATTAATTGACTATTTTTATTTTTAGAAAGAGTAATAGCACTCCCGAAGTAATCAAAACCTTTTTCTTGTGCTACCTCAGCTGAACGATCCAATCTTATATCAAAACAAGCTGAACAACGAAGTCCACCTTCTGGCTCTTCTGCCAAACCTTCTTCTTTTACCATTTTAAAAAACACATTTGAACGGTAGTCATCCTCAAGAAATCCTACTGTGTGCCCAGTACGATCATTGAACTTTTCTACAAAAATCTTTTGTTCATTAGAGCGTCGCATATACTCACTTTTCGGATGAATATTCGAATTCGAGAAAAAAATCGTAATCTCTGCATGTTCTGCAAGAAATTCCAATGAAGCAGTACTACAAGGAGCACAGCATGAATGAAGTAACACCTTTGGTCTTTCGTTCCTTGCTTCCCAATCATTAATCATTTTTCTTAATACTTTATCATAATTTATTTTCTGATTCTTCATTTTCTTTAAATACGTTTCTACATCTAACACTTCTTTCACAACTAAACCTCCTGTTTATTTTATCACTTAAATTCATTAATAAAATATATTAATGTATTTATTTATCGATCGTAAAACGGTTCTTATGACCTTTGATGATGGCTAAAATAATATATGTATTCTATTACCTCTATTTCTAAAATAAATCCTTAATCCTTCTTTTTCATCACAAAATCTTTTGGGTTACCTTTTAACTGGTAATACTTCACGTTAAGACGAATAACTACTACGATGATTACCAAAAATCCTATTATATATAACATTGTTCCTTTCTCCGTTTCTTATTGTTTAGCGAACTTATTCTGTAAATACTTCACATGTTTATTTTCAGTATCCTTATCAGTAATATTTGCTTGCAAAATAGTCTGGTAAATATGCTCGACCTCGTCTTTTGTTAATTTCACATCAATATAGGATTCGATACATTTTTTTAGATCGTTATAATATAGGACATGTTTATCTTTAGAATGAACATTTACTCTTTTTAGGCTGCATTTTGGATGAAACGCTGCAATAGAAATACACGGCAGCTGTTGTTCCATCACCCATTCAATTGTTTTCATGTGCTTATAATTTTGTCTAAATGGATTCTGAAAAGAGTGTTTCTTTCTAAAAATACCTTGTGTCCATCTTGCTGCCTTCTCACTTCCATAAATCCGGCCCTCGTAGTTCTTCGTCTCTATAACAAATATACCTGTTTCTGCAATAACAATATGGTCAATTTGAGTTGTATCACCATACTCTGTATGAACCGCCACATCATGTAACACCCAATACCTTTCGTGATCTAATTTTCTTAATATACGTTTTACCATCTTTTCTCCAGCTCTTCCTTTCCATTTTGGAGCATGCTTTTTTACCATAATGTTTATCGGTATCAGAAGCACAATTAGAATTAATTCAAATATTAATACTTTCATAATTTAAGTCCCCTTTTCACATTCTTGTGTTTCTACGCATTAAACGATATACATGGGTTTCTAATCCTAAAATATAATATGAGATACATAAACCTTTTATCACCATCTCTATGAATCCTAATGCTAATGAAACAATGAGTCCGCCCCGAAATTGAAACGGTCTTGTCACCCTCCGATTCACTGGTTTTTCAATCACTCCAAAATTAGCCCAGGTTGGCAAACGCTTTTCTACATTCTTTATAGTGCCCATTAATCCATATTTCAATGACAAAATGAAACATCCAATTAGTAAATATATAATAGAAGAAAAATAGATAGATAAGCCCATAACAATAATTGTGAGCAGCCAACCTATCAAGATAGAATTACGTAAAGCGGTATATTCTGGATTTCTTTTCAAAACAAGCACTCCTATCAAAATAAATTAAGTTATTATTAAATACGAGGTATGAATTTCTAATTTAAATATTATTTTAGTTTCTATCTTCCTCGTCTGTTTTGTAGGCATACCAGCTCTACTACGAGGAGTGTTCATTCTACAAATGGAAATCCTTTACAACAAAAAACGATTAAAAATCGAACGAATTATCCCCTATGTCAGAGGAGATATTTGCAGAATATGAAAGGAAAAATCAGATGGGTAGATAAAAGGTACTGAATGAACATTCAGTACCTTTTGCATCTATATATATTTCTTTACATATTCGCAAATAACCATGGAGCCAGTACGGCTAACATACATAGTAAACAAGATCCCGTTATAACGCGATTAGACCAACGATAATACTCAGGTTGTTTTGTACTCTCATGAATTCTTCGTAAACGAATTCCTGCAATTAACATAAAGGGTGTAAAAATAAGTGCTGTTGCTTTAAACAGGTCTAAAAAATCCGTAAAAATGTTCATAAACGAAAATACATCCGAACTAAATAAGAAATATACACTTAATCTCATTGCCATCATACTAACGAACGAGAAAATCATACTCCCTGTTGCCCATTTCATCCATTGACCATTCTTTGTAATTAACGCCATAACCATGACAATAACACCTAATATGAAAGAGATAGAAAAGATATTTACCCCTACTTTAAAAGCTGGTGCATACATACCCTCAACTTTTTGTATAATTGATGACCCAAATGAATCGTCTTTCTCTGTCGTTTTTGTTCGATTGTTTAATCCTTCGTTAAAAGATGAAGAAACATCATTTCCTTTCAATTCATTAAAATCCACTTTTACAGATGCATGAGCTGTATGTAAAGGTATGAGTACTAGGATCATAAAAACAAATGTACATAAAACTCCAATCATCCCTTTTTCTCGCTTCACAACACATCACCCGCTAATTTTGGCTTAATGCTCTTTAATTTGATTTCATTTCCTTCTGCAACATAACGGAGATCTGCGGAATAATAGATATTGGCTTTTGTATATGCCCCCATAATCGCATTTGCAATTTCTTCTTTTTCTACTGCTACATATGTTTCATTTTCATTATAAAACTCTATTTCAATTCGATTAATATTATTATTTAATACTGTTATATGTAACTCTTTTAAGCTATTCAAACGATTTCCTAAACCACACACTAGCTTAAATACCTTACTCGCAAGTGTAGGTGGCTTAACATACGTCGTATTAAAATGAATCGTTTCATCATCTATAACACCATCTTCCTCGACTGCGCATGTCATAATGAAAGAATGATTTTGTTTTTCAATTTCTTGTAGACTTAACTTGCGATCAATGACATATTTCAGACTTGTTGATAGATTTTCTATATATTCATCCAGTTCAGTATTTGAAATTTTAACCTCTGAGAATTCTGGGAAAATCATGTAAGCGTGCATATTAGAACTACTTTTACTTACACGTAATACCTGTACCTGTTTCTTTTCATAGCGCACCGTTTGTTCCAATTTTTTTACTACATTGTTGCTTATATGATCTATTATCATATTTCATCAGCCTCCAGTAATTTTAATAAAATAATTTTTACAATCTCATGTATATAAAGCATTGCAATATTTTGCTGAGGTCTCGAAACTCATATTTTATGACTAATAATCACTTTAATCTTAAAACATCTTAATATTACAATGACGTACAGTGTTTCATTATAGTTGAATATTCTTATATGGTGAATCGTTCTGTTTCACTCATTTGCATAAAAATAAAAGGCTATTTTATCCTTATACAAATGAGTGAGAACATACTGTATTTCATGCTATTTATCTAAGAAAATTTAACTGGGAAATGGATGTTATACACTCCCTAGTCATCTATTGTTTGATTCAACTAATGTATAGAAAATAGGTGGATTCACCTCAAATTTTATATACATTCATATATTTTCTGGTATTATCCCTCCTTCTGTATAAATCCGATAGCACTTCTTATTAGATATCTTTATAAATAATGTTAATCCTTGTTCTCTTTCTGTCACTTTTGCAGTCCACTTTAACGCTTGTGCCTCTTCTACTTCTGATTTTCACTATTAACAAAAAGCACAATTGTTCAAGTTCTAGAAATGTCATTCATGTTCTCACTTAGCATTTACTTCTCCATCCAAATTCTTTTAGACCGATGTAACAAATAAATTGTAAACACTGACAGACCCTTTTCTAATGTAATTTCCTTTGTGAGAGTAGTAATACGCTCTTACTCCTTACTAATCATCCTGCATTCCCTTGGTCAGCAAGAAACAAGACGTTTCACCAATACATTTCCCCTCTCAATTATTCAAATGAATCGTACTTAAACTAGCCCTTTACGAATTTGTTTTTTTCTTTTTCTTCTATGTATTGAAATTAAATAAAATTTTTCCGCTAAATCATTTTTATATGCATAATCATCTACCAGATTTCTAATTGCAATAAAAAAGGAAGCTCCAAGTATTCATATCACTTAGTTCTTCCTTTTCCCCTGTATAAACTACCATCACATGATTTATATCGTAGTTCTTCATTTGCACTCCCTAATAACTTATCTATATCAATCAATATATCATCCGGCTCTTTAGATTACTCTTTTAGATCTACTAATACTATTCAAACATTATTTTATTTCATTTTGTTATGAATCATAAATAATCCCACCTGCAACTTGAAAACAACATAAAAAGGACTTCTTCAAGTCGATTAAAAATGTGCATAACAAAATAAGCTATATATGCACTAATCGGCTCAAAGAAGCCCTTTCAAAATTGAAACAAGAACACAACTTGCTTCTGCAACTCAACCACAACACATAAGGCGTGGGAATAAACGGAATTCAACAAATAACAATATACCTATATATTATACAATTTAGATTTTTGTATCAAGAATTTTTTTATTATCTTTAGTCATTTGTCAGATGTTATACAATCAATAGCATTATCTAATAAGTTAATTCCAAGATCAAATATTATAATATTAATAGTAATCACCAGTGAAGTTTTACTAATAATGATAAATAAAAGACGCCAACTAGCGTCTTTTATTTACTCTTCCATATTTTGATTTTTCAATAATTCAAATTCCTATCCATGAAATATACTTCTCGTACCATTTAGCTTTTTTAGTTTACACTTTACACTCTTTTTCTTCATCTCACTCTTGTATTTCTTCGTACATACGCTGTCTTTCTTTGTTAAGAGCTCTAACTTGATCGTAATCGTAATCAACCGATCCCCTTTCTCCTGTTCTACGTTGTATTTCTTCGTAAATACGCTGTTGCTCCTTGTAAGCTGCATCCCCCTGATCGTAATCAATTAATTCCTGTTCTTCGCCCCTAATTTGTCTTTTTCGCTCTTCTCTCTTTTGTTGTAGTTGATATCTTCTATATGCCTTCTTATCAGTAATTTTTTCACAGTCGTGCGCTAGCTCCTTCGTTTCGTCATGTCCATGTCCGCAAAAATCGTTTGGAATTATAGCACTAGATTTCTTAACAGATTCAGGATTAGGGTCTTCATGTTCTTTGCTAACCTTCTCATCTTTAACTGCAGTATTGCTAAGACCATCTTGCTCTTTGTTCGTTACATTTCTATTAGAATCAAACTTTATAGTCATCGAACCGTGTCCACCGTGACCTAAATATATATAGATAGAGAACAATTTAGTTGTTTCGCTGGATCCAGGCTTTCCTGCTATCTCTATGACTTTGTCCGCAGGCATTCCAACCTTGATTTGATTATACTGTTCTAGTGATACTGTTGATGCGTCCTCATGTACATCTTTATAATGCGGATATTTGTCATTAATTTCCTCATCTTTATTCTTAGATTCCTCCACTTGTTGTAGCTTTTTTTTCTTCTTAGGTTCTTCTGTATCCTCTTTGACCTTAGGCAGAGTGGACTTCTTCTCTACAATCTTAGGGGGATTAGACTTCTCTTCTTCGACCTTTGCGACTTCTATAGAGTCTTGTTCCTTATATGGCTTGTAATCCCCATCTTCCTTTGCAGAGCAGGCACTGAAAATTGATACAGACGTTGCACTTAATACAAGTAATTTCTTTAATAATTTCGTATTAAATTTCATAATATTATTCCCCCGTTACATATATTAAATTGCCTCCTCATGCTTCCTCCTATAAACGTTATCCTTTTCCTTCGCACATAGACTCACATATAACTTTGCGTAAGCCTCTTCGATATTCATTACAGATCACTTTTTGGCTGTAGTACTTGTACACCCCTATAACATTTCAAGTTGATTAGTGTAACCCACAAGTCAGCATCTTTCTCATTATTCGCACTCTATTTCTATCAAATGTCTTAATTACGTATCTTATGCTGCGGAAAGAATTGTATATTAAATGTACTTCGTTATTTACCTTACTCCATTAATCAACGGCTAAGCGTTCAATTAGTGATATGTAAATTTTTTATCTTTCTATTATATAAATTGCTGCATATTGCATTATTATAATATTATTTTAGCAAATATTGTTAATCTATTCAACGTTGATTTAAAGGTGTTAAAAAACGAATAAGTGGAATTCTTAACGAATAGAGATGAAATTTCGTTTGCTAATTCACGTAATTTTCACACATTAAAACGCTGCATGTTAATATTTGTTATATAATGAAACCAAGCCTTAAGTAAGATAGTTTCCCTGTTACGAGTAATGAGATAGTTTGTTTCACCTTTTTATATTATCTAAAAAAGAACTTGTAGTGATGCCTACAAGTTCTTTTTGCATTTTTTATCATTTTAACCAAGGAGACACCTACCAAAATGAAGGTGAATCAAATGATGATTAATAAAGCCTATAAATTTTGAATCTACCCACATCTAGCACGAGCAATTCTAGGCAACAAAGTTAATGTTATCTCTTTTCTATCAAGCGAAGGTTTTATAGTACCCTCAGAACGAAATTTTGTGCTAACTTTTACCCATCCAGCTCATTTTTTCGTTTTAAAATATTTCAAAATATGGGCTGGATGGGTACGTATAGTGACCTCCACTTAATTATCAGAAAAACCTTAGCCTCTAATTGCATACACGCTAATTACGATGATTTCCCAATTCCAGCACCATAATGAATCTCTCCTTCTCCTCTTTTCATCAGTATTGATAGGTAATAGAGGGACCAGTCACAAAAACAGGTTGTGAAGAAAGTCTTCTTCACAACCTGAGAGTAAGTTATATATCCAAATATGACCTGTTCTTTTAAGTAATTAGTCTTTTATAATCTGTTATAATCGATATAACTAGAGTCATAATAAATCCACTGACCTGTTCCAATTCTTAGCCAACCATTCTTTTCTTCATATACTGTAACTTTTTCGCCTTTACTTGTCTTTCTAACAATAGAATAATTTGTACCTGACCCGCTTCGAACATTTACCCCAATACCATTAATTTGAGCCGTTCCAACTACCTTTTCAACACTGCCATTTTCAATTACTTGTAGCATATTTAGAATGAATGTTGCTGTTTCACCACGAGTTGTTGTTCCTTTAGGGTCGTATTGATTTTCACCCTTACCTTTGACAATACCTAAGCCATACAATCTTTGTACATCTTCTTTATAGCTAATTTGGTCTTTGTCTGAGAATGGTAGGTTTACAACTGGTCCCCATATACCTTTATACTGTAAAGCCTTGTTTACAATAATTGCTGATTCTTCTCTTGTAATAGGTGTGTTTGGGTCAAAATAACCATCTCCTCTACCTTGAATGATACCTGCACTTGCAGTACGTTTAATACCATCTCGTAAAGTTGAATTTGCATCGTTTAGGTCTTTAAATGAAGCATCTCCAGCTGGCAGGTTTAGAGATTTAGAGATTAATTGAGCAAATTCGGCTCTTGTTATTGCTCTATTGGGTGCGAAAACTCCGTTTCCTTCCCCTATCATAATACCCCTTCTATTTAACTCTCGAATAGCTTCTTCATACCAACCTCCTGTAATGTCATCTTTTGGTTGATAAAGATTATTATAATATCCCTCAACGCTATTTACGAATACATCCCATTGCCCATTATTAATCATGTTAGCAGGGCAGATTTTACCGCTCCATTTTTGGTGTTTTACAATGTTATTTAACGGTACACCAGTTTCTTTCATTAAATAAGCTACAAGTTTCTTAGCGTTATCTACTGCTTTACTGTAGTTTCCGTCACTGTTAACTGCGATTTCAATTGCAATAGATTCTCTATTACCTGGACCATCACCGTCTCCTGCGTGCCATCCGTTCTCGTTTAATGGTAGATGTTGATAAATCTCTTTATCGTCTACTGTAAAATGCCACGATGCAGCTCGGTCCGTGTTACCTACTGCTTGGTTATATAGGTATTGAGCATGGTTTCTAGCACCTGCTCCTACACTTGTATTATCAGTCTCATGAATTGTAATATACTTTGGACTCATGTAGTTTTGAGGACGAATATTATCGTTACCTGCTGGAACAATCCATTCAGTGAATGGAACACCGTTTATTGTACTAGAGGTGCTAGGTGATATGGGAGACAGACTACGTTTTGTTCTGTTTGAATTGTTAGGAACAGTTAATGTGCCTGTTTCTTCATGAATACCCTCTGAGCGTTGAAGACTATCTGCTTTCTTATTGTCGACAGTACCTCCACCACGTCCGTCTACCTCTTCAAAACTAGCTTCAATACTTTTTAAAGCCTGTTCATCTGTTGTTTGAATTTGGTCTGTGTTCTCTTGCACTTGAAGGCTTGTAGATTGCTTATTGTTTACTGATTGTTGTTCCTCTGCAAACGATACCAATGGTGAAGATAATACCGTTAATCCTGCCGTGAATGCTACTACTTTTTTATTAAATTTAATGTTCATTTCTAATTTGGTATACCTTACTATTTTAATAGATATACCTTCCTCCTTGTACTTCTTTTAGTGTGAATGTTAGTTTAAATAATGGTAGCCTGAACCTTCAAAATGACGGATTGATTTTACATTTCATATGTCAAACCGACATCTATAAGTCCTACATGAAATGTCAGTACTTTAGAATTATAACACAGCACGGTTGCAATAATTCCAAGACTCTTGCAAGTAATCTCCTAATCTTCGACATGCTGATAGGATGACTCTAAAAAAGGGGCATTATCAGTATGGAAAAGGGAAATTTGTTTAAATGGGGCATTATCACAGCGCTATCAAGCTAAAGTTTTATAGCACCCATAAAGCAAAAAAATGTTATCCTTTCTGTAGAATTATAGGAAGGGATAGCATTTCTTTATGAATCTTTAAATGCTTACGTTTACTGAAGAATTACAGCGGCATATGCCTCCCCAGGTTCTACAAAGGACGAAGCACTTGATTATCAACATGATTGATGGCATCTAGTTTCTCAGGATAAGATTTTAAGAGTTCCTATTTCAAATGGTGAAGATTACACTATAGATGATAAATTTACAACTTCACTCTTATTATTCATCTGCATAGTTTATCATAATGGAATAGCATTCAAAAAATTCCCTAACAATATAAATCCCCCTCTCCAATTCCTTGAATCTGAGCAATCGGTACATCCTTACTGATTTTTTTGTTTTTATCGTCATCCTTTCAAATCATCTTCATATGTTGTATATAGATATCTCCTTTCGAATTGACAATGATGCCTCTTTCAAGTCCTTAATGTACGCCTTACAAAGAGCACTTTTGAAAAGTGCTCTTTGTACTTTGTAATACATTCAATCTATAATAAAGTAATTTTAATGTATGAATAATTTACACCTGCCTCTTTGTATGAATTGGAATTATTTGTACACACTATAATTGGAAGGCTTGAATCATTGTCATTGAAAAATGTTCAGCACTTATGTTCAGCACTTCCGCTCCTTAAGAGAACAGTCTACGCAACTGTTCTCTTTCCTTTTTTAACAAATATAACAGGACAAGCATAGTTAACTATCCTACGATCGATTGCATTGCAACAGTCTCAACGTTTCCTCAACAATTTCTCAATATTTTTCATGGACAATAGCACACTTCCTCACCGTTATTAATATCTTAATATTAAATACTGAAAGGAGGTGCTAAAAAATGACTTGGTTCATTATTTTAGGATTTATGCTTATTTTAAGTATAGGCAGCTTTCATACACATAGTATTCATATCATTTTCAAAATAGATTCAGACATAAAAGCTATGCCAAGTTGGTCTTTCATTAATAAAATAAACTTTCGAACATTTAAAGAATTTTTAAAAAACCCAAACAGGAATAAACTCAAAAGCCTTACCATAGGAGAGCTGTTTATCCCTTTAAGTCTATTCAATAAATTATTTGGAAAAACATTAATTTTTCTACTCCTATTCTTCTATTCTCAATACTTCAATTAAATATAATATGAGTTGAGTAAAAGAATAGCAGTCGCCAACCATAACAAACAACAGACCGTTTATTACAGACGGTCTGTTTTAAAACAAATTGACTATATCAACAGAATAAGGACACTTTAAATATTCATTATATTCTTATTATTAACGAAAAAAATGGTAGTAATAGGTGCATTAGCATATAGCACGAATAGTTTACATGCACCTCAACAATCTTCTTCTAATGGTGGAGATACACCAGCACCACCAATTCCTAGTGTCTCTGTAGAAGTATCTATTAATTAATGTAATACATTTTTCTTAGTTATAAAATCAGAAAATTCATTTTTTACAAAAATGTTGCATACACTGGATAGAATATTGAATCCTTAGTCCGAAACAAATTTGTTTTGGACTATTCACGTTACTATAATTGTACGTAGAATGATAGACTAAAACTTCCACTTAGTCTTGTTCTGTAATTTCTTCTCTTTTTGAAGTAAGGCCTTTAACTTTTTTAAATAATCGATTTCCATACGTAAACATTCATTTTCATCTTTTAATGTCTCTATACCCCCTTCAATAGTTGCATTATTTAACTTTGATCTTGCCTTTTCCATAACTGCCCACCTTTCTTCTTTTTATATGAGAATTCCACGCCTTTTAAATCATATATTTCCCTTTACCTACTAACTATTTCAATAAATTCTTTAACACAAGCAATTCATTTATTTCATTTGTTTTTATTTTATTTCTCAGAATTTCAAATATATCTTTTAAAAAACCCTGGTATTCCATTCATATTTATCTCTCCTAAATAAATCGTAATACATATTATACCCAACAAATTTATAAGCTTTAATCTTATTTTTAACAAAACATTCATAATTTTAAATAGACATAACACTTCATGCTGTCAACTCCCCCTATATGGATAAATATGAATCATCTAATTTATTTGACATTTCAATGACTTATGACAGGAAAATATATACATTTAATTAAACCTAATGTATCTTTGGTTTGTAAGTCTTATTTAGTTGGCCAACTTTTAATACAATTTAATAATTAAAAATAAGGGGGATTTAAAAATGAATCAAGTATTAAGGAAAAGTAAGAAAAAAATGATGTATCTAGTCGGTTCACTTCTAATTTCTCTATCAATGTTTTCAACTACAAGTTTTGCAGCTACAGAAGGTGCTGTAAAAAGTGTTACAAATAGTAATTATACTGGAATTGCAGCTGATATAAACCTACCAAAATCAGTTGTTGTTAAGGATGGATATGTGAATTGGTATTTAGGTATTGGAGCATCTAAAGTTGAAGGTGGTATTTCAAAAACACCAAGTGGATATAAAGTATTTCTTAATTCAGGATATAATGAATCAGGTCAAAACAATAAGTATTGGAACACACAATATGATACATCAATTAAAGATGGTGATCGAGTAAACCTTAAAATAATTAATAACGGCAATGGTACGGTTACTATGTATGTAAATGGAATGCCTAGATATACAAATCAGCCTGTATATGGCTCATTTTCTCAATACGAACCAGTAAAAATGGTTCAGGGCGTTGAAGATACTGGACGTAATTCTTTTAGCCAAGCTAGCTTTTCAAACGTACTTCTAAGAGCAGATACATCTGGATCTATCTACAAGAGTTGGAACAGTTCTATTTCTTCCACATTTTCTAAACATGGTACTTATAGTAACAATTTCACAGTTTATTCTCAAGTACCATTAAGCGCAAGTTTACGCTAAGGTTGTTCTTGTATACGAAATTTTTTAAAAAAGGTAGCTGTACTTTTATACAGCTACCTTTTTCATACTTTAATTGCAAAAAGCGTGTCAAAAATAAAAAGATGAAATTGTAAGTATGTTCACTTCTCAATTCCATCTCTTCTAAGAAATTGTATATTACCAATTCTCTTGTTCCTCACTATTCTACCAAATTAATAGCAACACCTTATGTAGGTATAGATTTATACTATTCTACATTTAAATACATATAATATTACCTATACCTTGTTATTTTCATGTGAAACTAATTCACTATATATCTCTTTCTCTATATTTTTTAAGAGATTTTCCAACCTATTTTTTGTAGCTAGATTAAAATGTGGATTTAATTCTTTTATTATAAATTCAAGTATCTCAAAACTTATGTAATCTCCTAATTCAAGTGAATACTGATCACCCAAGAAAGTTTTTAATTTTTTAGAGATCTCCACTTTATCTTTTTTGGTAATATTTACCCCATCCGATAACAAACCTCTCTTAGATTAGTCTTAAATACTAATTCAAACCGTTTTTATAACATAATAAAAATATTTTGGAATTAATATAAGTCATATAATGAAATTTTTACAAATAAATAAAAAATATACATTATAATCATTAAACAATGTATTATGCATCATAAACATATATTGGCTCGTCATAAAGGCGTAAACATTTTGACCAATTTCCACATAACGTTTCCCATTCACCAGCAGGATATACTTCCGTACGCAATATATGAAGTGGTATACGTAAATTCAATAACCGACCACTAAGCGTCGTACGAGTAACTCCCGCTGGCATTAAAAACTTCGCTTCAATTACCTTTTTCAGTTCCATCAATGAGTATTCTGGATAACTCATCAATATTTCATTTGAATGAGGACAGACCTCAGTATCATTTGAATGACGGCGTACCGTATACTCATGTTGATATAAGCCGACAATACGATGCCATATCTCTAAATGGTTAAATAAATCGCTATTTAGATCCCTTGCATATAAAAATTGTTCTTGTTTATTTGCTTCTGTAATTTTTGCAAGCAAACGTTTATTAGCAATAATCTTATCTGACCAAATTATTGTAGGTTCTTTCTTTAAATTATTTACCCATTCCCCCATTGGTAATAAATGATTCCAAGCACGAATTTTTATTTTTTCATCAGGTACTACCTGTACAGCAACGCGTTTACAACCTAATGCCATCATAGCCTTCATACGATGGGCACCATCAAGTAACAGATAATTACCATCACTAAGCTCAGATACTAAGGGAGGATTCCGTAAAACACCTTCGCTTTCCATTACACGACAAATTTGTTCCAATCGTTTGTGTTCATATGATTCATGAAAGCGAATTTGCTTGGGATGTAAGAGATCTAAGGCCGAAATAATTTCACTCATAAAAACAGCTCCTCAAATAATTACATAAATTCTAAGCTTATCAAATAACTAATTTTCTATAATGATTAGTCGTGTTTACCGATATTTAGCAGCTATTAGACAATTATTTCAAACTGCGCTTTAATAATTTTACTAGTCTTCTAATAAAACACCAATTTCCTTTTCCCTAGCCCTTTGATAGTAATAAGCAGCAATGGCTACATCAAAAATGGCCATACCCATTGGATTAAATAATATTGCTTTGTCATAAGGGAAGTTTTGCAGTGCTCCTCGGATTACAACGTCAGCAATTGATACTGTATCTTCTTTTTGCAAACCTCTTTCAAGGTGCATCCTTTCAACATCAGTTTTTTCACGACAGACTTCTTCCCAATTATCAACAACTAGGGATTTTGTATATTCTAAGATATCAGGGTTAAAATCACGAAGAGAAACATTGAGTAGTAGCGCTCCATCTTTAGGTTTCTTATCAATATAACCTTCTGCAGAAACAGTACAAGTAATAAAAATATCAGCATCATTATAGGCTTCTTCATAAGCATTAACCTTTTGAGTTTTAGAATGAATTTCCTCAGGAATTAATTCGTCTTTAATTCCATTGATATCATATAGGTAAACACTTTCGATTTTATCGCCTAATAGGGCAGTTACCATCTTTAAATGCATCTGACCAATAGGTCCAAATCCAATAATTCCAACTTTAACATTATTTAAATCTCTTAACTTGGCAAACTCTCGAATCATTAACCCTGTAACAGAAGCTGTTCGTATTACACTGACCATTGCTGTATTAAGCGTCGCAAATGGTTTTCCAGTCATAGCATCATTTAATATAGTAACTGAATGGGCACGTTGAATACCTTTCTCAATATTCTTCGGAAAACTAGCTATCCATTTGATTCCTGAAACCTTAAATTCTCCTCCAATATAAGCTGGCATAGCAATAATTCTATTAGCCGAATCATCGAAACGTAAGTATGGCTTAATTGGCTGAGAAAAATCTTCTGAATCAAGACTTTTTACTGCCTTTGAAATGACATTTATTGTTTCTTCCCAATTAACACCCATTTCATTGATATGTTTAGTATTTAAATACATCATAATTGCTTCCTCATTTCTATATCATTTTTATAAAGAAACTAATTGGTCTTCTACTGATTTTTGTGTATTAAGCCATTCTACCCATTCTACGTTGTAAATAGTTGATGTGTAAGCTTGTCCATTATCAGGACACAAGAAAACAACATTAGGTGTATTTTGAACATCCTTATTTTCAAAATACTTTTGGATTGCATAATATGAAGTCCCTGATGATCCACCAGCAAATATTGCATGTTTATTAAATAGCTCATAACAACCTGCAACAGTATGAACCTCCGGTACAATCATTACATCATCAATCAATGCTTTTTTAACCATACCAGGCACCATACTGGCACCAATTCCTGGTATGTACCGTTTACGAGGCTTATCACCAAAAATAATGGACCCTTGACTATCTACCGCAATAATTTTAATATTAGGGAATTTTTCTTTTAATCGTGTAGATACCCCAGCGATAGTTCCTCCAGTACTCACTCCAATGAAGGCATAATCTAACTGTTTAAAATCATTAGATATTTCTCCACCAATTCCTTGATAATGGGCTTCAAAGTTATCAGCATTATTATATTGATTTGTCCAGTATGCATTAGGAATAGTATTTAAAAGTTCT
Organism: Bacillus cereus group sp. MYBK216-1; assembly: GCF_051916495.1. Taxonomy (NCBI): domain Bacteria; kingdom Bacillati; phylum Bacillota; class Bacilli; order Caryophanales; family Bacillaceae; genus Bacillus; species Bacillus cereus group sp. MYBK216-1. The sequence continues at coordinate 81,841 of NZ_JBQAGT010000006.1, forward strand.
TCCACCTTATTTAAACGCGTTAATAAATAGCCACCTGTTTCATCTCGTTCACCCACTTTAGCTACTTGATAGGAAGTTGCTCTCAAAAAATTCTCATAACTATCATTAATATTTGGATCAATAACTGGTATGAATTTCAGACCAATATACCTACAAAGAGTAGCAAGAGCAACCGCAAAGTTACCAGATGAAGATTCAATAATTGTAGAATTTTCAGTCACTTCACCGCGACTTATTGCTGATTCTAAAATATGGTGAGCAGCACGCACTTTAACACTATTCATTAAATTGTGATATTCTAGTTTTGCATACAGATTAATCTTTTCATGCTCTAATTTAATCATAGGTGTGTTGCCGATTACCCTTTCTAAACTCTCTAATTTCTTGAGCATAATTTGCTTCCTTTCTTGGTTAAAATCTAAAAAAATAATTAAAGATAAATAATTGTAAATGTTCTTTCGAATGTATTTCAAATAGAACTTATACCTGAAAGAAAATAAATACTAGATTCTTTAGTATCGATAAGCTAAGCACCATTCAAGTACTGCCATAGCACTATTTAGCTTGTTTTCGGCCTGGGTAAATACAATACTTTTCGGTCCATCAATAACTGTTGCTGCTACTTCTTCCCCCCGGTGTGCTGGGAGGTCATGCATGAAAGCAGCTTCCGGATATAAAGTCAAAATTCTCTCTGTCACTGCAAATGGATTAAATGCATCTTTCCATAAAGGATCTATTTTGCTTGTCCCTGTTGTTTGCCACCTTGTTGTATATACAACATCCACTTCACTAGGTAACATTTTTATATCATGACATTCAATAACTTTAGCACCAGATAATCGTGCATATTCTTTTGATTTTTCAAGCACACTTGGAGACACTCCATAACCAGCAGGTGTAAAAAGATATAACTCCGTACCTGGAAAACGAGATAAAGAAAGAGCTAGAGCTGCAGCACTGTTATTACCTTCTCCCATATATAAAACCCGTAATCCAGCTATTTCACCAAATTTTTGTTTCATTGTTGTTAAGTCTGTTAGCGCTTGTGTTGGATGTTCTTCCGTACTCATTGCATTAATGACTGCCATACGACTTTGAGATGCCATCTTTTCCATTTCCTTTTGACTATCTGCAGTTCTTGCTACTAGTGCATCCAGCATTCGCGAAAGTACTTGAGTAGTGTCTTCTATAGACTCCCCTGTATTTTCTTGCAAATCATTTGGACCATACGTTACAATTTGTGCACCCATCTTTAATGCTGCAACAGAAAATGCCGATCGAGTTCTAGTCGATGTTTTACGGAAGTAAATCCCAATTATATTTCCCGCTAATATTTGATTAGGTTGCGATTTACCTGTGGCAAACTCTACCCCACGAGTTACAATTTGGTTAATATCACTATCAGTAAGATCCTCAAGAGTAATTAAATGTTTTCGAATAGCCATTATTATATTACCTCCCTTTTGAATAATTGCATGTAACAAAAATGTATTTACATATGTATGTAAATACAAACTACTAAACAGCTAAGGTAAAAATAATAGATTGCAAATATAATTCATGTGGATCCATTACCACACTTTTCTATATTTGTTTTTAAACTAATGTATAGCAGTTGATATATAGCCTATATGAACTCGAATACTATTTTTACTCAGAAATACTTACACATAATTCTATTGTTAGTCTATAATCCTATTTTTTATGATATAGCTCTGCTGAATATATTACACACTACAACGCTAAAAATATACTTAAAATACTGAATTTTCAGCTTTCTCAATTCTTTTATCAATTTTCTGTCAATTTATACTATAATTTTCTTTTTTACACATTCTATACATAAAAATATTTTCTATAAAGATTTCATGCTTTCTATTTTTTTAACATCTTTATTACTATAATTGGAGATTTTCTTCATCTTTAAAATAATGCAACCAAGAATAAAAGCAAAAAATGAAAATATCCCAAAGGTAATATTTATAGTATTTAATGATAAGCTCCAACTAATTAGAAAGGAAACTAGAGCTCCTCCCAAACTTGCTGATGCAATAAATAAACTAGTCACTTCATCAATATTATTTTCCATAATACGGGAAGCTAAAATAAGTGTTATCGGAAAAATGCCAGCTATGACTAAACCAATAATGAAGATTACAGATAAATACATACCTGTACTACGAACAAAGGGGAATAGAAATAAGAGAATTACTAATGTGAAGCAACTAGATGAAATATATATCCAATAATTAAACTTATGAACAAGCTTACCTATAAAAATCCTTCCGATAACTATTGCTAGCCAGAAACAAGATATACTTATTGAACTAATTAATTCATTATTAGTAAGAATCATAATTGTAGATAAAAAATTTGCAAGATTGGTTTCTATACCTGCATATAAGAATGCAAAAAGTGATATAAATAATATAATTTTTACTTTTCCATTTTTAAAGCTAACAGTTAATGGGGATAGTGGTACTTCCTTTTCATTCTTTCGTGGAGAAAGATTATTAAATTTAGCACTCCCAAACAAGTACCAAACTAATAGTGTGAAAATAAGAAATAGCAAGATTCCATATAAAATGAAATACCATGTATAAAATTTTATAAAATAATTGACTAATAAAGGAAACCCAAGTGCTCCAATCCCAAACCATACTTCAAGAATGCTGAATTTAGCAGCACTATTCTTTTCTGCTGAAATAACAAAGGAACCCATAGTAGTTTCTAACAAACCCGCTCCATAACCCAATCCAAATGCAATTACTGCTAAATATGCCCATTCTTTAACAAATATAAAACCTCCTAAAACTACTAGCATTGCTAATATCCCAAATGTTAGAGTTTTAAAATAATAATACTTTTTTACTAAAACAGGCGAACTAAGAACACCAAATAAAAATCCAGTAAATTGAAAAAATATTAATATCCCTAGTTGATTAGGTGTTCTTTCATAATATTGTAGTAACGAAGGAATTAAACTGCCCATACAAACATGTATTACTCCTACAATAAAATAGAACAAGCACCCAAAATAAAATATTAACCGCACCTTTTATCAGCTCCAATTCAAAAGAAAAAGGGATTTGTGTTACAAATTATAAATCCCTCTTTTTACAATAAAACTAAATAGTTGTTACAGATAATTCTTTGTTACGTTTGTTTTTATTGAAGAATAAATCTAATATAATTTGTGAACGTAATCCATCTTCAAATGTTGCAAGTGATTTTTTAGAACCCCCTGCTGCATTAACCCAGCTTATAATTTCCTTTCTAAAAGAATCCGCCCATTCAAAAATCTCGTTTTCCGGATCAACTAATAACGGTAAAGGCAAAAAAATTTCTTGTTTTTCCAACCCATCAAAAGTTATATATTTATTAGGTTCTCTAGAAGAATACTTGTATTCTTTCTTAGTACCTATTACCTCAATACTAAAGCCACAATCTTCAGGGAATGAACTTTTAGACGTTGTAATATTAACAAATACTTTATTGGTTAATTGACCATAAACCTCTGCATAATCATCTACAAATACTTTTTGTTTTTCTTTAACATTTGTTTTAATTTTAGTTCGAACAGTATCCTCTCTAAAATCACTTTCAAATAAAAACCAAAGTAAATCTATTAAATGAATGCCTAAATCCCCCAATGCCCCACTAGTTTTATTACTTTGAATGTCATCCCGCCAAGTAAACAGAGTTCTTTGAATGAAAAGCGCTATTCTTTTTAAAATGTAGCCTTATAACTACTGCCTCTCCTAATTCCCCATTTTGAATTAAGCTCTTCAAAGCCTTAATATAGGACAAGTAACGATAGTTAAACCCCATTGCAGCAACTACATTAGTATCCTTTGCTATTTTCATCATATATTTTGCTTCTTCACAAGAAATTACCATCGGTTTTTCAACTAAAACATGTTTGTTTTTTAATAACGCTTGAACAGCTTGAGGCTTATGACAAAAATTAGGGGAAGATATTATTATCCCATCAACAACTTCAAGTAACTCTTCATAACTATTAAAAACTTCTCCATCATAATCTTTTACTAACTCTCGAGCATTCTCGTAATTAACATCATATACTCCAACTAATTTACAATTATCAATTGTTGATAATGCCCTAGAATGAGCTTTTGCAATACTACCTGCACCTATATTTCCAATATTCATTATATGAACATCCCCTTTAATTAATAATGTGCTTTAGAGTATTTAAAATTCCAATTGAGTATTCATCTTGAGCTAGCATTGCGTGTGTATGTTTAGCCTCTTCCGTTGCATTTTCTACTAAGTAACCATGTCTTACAGCTTGTAACATCCTTAAATCATTTCCACTATCTCCAAAAGCAATTGCATTTGCTTTATCTAGTTTGTACTTATCTAACATAAATTTCACAATTTCATCTTTACCTGTTCCAAGTGGAATAAAATCTACATCATAGCAATTTTCTGGATCACCAGCTAATGGATTACATTTGTTAATATTTACCCCCACTTTGTATAACTTCCCCATTTCTTCTATCTGTTCTAAATTTTTTGAATCAATAGCTTCATTTTGCTCTTCATAATAAAAATTAAATTTGTACTTAGAACTTCCTAATTGTGTCTGAGGTCTTAAAAAAATTTCATATTTTGTTTCAAGTGATTCGATAATTCTTTTAATTTTCGCAGAATCAAACCCTCCCTCTACTATTCTCTCTTCCCAAACTTGATCATCCATAGTAGTCCCATTACTATCAAAGTACGTTATTTCCGTACCTAATCCACTCGCCACAAAATGAGGGAAATATTTAATACCACCTTTTTTCATTTTCTCAACAATTGATTCTAAACTACTTCCAGTTACCCAACCAATGATCAAATCTCCTTTACTTGCGTGTTCATACAAGTATTTTTCTAATAATTCCAAATTACTTCTTCTAAAATTATCCATATTATGAGGATAATAAGTTTCATCAAAATCACAGAACACTATATATTTAGGATTTTTAACCTGTGGTAACCTTTCAAAAACTAAAGACTTTAAAACTTCATTACTTATTGACATTAATTAATCCCTCCAAAACAAAATTTTGTTCCTCTAACAACAAGTTTGGATGTAAAGGTAAAGGTAATATTTCCTTATGAACTTGCTCTGTGTTTAATAAAGTATCCTGTATATAATTTTTCTTTACCAGCTTAGTATTATGTTTATGAGATAATACTGGATAATAAATATCTGTTTCAATGTTATACAACTGGTACAATTTATTTTTCACCTCATCTCTTCTTCCATTTATAATTCTAATCGGAAAAAGATGCCAAACATTATCTTCTGTCATCCTAGGTAGCTTTATTAATTCTCTATCCTCTAATTCTTTTAAATTGCGTATATATCGTTGAGCCAAAGATACTCTCTTTAAATTGTTATACGATAGGAACTTAATTCTCTCTAAATCAATAGCTGCTTGAAGGTTATCAATTTTAGAATTAAAGCCAAAATCTAATACTTTTTTATTTTTTTATCAACTTCAAATCCATGATAACTATATTGATTACAACGAATTGCAAGATTTTCATTATTAGTAACTATTGCACCCGCCTTACCACATACACCAAAGTTTTTATATGGATTAAAACTCAGAATAATAATATCTCCATATTCTCCAAGGTTTGAGGAACCAATAGCCTGACATGCATCTTCAATAATTCTCAACTGATAAACATCTGCAATTTCACGAATTCTTTTCATATCACATTGTTTACCATACAAATGAACAGGTAAAATCCATATTGTTTTTTGGGTTATTGCTTCTTCTATTTTAAGTGGATCAATACAATAACTCTTGTGATCAATATCTACAAATACAGGTTTTGCTCCAATTGCTAACACTGCATTTTCAGTAGCAGCAAAACTATTAGCTGGAATAATCACTTCATCGCCTGGCTGAATACCAATAGATAACAAAGACACCATAAGTGCGTCTGTTCCACTACTTGTTGCAATTACAAACTTCTTGTTTAAATAGTCCCCAATTACTTCTTCTAATTTTTTAGAAAATGGTCCACTTGTGAATTGACCTGTCGGTAAAACCTCTTTTAAAGTTCCTATTATTCCGTCAATTTCACTTTGAGAAATCAGCCGATTAACTGGCATAAATTATATTTTCTGTATATTTTTTCTGCTATAATTGAAAATATCTTTTTCTATATCAATATCTATTTTCAATTTATTTTCTCTAAATAATTTCTCTTTCATTTTGTGATTCGGTAATACATTACTAATTTCAAATTCTTTCTCTTTCGTTTCTCCCTGCAGGCACTTTAATAAAGCTAAATTGTCTTTGCTATGGCCAGAAATTGTAGTAAGAGTTTTCACGTTAAATCACCTCTAAGAAATTATTTTGAAAATCATGAGTAGACTATATTTTATGTTATCGATTACATGTCAACATTTTTTTCGGAGGGATTCTTTATGGTAACAATTAATGAAATAGCTAAATTATGCAATGTTTCAAATGCTACTGTTTCAAGAGTTTTAAATAATCATCCTTATGTAAATCCAGAAAAACGCGAGAAAATAATACAAATAATGAAAGAATTAAACTATACTCCTAGTTCTATCGCTAGAAATCTTAGGGTGAATAAGACACAAACCATCGCTCTATCGATTCCAAATATAGATCATCCTTTTTTCGGAAAATTAGCTAGAGAAATTTCTAAAGAACTTCTAAAACACAATTACAAATCACTGATTTATCAGACTTTTTATGAAAAAAAAATAGAGCTTGAATTACTTTCATTACTAAAGAATAAAGCGGTAGATGGTGTAATTCTCGCATCCTTAGAAAATGATTGGGAAAATATAGAGCATTATTTAGCATATGGCCCAATATTACTTTGTAATGAATATGAGGAAAATGCACCTATTCCGATAATTTGCTATGATGAATTTGAAGCCGGATACAAAGCTGTAAAACATTTAATAAGTAAAGGACACAAAAAGATTGGCTTTTGTTTTGATTCCCTTAATAGTCAAGCACAATTAAAACGCAAACAAGGATATCTGCATGCATTAAAAGAACAACAATTATCTTACAAAAAAAGTTGGTTATTTGGAGATGCAATTACTATTAAAGATGGAATTCGAATCTTTGAGAGGTTAGATAAATTAAAAAATAGACCCACTGCGCTCTTTACTGGAAATGATCAAGTTGCTGCTGGAGTAATTAAAGGTGCTTCTTTAAAAGGATATACTATCCCTACTGACCTTGCCGTTTGCGGTTATGATAATCAATTAATTTGCACAGTTACAACTCCAACAATTAGTACAATTGATATTCCAATCGTTGAGCTAAGTAAACGAACTGTTAGTGAGATACTACTATATATAAATGAAAAGGAATCTATTAAGCGTAAAATTATCGAATATCCAGCAACCTTAATTATTCGTGAATCGACATAAGTAAATGAAAAGCGTCATTTCAAAATTAAATGACGCTTTTCTATAATACCCTAAAATTCCTGCGAATATTTTATGTAATTTTCTGATTTTATTTTCTAAAAAGTTCCTTCAACTATGGGAACACGAGCCATTTTAAACTAAGTAGAAGTCTTTATTTTCGATAAAATAATAACACAAATCAACAAAATCAATTTCAATTATTGATTCTGGAAAACTATCTAAAGAAGCACAACAAGAAAGCTTATAATCTTTACCAATAGTAAACTTTTTATAATAAACCTCATTAGATAGCATGTCACCATAAAATATTGTATTTTTATTAATAACAAAAGAGTTTAAAGGTATAGTTAGTCCTTTCCCTATCCATTTAACAAAGCTTTCTTTTATAGTCCATAATTCATAAAACACATCTAATTGTTGTTCTACATTTAATGAATTTAAATAATTAAATTCTTCCTCAGTAAATATATTTTTAATCATTGTAGTATCTATGGGCCGGACTTTTTCTACATCTATTCCTACTTCTTCCTCATGAATAGCTCCAACAACCCAACTTTCGGAATGTGATATATTAAAATGAAAATTATTTAACTCATCAACATAAGGCTTTCCGTACTCATTGTATTCATATTTAATATCTTTATTTTCTTTTGAGAAGTTTGTAGTAATTAAATATCTTATTAAAATGTCTCCAATTAAGGCGCTATATTGATCGGGCTTTCTTTTATATTTCTGTATTTTCATCTGCTTTTCTTTCGAGACCAAACGTATAAGCTTCTGCATAATATCATGTTCTATATTTCCTGGCACACGTACCTTATATATATTCATTATATCCTTACCACCTAATCCCTTATATAGATACAAAAAACTCACAATGAATAATTCCCATTTATTTTCTAACCTCTTTATGTTTATTATTGAATAGGCTCAAAGAAAAAAGCCTCATAATATGTTATACATGAATTTATGAGACTTTTAGAAAACTAATAGTGTACAATTTCAAATAATATTTCACTTATTTACATGTGCTAATAAGAGCATTTGTTTAAAATTCATTTTTATACTCTTTACCAATTCATGAATATGCGGTTTCTCTAACATACTCAGATGGGAACCTGGCACTTGCAAAGCGTATACTTCCCCTGATGTATATTCATTCCATCTGTTATAATCTACTAGTGGGTGAATGTCATTAATAGATGCATTAAATAGAAAGATATCTGCTTTTATTTTTTGTTTACAATTATATTTTAGGTATGCATATCTATTAGCTATCATTACTTTTAACTTATTCATCATTGGATCTTCAAAATTTTGCTGACAACTATTTTCATTCAATGTAAATTTTTTCAGTAAAGATTCTATTAATTGTTCTTCACTCATTTGCTCAAAACTATTTTTCTCAATCCCTAACTGATCATTGAATTTTTCCAATTCTTCAAATGCATTCTTAATATTTAAACTAAGAATCTCCTTACCTTGTTCAATAGGATGAACATCAAGTAAACCTAGAAAACTAACTTTATCACCTAGTTCTTCTAATTTTCTAGCCATTTCAAATGCAACTATTCCTCCAAAAGACCATCCTAATAAGGTATATGGCCCTTCCTTTTTTACTTGTTTAATCTCTTCTATATATCTTACCGCCATTTCCTCTACAGATAAGTTTGGAAATCTACTATCATCATATCCTATAGATTGTAACCCATATACAGTCTTATCCTCTCCTAATTCTCTAGCCAAATCATAATAGTTTAATATACCCCCGCCTTGCCCATGAACAATGAACCATTGACTATCCTTGTTTGTTCCATTTTGAATTGGAATTAAACACTCACTGTCTATTCCTTTATTCCTACTTATTACATCACTTAATTGTTCAATAGTAGCCTTTTGAAATAATAAACTTAATGGCAGCTGCACATTAAACATTCTCTTGATATTTTCGAATAACTTTAATCCCTTAAGAGAATGACCACCTAATTCAAAGAAATTATCATTTATACCAATATTATTTACGCCTAATATACTACTCCAAATATCAATTAAACTACTATCTATTTCATTTCTTGGTGGTACATAATTACTATTGCTCATTGTATTTAGCTTCGGTAACTTGCTTCTATCTATTTTCCCATTTTGTGTTAATGGTATATTGTGAATTGGTATGAGTTGTTGAGGTATCATATAATGTGGTAACTTTGTTGCCAAATATGCTCTTACCTCTGGAATACTAATATCTTTTTCGGTAACTACGTATGCACATAAATACTTTTCTCCAGCTTCATCTTCTTGATCTATTACTACGGCCGTTTTGATTGTCTCATATTTTAACAAACTCGCTTCTATCTCACCTAGTTCTATTCGATAGCCCCTTATTTTCACTTGATGATCCACTCGGCCCAAGTATTCAATGTTACCATCAGGTAGCCACCTTGCTATATCTCCTGTTTTATATAGTTTCTCACCAGGTTCAAATGGATGATCAATAAATTTATCTGCTGTTAATTCTTTTCGATTGATGTATCCTCTAGCTAACCCTATGCCAGAAATACATATTTCTCCTGGAACACCTATAGGTTGTATCCTGTGAAATGAATCCAATATATAAATTTTAGTATTTAACAATGGCGAACCTATCGGTACGTTTTGTGTTGTAATTTCTTTATCACTCTCATATCGATAAGTTGTACAACAGACTGTAGCCTCTGTAGGTCCGTATCCATTTAATATTTGGAGGTTTCCCCTAAATAGATGATCGTATTTTGCGAGTAATTCTGTTTTAATTGGTTCTACTCCTACAAGTAGCTTATTTAACAATATCTTCTGGTTATCTCTAACAAAATAATCATATATTTCATTTAATAAAGTAGGTGGAATATATGATAATGTAACCTGTTCTTCAAGAATGACTTGTACAAGTTTTGATACATCAAACTTCTCACCTTGATAAATAGTCATTCTTGCGCCATATATCAATGGGACAAATATCTCAAAAATAGTAACATCAAAAGAAATACTACTTGAGAATAGAACGTTATCAGTTATCCCTATATCTTGAGAGAAATCTTCATACATTGCACATAAAAAATTAGTCAAGGATCGATGTTCAATCATTACTCCTTTAGGTTGTCCTGTAGAACCTGATGTATAAATAACATACGCTAAGTTGTGAGGTTCTATCATCATTTGCATGTCTTCTCCTGGTTCTTCTTCAAAAGACATATCCATTAGATCTATTACATTACCTTGGAATTCTATTTCCTTTATAATAGAGTTTTGATGTACTAATACATGTGAACACCCACTGTCTGTCAGCATATATTCCACTCTTTGTTTTGGTAAGTCGGTATCAATTGGTAAATACGCCCCACCTGCTTTTAAGACACCTAATATACCTATAACCATCTCGATGGAGCGTTCCATCATCACACCAACAATGGATTCTCTTTTAACTCCTTGGTCTAATAACCTTCTCGCCAACTGATTAGCTTTTATATTTAATTCATTATATGTAATTCCTTTTTTATTACATACAACGGCTATTTGATTAGGGTTCCGTTTTACTTGTTCTTCAAACATTTTATGCACTAATAAATGATTAGAATTTGAATTCTCTTTTTTGTTAAATTCATTCATAATACAATGTTCTTCTTCTATAGATAACATATTAATATTACGCAATCGTACTCTAGGGTTATTAGTTACTTCCTCAACTATATTTGTAAAATGTACCATTAACCTTTCTATTGTCTCCGCTTTAAATAACTTAGTACTATATTCTACTTTTAAATGAATGTTATTATCTATTTCCGTTGCTACTAATGACAAATCAAATTTTGAAACTGACTGCTTAAACGGATACGGTGTAAATTCTAATTCACCAATAGATATTGGATTCATATCCATGTTTTGAAAAACAAACATGGTATCAAATAATGGATTTCTACTTGTATCCCTATGCAAGTCTAAACCTTCTAATAGTTCTTCAAAAGGATAGTCTTGATTTTCATAAGCTTCTAATGTATTGAGTTTTAATCTACTCAAAAACTCAATAAACTCATCGTCATTTTCTAGATAATTTCTCATTACCAAAGTATTAATAAACATACCAATCATATGATTAGTATCAGAATGAGACCTTCCAGCAATAGGCGAACCTACAATAATGTCTTCTTGACCTGTGTATCTAGATAAAAGTATGTTATAAATGGCCAATAAAATCATATATGGCGTGGTACCAGTTTCAGTTGCTAGCTTATTTACTTTAAAAGTTAAATCTGTTCCCAAATTAAAAGAACAAACATTACCTTTAAAGCTTTGTATAGTCGGTCTTTGAAAATCGGTTGGAAAATTTAAAACCGGGAGTTCTCCTTTTAAAGTTGTTAACCAATAATTCTTTTGTTCACTAATTAGATTCTTATAGTAAGTTCCATTTTGCCACATCACATAGTCTTTGTACTGCACTCTCAATTTTGGAAGTTCATTTCCTTTATACAATTCTACAAACTCTTTTATTAATATCCCCATTGATAAACCATCAGAGATTATATGATGCATATCTACTACAAGGATATGTCTTTCTTCTGCTATCCTTAAAAGCAACACCCTTAATAATGGAGCTTTTGATAAATCAAATGGACTTATAAACTCATGTATTAAATAATCCGCATCTTTTTCATTTACATGAACGTATTTAATATTGAATTCTACATTAGGCTCAATTTTCTGCACTAATTCTCCATCTAAAATTTGAAAAGAAGTTCTTAATATTTCATGTCTTTGCATTAAAGATTGAAATATATTTTCAAACTTATCTTTACAAATATCCCCTTCTACTTTAAGTATTGTGGGCATATTATAAGTTGTATTTGTACCATCTTCGAATTGATCTACTATAAACATTCTCTTTTGTGACGTAGAAGCTAAATAATAATCTTGTTGTTTTATAGGTTCTATGGAAATATAATTACTTTTTTCCATTTCTAATATACATTTTGAAAAATCAATCAAAACAGGAAATTTAAATAGGGTTTTAATAGATAATTGCACATCAAATTCTTTATTAACAATAGAAATTAACTTAGCAGCCTTTAATGAATGACCACCTATCTCAAAAAAGTTATCCTGTATTCCTACCCTTTGAATTCCTAAAACATCTTTCCAAATCTCAACTAATTTTCTTTCTGTAGAATTTGTCGGCTCTATATGACTAGATTTTAAATTATAAATAGGTTGAGGTAATTTTTTTCTATCTATTTTTCCGTTTTGTGTTAACGGTATGTTTTGAATGGGTATGATCTGTTGAGGTATCATATAATATGGTAACTTTGTTGCTAAATATGCTTTTACCTCTGGAATAGAAATATCTTTTTCGGTAACTATATACGCACATAAATACTTTTCTCCACTTTCATCTTCTCGCTGTATTACTACGGCGGTTTTGATTGTCTCATATTTTAACAAACTTGCTTCTATTTCACCTAGTTCTATTCGATATCCCCTTATTTTCACTTGATGATCAACTCGTCCCAAGTATTCTATGTTACCATCAGGTAGCCATCTCGCTATATCTCCTGTTTTATATAGTTTTTCACCAAGTTCAAATGGATGATCAATAAATTTATCTGCTGTTAATTCTTTTCGATTGATGTATCCCCTAGCTAACCCTATGCCGGAAATACATATTTCTCCTGGAACACCTATAGGTTGTAGCCTGTGAAATGAATCCAATATATAAATTTTAGTATTTAACAATGGCGAACCTATTGGTACGTTTTGTGTTGTAATTTCTTTATCCCTCTCATATTGATAAGATGTACAACAGACTGTAGCCTCTGTAGGTCCGTATAAATTTAATATTTGGAGGTTCCCCCTAAATAGATGATCGTATTTTGCGAGTAATTCTGTTTTAATTGGTTCTACTCCCACGAAAAGTTTATTTAACGATATCTTCTGATTCCCCCTTACAAAATAATCATATATTTCATTTAATAAGGTAGGTGGAACATATGCTAACGTGACCTGTTCCTCAAGAATGACTTGTACAAGTTTTGGTACATCAAACTTCTCACCTTGATAAATAGTCATTCTTGCTCCATATACCAATGGGACAAATATTTCAAATATAGTAACATCAAAAGAAATACTACTTGAGAATAGAACATTATCAGTTATCCCTATATTTTGAGAGAAGTCCTCATACATTGCACACAAAAAATTAGTTAAGGAACGATGTTCAATCATTACCCCTTTGGGCTGGCCTGTAGAACCTGATGTATAAATAACATATGCCAAATTTTGAGGTTCCATCGTTATCTGCAAATCTTCTACTTGTTCTTCTTCAAAAGGAATATCCATTAGATTTATTACACTACCTTGGAATGCTACTCCCTTTATAATAGAGTTTTGATATGTTAGTACATGTGAACACCCGCTGTCTGTCAGCATATATTCCACTCTTTGTTTTGGTAAATCGGTATCAATCGGTAAATACGCTCCACCTGCTTTTAAGATACCTAATATGCCTACAATCATCTCAATAGAGCGTTCCATCATCACACCAACAATGGATTCTCTTTTAACTCCTTGGTCTAATAACCTCCTCGCCAACTGATTAGCTTTTATATTTAATTTCTTATATGTAATTTCTTTTCCATTACATACAATCGCTATTTGATTAGGATTCTGTTTTACCTGCTCTTCAAATAATTGAGGAGCTGTTACAGTCTCACAAAGTAATGTTTTATGAACTCTAGTCGTATGATTGAAATCATATAATATTTGATTCTTTTCTGTTTTAGACATTACATCTATATCCATTGCAGATTTATTTGGATCTTTCATTAATATATCTAAAATATTATATAAATGATTAACTATTCTACTAACTAATCCTTCACTATATAAAGTAGAATTGTAATCCACTTGAACCTTTAACTGATCTTCATTTTTCATAAACCTAATAACCATATCAGAGTTTATTTTATCTGTACTCTCATAACAATGAATATCATCTAACATTACTATTGTATTTAATACGGGAAGATTATTACTCTCTCCATCTAGACTTAATAATTGAGTAAGTTTATTAAAAGGAAAATGACAATGTTCATTTGACTCTAAAATTGTTTCTTTAATTTTATATATTATTTCTTTGAAATTATCTTCTTGATTTATTTGAGTACGTAATAATAAAAAGTTGTTTTGAAAAACCGTCTCTTCTTGACCTTGCTTAAAAACTGGCATTCCAATTACTACATCATCCCTATCGGTATATCTACTTAAGAGATATTTCACACCTGATAATAAAATAGTGTACAGTAACATATCAGAATTATTGCTAATTGCTACAGCTCTCTTCGCAATATCCGATGGGAATTGACAATAATAACTTTCTTTAGAAGCCTGAATATTACTTAAAGACAGACAATCACAAGGAAATCTACTTAACTCAACATCACCTGATAACTTGTCTAACCAATATTCTTTTTCTTTTTTAAATTTTTCACTAGATAATAAAACCTGCTGGGTAAATTTATCAAGCATTTTTTCTTCCCACCATTCTCTATGATATTGATACTAAATACTACATATTTAGTGGTTATGTTCCCCATAGACCCATCCGTTTTATCATGAGGGGGCACAATCATACTCGTCATTGGGAGTTTTCTTCCTCGGTAATAAAACTCCCAATGACGACCAATTGGATTGCTACTTTAGCGATAGAAGTTTCAACATAAAGCATAGAAATGCACTTTCCTCTTACTCAGATACATCCCCTTAATTTTTTTACTTCACAGATTTTACCTTATCTAATATTTTCATAATTAACTCGCCGACGATGTCAACTTGATGTAGTAAAAACATATGACCACCATTAACTGTTAGAAAATGAACCTCATTGCCCCATCCTACCCACTTCTTAGCCCCTTTTACTGTATAATTGGAGTCTGTTGTTCCACTAATAATGTACAGAGGCGCTTTCAACAATGTTGTGTCATCATTTATATAATTCTCAATGGCACGAAAGTCTGATCGAATAACTGGAAGGATATAGTTTAAAAGCTCCTGATGTTGTAATACTTCATCCGGTAATCCTCCCAAAGACTTTATATAATCTATAAAGTCTTTATCATCTAAATGATTTGTTTTTCTTCTTATTTCCGGTGGATTCATAGCAGAGATAATAACATTTTTAGGATTTATGCCCTTACTTTCTAAAATTTGAGCCATACGGTGAACTATAATTCCTCCCATGCTATGGCCAAATAATGTAACCTCTCCCTCTAAAATTGGTTGCATCTCCATTAAATATAAATTAACAAGATCATCTATGTTATCAACTAGTGGAGAAAGATTAGGACCATGGCCTGGAGGATCAAATGAAATAAGTTTTATATCTTTCGGTAAATAATTCTTTAAAGGTAAAAAAGAATTCGAATAGCCCCCAGCATAAGGAACACAAACCAAATATTTGTTACTATTCAATCCTGGCGATAAATCTTTCATTAATTTTCTCAAGTGACTTCTCCTTTATTAAATAAAATTTTCATCAAATAGTTGTTTAATCAAACAAATTATCAATTTCTTCATCACTAAGGTTTAAGGTTTCAAAATCTGATGAAGTAAATTCTTTTGTTTGCATTTGACAACAGGATTGGATATATGTCTGTAGTCGTTCTAGATAATCTGAAAATAAATTTTCTACAAAATTCTTTTGAAAATGACTTGTACTAAATGTCACATGAATTTCTAAGCTTTTATTCTTAACCATGGCCACAATATCCAATAATGCAGTAATATGATTATCTTTTGATTGTTCACTGCCACTTTGATAATCAACAATAGTAAACCATCCATCCCCGAGAGAATTATCTATCTCTCCTAAATAGTTAAAACGAATTATATTTTGAGCTAAATCTTTGCAAGAAGGAAACTTCTCTTTAAGAATTCCATATCCAATTCCCTTATTAGGTCTTTTACGAACCTCTTCTTTAACACTCTTTATTTGATTAGCAATATTATGCGAAACTTGTAATACAATAGGATACATCGTTGTAAACCACCCTACTGTACGTGAAATATCAAGATGCTCAAATAATTCCTCTCGACCATGACCTTCTAACTCAAATTTAATTTGATCTTGGTTTGTATATTTACCTAAATTTTCTGTCAACACAGCAAGTAACAACTCCATTGGTTGTGTATTGTAAGGCACATTTGCAGTAGTTAATAGTTTTCTTGTATCATCTGCATTCAATGTAAAGGTAAGAGTAGTACAACTATCAACAGTACTATTTTCTTTTTCTCTATTAATTTGAAAATTATTATCTAGCATGTTATCTATGGATTCCCAATAATCTAATTCAGCACGTACTAAATTAACTCCTCGACTATTTAAAGCTTCAGACCAATCTTGGAAAGAGTTAGTTTTTAATGGTAGCGATGGAACTTCTCCTAAATACAAGCTATTCAAACATCGGTTTGCATCTTCAATTAAAATACGCCAGGACACAGCATCAACAATAAGGTGGTGTGCAGTTAATAATAACAACTGTTGATCATTTGAAAGCTGGAATAAGGCCCCTTTAAATAATGGTCCTACATTCAAATTTAAACTTCCTTTTAACTCTTCACCTTTTATATGAACCTGATTCAAAGCCATTTCAATTGGAATTTCAGACAAATCAAACATGGTAACCTTAGAATCAACAATGGACATATCTTCGTCATAATAGAAGTAATCCTGCTTATCCTCATACCTTAACCGTAACAAATCATGATGATGCATGATCGTATTTAACATCTTATTAACATATTCTTCTTTAACCGGCTTCTTCAAAGACAGTAATACCGATTGATTCCAATGATGCGGGTTCTTAAACTGTTGATCAAGGAACCAACGCATAATAGGAGTAGGCTCTACCTTTCCTGTTACCAATGTTTGTGAGACTGTAACATCTTTTTGTTTAACTAACATTGCTGCCAATTCACTTACAACTGGATAATTTAGTACATCTTTAACTCTAACTTTCCATCCCAGTTCTTGTAATCTAGCGCTCACTTGGATCGCTTTAATAGAATCTCCACCTAAATGATAAAAATTACTATGCAATTCGATTCTATCAGTCTGTAATATTTCCTTGAGAACTTCACTAACCATTCCAGTAACATCTTCATCTACTTCTTCTAAATGAGTATGATTAAAACCGTTATTTAACATCGGATCTGGCAACGCTTGACGATCTACCTTTCCATTAATAGTAAGCGGTAGCTGATCCATATAGATAAAAAATGAAGGAATCATATAACTTGGTAGCATATGCGAAATAAAACTGCGTATTTCTATATTTTGAACACTGTCTTTCAAAACAATGTAAGCAACTAGATGATTTGAATTATCCTCACCTTGCCAATTCACCACTACTACATCTTTAACAGACTTGTGTTGTAACAGTGCATTCTCAACTTCCCCTATTTCAATACGATATCCTTTAACTTTCACTTGAGAATCCATCCGTCCTTGATACTCAATTAATCCATTTGGCAACATGACAGCTAAGTCACCACTTCGATACATCTTCTCACTCGAAATAAATGGATTGGATAAAAAACGTTGCGCTGTTAAATCCGGACGATTTAAATAACCTTTAGCTACCCCATCACCCGATATATAAATTTCTCCTTTTACACCAATAGGAACCGGCTGAAGATTCTTATCCAATAAATATATTTGAACATTATCAGCTGGTGTACCAATTGGTACGGATGCTCTTCGATCTAGATCTGGATCATAACGATGAATCATACATCCAACCACAGTTTCAGTTGGTCCATATTCATTAATTATTTCAACTTTACCGCTAAAAAGATCATATATCTTTTCGGCGACTGAGGTTTTCAAATCCTCTCCACCCACAATCAATCTGCGAAGAGATGAAACTCTTGGGGGTGAATAGTTATTTAACAATGCTAAATGTGAAGGCGTAACTTTCAACACTGTTACTACATTTTCCATGAGTATTTTTGACAAAATAAACTCATCTTCATTATCATGATATATTACTAACAATAAACCACTTATTAAAGGAGTGAATATTGAAGTTACTGTTAAATCAAAAGAAACGGATGAATATAATGCAAAAACATCATTATCACTACTAATATAGTTCTTTTTAGCCCAGGAAATATAGTTAACCAATCCACATTGAGTGATTACAGTTCCTTTAGGATTCCCCGTGGTTCCAGAGGTATAAATTATATATATTGGATCATTTGGTGCATTTACTAGGTTTAGATTGGCATTATCTCCTTCATAAAGTTTCTGATCACATATATTAATTTTCTCACCTAAATATTCTAAATTACCCTCATTTGTATAGTCAGTTAAAAGTAATGTTGTGCCGCTATCATTCAAAATATAACGAATTCGGTCCTCTGGGTAGGAAGGATCTATAGGCAAATATGTACCTCCAGCCTTAATAACTCCCCAAATTGCAATTACTATCTCAAGTGAATGTTTAGCTAGTATACCCACGACTTGACCATTTTTGACTCCTTTTTCTCTTAACTTTCTTGCTAACTGATTAGATTTCTTATTTAATTCAAGATAAGTCATTGATCTATCAGCATGTTGAATTGCTATTTTTTCTGGTGTCTGTTTTACTTGTTCTTCAAATAATTCTTGAATAGTTTTTTCTTTCGGATACACAACAGCTGTATTGTTAAATTTCTCTAACATAAACTTTTGCTCATCATCCGATAACAAAGATAATTCTTTTATCGATTGATCTTCATTACGTAAAACTTGTTCTATTAAAGCTAAAAACCTCTCATGCATACAATTGATTTGATCTTCTTCAAAATCCGCGACTTTATAATCATATTGAATTTCTAAACCTTCATCTGCCCATTCCTTAATAACTAACTGCAATGAATAGGCTTGGTAACCACTGTAAAACTCCACGTTTTCTAAAGAAAATCCATCAATAGTATTTTTAAGTTTTGTATTATAGTAATTCACACTATATTGAAATAAACCATTGTATCCTTTACTAGTCAATTGCAAGTCTTTTACCAATAAGTTATAAGGATAACGCTGGTGAAATAGACATTGTTTTATTTCATGATTTACTCTTTTAATGAAAGATAGAACACTCTCATCTTCATCAACATTTAACCGTAACGGCATTGTGCTAGTAAACATACCTACTATTTTCTTTTCTAGTACACCGGAACGATTTAGTACAGGAGATCCAATGATTATGTCTGATTGATCATACATTTTATGAATATAAATAAGCATAAAGGTTGAAAATAATGTATTCATAGATATTCTATGTTTTTGTATAAAAGACTGTAGAGCAACCGATTTTTCTTTTTCAATTAAAAATATCTTTCGTTTCCCTTCTAGAGAATGAGATGTTTTTGATAAAAAGAAATCTGGCAGATTCATAAATTTCTCATTCCAATAATTCTTATTTTTTACGTATCGAGGGGATTCCAGATATTTCTCCTCTGCTTGTAAATAAGACAGATAAGTAGATTCAACCATATCATTTATATGCTCATCATTCTTTAATTTAGAGTAAAAATCGATAATTTGACTCGTCATAAGTTGGATTGTCCAACCATCAGCTATAATATGATGAAACTTAACAAAATAGGAGCTTTCTACATCACTTATTTTCAAGAGCACAAATTCAAACAGAGGGCCTCCTTCAAGTGGAATTTGTTTTTGAAATTCATCCTGGGCCCATTTTCTAGCTTCTAAACTTGGATTATGATGATTAGAAAAATCAATTAAACGTATTGGTGTAGGTTCAAATGGTGATATATATTGGTGCGGTTCTCCATGTTGTTGAAAAATCCGTAGACGTAAACCATCATTTTTCTTAATGAATAATTGAATTGCTTTTTCTAAAATTGTAAAATTAATTTCCCCATTAATAAGAACCATCCCTCCGATGTTATACATAGATGTGTTTGGATAAATTTGTTCATTATACCAAACTCTTTTTTGTGGATGCGTAAGAGAATGCTTTACAATTGTTTGTTGCATATTTCCACTTCCCCTCTATCCACATCCGTTGGTGTTTCCGGAAATTGTATATTAATATAGTGAGGATAAGGATTTATATTCTCAAGATTATGTTCTAAAATTAATATTCCATTTTCGTTGCTAGTTTCCTTAAATCCAGCTAATCGGTACGTAACAAACATCATACGGTTACGGTCAGTCTGTCGAAACTCAGCCAAAAAGCGTTTACCTGCCTGTTTTGTCCTTTCCATTAGATATGTGAGGAGTATAGTACCAACGCCACGGGACATTACACGACAAGACATGAGAAGAAGTTTTAGGCAGTCGGCTTCCTCCGTCCTTTTTACAAGTGTTAAACCAATCTTCCCATAGGAGCCATATTTGTCTGATAACTCACAAACTAATAATAAATAATCTGGATGATTACGATAATAGTTTAATTCATCATAATCATAGGTAATACCAGTCGAATTTAATTGATTCGTACGTACTGTTAACTCCTCTGCACGCTGCAAATCTTCCTCACGAGCCTCACTAATCACAAAATTCATCCCAAGTGAAGCTAAAAATTCTTCTTTTGGGCCTTCATATTCTTCTTCATCCTTCGTTCTCTTAAGATTTTCTAAATACATCAGTCTTCGACGACGTGAATCTTCTGTAATTCTTTTTGGTTGTAGTCGTGGCAAGTCTAATAACGACTTATATTCATTTACATGTATACACAGAATATCATTATGAACACTCTGTACTTCTTCTAATTCAAAAGGTTGGTCATCAATGAAGGCAAAAGTATCAATACCTATGTTTAAATTTTTTCTAATTTTCTCAATGGAACTAGATTTAGAGTTCCAATGAATCTCTGGATATAAAAAATACTCTTCTATTCCAAATTCCCGTAATTTAGCTATTGCATCTTCGTAATTATTTTTACTAGCAACTGATTGCAGTATTCCACGTCGATCTAATTCACATATAATTTCATAAATTCCAGGTTTTAAAGTAACTGTACCACTCTCTAATAAAACACCATCCCAAATTGTACAATCTAAGTCCCAAACAACACATTTAATTTCCTTACTCATGATAATGCCTCCTTTGTTTTATTCATTTTCACAGTTCCCATCTCCATCACTATAAGCTTATCTGCTAAATGAAAATATTGATCGTCGTGAGTAATAGCAATAATACATTTACCCTTCGCTCGCATTTGAGGTAACAATTCTTCATAAAAGAAGCGTCTATAACCAGGATCTTGATCCGCTGCCCATTCATCAAATAAAAGTATAGGTCGATCTTCCAAATACGTAACCAGCAATGCCAACCTTTTCTTTTGTCCAGTTGATAGTTGCGTAGTAGTAAAACGCCCATTATCAATGCCAACCTTGTCACTCAGTTGGAGAAGTTCTAAATAATGATTGATTTCTGCTTTCATTCCTTCTGTATTAATTCCATATAGCCTATCAAAAACATGAAAATCACTAAGGATAGCTGAATAGTATTGATTCAATTCCTCTGGAGCTATTTCTTTTCCATTTAATAAAACGTTACCTTCATTAGGTTCATATAACCCAGTAATCAGTTTTGATAAAGTAGATTTTCCACTCCCATTACCACCAGCAATAAAGACTATTTCTCCAGAATTAAACTCCATGTCTATTGGACCAATACCAAAACCAGTAAAATCTCCATCTTTATTCTTATACTTATAACTTACATTTTGTAGCTGCAAACAAATTGGCACATCTAAGTACTCTTTTGTTGTCGCGATTTGCTCATTTGCCTTTATATGATCTACACTCTTCACCATTTGTTGAATACGTTGCCAAGAAATACGTACATTTACGAGCTGAGGGATACCGCCCAGTATTTCATTAACTGGACCTGTCATATACAGAAAAACAATTACATAGTTACTTATCGTCTCTTTCGGCATATTAACAAAAATTTCTGGAAATACGAAAACTACAATACCAATAACAAAAATGAATAATAGTTCTCCCAGAACAAACACATTTGCAAATTTAATATCTCCTATCGTTCGTTTAACACGATAGTTATTACAGCTTTCATTCATAACTTCTCGAAAATCGTTTCGTTTTCCAGTATGAAGCCTAAGCTCTTTGAAACCATGCCTTAGATCACCAATCAAACGAAAATATACATTCTGAATATCTCTTGTTTCATTCCAAACTTTATCTGCTTGTCGTCCGATCAGAGAATATACCCCTGCAGTAATAAAGATGATACACAAGGATAGTAAAAAGGCATACATATTCATTACACCAAGATAGAGAAAACAAAATAGTAACGTTAATAAACTTGTTCCAGCAGTAACTAATAGATTGAGAGAACGAGAGATTACTTCCGTATCGTTATTTAATGTCGCCTCTATTCGACCCTTCTCAATCAACTCCAATTTGTAATAAGGAGTCTGTAACAACTTATCTGTTAATTCCATCCTTTTTTCATAAACTAGCTCGTTTGTATACGATACAATGCTAGTTCTAATAATACGTTGTGAAAAGACATACATAACGATTCCAAGTACAAAGTAAAATAACAAGCCATTTTCCAAATTATTCGATCTAACAAACGTTTCATTAATCACAAAAATGAGAAAGGCATTACCAAA
Source organism: Bacillus cereus group sp. MYBK216-1 (assembly GCF_051916495.1). Lineage (NCBI taxonomy): Bacteria > Bacillati > Bacillota > Bacilli > Caryophanales > Bacillaceae > Bacillus > Bacillus cereus group sp. MYBK216-1. The sequence continues at coordinate 104,965 of NZ_JBQAGT010000006.1, forward strand.
TCCTGATATTAGCCCCAAAACTATTAATGTCAAAAGCGACTTTCCCTTTTGTCTTGGAAAACACAGATTTAAGAATGTATGGATAACATAGGCCAAACCCACCCCCGCAATTGCATATATTGCAAGTACAACAGTTGAAGGAGCCCAAACTTTTATAAATGCCCACGGAAGCCCTCCAAACAAGAGATTTGGTAGTTGATAGAGTGCATAAATCATTAGCCCATATATCGCAACAACTAATACCATATGTAACCATGTTTTTCCCGTTGGTAATATAAATTTTCTTTTTCTAAAAATAATCTCTCTTATTAAATGAAATAACATGACCAATAACGTTAGTAAACACAAAAATGAGATCACAAATAAGGCTGTTCCTATTTGATCTGTTTTCTTATATTCATCATAGAGTAACGGTTTAACTTCTTTATCTATCATCATATTTAAAAGACTGCTACCGATATAGTAAGTGTAATTACTATTCAGATTTGCTAATACTACGACCCCTATCTGTTCCTCATCACGGAAACCAATATACGATGAATAATTTGGGTTACTTCCACCATGTGAAATTTCCCCTCCACCACTTTGATAGACCTCCCATCCAGCTGCATATGAAGCTCCATTGCTATCTGGGGCAACCTTTCTATTCGCTTTATGAGAATCGTTAATCAATTCCTCCGGAAACATCCTAGGCTTTTCAACCCCAAGCTGTAATTTTAACCATCTTTCCATATCATTTATATTTGAAATAAAATATCCAGCCGGTGTATTCCCCCTATAATTAGGAGCGTCATAGGGTAATGATTGTAAGAAATTACGCTTGTAACCTTGGGCCATGTTATCTAATGGGGCCATCTCACGTCCAGCGTATGTACTCAATAAATCCAACTTTGATAGCACATGATCTTGAACATATCTTTCAAATGATTGATTAGTTGCCTTCTCGATTACTAAGCCTAATAGATCGTAGTTAACCGTAGAATATTCAAAACTGCTACCCGGCTCTCGGTTTAGTCCTATTGGCATAACATTCCTAATCGTTTTCTCAATAGAATCTTTGCCATTGGTTATAGGAATATATCCAATGGCCTTTTCCGGTATTCCACTAGTATGGTGTAATAAGTCATAAAGTGTAATTTCATAAGGTTTGCCTTTATACTCCATTTCAAACCATGAAACATATTTAGTTAAAGAATCACTAAGTTTAATTTTCCCTTCTTTTTCTAGCTGCAATACAGCTAATGCCGTAAAAGCTTTTGAAGTAGAACCTAGCTCGAAAAGAGTCTCATTCGTAACTTGACGTTTTTTGTCTGTATCGGCATAGCCATAATTCTTCTTATAAATCGTTTCATTTCCTTTTACAATTACTACTGAAAGTCCAGGAATACCCGCTTGAGATATTTGTTCTTCTATATGCTTCTGTATTTTCTTCTCATTAAACTGTACCGTTTCCTGTGCTTCCACCTGTCGATAAGGGAGTACTATTAAGGTCATTAAAATGATAAACTTCAACCATATGTTTAACTTCATATTTTTAGCCCTCTTTTAGTTAACTTGGATTAACTTTTCAATTTTCTTTTTAAATGGTTGCACAACATTTTGACCAATACGTTCAATTTCATGCTCACTAATCTGAGAAGTAATAAGAAAATAATTTGCCCCTATTTCCCAAAAATCAGTTAACGTCGAGATGACTTCCTCATAGCTACCAACTATAGAAATTGAATTAGATGGGTTAACTAAACTTAGACCTCCCCAAAGATGATCATCTATCCACATACTATCTTTTGTAATTAAATCTTTGTATCGGCGAAGTCCAACAGAATCTGCATTATCTAAAAATAGCTTAGTCATCCTCTTTAAGGCTGCTGGTGTTCTCTCAAGTAATTCATATGCTTCTTTATATGCTTCTTCCGAAGTCTCACGAGCAATGATGTCTACTAAAATAGCACCTGGAATTTTCTCGCGCCCATATTGCTTAGCGTAATTATTAACTGTTTGATAGTGTTCTCTAAGACTTTTGCGGTCTGTTGCATAAAGTATATAAGCATCACCATACTCTGCAGCTACTCTCATTGCCTCCTCGGAGGACCCCGCTACAAAGTAGCGGGCACTTCGAGAGAGATCTTCCTTTGGATAAATATCACTATTTTCTACTTGATAAAACTCACCTTTATAGCTAGTTACTCCTCGTCTTAATTGTTGTAACAGCTCAATATATTCTTTTGTCCTAGCATATCGAACATGGTGCGGTTCTGGTAATCCATCACGCGCAAGGACAAGCGAGGCACTTCCAGTTACAATGTTAATATCTGCACGATTACCAATTAAACTATTTAAAGTATTCAATGCTTTTGCTGTTACGGTAGGAAGCATCTGGTTTGTATTTTGCGCAACCAAAATCTTTACAAACTCCGTATTCATTCCAATCATAGACGCTGCTATCATTGGATCAACAGATGTTGGTGCAATGGAAACCAATACCGAGTCAAAGTTATTCTTCTCAGCTCTTTTAGCTTGATTAACATATTCCTCTAGAAGTTCTTTTGTTTGTGGTGTTGGAATAACAGGTAATCCCCAGCAAAACTCAACTTTTGACGGAACTACTTCTTTATTAATCATGTTGTTCCCCTCCCTTTACTACTTTCTACTTTTTAAAGCAGATAATGTATTTTTCATAACCGATTTCGCTTTCAATAACTCTTTTTTATTTGTTAAATTGTTATTTACTTCTTGATTACTTAAATATTTAGCAAGAGATTTAATTGACGTATGCTCATAAAGAACAACTATAGGTAAGTCTCGTTTAAAGGCCTCTTTTAATTTCACATTAATACGAACAAGATCTAAAGAACTCATTCCTAGATCGAAGAAATTATCGTAAATTCCTATTTCTTCGATTCCAAACATATCTTTTAATAATTCGTATAATTGTTGTTCAATTTCATTAGTTGGTGGTCTATACGTTGTGGAAACATCTGAACGATTCTGCTTTAATCTATTCTTACTTCCTTTTTCCAATAGTTCATTATAATAGTTGGCACCATTTAAAAGTTTCCAATGTAAATCTATTGGAGAAACCACGACTTGTTGTTGATTTCTATTGATGATACTACGGAATACTTTTAAACCCTCTTCTACAGTTACACCATCATGTAATACACTTTCCATATCCATATTAAATTGCTTTGCCCATATTTCAGCCGACTTAAGTGACATACCCACCTCTTGCCAATCTGGCCAATTAATAGCTACAGTGAACACTCCATCATGAGCCCGCTTATAAAACGCAAATGCATCTAAAAATTCATTCGCTGCATTATAACCACTCTGACCAAATTTCATATGATACGCCACATTACCAATTGATGAACATAATACGAAGAAATCAATTGGTTCATCTTTTAATAAAGCATCGAGTACTAGTGTACCTTTAATTTTCGGAGCTAAAATTTTATTATTAGATTCTTTTTCACGATTCATCATAATACCTAGATAATCAGCGACACCTGCTGCATGAATTACGCCATTAATAGAACCAAAACGAGATTTAGCCTTTTCAATTGCCTGTTTCATATCATCTTGATTGGAAACATCAGAACTTAGGATCATGTATTCTGCACCTTGAGACTCCATTGTCAACAAATCAGAAATAACTCGGCTTACACGCTCGCCTTTATTTTCTAAGTACTGTTCCCATTGATTACGAGGTGGGAACTCTGAGCGGCCAATCAATATAAGTTTGACATTTGGTACTCTATTAGCTAAATCTTTTGCAATTTCAAATCCAATTCCACCAAGTCCACCAGTAATTAAATAAACGCCACCCTCTCGTAATCTATCAATTTCTACATCTTCTTCCTCAAAAGGACTTTGAATAATCGTTTGCGCCCATCGATGACGTCCTCGATAAGCTACAACTATATCAGTAGAATCCACAAAACTCTCCATTAAACCCGCTTCTTCAAACATTTGTTGAGAATCTGTATCCATATCAATGGTACGACATTTTATATTTTGAAACTCAAGATTGCATATTTTTGAAAAGCCTAGAATTGTAGCTTGCTCTGGCTTTAAGTTCAGCTCTGTACCTGTAACTTCAAACATACGGTCAGTAAAAATGTTTAACTGTAATGCTCCCTCATAATTAATTTTCCCAATTGCTTGTGCAATATAAAGTAACGAATAATATCCTTCATCCATTGATCGTTCAATTCTCTCTTGATCGAGAATAACCTCATTAACTGGATTAAAGCTCCAAGCATGTATAATCTTATTTGGTAATAAATCTTTTTGTTCTAATTCTGAAAATAGCATTTCATAATGCATTTTTTGAGATGGACATATCGTATATAAACCGTCGGATTTTTCAGAGAAAACACCACCTGTTTTAACTTCAATTACATCATGACCTTCTCTTTTTAATTTTTCTATCAGTCGATTGAATCGATTTAGATGATCATTGAAAATAAGCCATTTATATTTTTGTTCTTTCTTTATTTGTATAGATTTTAATGTTTTGCGTTCCCAAGAAGGCAAATAAAACCAGTCTTTAATATTAGCCTGTTTATTATGGCCTCTTGTTTCCTGAGTTAAACTCTGAGATTGAGTATTAAAAAATGGATCAGCTTTAAATCGTTTTTTCATGAAAGGATACGTTGGTAAATCTAATAACCTTTTATTCTCACTGCTATTAAAAGTATTCCAATTTATAGTTCCACCTTGCATCCATAACCGTCCCATTTGCTTGCATAAATGCTCGAAGTCATTTGATTTATCCAGAGGATGACGTAACATGTTTAAAGCCAATTGATCTTTACTTCTATTTAAATGTTTTAATACAAAAGTTGATAATGCATTACCTGGGCCAATCTCAAGGCAAATTACATTTTTCAAATGAAAAATTTCAGATAATCCCTTTGAAAATTGAACAGTACTTCGTAGATGCTGTGCCCAATAAGAAGGTGATGTGGCTTGATTTGCTGTAATCATTTCACCTGTAACATTAGATATATAAGGTATTTTAGGACTTGATAATTTTATATTTCCTACAGCTTGCTCAAATGAATCTAGAACTTCATCCATCATTCGAGAATGGAAAGCATGCGAAGTAAATAGACGCGTTGTCTTTACTCCATGATTTAAAAGTAATTCCTCAATTTTATTGATTGAAAGTACAGTACCAGAAATTACTGAATGTTGAGAGGAATTTACAGCTGCTATATCTACATCATCTGTTATATAGGTTTGTAATTCTTCAACAGATAAATTTACACTTAGCATAGCGCCTTCTGGTACGCTATTCATTAACTTCCCTCTAATCATTACTAAATGTAATGCATCTTCATAAGACATTACTTCTGCTAAACAAGCTGCTACAAACTCACCAATACTATGGCCAAACATGACCCTTGGATAAACTCCCCAATTCATTAGAAGCTTGGCTAATGCATATTCAATAGTGAATAGTAGAGGTTGCGTCATTGAAGTTCTATTTAACTGTTCAGTTGCTTTATCCTCTGTCTCCTTTGTAGGATATAAAATATTTTTCATGTCTATTTCTAACCAATTTGAGAGTAAGGCTAAACCTTGATCAACGTGTTCACGAAATACAGGTTCATTTTCATATAAATCTCTACCCATATTGATATACTGTAATCCTTGACCTGAAAAAAGAAAGGCTAAAGGTCTACTCTCCATTGCGTTTGTTTTCTCTAGTCCCGTATCACCAAGTTTTTCTATGGCATCCTCTATTCCATTAGCAACTACAGCAGTTCTATATGGAAATTCACGACGACCTTTTTGTAATGTATAAGCTGTATCAGATAGTGATATCTCTGGATTCTCCTTCAAATGCAATAATAGATCGTTAGTAGCTTTATCTAAGGATTCCTCTGTTTTTGCTGAAACAGTTAATAAGTTACAAGATTGTTTTTCAAAATTCTTAGCATTGTCAGGAACAGACTCTAACACTATATGTGCATTAGTTCCACCCATCCCAAACGAACTAACACCCGCTCTTCTTACCTCTTCTTTCCATGGGATAAGTTCCGTATTTACACGAAACGGATTTTTTCCAAAATCAATGCTAGGGTTTGGGTTATTATAATGAAGGCTCGGCGGAATTTTCTTGTTTTTCAAAGCTAAGACCGTCTTTATAAATCCTCCAACTCCTGCTGCAGCATCTAAATGTCCAATGTTCGTCTTCACTGATCCAATTAAAACTCTACCTGGTTCTTGCTTACCAAAAGCTAACTTCAATGCTTCTACTTCTATAGGATCACCTAGTTGCGTACCAGTACCATGAGTTTCTATATATGAGATTTCTTCAGGCTTAACGCCAGCTATTTCATGAGCCGATTTTATAACAGCAGCTTGTCCATCAACCCCTGGCGCTGTAAATCCAGCCTTATTGGACCCATCATTGTTTACTGCAGCCCCCTTAATAACTCCATGTATTAAATTCCCATCTCGAAGAGCGTCCTCTAACCTTTTCAGTACTACAATACCAGCACCATTTCCACCCACTGTTCCTTGAGCATCCTTATCAAAAGCTCGACAATGACCATCTGGTGAGAAAATCATACCATCTTCATATAAATATCCTGTTTTTGTTGGATAAGTTATACTTACTCCCCCGGCCAAGGCTATGTGGCATCGTCCATCGATAAGATCTGCCCATGCGTTTTGAATAGCAACTAAGGAGGTAGAACAAGCTGTTTGTACTGTAATCGCTGGTCCTTTTAGATTTAATTTATAAGCCAATCGAGTAGCAAAGAAATCTTTTTCGTTTAACAACATTGCTTGGAAATCTTCTAATGTATTAGAAGATTCACTAGCAATAGAACGAAGCCAGTGGAAATTTGGTGATCCTCCAACATAAACTCCTGTATCCATATGAGAAGAATTAACCTCACCTGCTTGTTCTAGTGCTTCCCATGCGCATTCATGAAGTATTCGCAGTTGTGGATCCATCATTTCAGCTTCTTTTAGACTGTAATCAAAAAATTCATTATCAAATGCATCTACATCTTCTAAATACCCTTTAGATTTTATATAATTAGGTTTTTGAATCACTTCTTTTGGTATGCCCATCTCACTAAGTTCTTCATCTGTAAATGTACGAATGGATTCTATCCCTTGTTCTAAATTTGACCAGAATTGCTTAAGATTAGAAGCGCCTGGCATACGAACCGCCATACCAACCACTGCTACATCATTTTTATTCATAGATAAAAGATTTTCTTTCTTAACTTCTTCAGGTTGGTGTTCCATAGCATTATCACTTCTAAAGTAGGAAGCTTGATCATGAACCGTTGGGTATCGGAATAACATAGGCATTGTAAGTTCTTTTTCAAACTTGCTTCGTAAACGAGAGAACAATCGAACCATTTTTAAGGAGTTCCCTCCAACATCAAAGAAATTATCATACAACCCTACTTTTTCTACCCCCAAAACTTCCTTCCAAACATCAGCTACCGTTGTTTCAAGCTCATCTAGTAAATCATTTGGTTGTACTAACTTAGTAGGCTTAGGTAAAGCACGACGATTAACTTTTCCATTCGTAGTTAATGGCATTTCACTTAAAAGTACAAAATACATAGGTATCATATACGAAGGTATTTTGTCAGTAAGATAATAACGTAATTCATTTTGAGATATATCTTGATCAGTTAGTATATAAGCACACAGTTCTTGTTCCTCTCCAAAAGCAATAGATAAAACTACCGCTTCCTTCACATCCGCATGCTGTTGTAAATGATGTTCTATTTCTCCTGTTTCAATTCGATAACCACGTATCTTCACTTGATGATCACTACGACCTATATACTCCATTTCGCCATTTTCAAGAATACGGACTAAATCTCCTGATCTATATAATCTTTCACTTGGATTATAAGGATTCTGTATAAAACGTTCACTGTTTAGTTCAGGACGATTTAGATATCCCCGCGCAACTCCATACCCTCCAACATAAAGTTCCCCTTGCATTCCCTTAGGTGTAGGATTCATATGTTTGTCAAATACATAGCACGAATACGTAGGAAGAGGCACGCCTATAGCACTAAGATTACTGTGCATTTCTTTTTCTCCAATTTCCTTATAAGTAACATGTACTGTCGTCTCAGTTATTCCATACATATTTACTATGACCGTATTAGGTGAACGCTTAAACCAACTTTGCAGTAAACCTGGCTTCAGCATTTCCCCTCCAAATGTAATTAACCTAATTTTAAAAGCAAGTTTAGGCATCTCTTCAACTACTTGTTGAAAAACATAGAATGCAGATGGAGTTTGATTCAATACCGTTACTCCCTCATCTGCAATCAACTGGGCAAGTTTATACGTATCACGGATTGTTTCTTTTGTTGCCAGGACAAGACGTCCACCATAAGTAAGTGATCCAAATATCTCCCAAACTGACATATCAAAACAGAAAGAATGAAATAGTAACCACACATCATCACTAGAGAATTTAAAACTATTTGGTTGATGCATGACAAGTTGTATTACATTACTATGTTCAATCATAACCCCTTTAGGACGTCCTGTTGTTCCAGAAGTATAAATGACATATGCTAAATTATTTGGGGCAACATCTACTCTCTCGAAATCTTGCATAGGTGTCTCATTGAGTTCTTCAATAAAAAGCTTTGTGCTATCAAATTTAACTTTATCCTCAAATAAATTTGAGGTTATTATTACATTCGAACCACTATCTTGAAGAATAAAATCAATTCGTTCCTGAGGATAATCAGGATCAATTGGAACATAAGCCCCACCTGCTTTTAAAATACCAAGTAAAGAGATAATCATATTAAATGAGTAATCCAACATTACAGCTACTGGAGAATCTAAAGTTACACCTTCTTTTAGAAGAGCAAATGCCACTTTATCCGCACGCTCATTCAACTCTCCATAAGTCATCTCACTATTCTCAAATGTAAGTGCCACTCTCTTAGGATGCTTTTCAGCTTGCATCTCAATTAATTGATGAAGTGTTGTGTGTGGGAATGTAGCACTTTGATTTTGACCACCTTGAAGCAAAAACTTTTCTTCTGCCTCATCTAACATTTTAAGAGTTTGTATTGGTTGTCCTTCATCTAAAAGCATTGAATCTAATAGCTGTATAAAATGGTTAGTTATACTGGTAATAATGGATTCATCAAATACATCTTCAGGCCACATCATTGCAAGTTTAATAGAATCGAAACACTCTATTGAGACGGTTAAATCATAGTTGGTCATTTCATTTACTTCATAACCTGAAATTCTTACACTTTCATCAATTTCTTTCAGCTTTTCTATATCAAGAGGATAATTCTCAACTACCATAATAGTGTCAAATGACACGTTTAAATCAACAATTGGAGTCGTTTCATATTCAGTTCTTCTTTGGACATCACTTTGAATTCTTTGTAAAAGATCTGAAACAGTCATTCTCCCATCAGCACTTACACGAAGTGGTGGTGTATTTATAAATAAACCTACCATTTCACTCAGACCGTGCATTGGAATTGAACGCCCAGATACTGTTGTACCGAATATTACGTCCTCTGAATTTTTGTACCTTTGTAATAATAGACCCCAGGCTGTATAGAATAATGTAGCCAATGTTACACCTTGATTACTTGCAAAACTTCGAAATCTATCACTTCGCTCTTTATCTATCTCTTTTACATATGTTTTTGCTTTTTTTAGTTGATTAGAATTTTTATTGGATAAATTTATTTGTTCAATTAATTCATTTAAATATTGTTCCCAAAAAAGCTTTTGTTTTGATTTATCTTGTTTTTGTTGCCATAGTATATATTCTTTAAATTTCTTTTTATTTATAGATGATGGTACATCTCCCTTTATTAACTCTCGATATACCTTAATAAACTCTTGTAAAATAATACTATTACTCCAACCATCAAACAAAATATGATGATGACGTAAAACCATTTCATATTCGCCTTCGTTCAAATGGCACAGTTCGATAGAAAAGGGAACTGTTTGTAAATCAAAGCTTTCTGTATCATTAGATACTTTGCCATCACTATAAATAATGTTCGGAGTATGCTCTTTTAGTATAAGTTGTACAGGTTGTTTAACTTTTTCCCATCGAAAAATTGTACGCAGCATTTCATTTTCCCGCGTTACATAATTCCACGCCTCTTCAAACTTTGGAATATTAATTTTTCCAGTTAAGCAAAGTCGAAGTTCTTCATGATATAGCTTTCCTTCGGGTTCTTTCAAATAATGATAAAGAATACCTTCCTGCACTGGTGTAAGGGCGATTACATCTTCAATATCTTCTTTATGAATCTTTACTGCTTTCCTCATTAACAGAACCTCCTACAAGTGTGGTATGGTGTAAATATTTATCGGAACCTAATAAGGCAAGTGCTTTTCTATCTATCTTTCCGCTATCCGTTAATGGCATTTCATTTACACGTACAAAACTGTTAGGTATCATATAATCTGGTAAAAATAAGCGTAGATATTTTTTTAACCTCTCTAACTCAATATCATTTTCTGACTCATAGAAAGCTATTAACTTAACTACCATCTCAGATTCTTGTCTTACAATTACCGCACATTGTAAAACTCCTTCACAAGACATTAAACACGATTCTATTTCCCCTAACTCAATACGAAGGCCATTAACTTTAACTTGAAAATCAATTCTTCCATGAAACTCAATATTCCCATCCGATCTTATTAAAGCTAAGTCACCGGTTTTATATATACGGGTATCAAGGGAATATTGTACAAACTTTTCTGCCGTTAATTGCGGCCTATTTACATATCCACGTGCTAATCCTATACCTGAGATACATAATTCTCCTATATGGCCTTCCGGAAGTTTATTACCATATTTATCAACAACAAACATCTCAATATTCTTAATTGCTCGCCCTATTGGAACGCTCCCTTCTGTAATCTCATGTGTCGGACAATCATAAGCAGTCACATCAATGGTTGCTTCAGTAGGTCCGTACAGATTAGTAAGAAGTGTACCATTAGAGAAATTTAGCAGCTTGTTAAAACGGTTTACATGTTGAGACAGTAGTGCCTCACCACTAACAAATACTTGTTTCAACGATTTTATTCGGTTAGTTTCACCTGTCACATCAAGATAGTGTAAAAATGCACTTAACATAGATGGTACAAAATGCATAATTGTCACGTCATTACTTTCAGTTGTCTCAATAATAGCCTGTGGAAACTTCTCCATCCCCGGCGCAAGAATACATACTCTGGCTCCAACTATGGCCCACCAGAACATCTCCCATACGGACACATCAAATGTATAAGGGGTCTTTTGTAATATAGTATCCTTTGAACTAATTGGATAAGCCTCTTGCATCCACTCAATTCGATTTATTAAGGCCGAATGCTCAATCATAACACCCTTAGGTTTCCCGGTTGAACCGGAAGTGTATATTACATACACAAGATCAGAGGGTTTGTTAATACACTCTAGATTTTCACCCTTTCCTTCATAGGAAATCGAATCTAAAGCCAACATATCAGCTTTCAAACTATCTTGAAAACGATGTAGGATTTGCTTTTGCGTCAGTATTAATTTAGCACCGCTATCTTCTATAATGAATTGTAATCGTGATGATGGATGATTCGGGGAAAGCGGCAGATATGCTCCGCCCGCTTTTAATATCCCGAAAATTCCGACAACCATTTCGATAGATCGCTCTACCATAATACCTACAACTGTATCTGGTCCAACTCCACCTTCACGTAAAAGACGAGCTAATTGGTTACTTTTTTCATTTAATTCCTTATAGGTTAATGTTTCTTTTTTAAAAATAACAGCAACCTCATCTGGCGTACGGACTACTTGTTCTTCAAACAGCTTTTGTATACATGTACTCATCCGGGTTGTATCACTCCTTTAGTTACAGGTATTTTTTCAATGGCACGTTTCGCTTTTTTAGCAAATCCCTTACCAAGTAATAGCTGATGAATTTGATTACTCCCCTCAACGATCTCCATTGTTTTAGAATCTCTAAAGCACCTTGATATTGAATAATTATCATTACAACCAAGTGCTCCCATAATCTGTACAGCATTCGTTGAATGCCTTGTACCCGAGCGCGATGCAAAATATTTTGCAATCATAATCTTTTCAGTAGCATCAGCTCGATGTTCATTTTTGGCCTTACAAGCTTCTAAACTAAGGAGTATAGAAGCTTCTAAATCTACTCCCATATCTGTAACCATATGTGAAATCATGCCATGATCAATTAGAGAGTTACCAAATGCGCTTCTATGTAATACATGATTCCCACAGATTTCTAAACAAGTACGTAATACACCAAGAGCAGCAAAGGCAATTGAAATACGCCCAAATTCTAAAGCATACGGTGCAAGGTAAGTAAAAGCAAATCCTGGTCTACCAATGATATTTTCTAAAGGTATTTCTACATTATTGAATTCAATTTCTGCCAAATATGCAGCTTTAAATCCAAGCATGTCTCTTATATGAGTAACATTTACACCCACACTATCTTTTGGTACTAAACAGGCAATTGGTTGTTCACCATTTAGTTTTCCAAATACCAAAAACACATCAGCAGCTGCACCAAAAGTGATCCACTTCTTCACTCCATTAAGTATTAATTTATCCCCGTGTTGATCGAAGTTCGTTTTAATCATATTTAAATCTGATCCTGCTCCAGGTTCAGTAAGAGCTAATGCAGCTATTTGATTACCAGATGCAAGTAGTGGTAACCACTGATTTTTTTGATTTTCTGTTCCCCATTTTAAAATCGTTTCTGTTACCATCGTATGGACATTAAATAATCCCGAAAGAGAGACACTACCTCTTGCTATGGCTTCAGTAAATAACCCATACGTTATATAATCCCATTCTAATCCACCATACTCCGCTGGAAGCGTTCCACCTAAATAACCATTTTTAGCACAAGTCTTTATTATGTCTGATGGAATGCCTTGTTCAATCTCCCAACTATTAGCATGAGGTTCTATATATTCACAAACAAAATCCAAAAAATTATGATACATTTTATTTTGAGATGGCTCTAAGTATTGTTTCATGTCCATTACCGAACCATTTGCTTATTTCTTATAAAATTACCAATAGAATTTACAGACTTATAGTTATCCATATCTAAGTCATCCATGGTTACCTTTATGGCAAATTCTTTTTCAAGAAAAGTCATCAATTGGATTGCAAATAAAGAATTAACTAATCCTTCTTCAAAAATCTCAGTATCATCATTAAATTCAATACCTACATGATCTTGAATATACATATGAATAATTTGTTCTAAATTTTTATCTTGCATTTTATACACCCCTATTTGTAATTTTTAATTTTAATAAGCGTAAAAACCTTTACCACTCTTTCTACCACATTCACCTGCATCCACCATCTTTTTAAGTAATGGGCAACATCTAAACTTTGGATCTTGATATTCCTCATAAAGTACATTTAATGAATGTAATACTGTATCTAACCCAATTAAATCTGCTGTTTCTAATGGACCCATTGTGTGTCCAAAGCATTTTTTAAATATATCGTCTACCTGTTTAGGTGTTGCTACACCATCCATTACAACCCAAGCCGATTCATTCATGAATAAGTGGGAGATACGGTTAGAAACAAACCCAGTCTGATCATTAACCACAATTGCATCTTTATCTAATTGTTTGAGGAAAGATTGAGCTTTTTCGACCGTTTCATCTGAAGTTAAATACCCTCTAATAACTTCTATAGATGGTTTCATATATACCGGATTCATAAAATGCATTCCTATTATTTTATCTGGACGCTTTGTTACTCCTCCTACTTTTGTTATTGAGATACAAGACGTATTGACTCCAAAAATTGTATCCTTTTTACATATCTCATCTAATCTTCTATAGATCGGCTCTTTAATTTGCCAGTTTTCTGGAACATTTTCTACTATATAATCACATTCAGCCACTTCATCAAGATTAGTAGAGCTACTTATTAACGAAAGTACTTCTTCCTTATGCATTCTAGGAAATGCTTTATTAATTAGAGGAGCAAAGCGAACTGTCTCTAATATTTTCTCTTCCGCTATTTCTAACTGCTCTTCTGTAACATCAATTAATACCGTTTCTAGACCATGCAGCACTAAATCTACTGCCATGCCGATCCCCATTGTTCCAGCACCTACAATACCAATTTTCTTGAACATTTATCCATCATCGCTCCCTTAATATATTAATAATTTATACCTAAAAACTTTTACATTGAAGAACTCTTTGCAGGTAACGTTTTTGTTCTCTCTCTTTAATCTGTTTTTCAGTAAGTGCTGTTTTCATCATTTGGATTGCTTCTTCTACATCACTTTTCTCCACTGAATACCCCGAATTAATTTTTTCTTCCAATTGACTTTGGACCTTTTGAAATGGGAGTACTACCTTTTTCTGATAATCACTTAAATCTGTATTATAATTTTTTGTACTTACAACTACAGTTAAACACCCTGATATAACTTCTTCATAATCAGATTCTTGTAATGTAAAAGAATTTTTTGTATTTAGGATATCTTTCTCCCTTTCATAATTAAATGTCGATATAGCAGGGTTAATAGCTTGCAGAAGATACTTCAAGACTTCCTTTGGTCCCATTTCAATAGCTTTCATAGACCCTTGATTCATTAGATAGTGAATCATGTCCAACCATTTCACAGGCTTTATTAATTGTAAGTAAAGGTTTTCTCTTATATTTTCTACACCTTTATACATTGAACTATCATGATTCGCTATGACAGGTACTAATGGCTGTTTCATATCTATATTTTCTAGTACACTCTTATATTTTTCAGCAGCAGGTTGCATCATAGGAGAATGAAATGGCCCACTTAATTTAAGGGGGATTGCAATTCCCCCATGCTCTACTACCATTTCACAAGCTAACTGAACCGCAGAGTTTGTACCAGAAATTGATGTTTTATTTGGAGTGTCATAAGCCGATATATATACTTCCTGTCCCTTGGTTAACAATTCTGAACAAATACCTTCAACAATTTCTGGAGGAAGATTGTTAACCCATGCCATAGTTCCATCTATAGTCAATGCATAGCTACTCAAAATCGTACTACGTTCTTGTACTAATTTTAAGGTATCTGAAAATGCAATTGCTCCAGAAGCACATAGAGCTGTATATTCTCCCAAAGAATATCCAATCATTGCCTCTGGTTTATTGCCTATTTCCTGTTCAAAAACTCGAAAAGCTGCCATGCTAGTTGTTACTAAAGCAGTCTGTGAATTTTGTAACTTTTCAAGGTCAGCTTTGTATATCTTCTCCATACAAAGGGAAGCCATGTCTATTTTTAGAGTGTCACTTGCTTCTTCAAATATCTCACGTGCTACAGGGAAGTTTTCATAAAGGTACTTACCCATTCCAGAATAATGGGATCCTACGCCAGGAAACATAAATACAATATTCATCTTTTTATCTCCCTTTTTTTCATCTTAAGCTATCTTCAACTCTATCTAATAAAGCTCGTCCCTCTTCAGTTTTTCTTAAATTCACTAAATCAACTACATAGCGAATATCTGATACATCATTCCATCCTAAATCCAGTGCAAGATTCATATGCTTTAACGAAAGATCGATTCTATCAATTAATGAATAACCACATGAAAGTAAAAAGTGATGCCATGCATTTAAATCTCCTATAGTACGAGCTTTTTGTACAAACTCACTAGCTTTATTAAAATCTGAATAGTATCTTAGTTGATGGTATGCGGTAAAAACGAAATTATCTAATTCGTTATAAGGAAACACATAAGCTGTATAGGTTTGAAGATTTGTGAATCCAACTTTTCCCGCTAGTTTAATAGATGGAATACGAAAATCCTCTGTCTTCCAATGTGGTGTTCTTCCTTGTTTTAAACAGTCATCCAAGAATGCTCTTGCAGCCAACCAAGCATACCCTTTACCTCGCTGGAATAAATCATAAGTATTAATTCCAATTTCCACATCAGTATCTGTTGCAAAAACCGATAAGCAACTAGTTACAACTTGTTCATGTACCATAACTACATAACCAAATCCATTTCGGATGAAATCCTGAGTTGACTCCCAAAAATCAACAATATCATCCCGTACCATTGCGAACTTTTTATCTGATAACATGTCGATTGTAATACGTTCCACCGTTACCTCATCAGGCATATTAGGTTTAGATAACTTATTATAAGACTCCGGATCAAAAGTAAATGTTACTCGAGTGTAAGGTTTAGGAATAAACATTTGCAATTGTTCCTCGACAACCTGTTTCCATTTTGATTCGGGTAATAATTCAACCTGAAAAAAGTCATCCCCTATCTGCTGAGCCTCAGGTGCAATTACTTCTTTAATAAAAGTTGGTAGACTTGAAACAAAATTACTTGTAGGATCACCTAATAAATAAAAAATTTCTTGTTCTGCCCATACAAGTGCACATCTAGGGTTATTAGGATTATCCACATAAATATGTCCCTTATTGTAACCATGAGCTACACCATTAAGTATTGGATGGTTCTTATAATCAACGAGAAGTGGAGATATTTGTTTGAATTCATCCTTTTCTTTTACCAATTCATAAATCATATTCTTAAAAGTCCTCCCTTTTGAGAACAAGTGTGAAGTGCATGCTGCGCAATAATTGGCTGAAGTACCTGCGAGGTACCTTCAATAATTTCTAAAACCTTTGCTTCCCTAAATAAACGCTCAACAGGATATTCTCTTGAAAACCCGTTTCCACCAAACACTTGGACAGCGTCTGTGGCTACCTTCATAGCCATCTTTGAGGCAAAATATTTTGCAATGGTTGTTTCAATTACAGCATCAGTATGTCTATCCTGACGCTTTTTCCCAGCCTCTTGGCATAACGAACGAGCTGCTTTTATATTTACACTTGCTTCTGCTAAAATTGTTTGAATTGCTTCATATTCACATATATATTTATTTCCTTGTTTTCTTCTTCTTGAATAAGCTACCATTGCTTCTAGTGCTTCTTGAGCAATGGCTACTCCCGCCCAGGCAATACTATATCTACCATGATCAAGAGCTGTGTTAACTACATAACTCCATCCACCCCCAATTGGTCCTAACAAATTTTCAGCTGGTACCTTTACATCTTGCAAATGAATCTCAGCTATATGCGAGGAATTACTTGCTAACAGTTTACTCATTTTATTTGTAGAAACACCCGTCATTGACCGTTCAACAATAAAAGCGCTAACTTTTCCCTCACTAGACGCAAAAACTAAAAAACAATCCGCAATGTCAGCAAAAGAAATCCATTTTTTGTGCCCATTAAGAATAAAATGATCATTAACTTGTTTATAGGAAGTTCCAACCGCTTTTGCATCAGAACCAACCTCTGGCTCAGTTAGGGCAAATGAAAATAATAGGTTCCCCTTTGCCATCTCAGGTAACCATTTTCTCTTTTGCTCTTCAGTCCCCCACCTTTTAATTGACTCCCCTACTAAAGATACATGAACTGTAAGTAATTCACGAACCGAATTACAAGCTTTACCAATGATTTCAGTAAGACGACCATAATCTAAAGAATCAAGAGAAAGCCCACCATATTCTTTTGGTATCGTTGCACCCAATACACCATAACTTGAGATTTCTTGTATCACATCATAGGGAAGCTCTTCATTACTTTCAAACTCACTTGCTCGAGGCCGAAGCTTCTTTTCCGCAAACTCATCAACTACTCCCAGAATCTCTTCTGCATTACTCATACTGTGAAATTCCCATTCTTCTTTTTGTTAATTAGATCAACCATATTATTAATAGTAGAAAAGTTAATAATATCAAGTTCATCATTATCTACTACTATATCAAACTCCGTTTCTATGAAATTTAACATTTGCATAGCAAAGAGCGAATTTACATAACCTTTTTCAAATATGTTGTCATCATTAGCAACAATAGTTTCCTCTGCATTAAAAATAATAAGATTTTTTTTAATGTATTGACGTATTTTTTCATGATTATCCATGTAATTACTCCTTCTGAGACCTGGGAAATCAATTAACCTATATCCCAATTAAAATCAGTCTCTATTTTTATTTTTTCTTTCTCCTGAGTCGCAGATAAAACAAGTTCTTTTTCCTCACTTGTTAACATTTGAATATCTTTTAGACTAACATTAGGATGAGTTGTTATTTCTTCTAATAGAAGGTTAAATCGCCGTCCAAATTCTACTATTGTTGATTTATCAAATAAAGATGTAGCATATTCAAAAGTGAATTCATATATATCTTTATTTTCTTCAGCAATAAGAGTTAAATCAAACTTACTTGTTAGTGTATCTGTGTTTGTTTCCGTGCTAATTTCTAATCCATCCACAACTGTATGTTTTTCATCCGAATTTTGTAATACAAACATGACATCAAATAAAGCACTTCGGCTTAAGTCTCTAGAAAGATCTAATTTTTCCACTAATTGATCAAATGGATACACCTGATGTTCGAAAGCTTCTAACGTATCGTTTTTCACTTTTTTCAAGTGATTAATAAAAGATTGATCTGGATTTATTTGATAACGTAATGCAATCGTATTTACAAACAGCCCCATAAGAGGTAACAGATCAGCATGCGGCCTACCTGCAACTGGTGATCCTATAATGACATCCTTTTGTTCCCCATGCTTGTACAGAAAAATAGTGAAGGTAGCCATAAGTAACATAAAAGGTGTCGTATCAGTTTCTAGTGCTATTTTTTTTATTTTCCGAGTAATTTCCTTGTTTACTTGGAAATTATATTGTTCACCCTCAAAACTCTTTACAGGTGGCCGACCTCGATCATATGGTAATTCAAGAACTGGTATATCCCCTGAGAATAATTCTTCCCAGTATTTCTCATGGATATCAAATTCTTTAGAAGATAATAATTTTTGTTCCCACACAGCATAATCTTTATATTGCAAACGATTTTCCGGCAATGTTTCCCCAGCATATAAGGCCTTAAAATTATGCATAAAGATACTTAAAGACACGCCATCTGTTATGATGTGATGAAGGTCAATTACAAGTAAATAACTATTATCTTTTAGCTCCTTTAGTCCAGCCCGCATTAACGGAACCTTAGAAAGATTAAATGGTTGCAACCATTCTTTATAATCTCCCTTTATCATTTCTAGCTCAAATGTTACCTGTTCTAATACTCTCTGTACTAATTGATCCCCCTGCCACTCAAACTGTGTTCTGAGTATTTCATGGCGTTTAATAAGCTTTTCAAAGACTAATTCTATTCTTTTCCGATCCACCGTTCCTTTAAGAATAAAACAACTTGGTACATTGTATGTCATCTGTACCCCATCCATCTCTTGTAATAACATCATTCTTTTTTGAGTCGATGAAACCGGGTATACCTCAGATTCCGGTACTATTTCTATCTCTTGCAACCTATTTTCTTTTGAATTTTTAATAAAATGACTTAAAGTTCTTATTGTTGGATACTCAAAAAGATTTGCTAATGATAATTGCACATTAAATTCTTTCCATATTTTAGCGTTGATTACAGTAGCATGAAGGGAATGACCACCAAGTGCGAAAAAATTATCTTCCACACCAATACAAGGATTACCTATAACTTCTTTCCATATATCAACTAGCTTTCTCTCCATATTATCGAGTGGTTTTACATAATTAGTAGTCTCTTCTATCGATGGAGAAGAATCTATGATTACATTCTTTGTATTACCTTTTATAACAGAAAAAAGAAATGTCATTATTTGTTCAGCTAAATTTTGCTCGTATTCTGCAGCATGGTGAATTTTATCTGAAATGTTTACTATTCCTTCTTTAGTTACTGATTTTGTTAAGTGCATTTTTATCAATGATCCACGAATTACTCCCCAATTGGCAGCTGCTGTCTTCATAGATTCAGCGATAGTTTGGAAGTCCGAGTGATAACGCTCACCAAGAAACGAAAGCATTTTTGAAAACTTCACTCGGCCATCTACAACTTGACCTAAATGTGAGAATAACGGAACATCATTAAAGTCTGAATATCCATCTGTCTCTTTATTTAAATCAAACCTACTTATTAGTTTCGTAGCAAAAAGGTGCATTTGTGAAAAAATATGTTTTTCATCTTTTATATGTTTTATCCAATTTGACAAATCGGTTGTAATCGATTGTATGTCTGTGATTTCATCTTCAGTAACTTTTAAAGTACTTACTTTTTGATAACCCTTATGAAAAAGTTCTGTTGAAAGTTGTGCATTTTTAACCATAAAATATGGATCGGTAATAATTAAACAGTCTTCTTCGGGCTCATATCCTACAATAACAAATGAATGAACAATATGATTTTTTAGATAATTTTCATCCCAAGGAAGCCAGTATGCATTCATGGTTACCACCACAGGAAATCCCGAGTATAATTGTTCTAATATAATTTCAAATCCTTCATCGGATGAATCTGTATCAAATATAGTACTTTTTATACCATGATATTTTTCTAAATCACTTACAAAATAACCAGACTCTGTATATAAACCATCCCCTAGATTTCCATTATCGACAGGAGAAAAACCAAAATCCCATAATCTAGCGTACATTAAATAATGTTTACGCTTAAACCAATTAGCTAACGTAGCAATTACATCATCAATACAATTCTGTTCAGAACTTTTACAAGGCTCAACATCATATAAGATTGAAGAAGTATAATTTCCCATTTACTCACCTCTATATTTTTACCAGCAGGAAAAACTATTGTAATTTGGTTATTTCTCTATACTAAGTTGACAGAGATATGTATATCTTCTTTAAAAAGCTATCAATTATTATTAATGCATTTCATATAAATAATCTTATTTCTCTAATCACTTTTTTATTTTAATCATTCTATAATAGGGAGGAGAATTCCCTAACTCATAGTCACCAGAACAAACACTAACATTCCAGAAAGCTAAGAGGGAAAGCTCCTTTAATCCCACAGTATAGCAAGTGTAAATTTAAACTCTTAAAAGTCGTGTTTACAATATGAAGTAATACTAATTATTTTTCTTTTCTGCTATATAAGCAGCTAGTTGTTTAATATTGCGTTTTGTATATGCGACTAAGTCGTCCGTATTAAGATTCTCGTTTTCTAAAGCAAGATCAAGCTCAATAGCTAGTAGAGAATTTCCTCCTAAGTCAAAGAAATCATCCTCTACACCGACAGCTTCAATCTTCAATATACTTTTCCATATTTCAACCAAACGAGATTCTAACTCATTACTAGGAGACATCATACTCTCCTCCTCATTCTTAGGTAAAGATCTAGGTGAAGGTAAGGAATGTCGATCAACCTTTCCACTTGGTGTTAATGGTATGTTTTCAACTTCAACAAAGAAAGTAGGTATCATATAACTCGGAACTAATTTCGCAAGATGCAATTTCAAATCAGAAATGGATACAGGTGATTTTGCTACGAAATAAGCTACAAGTTTTTTCTGCCCATCTTCATCTTGAATGTCTACTATCACTGCTTCTTTAATTGCATGATGTGAAGATAAAGCATCTAAAATTTCCCCTGGCTCAATTCGATATCCTCTAATTTTTAATTGTTCATCATTTCTACCGAGGAATTCTATATTCCCATCAGGTAACCAGCGTGAAAGATCTCCTGTCCTGTACATTTTCTCCCCTTTTACAAATGGGTCTGGTAAAAACTTTTCTTCAGTTAATCTCATTTGATTTACATATCCTCTTGCAAGCCCTTCTCCCGCAATATACAGCTCTCCTACCGCGCCAATAGGCTGAAGTCTCTGTTTTTGATTAAGTATATAAAGCCTTACATTCGGAATAGGCTTTCCAATAGGAATAGTATTATAGTTTTCACTTTCTTGAAGTGAAAATGTACTTGCGATAACCGTCGCCTCAGTAGGACCATACATATTTTCTATTTGAGTCGATAGTCGATGCTTTTTAAATTTATTAACCACCTCATGTGTCAAAGCTTCACCCGCAAGTAATATATACTTTACTTTATTTAAAACCTGGCAATTTTCATTATTAAGTGTATTTACGAATGCTCTAAACATAGACGGTACAAAATTTAATAATTTTACATCATATTTATCTATAGTTCTTAAAATTGCCCTTGGGTTTCGATGTTCCCCATTTTCCATTATTACTAATTTACTACCTACTATGGTCCACCCAAACAACTCTAAAACAGATACATCAAATATATAAGGCGTCTTCAGTAAATACGTATCTGATTCATCCATAGGATATAAATGAGTCATTGAAAATAAGAAATTCACAATACTACAATGTTCAATCATGACTCCTTTTGGTCTACCTGTAGAACCTGAGGTATATAAAATATAAGCTAAGTTATTTGGTTTTCCAGTAACCTCCAGGTTACTTGTATCACCAACGTACAAATTTTCTTGCTTTAAATCAATAATCTCTCCTACAAATGGAATTTCACCTACGTATTTAGATTCTGTAAGTACAAATTGAGGATTACAATCCTCTAAAATATGTTCCATTCGACGCTTTGGATATTCAGGATCAATTGGTACATATGCAGCTCCAGATTTTAGCGCAGCAAATATAGCTATAATCATTTCTACGGATCTTTCCACAACGATACCAATTTTAGTTTCCTGATCTACACCTTTTTGTCTAAGAATACGAGCAAGCTGATTTGCTCGATTATTGATATACGAATAACTGTACGGTATATCATTTGAAATAACTGCGATTTCTTCTGATTTATTTTCAACCTGATCCTCAAAAAATTGATGAACTAATTTACCCTGAGTAAAATCTAATTTTGTATTATTAAGTTCATTTAACATCCTTGTGGATTCACTTTTACTTAAAACATTAACGTCTTCAATTTTCGCTTCAGGATTAGCTACCATCCACTCTAGCGTATTTATAAAATGCATCATAAACCGCTCTATAGTTTGCGGATAATATAATCCTGTCGCGTATTCCAATTCTAATCGCAGACCCTCTTCTTCCGGAAATACTTCTATACTCATATCTACCTTTGAAGCTTGATGCTTAATTTCGTATGATTTAAATGTAATATCTTTTATTTTTTCTGATGTTCTTCCGATATTCTGCATTACTAACATGACATCAAATACAGGATTTCGATTAGTATGATAAGCCATGTCTAACTTATTTACTAACTCATCAAATGGGTATTCTTGATATTGAAATGCTTCTAGCGCATTTTCTTTTACTTCATTTAAGAATTGAATTATCGTCTTTTCCGCTTTAGGATGATTTCTCATAGGTAGAGTATTTACAAACATACCTATGATAGGCTCAAGATCATGATGAATTCTTCCTGCAATTGGAGAACCTACTATAATATCTTCCTGTTGCGTATACACATGCAATACTATATTTAGTGACGAAAGAAGTACCATATATAAAGTAGCTTCTCTTTCATCCGCAAAGGATTTTAATTTATTAGAAAGTTCAGGTGTTAAATGGAATACTAATCTATCACCTTCAAAAGTTTGATTTAGCCCACGTGGCTTATCGGTTGGGAACATAAGAATTGGTAACTCACCTTTAAACTTCTCTACCCAATACTCTTCAATTTCTTTCAGCCCTTCATCATGTAAACGGTTGGTTTGCCAATTGGCATAATCTTTGTATTGTATTTTAATAGGCTCTAAGGCTTTGCCTGAATATAAATCTATAAACTCTTTTTCTAACTTCGCTAAAGATACTCCATCTGCTATTATGTGATGAAGATCAAATAGTAACAGATATTGATTGAATTCTAATTTCATTAAACCGACGCGCATAAGTGGAGCCCTATCTAACTGAAAAGGACGAACAAATTCCTGTATTAGCTCTTCAATTGTTGATCTATCAGATTTATATAAATGTTCAATTCTAATATCTAAACTATCATGAATAAATTGAACTGGTTCACCTTTAATAAATTGGAATGAAGTTCTTAATGATTCATGACGTTCTACTAATTCTTTGACACATTGTTCTGCCTTTATAAAATCAAACTCACCTTCTATTAACATTGCACCTGGTATATTGTAGGCAGTTCCTATTCCAGCAAAGCGGTTTAATATATATAATCTTTTTTGTGAAGAAGAAGCTTGATAAAATTCTCTATCAGGTACGATCTCAATTTGAGAATAATTTTTCTTCCCTTCATATTTCTCTATATACTCCGCTAATAGCATAATTGTAGGCCTTTGAAACATTTCACGTATAGGTACATCTACACCTAAACGTTTATATATGTGTGAAACAACAGAAGTAATTTGTAATGAATTACCTCCTAATTCGAAAAAGTTATCATTCACACCTATTTTCTCTATTCCAAGTACTACTTTCCATATCTCAGAGAGCATTTGTTCAATTTCATTACGTGGTTCAATAAATAAAGCTGTGGATTGCTCCCAAATTGGATCTGGAAGAGCTTTCCGATCTATTTTACCGTTTGATGAGATTGGAAACTGCTCAATCGGGATGATGTATGCAGGAATCATATAAAAAGGTAAATACTCTCTAAGGAATTGGCGTACCTCTTCTACTTTAGCTGAAGAATTCATAACAACATATGCACATAAAACCGGAGCATCTTCTCCCTCTTTTTTACGTGTAATTACAATAGCTTCACCAATTTCAGGATATCGTAATAGTTGCTTTTCTATTTCTCCCAATTCAATTCGTAATCCACGAATTTTGACTTGATCATCCATACGGCCTAAATATTCAAGATTTCCATCTGGTAACCAGCGTGCCAAATCTCCAGTACGATATACCTTGTCATCTATAATAGAAGAACCCTCTTTGTTGATTTGTATAGGAACAAATTTCTCCATAGTTAACTTAGGTTGATTTAAATAACCTCTTGCTAATCCTTCTCCTGAAATACACAATTCCCCAGGAATTCCAACGGGTTGTAATTGTTGATTATCACCCATAATATAAACTTTTTGATTAGCTAGAGGTCTTCCTATTGGTAATTGATTCATAAATTCTAACTCAGCGTGCTGAACATGATAACATGTAGAATCTACAGTTGTCTCTGTAGGTCCATAAGCATTTGTTAAATTTGGTCGGCAGTTTTCATTAAATAAACCAAGGAACTTCCGTGCTAATTTCGGTGGTAATTCCTCTCCAGCAATAATAAAATGTTTAAATGAATATTCTACCTCTTCATCTATAAAATTAGTTAATAATCGAAGATGCATCGGCGTTCCATCAGCAATATTTATTTGCTTTTCTTGATAAAAATTAATTAACTCCTGCCCATCAGTTCTTGCTTCCTCAGGTACTATAAATAAACTATTTCCTAATAGAAGCGCACCAAACATGTTTTGTACTGAAGCGTCAAACTCAAAAGGTGAAACTAACCCGATTCGCATAGAAGAACTATATTTATCATATATTTCATTTTTTAACCCAAATATTAAATTTACAACACTACGATTTTCAACCATAATTCCTTTAGGATTACCTGTAGTTCCAGAGGTGAAAATAACATATGCCAAATCGTAAGGTGTACTTACTGAAGGGAAACTAATCAACTCTGTTTCAAGTAGTTCATTAAAACTCACCATACTACAATCCTGGATTTGTCTTGTAAAATCTTCACTAATAACCTCTGGTTTTACTATACAAAGTGGAGATTTACATTCTTTTAGCATCGCCTCTATCCGTTTATACGGCAAATATATGTTAATAGGTAAATAAGCAGCCCCACTTTTTAAAATACCTAGCATTGCAATGACTGCATCAATGGATCGATCCATCATAAGACCAACAATGTGTCCTTTTCCAATTCCTTTTTTATGTAGAGAACTGGCAACCAGATCTACCTTTTCTTTTAATTGAGCGTATGTTATTTCTCTTTTGTCATCAGAAACAGCAAGTTTATTTGGATTATGCATGACTTGTTCTTCAAATAACTGTATCACCGTTAAATGATGCGGGTAATCTAACTCAGTTTGATTAAATGTCATTAACTCTCTTATATCATTATCACTAACCCAATCTAAATCTATATGCGGCGTATTCGGTTGTAGTAAAGCTTGCTCTAACAAGTCTATAAAATGATGACCAAATCGCATAACAGTAGATGTTTTGTATAGATGCTCATTAAAATACATATCAACTTCTATACACCCATTTACTTGACGGAAAGAGAATATAATCTCAGCATTGCTCTCACTTAAATAATTTAAATCTTGAATTTCCTCTAGCAAAATTGCAGTACGGAACGGATAATTACGCCCCTCTGGAAGGTAGTTACTCAAAACCGGTTGTAAACTTTCCAATGGGAAATTTTGATGTTCTAAAGCATTAACCATTACTGTACTAACATGCTGGAGAATTTGTCTATATGTCATATGTTCCTCAAGACCATGTCTTAAAACTAACAAAGTATTAATAAGGTTAGTATCACTGTCTTGTTTTAAAACAGGTGTACCAATGCATATATCTTGCAATCTAGTATATTTATTTAACAGCAAGGTAAGTCCAGCAGTAAGAATCATGTGCAACTGAAGATCTGATCCATTTGCTAACTTTAAAATCTTCTCGGACAATTCCTCTTTTAGTTTTATGTTAACATTTGATAAATTCACCTGTTTGTTTGATGTCCGGTAATCATAAGGGAAATGGCAGTCAGCCAGTTCCCCTGATAAGTTTTCTAACCAAAATTCTCTTTCCTTTATTCGTTCATTTGCGGCAATTACTTTATCTTTATTTGCTAATCGTTCAACCATAGTTACTCACTCCTGACAATAATCAATTAAAAGTTAAAATCCCCAAAATCTACTGATACCTTAACTGGTTGCAGTTCTTGAATTTCTTGTTTAAATGAAATATCTTTTAATAAAATTTCAGGATGATCTACAATTTGTTCAAAAATCTCAACATAACGCTCACATAACTTTTGAACCGTGTCCCTAGTATATAAAGAGGTTGCATATTCCATAGTCAGTTCAATTGTATCTTCCAATTCAACCACTCTTAGCAATAAATCCATTTGTGCGCGCTTAAAGTCGTGATCATATGTCCTTAGTTCTAAACCATCGATAAACATATGATCTGCATCCATATTTTGCATAACAAATGAAACATCGAAAAGTGGGTTCCTATTATACGTGCCCTGAAGTCCTAATTGATTAACCAGGTCCTCATATTGACATTTTTGATGTTCAAATGCTTGTAAGACCTGCTCTTTTACTTCAAATAGGAATTGAGTAAACCTTTGTTCAGCTCTTGGATAGTTCCTTATTCCTAACATGTTTACAAATACTCCTATAATATCTTGTAAATCCGCATGCGGGCGACCAGTAATTGGTGAACCAATTACAACATCCTCTTGGCCAGTATATTTACCTAGCAAAATATTATATACAGAGAGCATTAGCGTATATAATGTAGTTTCTTCTTTTGCTAATAAACGCTTAATTTTCTTGGTAACATTTGAATCAATAGTAAAGGATATTTTACTACCTTTCAGATCTAATATTTCAGGTCTTGTATAATCAGTAGGCATATTCAAGACAGGTACACCATCTTTAAATTGCTCTAGCCAATACTGTTCATGTTTGAGAGCAATTTCTTTTTCTTTTTCACTCTGCTGCCATTCTGAGTAATCCTTATACTGTATTTTTAAGTTTGGTAATTTCTCTCCTGAGTAAAGCGCAAATAGATCTCTAACAAAAATATCATAGGAAACTCCATCGGTTACTATATGATGTAAATCAATAATTAAAATATGTTTTTGTTCTTCCAATCTAATTAACCCTACACGGAAATATGGAGCATTATTAAAATTAAATGGGCGAATAAATTCATTAATTATTTGTTCCACTTCAGATTCAAAGCCCTCAATTTGAGTAATATGGAAATCAGCATGATCATGAATAATTTGTACCGGTTTATCATTTTTCATTTCAATAGTAGTTCTAAATATCTCATGACGCTTAATTAATTGAGTGAACGCCTTTTCTAAACGTTCAATGTTTAATTTTCCATTTAAAAGAATAACGGAAGTATCATTATAAGCTGTACTTTCTGGATACAATCGGTGTAATACATAAAATCTCTTCTGAGCTGAAGAAAGCTGATAATGAGATTTAGGTTCAGCTGGAACAATAACATCAAATTCACTCTTATCTGCCCTTGAAATATAATTTGCTAGTTTCTCAATATTTGATAGAGTAAAGAGTTCTTTAATAGGAACTTCAACATTAAACTCTTTATGAATTTTTGAAACAATAGTAATAGCCTTAAGTGAATCTCCACCTAGTTCCAGAAGATCATCATGAACACCAACTTCTGAAACTTTAAATATATTTCTCCAAATTTTTGAAAGCTTTTCTTCTACCTCATTGCGAGGTGCTACATATTCATTCAAGAGTTGTGGTCTAGAATGGTATAACGTAGAATCTAATTCTTCTTCCTTCTCATCATTGAAAGAATTTAATAACACCCATTGATCAATACGCGCTTGCAGTTCCCCTGGAGAATGAATCAGTACTTCCCCTTGTTTCCATGACAGTGCTATATTAAAGGCCTGAACTCCCTCTTCAGGTGTCATAGATAATTCATGTACACTTGCACCTATTTGCATATCTTTTTCTTCATCTTCCCAGTATTTCCAGTCACTCCAATTGACACTTATCCAAGGCAGTTTGGAATAACGATTTATATATTGTGCAAAAACATCCATGTATATATTTGAAGCAGCATATGAAACATAACCTAATCCACCTAAGACCGCTGAAATTGAAGACATTAGAACACAAAAATCTAAGTCTTTATTTCGTAAGCACTCTTCTAAATTGAGAAGACCATAAATTTTTGCAGAAAATTGTTCCTCACAGTCCTCTTTTTCAAGTTCCTGAATCAAATTAAAAGTCTTTCCACCGAGAATACCTGCACCATGAATTACACCATTAATCTTTCCAAATTCTTGTTCTGCCTTATGAATTGCTTCGTATAGTTGTGATTGATCTGTAACATCAGCAGCAAGTACATAAACTTTAGATCCCGTTTCTTCTATCTCTAAAACTTTACGAATTCTGTCCGAATACATCGTATTTTCCTTCAAATGCATATCCCACTCATCACGATTTGGCAGACCTGTACGTGTAAGAAGAACTAAGTTGGCTTGTACAGTTTGAGCCAAGTGTTTCGCAAGAATTGTCCCAATACCTCCGAGTCCTCCTGTAATAAGGTAAACTCCATTTTTTCGTAAAGGCAGTTTCTCTTTAGCTGGCTGTTCTAGTTGTAAAGGCTCGTAAGTTTGAACAAATCTTTTATTTCCTCGATAAGCAATCATCTTATCATTCGTATTTGAAAGGCATTCCCCTACTAATTGATTTATTAACCTGCTCTTCCATTCTTTGTTTAGAGGTAAAACAACATCAACACTTGAACAAGAAAGATAAGAATACTCTTGCGGAACAACTAATGACGTTCCAAGTACAGTTGATTTTTCTGGAATTAATTCTTCATCACCAATCACTTGTTGAACACCATTTGTAATGATTCGAATTGAGATTGAATCAGAGATATTCTTGTCTCCTAGTGCCTGAGTTAAGTAAAAAATTGAATAGAATCCTAAGTTTTGTTTACAATTTACATATTCAATTGAGGCTTGTCTTTCCTCATCCGTAATTCCCCACATATGAACTATTCTTGTAGGTAAACCACATATTTCTTGTACTTCATCCAATAACTTAACGTAATCTGTACGTTCTTCAGGATTTATAATGAAGCGATCGTTATTCTCCTTATTAAAAGCAAAGCCAGTTTCTACTGTAACTACTCTCTGCCCTTTATTTAATAAGTCCTTAACTAGTTCATTACCTAACCCTTCTTGATCTACAAAAACAATCCATGTCTCATTCACATCATGATTTGGTTCAAACAATGTAGAACTTTTCCATTGCGGCGTATAGAACCATTCAGAAATGTTGTTATTCTTACTAATTTTAGATTGCTTACTATTAAGCTTTTGACCTAAATCATACGGATTACCTTGTAATTTATAAGATATTTTATTGAAAGAATACATTGGTAATGGGATACGTCTTCTCTTCTCATCTTTATAAAATTGTTCCCAATCTATAGAAATACCTGTTACCCACATTCGAGTGATGTGACTAAATAAGAAATACATATCTGATACATCTTGTTGAACAGATCGAACCGTATTAAATATTCTTTCATTACCATTTTCATAGTCTAAAAGGCGACTAGTAAGCCTACTAAGATCATTTCCAGGACCAATCTCTATGAATAGACTTGTATTGTCCCTATTCAACTCTTGAATTCCATCAGAGAATCGAACAGTTCCACGCATATGTTTTACCCAATAAACTGGGTTTGTTGCTTCTTCAGGTCGTATCCAAGTACCAGTCAAGTTTGACAAATAAGGTATTTTAGGTTCTCTGAGTGTTAATGTACTCACATAGGAAGCATACTCGTCCAGAATTGAATCTAGTTCATGTGAATGTGCTGCTCCTTCTATCGTTACTCGCATACACATTAAACGCTTTTTCTTTAATTCATTTTCAAAATCCACAATTGCTTCTTCTGTCCCAGAAACTATACAAGCTGGACCATTAACTACCGCTAAAGAAATAGTATGTTGATATTCTTTTTCAAAAGAATTAATTAAATGAATCAATTCCTCTTCTGGAAGTGGAACGCTAAGCATTACCCCTGCAGGAAGACTACTCATTAGCTGTCCTCTTTTTACAACCAATTTAAGTGCATCTTCCAAAGTAAATACTTCTGCTAAACAAGCAGCCACATATTCACCAAAAGAATATCCAATCATTGCTTCAGGTTTAATTCCCCAACCCATTAATAATTTCGCAACTGAGTATTCAAACGCGAAAAGAACTGGTTGACTAAATTCCATTCTTTTTAATTTTTCCGTTGCCTCATCAATACTGAAAGTAGTTGGATATAACACTTCTTTCATGTTTACATTCGTAATTGATTGAAGAATTGCAAAGCATTCATCCATAGCTTCACGGAAAATTGCCTCTTGTTCGTATAATTCTAACCCCATGTTTACATATTGCGATCCGTTCCCAGAAAACAGGAAGTTAATTTTAGGATGTTCCTCTTTTACATTTGCATATTGCACTCTTCTTCCTTCTGGCTGGTTTAATTGTTCAATTCCCTCTTGGGTACTGGAACAAACTAAAGCTCTCCTATGCTTGAATTCCTTACGTCCAATTTGCAATGTATAACTAGCGTCTGCCAAATTCACATGAGGATTCTGTTCAAGGTAATTTCCTAAATTCAAAGTCATACGATCCAAAGCATCTTTCGATTTTGCCGAAATCATTAACATCTGGTATGGTCTACTATTTGAGGTTGCTTCAAGCTTTGGTGCCTCCTCCAAAATAATATGTGCATTTGTACCACCAATACCAAATGAACTAACACCTGCACGTAATGGTTTATTATCCTCTTTCCACTCATTTAATTGTTGATTTACATAAAAAGGTGTCTTTTCAAATCCAATTTGCGTGTTTGGTTTTGTAAAATTCACACTTGGCGGAAGAACCTGATCTTTCATCGCAAAGACCGTTTTAATTAGACCAGCAACACCAGACGCTGCATTTAGATGGCCTACATTTGCTTTAACAGATCCAATTGGTACAGATTGTTTTTCATTAGAGTTAAACACTTCACTAAGCGCCTTGATCTCAATGGTATCTCCTAGTTTAGTAGCAGTTCCGTGTGTTTCAATATAGGAAATGGACTCAGGTTCTACATTTGCTTCATGTTGCGCCATTTTAATAACTTCTACTTGGCCCTCTACACTAGGTGCAGTGTAACCAATTTTCCGATTCCCATCATTATTAATCGCCGTTCCTTTTATTACTGCATGTATAGTATCCCCATCATTTATAGCTTCCTGTAAAGGCTTCAGAACAACAATCCCAACACCGTCTCCAAAAAGCATTCCATTTGCATTTTCATCAAAAGGACGACAATGACCATCTGAAGAAAATAGCATTCCTTCTTGGTAGGTATAACCTGCTTTTTCAGGTTGAGTTAATGTAATTCCTCCAGCTATAGCAATATCACAATGCCCCTGTAATAATGCTTGGCATGCATTATGAATAGCCACCAATGATGTTGAACATCCCGTAAAGATATTCATACTTGGTCCTTTTAGGTTAAATTTGTAAGAAATTTGAGTGCTTAGCGAGTCTTTGTCGTTAAGTAATGAAATTAAAAATTGTCCAGCTGGTTCATTTGCCTCTGAAAGAGTAGATAACACTTGCCAATATAAGTTAGGAGATGCCCCACTATATACACCAATTAGACCCGGGTATGTCTCGATATTATATCCAGCATGTTCAAGGGCAGACCACGCACATTCATGAAATACTCGTAGTTGCGGATCCATTAATGATGCATCTTGAGGTGTATAATCAAAGAATGGAGCATCAAAATTATCAGTTCCCTCTAAATACCCTTTCGCTTTAACATAATTAGGGCTTTTTACTTCCATAGGATTCACACCAGATTCAATTAACTCTTCATCTGTAAAAAATTGAATAGACTCTGTTCCAGACTTTATATTATTCCAGAATTCATTTACATTCTGTGCTCCAGGAAAACGTCCATCTATTCCTATAATTGCAATATCGTTATCTTCTTTCGTTTTTCGATTAAAACGTTTTGTATGTTTAACTTGATTCTTTTGCTTATCTCCACTTAAGTATCTCGCTAAAGAACGAATACTTGGATACTCAAACATAACTCCAATTGAAATCTGTTTTTCTAATCTATTAATTAATCTCTCATGAATTTGAATTATATGAAGTGAAGTTGCACCAAGATCAAAGAAATTTTCATTTACATTTACAGTATCAACACTGTAAAACTCTTTCCAAATTCCTATAATTATTTCCTCTACTTCATCTTGATTTCTGAACTTATCTCCCGTTTTCGTTTGAGTTTCCAATTCAGAAATTCGTTTACGAGAATTCAGATTAATCCATTGATCAAAACGTTTATTTAAATCTCCTGAAGAAATAATTACCTGATTTAAACCACTTAAACCAAGCACACATTGGAATGTTTTTTGTCCTTCCTCAGATGTCATTTCAAGCGCTTCTATACTTTGAGCATTGAATATTTTATTAACCTGTTGAGCTCCCGTATACTGCCAATCTCCCCAGTTAATACTGGTCCATCGATTATTAGATGTATTACTCACTTTGTCTGAAAAACTATCTAAGTAAAGGTTTGCTGCTGAATAGGCTACAAAACCTAATCCACCCAAAATAGGTGAAAGTGATGAAACAAGATAACAAAAATCAAGATCATAATTACTCAATAACTTATCAAGAACTAGCACACCATGTACTTTAGGAAGAAATTGCTCTTCACATTCAATCCTACTTATCTTTTCCATTGGACACTGAGCTGATTTAACACGTAAGACACCTGCTGCATGAATTACCCCATTTATGTGACCAAAATTAGCCTCAGCCTGATGAATCACGTTTCTCATCTGCTCTTCATCAGCTACATCTGCAACAGCTGTCATTACTTTTGCTCCCAATGACTCCAACTTCTGAATATGGTTAATACGTTGACATAATTGTTCATTTTCAATCTGTGATTGAAGAATTTCATCCCATACTTCACGATCAGGAAGAGCTGTTCTACTAACTAATATTAGTTTAGCCTTTACTGTACGCGCCAAATATTCTGCTAATTTAAGGCCTACTCCTCCCATTCCACCAGTAATTAAATAAACCCCTTCCGATCGAATATTCGGAATTTTTGAAGCTAATTCATTTTCATTTATTACTAGCATTTCACTTACTTTTTCATCAGGTATAGGCTCATAGATTCGAATGTAACGAGTGTTATTTCGAATTGCTATTACAGTGTCAATAATGTCCGTTTGAATCTCAGAATATAAGTTTGATATTAATGCTTCTTCATTATCAGACAACATAAAATCTACACTACGGCATCTAATATTTGGATACTCTTGCGGAAATACTTTTATAGGAGCCAAAAGAGTAGATTTTTCTGCAATAATAGACTCGTCTCCTACTACCTTTTGCATATTATTCGTCATAACATTTATATTGATAGGATAAAGTAAATTAAATTTACCAATTGTCTTTGCAAGTGATATTAATGAATAGAATCCAGTATCTAAGGTCTCGATACCTAAATCCTTATTATCCACATTCCATAGGTGAACAATCTCCTCTGGTAAACACTCTTGTTTTTGTAGCTCATTAAATAACTGATAATAATCTTCTTGTTTATTAGGGCATATTGTAAATTCATTTAAACTAATCTTTTTATATGAAGGACCCACACCGACTGTTATAACACGATGTCCATCTCTTTCAAGCTTTTCTTTAAGAGCTAAGCCTATATGCTCATTGTCTAAAAATAACAACCAACTTTTAGTAGATTCTTTAGTTACATCTACAATTTCTTTTTCCATCCAACCTGGAGTATAGAACCACTCAGCTATATTAGAACGTTTCTTTATCGATGTTTCTTCACTATTAGTTATATTTTGCTGTTCAGCTGAATCTATCCAATATCGTTTTTTCTCAAAAGGATAAGTTGGTAAGGCAATACGTAATCTATATTCCTCTTCATACAGTTTACTCCAATTAATTTCTACCCCTAACTCCCACGCTTGTCCCAATACCTCTAACAAGTCGTTCTGTAAAATAATCTGATTATTATTAATTTCAGAATTTAATAACTCTCCAATATGTACAATCACAAAATTAGGATCTACATCCTTAACTTGTGTTAGAAATTCTACTTTTTCTCCATGCGTCCATTCTGTCTGTAACTCTATATAGTTCTCAACTAATGGATTCAGGACATCTTCTGGCTTAAGAGATTTATTATAAATATCTGAAACCATTCCAGCTAAGCCTGTACCAATAATGTTAGAAGGACGTACATCACATTCAATTAATACATCAATAATCGATTGCAAGCAGACGAAGAAGGTTAAATCTTCAACCAAGCTATCATCTGTTCCTTTAAAGAATGCTTCTTTCAATGCTTTTCCAGTATACATTTGGGCATCAGTCATATTACGCTCAAATACTTTTAAGAATAATGGTTCCTTTTGGTATAGTTCTTTTACATTCTCAATAATTGATGAGTATTCGCTAGGTAACACAAATACCAAATCTGGATTTTCTTGCGTTTTTACGTGAAAATCTTTAACTGTTTTTAAATTGTCTATGGCGCTATCTATATCCTTACATAAGACCGCTCTTCTATACGGAAATGATCGACGGCCAGTTTGCAATGTGTATGCTACATCTGCTAATTCAACATCTTTATTAGATTCCAGATATTCAACCATATTCACTGTAGCATTATTTAAAGCTTCTTTTGATCTAGCAGAAAGAACCATTAGTTTTTTCTCTCTAGTAGAAGCAGAACTTTTAACTTTAGGGGCTTCTTCTAATACAATATGAACGTTAGTTCCACCATATCCGAAAGCACTTACACCAGCTCGAAGAAGATCATTATCATCACTTTGCCAATTTACCAAATCAGTATTGATATAAAATGGGCTATCTATAAAATCAATTTTCGAGTTAGGGCGCTTCACATTTAAAGTTGGCGGGAGTTGTTTATGTCTCATAGATAAAACTGTCTTTATAAGTCCGGTCACCCCTGCAGCTGTATCTAAATGACCTACATTACTCTTAACAGAACCAATTGCACAAAAAGATTTCTTGTCCACATCTTGAAACGCTCTCCTTAAAGCCTCTACTTCGATAGAGTCCCCTAATGGCGTTGCCGTCCCATGCGTTTCTATATAACTAATTGTAGAAGGATCAACTTCAGCAAAACTATGAGCTGCTTGAATTACTTCAGCCTGTCCCTCAACACTCGGAGCGGTATAGCCTACTTTTCGACCTCCATCATTATTTGCTGCTGATCCCTTAATTACACCATATATCGTATCCCCATCAGCAATCGCATCTTCTAATCTCTTTAGTATTACCATACCTACACCATCACTAAAAACTGCACCCTGGGCTTCTGCATCAAAAGTACGTACTTTGCCATCCGGTGAACTTGTCATTCCTTCATGGTATTTATAACCATTCTTTTTAGGATACGTTATAGATACTCCACCTGCAGCTGCAATAGAGCATTCTCCAGTTAACAATGATCTACATGCAAGATGAATGCTCAAAAGAGATGTAGAGCATGCTGTATATAATGTAAAACTCGGTCCCTTAAGTCCCAGCTTATAGGATGTAAGCGTTGAAATTGCATCTTTATAGGAAAGAGTACCTGCCTCTGAAAACTCAACCACACTATCACTGTTTAATAATGGCGTGTGCTTCATCCAATTAAAATTAGTAGATGCTCCTACATATAATCCTATTAATCCTTCATAATCAAATGGATTATAGCCTGCCATCTCTAATGCTTCCCATGTCGTTTCCTGTAACATACGGATTTGGGGATCCAT
Organism: Bacillus cereus group sp. MYBK216-1; assembly: GCF_051916495.1. NCBI lineage: Bacteria > Bacillati > Bacillota > Bacilli > Caryophanales > Bacillaceae > Bacillus > Bacillus cereus group sp. MYBK216-1. The sequence goes on from NZ_JBQAGT010000006.1 coordinate 141,460, forward strand.
TATTTTCGCTTCCCTAGGTGTATAAGCAAAAAAGGATTCATCAAAATATTCTACTTCCTCCAAATACCCTTTTGCTTTCACAAAATTAGGATGTTGTAAAACATCTAAATTAACACCTTCTTTAATTAACTCATCTTCAGTAAATGTAGAAATTGAATCAACACCATTTTTTAGGTTATCCCAGAATTGGTTTATTTCATTTGCACCTGGAAATTTACCTGCCATTCCAATAATCGCTATTTCCAAACCAGTTTTACTATCATCTTGATGCTTCATTTTCACTTTCCTCCTATTTTGTTTAATTCGGATTTTCTATGCTTTACATACTCTTAGCTACAATACTTAGAGCTAATACTCCTATTTCATAAACTTAAGCAAAAGAAAAAACACATGCAATTACCCATAAAGTAGCTAAAGTGATTTACATACCTGACAGAAAACAAAAAATTTTAATTACGATTTCTATTCCTGGATTTCAATGATATTTTGAGCATTCATTTTTCATTCTAAAAACCTAATACTTTGGTAATAATTCTGTTAATATTACACTTTATGTAGTTAGTAACATATTCACAAGAAGTTTTCTTTAAGAAATTAATTTGTAGAGTAATAATTTTGTAGGGGATTTATGTTATAAAATTAAGCATACTTTTTCCAATATCATATAGAAAAAAACAAAAAAGTGACATACAGTGAATATTGAGAAATAAAATTCATTTATTCCATATCTAACCAAAATAGAACGAATTTTCAATTTTAAATTAGATTTTCTTGCATTTATAATTGCATTCTCTATAAATCATCTATGGTGAGCTTTTAAACTTTAAACATAAATGAAATTATATGTGAAATTTTTTAATTTAGATGAGGATCTATACGTGAATCCATTCCAGAGGAATTACATATGCTACAGATTTAATATTCTTCATAAAGTTATATACATAAACTAAATTCCTTCAAACGTTTTAAAAAAATATTGAGTATGAACATCGTTAGTGGAACGCTTCCTACCGAAGGCAAACTTATTTCTAGGATTGCTGACTTACAATTATGCATTGTACGACTCCTAAGACAGACCAAATAAGTTCCATATGCTACAGTACTGTTTATCCTTCCGTTATCTTTCGCTATGCACATACAATATTTTCATCTTATACCCATAACTATTGTCCTGCAGACGCTTTATATTATCTTCAAACCCACTATTTCACTAAACTGTAAAATTAAAACCACCAAATTTCCGAATAAACTGAAAACTAATGAGAAATTGACAAGAAATCTCAATAAGATCTTTTCAATATATCTTAACTTCAATCTCATGGAATCAGGACTCAATAATGATGCTATACAGGGAAATATTCTACTAAATAGAATTACTAAAAGAGATATCTATAGAGAACTCAGATGTTAAAGAGAATGCTTTGGATTTTGCTGAAGAAATAGCACAAAATGTAGAACAAAGTGCAGCTGTAAGACCCTCTCTTCTTAGATAAGCACAAGCGGCTTTAACTGATATTAACTCAATGGTTGCTCATGGCTCCCAAGTTGTAGCTAAGATTGGCCAATTCATTAATATAATGATTGGATTTATTTTATAATTTTCGTTTTTTAAATTCTTTTTTATTGCTAAGAATTTAAGAAATGGTTCTAGTACAAACATATATAATTTTAAAAGCATCCATGCTGGGTGCTTTTTGCTTTACTATGAAATAAGTATCCAATTTGAAATATCACTTTTTGAGAAAATTCAACTACAACAGTAAAACTAATTTCGCATTTTTTTCAATATGTAAAACCCGTCATTAAATAACCAAATAAAAATCTAGTGATATTAGTATGTTTACTTAACATTACTAGGTTCTTTGAGTTTAACATTTTGTATGTTTTGTAAAACTGATTTTTTCTTTGCAATCTTTAAATATTAGTTATTATTAAATTGTAATTAAATCTGCATTAGATAGTGGACTTGAACCTGATATTGATTATTACATGATGAACGGATATTAAGAGATAACCGTTACATTTAGGAAATAGAGGTTTTAGTCATGAAAAAAATTAAAGAAATAATCAAAAAGATACGGGAACATTCGGAGGCAACAATTCAGTTTATTAAATTGTTGAACGCAATAATGGATTTGTTAAAACACTTCCTATAACTTATTTTTATCAAGTAAAAAAGCCCTCAATCCAATTTAATAAACTGCAATTTCATTTGGTAGCATGTTCGCTAAAGCGGGAATTTGGGATGTCGCACGATTTTTTAATGATAGATGCTTTATGCGTTCTAGGTGCTCTACACTTTCTGTAGATAGTAGGTCCTTAATTTCATTAAAATGATTTTTAATCGAAAGTAAACTAATGGCTAAAAGTTTACTTTGGAGTTTTGAATCATTTATAACTAATTTTGTAATAAATTTCTCAATATAGATATACTTAGTAATTACGGATTGAATATTCAAAATTAATAAAAATTTAAGTATTATAAAAATATGATGGTTATTCCTTTTGTTTACTCCTTGTGCTAAAGATAAGATTGTGTCCCGATCTTATCTTTTTTCTTTGTAGATTTTTGATACAAAAAAAGGAATCCTTATAATAAGGATTCTGCGACAGAAAAGAACAAATATATAATAATAAAAAGAATTACTTATATTATAATTTAAAAATAAGACAAATATATTGAGAAAATTCAGAACGGATTGAATATTCCTATACGCTTATATATAATTGATTAAGAGTTGGAGTAGTAATCTGTTATCTGTTCCTTTTTTTGAAGAAGATTGATCTCAATCTTCTATTTTTTTGTTTTTTTCCTCTTCCCTCGAAAAAAGGAAAAAGAATTACTTAAGAATTGTGGAAATTGCTTGCTTGTAGACTAGTTGTTGCTTACCATGAGCAATCATAAGAACGGTGAATTTGTCCATTGCAAGGATCTGCCCACGTACTGGAATGCCATTCTTTAAAAACACAGTAACTTCCCCTTTTTTCCCTTTCAATTGTTCATACATATCTTCTTGTAAGTTATACATGAAATGCGCCCCCTAATTTTATCTACTTATCTTCTAATACTTGCTGCCCCTCATTGTTGTCTATATACAACTATCGTATCACATTTAAATTAAAATACGGATCTAGGAAGAAATTGAGCCGATCCTTTTGAAAATAAAGAAAAGACGCGATAAAGCGCCTCCCATTTGGGTAATTAAGAAGTAAGGTTTCCAAGATAACTGAAAAAATAGAACAGGTGCTTAGATTTCACCAGATTTTTCCGCTGAATGAACATGTATTATTGCATGCTAACGAAAATCCTGCTATTTTCCATTTGGAGGCACCATATCATTTCGAGAAAATTGTACGTTTAGTAACATTCTTGTAACAATTAAGCCCTGTGTCTGTGCAACATACTTTTGGTAAAGGTTTATGGTAATCGTTTTGGGGAACAATCAATTTCTTAAGTTGCTGGCGATGCGGCGGTACCCAAGTACTGACATTCTGACCATGCATTTAACGCAAGAGCAGTCTTTCTTCGTGAGGGATGTGCAAAAACACCCTTCTTCAAATGATTTTGTTAGTTATTCTTTTTAGAATCTTTATTATAAATGCGTTGGCTATAAATGTTTATATACGAGTATGAGAACGTCTTTTTTGTTTTGCCAGTCCCTCAATAATGTGAGCAGTCGGCATATATAATAATTGGGCTGCTGTGGAAGAAGTAATGCCAGCAAACGGATAATTATCTTGATAACAAAATGAATCATATACAATCTCATTCAGTTGAATCGCTTGATATTGTCTTGTCCATAGTTTATTAGAGATTTTATTGGTACATGCTGTGATAATATTTGATTGATTCTCCGCCATTAATGTTAAAGCATGCGAAATGAGCATATTGATGGCACTCATGATTCCTTTTCCCATCCATTTTGGATGACAGGCTCCCATATCAAAATAAATTAAATTTCCCTTAGGTAATTGTAAAAATTCTGCAGATTTTTCTTCTAAATCTGCTAATAGTTGTAAAATGGGTGCGACTGGTGGACATATTTGAATTGCTGTTTGTTTATCGATTAACGGTCTCTCCGCTTTTCGGCATAAAATGACTGCCACCATTTCATCGTCCTTCATCGCTACCCATGACATCTTTTGCTGAATAGCTCGGTCCACCATTTCTTCACATATTTTCTTATAGGAAAATAAGGGAACTTGTATATAACTTACTAATGGTTCATTCTGTACAAAGGCTGTTGCAATCAAATCCGTTACCTCTTGTATATGTTTTTTCTCTAACAACTCAATTTTCATATAGGACTCCTCTTTTCTGTATTCAAGTTGGATAACAACCTATTACAACAGGTATTTGAAGTTCCTTAGGCATTAAGAACCCCCATCGATTTTTTGTTTGATATTATTCAAAACACCGCTGTGTAAATAATTATAAAGCTTTACATTATATACCCATATTGAGAAAAAAGATGAACTTAATTTCTTTATAGGGGGCACGACACACATTCATCAACTTAAGGATTCGGTATAGCTTTAAAATAAAGATTGATTAAAATGGAGTTTTCCTTTATGAATATATAAACAATATTTATAAAAAAATTTAATCATTTTGAGATGAATTATGTTAGACATTATAAACTAGCAAAAATAAGAAGTAGATAGTGCCCCTATCTAAAAAAATGTTTAATTGCTTCAAGTCTTATTTTATGACTGCATTCGTCACAGCAATATTTCCCTTTTGGATTTTCCTTGAACTGCTTATATTTTTCAGTTCCTTCATTTACTAGAAATACACTTTTACAGCAAAAACAAATAACCTCATAAAATATCATGACCTTCCCCCTCATCAGGGTGATATGTTACTTTTGAGTTGTTCGCTCAAAGATTGTAATAAGTTCTTTAGTGTAATCTTTAACGTTTAGATCGGGGTTCATCATTAGCTCGAGGCTAAATCCGTCTATGGCATGCCTGATTGTTAACGCCATCACCCGTAAGGCCGTTTCGGAAAATTCTCGAAACACCCCCTCTTGCATCCCTAAACGTAGAATATTTTTAATGGGAAGAAAAATAGTTTCATCATGGTCTGCTGCAAACCGAAGTTTTCCTTCATCTGTTCTTTCATTTGAAACAATTTCTATAACAGCGAATATATGCTTTCGATGTTTATCTATAAATTTCAGATTCGACTCAATATACGTTTGGAGCATTCCTTCTGGGGTCGTTTGAGCTTCAATTTGCGGACAACTAAAGGACTGGCAAGCTATATAATAATCGATTATAACTTGCTCTAGAAGTTCCTCTTTGTTTGTAAAGTAATAAGAAATAACCCCCTTACTTATTTTTGCACGTTTAGCGATTTGTCCTAAAGAGGCTTTTACATAAAATCTTTTTACATATTTTAACAAAACAATCAGGTAACATTAAGGGTTCCAATTTAAAAATCAAGAATTATTAGTATAAGTTGGTATCATAAATTTCTATAAAATATCGCATTATAAATAATGTGGAAATGAACCTAGTGTTTCTTTTTACGATTTTTTATAGGGGGGACAAAATTGAATATAATTAACTTTTTGATGTCATCATTGAATTATGGGGAAATAATCCAACGAATACTTGGGTTATTAGGAAATAAAAAGAAGAACAATAAAGGATGGATTTGGGCTTCTTTACTAGGATTAGGAACAGTTTTAGGGTTATTGGCAACACGTAATTCAAGTATGATGAAATCTATAAAACATACGTTCCAAGGTTTTCAAAATAAAACAAGATCATTTATTCCATCCAAAGTAAATTTAGCAAATATGGAATTTGCTGATGAAATTACGCCTTACAACCAAGAGAGACATGGTAACCAAACTAATAATCACCACCATTACAAGACAAAAACCCCATCAAAACAACATTAAATAGATAGCCGGTTCTTTATCTTACAGGGAACCGGTACATTTATGTCTAAATGTACAAGCTTCTTTTTGAAGTGGTGATACCTAATAAATCTTTAAAGTAATCATTGATTTATATAAAAACTGCAAATTATCATTATATATTTTTATATCTTTTATAAAAATGAGGATACTACATTATGAAGAAATTTTTAAAGTTTAGCTTGATAGGAATATTAAATACACTTATCACAATGATTAGCTACATAACTTTGGTTAAAGTTGGTATTAATTACCTTACCGCTAACTGTTTTGCTTATTTAATTGGTGTTATTAACAGTTATTATTGGAATAAAAATTGGGTTTTTGAATTCAAAAATAAAGAGATATCATTATTTTTGAAATTCCTAACTGTAAATTTAATTGTATTAATTTTTAACACAATTACCTTATTCATATTAGTTGATAAACTTTTTATCAATAAGTTTATCTCACAACTTTTTTCTATCAATGTTGGCATGATAATGAATTTTTTCCTTCATAAACTTTGGACATTCAACAAACAAAATCATTTGCAATAATTCAACCAATCCCTACTACAAGGAGGATAAAAGCTTGGAGAAACTTATTTCAATTATCGTTCCTATGTATTTTGAAGAAGAAGTAGCACAAGAATGCTATAATTGTTTAAAATCTGTTATGCTACAAAATAATATTAATTATGAATTTATCTTTGTAAATGATGGTAGTACCGATCGGACGATGGAAATTTTAAAAGGTATTTCAGCCGGAGATTCTCGTGCTAAAATCATAAACTTTGCTCGTAATTTTGGACATCAAATAGCTGTAACAGCAGGAATTGATGTTGCTAAAGGTGATGCTATCGTAATCATTGATGCTGATTTACAGGATCCACCTGAAGTCATCCCAGAACTTATCGCAAAATGGGAAGAAGGTTATGAGGTTGTTTACGCGAAAAGAAAACGGCGTGATGGTGAAACTTGGTTTAAACTTGTAACAGCTAAATATTTCTACCGTTTCTTAAATTTCATGTCTGATATTAATATTCCTAAAGATACAGGTGACTTCCGTCTTATTGATTGTAAAGTAGCAGATGTATTCAAACAAATGACAGAACGAAATCGTTTCGTACGTGGAATGATGTCTTGGATTGGATTCCGCCAAACATATATTGAATACGTAAGAAATGAACGTTTTGCGGGTGAAACAAAATATCCCTTAAAGAAAATGATGAGATTTGCCTCAGATGGTATTATTGCATTTTCTACAAAGCCACTAAGAATGGTTATGACTTTAGGTTTAATTTCTGTATTAATTTCTATTGCAGTTTTAATATACTCAGTTATTGTTAAATTTATTGGACAAGACATTCAAACTGGATGGGCTTCTCTTATGGTTGCTATCACATTCTTCAGTGGTGTGCAACTTCTTGGTCTTGGTATTGTCAGTCAATATATTGCTCGTATTTATGACGAAAGTAAGAATCGACCAATCTATGTTGTAAAAGAGACTGTAAATATAGAAGAGGATATAGCTGTAGACGATAAAGACAAATTGAATAAATCTTAAATATACTAAAAAGAATTGTAGCACGTGTATTTCACTGCCATAATTCTTTTCTTTATTTAGATTAAATACTGGCTGCAATCTAGTCTTTCAGCCACTTAACTGTTAAGACTTTTCTTTTTTATAAAAATAATCAACATTAAGAAGTAAATCCATTTCCCTCCGGTATTCTTCCCTCTTTCACACTTAAGTTTATACAAGAAGTTTCTTAATTTATATAAATCACAACATCTTATTAACCCAGGAATAATTTCTTTCGTTTAGGAAATTTTATAAATAAACTTTTTGAAATTTTTCGAGGTGTTTTCAATGTTTTTAAAACAGAATAACAAAGAAATAAAGTTACTGGTTTTTGCAGCAATCATACTCTTTCTTTATTTGTCTCCTTTATTTATTCTTGGAGAAAATGCGCATATTCGTGTTCATGATAATCTTGATTCCAATCTGTCTTGGTATAAGGTTTTGGCAAGGAGCGGAGAGATAATAGGTCCGATTGATGCTACCATTCCACAGGTGATAAACAATCAATTGTCAAGAAACGCATTTAGTACGGAATTTAGTGGTATCGTTTGGTTGTATGCTTTTTTTCCAAATATGGTTGCGTATGCATTGAGTCAAACGATTACAAGAGTGGTTGCATTTATAGGGATGTATGTTCTTTTAAAACAACATTTTTTACCTAGAGAGGAATGGAGGGTCATTGCAGTAGGAGTTTCATTAGCTTTTGCTCTTACTCCTTTCTGGCCGTCAGGAATGCTTAGTACTCTCGGAATGCCTCTTGCACTTTGGGCATTTTTAAATATTCGAAAAGGAGAAAGGTCGTGGAAGAACTATTTCGTACTCACTCTTATTCCTCTATACTCGAGTATTGTTTTAGGTTTTTTCTTTTTTTTAAGCGGAATGGGAGTCCTTTGGTTAGTGGACTTAGTAATAAAAAAAGAATGGAACTTTCGTTTTCTTTTTTCAATTATTTATATGACGCTCATTTACATGATTGTAGAATATCGCTTAGTATCTTCCTTCTTTTTATCTACTGCACCTAACAGTAGAGATGAATATTTTCATGCAAGATTATCGTTATGGCGATCTCTCCGCCTCACATTGAAAAATTTCCTTCTAGGACATACCCATGTCATGACAGTCCATACATTTGTTATTTTACCTGTCATACTTATTGCGTTGTATTTTATCATTACTAAGAAACAATGGAAGCAAGAAAAAGTCTTTGTTTTTTTGTTTTTGTTTAACATAGCTTTGTCAATTTGGTATGCTTTTTGGTTTTATAAAGGTTGGCTTCCATTAACAAAACGTTTTCACATTTTAGATACATTTAATTTTGCACGTTATCATTTTTTACGCCCGTTAGTTATTTATGTTTTATTCGCTCTTGGATTAAAATTTTTATGGTTACAAGGGAAAATATGGAGACACGTTGTAACAGGTTTTGTGATTGCTCAAATTATTTTGTTAAGCTTTTATAATGAGGAAATTATTTTTCAAAATAAACCTTCAGTAAAGGAATTTTTTGCAGAAGAACAATTCCAGAAGATAAAAGAGTATATCGATTTACCTTTGGAGCAGTACCGTGTCGCTAATATTGGTTTACATCCTGCTATCGCTCAGTACAATGGATTCTACACACTTGATACATATAATAATTTTTATCCTCTATCATATAAATATGAATTTCGAAAAATAATCGAGAAGGAACTAGCGAAGAATAAAACGATTCGTACGTATTTTGACGAATGGGGTGGCCGCTGTTATATTTTCACCGATGAACTTGGAAAACACTATATGTTTACAAAAAAATCAAACAAACGCTTAAGAAATGTAGAACTAAATATAGAACACTTCAAAAAAATGGATGGTCGTTACATTTTTTCTGCTGTTCCAATTGAAAATGCAGCAGAGAACAATTTATCTCTTGAAAAAATATTTACATCAAACACATCCGCTTGGAAAATTCATTTATATAAAGCAATATAGATACTTGAAATAGATTGCCTCTCTCGATGTAAATGCCCATAGCCAATAAGCTATTTTTTCATAATGTCCCCAAAAACAACAAAGATGTTTTGGGGATGTTTCATTTCACTAGATTGATAAGCTTGTGGCGGTACCCTAAATAACATACCAAAATACACTTAATTTGGTAATAAACATCAGTTTCATTTGAACTAAACTAGCTTGGGTTCCGTACATAAGAAAATATTGTATCATCATATAACTTAATACCGTAATAATCAAAAACAACATATAAACCAAGCGTATTTATTGTTAATTATTCAACTTCTAGTATCCCAAAAATTAACATGATTACAGTAAAACACACGATATAAACGACTAACTGAATAACAATAAGCAATATAAAACTGATAGGTTATTCGATAGAATTTTCATACCAATCACCACATGCTCCACAAATTCTTCAGCCACAATAGTTTTGCTTTATTTAATACCTATTTTAAATTTAAAGGTTTCAATTTTATCGACTGCCTTGTTATATCCTCCAGCATTTTTTAAAGATTCTCCAATTCTATGACTATTTTTTGTATAAATATCATTTGATAACACATGCATCGCTGTATTACGTAATATCTCCGGAGTAAGGAATTTACGATTTAACTGGACTCCGGCTTCTAATTCTTCTATTCTTTGAGCAATTATAGGCTGATCTCCCATAACAGGAATAACTAGCATAGGAACACCAAAATATAAGCTTTCACTGGAACTATTCATTCCCCCATGTGTAATAAATAGATCAGTATGTTGTAGAATGTCTAATTGAGGAACGTAATTATATAGCTTAAAATTAGAAGGAATATTATTTAATTGACTAATATCATTTTGCTTCCCTACAGCTAATATGACAGTAACCGAGCTATTTCGAAATGCTTCAAAACATGTGCGATAAAAATCGGATTGTTGGTTAAATACTGTTCCCATAGAAATAAAAATCAGCTTGTTTCCCTTTTCCTGTTCTAAGCAAAAAGAATCTACATCTTTACGCTGTGCAATAGAGGGCCCAACAAATATATAAGAATCATCAAATTCTTCGACATTTGGTTGATATAATTTTGATGTATATACAATTGTAATATCCCCTGGGCATGTCATCAAATTTTGTTTTTCATTAAGAGTAATTCCATAAATATCTTCCCATTTTTTAAAAATACGCATAACTTTCTGATATAATGGAGATTTTTTATTCTCTTCTTCGTGATCCTTCATAAGAGCAGATGCTATTTTTTTAGTAATGGCAAATGTTGTACATGAAGAAATTTTAGGTATTTGTAGTACTTCAGCTATAATCCATCCAACAGCGAAATTATTATCATATATAACATAATCGTATTCTTCTTTTTTTACTTCTTCTAAAATTATCCCTATTATTTTATCCATGGATTTCACAATGTATAATAATAGTTCTTGAGGATTTATTTGCCCATTCATTCTTTTTACCATGTCTATTTGTGATATGAAATTTTCATATGGTCGAAACAAAGCTCCTGTATTCTCTATTTTACTTCTATACTCTTCTACGCAATAATAAATAACTTCCTCGCCTCTTTTTATTAGTTCTTCAACAACTGCAATTGTCGGATTAATATGTCCTTCTCCTGGAAAATTAAACATTAGAACTTTTGCCATATTATTGTTCCTCCCCTAAAGTTTAAATAGCTATTCCATTATTACTAATATCAATCATGTACCGATATTTGAAGTAAAGATTTTCTCTTTGAATAAATTTTTACTAAATATCCTTTCTATTCAAGAGTTTTTCTCCTCTCATTTTAATAAAATCACGCGTGCTATTAAATGGAAGAAACAATTAAGAAACAAAGTTGATATAAAAAACCACATAATTCCCCCCTCTATTTATCTCATGTATAATAAAAAATAACTAAGAGTAGGAAGGGCTGAATTATGCACAAATATCAATATTTTTCATCTACCCATCACCAATATAATGGAGGTAAAAGTATTGATTACAGAACTATACACACAAAGATTATATTTAAGAAAAACAGAAGAATCTGATTCATTAAGCTTATTTAAAATATGGTCTGATCCAGATGTTACGAAATTCATTAATATTATTAATTTCACTAATGAGGATCAGGCAAAAGATATGATTAAATTTCTAAATGAGCTGGCTCAAAACAATAAAGCAATACGATTTACTGTTATCGAAGCAAAATCTAATCAAATCATTGGCTCATGTGGTTATAATTTCTTAGATTTTGAAAACTCTAAAACTAAGATCGGCTATGATATTTCAAAAGCATTTTGGGGCAAAGGATATGCACCTGAAGCAATCTCCGCTTTAATAGATTGTGCATTTATTGATTTAAAACTAAACCGCATTGAAGCAAAAGTTGAATCTGAAAATCTAAATTCCATAAGCGTGTTAAAAAAATTAAAATTCACATTAGAAGGAAATCTAAGAAAAAGTGAAAAATCAAATGGAAAATTCATCGATTTAAGTATCTATTCAAAATTAATAACTGATTACTTGTAGTCTCTCCCCCTATACTTCAGTGAAGTATAGGCCCTTTTTATTCCTTAATAAAATTCAAATTGTAAGTCAATAGAAAATTGATTTCGTTTCTAGTTACTAACCTACAACTCATAACTGTTTATAAAGGTACACTTTTATAGGTATATCAAATGCTCTCTATATCTTTGAACACGTAATAATAAAAAGCGAACCAAAGGGTGTACCTTTTGATGCGGTAAGAAATGAGAAATATAGGGAAGTGAAGTTTATGGGGAATTAGATATATAAGATAGAAGGAGGTGGAATTTATAAAAAAAGCCAAAAGAAAAAAGCGTATTGAAGGATGTGTGTTATTTGTAAAATATTTAAATTCCGAGGTAAAATTTTATTAAAGAAGTAAGAGTTTCATATAAACTATTTATTTTATGACATAGGAGGGTTATGCTTATTTTCTTTAATCAGTTAAATAATACGGAACTATATATACTAAATTCAAATCACTTTTTAGACTAGAGAGAAAATAATTATCTACACTCCTGATAGCACTACTCAATTTTTTAGTAGATTAATATTTTGAAAGCAACCTTGAAAAATTTGTAATTCAGAATTAGAATAATAAATAAGGGGTTGTTAACTTTGTTAAATAATTTGATTCTATTTTAACATTTTATTGGAATAAATTAAAATATGAAAGGTGATTTTAATGAATTCAGAGTCGTTTGCGTTTGCGTTAGGAATTGCTATAGTGTTTGGATTATTATATTCCAGTGTCGTAGCTGCTATAATTGGAGGAGCAGCAGGATTTGTGGTCGGAAAATATTTTAAAAAATAAAAGTAATTAATAATAAAATAGCCCTAAAGGGCTATTTTATTATTAATTTTTTTGTTGTTCTATAAAGTATTCCTCTAAACTATTCTTTTTAAATAATCCATTTTGTAACCAATATTTATATTCGAAATGTTCATTATTGTAAGTGGAAATAGTTTGTTTAAGGTATTGAAACAAATTTTCTTGTTGCTCGGTAGGGGATAAGAAAACATTTTTTAAAAGGATTTTTTTTGACAGATTTATAATAATATCAACCTTCCCTTTGTATGAATCTTCCACTGTATTTAAAAACGTTTCTTGCCCAATTATTGTAGCTCCCATAGCAGTAAATACTCTGTTCATATAATTAATAACGTATTTTGCCCCGTTACTTTCCGCAGAAGCCAAAAGTATAATTGGTTTGCCAGATAATTTAAAAATATGAGCCCAATAAGAGATTCTGTCAATTAGATTTTTCATGTCTCCAGAAACATTATGTGAATAAACAGGACTAACTAGAAAAATAAGATCTGCTTCTAGTAACTCATTTTTTATTAAATTAGTATCGTCATTTGTTAAAAAATCAGAGGGACAAATCCCTTGATTGAAACAATTTTTACATCCCGTTGGAGGGTGCACATTATGTGTGAGAGGTGTAATGAGTGTTGTATTAATTCGATGATTCAAACTCCTTTTTAGTTCAGTTAATAAGTTTTCTGTAATTGTAACAGAACGACTGCTGTTATTCCTTGAAGCAACGTAAGCTACTACTTTTTTCATAAAATTCCCTCATTTATAGTTGCGATTTGATTGAAAAGGATAAATTTTAATAATCAGTTTTAGGAAGAGTATAGAATATCCAGACAAACAAACAAATACTCAATCCGATAATTACAAATATATCGGTTATGCTTAACGATAAGCTAGCTATCTTTGTAGGCAAGCTATATATGGGCAACGCCATAATTGCCTCTTTTAATATAGAAGACAGGCCAGGAATATTTAAAATCGCTCCTATGATACTTGGTATAAGTACAATTGTAAAGAATGCAATTATAAGAAGATTCATAGGCTTTTTATAGAAAATAGAAATTAATAAAAATAAAAGTGTGTAAAAAATCCCGAATAAAAAATAATGGAATAATGTGTTGCAAACGATTTGAAAATTGAATCCTTGATGATTTAATATATCATTTATCCAGAGCAAGGATATACATCCGATGCCAAATAGAATTGATATAACAGTTATAATGATTAACCTTGTATAAAGGAACAGATGTCTATTCTGTTTATTCGTAAAAATTAATTGTATAGTTCCATAATATAAATCTATAGAAACGATTTTTACACAAAATATAGCTAATGCAAGAACAGCGATGGTTGAGTAGAGACCAGAAACATTATGGGCATGAAATGGACCATCTAAGGAATAAATAGAATAGACTATTCCCCCCCCGAAAATAAAAGATGCAATAATAGCTAGATAAAGGTATACAGTACTTATATTCCTAAGTAGTTCCAGCCTAATATAGCTTGAAAAGTTCATATTACTCAGCTCCTATATTTTTAAAGTAAAAGTCTTCTAAAGTATCTTTTTTTACATTTATACCTTGAGGATAAATGCTTTTTTCTCCTAACTTTTCTAACAATATGTTTAAATCTTTATCGGTAGTCAATGAAACTGTATTTAATGTCTTTTCTACTAATCCGAAATAGGATAAAATCTTATTTGCCTCGATAATTGTTTCTTGATTAAAAGTAAATTTAATAGTCTTTTCAGGAGTAATTGAGCTAGAATATTCATCTATAATCTGCCCCTTGTTAATTAGATAAACCCGATCGCTAATATCCGCTACATCATCTAAAATATGACTAGATAAGAGAACTCCTATATTTTTTTTCTTTGTTACCCCTTTTATATATTTTAAGATACTTTTAATACCATTAGGATCCATTCCATTAGTTGGTTCATCTAATATTAAATAATTTGGATTGTTTAACAATGCTAAAGCAATTCCCAGTCTTTGCTTCATTCCTAAGGAATAATCCTTTACCTTTTTAGATAAATAATTCTCCATTTGAAGAGAATGTATAATTTCTTCAATATTATTATCTTTATCACTATATAGCTCACTAAAGTATTTCAAATTATAGTAACCATTTTTATTAGGAAAATATTTTGGTTTTTCAATTAAGCTACCTAATTGAGTATATTCTTCTTGAGAAAACTTAATTTCACCACTATATTGTACAATGAGCCCTGAGATGATTTTCATTAATGTAGTTTTCCCTGCCCCGTTAGGGCCAACTAACCCAACTATTTCACCATTTTTAATGTTCATGTTTATAGAGTCTAAGACTCTTTCTCTTTTATTAAAGCTTTTTGATAGATTAGTAATTTCAATGCTCACAAGATATCTTCCCTTCATATAATAATTACTTAAATGTCTAAAGATAATATACATGGGATTTTATTATTCTTATATCTGAGTAAAGTATAAGCGATTCCAAATTTCCCGAGCATAAAGTTGTTAATAGGTAAAGAGTTTTTTATCCCAGATTGATATCCAAACTTAGTAAGGTTATCGATATAATTAGAAAATGTGGAATCAATAAAATGTCTTAAAGTTTCGCATTTTTTATATTTGTTGATTTCTATTAAAATATCTAAGTTACCAAATACTCCATGACATAAGCTACTATCATGATAATCAGAAAATCCATCTTGAAGGGTCTTACGAATGCCACATGTTAAATCTTTGTTTAATAAATTATTTATGCCTAGGTATTGTATTGTTTTCATTCTAGCTAATGAAATACCTGGGGCTCCATGACACCAGTATACTGATTCAGTATTAATAAATTCTCTTAAGTCTGTCCAGTTATTATCAGTAGAATTAAAATGAAGATTTTCTTGTTTAAGGACTTTATAAACTTCAGTACTAATTTTGGCATCATTATTTATTTCATATAATGATGCCAAGGATAATGAAATGCCAGCACGCCCGTGAGCAAGGCCATTTAAGAATTCTGTTTTCTCTTTATAAATGGAAATCATTAATTCAGCGAACTCATGTGCTTTTTTATAGAAAATTTCATCCCCATATGCTCTGTAACAATTTGTTAGAAATACTATCATTCCAGATAACCCACCAATAAAATCTATGTTTAGATCTTTTTTGTATGTTATATTTAAATTTTTTACACCATCTAGTAATTTATTGTAGTACTCAGATTTTTGTGTAGTATTATAAAATCTCGCATATAAATAAAGGTAGGATCCAAGTCCATGAAAGATTGAGTAAGAATCTATTTTACTTAGATCTACGTCAGTAACCAATCCTTTAAGGCCCATTTCAGCATATTGTAAATATTTCTTATTATCACTATAAGAAGCTAATTCCAGTAAGAAAATAAGTAATCCTGCACCATCATATAGGGAATAATTAAGAGGACCTATATAAACTTTTTCGTTATCTGTTACTTCATGTATCATCCATGTACAAGTATCTTTATAGATAATGGCTGTATCAATTAATTCATTTCCAACTTCTTTTAAAATACTATCAATTTCTGTATTTTGAAAACCTAGAACTTGATTTCCGTGAATATTTGCAAGACTACCACCTCCATCAGTGACCATTGACATTTTTATGTAGTATACTTGCTTTTCTTTATCTTTTTTATCCATATTTTTCAATCTGTTAAGAACTAAATCGATAGGTCTGTCTTGAAAATAATCTTTTATCACACTCACTTCATTGCAGTGAAGATTTTTACTTATTAGCGGCTGAGTAAAATAAGGAATATCATGGTTAAATAAAGCTAATATTTCTGATTCAGCTTGTTTTATTTCTGTAAAGGAAGTACCTCTTTTGAATTTGTTAAATAGCATATTTACTGTTTCTGTTTTGCGAAGGTAAGTAGGATGCGTAGAAGCATCTAAAAACTTTGCATATACACTTGTAGCCCTTGGGATATGTCTTACATGAATTTTATTTACTAAATTTGAGTGGCATATTTCTGTAATTTTATGTTTGTTTTTTAAAATACTATCATATCCATGTGAAAATCCATTCTCAATACTGTTGAGAAAATCAAAAGGATTAGCTACTTTATTATGTAACATGACTTTATTATTTTTTTTATTTAGTGGAGATGGCTGCTTTATTAGTCGAATATTATCTGTCCCTGCATCTTCTATAACATAAGATAACCAAATGTTTGATTCGGCTTCTTTAGTAGATAATGCAGAAATATCTACGTCAAATGGTGAAAATTTATAGTTTACTGGTAGAATCATTGTTCCTAAGACGGAGTCAGTTATAGATTCTAAGAAAGTATACATTAAAGATTCTTTTTCTTCATCGGAGTGAATTTTTTTATTAGCGACTATAGTTTCCAAATCAAGTATAAAAGGATATTCTCCAGAGGCCATAATATTTTCATAATGGATATCATCAGTTTTAAGAAGATAAAAAACGGATAAGTATATTCCCATTCTATAATAATAATTTGAAATTTCTTCTTTGTTAGTACATGGTTTGTGAGATATGAAACCTTGCCATCCATAATCATCTACAGTAAATAGCGGGATTTCTGGTATATCAATATTAATATCCTCTTTCAAAACGTTTAAAATATCACAAAACCATTGGTCAGTATATAAATTATGAGGTTTATATACTAATTTTCCACTATTAGTTTGAAGAATGGTTACTGATTTACCTTGATTATGCGAATCTCCATGGCTAAACTCAATACCATGTATAGTGTGAATTTGATTGTCTATATGTTGTTGTAATTTAGATTTGTCATTTGAAAAGCTTTCAAAAATATTTTTAATTAATTGTATTTTGAAGTTGATTTTTTTGTTTATTAATTTGTTTAAATGTTCGTATTTATCTAATATCATTGTAATATAATTAGAATCCTTTAATAATTGTATATAATTTTTGAAGTGGTGGTCTTGGGTATTTGTTTCAGTGCTCTCCTTAGTTAAATGGAATTCATATAATAAAGTTCTGAATGAAATTCTATTCAATTCATATAATAAAGATTTTATGATATCGTTTAGAATTATTTCTTTTTCATTTATTTGTTCACTGTATGTATTGAGTAAGTCTTCAATTGTATCTTCGAGATTCAATAATATTGGTCTATAAAAATCTCCAAAAGTAGTCTCGTATTCTTTTATGTGTTTTTCCACGGTTCTTTTGTACACAGTTTTTCCTCCTAATAAATAGATTGTTTCGATTTTTGAATCGAAACAATCTATTTTATTACTTATTACTTATTGCATGATTTTGAACATGCAGATGTTGGACATGGAGATTGAGCAGTTACAGCAGTGACAGCACTGATAGCAGTAACAATTGCTGGAGTTCCTGCACCGCTACTTTCTCCTGAGAGATGTTCTTCAAGTTCTGATTCAGGAATAAGCCCTGTGATTTTTTCTAATTTTTGTTCTTTTAGCATTATTCATCATTTCCTTTCAAAGTTAAAATAGAATAGGTTAATACATAAATTATCGGTACAATTTTTATGTATCTAAGCTATTTATTGCATGATTTTGAACATGCAGATGTTGGACATGGAGATTGAGCAGTTACAGCAGTGACGGCACTGATAGCAGTAACAATTGCTGGAGTTCCTGCACCGCTACTTTCTCCTGAAAGATGTTCTTCAAGTTCTGATTCAGGGATAAGCCCTGTGATTTTTTCTAATTTTTGTTCTTTTAACATATGTTTCACCTCCTTTCAAGTACGAGAGGATTAATTAATCCATAGAATATTAGTTTTTATTTTATTCACTTTATTAATTAAAGCTAGACCAGCACCGGTAATACCAATCATTAAGCTAAATGAATATGAATGCCTAATTGTATTTTTACTAACTATTTCTTTTAGATATTGTTGGTGTAAACATTCAAATGTTAATTCGACCTGTGAAGAGAGAACAGAATCATTTAATTGATTGGCGCATCTCTCAAGTATAGATAAAGTACCCAAATCACCATGACAATAAGTGATGTTATTACCTAAGGCTTTATCTTTTGTACTATTTATAGCAATTCTGACATAAGTATCATCTATTTCTATTCCGCACTCCATACAAATTAAGAAAGAGAGTAGTATACCAGGAGCTCCATGACACCAACCATTACTAATATCATTATTTTGATTGCTGTTATACCAGTTTTGTTGAACTGGAGAATAGAAATTATTTAATTTATCTCTTAATTCTACAGCGATATTTTTGTATATTGGTTTTTTTGTATTCTTGTATAATAATGCATAGCATGACATAATTCCTGCTATGCCATGAGAGAAACCAGCGTAAATTTTCCCTTGATCTTTAAATACGGGATGTTGATGTAAATGTTTTTCTAGTTCGATAGAAAGGCGAATTAAGTGATTTTTATTCTTAGTAACATGACAATTAGCTGCAATATTTAATAACATGTGAATTGTACCTGTTACGCCACCTATAACATCAAAAGTTTTATCCTTTATGACAAAACTTTTCAATTTATCAATATTATCAAAAAATAAATTTTCAAGTTCAGTATTTCCTAGTAAAATACCGGTCTTATAAAGAGCATAAAGATAACCGGAGGTTCCAGAGAATACTCCTAAAGGGAAAGGTAGTTGGCTATTTTCTTCTAATTCTGTTATAAATTTTCTTATGGGTTCAATTGCCTTATAAGCGGCATCCTTGTATTTCATTTCACCTGTACATGAATATAATTGAGCTAGAAATATTGAAATTCCAGCGTTTCCACTATATAAATCTAAACTTACGAGACCTGGAGACCAGATGTTTTCTTGTTCTCCTTCCAGAGAGGGAGCAATCCAATATCCATTTTCATCCGCGGTAATCATTTCATTAATTAAATGATCGCCGATATTCTTAGCACTTTTCAGATAGGAATGATAATTTATCGTATATTTTGGGTGATTAGATTTTTCTTGTACAAATGAGATTTTAGTACAATCTTCGTGCCCTTTACGTTTATTTAAAAATGACGTTTCAATTAATTTTAGTTGTTTGGAAAGATCCGTTAAGGATAAATTGTTTATCTTTGTTAAACAACGTTCTAAAGGAGTATCATTTAATATGTCCCCGATATCATCACCATTAGAATTATAGATGTTTTTTGTGTTAGTTATTGCAGAAAAATATGGAACATCCATATTTAATAAATCATTATATTCGTGTTTTAAGAAAGGGTGTCCCGATTTAAATCCATCTAAACCAACTCTATGGAATAGTAATTTCTTATAAAAAGAATTTTTACTAAAGATAGGGTATGTTGACATGTCTAATAATTTTGAATAAAACATAGTGCTCTTATTGATGAATCGAATTCTTTTACCAGTAAATAATTGTTGAATTTTACTTACTAATTCTTCTTTATTTTCAATAGCCCATTCATACATGCTTTTGAATCCATCTTGAATGTCTTGAATATAATCATAAGCTTCTAATGTTGTACCATTTAAAACAGGATTATTATGTTTTGGTTCTAATTCTAAATTTCTTAAAGAGAAATCCATGCTTTCTAAATTTTTGTTGTTTAATATCACTGATTTATAGGGAGATATTTGTTTCTTATTAAAACTCACACCGCCTAAATCTGCATATAAATCAGTACCATCAATGGATCTGGTTATTTCTGTTGGCAGAAGTGCAATACTATTTACAGATGTGTGTAAAAATTCTTGAGCCTTTTGAAAACTGCTGTCAAATTCCTCAAAATAATGATTAGGTTTTGGAACAAATAAAGACTCTAAATCGATTAATATTGGATTTTCCCTGTGTGCAATAATATTTTCATAATGGATATCATTTGCATTTAAAATATATAGTATGGCTAGGTACTGCCCAGTCTTTTTGTAAAATTCATTAATTTGCTTTTCTTCAGTACATTCTTTTTGTGAAATGAATTCCATCCACCCATCTGAACTACTAGAAAAAAAGTTAACAGTATTAAATTCAGTTATTCTCTTTGTATTTAGAAACTTCAAAAAATCTTGGAATGCTTGATCCACCTCTAAATTTCTTGGCTTATACATAATTCGTGAATCATCTGAAAAATGAAGTGTACAAACTGTTTTTCCATCTTGATGAGTATCTCCCATTCCTACATCAATAAGAGTAAGTTTTGCATCATTATTTATATGAAATTGATTTAATAGGTTATTCCATTCAGCTTGTGTTCTATGTAAAATGGCTAAAATATTTTTTAAAGTTCTGTTTATGATGATACGTAAGGTGCTTGATAATTGTTGATTATCCTCCAATAAATATTCTATATATTCATCATTTTTTAATAAAACATCATGAAAGTATGCGAACCGCGCTTCTTCTGTTTTTCCAATTAATAATTGTTCATTTTTTAATGTTTTTAATTCATCAATTAAAGTTTTATATGACAGTTCCCATATTCTTGAGATTAGCTGATCGGCAACATTTGTTGTGAAATAGGTATAATCATTTATAATCTTAATTTTCTTTAAATCTTTGAAAAAGAGATTTAAAGGATCGATAACGATAGATTTACAAAATGAACCAAAAGGTAAATCTGATGAAATACCTATATCAATTACATCTTCAGTATTTAGTTTATGAGATTTAAATTTAAATTTATTTTCACTATCATTTTTACTTTGCTTATAGAGTTCATCTATAGTAGTAGATGAAACCCTATAAATTAAATCTTCTAGTTCTTCTTTACTTTGTAATTCAGGATACAACTGCATACAATTGTTCAATTCGTTTTGTTTATTGATTATAGGCATAATCACTTACTCCTTTTTTATTATATAAGTGATAATAGAAGCCACCTTGATTCATTAATTCATGATGAGTCCCAGTCTCTATGATATTCCCACCATCAATAACATATATTTTGTCGGCGTCTATAATAGTTGAAAGTCGATGAGCTATAATAATTACTGTACACTTAATCTTTTTAAAATACTCCATAATATTAAACTCATTCTCTTGATCCAATGAGCTTGTTGCCTCATCTAAAATTAATATTCGTGGTTTATTAATGAGAGCTCTAGCTAAAGAAATACGCTGACGTTGACCACCTGATAAGTTCAAGCCCATATCGCTTATTACCGTGTTATACTGCATAGGCATGTTTTCGATTTCTTTATCAATCATTGCAAGTTTTGCTGCCTCTTGCACATCCTCTAATGTGAATTTTTCATTTCCCATTGTTATATTTTCAAAGATGCTTTTATTGAATAACATAATATCTTGTGGAACAATACCTATTTGTTTATGTAATATGCTTTGATCAATGGAATTGATATTCAGACCATCTATGTAGATATTTCCTTTGGTATGTTTATATAGTCCAACTATGATTTTTGCTAATGTACTTTTTCCAGAACCGGATTTCCCAACAATGGCAATTTTTTCACCACTATTAATAGATAAGTTAATATTTTTGATAATATCATTGCTCATATTTGTATATGAAAAATAAACATCTTCTAACTCTATATTTCCATTAACTTCGAAATTTTTAATGAGATTATTAGAAGACTCTATTTTGGTTCCGGTAATGTCACTCACTCTTCTTAAATAAGATGAAGTCAAAATAAGCTGTGTATAGGCAGAAAA
The DNA here is from genome assembly GCF_051916495.1 of Bacillus cereus group sp. MYBK216-1. Lineage (NCBI taxonomy): Bacteria > Bacillati > Bacillota > Bacilli > Caryophanales > Bacillaceae > Bacillus > Bacillus cereus group sp. MYBK216-1. The sequence continues at coordinate 163,889 of NZ_JBQAGT010000006.1, forward strand.
TACCGAACTAGATTGATTAAATAGCATTGTTGTAATAGTTTGAATAGCCACAATTTCACCTAGTGTCAATGCATTATTTTGGTATAAAATTATACCTGTTACTAAGATTATGACAGGAGCTATAAGTTGAAAGTTACCAGATAAAGAGTTTATTATATTTTGCAACTGAGAACGGTATTTAAATTTCTCTAAACTTTTCTTATAGCTAAGTTCCCACTTAGAAAAAAATTTATTTTCTAACCCTGCAATTTTAATAAATAAACTAGAAAATAGAATTTCAGTCAGGATAGCCTGACTTTTACTTTGCTCAACGAGTTCATTGTCTACTGCTGCAGCAACTTTGGCTCTACTTAAACTTAAAATTAAAAAGTTAAAAAATAATAATCCTAAACTGATAAGTGTAATTGTGTATGATTTTGAAGACAAATAAATTAGAATAACAAACATCATACCTAAATCAACGATTCCTGGTATTAAACTACTAGAAATTAAATCCCTTACTCCAATAAGACTATTCAGTCTATACAATAAATCACCTGGAGACCTTAAATCGAAAAATTTAAATGGTAATCGTAATAAATGACGGAATGTGTTCCCCATAAGCTTTTCACTTAAAAAGATGTTCAGTTTAATAATAAGAGATCCTCTTGTAATTGATAGGGTTAGGTGCAATATAGATATAAGTATGAGACTTAAAATAATCCTAGAAAAATCATTAAATACTGACCCGAGTAAAGCACCATCTATAATTTTTTGCGTGAGGTATGGAATAATTAAATTGAGTAGTAAAACGGTTATTGTTGTTAAAATAATGAATATAGTTAAAGATAGTTTGTTTATGACTAATTGTTTTATTCCCTCCCAAGGCTTTACTTCTTCAGCAAATTGTGGCTTAAAGTCATTACTTGGGACTACCTCTAGAACCAAATGTGAAAAACTATTTAAAAACTCATCGGTGGTAAGTTTTCGTTTACCTTCAGCGGGATCAATAATTTTAATCTTTTTGTCCGAAATCTCTTCTAAAACGACAAAATGTTTGTTTTCCCAAAAGATTATTGCAGGGAGTTGAAGTTTTTTAAGTCCCCTAATATCAGCTTTGTAAATTTTTGAGATAAAACCTTTCTTCAAAAACAAGTGTTTTAATTGACTAAGGCTTAACCCATCTCTTCCAACCTCAAATTCATTTCTTAAGTTGAAAATAGTTTCTCGACTGCCATAATAATTTAATATCATGTTACTACAGCATAATCCACATTCAGTTTGTTGGAGTTGTAAAACAACTGGAATTTTTTTCATTTTATTTTAATAGAAACCTTTCTTAGTAGATAATGAGAGTAATAAAAATTATTACTCTCATTTTTTAATTAACCTCTACAATTATTCACACATTCAACTGTGTAAGTACAAACCTTTCCTTTATTACCAAATGTTTCACTGATAATGATAGAAGTTGAAGTAGCTGTAGTATTCCATGTGTTTATACCACCCATAGCTGAGTGTTCTTCAACTTCTTCTAATAAAGTATCAGGTAATTCTAAGTTTTCTTTAACTTTTTTTCTGTTTTTAATAATATCAAGCACAATAATCCCTCATTTCTTATTTTTATAATATTTATTTGTGTAGATATCCGTATAGCTATATGTAAGAGTGTCAAATGCAGGTTCATACTAAACTATTATTTAACAAATACTGATCGCAAATTAAAAACATGTTTAAAGCATTTTTTATAGTAATATAAAATAAATTGCGCTCTTCGAATATTCATATTAACTAACGTTTATCTACAATTAAATCTTAACATTATTAACCATGGAAAAAAAAGGGTTTTAAAAAATTAATTTTTCTGTTAAACTAGTTTAGTTATATTTATATATTTCGATTTTTTTGAATTTATCGGATTGTGAAAAATACTTTAAATGAGAAGTGGTTAATATATATGACTTTTTAGTTTGTTTTAGTGTTATTTTCCTGAAATTGTATATTAATAATTTCGTGGTTTATGAATTTACTGAAGGGCACTTGGAGCAAAGGGATACAGATTTAAAATATAAACATGATATGACTAAATCATATATGTAGCAAAAAACATAAAGTATTTTTATTTTTTATACTATTTAAATAATACACTGTTCTTATTAACTCAACAATGATACACTTATTTTATACAAAGGAGGGATAATATGCCAAATACAGGAGTGATTAAGGCCGTTTGGAAGTATATATTTAATAGATAAGGTTCTGGTGCAAATATTACATTTATTTGAAAGGGGTATATAGATCCCTAGATGTAGCTATGAACTAATGTGTCAGATATGACGATGAGTCACAGGAATTCATTATTAGATTTATTAAAGTCTTCCTTTTGAAGCATATACAAAAAGGAAACCTTTATGGCTTCCTTTTTGTTTTGTGAATTTATAACACCTATATTTTATTGAATTTTGATATAAAAATATAAGAATATTTTGAGCTAATAATTGTATTTATTAGACACAAAAACACCCTTTAAAGGCGTAGTTTCAAGGTGATTATAATCAATAATTTAAATATTCCACGTTTTATTTATCAATTAAATTGTGAATATAGATATAATTTTAGGTGGTGAGTAGTTAATATTGAATCGATAGATTCATACAAAAATTCCAATTAATTATTTTGCACAATATACTTTTAAACGATATCTATATCATAATAAATTGAGAAAAATTTAAGTATAGGTAAATAAAGAAGAATGTAGGATTCTTATATAAATAGACATATCTATATTTATGAATAATATATACATACAAAATTAAATTGTAGTTCTCTTCAACTATTACACCTAAAAACAGCAACTTATTTACTAGGTCTATTTTTGTTCGTTGTGTTCGTTTGTTTAGCGAAGTCGCAAAACGAGTTCAATAAAGCAATTAATCTAGTTAATTGCTTTTTCGATTCATAACCGTATTTTTATTTTCTGTACAATACTTAGAATCTCGCAAAGATGAATTCGAATAATGCAAGTGGTATATAGATGAACCGTAACTTTAATATCGCTTATCTTTCCTTAACAATAAATAAGACGCTAAACCAATCACAGTAGGCCTACGATAATCGCTATTACATGTTTATAACTACATTCAAGTGTCCAATTTTTTCAATAAAAAGAGAGCATTCATAGCAGGAGATGCCCTTAATGGGAAAAGAAGCGTTAACTGATGATTAAATAGAATACGTTGATTGTCCTAGATTTCAATATATGCTTGTCCTTATCAAAAGGTTCAATAAAATAGGAACCTTATTCAGGTGCCACATAAAGTGTAGGGGTACTAGTTGTATGTCAGAAAAGCCTTTCTGTATAATTATATGATGCTTGGCCTTCATTATGCCTAAATTAACCTCTAAATACGTTTATTGTGTAATTTCTATACAACAAAAAAAAGCAACCGTTTTGGATACTTTACCTTTAAATATAAGTCCCAAACCAATATTTATGGCTCTGTTGCAAAATTTTAAAGAGCAAGCTAAACATTTGCAACAGAACCCTTCGTGTTCAGTAAATGTTGACAAGTCCAATTCTTTTAAGGGTCATCTAACGGTATTGCATTAACAATTTCCTCACTCAAATCAAATATGTTAATTAAAATTCGTTTCTTTTCTAGATTCGTTACTATTTCCTCAACTGTAATATTACCATCTTCATTTAAATGAAAAAGTTTATTTCGACTAAGTGTAACAGCCTTTTTCCCAATGTTTTTACGAATAAATAAACTATTATTAAATGGGCTATAGTTTCGAGTATTTTCCCAACGCTCCTGTAAATATGAAAATTCGACATTATCAATCTCTAACCTACAGGTAAGTTCTTTCTCACTGTGACCCGTTCGAAATACAATATCCCACAAATCATTAAAATTCGGATATATCTTAATTGTAAAAGGTAGAGGTCCTCCGATTGAAGGACGTTCTTGAGATAAAGGGACAATATCTTCAATCATTAAAATACCATCTACCAAATATTGTTGATCTTCAATTGTAACAATGACCGTGCCATGACTTGGACCATTTTCTGGTGGAGTAAGCCCTACCATCGACCCTGCCGCAGCGCGCACATCATATCCTAAAATTTTTATCAGACTGTATAAACCGATTGAATGTCCCCAACATGTCCCTCCCGTTGAATGTTCTAAAAAATTCGAAAAGAATTCTGAAGGATTTCCAATTGGTAATGGACCTGACATTTGATTTCCAAAATAAATCCTTTTATGTATATTATCTTGCGGAACATTTTTGCACCATGACTGATAAAGCATTCTCAGATTATCTTCACTATTTTTAGGCCATTGTTGAAACCCCAATTTACTAATAACAGCTTCTATCAGCTCCAAACTTACACCAAATCCCAAGCATATTTCTTCAACTTTGTGAATATCCTTTTTTAGTAGATTCACTGTATCAACTCCATAATATATTTTGAACATTTTATGAAAATCTATAGTGTAGCTATCCTCTTTTAAATAGAAAATAATGCATTAATTTAACATGTTCATACTATTGGGGACTAATGCTCTTTCTCTAGTATGAAAACATGTTCATTTTATGCAAATATTTTCACGTTAATAAGTAGTTTCCTTAATTTTTTGTATACAGCTATCATAATCGTATTCATATAAAAAATTAGTTTGGATCTATTTTTTGTTTAAAGATGTTCTAATTTCTTTATTTACATTGTTTTGAATGCATACTTTTGTTTTTGGTTCTGAGGGGGTCAGGGGATTTTAGATAAATTCAATATTTTAGAAAAATCGAAATCAAACTAATTGCTAAAAGTTTACTTTCATTATTTATAAAAAAAACGAAGTCTATAAAGAGACTTCGTATCGAAAAATAGATACTTAGGAGACTCGGAGAGTGTCTACACATCTATTGCAACTTATATATTTACAATTTTGTTATTTGATTTGAAAATATGCATATTTTCATTTTTTAGATGCAAAATTTTATAGGTGTTTTAGGAGTCTCGCCACATGCCCATCAAGCTAAGAAATTCATTGTTCCCCAAAACGAAAAAATGAGTTAAAGGCTCATAGATCACTATAGAAAGATAAATATTTCATTTTGGGGATAATCTAAAATTATAGCTTGATGGATGTGTGGTGCTACCCCAATAGAAATTTAATTTTTATCTTTCTTTAACTAGTACATCCCAGTAATACACTTCACCATCAGATTCAACGACCTTTAGACAGCCCTTTCCTGGTTTTTTACCTTCAAGAAGTGCATATCCATCTTTTTCGTATGAACGTAAATAATATATATCTGGATGTCCTTTTATTGCCTCAAATTCCACGCCCTCAAACTCTTCTTTATCACCTACAAATGTACTTATGTAAGATGTAGCTTGAGAACTTTTACAAAAACCACTCGCAAGAGTAGATTTTGCTTCAACCTTCATTTCATGATTTACTCCTAAAAATAATAGAATAGCTAATAATGTTGAAGTCAGTGCAGTAGACATAATTTTCTTTTTCATCTTAAGTTACCTCCTCTAAATTCTAAAATAATACCTGCATATCTACTGTACACTATAAACTAGGAAATATTAACTGTTATTATAATTTTATACATAATATACTTATTGAGAAAAATAAGTTAAATTTTTCTATTTATTATGGTTAGAGATTTTTCTCCATCTGTTTGCAAAGGTATATCTTTACAAACAAAAAGGGTTTATATACGAAACATTGGAATATCCAGTTTATAAAGGTGATTAAGTTTATTTTATAAACGTTTTTTCAATGAATACTTTTACAAACCCTCATCTTTAATTAACTCCAATGTTGTATTCAAAATCTTTTCTTTCGTTGATATGAATACCTATCTTTCAATTTTTATATCCTTACACCATATTTCTAATTCCATAGGAGGCATAATTATATTACAGGTATATAATTTCAAACCCTCTTTTTCTACTTCACCGATTTCAATATCATGAAGAAAATATGGTAACTGTTCATATGTAAATGTTTTTATTGGCTTTTCTTTTACATATCCCATGCTATGTTTGAAATTTATTCTATAGCAACCGCTAAATTGAAAATCTACGTCCTCATTTTCATCCTTATAAGTTAGGTGTACCTCATCACCAAAATAGTCGCATACTAATTTAGTAACCCATGCATCACAATAGTGTAACTTTTCAAATTCTGCTTGTATTCTCTGTACGTTCATTTTCGACCTCAATTCTTACTTTTTATATGGAATATGAGCATCTGGACTTTTAGCATCTACTATACTCCCATTTACATCTAATGGATTTTTATTCTCATCATATAAATGTACATGATCATATTTTGTTACTTTATCTGGTGGATCTATTCTCATCCTTATTGTACCATTACCATCTCGAACATGAACAAACCCATTATTCTCTGTGTATTTCCATCCTTCAGGAAGTTTTTCTAGTATTTCTTTTTTAGACATATTGGGTATATTTCGAGCATTTATTTTACCAAAAGCATTTGTGTACTTTGCAGCCGCCTCTAATGCTTTACCTTTCTTTTCAAGGTCACCAATCTTCCCTACAACTTTACCGATAACCCGTGTTGTACCACCAGATACGACGGCTAATGTGCCCCATGCATAATCGTCTGGACCGTATTTTTGACCTGTTACTAAGTCTTCACCTTTGATAAGTTGTCCAATTTCTTTTCCTGTACCAATTATTGGTGTAATACCCAATACGAATGATAAATCCCCATCATTCGCACGATTATAAATACGAGATGGATCTCCACCTAAATCACGCAATGCGTTATTCAAATTAATATTCCCAATGTTAGCTGCCGCTGCAGGGATATTATACTTATGTTGGGCAATTTTTGAAGCTGTTCCCATAAACGCATTTCCAAAGTCTAATCCTGTATTAACATCATTATAAATACCTGGTACTCTTTCTTGAAATGCTTGTAAATCTTTTGCTATAACTGGAACATTTTTTCTTGTTACTTGTACAAGTTCCTCCATCCCAGGTTTCGCCGCATCTATAGAGTGTTTTAATCGAATCGTACTTGTTGCAATGTTTCCTAAATCCTCAAATGTACCATTGTCGTGTAATACTTGCTGAATACGCTTATGACTCTCTGCTAATTCATGAAACGCATCTGTAGTTTGTTTTAAATACACATTAAATTGATCCTGGAACTTTAATACGTTTTGTGTATCTTCCATGATGACTGCATAAATTTGATTATTAAACTCTACCATTTGATCAAGAGATTTTACCACTTCTTGCTGGAATCGAAGCATTTCCTTAGACCCTCTAAGGATTAATTCTGAAAAATGCTTTGCTCGGTCTTCTGCATATTGTCCAAGATCATCACCATAAATTCCAGCTCTTTTTGCATCAGCCTGAAACATTTCTATCAGCTGTCGCATCTCTTCTTTTGTTAAGTGGTCCCAGTCATTTTTAATTTTTTTTCCCAGGACTTTCATTTTTTGATCAAATTCTAGTATTTGTTTTTTCTGTTCTTCTAGGTCATGTTTCGCATCTTCAGCGTCTTTTGCAACATTATTCATCAATTCAATTGAATCAGTGGTACTATTTTCTAAATCTTGTAGAGTTTTTAATGTATTATTGAGTAAAGGCTCGTCACTTTTGATGTATTTAAAAACACCTTCAAAAATTTTCAATTTACCGTTTAATAAAGATAACGGTGTCTTTGCTTCTTGGTCAAAAATAATGGCATCATGGATACGTACATACCCTTTTTCACCTTTATATTTTACTTCATACCAAGAACCAACTTTTCCTGTTACTTCTATTAATTCTCCAGTATTTACTCGCTTTGCTCGTAAAACTTTCTTTAAGTCTGGTTCTGGATATACTTTTTTTACAAGAGATTCTAACGTGATCCAACCTTTTATCATTTCTCCATCTTTATTAAAAGAGAAAACTTTGTCTTTATAGGTAAAATCTCCAGTTTGTAAGGCACCATTTGGATGTAACAGATACCAATCATATTCTAATTTCATCCAACCACTTTTTGGTTCACTTTCATAACTAAAGTAGTACGGTTTTCCATCTACTTGTTGCATACCTCGGGATAAGATACCACTTTTATCAAAATAATGCATTTTACCATCAATATACTGAATACCTTTTTGTAACGCACCGGATTTATTCGCATAATATTTCGCGCCACCTATATCAACCCAACCGGTTTGCATAAAGCCATCAGGTCCAAAATAGTATTGTTTATTATCAATAGTCTGAAGGCCTGTTACACGACTTCCATTTTTTAAATAATACGTCCATTTCCCCTCTTCTTGCACCCATCCTTTTGCATTATCAAATAACAACATAGATTTTAATTGTTGGAAATCATAATACACATTATTTACGTTCTCAATTAACTCGTGAATTTCTTTCTCCTGGTTTTTAATTACATTTGGAGGAAAGTATTTTTCTGGATCTTTTTTATACTCCGTTAGTATAAATCGCGTGAGGCTTGTTCCTTCTTTTACAACATCCCAAGAACGTGTGGGATTTTCTCCTATGACTACGGATTCAAATATTCTTACATACCCTATTTCTCCTTGGTATTTTACTTGATACCAAATACCTTGTTTACCAATAACCTCTAATATATCTCCGTCTTTTACAGGCTTTGATTCCAATAAAAATTTTGTTTCTGGTTTAGGATACATTCTTTTAATTTTAGAACGTAATGTAATCCATCCTTTTTCCATTTCCCCATATTTATTAATTTCAAATTGTTTCCCTTGATAGGTAATAACACCTGTTGCATATTTCCCATCACGTATATAACTCCAAGCTGTTCCTGAAAAACTCCATCCGGTTTGTAATTTTCCAGGTTCTTTATAATGAAGCCATTCATTTCCGACTTGTTTTTTCCCTTCAAACAACCTACCATCTTTGAAGAATTCATATTCTATTCCATCTAATGTGATTGTTTCTGTTCTTTTACTGCCATCTTTTTCATAATAATACCAATTCTCTTTCTCCTTCACCCAGCCTACTTTATTTAAAACTTCGGCTGCTGCTGTAAATGTTGGTGCATAGGTAGAGAATAATAAAAATAATGATACAATAAGTCCTATGACTTTCTTCATACTCGCATCTCCTTATCAATTCATTAAAAACTTTTTAATTATATATTAGATTTTAATGTTATTAAAAATATTCAATATAAATATGCATAATTGCATATTTATATTCTTGATAGTGCGATCCCAATCATACTGGGAAGGATTTTTTCCGTATCCCTAAGTTATCTTTACCCCCAAAAAAGAACCTGTTTTCCATAGAAAACAGGTTCTTTTTCATTATTACTTCTCCGCTATACAATCTTTTATTTTTTTTACTCAAATAATTAAGATTTTTAAATAAAAAGTTTCGAAGTGAAACCCTTCTTTTGCTCAAAACAGATAGAGTATACTACAACAGTATTGGTTCTTTAATTAATGGTAAATACTCTATACTCATAGCATAATTTAATAACAAATTGATATACTCTTGATTTGGCTCTAAACAATGTACATTCTTCAAATATCCTTGCGTGTATAAACAAGATGGTATAGCTACTGATAGCTCTTCTACAGATTCTAATAAAGGCATTATGAGCTCTAATGCTTTCTGTTCATCAGTAGTTAAATTCGTATTAAAAAACTTCTCTATATATTTTTCTTGTTTCATTAACAGGATATCGTATCCAAAAGCTTGTAAACTATTAATAAATTGTTCCCATTTTAGCTGAATTGGATTACAAATATGCATGGTTTTATTTACTGTATTGGCCTTATAAGATAATTCAGTAATAGCTAAACTCCCATAGTCTACAGGCGTTAAATCTACATACGTATTGACGTCAGGAGCTATGCTAGATAGGCATATCCCTTTTAATAATCTATAAAATGCGTTTTCATTAATATTGTATTGAAATTTACCTGTTTTAGAGTTACCCACTAAATTCCCCACACGGTATATTGTGACACGAACTCCTTTTTCCATTGCTTCTCTGACCATTTTCTCGCCTTGAAACTTACTTTCTAGGTACAGATTATCTAAATTTTGCCCTCTATCAAAATTTGACTCAAAGAATTCAAATTCTTTTGGATCGCTTTCAGCCTGACCTACTACACTTAAAGTCGATATATAATGAAAACGTGCATTTGTGTTCTTAGCTAATTCCAATAAGTATTTTGTAGACTGAACATTTACCTTTTGAAAATGCTCACGTTCTCCATAGTGTCTAACTTCTCCACCACAATGTATGATTGACTCTACCTTATTCTTTAAATGGTCCAATTGCTTTGAATCTAGACCGAGATTCATCAAAGATAAATCTCCTTCAATTAATTCTACTCTCTCCTTCAACTTTTGGAGGATTTCTTTACCGAAATAAAACTCCATTCTTTCTTTTAACTTTGCATCAATTACTTGATCCTTACTTTTTCTTACTAAACAGTAAATAGTCGTAGATGGTAACTGTAATAACCGTTCTAAAATATGTGCTCCTAAATATCCTGTTGCCCCTGTAAGGAAAACTGCCTTTGGATAATTCACCATATCTAACCCACATTCTTCTAATTTAGTTGTTTCATAAACAGGAGTCGTTTTCATTTCATTTTCCATACATGCTACATTCATATTTTTCTCTTTCTTGAACGACATATATTCCATCTCTTCAATATGAGAGGCTAATTTTTCTATTGTTCTATACTTAAAGAAATCTTGAATTTTCAAGTTAGGGTATAACGGTTTTAATTTGACTAATGCTGGCATAACTTTTAAAGAATGTCCACCTAAATTAAAGAAATCATCTTTTAAACCTATAGATTTCACGTTTAGAACTTCAGACCATACCTTTGCAATGTCTTTTTGCACTTTAGTTTGAGGTTTAAGTTTACACTCATCTTTTTGCTCATGACCAAACTCTATTTTTGGCAGCTTTTCAAAATCAATTTTACCGTTCGCCGTTATTGGTATTTCTAACACATGAGAGTAATATTTAGGGACCATATATTCTGGCAATACATTTGATAAATGTAAAGCTAACTTATTTTTCTCTATCCCTATACCGTCCACTGTTTTATAATAAGCTTGCAGTAACATTCCATCTTCCGTTTGTGTTACTACAGCCTGACTAATCCCCTCAAGTTGTAACATTGCATCTTCTATTTCACCTAATTCAATTCTGTGCCCTCTAATTTTAACCTGCTTATCTTTTCTTCCCATAAATTCTATATTTCCATTTGGTAACCACCTTGCTAAATCACCTGTTCGATATAATCTTTTACTATTGTCTTCTGAAAATGGGTTTGAAATAAATGCCTGTTTTGTTTTCTCTTCCTGCTTCCAATACCCTTGGGCCAATCCTAAACTTTCAATATATAATTCACCCATGCACCCTACCGGACAATGTTGCATATATGAATTCAATATATGAACCTTTGTATTAGAAATTGGTATACCAATCGGTACGCTTCCTAAAAGATTATTTTCTTCTTCTAAAACTGGTACGAAATAATACATTGCTGAAACGGTTGCTTCAGTAGGGCCATACTCATTTACCAGCTGTACTTGGTTTTTAAAAGTATTTTGCCAACTTCTAATGGCATTTGTTGATGCAGCTTCCCCTCCCATTATTATAAATCTTAAAGAACGTATCTTTTCGCTATCCAGTTTCGTTAATGAAGTCGATAATTCATTGAAAAAGACTGTTGGTAAGTCGGAAATAGTTGCTTGTGTTTCTTGAATAGCTTGAGCATATGCGACAGTTGAATAGCGCTGTTCATCACTTAATAAATATAGTTCCGCCCCATTTAACAAGGTAGAAAAAATTTCCGATACAGAAGAATCAAAACTATGGGAATAAAACTGTGTTACTTTATCATTTAGAGAAATCTGAAATACTTCATTTCTCCATTCAACTAAATTTAATACTCCTTTATGCGTTAATAATGTACCTTTTGGTTTTCCTGTTGATCCTGAAGTATAAATTACATATGCCAAGTCATCTTGTTTATTTAAAATTTTCACATCATCATTTATAGTCGTACGATATATATCCTCTATTATTGAAACCTTATAATCACTTACATTCAAATGACTTTTGAATTTGTTACTCGTTATAATTCTACATGCCTCACTGTCACGAACTATATAATTTATTCTATCCTCAGGGTATTTTACATCGATTGGTATATAGGCAGCACCGGCTTTTAATATTCCAAGCATAGAAACGATACTATTCATACTTCTATCTAAAAATATGGCTACCTTATCACCTCTTTTTATACCTTTTTCGAGTAAATGTTGAGCTACTTGATTAGAGCCCATATTTAATTGTCTATATGTTAAAGATTCCGTTGCAGTCGCTATAGCAATCCGATCGGGTTGTCTATCTACTTGCATATAGAATTGCTCTTGTATATTTTGAAAATAAGGATATGGTCTTTCTGTATGATTTACGTTTTTATATAAAGATTCTTCTTCCTGTGATAGAAACGAAAGATTTTCATATGCTACTGTTCGTTGATGAATGAAGGCGTCCAGTATATTAAGTAAATTTTGAGTAAACCTATTAATTGACTCTTCCTTGAAAAGATTAATATCATACTCAAATGAAACCCCTACATAATCCAATCCTTCTTCAACAGCTAAAGAAATGTCAAACTTACTAATATCTTGTTTATTAGGTAACAACTGAAGCTTATACGCATCATGTTGCTGCAGAATATCTTTCTGGTAACTAAACATAGTAGAAAAGATCGGGTTATTTCCAAAGCTTCTATCAGGATTTATTTGTTCAATTACTTTATCAAATGGGTACGATTGGTTTTGGAATGAATTCAAACATTTCTCTCTCACTACTTGTAATAGCTGTGTTAAATTTTTCACATCATTTAATTGTGTTCTAATCGCTAAGGTATTTACAAAAAAACCTTGTATTATTTCAAATTCTTGATGATTCCTTCCAACAACCGGTGTACCTACAATAATATCTTTTTGATCCGTTAGATAATGTAACAATTGAATATACGCTGCTAAAAATAGCATATACATAGAAACATTCTCTTGTTCACATACTTGTTTCAAAGACTCTTTCATTTCATTATCTAACTTCATTTCAAATACTGTACCCTTATTTGTACTTTGACGATTCCTATTAAAATCTAAAGGAAGATTTAGTATAGGAAGAGGTGCTGCAAGTTCGGCCATCCAATAAGATTTTTCTGTATCCCATCGACCTAAATTTAACTGCGCCTGTTCCCACTCAGCATAATCTACATATCGATTAGAGATAGTTGGCAACTCAGGATTTCTACGTTTTGCAAAGGCACTATATACCTTCAATAATTCATCTAATAAATTCCTTACACTCCACTCATCTGTAATAATGTGATGTAAATTGATATATAAATAAGACTTTTTCTTATTCAGATTAAAAATTCTAATCCTAAAAAGAGGACCATTTTCTAAATCAAATGGTGTATGATCCGTTTGATTTATTGTTGTACGTATATATTCTTGTTGTTCTTTTTTAGACAGGTGTTCAATCTCATCGTGAATCAGGTCAATCGCTATTGAGTTTAAGATGACTTGTCTAGGCTCCCCATTTCTTTCAATAAAGACTGTTCGTAGCATCTCGTGTCGTTCAACTAAAAATCTTATGGTGTCTTGTAAGATATCTTTTTTCAAACTCGGCTCAATATATATGTGTAGTGGTGTATCATATACTCTATTAATGGCGTTATACTTATTTAAAAACCAGATTCTTTTTTGAGCACTTGATAACTGATAACTTTCCTTATCTATAACTTTTAATACTTGAATCTCCTGTTCTTCCCTATCATGATTTACTGCCATTAATTTATCGATGTAAGCAGACAGACTAGCAATCGTTGTATGCTCAAAAATATCTCTAATTTCAATTTTTAGATGAAACTCTTTTTGAATTTGATTTAACACTTGCACAGCAATTAATGAATGTCCCCCAAGTTTAAAAAAGTCATCATCTCTGCCGATTCTATATTTCCCTAAATTTAAAATCTCTGCCCATGTTTTTGCCAATCTTTTTTCTGTTTCACTTATCGGTGAAACATATTGCTTCTGCATGTTTTCAAGTAAAGATGGGATTTGTAATTCTAATTTTTTTCTATCAAGTTTCCCGCTTGGTGATACAGGAAAACTTTTAAGGTGAAATACATAATTTGGCATCATAAAATCTGGTAAACTTTCACTTAAGAATGTTTTTAATGCCTCTTGTTTTAGTTCTGTATTGTCTTTTGATAAATAAAAGCTAACGATTTTGTCGTTTTGATAAGTGAATACTACAGCATCTCTCACTTCTGGATGTTTAAATAACGTTCCTTCAATTTCATCCAGCTCAATTCGATACCCACGTATTTTTACTTGATTATCTTTCCTTCCGATAAATTCTAAATTTCCATTCGATAAAAGACGTACTAAATCTCCAGTACGATACATCTTTTTATCATGATTATAGGATTTATTGAAAGAAATAAACGCCTCTTTTGTTTTTTCCTTTTGATTTAAATATCCGTTGGCAACTCCATCACCGCCAATAAATAACTCACCTACTACACCTGACGGACATAACGTATTAAACGGACTAACCACGAAAACTTCACTATTAGCAATTGGTTTACCTATTGGGATATTAGAGATTTCTTTTTGTATCTCACCATTTACTTCATACATCGTTGCACATACAGTAGTTTCAGTAGGACCATATGCATTAAGAACTGGAATCTTTAACCCTAATTTACTTTGCCATTTACGAACTGATTCAGCAGGTAAAGTTTCCCCTCCCACAAATACACGTTTTACAGAATTTAATTTAAGTAACATTTCTTTTGGCATATCAGCTATTAATTTAAAAAACGCAGTTGGTAAAACCACATTTGTAATACCATTCTTTTGACTTACATTTATAAATTCCTCTGCTGAACGTTTTTCGATTTCAGAAATTAAATGCATTCTTCCTCCACATAGCAAAATCGGAAATATTTCCATAATGGAGGCGTCAAAAATGATCGTTGCAAATTGTAAAAATACATCTTCTTTGCCTAAATGAAATGTATTGATTACTGAATATGATAAATTAATTACGCCTTTATGTGGTACTACGACTCCTTTTGGTAAACCTGTTGAACCTGACGTGTAGATAATATAAGCTGCATCTTCTATGGTATGTGTAGGCGCAATATTTTCTATGGAATTAGCGTAATGAAAATCTTCTAGATAAATTGTATGAATCGCAAAACTTTCAACCAATCCCCTGTATTCTTTCTTCGTAATAATCATTTGACTTTCGCTATCTTTTAAGATGTATTCTATTCTTTTTTCAGGAAACTTTGGATCAATTGGTACATAAACTCCACCTGATTTTAAGATGCCTAGAATCCATACAATGGTATCAATCTCTCTCTCCATTGTAATACTTACACGTTGTCCCTTTTTCAAATCATTTTCACGTAAATAATTCGCTATTTGATTTGACCTTTGCTGCAATTCATAATAGGTAATGGATTTATCCCCCATAGAAATTGCTATTTGATTTGGCGATTTTAATGTTTGTAGATCGATTAATTGATCTAGTGTTTTTGAATTAGGATACGTAAGAGCGTTTGAATTCATTTCTTTGTATAGACGATGATCTTTCTCTAAAAGCAAATCCAGTGAATGAATAGGTTCATTCACATTCTTCATTAGTTTTTGCAACAAATATATATATCTTTCAACTAAATCACTAATACTCTCTGGTTTATATAATGCTGAGTTATAGTCAACCTCAATTTTATTCTCTGTTTCCCCTTCATACCTCATTATTCTCCAAGTCATATTAAAAGGATTTACTCTTTTACAATCTGTTAAAACTGTTGACTCAATATCAGGAATTTTTAATTCCGGTATCTTCATCGTATTAAATGCTGTGGAATATACCATATTATGATTTGTATCTAGATTTAAATCTTTTACTATATGTGAGTAAGGATTATGTTTATACGTAATAGCTAGATGAATAAATTTATTAACTTTATTAAGTATTCCCTTAAATGTCTCTCCCTTTTCTATTGTTATACGTATAGGTACTGTATTAACAAAATAGCCAAAAGTATCTCGTTCTTCTGTATGTGGTCTAGTATTAATTGGAATACCAACAATTATCTCTTCAGCATTTGTCATTTGATGAAGTAATGTACAATAAGTACTTAACATTACTCGATAAATACTTATATTATTTTTTTTAGCAAAACATTGTATTTGATAAAATAGATCCGAATTAATATTCTTGCTTATATTTTTATCTGTATACCTCTTTTCATTCATTTTATTAAAATCAATAGGAAACTCTGTAGGAGTTAATTCACCTTGTAAATAATCTTTCCAATACGATGATCCTTCTTTATATATTGCACTATCAATAAAACCCTCCTCATACTCTACGAGGTTCTTATAAGGAGATTCAAATTCTACATTCGTATTCCCTTGAAGTAATTCACCATACGTATTGGATAATTGTCGGATGAAAACTCCTAAACTCCATCCATCGTAAATAATGTGATGAAACATTAAATGTAAAACAAATGTATCTTCACTGAATTTAATAATGTGGAATTTAAACAAAGGCCCCTCTTCTAAACTAAATTTCTCATTCACTATAGATTCTAAGAAATTTTTTAAAATAGATTTTTGTTCTGTGTTTTTAAAAGCAGTTAAATCTTTAATTGGTATATCAAATTCTACATTCTTTTGAATTAATTGCTTTATTTTTTCATCCCTCTTCTTAAATATTGTACGTAGCGCCGGATGTGATTGCACTATTATAGTAAGCGCTTTCTCCAAAGCCTTTATCTGAAGTTTTCCTTTTAACTTTATTATAATCGGTTCATTGTTCATTCCTTTTTCTATTTCCATTTGATGAGCTATCCATAATGCTTCTTGGCCTACCGTTGCATCCAATTCTTCTACAATTTCATATTTCTCTTGTATTTCTTTCATATGAATTTCTCCTTTTATAAATATTTAAAAACGGATAATATTTACAGTTACAACTATATGTACATATTCTGCAATTTGTAAATCTATATTTTCCGACTAAATTCAACATTTATTTCACTTATTGCATAGTTATTAAAATAATGAATAAAACTCATATTTATACTGTAACAGTTCATACTTTTATTCAATTTAAGCATAAAAAACCATTTCACTAATAATTCTAATTTCTTTTTATACAGCAATCTTACATATTTTATTAAAGAAAATAGTCTAATTTATACTCCGAAAATAAATTCAAGAATATTCCAACTGGTCACTATATATACTTCTAATAACATAAACTGTAAAGGAGGAGTCCGTACATAATGGAATATAGATTATTAGGTAACACGGGTTTAATAGTTTCAGAGATAGGATTCGGATCTTGGGCAATTGGTGGAGATGAATGGGGAGCAGTAAAAGATAATGAATCACTTGATGCAATTGAGAAAGCAATTGATCTAGGGGTCAATTTTATTGACACTGCTGATGTTTATGGATTAGGTCATAGTGAAACACTCGTTGCAAAAGCTATAAATAATCGCAGGCAAGATATAATCCTTTCTACAAAAGGTGGTTTAATTGGTCATCATTATGACCCCAATCAACCAGCCGTTTATGGAGATCCTCAAAAGATCATTGATGCGTTTGAGGCTAGTTTACTACGGCTTAAAACGGATTATATAGATGTGTACTTTTGTCATATTTGGTGGGATAAACATGAAGAAACAGAAGCCTTTCTACAAGCTTTCCAAACCTTAAAAAAATCTGGCAAAGTGAGAGCCGTTGGTGTTTCTACTAATGATTTAGATTATATAAAACATTTTAATCAAGATAATGATTTAGATGTCGTACAATTCGATTATAGTATTTTGAATAAAGAACCTGAAAAAGACATCCTTCCTTATATTGAAAAACATAATTTAGGTGCTGTGATAAGAGGGCCACTTAAGATGGGAATTTTAACTGGAAAATTTAATCATGAAACTCAATTTCCAGACGATGATTTAAGAAAAGATTGGCCAAAAGAAAAGTGGTTTAAAGAAAGCTTAAACAAAGTAGAGAAATTACGTACACTTGTACGATCAAATCGAAGTTTAGCGCAAGTTGCTTTACGTTATGTTTTAAGTCACCCTGCCGTTTCAGTTGCTATTCCTGGTGCAAAAAATTCTACCCAGGTTGAAGAGAACTCTTCCCACTTAACTCGTCCATTATTATTAGATAATGAAATTGAATTCATTAAACAACTTTGATCAAATAATTATTCTTCCATAAAAAATTATGCTGATTTTTCTACCAAATCCATACTACTACTTCTTCTCCACTAGAACATATCTTTAGCACTTCCACCCTATTTTTTTATCTTTTCCCAACAATATCTACAGTTTATAAGGTAGTTGAACCCTTTTATTCAACTACCTTATAATACGTTCTACATTATATTAAAATATCTACTACACTAGTTGAATACATACTAAGGCAACATGCAAACCGAATAAACAATTAATTCAGAAATATTTTTAGAAACTTCATTATCTCACAATTACTTTTTTTAAAATAAATCAAAAAAAATTTCTTTACTTTAAATTCCATAATTCATATAATCTTCTATGGAATTACATTTTTTTCTAAATAGCTCCTCATTTCTAAGTATTCAAAAGGGCAATTACAAATTATTATACCCTTATGCTTAACCAAGTAAAATAAAAATCCAGTTTTTCACAAGGAGAAGTGACTGCATGCAAGATATTTTAAAACTATTTCCGAGCGTTGACGGAAATGAAGAAAAACAACAACTTTTATTAGAATCTATGCAGAAAATAATTAAAAATCTTGACCAATTAAAAAATGAAGAGCGAGCTACTTTAGGTAAATGTGAGGAAAAATCAGAAGGATACTACAATGGCTTAATTCACCAAAGTCATATTCCACTAGCTGGAATCACTATGTCTGAGGTTATAGAAGAGCTAAACCAATTTATGAATGGACATCCGTATCCAAATAAATATTACTTGTCTAACGCTGTACCACTACCAAGTATACCTTCACTATTAGGGGTAATGACAATGGCACTTTTAAATGGTAATGGTGTTTGGGATGTATATGGTCCAGGGGCAGCTGAAGCAGAAGTAAAAGTGGTATCCATGCTTTCAAAACTGATAGGTTATAATCCACATAATAGCGGTGGATATACCACATGGGGTGGACAAGGTTGTGTATTTTCGAGCTTACGCTTAGCAATTTCCAAACAATTCCCATTAGCAAAAGAACATGGCGCTCCACAAAATGTATATTGCTTTGCTTCTGAAAATGCACATTATAGTTTATTAAAATCAGCTGAAGCAACTGGTATTGGGTCAAATCACTTAATAAAAGTGAAAACTGATCCTTATTCAAATTCTATGGATATAGATGATTTAGAGGCAAAGATGATACAAGTTATTAATAATGGTGGTATCCCCCTTTATATTCTAGCTACTATGGGGTCAACAGATACTTTTACCATTGATGATATAAAGAAAATTAAAGAGAGCGCTGAAGCAATACAAAAAAAATATAAATTAAAACCTATTTATATCCATGCGGATTCTGCAATGGGTGGATTCTATAGTTTCTTTAATAATTATAATTTCGAAGAAAATCCACTTTCATTTGAACCTAACTTAAAAAATGCTTTACTATACGTACAAGATAAAATGCAATACATGGCACTTGCTGATAGTGTATGTTTTGATTTTCATAAATTAGGACAAACACCTTATGCTTCAAGTATTTTAATCGTAAAAAATCATACTGATTTACAACTGATGGACATTGAACAAGATGACACACCTTATCTTGGTAATAGGTCATATGGAAGTTATCATACAGGCTATACCTTAGAATGTTCACGATCTGGTAGTGCTATTCCCATGTATATCAATCTATTAGCCTTTGGAATTGAAGGATATCAAAAATTATTAGCAAATTATATTCGTGTAAATCTATTATTTAGAGAGAAGTTGCGCAAGGCCCTCCCTCAAGTCGCAATCACAAATGATTTTACATATGGACCAATTACAACTTTTCGGTTCTATATGAATGGAGATGGCCAAGAGAATTGGGAAAAAGAACGAATAGGTCTTGCAACAAAAGAAGAAATTGAGGATACAAATCGGTTAAATATAGAACTATTTAATTATCTAGGAAAAAATCGCGATCAAATATTTTTAGGCGATACAACTCGTTCATGTGTAGTAGACGCAATAAACAGTTGTGATAGAAATCCGATTTCTACTTTAAAATTCTTTTCTATCTCCCCATATACAACTGTTGAATGTTTAGATGAGGTCATAGCATTTCTTTATGAATATATTTCGATTGCTACTAAACAGATCTATTCATATGTTTAATAATCATATTTGTTAGCGCTTTAATAGTTAAACTTAACTAAATGAAATAAAATTTTTAATCCTTTTAATTACTATTAACTATATCAGGAAAGAGGAAAAACATATGAATATAGAGCTACTTGATACACACCATGTGAAAGATGCAGCACATTTACTTGCACATTCTTTTGTGAATAATGAACCTCTTGTAAGCAGTTTACAAATTCCTTTTGCTCCTTTTCACAAAATGTGCGAAGAAATGATGAAACAAGCTGTATCTCAAGCTATGTCATTTGTAGCAATAGAAAATTTTCAAATTGTTGGAGTTCTTTTAACAAAAAAATTAACCCAGCCACTAATAGATACAGAGAAAGCGATTGAACTATGCCCGCAAATGGAACCTATTTTTCAACTTTTAGATACATTAGAGACAGAATCTATTGAGTTTTCTCATTTAGATAAAGAAAAATTGGTTTATTTAGATATGGGCGCTTGTCATCCAGATTGGATGGGAAGTGGTATAGTCACTACCCTTCTTTCACATGCCATTCAAGAAATAAGTAAAAGAGATTATGATTTTATTGCTGCTTGTACAAATAAAATTTCTCAAAAAATCCTAAAAAAACTGTGTACGACCTATGAAATGAATGAAATAGTGTATAGTAATTTTCTTTATAAGGAAGCATACCCATTTGCTAATACAACAACTTCCTTAACAGCTCAATTACTATATATACCTCAATCTCAATTCGTCATTAAAGTCATATAAATTTGTAAAGAAAACTAGCTGTACTTTTGTGCAGCTGCTTTTTTATATAGAGTAAATAAGTAGTAGATATTCAAGTTAACATAAGTGACACCTTTCACACTTTAACTTCTTCGAATTCAATAGCTACTTTCTCAGCATACCTTATTTCTCTGCTTAACCTACCTAGAGATCCCCATCTATTTATTTCAACATGTTTCATCATGCTTTAATTTCATATGCTCCCTTATTTCATCTATACAAGTAACTTAGACACTTCTCTCCATTTAATGACTAATCTTTTACTTTTTAAGTAACGATTGATACACATCTTCTCACTCTTAAATACTTTAAAATTTATTACCTAATAACCACTTAACAATTCCAGTAATTCTTTCATTTCTCTTTCATTTTGTTTATCTATTCATTCATCCTCCATATCCTATATCTACCTAATCTTCCTCAAAGAATCCAATGTAAAATTTATGATAAAAGGAAACAACCGTATCATATGTAGATTATTTAAGAAAAAAGAGTGAGAATTACTGGATTCCCTTTTCTTTTAATCTTTTTTAGAAGCTCTGTAAAGTCTAATTCTATTACATTCCTGTTAGGTAACATGTCTACTAATCATTAACAATTTGTATAGCTATTTAAAGACTCTACTAATTCATTAAAGGAATCTCCTTCCCCCTATCGAATTATTGTAGAGGAAAGGAGAGGAATACATGGAAATTCTAGGATTAGATCCTCGCGCATTAGCCACCTTAGGTGCACTTGAATACACCAATCGTCGTAATAAATTAATCGAAGACTCGGAGAATAATATATACGAGTGTAAAGAAATAAAAGAAATCCTTCAATCACTCCCTAAAGAGAAGCAGATTGAGGTTCTTGAGAATCAAGCTCACTTCGAAGCAGTGGCAAAGATGATTGAACAAAACAATTTAATTCTTTTAGAACAAATGAAAGCTCTACAGCTAATTCAAAAATAAGAAACTTAAGATTAATTAATTCTACATACGCTTCCACAAATAATGTATCTTTATTTATACCATTAGCCTCTGTTTTTACAGAGGCTTTTGTTATGCGTTGATTCATAATTTGAATAGTTTCTTTCACATATATGAATAGGTCTTCTAATAAATCTAGTATAGACTCTAATTCTTGCTTTTTAATTCTCTCTATTACTGCACTTATACATTCCCATAGTACCTTTGCACCTAATAGTTCTGCTAATCGTTTTTCACGCATTTCAAATATTTTTATATCCATATATGGTACTATCTTCCCGCCTTTCCCGACTTATTTATTCTACAAAAACCATAATTATCCTCTTATTTGAACTACCCCCACTTTCACTTCGTTTAGAAGTGGGGGGATTCCTAAGTAAAGAGTTCTATCGAACTCTAATTGATTAGGCTATCTCCGCAGTCCTTGCGGTTAGAAGCCTTATCGCTTCATTCTTTAGATTGATACTTGCGTTAATATCCCTATCATGATGTGTTTGACATGAAAGGCAAACCCATTTACGTAGGTTTAGATCTTTAACGTCTTTATTTTGATACCCACAACAAGAACATAATTGGCTGGAAGCAAATGTTTTCGATACGACAATGACTTGTTTGCCATACCATTTTGCTTTGTATTCTAACATGGATCGAAATTGCGACCAAGATACCTCAATAATTGCTTTTGCTAACTTATGATTCTTTAACATATTCGATACTTGCAAATCCTCTATACCGATAACATCGTGGTTTTTGATGATTTCGGTTGAAATTTTGTCCAAGTAATCTTTTCTAGCATTTGATATGTATTCATGAATTCTAGCTACCTTTACTCGTTGTTTATTCCAGCGAGAAGATCCTCTCATTCTTCTAGAAAGAACACGCTATGCTTTCGCCAACTTATCTTCTAATGATCGGAAAAACTTCGGATTTTCATAGTGTGTTCCATCTGACAAAATAGCGAAATCTTTTAGTCCTACATCTATTCCAATGTAAGAATGTGTTTTCGGAAGTTCTTGTACTTCTGTTTCAACTAATAGTGACACAAAATATCTACCAGAAGGGTTCCGTCTAACTGTAGCATTTACAATACGCCCCTCTACTTCGCGACTTTTGGCAAATCGAACGAGGCCTAGTTTCGGCAACTTTATTTTGTTCCCTACAACGGCAATGTTTTCATTTGTTTGTTTTGTGGTATAAGATTGTACGTTGTTCTTCTTAGATTTAAAGCGCGGTGCGCTGTTTTGTTTTTTGAAAAAGCGCGTATAAGCATCCGCAAGGTTGCGAACAGACGACTGCATCGCAATACTATCCACTTCTTTTAACCAAACAAGCTCTTTCTTCATGGCAGGTAGTTTGGCAGAGCATGTACCATAGGTCAAGCCTTTTCCTGTCTCTTTGTATGCTTGATCCCATAAGGATAGGAAATGATTGAATACAAAGCGAGAACACCCAATCGTTTTATTGATTAGAATTGCTTGTGCCTGATTTGGATAGATACGAAACTTATAGGCTTTATTCATCATTATTTGATTCACCTCCATTTCGGTATATGACTATTATACACCAAACGTACATTCGATAGGTAGTGGAGTAACACTTTCTGTATGTCGAACAATTAAGATGGCTTCCTGCCATCCCTTATTCGAAGCCAATTCATCTCCTACCTTTCATTTCCGAATAATATTTTTAACCCTGTTGATACTATTTCTACAACTTAAAGTTACAAACTATTTCTGTAAGCGTAGCGTTTCTTTTATACAACGAGCAGTTAGTTTTATTAACTAGCTGCTTTGGTGTGCAAAATGAAGTTTTTGTCCAAGTTTTTCACCATTTGATAAAATAAACATAATAATAGTTAATGAACAGACATTTATAATCAATCTCCTAAGGAGCACTTTAATTAGGTGCTCCTTTCTACATATACAATTTAGATATCGTTGCGATATATAACTTTGAAGTTATCTCCATCTTTTCCCCGGCTTAACACTGTACGTGCGACTTTCATTGCATACAGCGTCCCATCTTATCCTTTTATACTAGAGCAACTAGATTACGAACAATATTGTACTCACCGATGTATTCATTCCCTTTTCTTACGAAAGGTCCCATCATCTTACTCGATCCTGTGAGTTACATATAGTTGATTTAGTTTTCAACGAATAAGACTAGGGACTATCCCTCCACATTTGTTACATGCTTCGTTGATACGTGTCCCCACCTTCACAAGAACAAATCAATTTCGGTTCGTTAGAACCGTATATGCACCTGTCTTCTAGTAGGATTTGGTGACATTTTCTTGCTTACCACGTTCCGATTGACTTAGCTATACATATATCCTTAGGTGCTTGCTGTAAGCCTGTTATCTTTACATCCTCATCGTTAGATGTTCCGAATTTCATATCATTTACTCTTACTTTTCGGTAGATAACATCGTCATTAACGACATACACATTTCTAATGTATTAATCCTTTAGAGCCGTACATTCTCACCATAGATATTTTGTAGCATCCCGACCTATCCATTACCATATGATTTCTCACTTAGGTTTTGTTCAGCTAACTTCACCTAGCTTCATACAATTTGTGACTATTATCATGCCTTGCATGTAGGAGTATTAGATAAGTAGTTTAAGCTCAACCTGGCGGTGTTTCCATTCCTACCTTCAGTCAAACAGTTGTTGTCATCAAATTAATAACCCTCCTATTTCGTGTTTGCACACTTATAAGGAAACGTGTCGTGCAAATAAGAATTTTATTTAGTTTTCTAGTTACTCTGGATTCCCATAAATGCTACCAAAAACTTAAGCCTTCTATCTCATCCTAATCAAATACCATATAGCATAGCTCGATATACTCGTTATCTCCCACCCCATAATTCCGATCCATATCATTTGGAACTTTGAATAACTGATTACTAAATCATACAATATCTCCTTCATAAACCTCCTTACCATTTTTATCTTTTAAACGTGTGTATAGTAGTATTTCACAGTGATTCTGTTGATCATGAACGAATATCCAAGCACTTTATACTGCTACCACATACACTATAAGATGTTTGGAATTTACTACATTATTTGAAATTAGAGTTAGGAGGATTTAATATGGCAAATTGTAAAGGTTTAGCTTGTTTTTTATTCTCTTCATGGCCAACAGGTACAGTTGTTACAGTTACTACTAGATCAGGTCAAATTATTGGACCTGCTACTTTTTCACTGTTCTTTCCAAATCTTTGTGCGGTGGTATTGGTAGAAGAAGATGTGCTGACCCCCTCTTCAACCAATACTATATTCATAAGTTGTGAAGATATAGAAAGCGTTACTTTAACCACACCTTAAGATGATTTAAATGGTTCTAGTTCAATCTATAAAAAAGACATTCTAATGAATGTCTTTTTTATGAAAAAATCTAATCAGAATAATCACAAATGTATTATTTTATCTATCACTTCAATAATTTTCTTTAATTTAATTTTTTCCCCTTCTAAGGGTTACTTGTCTACACATCCTTCTACATACTTTCATATGATACAGTATATTGTTTAAAGGAGGGACAAATTTGTTCTTATGTAATTTATTTCGTTGTTCAGGTGGAGTATGTAGTATTTTTAAAAATTTACAACCAGGCGAAGTCGTTACTGTGACTGGTAAATCTGGAAATATTATTGGACCTGCTATTTTTACAAATTTTAACCCTAATACTTGTATCGTCACATTAGAAGAGGAAAATTCACTTACTCCTCCTACTATAAGTATTACTAAGATCAGTTGTAAAGAAATAGAAAGTGTTACGTTTAGCTCATAATATATTTTATACCTAAAGCAGGGATTGAAATATGAAACTCTTATACATTACTTCTGGTTACTCAAAAATCTATCAATATCTAGATCAAAGCATACAGAGAACACTTATCAATCAAAATTTCGAATGGTTAGCAGTACAGCCGAGTGAATTAATAGAGCAATTAGATTTCATTACAACAACGTTTCATCCTGATATTGTTTTCACCTTATTAGGTAATCATCTACCGCAAATAGCCATTCAATATTTTAAAAAAAGGAACATTAAATTAGCTGTCTGGTTAACTGAGGACCCATTTTATATAGACACTTCTCTTCTTCTATTAAATAACTTTGATTTTATATTTACTATCGATAGTGAAGCACTTAAATATTACACAAGTTTAGGATATACCAATGTATATCACTTACCATTAGCAACTAATATAGATGTATTTAAACCTGGTCTAAAAAATTCAAAATATAAAAGTGAAGTATTGTTCATTGGATACCCTTATCCAACCCGAGTAAAATTGATACAGTTTCTTTTGGAAAAAACTCCTTATCACTATACTGTTATTGGTCAACATTGGAGAAATAAGTTAATTAAAAAATGGAAAAATCACCGAAGAATTAAGATTATAGAAGAATGGATTCCACCTCAAGAAGTTGCGTTCTATTATAATAACGCTAGTCTCATATTAAATCCTCATCGTAGTTATATGTTTCCACAGAATAAAAATAAAAATAGAGTAAAAAGTAATACCATTAATAATCGTACATTTGATATCGCCGCTTGCCAAGGCTTTCAAATTATAGAAGAAAAATCTGATCTTTCATCTTTCTTCAATAAAGATGAAATTATATCCTATAACAGCTTTAATGATTGTTTAAATAAGATATCTCTTCATTTGAATGATACGATTTCAAAAGGATTAATGATCGAAAAAATTCACACAAAAGTTATTACACAACATACTTTTCATGAGAGAATCAATTTTATAACGACTATATTACGATCACAACTTAATTGATTTATTAAATTAAAAATTTCTTTTCTTTTATAATCATTCTGAATAAATTAAAATGCCTTTTCAATTTTATGAAAAGGCATTTTAATTTATCTTTTCCCGTCAGAAGACTCCCTCCTTACTTTTCCTGAAGGTGTGCTAGCACTAACAAATAGGTAGGAGATGCATGTCGGTTAGCGTAAGCTAACTTGTTTGCTACTATATACTTGAAATGAATTTTTATTAGCATTTCAGTATACTCTATCAAATTAAATCCCATGAAATAGGTGTTCCTTTTTTGATATCCTTACTCGCTTTCTTTCCGAGAATTTTGGATAAGTGTTTTGGCAATAAACCATTACCTGGTCTGATAGCTTTAATATTTTCATTCGTGAATACTTCTCCCGCTTTTATGTCTTCTACAACATATAATGACCTTCTAAACTTTAAAGAGTCTTTTTCTAAATTAGTTGGTCCATAATATACATTACCTAAAGATTCCCATGCTTTTTCAGTTTCACTTACTAATAATTTAAATTCAGCAGGTTCCATTGAAAATTCAGCGTCTACACCTCCGTCAGACCTCGAGAGTGTTAAATGTTTCTCAATTACTGTGGCCCCCAAAGCAACACTTGCTACAGATACCCCTACTCCAAGTGTATGATCAGATAAACCTATTTCACATTTAAATAACTCCTTCATATGAGGTATGGTAGCTATGTTTGTAGATTTTGGTGATGCAGGATACGTACTTGTACATTTTAATAGAATTAATTCTTTACATCCCTCTTCTCTCGCAGCCCTTACTGTTTCATCTAATTCAGCAACTGAAGCCATACCTGTCGAAATGATTATTGGTTTTCCTGTTGCGGCTACTTTACGTATGAGGGGAATATCAGTATTTTCAAAAGATGCGATTTTATAACAAGAAACATTTAATGACTCTAGAAAATCTACAGCAGTTTCATCAAATGGCGTACTAAATGGTATCATTCCTAATTCTGTACAGCGATCAAAAATTGGTTTATGCCACTCCCATGGTGTATATGCTTCTTTATATAAATGATAAAGTGATTTACCTTTCCATAAGCTGTTCGTATCCTGAATTAAAAAATCACCATTTTCTATATTTAAAGTCATTGTATCAGGTGTATATGTTTGAATTTTAAATCCCTGTGCTCCAGCCTCTGCAGCTGCTTCTACAATTTGCAATGCTCTACCTAATGATTGATTATGATTCCCTGACATTTCTGCAATAATAAATGGTGGCGAGTTATTGCCAATCTCTCTACCGCCGATATATACATTACTCATGTTTTTCACCTTCAAGTTCTTTTTTTATAGCTTTTTTTCTTTCCATCCATTGCTCATAAAATAGTGTCATTTTAATGACATCGATATATTCATTACCCTTGCAAATATGGTTCACATATCTTCCATTTTCTACAAACCCAAGTTTCTGATGAAAGTTTAAACTAATACGATTTAATTCTAATATTTCTGCACACACTTTTTGTATGCCTTTTGTTTCAAAAATAAAATCTAATGCTAATAAACCTAATACAGTTCCAGCACGCCTTACGCTTTGTTTGTCGCCTATATAAAATCCCCAATAACAAGTCCGATTCATTTTGTCTATTTTTGTAAAATTAACAAATCCAATTGGTTTTTCTTTATATATTAATAATCTTGCAATCTTTGTATCATCCATTTCTAGTTTTTTATACCATTTTAAATGTTCGTCTATTGTAATTTCATGATCTTCATACATAACCGTACGTATTTCTTTTGTATTCCTCCACTTTAAAATCAGTTCTAAATCTTTCTTTTCTAAACTTTTCAATTGAAAATCCCCTATATCTAACATGCTATCCTCCTAAAATAATTTTTGCTATTTCATCTGAATTACTGGCACACTGTATAGAAAGAGCCTTATTAGACATTTCTTTCACTATTTTAGAATTTGATAAAAGCTTGCTTAGACATTTCATAATCGTTTCATCCGAAACACTTTCAGCTGTACCAATATTCCATGTAGCTCCAGCTTTCGACACAGCCTGGGTTACTTCAATTTGATTTGGAGCAGTTGTAATTGTTATAGAAGGTAATCCAAGAAAGCAGCGTTCCCATGTGGTTGTGCCACCAGCTCCTATCCCTAAATCCGCTCGTACGATAAACTCTTCCATATTCTCTATTTGACAATAGAACGAGGCATTAGAAATACTCCTGCAATAAGATTCAATCTCTTCTTTATGGGGATTTTGACTTCCTACTACTACATCTACTTTTAAAGTATCGCTACTTATATTTTGTATAGCTCTTAATGTTTTTAATGTTTCATTCGTTGCATCATGCCCCCCAAAAAATACAAAAATGCGTTCAATCTCGCCTGTTCTTTTTCTTAAAAATTTTTTAGCAGCATGAAACTCTGGTCGTAATATGGCATATTTAGGTCCTAATTTCACTAATGATTGCTCTGGTAATAAATCTTTATAGCGACCATTAAGGTTATCATATAAATTTTGGTCTAGTAATAAATCACAGTCATGCATTCGATTTGCAAGATCATCAATTACCATAATCTTTCTTACAGTTTTTCTTAAAGCAGTCTCCCACTTATTATCTAATCCATAATGATCAACAATTAACCAATCAAACTTGGGAAGTTGCGACAAAATATCATTGGTCTGTTGTGCATCAACAAACCAATGATATTTTAACCAATTCAAATAACTCCCGTGTACTGTACTTGAAAAATTCGTATTTTCACCATCTGCATCTAATAAAAACACATGAAATCCCTTATTTAAAATATATTGCTGCAGATCACCTTGCAGCTTACGGCAAATGAAATAAATCTGAGCACCTTTATTCCGTAACTCATGGGCAAGTGTTAAACAACGCATAATATGGCCGGTCCCTATTTCAATAGATGCGTCGGCGCGAAAGGCAATTTTTTTCTCAAGCAAGTTACTCCCTCCTCACTAAAAGCGCTACAATTTATTAATTTATAATTTTGTTTCTCTATTTAACTCATCTACTAACGATTTTTGATTTATATATTTTAATTTCACATGACTATTGATTTGAATAAGTTCAGGATTTCCTAGGATGTAATCTTTTATTTGATGAAAAAATAAAGGTTTAGATTTTACATTCAGACTTTTATAAAGTTCATTGAACATATCTAAATCTGGTTGTTCATCTAATGTTAGCCTCCAAGTAGGGTAACGAAATGGAGGAGGGAGTTTTACTATATTGACTTGGAATAAATGGGGATTATTCACAAAATATAACGGAAGGTATTCTGCATAGGTTAAAGTTTTTTGGGTTTGTAGCAATCTTTCGATTGCCTCTAATGTAAAAATATCGCCTGCTGTTCCAACAGGTAACGTACTTAACTCTGCCTGTGTATAATCTGCACCGCTTTTCAAATGTTCATCTAGTAAAAAAGTATTGATTTCTGGTGACACAACTGGGCAATCTCCTGTAATCCGCATTACAATATTTGCATTTTCTTGTTTGGCAGCTTGGAATATGCGATCAGCAGTATTTTCTGGATCACCTCTGAAAATTTTAACCTTCCCGTCTAAATCAAATTTTTCCAAAGGATCATCTTGTGCTATATCTGAAGTAGCAAGTATGACCTGATGTTTTCCTGGAATAGCTAATGTATTTATAAGACATCTTTCAATGGAAGGAATTCCGTGTATTGGTAATAATGCCTTTAAAGGTAACCTAGTAGATTTTAACCGGCAAAGTACAATTATTACTACTTTTGGAGGTTCAATAACCTCTTTTGATAATGGGGCACCTGCAGACAAATTATATAAAGCTATCTGAGGTAATAATTCCTCTGCTTCAAGCTGGTTCAGTGCATTTTCAACAACATCTAGTTCCATAGCTATTTTATTAGCTGTAATAATCTCTCCTTTTTTAATATCGATTTTTGTAACAGCTCTTAACAATTTTTGATTTTGCAATCTTAATAACACCCCTTTCATTTAATGTTTAGTAACTCTATAAAACGAAAGAACTTTTCTCACCGCTTTTATTACATCCCATACATCAGCTTCTGTCATTTTCGGAAATAGAGGCAGTGTAATAATTTCCTCATATACATTTTCTGCTTGTGGACAAATACCTTTTTCATAACCTAATTTTTGATAAAACGGTTGTAAATGTACGGGTATATAGTGCACATTCACACCGATATTTTCTCTTTGTAATGCCTCGTAAATTTCTTTTCGATTGCCCTTTAATAATTTAGTATTTAAACGAATAATGTAAAGATGCCAACTTGAATCGGTTTGGGGCAATTGCTTTGGTATGATGATTTCAGATAGACAACTAAATTCTTTATTATAGATGTCTACATATTTCTTTCTAATCTTAATAAAAGAGTCTAATTTATTTAACTGTGATAAGCCCAGAGCAGCCTGTATATCCGTTAATCTGTAGTTGTAACCTAAGAATTGCATTTCATAATACCAAGGCCCATGATTTTCAAGAAGTTTTTGAGGATTCCTTTCAATTCCATGCGTACGGAATTGAACAAGTTTTTCATAAAACAGTGGATTATTTGTAGTAATTACTCCGCCCTCTCCGGTAGTAATATGTTTCACCGGATGGAAACTAAACATTGTCATATCACCAATAGAACCAATCTTTTTATTTTTATATGTGGCTCCTAATGCGTGGGCTGCATCTTCAATGATAATCAAATTATTTTCTTTTGCGATTTTCTTTATTGCCTCTAACTCTACAGGCTGCCCAGTAAAATGTACGGGAATGATGGCTTTTGTTTTGTTTGTAATCTTTTCCTCTATAGATTTAGGACTAATGTTATATGTTTCATTGTCAATATCTGCGAATACTGGCTTTCCACCCTGGTATAAAATACAATTTGCACTTGCTACAAATGTCATTGGAGTTGTAATTACCTCATCTCCCTCAGTTATGCCAGCTGCATAGCAAGCAGCATGCAGAGCAGCTGTACCATTTGAAAAAGAAACAGCGTATTTTGCTCCCACATATTTCGCTATAGCCTCCTCAAACTGTTGAATCGTTGGCCCTGTCGTTAAAAAATCCCCTTTTAATACATCTACAACCGCCTGAATGTCATGTTCATCAATTTGTTGTTGACCATATGGCAAATTTGTTTCTCTAACAGGCTTTCCTCCATGTATACCGAGAATTTCCCTTACCATTATTCTTTCTCCTTAGGGTTACTTTTTAAAGATTTAATCCACTCTTCTGTTTTAATAACTCCATCTTCTAAAGAAACTTTTGGTTTCCAACTCAATATTGTTTTTGCTTTTTCATAGTTACATAATAATTTTTGAATTTCACTTTGTGGATGGATATGAGTTACATGTTGAATACTAACTTTATTTCCTGAAATCAATTCTGCTAATTTATTAATGGATATATCTTGTCCTGTTCCTGCGTTAATAATATGACCATTTGCTTTTGAAGAGTATCCTGCCGCCACAACAAAATCCGCACAATCTTCAACATATAAAAGATCTCTCGTTTGTTTCCCATCTCCATAAATATTTAGTGGTACATTATCTAATTTATTATTTATAAAAATAGCAACAACCCCACCTTCACCACCAGTTTTCTGGAATGGGCCATACGTATTAAATGGACGAATAACCACAACTGGCAGCTTGTAAGCATAATAGTAAGATAAAACCATGTTTTCAGCAGCAATTTTTGATCCAGCATATGGAGAAGCTGGTTTAATCGGGTCTAATTCTGATATTCCTTGTATATTAGTAGCTTTATCGTATACCATACACGTACTCATAAAGACCATTTTGACATTATGCTTATGACATTGTTCTAACAAATTAAAAGTACCTACTGTATCATTTTCAAAAGTTGTTCTAGCATCGTCTATACTATCTTGAACATTAATACTCGCTGCTAAATGATAACAAAGATCAAATGAATTATTTTCAAATAATTGAGCAACTAATTTTTTATCTTTAATATCTCCTTGAATGCATTGTTTTAAATTTAGATCGTGTGCAAACTCGGTAATATTTGCAGTAGTTGAATTTGCTAAGTTGTCTAATATCCATACTTCATGCTTATCCTGCAATAATCTCTTTACAACCCACCTACCAATAAAACCTGCACCACCAGTTACTAATATTTTCATAGTTTCTCCCCTCCTGTTAATAGTTTCTGGTTTAATATTAAATTTCTAAGCTCTTCTTTTGAAATAGCATTTTGATTATCAGAACGGTAAAACCCTGCCTTCGCCCTTTTTGCATTTTCATATTGAGCACCCTTTTTTAATGGGCTAGGAATGATAAACATATCT
The DNA here is from genome assembly GCF_051916495.1 of Bacillus cereus group sp. MYBK216-1. Taxonomy (NCBI): domain Bacteria; kingdom Bacillati; phylum Bacillota; class Bacilli; order Caryophanales; family Bacillaceae; genus Bacillus; species Bacillus cereus group sp. MYBK216-1. The sequence goes on from NZ_JBQAGT010000006.1 coordinate 197,215, forward strand.
GGTAATTCAAAAGCCTGTAAAGATTCATCATGTGTCATAAGTTCTTCATACATTTTTTCACCAGGTTTTAACCCAATTTCTTCAATTTTAATATTCTCCTTGGGCAATCCATATAACTTTGTAACTTCTTCTATCATCACTTCACTTAAATCGTTTAATGAAATAACTGGCATTTTTAATATAAAAGTTTCACCACCCTTTGCTATTTTCATTGCTTCAATTGTTAACATAGTTGCTTGGGTCAGTGTCATCATAAATCTACTCATACTAAGATCCGTTACAGTTATTTTTTGGTTTTCTTTAATTTGTTTTTCAAATAAGGGAATAACAGAACCTCTTGACCCCATAACATTTCCAAAACGAACACTTGCGAATATCGTTTCACTTGAACCTTTTGAATATTCCGCTGACGTAATCAATCTTTCAGCAGTCAATTTTGTTGCACCGTAATTATTTGTTGGTGAAATCGCTTTATCAGAACTTGTAAAAACTACCTTTTTTACTTTCTGAGCAATTGCCGCTTTTATTACATTTTGTGTTCCAAAAATATTGGTCAAAACAGCTTCAAACGGATTATATTCACAAAAAGAAACATGCTTCATCGCTGCCACATGGAACACATAATCAATATTTTCCATCGCACTAAATAATCGATCATAATTGCGAATATCCCCGATTAAATAGCGAATATTTCGATTTTTTTCCCTGAATTCTTCTTGTAATAAAAATTGATTATATTCACTTCTACTAAAAACCCTTACAACTTTTGGCTTTTCTTCTAGAATATTAGAAAGAATGCTCTTTCCAATTGTTCCTGTTCCACCAATAATTAAAATGTTTTTATCTTTAAAAAACATATAAATGCATACCTCCTCTGATTGAAATAATTTTTAGTCAAGAAAACTCCCTTCTCAATTTGTATGTAGTGCTATTGCACCAACAAATAGGTAGGAGAAAAATTAGCTTTTTGAATAGCAAAACATACGATGCTGTTTTAAATTTTTGGTACAGGTTGCTCATTGAAAACTGAAAATATAAGGTTGTTTAAGGAGTTATCTTTGGTTGAAATAAAGATATTTTTTTCAAACTCTAACTACAACTGCGTTTCTTCTATTAGCTCAATGGACAGTTGTTTATAAAAATTATTTACTTTCATATTATTTTTTACATCATCGTCTAAATATTGATAAAAATTACTCAGTAATGGCAAACGGATATTATAATGGTTTAGCTCAGAAAAAACATTTATATATTCTGGATTTATCGCCCAGTAATTTGCAAATAGATATCACTCAACATTTCACCCTCTTTTTCTTCTTAAGTCTTCTCTTAATTCTTTACATGTTCTTTGTAGTGGTAATAATTGTACAAATTCATTTTTTTCTTCTGCAAATAACTGCGCATGTATTGAATGTGAAGTAATATAATTGATATCTAAAATTTCATCTAAAGGATGAAAATCCCAATAATGATTTAATCTCCAAAAAAAGCGTGCATCTCCTATACGATAAAATTGAGGATCTTCATCCCAGTAAGAATTCCACCTTTTTTCAAGAATCGGTAAAACAGAGGCTCTATGCATAATAGAACAATGATCAATTGTACATGGAGCATTATTAGTAATTTTTTTGGCAGCTCTTTCAACAGTTTTAATAGGCAAATCTGATTCATCTAGATGAATCGTTTTTGATGCAGAATAAATAATTTGAACATCTTTATTCACATCAAGATAACTAGACATCTTTTTGAGTCGTTCTTTTTCATATTGATTATCATCAGTAATATAAGTAATATACTCCCCCTTCGCATGCTTAAGAGCCTCATTAATTAGAGCCGCATATCTGACTTTTTTTGTCCGTTCAGAAATATGGGCCACATTACTTTTATAAAAATGTATATTTTCCTTATTTATAAATGGTTGAATTACCTTCTGGGTCATTTCATTAGAATTATCATCCATGATAAAAAGCTCAAAATCTTGAAAAGTTTGGTTTAATACACTTAATATCGATTTTTCAACAAACGTAGGCTTATTGTAACTTGTCATTATAACTGAAATTTTAGGCAAATATTCCTCTCCTCCTTATAACCAAATACAAAAACAGTTACGTTATTATATAAACAGAAAGGACAATCCGTTCCGATAATTTTTAAAAAAATTTATATATATATTAAAGTCTATAGCAGCGTTTATATTTATCTATATATCTCTTTTTACTCCACTATAGTCCATACCATTTCTATGAAAAGGTAATAAACTATCCAAGTACAAAAAAGAATGTATCAATAAAGGTTTATTATTATCTATTAGACTTCGCTAGAAAAAACATTCAATATTCTCAGAAGAGGTGACGATTTTGCAACCCCTAATTTCAATTATCCTTACTAGCTATAATAAGCCATCATTAATTAATCAAGTTATTGAAAGTGTTCTAATGCAAACTTATAAAGAATGGGAACTTTTTATTATGGATGATAACTCTTGTCCAGAAACTATAAATATTATAAAAAATTATTTAGATGACCCTCGAATTTATTATGAAAATAGTTTTATACAAGATAATGAGAGATATAAAACCACAAGATATGCAACTCTCATCAATAAGGCACTTCCATTAACACGTGGGGAGTATATTTGCTATTTAACGGACGATACTATGTACGTTCCAAACAGATTAGCTGAAATGTTATCTTTCTTAGAAAAACAACCTGAAATAGATATAGTGTACTCTTCTCAATACGTAAAATATGTTGATTATAATCTACAACCTATTCATGAATATGTAAGAGAAGCTTCAAAAATTTTATATACAGCTGCAAATGTTGTGGATCACTGTTCAGTTATGCATACTAGAAGAATATTATTAAAGGTTTATGAAAAATACTGTGAATATTGGGATACAAATCCTTTATATTGGTTTGTTGGAGATGCGATGTTTTGGAAACGCCTAAATACATTCCAGCCTTTTTATCCCATTAACAAAGTGCTCGATATTACTTTTAAAACACCATTTTCCTTCCAAAATTTATATGCTAACCTCCCTTCCAAAGATTTAAATGGTATTTTGTTTAGCAATTCACAAGGTGAAGTATTTTTAATTGATAATTATAAACGTAGGCTTATATCGAAAGAAATGCTTTCCTACTTCAAATATAATCAAAATGAAATTGTCTCAATCCCTGATCCCTTTATCTACAAATATACTGAAGGTCCTCCCATAACCCTTACTGAATCAATCCCAAATCTACGGGTTGTGCAAAACGAAAAAGAAGAATTATTTTATATAGAAAATAATCAAAAACGTCCATTCATTAACACCATAGCATTTCGCAAATTAAAATTTTCAAATCAAGAAATTATTAAAGTTTCACAAAGTAGTTTAGATAAATTTTCAGATGGACCACCTATTTATCCGAATTTATCTCATTACACGATTCTACCCGAAGGAAAAGTATTTATCTATCATCACAATTATTTCATAATGACAGATTACATGCTTCATCCAATAGATAAAGACATATTGCAAAAACTATATTTATTAAAGAACTGTATATCGATTTCAAAAACTAGTTTATCCTTCTTTAAGATTGGTCCTCCTATTTCATCATACCCCTCTCACTTAGCTAAAGAATACCAAGAAGAATGATATAAGAGGATAGTACCAATAAGAGATATTGCTTCAAAAAATAAAAATGATACAAATTGTATTTTTTCATTTTCCATTAAAATTATGGTACTATTTTGGAAATAACCTTCTTAAAATACCTAAATCATATTAACAAAGGTTTTCAATGAGTTGCACTAACTCAAAAATAAAAGTCAGTCTCAATAAAGAGAAATGACTTCTATCTATATCAAATACTTCCTTAAAATTAGGGAATTTTACAGAATAACAAAGTATTTGTAACGATAAATTTATCAATATAATATAACATTATTAACGAAGGCTCTTTTCACTTCTAGATTGTCAAATTCTCACTATAACTAAAAAATCTTCTCATCTTATATAAAATGAGAAGATTTTTTCAGTGGAAAGGTTTCTTGTTACATCCTTGACTTTCTAGCGATGTTTTACCACGATGTCCAGCCACCATCAATGCAAATATTTTGCCCCGTTACATAGCTTGAAGCATTAGATGCAAGAAAAACAATCAACCCTTGTAATTCCTGGGGATTTCCAATACGACCTAGCGCTGTTTTTTTCTTTAAATTTCGAATAAATTCTTTATTTTTCTGAACTTCTGTATTAGGAAATGGACCTGGAGAGATAGAATTAGCTCTAATTCCTTTTAAACCATAGTGACACGCAAGATACCGAGTAAACTGTATGATAGCAGCTTTTCCTGCTCCATAATTCGAAGGATTATTAAAGCCTGAATCGCCATAAATAGAAGGGTCTGGGGAAACAACACCATACATTGAAGAGATATTAATAATATTTCCTTTATTCTTCGGTAGCATATATTGTAATGCCTTTTTAGTAACCCGAAACACATTATTTATAGAACCATCAATTCCTGTTTCCCACTCCGATTCTGTCATTTCTTCAATAGTCTTTCCTGCTCCAAAGTAAGCATTATTAATAAGAATGTCTATCTTATTATCTGAATTATAAATCTCCTCAAATGTATGGTTTATTGATTTACTATCTGAAACATCTAGAGCATATCCCTGACATTTCACATTATATTTTTGATTTAACTGATCAGCTAAATTCATACATTTTTCTTTGCTTCTACTAACTATCATAACGTTTGCACCATACTTAGCCAGCCCTTCAGAAATTGCAGAACCAAGATAACCAGATCCACCAGTAACAATTGCATTCTGGCCTTTTAAACTAAATAATTCATGTTGATTCATTATTCACCCTCCATAAGTTCGGATTAATAATTATCTCAGGTATATCCTTAAATAATTTCTTTGCAGTATTAAGAACTTTCTCTTCTAATAAAGGTGAATTACAGATTTGAATATTTTCTTTTAATTGATCTACTGTTTCACATCCAATAATAATCTTATCAACTTCTTTCAATTCTCGAACAAATAATAAAGCCAATTGCGCTCTACTTAAATTGAATTCCTGAGCTAAAAACTCAAATTCTTTTATTGGTTTTTTAGCGATTTGTAAATAATCGGGAATTTTTTCCGTATCCATTAATAGCAACCCTTGAAGATATGGGCTTCTAGCATGTATTTCTATTCCTTTTGTTTTCAGCTTTTGTAGTAGGCCTGAACAAATTAGACGTTGATCAAATATATTTAAAGGAACTTGAATCATATCAAAACAATCAAATTCCAAAAACCGCTTAACTTCATCAGGTGTATAAACGGATACACCAATCTTTTTGATTACTCCCCCTAATTTCAATGTATTTAATTTTTGAATGATATATCCATTATGTGAAACCATATTTTTAGAATCATGTAACAGGCAACAGTCTATAATATTTGTTTTCAAATTCATCATAGATTGTTTAATATATTTATCAATTAAGCTATCTAAATGCTCAATACCAATATTTTCAGAATCAATCATAGGTATTTTAGTTACAACCTGAAAATTTTTTTCTGTTGTTTTGCTTGAGACATATTCACCTATAATAACTTCACTATTTCCATAAGAAGACGCTGTATCTAACACATCTATACCATTATTTATAGCATATTTGATGATATTTAAAGCCTCTTCCCTATCAGGTTTACCCATTATATTTCCTATTCCATAATGAAGACCCAGCTGAACAGTACCTAATGCTAATTTCATAGAGCACCTCCATAATAACCACTTAGGCTAGTTAGATATTTTAAACAGAATGACAATATATATTTACATTGAACTGCCCCTACCTTCACTCCGTTTAAAGGAGGAGCTCTTCTCCTTCACATGATAAAGATTTCTTATTTATTTTTAGTTATCAAGATTGCGTATAAAAATGTTGATGTAAAGAGAATAAAGCCTGAAATTTTTGGGCCGAATGTATATAGAATTTGTGGCATTTTCTATACGTACGATACGACAAAGAAAAAATGGATTTATCTTTTATATCCTTATGAAATCGAAAATCAAATTCGTTCCTATAGGCTCCTTCGTACAACACGGCAGACCTTACTGACCGCAAATAGCGGGATAAAGCAGGTAAATAGTATCCTGCCCAGTATATGAAAGTGACTGCTATTTGGTACAAATGATTTTAGATCTCGAATAATTAAAAGCTCACTTAAAGAATGCTACGGTGATGCGATTGCACACTCTAATACATTAATGGAAAACTACTACTTGATATTTCTCTGATGGAAATCAAAACAAATATTTCCCATTTTCCCAATAATAATTTTAAAAAATAATTATTTCACGTTCTAAATTCGTTTCTTGGTTCATACGTTATTAAAGTTGTTGAAAAATAAAAAAGCGAAAGATTTAAAATATGATCCAAATGGTCCAGATGATGTTTAAGAGAGGTAGGTATATCTTCTCCTAAATAAACACTGCAGCTGCTTTAGCATGTGATTATTTACACTTCACTTCTGTTTAAACATTTCTAAATAAAAAATCTTGCTAACAATTCCTTACAAATACAATTAAGAAATTACATTCTATACAACTGCTGCAATTTTGTAGTTACCTTGAGAAAGGACAGATTGCTGATGCAGAAATTTAATATTAATAGGAAGCTAATTGGTGATGATTCATCAGTTTTTGTAATTGCCGAGGCCGGAATTAATCATGCAGGTTCATTTATTGAGGCGAAAAAAATGGTCGATGTTGCCAACTCAAGTATGGCTGATGCAGTTACTTTTCAGCATATAGCCTATAATGACATTGATTGTAGAAAATCTTCTAAGACCAAATTAGATTGGGATAAATGGAGATTATCAGACGAACAGATTATCGAATTGTTTGATACTGCACATAGATTGGGATTATCTACGACGGCTTGTGTAGTAGATTTTAAGTCTCTTGAGTTTATTGTCAAGTCAGGTGCTGACTTTCTTAAAATAGTTAGCGGGGATATTACATGCCATCCCTTTTTGGCTGAATGTGCAAAAACTGGTTTACCTATATTTCTTTCTACTGGAAGTGCATTGTTATCTGAAATAGAAGCTGCTTTAGAAGTGATTGAAAAATCAGGTGGAAAAAATGTCGTTGTATATCAAACTAATACTAAATATCCGACTCCACCTAATGAAGTTGATCTTAGAGTAATGGAGACACTAAAAAAATTTAATTATCCAGTAGGCTTCTGTGATCACACTGCAGGAACAGCTATCTCCTTAGCAGCAGTGACGTTAGGTGCTCACGTTATAGAAAAGCACTTCAGTTTAGACGCTACAATAAAAAGACCTGACTATGAAGTTTCTATTAATCCTCATGAACTAAATCAATTTGTAACTGATATACGTAATATTAAAAAAGCAATGGGTGTGCCGATAAAGCGCCGGCATACGGATGATGCAAATTTTATATTAACTCGTAGGTCCTTGGTAGCTTGTAGTGATATGACTAAAGGTACAAAAATCCAATGGAGTGATTTAACATATAAGCGCCCTGGAACAGGTACCCAACCTTCAGAAGCTAAGAATTTTATAGGTAGAACTTTAAAATATGATGTAAGTAAAGATGATCAATTATATGAAGATATGTTGGAGGAGATTTAATGAATAAAATTGAAAGACGTACCGCATTAGTGTTAGCTAGTTCTGATGGACTTGGCTTAGCAGTTGCTAAAAGATTATACTTTGATGGACATAATGTAATTATTACAAGTAGAAGTGAAAAATTAGAAAAAGCTAAAAAAGAAATTTGTGATATTGGTAGTAAAGGAGAAGTTCTAGCAATCCCATCCGACGTAACTAGCATCGAGGATTTAAATAAACTTATTATGCAAGGAAAAAAGCAACTGGGGAATATTGATATTTTATTTACAAATGTGGCTGGTCCTAAAGCTGGAACGATAGAGGATTTAACTATTGAAGATTTCTGTAAAGCACACAATGATCTGTTATTGCCCGTCATTTATTTAACTAAACAATTAATTCCTGATATGTCTTCTCGTAAGTGGGGAAGAATTATTATAAATTCTTCTCTTACTGCAAAAGAGCCTTCAAAAATGCTTACCTTATCAAACATATATAGGGCTGGACTAGCTTCTCTTTCTAAAACTCTTTCTCATCAATACGCTAGTTATGGAGTTACAGTTAATACTGTTGGACCTGGTTCTTTCAAAACTGCTCGCGCATTAGAATTATTAAATGAAATGTCTAAAACACAAAAGCGAAATGTTGAAGATATCGAATTAGAAATCACAAAAAATTTACCAATGAAGAGATATAATGACCCAATAGAATTTGGTAATGTTGTAGCTTTTTTAGCTAGTGATGCTGCAAGTGCTATTACAGGTACTTTTATTCCAATTGATGGTGGAATTTCTCATGGGATATTCTAGATAAGTAGATATTTTACTATTATCCCAAAGTACTAAATGCTGAGATCGAGGTTTTTTTATATTGTGATCTCTTCTATTGGTAAAGCAAGTTTTTTATAAAATTCAACTGGAACCATTCGATCAGGTGTTAAACCCATCTAAAAAGAAAAATAACGATAAAAAATTGCTGTTTTTTCATAAGAATACTTAATCATTTAACCATTTTGATATAATTATCTAATTGTATCAAAGCCAAAAAACTACTTACTTAACAAATATTAATGCACTTTTAACTTCAAGACCAAAAGAAGAGCGAACTGTATTGCCATTCCCATCAGAAAAAAATTAGGAAACGCACTGATTTCATAATAACAAACTTCTCCCACACATCTTGGCCCACAAGAAATTTCATATTGTAGTGAAATTTCAATCCAGACGAAGTTCTAGATTGGAAATATTAGTTCTGTTGCAAAATTAACTAAAATGTAAAAGATCTGTGGTTGAAGAAAATAAATTTTATACAGGCAGCAATAATTTCTATAATTCATTGCATATCGAAAAAACGGAGTTTGGTTGAAGACTCCGTTTTTTTATATAAGGAATGAATGGCTTCAATTCCTTTTATTGTACTTGAGGCTTGAAGAGAATTTTGAAATCTTGAGGATCTAGCAAGACGACGTTTTACGTGTCTATGATCTTATTCCATACGATTATTTAGATGTTTAGCTGTAGAATTCATTGCGTTTTATAAAGTTTTTTTACTTTTACATACCTCGAGATAAATCTTGTAATTTTTGAGTAACTGTAGTTTGAGGGTAATTTTTCTGTATGAAATAATCTCTTAATTGTTTAGCAGTTGTAGAATAGGAAGAATCATATAAAACCTTTTCAATTGTCTGTATCATATTTTCAATAGAATGAGTTACAAGCCAGCTTAATTCATCGTAATATTTATAATCTCTCTCCTCTGACTTAGATTTATAAACGACTACTGGTTTATCCAATAACATAGCCTCTAATCCTACTGTTGAATTAGAGATAACTACAAGATCTGAATTAGAAATGACATCATAAATACTTACTTCTGTTGTAATATACTTGACATTAGGGTATACCTTACTTAAATGAATATATTCGCTCACTAAATTACGACCTTTTTCCCAAGGGTGAGGCTTTATAATAACTGTAATATTTTTGTCTTTCATCAATTGTTTTGTTAGTTCAACATAAACTTGGGTTTTAAATGGTTGCGTTGCTATAAAGATTATTTTCTTAGAGGTATCTATATTTAGTTTCTTACAAAGTACTTTTTTTTCTAAATGCTTCTTTTCAAAGATATCATCATATCTTGGGTGTCCCAGTATCTCGATTTGAGAATCCGCTCCACCTCTTCGAAAATACCACTCTCGTTCATACTCTCCATATACAATCTGTTTCGTAGCGAAAATTGGAAAAAACGCTTCTTCTCCCATTATGGCCCCATGCTGAAGACAATAACTTGGAATCCCCTTACTTTTAGAGATAAGAGTAAGTACTCGGTTCGTTATATCTTCTGTTGTACCAACAATCACACTCGAGATATCATGTTCTTCAAAAATAAAATATGCCATATTAATTTTTTCAATCATGATAGGAAGATCATTGAGTAGTTTTGTTTGAAAAAATTTATTAGAAAATAACGGATGTTCTTTACATGTTGAAAAAATTTTTTGAGCTTTTTCAATGAAAATATGAGAACTATCAGGAACTTTATTTGTATAATCCAGTGTGCAAATCGTAGGGAGACCATAAAGCTCGCTTTTTTTTGCTCTTGTTAATATTTTTGTATACTTAGGGTTAAAATGCGAAAAATTACCTGCTGAAAAACGAAGATAATCAGTATTAAGCAATACGACTCCATCTGATCCTCTTTTCTTTGTCGTTTGCTCAAGCAGAGGCAACCATTTTTCAAATTCTGACTGCAATTGTTTTTCTTCTATTGGTGCAACAGACAAATATTTATAAAAATCCTTACTTTTCATCTTACTTTTAACATCTTCTTCTAAATATTGATAAAAATTACTTAATAAAGGTAAAGAAATGTTATGATGTACTAATTCAGAAAACACCTTTATATACTCTAAATTTAATAACCAATAATTTTTCAAATAGACTTCACTCAAGGTCTCACCCTCTTTTTCTTCTTAAGTCTTCTCTTAATTCCTTACATGTTCTTTATGGTTTAATAATTGTATAAATTCATTTTTTTCTTCCGCGAATAACTAAAAATATATTGAATTTAAATTAATATATTTTTTATCTAAAATCTTATCTATCGGATAAAAACCCAAAAATGATTCAATCTCAAAAAAATAGCATACCTCATGCAATAAAATTCGGTTTCTTATCCCAGTAAGAAACCTATTTTTTGAACGATTGGCAAAATAGAAGCCCAATACATGTCGAACAATGATCCATTATATATGGATCATTGTTTGTAATCTTTTGTGCAGGTCTTTTTACACCTTTAATTGGCTGAGATGCTTCGTTAATTAAAACTGCGGAACGTTGACAATTCTAATTTAATACGCTCCGTATCGATTTCTCTACAAACAATGGCTTGTAATAACTAGTCATAATAACTATAATTTTAGGCAGCTATTATCCCACTCCTTATCAATAAATAAAGTTCAGTTATATTATTATATAAACAAAAAGAACGAACTGTTCCGGTAATTACGATTTTCTTTTTGTATACACTAAAAGATAAAGGCGATATCTTGTTTGTCCATGAATTTTTATTATTTTCCGTAAAAATCTATTCCATAAGTAATTTCAATCACAATATGACTTGCTAACTAGAAAATCTTCTAATGTGAAAAATAAACCAGGAAACTCTAATCGCTTTCTAGACTTACTCCCCCTCACTCTTAAGCGTCACAATCCTTATTAGTGGTACATATGCAATTTCCGTTTCTGCCATAGCGCTGTGTCACCTTTCATGCTTTGACTTCTTTGAATTCAATAGCGCTTTATCAGCATTAACCTATCGAGATCAATTTTATATTTACCTCAACGTGTTTTACTATTATTGGATCAAATATTATCCCGATTAAAATAACCACGATATGTACAAGCATTAGAAAATAGGAAGCATAATATAGAGCATTGCCACCTATTGGCATGTCATATCAACAAGTAAATGCCTTTCAAACATGATTATTTCATAAAAAGGCATAAGTTCTAAAATTATTTTTCTTAATACGGTATGTAATCAACTTTATATACCACATGAAATAACACATAATTTTTGATAAAGGAAGTGAAGTACATGTTACCTTGCCAAGGTACGTGCAATCAATATGTAGATTTTGAGGCTTTAATTACAGCTCCTGAAGGATATATAATTAATGATACGAATTATACCGGTGCTGTCACCTGGAATACAAACCGATTAAAATGTGCATTTGAACCATGTACGCTGCAAGCACCGAACCCTTGCCTTCTTCAAACTGATCTACCAGATGGTTCCTATCCAGTACACAGTGTTCGCATATATGGAGTACTTACAATGCTTGTTAGTATTTCCCCTGTTCAAAATCAATATGGACAAGGAGATGCAGCTTTTTCTAAATGGCATAAATTCTCTATCAATCAGATTGTTTATTATACAATTGATTCGAATTGCTGCTTTGATTTTAGTAGCTTTAAACTTAAGAGTTTAACAGTTACGCCACAAGATAAAAATACATTTATCTTAAATGGCACCCTCTCTGTTTTACCAGTGCCACCAAGTCCTCCTATTTATGCTTTTACAGCAAATAGAGATGATAATACTCTTTCAGTAATTAATACAGCAACAAAGACTGTCCAGCATGTAATCAATCTTCCATATCAGCCAATTAAAGTTGCTGTTAGTCCAAACAAAACATACACTTTAGTTTTGCACTCAAATGATAATAGTGTTTCTACAATTAATAATGAAACACTTACCATTATCTCTACTTTCTCGATAAACGACCCAATTGATATTGGGTTTTCTCCGGATAACCAGTTTGCGTATATACTAAATTTTTTAACTGGTTCAATGGGCATTACTGTTATTAACCTCTTAACTCAAACCATCTCTAATACTATCTCGCTTGGAGGTTATGGATTTTCAAGTATAGCAATTGATCCGAATGGACAATACGCCTACGTCGTAAATTATACGACTTGGAGTATTGTAAAGGTTGATCTAAACACAGGAGAAATTGTAGCAGAACGTCCTACTTCAAACGATTATCCAAATCTCATAGAAATCAGCTTGCTTGACGGATTCGCTTATGTTACAGAAGAGTTGGTGGCGTCTGGGACCACCCTTACAGTTATTGACTTGTCCACTTTCCAAGAGATTGGGGATATTCTTACTGGAGCATATTACTACTCGTTCCTTGCTCTTTCACCTAATCAACCTTTAGCATTGCTAGGAGAAGAAACTACAGATGAAATCAATATTATTGATACAGCACAACATCAATCCACAGGCACTATTTCCATAAATGGCCCAAAAAGCGCTGCGTTTACCCCTGATGGAAAATTCATCTATATTGCACAGCCAGAACAAAACACAGTTACTATTCTTAACTCCGTTGACTATACCGTAAATACAGTAGTAACAGTTGGAGCATCACCTGTAAGTGTTGCAATATAAAGTTTAATGCTTATTAACATTCAAGAAATACTGAGGATTGCACTCTCTACTTATATTAATTTCCTACTCTCCGGTATTCCATTTATACAAATAACTAGTGTCCTTCTCTCTATTTAATGACTAATCGTTTATTTTTATATGTAATAATTTATACATGGGACTCTTCTTAAATACTAAAAAACATATTATCTAATAACTCCTTAAATATTTCCTATAGTTCTTTCCATTACAATTCTCTTTAATTTTGTTTATCTATCCATTCCCTCCGTCGATCAAATCTCCCTCAAGGAATCCAATTTAAAATTCATTTTACAAGTAAACAACCGTTCCATAAGTAGATTATTTAAGGGAAAGGAGTCAGACTTACTGGATTCCCCTTTCTTCTCATCCTTTTTTGAAGCTCTTTTAAGTCTAATTCTATTGTATTCCAGCTAAATAACATTCCCACTAATAAATAACATGTTATATAACTATATAAAAACTCTAGCAAATCATTAAAGGAATCTCCTTCCCCCTATCGAATTATTGTAGAGGAAAGGAGAGGAATACATGGAAATTCTAGGATTAGATCCTCGCGCATTAGCGACTCTAGGTGCACTTGAATACACCAATCGTCGCAATAAATTAATTGAAGACTCGGAGAATAACATATACGAGTGTAAAGAAATAAAAGAAATACTTCAATCACTCCCTAAAGAGAAGCAGATTGAGGTTCTTGAGAATCAAGCTCACTTTGAAGCTGTGGCAAAGATGATTGAACAAAACAATTTAATTCTTTTAGAACAGATGAAAGCTCTACAACTAGCTCAGAAATAAGAAACTTATGATTGATTAATTCTACATACGATTCCATAAATAATGTATCTTTATCTATACCATCAGCCTCTGTTTTTATAGGAGCTTTTGTTATGCGTTGATTCATATTTTGAATTTGAATGGTTTCTTTTACATGTATGAATAGATCTTCTAACAAACCTGGTGTAGACTCTAATTCCTGCTTTTCAATTTCCTCTGTTACAACACTGATAAATTCCCATAGTACCTTTGCACCTAGTAGTTCTGCTAAGCGTTTTTCACGCATTTCAAATGTTTTCATGTTCATGCAAACACACTCCTATAATTTATATATAATGATAAAAGCATTATTTTTTATGTAAAATTGCCTAAAACACTTTCTAAACTTACATTTCTAAAAAATCACCACATCATCTTAAAGATATATTATTATTCAACACACTTCGTGTTGTTCTGAATCAAAAAAAATTGTTTGAACTGTAACACCATAAAAATTCGCTAATTTTATTTTTATATTATCTCGTGGGATTCTCTGTCCATTTTCATACATCTGCAATGTACTAATACTGATTCCTACTGCTTTTGCCACCTCTTCTCTAGATCTCCCATTTCTTAAATTAATTAGATTTTCAGCTACTCTTTCATAATTCATACATTCTCACCCCTAAAACCACATTTCGTGTTGTTAATTAAAATATAAACCGCACAAAATGTGTTGTCAATAGATTTCAATTATCAATTTTTAAAAGTTTTAATATATTAACACATATTGTGTTAATATATTATCAGGTGATAGAATGAAAACGTTTGGAAATATAATTCGTGATTTAAGAAAACAAAAAGGAATTACGCAAAAAGAACTGGCTCAATCCCTTCAACTTAGTGAAAGTACAATTGGTATGTATGAACGTAATGAACGTCAACCTGATTACAATACCTTGATACGTATAGCAGATTACTTTAAAGTATCTACTGATTTTCTTCTAGGGAGAGATTTTGATGTTGAAAGGAAAAGAAATGATTCAGAACTAGATCAATGGTTAAATGATATAAAACTTGCTCCATCCCAAAAACGTGAAGAATTAAAACGTTTTTGGAAATTTATAATGCAGGAAGAAAAGTAATAAAATAACCCCCCACCTTTACAGTGTGGAGGTCTTGAGTTCGAGCCCTTTCCGGGCCATATATTACGGTAAAATGGCGTTCTATTCAAAGTTAGAGCGCTTATTTTTGTCCGATAATTTACTCATTGATTTAGCCTAAATATTTGCGTTACGCCGTCAAACTGTATGAAATGGAAGTCTCCTATTTCATACATTCAACGTAAATCATAGCTTTAATAATACTGGGGTTTAGTCTGCCTTTAGACATGAGAGTGTTAACTAGTGAGTATTAATACACACGAGCATTTAGTGCGTAATATCTACTAGAAAAGAACGCCTTACACCACTTCGCAAAACTATCTCTTCCATAATATCTGATTTTTTTAAAGTATAATCGATAAAAACTACTTTTATTTGCATGTATTCGACTCTTTTTATTTATAAATACGAAGGAGCATTATAAAGTTTGCTTATCCATCTCATTTATTTCTCTAATTCCTATAAATAAACAAAAAGGGAAAAAATAATTGATAACAGATTAAAATGTAAAGTAATAATAAAATTATTTAATTTTATTATTAAAAATATAAGAGCCTTGCTACATTTTATTGTAGTAAGGCTCTTTAAAGTTGTTTAATTTCTATTCATTTAAATACATTTAAACTCAAAGTTCAATAATATAGTTGTTTAATCTTGTTCAACTAAAGCACCTGTTTGTTAAACAAGGGGCGCTTTAATTATAGAGCCGTTGACTTTTTAAACAAAGGTATGTAACCTCCACTAGGTCCATAAGCAACCCCAATCTTTTCCCATCCGTATTTTTCATAATATTCTTTAAGATCTGAAGTAAGATAAAGAAATTTGTAACCTCTTTTTGCCGCTTCTAGAAGTCCATGATTCAACATTTTTTCTCCTAGAGAGTTGCCCCTAAATTTTTCATCTACAAACAAACATGCTAGCCAGGGGCTCAAATCCTGACGACTATTTAGATCATTACGAATTAATGCATAAATTCCGATAATCTTATCATCTACTTTTGCAACGTAAAAACTGGGTATGTCATTTGGATTATTTAAAGCATTAATCATACAATCTTCATAAAAAGCACGCCCTCCTTCTTCACCCCATTCTTTCCAGAAAACATCTATAGCCTTATTAAATAAGTGATCCTTCTTTAGTAATTGAATTATTTCCATAAAGCTATCATCCCCAGAGTATTATTTAATAATTGTAGAACAAAACAAAATTAATATTTTTCAATTATCTATATTTTATCTATGTAATCAGCTATAATTTCCTCACCCTAGAAATATAGAGTTTTAAATATTTATTCTCTTAATTTATAAAAATTCCTTCTTAACCGAACCTGCCTCGTTAGTGACATAGGCAATGGTTTTCATTTTTAAACAACTTTATTATTTTTTAAATGACTTTATTCTCAATTTAACAACTTTATTGTCATTAAACATAAAACATGTGAGATAGCTTGAAATTTACATTTGTTTTATAGTTAAAATATTTATCCATTTTTAATGAACCACTTTTTCCAATCTCTAATGCTTTTTCAAAATTCATCTTAATCCATAATAAGTTGTTTAATATGGAATTGCTATCTTCTTCTATCTTTAGATAGTCTTCACCATGTTTAAGTATACGATCATCGTTTCGGTGATTCGTTGAAACTAAGATACACCCTGTCGCCATTGCATCAGCTGCAGCAGTAGTTGGAAATCCATCAATAGCAAAGTTATCTTTTGTACTACAACAGATAACTATATGAGATTTTACATATAAGTGTTTTAGTTTTTCGAAATCTAATATGCCCCAAAAAGTATAATTCTTGTTTGTTAACAGATGTAAGCTACCTTCCCAGTTTCCTACAATATGTAAATGAAATTGATCATCAAGTTTATTAAATGCTTGCGCTAATAAAGGAAATCCTTTTCTTTCTGCATTGTGAGCCACAAATATTATCTGTATTGGCTTAGAATTAACCTTTTGATTATAATGATAAAAATCTGTATTAATCACTCCTGGAACATAAATACTATTTTGGATAGTATTTAATACTTCATTTGCATTAGAGAATACTGTTTTACAATGCTTAGATACTATATTTAAAAATTCAACAGAAGTATAAGGATCTAATCCCCCACCTGGATATAATGTAGTATGAATGTTAATATGATTTTTCTTTAAAAAAGTAGCTATATTATGTTGGGGATTTGCTCCTGGCATTTGTGTCCCGTCAGGAAGATAACAAGTGCCTAATAAACTCAACACGAAATTTAAAAAAACACAATATATATCGGTAATTCCTTCTTCTTTCGCTATCTTATTGAATAATTGAAAATCATGTACTTTGGTTGGGAAATCATCTGTATATACCTCAGTAGCAAAGTAAAGAGTATCGGGTCGTTCTTTATAGATTTGGTAATTCTCCCAATAACGAAATCCACTTAACTTCCAAGGGAATTTGGTATCAATTACCGCAAGGCGTCTTTGAGATTTATTCTTCATTTTTAACCACTCACTTCCATCTTCTCTCTTGCAACCGCAAATAAAATTGTTTCTTGAGCATAGATAGTATAGTGGCCTAAATAAAATTGATATCCCAATTTTAAATCATTAATAAATTTCATAACATTAACAAAATCACTGATTTGATGATAAATCGCAATAGCAAGCGTAGGGCGGAATGTAGTTATAGAATGGATAGCGCCTTTTAATGCATTGATTTCAGCACCTTCAATATCCATTTTAATAAAATCCAATTTATGAATTTTTTGTTCTATTACTAAATTATCTATGGTGATGGTACTAACTTTATCTGTAACGCCTGATTCTTCAGAAATTGAAACAAAACTCGCAGCACCTTGATCTTTATAATATAACGAAGTATTTGAATCATTCCAAAGAGGATGTTTAACAATTGTAATATGCTTTTGAAGTGTTTCATTTAAATTGATGTTTTTAGACATAATTTCTAAATTGCTTGGGATAAATTCAATTGTATAAACATGGCCCGTTTCTCCTACTTCATGAGCGAAATAAAGCGCAGTATCCCCAAAACATCCACCTGCGTCAATAACGATGTCTCCTTCTTTTACTTTTATTGCCGGTGAAATTTTATTATATTCATACTGCTTATCTAAAAAAGTCGCACTAATTCCCATCGGAACATAAAATAATTGCAACTTATACTTTAAGGGAGTTAACTCAAACAATTGTAGCGTCCAGTTATGATAATTAGTTTGAAGTGTTTCTGTAGAATGGATGAGGTTTTGAATAGATTTTCTCTGATTCCAATAATCAAGAGTATTTAAAGGCAACTTGACTTTATGATTTCCTAATAATCGAAATGCCAAAAGTTTGATTAATAACTCTTTGGAAAAGGGGTCGCTCAAATTGAAGTATAGTTCTTCAAGTCCTTGAAGGTGCTTCATAATTTCTTCTTTTTCATTATGGATATTTACAACAATTGAATCAATGGTGGGACGAACATGCATAAGTTCAAATAACTCCATATCGATATTATAGTAATAATGGTTCTTTAAGCAATTAAGAAGTTCCATTATAAGTGTATCTAAAAATCCAGAAGTAGACTGCATATTATCGTTATTGTTAATCTGGATTGCACGTTCTGCTAAAAACAATAATTGATTTACTTTGTTGGATAAATCAATATTGTTAGTCATTTTCATAACATAGGATAAATAATTTGCTGCTAAATATATTCGACCACTAGAGTAGTAAATCTCACCTAGCTTTAATAGTGTCTCAGGATCATTTATATTTGCAATTAAAAGTTTTTTTAACTCTAACTCCAGTAAATTTGTTTCATGTTCCATTTTTAAAGTTACCACCCTTCTTTTAACATAAATTATATTTTACTTTTTCCAGATACTTAAATATGTGTAAATTGAATTCACTTCTTATGGCTGTTGTTATTTGAGACACCGTTATAAGATATTATCTGCAACTAAAAAATAGAAGCTTATATTACAGAAATTTATATCATCTCGCTAGAAAGAACGTCTGTACAAAGGTAAATTTCAACTCTTTACATATCAAAATAAATTCGAGTAACAAACAATTTTTTGTTACTCGAACTTTATAAGATGTTACGATCGAGAAATTTATAAAAAAGCTCCCTCCCTTTCTATTTAGCCTATATAGAAAAAATAACGTTTTTTACTTTATAATAATGGAAATGTTTAAGAGGATAGCAAATATATTCTAGCTCTCTTAATAACAAAAAAGATTACATATAAACTTGCCAGAAATTAAAGCCTAACCTTGCTGGGAATCACATGTTATTAAGAAGATTTCGTTGATAATTTAAACGAAAAGGAAAAATAGCTTTGCCTCAAGTACAAAAATACTAATAGTCTATCTCAGATTTTTAGAATTAGATAGAAGCACCACCACTGCCTATCAACTGAATGTTTTGAAAGTACCTCCAAACTTTATCGACATTTAGTTACTTATGTAGATAAAGCTCATTTTGTACATCTAGTAGTTTATTTTTTAATCTATGTCGGACTTTTACTTGAATATAAATTCAATAAGTCACATTCATTAAAAAAACTCTGATTTCCATAATGTATATGAAATCAGAGCGTTTTTTCGGTAGATCAAACTTCAATATTTTCAATAGGTCTTTTTTTTAAATACAAATGGCCAAATACATGAAAAAACTCCGCTTTTAATGTCATCCCTTATTTTCTATATAGAGGTGCTATTTTATCAATGCGATTTGTCCAAATTCCACCTGTATAATCATCTGGAAGGCGTTTTATATCTTCAGATGAATCAAATCCACTTGAAAATCCAAGCCCATTTCCTCCTACAACGATAATTCGAGTATCTGCTTTATCCATTCGATTAAGAAAACGATTAGGCCATCCCCAAAGCAAAGGAGCTACTTTATCTGGTATATGTAACTCTCCATGCTTCATGCTTGAAGGTATGTAACCAGTCCACCCTAACGCCATATAAGTAAGAAGATCCTTTTTCATGGTTGCTTTTGACATCGTTCGTAAACTAGGGATGTGCTCTCTTATCGCAGCAATCGGCTTATCACCACCATATACTGTTAGTTGAGCAAGGCGTTTCGCTGGTAGTTTCTTGAGGTAAGTAGCCAATTGGATTCCTTCATTTTCATCATCACTTTTAATATGAATAAGAAAAGAACGATCTGGAAAATGGTTAAGTACTTCATCAAGTGTTGGCATAAGATTAATCCCTTTTCCACGAAACGGGAATGTTTTTCCCCCGTCAGCTGTATACCCGTAACCAATATCAAGTGCTTGTAATTCTTTTGTTGTAAAATCTCTTGTAACACCTTTACCATTAGTACGGCAATCAAGAGTCCAATCATGAAAAATGACAAAATTATTATCTTTAGTTGGTTGAACATCAAACTCTACTAGGTCAGCTCCAGCTTTAAATGCCGCTTCCATAGATGGAATTGTATTTTCTAAATAAGAATGTTCAGGTTCATGTATACGTTCTGCTGTACACGTATCCCCCTCAATTCCCTCCATGCTAAATGTTTGCGAAAGTCCTCGATGAGCAAGAAGAAGAGGATTTCCCTCGTCCCTCTTCACAAAAAAAGAACTGTTATTTACATAAACAAGTACGAAAAGAATAAAAATTATCCAAGTCGTTTTACGTTTAAGTAACTTTTTTATTTTATTCATTGTATTCTCCTCTTAAATATTAGTTAAAATGATTTAAACAATATCCGGCATTTAAATACTTTTAAATTCTATAGCTTATCCTATTCCTTTGCAATGGAGATTATAAACAATTGCATGTTGCTATTTTTATATAAAGCAGGAGCGATTCAAAGGTATTTTTTAACTATTATGTAGTATCATTTTTAAGAAATTATGTCTACTTTAAGGCTATCTTAGTGGCGATGGACATGTAGTGCTCTCAATAATAAGTTTTCTTCCACAAACAAAAAGAACCATAACCTTACCGAAACGGCAAATTTATGGTTTAAATCACAATTTTATCCGCACAATTCTATAACTTTTTGCAACCTACTAGTAATCGTATAATATCCCCTTACACACACATGTCTTTGTTTATTTTTTTGAGATAATTTGCAGCGAAATCTTTTAAAGACTCAGGAATTAATGTTTTTTAAAAATTCATTTTCTAATTCCACTATCTTTCTTTTACGAGCTTTTATTTTTCTTACGGGCACCCCGACATACACATACCAATCATCTAAACTTTCTTTTACCATACTCATCGCGCCGACTGCCGCTCCTTCTCCTATTACTACATTTGGAAAGATAATAGAATGCGCACCAACAATGGCATGCTTTTTTAAGATAACTTTTCCAGCTTTCACATTTTTATATTGATGTGGAACAGTCGGTCCCATTAATGTATTTCCGCTAAAATCATCAATTGCTGCATATACAATTGTTTTTGATGAAATATTTGCAAAATCATGCATTTCAATCCCCATTTCTCCTCCATATAACGCTGTGTATGCCGCTATATGCGAATAACTTCCAATTGTAATTTTGCCACTTAAAATGCAAAAGTCATCGATTCTTACATTATTTCCAACAGATATAGCACCTGGATTATATATACTGGTTTTTTTACTTATTAATACATTTTCCCCGACAGATAGAAAGCCAATTTCGCTCAACTCTTCTTGACTATAAAAACTATTCATCTGTGGACACCACCTTCTGCATTAAACACATTATAATTTGCTCCACGATTTCTTTCGTCATTCCTTCCCATAAAGGTAGACTAATTATTCGTTTTGCTATCTTATTTGTATTTGTTAAATCTGTAGACTTGTAGTTTTTAAAGAAATCTTGTTGGTGACAAGATGGTGAAAAATATGATCTAGCTTCTATCTTTTGCTTTTTCAACACTTCTATTACTTGCATATTGTTAATTTTTTCTGGACAGAGAATAGGCATAAATTGATGAATAACTGCTTCTGTCTTTTGAACTTGCCAACCTTTTTTCATTAATCCCGTACTTTGTAATAACTGTTTATACCATTCAGAGATACGATTTCGTTCTTGCATTTTTTGATTCCATGTATTTATCGTTGCAATCCCAATAGCTGCTGCATATTCAGTCATTTTACAGTTAAACCCCATCATCGTACATTCACGATTATGATCAAATCCAAAATTCCCCATTCTTTTAATTTGATTTATCTCTTCCTCATTATGGCTATATATCATACCACCTTCACCAATTCCGAAAGGCTTTGTTGCATGAAAGCTATATACAATCATACCACTAAAATTCTGACCATAATGTATACCCTCATGCATTAATCCAAACCCTGGTGCCGCATCTACAACAACCGGAACACCCTTTTTCTCTAATTCTTCATAGTCTTTCAAGTCCATCCATGATCCGAATGTTGCATATGGAACAACAATTGCAACCTCTTCTTTTAATTCATCAATCTTATCCAAAAGTACCGTTTTATCCATACACCAATCATCTAATGAAATATCAATAAAATAAGGCTCCAAGCCACACCAAATAGCTGCCAATGGAGTAGCAGGGAATGTAAAACTAGGCATAAGAGCATACTTTCCTTTTTTTCTTTTCTTAAATTGAATTGCCGCCATTAACCCTAGTGTTGCGTTTGCTACTGTTGTAACAGCTCCCCTGTTCTGAAAAAATTCCGACATAATCGTTTCTTCAAAACGTTGATTTATAGGTCCATAATTTGTATATATATGGGATATATCAATTCGCTCTAATTCATCTAAGTACTCGTTTACAGGTACAATTGACGCACGTAAAAAAGGAATATTCTCCATATTCATCTATTCCTTTCTATCATTTTCGGACAATATAGAGCATATCCGTTTCAGATAATCCGAATTTCCTAGCAATGTCTATTCCTTGTTTCTCAGCTATGTTATACAATTCCAACTTAAAGCCTGCATCAGTTAATCGTTGAATAAATCCTGATCGATTATAAATTCTTACATGATCTTCTTGACCAAAGGCTATTTTTCTCAATAATGGCGTTACAATAGATTTATCCTCTATAATAAAATCTACATTCATTACGATTGGCACTTGAATAATTCCCCATCCATTTGGCTTTAGTACCCTATATAATTCTCGCATTGCTTTTTCATCGTCAGGCACGTGTTCTAATACATGACTACATAAAATAACATCAAAGGTATTATTTTCGTATGCAATTCTCGTAATATCAATTTCCTCCATTAAAGAATCCTTTGGTACTAAATCCCCACATATATAAGTAATGTTTTTAAACTGGCTAAGCCATCCTCTTACCTTCACTTCAGGTGCAATATGAAGCATAGTATAACTCCTACTTAACAAATCCGTTTCCGTTTCAATGTACGCACGATACAACCTGTCACGATCCATCGAATAGCAAACTGGACAGATACCTGTATCTTTATTCCACATCTCAAATTCATATTTTAGAAAATCATAATGTGCTGGCCAAGGAGAAAAACTTTTAAATTCTTGATTGCAATATTGGCAATAACAAATATCTTTCTCGAATATATGAGTAACTAGTTTATTTAACCCGCTTTTTATCTTTTCATTATAAATTTGATTTAGTTCTCCACTTCTTACTGCATCCTTCAGTATAAATCCCGCATTCTCCAAACAATAAGATAAGCTCTCTTTATAATCTCGTTCAGCACTTAAAAACCCACTATTATGTGCATCTGTAATTAATTCAATCCATTCTTCAATTGTCATTAATATAAAGTGCATTTGTTTTTGATTTTGTCCACTATGTTGTCTAAAGTAGCTAAGAGGTTCCTGTATATAAACTACTTTTCCTTTCCTCATCATATCTAACCAAGTTGCAATGTCATTAATAGAAGAATACGCTTTCCCCTTAAAATAACCAAATTTCCCTCCAAAAAAATTACGATTAAACAAAACCGTTGTAGGTTCTCCAACTACGTTTTTCAAGTTTTTCAACATATAATTCCCTAGTGTTTTCCCTTCAAAAATTGTAGTTTCTGTGGCAATTTTTACATTCAATGTTGAGGGTGGTAATATCTCTCCATTCTCATCAATCAGTTCACGATACGACGTCACAAATGCAATGTTTTCTAATTCAGAAAAGTATTTCATCATTCTCTCAATCTTTTCATGATGAAATAAATCATCATCTAATAAAAAATTTATATATTCACCAGTAGCAAGCTCTATACATTGATTAAAATTTTCAGCCACCAATGGATTTTCATTTTTAACATATGTTATATATTCATATTCTTTTAAGTATGGTTGGATCATTGCTTTTACTTCATCATTTGTACTATCGTCAGAAATTATAATTTCTATATTTTCATAGGTTTGATTCAAAGCACTTTTGAGGGCTAATTCTAAGTAATGAGGTCTATTGTAGGCAGGAATTAGTATACTGACTTTTGGAAGGTGCGAGTTGATATTCATACGCTGTTTTTTCTTTTCAATATTTATTTTCTTTAGCTTGATTTGTTGATAGTAGTCCAATGAATATAATATGGATGATGGAACAATTCTTCTTGCATAGTCTAGAAAATTAGTAATAGCTTTATCTAACTCCTCTTCGGAAGATAAGAAACCATATTTTTCTCCAGCAATAATACTATGCGAAAAATCTTCTAAGCCATCCATCATTTTATTAGATTCATTTAACTGCTGATTTGAATGTAATCGAAAGTAACTGAGTGTCTCCGCTATATATACTGCTTTCCCTTTACTTAATAAGGATAACCATGAAGCTACATCTACGTTGCAAAGATACCGCCTTTTATCAAACACACCATACGGTTCTGTTAAATCACTTTTACGAAATAAAACCGTTGTCGGTTCTCCTATATAATTCTTTTGATTCATAATCACCATATTTCCTAATTGTGGCCCATCTATAATCGTATCTGTATAAAATAAACGCATCGTTGAATAAACATCTGGTGATAGGTTTCCTTCTGCATCCATTACTTGGCGATGGGATGTTACAAGCTTAATTTCATTATCTAGATCATTTAAAAAGTATTTCATCATTTTTTCAATTTTATTTATATGGAATAAATCATCATCCATTAAGAAATTTATATACTCACCTTTCGCTTTATGAAATAACATAAGTGAGTTTTCAAACTGTCCAAGAGTTGACCTATTTTTTATATAAATAATATTTGAATGATCATACAAGTACTTTTGTAACACTTTCTCTGTTTCGTCGTTTGTACTATCATCTCCTATTATAATTTCTATATTAGGATACGTTTGTTCTAATACACTACATAAAGCTTTTTCAAAGTAGTGTGGACGATTATACGTAGGAATTAATACACTTACTAAAGGCGTGTGATTTATTTCCTTTTCATTTGTACCATTTTCCATTCTATTCCTCCGCTTTTTTATTTATTTTCACTTTTGAAATATACATGCTACTACAAATCTATTTATTAGACGAACTAGATCTGAAAGGTGTTGCGAAAAACAAATAAATAGCTTTAAAAACAGCATCTATATTGACATAGTGTAGAATAAACCTGGATAACTTTTTTCGTCCCATTCTATTTATTTGTAAAATGCGGCATTCTTTTTTCAATAAATGCCTTTACCCCCTCCTTCACATCCTCTGTTTGAAATACTTTTCCAAAGTAACGCGCTTCAATCTCAAGCCCTTCTTGTAAAGGTACTGCTGCCCCTTCGCGAATTGCCAACTTCATATAGGCGAGAGCCGGAAGAGAAAATTTACTTATATCCCTTGCAATCTCTTTTGCTTTATTTAACGCCTCTCCTCGAGGGGTAATGTAGTTAACCAAGCCTATTTCTTTTGCTTCTTTAGCTGTAATCGATTTCCCTGTGAACATCATCTCTTTTGCTTTCCCTTCTCCAATTAATCTAGGTAAGCGTTGGGTTCCTCCAGCCCCAGGAAATAAACCTAACGTAATTTCCGGTAATCCAATTAAAGATTGTTCTTCTATTATCCTTAAGTCACAAGCAAGTGCTAATTCACATCCACCACCTAGTGCTAACCCATTAACAGCAGCTATAGTCGGTTTAGACAGATTCTCTAGTTGCTTAAGAGGTTGTTGCAATTCTAATGATTTCATCTCGGCATATTTTTCACCTTTGCCCATCCAATCTGGAAATTCTTTTATATTCCCTCCTGCTACAAAGGCCTTTTCTCCACTTCCAGTTATAATTACGACTGAAATATCATTATCAATTTCTAATTCCTCTAATACATCTACTAATTGTTGAACTACTTCTAAACTTAAAGTGTTGACTGGTGGATTTTGAATTGTAACAACTGCAATACTTCCTTTTTTATTACAAGTTACTACTCGTTCATTCTTCATAAAAAATCCCCTTTTAAACTACCTAATTTTTCACAACACCAAGCATCTTTACTTCACTCACCATCAGCCTAAATTTCCGAATATGGTTCCGCTTTTAGAAATTCATCAATTTATTGTATGAACTGTAGAAGCATAAAATGAGCAATCCTTTCTTGGCACCATTTTATAATCTCAACATATTTTTAATTTGTTCTTTTACTGTATTAATTGGCTTCATGTTTCTTTGGTTTCCTTTACACAGTTTCTAAAGCTGGGATGACTCTTAGAAAAAATGAGATAAAGAGACTGATGCATCAGATACATTAAAGATGAACAATTTCAGAAAGATAGCATTTTAGTAACCACGTGTTTTTAAACCTTTCTTAACTATCAGTACCACCGATTTAGGCAACTACCTATTTATGAATAGACAATCATCTAATTTATGTTAAATTCAATTAACTGTATGGAAACGAATATCAAAACAAGGAGTGAAACGTATGTTTCGTCGTCCAACTTGTATGCAAGCTTGTTTAGATAGTGGGCATGATTACGATTATTGCCGTATATGGTGTGAACCTATTTACATGGTTCCTACTTATTCCTACTTAGTACAACCATCGTATACAGCACCTATAGTAACACCTTATAGTTCACAGCAATATCAGACTTATGCCTTTGGACAACAAACCGACACGCGTTGGGAATGTTACCGTCAATGTATAAGAAGTGGCGGAAGTGCTGCAAGTTGTTGTTATTATTGCGAACTGTGCTAACAACAACTCTTAATTATGTGGAGTCCCACAACTGTAGTGCACAAACAGATTACAAATCATGAAAAGCATCCGTCATAATTTTAAGGAAACTAGCGATTTGCACTCCGATCTCTCGTTATTTCCATCTTTCTTCGTAACCATTCTTTTATAGGACTTGATCGGTGTAATAATAAAGAGATTCCTCAATTACTTGCTCCCCACTGTACACTTAACTATCACTTCCTTTAGATGACATATCATTTTTTCGTATTTTGTTTCGACTTGGATTTTTCCTGTGGTTTGTTTATCTACCTCTCTCAAAAATGACAATCTCTCGCTTTTTCACAATTTTTTTATGACCTTTAACCTCTACACCCTATATGAAACAAGACTCACTCAGCTTGCGCAGAAATCATGAATTTTTTACTCATACTTACTAAGTCGCATGAGCTATCATACCTGCGTACACTTTCCAATAAAATTATCGTTTATACTAACTAAGCCGTACAAGATGTCCTTTCCACTCATTTTCCATGTAAATATACGCAATAAAAGCACGTGTATAGGCCACACGTGCTTTATTCCTTCTATATAAAGTTGATGTCGTCGTTTTCCATCTTGCCTTGCCGAAGTTATTTTTGTTGGCTCCTAATTGCTGCTAGGTAAATTTTGCTCTTCCATTACCTCTTCAATAAATTCAATAGGGCTCCTCTCATTTATATTTCACATTCAAAACTAAATAACAGTCATTCCGTACATTCAGCACCTCCATTATAATTTTTAAAAAATATAATATGAGAATTTTAGTTTCTGATTGTCTTTTTTACGCTAGTGTACAGAGATTTCCGAACGTGAGAATGATCTAACAGCACACTAAACACTTGAACAGGTTAGCTAAGCCAATTTCTATAAAATTAAGTATCATAACGTATAACATTTCCTTGTTTGCGTTGTTAAGAATCTAGGTGTGAAAGGTTAATGTTTTGATTCTTTATGGACAATTTTCTTAAAGTTATATATCTACATACAATATTGAGATTATTTTTAACTATAAGGAAGTGATACTATGGCTTGGCGTTCTTTTCAATCTTTTAACTTTCAAGATAGATTTATTCGTCACCAAAACTTTCTTGGTGAACTTACTCCAATCCAGGAGAATAGCAATTTAGATAGAATGGATGCTACGTTTAATTTGGAATGGGTAGATGAAAGTAGAAATTTAGTAAGATTCCGTTCCTATAATTATCCGAATTCTTTCTTACGACATCAAGATTTCCGTATTAAACTTCATGCAGAGAATCCAGCAGACCCACTAATGCAAGCAGACTCAACGTTTGTTATAGAACCAGGACTTGCATATCCATATGGTTGGGAATTTGTATCATTTCGTTGTACCAATCCCAATCTTTCTAACTGGTACATTCGTCACGCAAATTTTCATCTTTATATCTCTTCCATAAATCCAAATGATGAATTAGGCCGTAAAGATGCTACGTTTAGGATAACTAACCCAGCAATTTTATGGCCGAGATAGCGTGATATATAGCCATAAAAAACTTTATAAAAATATATAATGATAATTTGCAGTTTTTTGTATAAATCAGTAATTACTTTAAGGATTTATTTGGGATCACCATTTCCAAAAACAAGAGCGTACGTTTAGACATAAATTAACCGGTTCCCTGTAAGATAAAGAACCGGCTATCTATTTAATGTTGTTTTGATGGGATTTTTGTCTTGTAATGGTGGTGATTATTTGTTTGGTTACCATGTCTCTCTTGGTTGTTAGGCGTAATTTCATCAGCAAATTCCATATTTGCTAAATTTACTTTGGATGGAATAAATGATCTTGTTTTATTTTGAAAACCTTGAAACGTATGTTTTATAGGTTTCATCATGCTTGAATTACGTGTTGCTAATACACCTAAAACGGTTCCTAATCCTAGTAAAGAAACCCAAATCCATCCTTTATTGTTCTTCTTTTTATTTCCGAATAACTCAAACATTTGTTGAGTTATTTTTTTTGAATTGAATGATGACATCAAAAAATTAAGGATATTCATTTTTGTCCCCCCTGTAAAAAAATCGTAAAAGAAACACTAGGTTCAATTTCACATATTTTATGATGCGCTATTTTATAGGGATTTATGATGCCAACTTATACTAATAGTTCTTGATTTTCAAGCCGGAACTTCCTAATATTACTCAAGTGGTTTTTACTGAAATACAAAAAATAATTTTATAAAAAAATCAAAAAGGAACTGAAAAGTTATGTATTATTAGATTGGAAATTTATCAATTCTTTTTCAATTGTCGGTTATGTAATGTCGAAAGGATGAGTAACGCAAGAATCGATCCTACTAAGGCAAGTGACATATCCCATTGTGCATCCCATATATCGCCTTGCATACCTAAAAAGTCTTTTGCTGTTGTTCCTCCCTTTGCTATTTTAAAAGCTAACCATTCGATGATTTCGTATAGTGCAGCAATAGCAAGCGAAACACTTATACAAATCGTAACTAACCAAGGACCTTCGGTGAGTTGAGTTTTCCGTAATAATATTTCTCTTATCACAATTGTAAACAAGCCTTTTATCAAATGTCCAAATCGATCGTAGTGATTTCGATTTAAATCAAAGACATCTTTTATCCAATTAAAAAGAGGAACCTTTGAGTATGTGTAATGACCGCCGATGAACATTATGATGGCTAGTATTGCAATAATGATATAAGAGAGAGTAGTAAAGCGAAACTTATTGTATATTGCAATTATAATGATTAGACCGAGAACGGCAGGAATAGCTTCCGCTGCCCATGACGAGTATCTTGCAGGCTTAATAACAGACCATATAAAAACTGCAGTAACAATTAATAATAAAAATAGATGAATCATTTTACTTTTGTCCCTTATCACTTTTTTCACTCCTATTGAAAGGCTTTCTGCTTAAAGTATTTGAAAAAATACAATTTCGTATACAAAGTACTTGGTACTGTTTGCCTTAATTTACACTTAAGAACAGCTCTTTTAATGGGGAAATTGTTTTTTGTCTAGTAGATATTCACAATGAAAATAGACATATTCACTGCCTTCGGCAACTGCTCTAAAAGGTGTAGCTCTATATCAATGTCAAGTTGATAATGCCAAGAGAATATAAGGGAGTGTGCTTTCTATAAATTTTTGTTACTAAACTAAAAATGTATATAACCTGTAGGAAGAGCATTATCAAGTTAAACATGTTCAATTTTTAACTATATATTATTTATATATTTAAATGAAGTAGAATAATAAGAAAGGACATGCACACTACATATTTCTCTTTCGTGAGGGAATGGTATGTATATAACAATTCAAAAATAAAGGAGAGCATCTGCATGAATAATAAGATGTTTAAGGCTATCAATCGTCTAGCTGGTCGTAACTCAACATTGGATACATTTATGATATTTATTTCACAAAAGACTCGATTCCTGTACATTTTCTTATTAGCCTTAATGTGGTTTAGAAACAATTCCTACAAAAAAATTATTTTATTTGCAGGGGTATCAGTAGGGTTCGCATTATTTATAAACCGCTTTATCCAGCTCTTTTATTTTAAGCCTCGTCCATTTGTTATACATCGTGTGCGTTTACTTATCCCATCAAAGAATAATTCCTCATTTCCTAGTAAACATACAGTCGTAGCATTTGCCTTAGCAACCTCCGTCTTACTTCGTGAACGTTTATTCGGCTCAATCATGTGGTTCTTAGCAATTTTGACAGGTTTTTCACGTATCTGGCTAGGACATCATTATCCATTTGATATCATAGGAAGTGCCTTCATAGGAATCTTAACCAGTATAGCTATTGGCAATACTACATATTTATTTAATTCTTTTGTTACCTGGATTATAAATGTATATAGAAAATTAATTTTTTGGGATTTGAAACATTCCTGACGATATCTTTGATAAATCACAGCACATAATTTTGTACATTTTTTACTAAAGTTACTCTTCTTTGAAATACATTTTGCGGTAAACTCACAAATATCTAGGAAATCCCTTAATAATTGAATTTGATTCTAATTTGATACAAAGGAAAAAATGTTAGCATATTCTTTTTCTTTAAGTAGAAGATAATAGCATAAATATTTCTCTGAAAGGAGCAATAATCACTTGAAGAAAAGAAAATATTTACTTGCTATCATGTCTACTATTTTATCTGTAGGTTTCTTGTGCGGTTGCAATGGCGTTGATGAGAATGAGCCAGATCCAACTGAAGAACCTTCTGAAGAAATTCAAGAAAAGAATAATCAATAACAGGTTAATGTTAAGATTATCATTGGATTAGAGCAGATTCTTACATTTAAGAGAACCTAATTAAAGTAGAACAACATAAGGTAATCCAATAGAATAAAACAAGAAAAAACCTCTTATACCTTATTTTATTAGATATGGTACAAGAGGTATTTTCTGTTTATAGGTACATTTCAGAAATTTATACAGTTACTTCTTATTCCCTAAAAATTGTCACTGTAACCAGGTCACTTGCCTTTTCAAAATACTCATGCTAAGCATCCTGATTTTAAAACAAAAAGTTTACTTTCTATATAAACTAATCCCGTAACCAACTAGGAAATCAAAATCTAACCGTTGTCTTCATTAGTCAAGTAACCGTAATTAAAACTAGCTCCCTGCTTACTTATTATTGAGTAATAAGAATACTTAAGTAGTTTGAAGTAAATATTATAACTGTTACAAATCAAAAGGAGGTCATTATAATGAACAAACAAAGAGCAAAAGAGATTGCCGCTTCACCAGTCATGGCTAATGTAACGTATAATGGAGTTCCAATTTATATTCAAAATGTGACTGAAAATAATGAAACAGCCAGAATTTATCCTCTTAATGAACCAGAGAATGAACAAGAAATTCCTTTATCCAACTTAATAGAACAT
The DNA here is from genome assembly GCF_051916495.1 of Bacillus cereus group sp. MYBK216-1. NCBI lineage: Bacteria > Bacillati > Bacillota > Bacilli > Caryophanales > Bacillaceae > Bacillus > Bacillus cereus group sp. MYBK216-1. The sequence goes on from NZ_JBQAGT010000006.1 coordinate 229,254, forward strand.
TAATTGGTTACATGTTACCTCAATAAATAATTACTCAAACATACAAACATCATTGTAAGTGGTGCTTGTATGTTTGAGTAATCTTATTTTCTATTTTCTTCTAGCTAATTAGGTTAATAAGGATAAAAAACATTTTTGATTGGTGGTTACAATCCTCTTTAATAAAGCAGCAAAAAACTACCAAAATTATAGTGGCATTTACTACATAAATGACTTATTTAAATTAGTGATAACAATGGACCTCCAACGGCACCAGTAAAAAGGCAAAAACATGCCTCACTAGTTTATGAAGCGCTCAAGCAAGCTTAAATTCCCTTTCATTAAATTCAAAAGATGAAGAAGTAAAACGTGTATGTCATGTATGTTAGAAATGAACAGCGTCACTGCTGATTTAAAGGATAGAGTTTCCGTATTAGAACGTGAAGAACCTTAATATAAAGAGCTTTAAGTAAACTGGAGGAAATTACCATGTCTCACCTACCCGAATGGACACTTGTCATTCTCCGCTCTGTATTCATATTAATTGTTTTATTTACTATCACAAAATGGTTAGGAAAAAGGCAAATCTCTCAGCTTTCCTTTTTCGAGTACATAGCTGGAATGACAATAGGTGGTATCGCCGCTCAAATATCTACAGGGCTAGACCAAAAATTTTTCCATGGCGTCTTTGCAATACTTATTTTCGCTTCGGTACCTTTTTTCGTAGGAATTCTTTCCTTAAAAAACAAAGCCGCGAGAGATTTCTTTGAAGGTAAGTCTACAGTTTTAATAAAGGATGGCAAAATACTTGAGGATAATTTAAAGAAAGAAAAGTATACCAGTGATGAATTACTTGAACTTCTCAGAGGAAACGGGGCCTTTAGTATATCCGAAGTAGAATTTGCCGTCTTAGAACCAAGCGGAGGATTAAATGTATTATTAAAGAAAGAATCTCAACCACTTACAGCAAAAGATATTGGCTTGAAAGTACCAAATAAAAAGGAACCACAAACTGTTATTATGGATGGAAATGTATTAGATGAACCTCTTTCAGCTAGTGGGCATAACCGCGCTTGGTTACATTCTGAACTAGAAAAAATGGGTGTTGTCATTGAAAATGTCTTTCTCGGTCAAGTTGATTCATACGGACAACTTACTATCGACATTTATAATGATAAACTCCAAATGCCTTCTCCTCAAAACAAACCTTTATTACTAGCATCTTTAAAAAAATGCCATGCTGATCTTGAACTATTTTCTTTAGAAACGAAATCAAAAACGGCAAGTGAAATGTATAGTAAAAATGCACAGCAAATTGAAGTTATTTTAAACAAGGTAACCTACCTTCTAAAGGAATAAAAAAGGACGTTCTCACAAGCGTCCTTTTCTCAGAGCGTCGGAAAACCCTTTAGGGGTTTCCCAACACTCTGACATCTTTGTAGATTTTAGCGAATGAAAACAATAAATGAGGATGGATTTGGGCTTCTTTACTAGGATTAGGAACCGTTTTAGGTTTATTAGCAACGCGCGTAATTCAAATATGACAAGATCTAGCCAACAATCCTGGAAAGACTTCACCTTGAAGTAAATAGGTATTAGTCATTAACTTAATGAATTCAGACTGTGTAAGATAATTGTTTGGATTCTTTAATACCTTGAGAACTGAATCATTTTTAATTTCCTTACCGTCTTTATCTTCCACAACAATCTCAGCCAACATCATTTGATTACTTATATCTTGTAGTAATTCATAAACATCACTAGATTCCAAGATATTATCATCGCCTGCATATCTACCACCATATCGAACAGTATTATTAAAAATATATTCGAACAAACCTCGCTTTTCAGCTTGTTTAAATAAAAAATTTGAAAATCTGTCCCTTAAACCCAATTTCTCACCGCCTTTCAATTAACGAACGTTTCCGGATCCGTTAAAGTAGCTTTGTTCATATTTTAAATTTAACCTTTGCTATGCATGTTAGACAATTATGCATGGACAATTTCCCAAAAAGTATACAGCTAAATATAATATTGTGGAAAACAAGATTAAGATAAGGAGTGATTGTCTTTGTACCGTCAGTATTGTTATAAAGTCCCTTATACCTATGCCCAATGTATGGCGGATTGCACACCTGGAGCTCCAGGTTTCGAATATGAATGTCGGCCTATATGTTGGCAGTATAAAACAAGACCTTGGTATATACAATGTACAAGACCTACAGCATATACATCTTATGGCATGAACCAAACTGTACCTTATAATCCACAGCCATCTTTTTCTCCCTATTCCTATCCTGGAACGATGTACGTAGATTCGCATAGTACCCCTTCCCCTTCAAATGATCCTTGTATGAAAGAATGTGCAAAAGGTGGAAGTAGTCCTTTAGATTGTTGCTATTACTGCGGATGGTGCTAACAGATATTCCTAGAGCCAAAAAGAGCTTTGGGCATCAGGTAGGCATTGTATCATATTAAAAAAACCCATCTTATCTAAGTTGGGTTTCTTATTTCATCCAATGTAACTAATACATATATTGTTGTATTGAGTTTTAAGAGGAAACCGTCTGTTTTAGTTGGCATTCACCCAATTATGCATAGACAATTATCCAAAAATATACAGATGAATAAAATATCGAGAAAAATATGATTAAGATAAGGAGTGATAGACCTTGTATTATCATCCATCTTCACCTTCAAGTTCACAGCAATATTATTATCCCTCTCATCGCTCAATGACTACACCTTATAAGCCACAATCAAATTTATATCATAATAAAGCGACAATGAAGTTATTTATGTTTAAAAGTTTAAAAAAGTATAACCCCGTTCTATAATTAGGACGAGGTTATACTTAAAATCGTATAATTTTTGATGTAAGATATTCACTACCAAAAAATATAACAATAAATTCGTTTAAAAATGACTTCTTTGGCTCTTATATATATTTCTTCTTGAGCGTTTATACATTTTCATTGTAACTAACCAGCTAGTAATTGTGATTCCTGCAAAAATTAATAGCAAATTACTATACAAATGAGTGGACAGATCAGCATTTATAGGTAATAATTTTCGATTTAGCAAATGTATCGATAATAATCCACCTACAATCGCAATACCCATTCCTTCTGATAAAAAGCTTGTAAAATTAAGCAAACTCATTCCAGCACCTTTTTCATTTTGTTCCAAACTACTTGAAACGATGGTAGAGATGACTGTTTTCGTAAAAGAAAGCCCGCCAAAAACAAAAATTACTATAATTGTTGTGACCCAAGGCGTTGTTTCTATAAAAAGGGCAGCTACTAAAAAGCTTATAGAAAGAAATGCAACTCCAGTTGCCAATACAAATAGAGAACCTTTCTTATCAACAAGCACTCCCCCAATATAACCGAAAACAATAACACTCATTGCTCCAGGAAAAATAATCCCACTTCCAATTGTGGCAGTACTTAATTGGTAGACATCTCTCATCATATAAGGAACCATAGAAAGAAATCCTGCTACAGTTCCCAATATAAGTCCTCCACAAATGATTCCAATCATAAATGATATATTTTTTCCTAGCGAAGGATTAACAAAAGGATTAGACACTTTCCTAATATGTTTAACAAATATCAAGAAACATATAATGCTAACAACTAGAAAGGAAATTCTATAAGATGTCGTAAATATTATAAAAAATACAATACCTACGGACATATATATTATTCCTTTAACATCAATACTTCCTTTTATTACATCTTCCTGTTTCAATAATTTTGCAAGAAATGGAACAGTGATAATCGTTACAACAGGCAAAAGCAGTATATAAGACCAATGAGCATATTCGGCAATTACTCCACCAACAGATGGTCCGACACCTTCTCCCATTGCTACAATGGACCCAATAAGACCAAATGCTTTACCGCTATTTTCTTTTGGAATATAACGCGCAACAACAACCATTACAAGTGCTGGAAATGCAGCTGCGCCAGCTCCCTGAATAAACCGTGCTAAAATAAGTACAGAAAAGAATGAGTGTCCAACAAACCCAATAACTGATCCAAAGCAATTCACTATAATTCCAAATAAGAGTAGCTTTTTGATGCCTAACTGATCTGATAACTTTCCATATACAGCTGTTCCTATAGAAAAAGTTAATATGAACGCTGTGTTTATCCAGTTTATACTTGCTGGCTCCTTATTAAAATCACTAGCAATATCAGGTAATGAAACATTCAAAACCATTTCGTTTAAAACACTGAAAAAAAGAAAGAACACAGAGCCATAATAAAATTTGATTATGGCGTAATATTGAATGTGAATGAGATGAATTCACACTTTACCCTCCAATAATAAGGGTAGACGTAGTTTATAGGGTCATTGATACGCTTTCCCTCTTTAAATGTACCCAATTATATTTATTGCACTTCATAAATAATTCCTCCCCAAAAATAATTTATATATTATATCACACATATATAATTTAAAATAAACCATATTCTACAATACGTTGTGCATAGTTAATAAATTAATCCGACAATCCGGAAATTACATATTTGAGCATAAAGAAATAAAATTCCTTAAATAGAAGCAGGTTGAGGTTCTTGAGAATCAAGCTCATTTTGAAGCTGTGGCAAAGATGATTGAACAAAACAATTTAATTCTTTTAGAACAGATGAAAGCTCTACAGCTAATTCAGAAATAACAAACTTATGATTGATTAATTCTACATATGCTTCCATAAATATTGTATCTTTATTTATACCATCAGCCTCTGTTTTTACAGGGGCTTTTGTTATGCGTTGATTCATATTTTGAATTTGAATGGTTTCTTTCACATGTACGAATAGATCTTCTAATAAACCTGGTGTAGACTCTAACTCCTGCTTTTCAATTTCTTCTGTAACAGCACTTATAAATTCCCATAGTACCTTTGCACCTAGTAGTTCCGCTAATCGTTTTTCACGCATTTCAAATGTTTTCATATTCATATTAAACACTTCCTCTTCTGTATTTTTTACTATTAATTGGACTATCTAAATTATGATGGAACAGCTATATTGGCAATCAAATTCTCTACCTCCATCATCGTAAACTATAGTTTACAAGAGGAGCTAAAAATAGATTCCACGCTTGTTCCTAAAACTTTTGCTATTTTTATAGCTAACTTAACGTTAGGTTGTTTTTTATTATTCTCTATCTCAGAAATATAAGTGCGCGATAAACCAACTTTTGCCGCTAACTTTTCTTGTGATATTAGTTTTTCTTTCCTTAATTCAGCTATCTTATTCATTGCTCTACTCCTCTCCACTTATGTATTCATATGATTACAAAACAATTGTAAACCATAGTTTACTTAATCGTCAACAATGTTTTACATGTTTTTTCTCTATTTTAGTTTCTTTTTGTAAATTATTGTTTACAATTGTACTAGGAGGATTATATATGAAGAAAACTCTTGGTGAAATTATAAAAAATTATCGTTTAACAAATAAACTATCCTTACGCGAGTTTGCTCAAAAATGTGATGTTAGTCATACTTATATAGACAAACTTGAAAAAGGTGTAGATTCAAGAACTGGAAAACCTGTAGAACCCACACTTTTAGTAATAGAAAAGATATCAAATGCCATGAATATAAGCACAAAATCCTTATTAGAAGCAATAGGATTCATTACAAGAGATAATATTGAGGTAACTAATACAGAATTAGAACAGTGGTTTAAAGCTATTAAAAGTGCTTCTCCTCAAAAGCAGGAGGAATTAAAGAAGTTTTGGGAGTTTTTAATACAAAAGGAAGACTAAATTAACTAAAAGGCCTCCACCTTGATAGGCTGGAGGTCTTGAGTTCGAGCCTCTCCGGGGTCATATGAAAACCCCCTTGATAGTCAAGGGGGTTCTATTTTATATTTATTAATTTTAAAGCCGTCACAGACTCTCTGAATTTGATTCTAATTTGCTTTTCAACATAGAAAATCCTACAGGTTATTAACTTTCAAAATCTCTACTGTACTAATAAATTATTAACATTAGAGGCTTACTTATTACACTGTATACCAATGTTTCTTTCATTGTGACATAATAATTTTTGTATATTAAGAATAAAATCGAATAATTTCATATCAAAATTTAAATTACTTCACTCAAGAATTAAAATAAAGATAAAACTTATTTCTGTACAATAAGTATATACTCCTGCATCATTGTTTGAATTTGTTCATTTCTATTAATTGTTGAATTTATATGATATGGTAATCTTTTAAATGAATATTCTCTTGTTAAATCTGTAATTTTTTGGTACCCTATGTTTATAAACCAGTCATTTAGAATTTCCATCATGTTAATATTTATTTTACCTAGTACCGTTCTATGACCTACAATCCAAGCTTGTACTCCTTTATCTCTTAAAACTTCATTTGTCCTAAGAACTACTTGATACAAATCTTTAAAAAAGTTTAATACTTCTTCTTTTCTCCTTGAAACTGATTTAATTTTTCTTTTTATAGTTTCCATTACAGAAGGAAGAATTTCCTCTAATGTATTTAATGCCTCTAACTTACTTTTTTTATTAGCGGCGAAAAGTTTATCAAAAAATTCATTGGTTTCTTCTATACTAAAAGTTCTAACTTCTTTTATTGTATACGAGGCTTCCCCATTAAAATGTCTATAACTTCTTAATCGAATTCTTTCTCTTATTAGCTCGAGTAAATCTGCTCTAATATCCCCTAACGCAATATCTTTCCCCTCAAATATTGTGTTTTGAATCTCCACTAAATTTTTTTTCATTTTTTGCAATTGAGCTAATTCATTATCTATTACATTATCCATTTTCAAGACCAATTCTCTTAAATTTTTCGATTTATCAATTATTATATCATCAGTTACTTCAAATTCCGATTTTTTCCCTCCTAATAGGTACTCATCACAGTTTTCCGAGTAAACTTTAATATTTAAATGTTCATTCATTAAATCTGACATCCATTGAAGTGATAATCTAGAAAACTGCCCATATGCCACTGTACTACGAGAGTCACCATATGGTGGAGATGTTAAAATAAAATCTACTTTTTTATCCTTTAAGAACTTAAGATGCTTAGCATTATCCAATTCTATAGTACTATGCACATTATTTTTATATACATTTCTAGTTATCTCTAGCATATTAATAATATTATTCACATTATTAATAAATATATCAATCGAATTAATACTAAATTTTTCTATATCACTAGGTGACATTCGATAAAGTTTAAATTCACTATTTCGAGACAGAGAGGACATCCTTATTGTAGAACTAAATGCAGTACATAATATTAGAGCATATTCTTCTCTAATATCTAAGCTTCTTTTAATTAAAAATTCACTAATACTACTCTTCAGATAAGAAAGTTCTCTAATATTTTTTTTCTTAAACCAATATTCTATATTTTGGAATGATACCATATTTATATTTTCAGCATTATCATATCCATCTTGTAAATGCATTAAAAAATCTTTTATAGTTTTCATAGTAGAAATTGGGTTAGTGAGATTTAGTACTTTAGTACGTGATAATAAAATTGCTAAAGGGTTTAAATCAGATCCGTAAAAATCTATTCCCATATATTTTGCTTCTACAGCTGTTGTACCACTTCCTACAAATGGATCTAATACACTATTTACTTTATATTGATTACTAATATTTTCAAGTAAATCAAATATCATATTGGGCACAGCTTTTGCTGGATAGGAATGTACATTGCTGGTAGAGGAAAGAAATGATGCATAGTTATTCTCGCCAGAGTAATCTAAATTCAATTCTCCCCAAATTAATTTTTCCTTTTTGTTTTTACTTTCTTTCACTTAATTTCCACCTCAAAATACAATAAATTTCAAATCCATAATGAAGCCGCATACCTTAAAAAAGTATGCGGCCATTTATAAATTATATATCAATTCTTTTTGTAACACCATGGCTTTTATTGTAAGTTATACTATTCGTACCTAAAATAAGAATTCTATACTATCTTAACGGTGTTTTTTCCAAACCAATTCTACTTAAATTAGTTATATTATTTTGAACTACATTCAAAGCCACCGATTTTTCCAACCTTCCAATTCTTTTGATTTCAAATTTAGAATCTTCAAAATTCAATTTAATACTGTATTTTAAGCCAGCTAATATCGGCAATAAATCATTTCCACCATCTTCTATTGTTTCTTTTTTTATAGCATTTCCTAAATAAGATTCTAGTGTTTTTACTTCATCAATCCATGGATGTATTGTTTCAGTCAAATATTTTAAAGAATGATAACTTTTAAATGGTATTGCCATATTCAAGATTTGTTTTTCTAAAATAGCTTCTCCTGTAGAAGTGAAAGTACATAAATCTAAAATTTTCCCATTCAATGTGAAAATTTTATTTGTAGCGCTTAATACATAAGGTTTTCCATCCTCTAATATTATTGGCCATATAGAGCTATCACTAGCAATCATACCCTTTTTTTCATTATCATCCATTTCTTCAATTCTTTTACTATTATAGAAACTAAGAACAACTGATTCTTTTTTTCTTTCTATTTTATCTGTAATTTTATTACTAAACCTTATCGGTAAGTCACAGCTAGCAGATATTAAAATTGCATACTGCTCTTCAGCAACATCGTGCAATTTTATTTTAAAAATATCCCCTGTAGTTATATTTTCATATAGTTCGTTAATTCCATACTCCACTAAATTAAACTTTGCAACCGTACTATGAATGCCTTCTTCTATTCGTCCAAAAGTTTCTTTTTTATTGAACTTCATTACATTCTGATCGCCTATTTTGTTTACTAACATCTCATCTTTAGCACTGGCTACACTCATTACATTCTTCATAATTTCTTTATATTTATGGCCTTCTTCTACTATTTGTTCAAACTCAATTCCTCGATAGATACTTTCATGAGTTCTATTTAAAATATCAAGGAATCTTTCTCCTTCAATAAACGAATCTTGAAGAAGTACATTGAACTTTTCTTCTGTTAAATTAATTAATTCAGTTGCTGCCCTCTGAGTAAATAATACTTTTGATTCTAAAAAATCATGTAAAGAATATCCAAATGCCGCTTTTTCAATAGTTTCTAATAATTCTTTAACTAAGTGATGTTCACTAGGTGTTTTATTAATTCCCCATAACTGATAAGCTAAGAGATATTTATATTGCGCTTCTGTAATTTCTTTCCTATCATCTTTTAAAGCCTCTGGATTATTCTTCAAATAGTCATTAATGTACGCAACCTTAGAATCATGTTGCTTATATCTATTCAAATCCTCATGTGAATAAACAATCGCTAAATCAAAATAATCTGCTCGATTTTTTTTCAACAATCTAATAACATCAATTACTGAATCCTCAGCAAGACCTACACTTTTCATATTCATATCAATCAAGAATAGTATTCTACCATCTAGTTTTACTAGTTCTTCATAATTTGGCTTACTATCCTTCTTAAATACAATACCCAGTTCTTTTGAAATACTACTTATTAAATTATCTAGATTTTCCAGTGGTTTAATAACCTTTTTGACACTAAAAACTTCTTCAATTTTCTCTTTTAAATTTGATAAATTACTAGGTAATTCTTTATCAATTAAATCTTCAACAGTGTCTATTTCATTTTCATCTAAAAGATCCAGCTCCTCATCACTTACCTCTATTGCGAATTGACTGGCTAATTCTTCTACATCTAATTGTAAGTAACTTTCAATTGCATCAGTATATGTACCTTTTGCAACTTCAGTCCATTCATCATCAATGGATACAATATGTGTAATTCCTAATCTCTGTAACCATTTCTTAAATTTATTAACATCTAATTCAAAGCTGCCTTCAATACCAGATTGTTCTTGTTTCAAAGATGACTGTGACACCCTTCTTCCCCCTACTTATAAGCCTTGAAAACTAACCCTTAATTTATAATAGTTCCCTGTGCTATTTTTTTCTTTTTCAACTATTTCAATATTTCCATTCAAAGATCTGACTAATTCTTTTACAATATATAACCCGAGTCCACGTCCATCAGGTTTCATACTCTCGTACGGGTCAAATATTTTTTTTACTATATCTGGGTGAAAACCTGGCCCAGAGTCCCATATTATTATAGAGTTACGATAATTATCCAATTCAAATTGAATTATTTTTACTTCTTCTATAACTTGATTAACCCAATAAAGAGAATTAAGGAAAATATTATCAAATATCGTTACTAATATTCCTTTATTTGCCTTTATAGAAAAATCTTCTCCTTTTATATTAACCTTAATTTTTGATTTCCACGCTTTTTGTGACATCGGTCCATCATTTTGGTACAAATCAATTAATAAAGATTTTATTGGAATCGTAGTCAAGATAGCCCGATTTTTACGGTATGTAGGTTCAAGATGCTGTAACTGCATCTGTAAAAAAGAAACTTCATGTAGTATTCCATCTTGGAATTGACTTATTTTATTCATATTAAAAGTATCTGTATTTGCAATATTTGATAGCATTCGCTTACTATCCCTAGCGTAGTTACTTATACTATTTTCTATTTTATTAAGTTCGTGTGTTAGGGATTCAACTATAATTCCTTGTCCAGCTAAACCCACTAATGATTTTAACTGAGCAATTTCTTGTTGATATCTAAATTTTTCTTGTTTATTGAAATCATCTTCTTTTATTACACTATCTTTCAAAATTTTAAGGCTCTGAGAAATTTTTTCATAAGAATCAATAGACTTAGGATTAGATAAATCTCTAAAATTATCTGCTTCATTTTCTAAAGAGCTTATTAATTCTTTTTTTTCTTTCAAATTAATTTTGGCACGTTTAGCAATTATATTTTGATCACGTGTCTTTATCTCATTGGCACTTTTATCAAAAGGTAAAATATTAAACCCTTCTCTTAGTTTCATATCTTCTCGGACTACAAACTCAGCAACCATTCCTTCTACAATTTTAAAGAAGTTTGCACCATATTCATCTTCAATTAATCCCTGGCGATTTGTCTGTTCCTGTAAACCATCACTAGTGAGACTATCTAAATCAATATAACCAGAAACTGTATGTGGCTTATATATATTAGCTTTCATCCTTTGAGAACGATGCCCAAATTTTAGCCAATCTAAATCCGGACCATACGGAGGGATTCTAAAATCATTTTTAAATAGGTAAACACCATTAGCAGCATCAAGTACTGACCTAATTTCTTTTATGGTACTAAAAGGATACGCATGTTCATTTAATATTTCTTTATGATCGTTTAAGGCCCCAGCTGATTTATCCGATACATATAATCTCCCATAAAAATCTCCAGGGTATGCCGATATTTTTTTATTTAGCTTTGTATTATAATAAGTTTGAAATTTAATTTCTGCTAAGTAAGGGTATTTTTCTTTAAAATTAGACAACAAATTAATATTCCCTATAATTTTCTTCTCTTTATAAGTTTTCAAAACCTTGTGGTCTTCAAATCCATCATTCTTCATTTGATTAATCGTAGATTCCTTTAAACGCTCAATATATCTTTTTTTATTTATAATTTCTATACTTAATATCCAATCTTTTAAAGAAAATTCTACTTCTACATCACTAGCCAGTGATAATAACTCTTCGTCTATTCCACTATTAGAAATCTTTTCATCGTCAATCTCCAAATTTATGTTAAATCTTTGTTTTTTATTTTGTATAAATGGATTAACCATACCAAATATTTCACTTTTAATTTTAGTTTGCATTCTCCTATCCAATTTCCAAAAATCTATATTTCTTATACCCTCTATAATTAGCACCGTACCTTGCTTGACATTCGGGTTATTTTTATATTCAACGGAAGCATTAATATTAGATAAATCAAGATTTTTTTTATCATCTTTAAAATCTAACCAGTTTATCTCCACCTTGTATTCGTTATATCGTTCATATATTTCAATATCTTTCTCAGTTACTAATTCCGATATTCTATCTATCCTCGGCGACGTATACATAGTCATGTGATGGCCTAACCGTTGAATTGATAATCGACCAAGCCCCTTATTCCCTAGAGTTCTTCGTTTAAAATAGGGGGAAAATTTCTCTATTTTCTTAAAATTACTGGATATCCTAAGAAAAGCATTTTGAATTATCGATGGTACCATTCCATTTCCATTATCGCTAATAGTAATCCTACCTCGTCCATGCTTCGTTTCAACTTTTGTATCCACGTTAACATTAACTCTTCTACAATCTGCATCATAAGAATTTTTTATTAATTCACGTAATGCAACAAATTCATCAGAAATCAACTCTTCCCCCAACTGATAAATAACTCGCGCGGAAACAGTAATTGGCATTTTAAATTTTTCTGCGTGATCTATAATATTCATATATTTTCTTCACCCCCGTAAAAAATTAACTACAATCTTTTTATATAGCAAAATTAAGTTGTTAATATTTTCTATATAAGTATTTATAATTAGGATAAAATAATTATTTTTATTAATCAATAATTATTTAAGACTTATAAATAATCATTAATCCTATAGATTTATCCTCTGAGTAACTATAATGAATAAAATCATTTTTCATTGAAAAAATAGAGTTTATAAAGATATTTAGATTTGTTTCTCAATTACTTAAATATACATGAATACAAGATAAATAATTCAACATTCAGTAAATAATACCCCATCAAATTTTATTTATTTTAATTACATATGAGAAATATCAAATATGAAAATGAATACATTATATCATAATAATATATAAATACAAGGTCTATTATATCTCTTTAATATAAAGAACTTGCGAGTATATTCTATTTCTATAAATAATACTCCCAGAAATCACAATTTTATTTCATATCTATTCTCTCTAAAGACAGATATCATTAATACCCTAAAACATTCAACTAAATAGATAAAAAGTGTTTATTCTAAACTGGGTATTATTAAACATAAAAATAAATATCCAATGACTAAAAATCTATGTAATTAAAATCTATGTAATATTGTCAGTTGAAGGTTTTTTTTCGGTAAATATCCATAAAAGTTATATACTCGAATTATCGAATGAATATTAGAAAAACAAGGGAGGTGGAACTTTAAAACAAACTATACTGTTTAGCTTTTAAGCTAAAATTTATTCAAAATTGATCATTAGAATATTTAACAATTTATTGGTACAAATCAATTATCGTATAAAAAATAATTCATATAGCAATTTTCTAATCAAAACCTATACTTTATCCATATATTTTCATATAATTAAGCTAGAAAAATAAGGAAGGAGATTTTTAAAAATGGATAAAAACGCTAAAATAATTTCTATTATAAACTATAAAGGCGGAGTTGGGAAAACAACTAGCACTTTTAATATTGGAGTAGGTTTGAAACATTTAGCCAATAAAAAAGTTCTATTAATTGATCTTGACCCTCAATGCTCACTGAGTACCATATGTCTAAAAGCTCTTACACGTAGAACTGGGGAAATTAACAACTTGAAAAATTTACCTATTGAACGAACTATTAACTTTGTAATTAAGAAATACTTAGAACAAACAATTACAGGAGATAAACCTATTTTAAATCTTGGAGATTTAATTATTAAAAATTTCTACAAGGGTAAAAAATATAATTTAGATAACATTGATGTTATTTGTGCCACTATGTTTGACGATACCTCAAGTAATTATTATAAAGGGTTAGATGACCTTGAAATTGAAATCGCTTCCTATCACTTCGGAGACAAGACTAGATTACAACAACTTACTTTATTCTCTCGATTCTTTAGTGATACAAATATAATGAACGAGTATGACTTTATACTTTTTGATTGTCCTCCTGCAAATAATCTAATTACTCAAAACGCTCTTATGATTTCAGATTACTACTTAATTCCAACTATAATGGATGAAATGAGCTCTAATGGCATTTTTCATTTTAACAGTTTAATACAAAATACTTTACTTAATGGATTTAAACAACAATACTCAACCGAATTACAAACATTTAATGCCCCATTTTTAGATTTTATTAAAGGAAAAGATGCAAAACTTTTAGGGGTATTTGAAACACTTAAGAAAACTCAAGTAGATACAAATCAATACCGCAGAATGATTAATAGAGTTTCTAATCTAACTGATTGTCTTTTTGAAGAGGTAATTTATCATCACAAAGACACTGCAAAATCTGCTGGAAATGGGGTTTCTGCATTCTCCATTGATTTACCTGAGAAAGGAGAATATGCTCCAGACACATGTTATGGTAATTTGATTATTTCAATTTTAAACAAGTTAAATATAGAATTTAATATCGAAAAAGCAAATCAAAGAATAAAAATTTTTTGTTAATGAGGGGGTGATTTAATGAGTTTAAAGTCACTTATCAAAGAGCTCAACTTTACGGCTGTCTTTTTCGATAATATTAATGTTCCATTACAATCGATTGAAGATTTAAAAAAATTAATTAATATTCTAGAAAAAAGTTCTATAAATACTCTAGACGAGTTAGACGTATTGTTAAATAATAAAAAAAATAAAATTGACAAAACTAATCCGCACACTAAATTGGACATTAATTATATAACTTTAATTTTAAAGAAAGAAAATAAAACCCATAAAGAGAAGGCACTTTTAGAAAAATTCTTTGAACAATATCCTAATCTTAAAGATATAGAAACCTTGTCTACAGAAGATTTATTTCATGTACTGAACAAATCGAAAGTGAACAATTGGAAAAAAGACGAACTAAAGTTTATCCTTTTTTTCTATTTTAATATACCTGTTAAAGAAAATGAAACAAAAGAGGACTTATATAATATGATTAAGGATTTCACTTTACAGTTAAATCATATACAAAGCTTCAATCAAAAAAATATGTAATTATTTAACAAAAATAATACCCTATATAAAAAGAATGCAAATTTAAAATCTGCATTCTTTTTATATAGGGTATTAATATATCCACTTCACATTTTCTTTATTTCTTATTCTTTATTGGACGCCTTAAAAATTAATTAATTTTAACTCGCGAATCAAATAATTTTTTCGTTAATTATTCTTTTCTTTATTAATAAACTCTTTTAAGTTAATTTAGAATTTAATGTTTTCAACCTAATTCAATAGTTAATGAATTAAATACTTTATTTTAATACTATCCACTAGATATTTAAAAAATCAACTTAGAGTTCTTTTCATTAAAAAATGAAAATATCCTTAAATACAACTTATGATCAATAAATTAAGAATAACTCCTTTTAAATATTTCTCAATTTCTATCCTTCATATTGAAAATTTGATTGTTCTTCTTTGGCTTTGTTATATTTTTTTATGCTGTTTAATAAATTCTCTATTTTCCTCTTCTGTTCATTATCACCATATTTCTCTATCAACTTCACCCCAATAGATACGTAGTTTAAAAAAACAATAGGGGAATTCTCCTTTATATTTAAATTCAATGCCTGTTTAAGTACTTTATAAATAAATTCAAATAGATTATTTTTCCCTAGTATAAACAATCCAATATTTTCAGTTCTATTTTTTTCAACATATTGTTTCCATTCTACTTTTGTCTTAAGTGAATTATACTGATTAAAGTACTCTTTTAATTTTTCATCACTCAAATATTTAGTGGATGAAACAAATAAACGAATTAATAGCTCCTTATCATCCACTATTTTTTCACTGCGTATATCGCTAAAATAATAATTTAAAAATTCATCAAACTCTTCATTTGTACCAATCCACTTTTTTACTTTCTCTTTTATATCTTCTTGATTACTAAACTTATTCCAATGAGAAAAAATTTCTTTAGCATCAAATTCATCAAACTCTTTAAAATAACTTACTTCAGAATTTTTTTCATACGCATTTTTAACAGCTAATTTCAAATTACTTAGATTAGATTCATTATAATTATTTTGTAAATATTTATAAACCTTTAAAATGAATAAGATATTGGAATTCTTCCAATACTCTACAGAAAAATTATGATCCTCTAAATCTAATTTTCCCGCTATTATCTGAGCTAAATAAACTATACTTTCTTTGGCGTTTCTATTTTCGCCCATATTATGTATTTCTTGATATGATTTCAAAAGAAGGGTAAATATTTTTTCTAAATACTCATCCGCCTCCGACAATCTATGTTCCAACTTCTCATTTACTTCTTTAGCATTATATTCCTTAAGTAAATTTAAATATATTGTTTGTATTTCATTTAAATCTTTTTCTTTAATCAAACTGATAAAACTACTTAATTCATTTTGAGTAATAGCATTTCTAGGACTACTATACATAAAATAATGATTAAAATACTTGTCTGAACAAACTCTCTTTTCTTTCTCCCATTCTTTTTCATTTACTTTTTCACCTTCAGATGCATTACCAAATAGACGTGATGCATAAGGAAAGATCGTGCATAGTATCACTTTATATTCATTTAATCTAGGTATCTCTTTAAATTCATCGTCTAACTCAAACTTCGAATCATTTAAGAACAATAATTTATTAGTATAAATATATTGATACAGTTCCGGTGAACTAACTTGAATTAAGATTAAATATAGTAAATCCCTAACATTCACTTCCTCTTTTAAAAATGGTAAATAAAACTTCACCAAATTAAAGTATCTAGATACGTCCCTTAATGACAATTTTAACTCTATTAGATCATTTATTATTTCATTATAGCTCTTATCTAAAATGTTATTTTCCTCAATAATTTTATTTAATTGTTTTTTACATAAGCCATATAAGTCTATAACATCTGGCTTCGGTAAATAAATAGGTATCTGTATAAATTTCTCTATATATTTTTTTGCATCCTCTAAATTTCCTTTCTCTTCAAATTGATAAACTGATGACAAAGATTTTTGGACAACTTCTTCATCTAGAGCCAATATATAAGTTACCTTTGGAAAATCTGCTACCAAACGTACTAACTTAAAAATCATTCTAATTTCAGATCCCTCAAGACGATCAATATCATCAATATATACAACTATTCTTTTGGGATAATCTTTAAGCAACGTTTCAATTTCTTCTTTTAAATCCGATAAACTATCCGTACTCTGTCCCGGTTTAAATCTATCTATTAGTTCCTTAAATGAAATTATCGTTCCAAAACCTCGCAAACTGACAGAAGATAAGATATCAGCATACTTTTTTATAGCTTTACCAATTTCAGGGTTATATCCTTGAGTTTTTTTGATTCCTTCCAAAAATTCCAATAGGTAAAGACGAATAATATCATGATCATTTTCACCAAAATACCATGGTTTAAACTCTATAAATATTACCTGATTCTTATCACTTTTTTCTTTAATTAAATTATACACTGAACTTTTACCGCTTCCCCAATTCCCTAAAATACCCATTGTTAAGCTATCTTCTCCACTTTTAACTAATGATTTAGCTATTTTTTCTGCAAAAGAGGCTCTATTTAAAGTGTCCTGCTCTATATCTTTTATAGGATATTCTGAGTTGTAATAGGCTTCTATTTTGTTTTCTTTTTGAAGGGTATTGGCTATTTTTTCTTTCTTCTCTTTTTTCTCTTGTTTAAATTTTTGTATTCGCGCTAAAATTTCACCAGTACAATATAAAATTATTAAACATGAAAAAAACATGCTTATATCGAACAAATCTGAAAGAACATTTCCTGTCCACATGCTAACAGGTGTGTTTATAAACCAATAATTCATTATTATGCTCAATGATACAGTGAATATAATATAATCAGATAACCTAAAAAATGTTTCTCTTTTGATTCTAGCATTAGAAATACTAGTAATAATATATGAAACAAAAAATAGTATTAATGGTATTGTAATAAGAACATATAATACTCCTTTCACCCCAAAACTTAAGTAATCTGACGGAATTTTATTATGCATTTCATTTCTCATTATTGTCAAAAAAATATTTATACATATAAATGATAAAATTACACTTGATACTCTCAAACTATTTTTAATTATTTTTTTTGTATTATTTTCTTCTTCCATTATAAAACCTCCTCTTTTATATACTTACAAAGTAGATTGTCTTATTTCCTTGGGTTCCTCTCTCCCTTATTTTCATAAAATAAATACTGATTGGATACATTACCATTATTTTCACTCCTTTCAAAATCATAATTAACAACATTTAGTAATTATAATATAAAAGAAAAAATTTTTTCCATCTAAAAGATTCTTTTTACATTATATTTAAAATCCCCCTTCATAAAAGAACATACGCTCTTTTATGAAGGGGGCAATCACAGTGTATGACTATTCAATCCTAACGAATAAAATCATCTTATGTGTAGTTCTATGAAGTTTTTACGCTTCAGTAAGTTGCATCAAAATGGGATTAGACCCTATGCATACAAAATTAGCAATAGTAGGTGATGTAAATAGAAGCGGTTCATCGTTCTAGCCGCAACTCCCCCCTTAAAAGCATTGGTGTAAAGAAGAATGTATGGTTTGGTATTTAAGAATGTAAATCAGACTGTATTTGGTACTATGGAACATTATCCCTTATATTTTTCATTCCTACTGCTACTTATGTTATTTCTAAATTAATATGTTCATAATTAAAAAAGAGGGTGCTCGCAGCTCCCTCTTTTTTTAGACAATTAAATATGCTCTCCATGATCCATAAACACTTCAATAGTTTCATTTTGTGATACGTCTTTTACATTAGTAAGACCAAAAGTAAAAACAGCGGATAACATCATCATTAATAAGATTACTTTTTTCATTTTAGCGCCCTTCTTTCTATACTCTTTTTGTCTGCATCTAAAGCGATGTGTAAATACTTGCTGGCTTTTTCGTGATTTTCTGAACCATAGAATATATTACCTAAAAGATAAGCATATTCTTTTACCCAATCATATAATTCTTCTTTTTCAAAATACGAAATACCTTCCATGACCACCTTTTCTAATTCTTCTTGTGGTGCATAGTTATGTAATGCTTTTAAAATTTGAAAATGATGACGATAACATAAGTCACTAATCTTATAGCCATTCTCAATATATTCATTAGCATTATGATTATGACCTAACTTAAAATGTTCTCTTGCTAAAAGAAACATCGTTTTAGCGTTGTTTTCTAGTGATTCCTCTAAATGCTTAATTGCTAACTCTGACATGTTTTGACTTGCATATAAAAGTCCTAAATTGTGCTTTACACGTTTAGTAAGACTTTCGTCATGAGATTTTTGGAAAGTACCCAATGCTGAAAGTAAATATTCTTCTGCACTTTCGAAATCACTTAAGCGAGTGTGTGCCATCCCTAAAGTATTCAAACAAGCAGCAGTTTTTAATTCATACCCTGGACTAATTGAAAATACTTCATTTGCCTTCGTAGTAAATTGAACTGCTAGGATTGGTTTCAATATGTGATAGTAATGAACTGCAAGCCAATAATTAAATTCAGCTTTTTCGATTTCATCATGCATGTACTCTAAATACTTTTCAGCTTCTTCAAATTGCATTCTTGCTTCACTATGGTTTGCTGTATTAGTAGCATAAATTGCTTTAAATAAATGATGATAGTACTCTAAAAATGTTTCTGTAGGCTCTTGTAATGGCTCAATTTTATCCAAAATATCTTTTGAACTATCCATATCACGAATTAGCAGATTATACCGTGCATTCAATAAAGCATAGTAGACTAATATTGTTTGGTCTTCCTTAATATTATTGATTTTATCTGCAATCTCTTCTTTTATTTTATTAGACTGTAATACACTTTGTGAAATTATAGCTTGATACCAGTCGTTTAATAATTTTGTGATTTCTTCTTTAGAAATAATTTCAACATTCATATACGCTACCCCCTTTTATTAAAGGTTACCATAACATACTTGTTTATATAAATGATTTTCCGAATATTAAAACTTGATAAATTTTTCCGAACACTCATATTAAACAATGTTAATTTCAGATTTATTGAACCACCCCCACTTTAAATAAATATCTGTTAATCTTACCAATCAAATTAGTACAACAGTTAACATGATACACAGGGAAGCTTTAATTGAATAGAAAACATATTTTGAATAACTTTCCTTAAAATTAGTATCAGTATCTCTCATTCCCTCGTCTACCGATTTTAATTTCCATATTTCTTTAAGTACACGTATATATGATTTGATTTTATACGAAAAACCATGAATTATTAAAAATTTAGTTTCAGATAGAAGACGTAGACCATAGGAGTTGATGTCCCTTAACCCGCAATACATTCCTGTTTTTTTTATTGATACAAGATATAAATCGTCAGTTTTAACTATATAGTTGAGAAGGAATGCTAAAAAAGAAGGAGGATCATGATGAAATATCAAACAATATTTCCCTCATTAAAAAAATCGCTTTTTATCTTTATACTTTCTTTCAGTATGTTAATTTTCACACTCCCTACCTCTACCTTTGCACAAACCAATAGCAATGTAATTTCTGTTACAAATTACTATGTATCTCCAACAGGAAATGACCTCAATCCCGGTACATTAGATCAACCTTTCGCTACCATTCAAAAAGCTGCTAATGTCGCGAAAGAAGGAAGTACAATCTACATAAGAGGCGGAGTTTATAAACAAAAAGTTCGTGTCGCTCATTCTGGTGCCTCAGGCGCACCCATTACTTTTCAAAATTACCAAGATGAAAAAGTCATTCTTGATGGTTCTAATGTCAAGTTAGAAGATGATGGGTTATTTACAATAGAAGACAAAAACTATATTCAAGTAAAAGGATTAGAATTTCGTAACTTAAAGTCAACGAAAGTTAGCGAAACCCCTATTGGAATTTATATCACTGGAACAGGAAGTTACATTGTTATTAGAAATAATTATATCCATCACATTGAAGCGAATGTAAAGGATGGAAACGCACACGGTATTGCTGTGAACGGGAATGTAGATTCTTTTGAAGTTACTAATAACAAAGTACATGATAACAACAACATCGGAATTGTTCTGATTGGGCATGAAGGTGTATCACCAGTAGCTTCTTTAGATCAAGCACGGAATGGAATTGTACGTAACAATATTGTCCATCACAATTCATCCATCACTAATACGAGTTATAATGAATATTCTGCTGATGGTATTTACGTAGATGGCGGGAAGGAAATTATTATTGAGCAAAATCAAAGCTATGAAAACGACCTTGGTATTGAGGTGGCAAGCGAACATGCAGGAAAAGGCGCAAGCCAAATTACCGTTAGAGACAATACAATATCCTATAATATCATGAGTGGTATTGCAATTGGTGGATATGACAGTCAGCAAGGATATGTTGAAAATAACACAATTACGAACAATGTAATTTATAAAAATGATACAAAAGATCAAGAGAGTGGCCAAATCGAATTAAATTACGATACCCGGAACAATGTAATTACCAATAACCAAATCTATGCAAGTAATAGCCGTATTTTTATTAGCAATAATTTTAATAAAAACACAGGAAGCAAACTTGATTACAATCATTACTATGGTGATTTCGATCAAACTAATGGCTTATGGCAATGGAAAAGAAAAACGTATAAAGGATTTTCATCCTATCAGGCAGGTATGAATCAAGAAGGAAATGAACAACATAGTGTATTTAGCAAATTGTCTCCTTCATTCAAACTTATTTTAAAATGAAGCAAATTTACTAAAATGACTTTATCTTAGCACACTTCAAATCCCCTCCCCTATAATGGCAAGGATGAATTAAAAATTGCAGTTTCAATTGAAACTGCAATTTTTCCATGCTTATAAAGACTCTGCATATATTCTGTAAGTACATAGTTGTATCTATAATTATATTAGTAAGCTGCGGCTAATTTCTCTTAAT
This sequence comes from Bacillus cereus group sp. MYBK216-1, assembly GCF_051916495.1. Taxonomy (NCBI): domain Bacteria; kingdom Bacillati; phylum Bacillota; class Bacilli; order Caryophanales; family Bacillaceae; genus Bacillus; species Bacillus cereus group sp. MYBK216-1. The sequence goes on from NZ_JBQAGT010000006.1 coordinate 251,026, forward strand.
ATTAAGTACTAATACCTCCGCAGAAAATATTCTATTATTAATTCAGGAACAAGTATATTAAAAATATGAACCTTATTTTTAGTATTTCTTTTTATATTTAATAGCTCCTTCTCCAATATGAATAAGCAACTTTTATTATCCCTAAAGAAATAAAGAAATATAAGAGGATATTCACAAATTGTTCTGCTGTAATATATTGAAGTATGTTAAGGAGAAATAATATAACTATTCCCAGATAAAGAGTATTATATAAAAAATTAGTAGTTTTATACTGAATTTCTAAACCTCTCTCATCTCTTGCCTCTTGGCTTTTTTGAAATTTAAACATATATAATTCACTTAAGCATGATAAAACTATAATAATAATTACAGCATACTTTATAAATTCCATTTGTTTATTCCTCCTTAAATTCAAAAACTTCCTCTAATGGTTTTCCAAAAGCTTGGGCTATTTTAAATGCAAGAATTAAAGAGGGATTATATTTATTCCTTTCCATAGAAGCGATAGTCTGTCGACTAGCACCTACTCTCTCTCCTAAATCTTGCTGTGTCCAACCTTTTTCGGCACGACAAACAACTATCCGGTTGTTTAACAACTATCTCCACCTCCCATAAACACTTTATCCTATTTTTAACATTTTGCATATATTTTTTAACATATTGTGTACTATTTTTAACATTTTGTTAAAAATACCATATGAGGGACATTAAATATTCGCAAGAACTAGTCTCTTTGTACAACTAGTATTCTAGGAAATTGTTACTAAAGAAGTTGCTGCTTTTTATCCCTTTAAAAACTTAATCGCTTTACGGTACTTCTCCAATCGTTTTAGGTCTTCATCTGTTATCCTAGCAAGTCTTGAGTGATCAGAATTATGTTTTAAGTCTGCAAGTTTAACTGTACGGGCAAGAGAATTTTCTTTTACTTTACTCAGATACTCAAAATAAGGCGTGTATTTCTCTTTTGTCAGTACCTGCACTGCCTCAACTACGTTATAAGGTATACCAGCATTTAATAAATCAGCAGCAGTTATCTCAGTATCTTCCAGAACGTCATGCAAATAAGCAGTAGCTTTCTCTTCGACCGTATTTACAAAACTAGCAACTGCCTCAGGGTGTTTGATATAGTCCACACCCGCTTTATCTACTTGTCCAGCATGGGCATTTTTAGATATCTCATGAGCTATCTTTATATAATCAGGTAACATCGCAAAAACTCCCTTTCTTTAAACAAAATATCCCCCTCTAGCAAGCTGTTCTAAAAATGAAGGAGGAAAATATTTATATAATCCCTCAGCAAATCATTAAAGTTCATCTTAAAACAAAAAAATTTATAAAAAATGCCATCCTCTCTGTATATCTCTACAAAAAGAATAGCGTTTTTGGTTATATGGATACAATTTTATTTTAATTTGAATTACGCCCTTTTCCCTTAAGAGTATTTACTATATTAATAAGGAAAATTAGTCCGCAGACAAGAAATAAAAAAGGATGCACCCGGGTAGCAAGATAGCAATAACCCCTGAAATTAAAATTAAATCTGAACATATTGAAGAATCCACTACAAAAAAGCTACCGAAGCAAAAGTAAACAATATATAGATTTTAATTATATTTCTCAACAACCAAAATTACTTAATGTGGCAAAATAATACTCGGGTTGGCACCCAATACCATATTACGATGGTTCCAGTCGCAGTAAGGCACCTTTGGGTGTCTTTTCTTTTGTTTGAAACACATTCTGGCAAAATTCCTGTATCTTTGTTGATTTACGCCTCACATAATCCAACAAACTTCGTATATATAATTTGTTACCCTAAATGGGTTGACAATACGAACAGTTATAGGAGGATTTTTTGAATGGTAAAAACAGCATGTGTAAGTATGATTACTGGCATTCTTTTAATATGTTCAACAGGATGTGCCACTCAAACTGATTCTATTACACCTAAAACTCAATCAATAGATGATGGCACATATACAACAAAAGAAATCACAGACGCATTTCCTGTAGGAACCCCCATAACTACTTACATTCAAAAAGAAGATAAACTGAACGTAAAACATATCACCAGTATTACACTTACAGATGGTGGCGTCGGTAGAGTTTTGGAAGCAACAGATGGTTTTGTTGTCGTATGTGGGAGTGAAAAAGGAATTTTTGATGTATTAATATTTAAAACCATGGAAGATGTAAAGAAATATGAACAGAGTTTAAAGCGATAATTAATATCCTTCTTATGCCTTTTACACAGACATTGTCCTCTATCTCTTGCTATGGCTCTATGTACAGTATAATTGCATCATAAGTAATCACACGTTATAATAGTCACCTAATTACATATGAAGAGGTGCAGAAAATGAATAAAACAGAATTAACAAAAGTAGTAGCAGAAAAAGCTGAACTTACACAAAAAGATGCTGCTGCAGCAACACAAGCGTTATTAGATACAATCACAAATGCGTTAGCAAATGGAGATAAAGTACAGATTCTTGGCTTTGGTACATTTGAAGTACGTGAAAGATCTGCACGTACGGGACGTAACCCACAAACAGGTGAAGAAATGCAAATCGCGGCTTCAAAGGCACCTGCTTTTAAAGCAGGAAAAGAATTAAAAGAGGCAGTGAAATAATTACACATAGTCAAAAGGCTTTCCACGCCCCAGCTTTGTCCCCTAGCCTTCGCATATCCTGTTTTGGCTAGCTAATCCGGTTTGTTAAGGGGGCAAAGAGAAGGAGGGCAAAAAAAAGAATCCTCTAAAGACCAGGATTCTTTTTTTTGAAGTATCGCCTATTGTGAAGTATTTTTATAAGAATGTGTAGTAGAAGGTTATAGCAAATCCGATTATAAAGAGTAATGATACGAGGAGATAAACTCTTTTTTTGTTATCTTTTGCTATTATTTTATCTAGTGTAATAAAAATACCAACAATACCTGCGATTAATGCGAATTTAGAGAATTCAGATGGATATGTGAAGGCAACTACTGCGAAACAAGCAATAATCAATGTTAGTCTATAAAACAGTATTCCTTTAGACATTTCCATTTGAGGAATCACACCCTTCTTTTTATATTTGACTAGCAGCGCAACCAATTGCGTAACCAGCTAGACATCCAAGACAACAACCACATGCACCTTCGCAAGCCCATTTAGCCCATTGAGGCATAGTTTTCCAGTTGTTTTTAATACAACGTTGAACATCTTCCCATTGACACTCCCACGGCTAAAGCCGCAAGTCCTACACCTTACGGTGTAACGGATGGGATTCTTGAATGACTAAGCATTCGCAGTCCATTTCTGTTTTGAACAGCCTTCAAGATGAGGGTGTGCCATCACCCCTCCTAAGACAGACCATATAGGTTCTTAGGCTGATTGACTATTACCGCCAATCACAGTTGCGTAGCGAATATTCATCGCCCCAACGATATCACGATGTTTCTCAAACCCACATTGACACTTGTATTTTCTGTCTTGCGCCTTGTTCTTTTCAGAACATTTCGGACATGTTTGACTTGTATAAGAAGGGTTCACATATTCGACCTTTATGCCAACTAATGTCGCTTTGTACTCGATGAATTGTGCTAAACGATGGAATGACCAAGTGTGTAGATTTTTTTCGTTTTTACGGCTTGTTCGTGCCGTCTGTCTAAGGTTCGTTAGTTGCTCTAATCGAATGACAGAAATATTATTATCCGTTGCAAAATCAACGATTCCACGACTTACTTTGTGGTCTTGGTCTTGCATCCATCTTTGTTCTTTATCATCAAGTTGACGAAGGGCATTCAGTTTCTTAGCTTCTCCTAATTTCTTGCGAACACTGCGAAACTTACGTTTCATAAATTTGTTTTGCCTACCGTTCCCGAAGAAACGAACTTTATCATCATCTGAGATGGCTACCGCAGGAACTTTGAGACCTAAGTCTACTCCTAAAATCTTTGTTCCCATTTTTTCGTTTGTAGGAATCGTGACAGATATTTGAGCAATCCATTTAGCAGATTTCTTTGTGATACGAAGTGTACCTAACTTGTGCTTCAACAATTCGAAATTGCGATTATATTTGTCGATTAATAAAGCGCGAACCTTTAAACGAGTTGACTTTCCGTTTACCATAAACGGAATTGAAATGTGTGTGAAGTCAAATGAATAGTTTTGGTTATTCCATACACAAACAGGTCTTTTTAGAATCGGAACGATTTTGTATTTACTCTTTTTCACCTTTGTAGAAAACACACTTTTCGCATCTTTAATTGCTTGATTTTTCACCGCACTTGGGATATTGGCCTCAATATCCTTTGTACTTTTCTTCGTGCTTTTCTTTGCTTCAACCATTTCAGATACAAGGGCATTAATGACTTTTATATACTCGTGGCTACTTTGTTCCAATAGCATGATTTGTTCTTTTGTTGGAAGCAATTTAACTTTAACCGTGATGGTTTGTGGCACAAGTTTCACCCCCTCGTTTTTTGATTTTCAAGATAATGTTTTATTGTCTCACTTGATACACTTCCAGCAGTAGAAACAAAATAAGAACGCGTCCATAGGCTCGGCAAGTGTTGAAGATGTGGAAACTCTTCTCTCAAACGTTTTGATGTCACTCCTTTAATTTTTGCCATTGTATCAGCAGGACTAAGTGTTGGTGGTGTATTTAAGAACAAGTGAACGTGGTCTTTGTCGCATTCCATTGCAACAATAGAAATATCCAATTCTCCGCATATTTCTTGAACCAACTCCTTGAAACGTTCTTCTACTTTTGTGTTAAGAAAAATCTTTCTTCTGTATCGCGGGCAAAACACAAAATGATAGTTAATTAATGACACAGTTGTTTTGGTTCTTCTATAATCATTCATCATGTTTGCATTGTATCAGTTAGATTATAAAACTGCAACACGAAAGATAAAAAATAAAAGATAAAAGATACCAACATTTTGGATACTTAGAGTGCCACAAACCTTGCGGTTTATAGTGCACTCCTTATCCAACCTCACTTTCATCCCATGCCTAAAGGCGAGGGGCTTTCTCGTTCGGGAAGGGCTGTAAAATAAAATAAATTTACGTAAACATGTTTAAATCATTATAAAGGAGCATAAAAGAATGCAAGAGGTTCAAATAAGAAAGAATGCAGTAGGAGCAATTATTCATAATGATATTAAAAACTATCCCTATTTAAATATACCTATGGTTATTAAAGAGAAAGATGGACAGATTTATGAAGTTATAAACACTGGTTTTCACACTAATAATGCAGTAAGAATGATAACAATGGACGATTTTGCTACAACCAGAGTAAATGCACCGATTGTAACTATAAAAAAACAGTGATGGTAATATTCAAGTATACCGCTTGCCTTTAGAATTGGAATCTTGGGTAATTTCTTGTATGCAGGCTGCTTCTGCAGGAAAAATTTCATTTCCATGTAAAGTTTCCTTTGGGATTATAGATACAAAATATTATGTTGAATTCATTTAAAATTGGAATACATTTGATGTAAATAAAGACGGAACACCAACATTTTGCAAATTCTGTACGTCAAGACTAAATCTCTTAATCAAACCATATTTTATTATAAGTACCAAAACTCACTATCAACAACAAAGTAGCCTAAAAAATATTAAACATCCTTTATTATCGATATTATTAACGTCAAATAAAAAAAGAAGAGAGAAAACATTCTCTCTTCACCAATAATATTTTACAGAGTAAGTAGGGTAAAAAACTATATAAAGATGAACCACGAAAATACTTTACCTAGTGAATTATATCATAAATCACTCTAAAAAAATACATATCACATACAATTTTGTTTTATTTATGACAAAATTGTTAAATATTTGAATACAAAAAGGCTTTATATCTATATGACTAGAAAGGTGTTGGTGTGGTAATAAAATTTAAGGAGGCTTTCTATTATGTTTTCAAAAAAACAAAAATTATTAACAGTAATTACAACATTAACATTAGGGTGCGGATTTACTTTTGGCTTAACACCTGCTTCTGCGGATACTGCCAATAACACTTCTCCAATTAAGGAGGAACAGGTACGAATACAAATACCTTTCACGGGCTATGTTATTTCAGCAGACGATAATTACTTAATTGTTGCTGATACTTTTACGAAAGAAGAAGCACTTTATTATCAGAATAATTGGTGGGAGCTAGTTTCCCAAAATAAAATTTTAAGAGTACCTGTATCCAATGGTGAAAACTACAAATTAGGTGAAAAATTAAACGTATACGCTGCTGCTTGGACTTACTCTTTACCACCAATCGCTATAATGCCAACAATTGAAAAAGTAGTTGATTAAATACTGCTTATCTAATAAAAGAAACATTGCCCTAATTAGAGCAATGTTTCTTTTCCTCATTTGACATTAGAAATTGAAATGGATGAGAACAGATTTGGAACGCTATTCTCAAAAGCTAACGTAAAGGAAGGGATGAGTTCATGTATTCTTTCTTGCATTGATTTCTTATTTACTTCTCCAAGTTCGTTCAAAAGTTCATTCTCTTCTGAAGACTCATCTCCATTGATTAACATCCTTAACATATCTGAGTTAATGATCTCATGAGGCGAATGAACTAGCCCATTCATCATTATATATTTTTGGAGCTTGGATGAATTACCCTCATTCGCTTGCTTTACAGCTTGTTTAAGATATAAATCAAAATATTTTTGTGCAAATTTCACACCTTTTAGTGGAACGGCTCCTACATGTTCAACACCTTTCCAACGTAAATCCGCAATTGAACTCAGCCACCATGCCGGCTCAATAGCTTGTTGCATACGTTGCAGCACTTTGCGTTCGAATCTAGGTTTATGAGTAGAATGTTCTTTTAAACAAGTATCTAACATTTCAGCTTCAATGGCGGCTACGGTCATCCCTTGTCCGTAAATGGGATCAAAGTTACAAAAAGCATCACCTAACACTAATAATCCAGATGGCCAATTTTCCATTTGTTCAAAATGTTGACGAGTTGACTCCTGCGCTCTAAATCCTCTTGGGACACTAATTGGTTCTAACTCTTTAATTAACTCCCTCATCATAGGGGTAACTAAAGAGTCCAGTTCTTTTTCATATTCTTTTGAATTGGTTGGTGGATAGTGCGTACCTCCAGCAACAAATAGTAGCGCTTGAGCTATGTTATCTTCAATATATAATAACCCTACAGCACCAACGTTTTTAGCAGGATCTCCTTCAGAAATTGCACTCAATTTCTCTTTGATATGTGAAGGTACTTTATAATATCTCGTGCTATATCCAAAATTCACCTTTAAACGTTCTGGTTCTGGAACATCATATCCCATAGATGTAAGCCATTTATTGAGTTTAGATTGATGACCACATGTGTCAACTACCAAATCGGTTAACACAGTTCGCTTTGTTTTTAATTCGTCTCGTTCTTGAATATGAATTCCAATAACACGCTTGTGATCAGACGAAGCTAAAAGGCCTGTCACCGCTTGCTTTGAATAAAAATGTACATTAGGAATTTCTTGCACACGTTGGCGGATTGTCCATTCTAACAATGCTCGACTGCTTGCTGCACCTTTTCGTTCTATAACTAGTTCCAGTGCCCCATACGGAGAAAATCGAATCATTTTATCATTCTTGACATTATGAGCCCCTAGATTTAACAAATCATCAACATATCCAGGAAAGAAACGGTTCATAATTATTTCTCCACGTGGTAATACACGATGAGGATGAAAGTCTTGTGGTGTACCTGGACGTTCAGATGGTTTTTGAGGTAACTCATCTTTTTCAACAACTATCACTGTCTCAAAATAACTGGAAAGCACGCGTGCAGTAAGTAAGCCTGCAATACCAGCTCCAATCACAAGTGCCTTTTCTCTTTTTTGCTGTTGATATAGTAATTGACTATCCATCAATAATCTCTCCTCTTTCTAAAAAGTATGTTTGTTCAACATGAATCTATTAAAACTTTTCCAGAAATCAGAATAAATGAATGATGATTCTTCATTATTTTAATCAAGGTGGTTCAAATCAGAAAGTACACTCAAATGAGTATCATTTTTTAACAAGATTCAGGTTCATATAACCTGTATAACTGCTCACCGTTTATAATAGTCTTTTGTAAATACCGCTTTATTCACCCTCTTTTTATATTTTTTATAATTTGCACCTTAAATGTATCACTTTTGTTATCCCTATAAATATTTAGGGTTTTTAGAAATATTTATTTAATTTTTAGTAATATTAGGATTCTATTTTATCAAATAAATACTAGAAGGTTTGAGAGAAGTATGTAATAATGCATAATAAATCAACTGGATATTATGATATACTTTCAAAGAACTAATACAAAATTTCTTTAGATTGGAAAACTAAAGTCTTATCTACCTAATTGTGGGGACGCCTTATGGCGTCTTTTCTTTTTATTATAAAAAACCCTCAAGCATCCATATGCTTAAGGGTTTATCAATTGAAAGGTAGAGCTGTTTGAAATTCTTTAAATTAAGAACAAAGCGGGATTACTCCTAAACCAATTAATAAAGCTGCAGCAAACGCTGGAATTGGCGCAGGAATCTCGATACCTTCTACAACTAAAAAGTATTGTCCATTTACTACTTTAAAACAAACTAATTGCATGGCTAATCCTCCCTTCTGCTAGGATTAATACATTACATTAAAAATCCTATCATTTATATAATTAAATAGTTTGTTTTCCTGGAAGTGTGTAATTTATCAACGTTCAAGGGAAACACATTAATTTATCTTCCCTTATTTTCAAAAGGACCTGCTCAATTCACACATAAAAACATAAGGTAAATTGAACCCATTAAAACACATGGAATACCCCCTAGTTTTACCCTCTTATCTAAAGGAGGAACTATTATTATGGGATATGGTGGTAGTTGCGGCGAAGGCTGCGGTTTTGCTGGAGGCTTTGCTTTACTCGTTGTACTCTTTATACTATTAATCATTATCGGATGCAGTTGCTTCTGCTAAAAAACTATTAGAAAAGGCACCTTAGGGTGTCTTTTCTTTATGCGTAAGAACCTCGCCATCTTATGGAAATGGCGAGGTTCTTATCTATATTATTTATTATCTTGTTCCAGGCTTTTATCAAGATTAGAATTACCATTATTATGGTAACGTTGATAGTTCTCTTCATGTAGCCTTTGTTGTTCTTGTTCAACTTTATTATCATGATCAATTACCTTAATAACAAAAAATAATATTACGATTACAAACACTACAAATGGGATGAGAGCAGTTTTAGAAAGCTCCTTTAAATCCTCTTTTGCTTGTCGCTTTTCTTCTCCTGTTGAAAAGAGATAAGCAAACAAAGCTATTATAAATGCGAAAAAACCTAAGAGTATTTCTACAACTGCAAAAATAGCATCTAACATTACTTATGTATCCCCCTAATATAACATATATGTATTACTAATTAACCAATAATTCCCTTACACATTATATCAGCTAGAATACATGAAGGTATAATATATTATTTGTATAGTTAATTTTATTAATTAACATGCATTACTATACGACAATTCGAATCGTCGGAAGACCCCTTAAGTTTTTTTATGGAAAAATCCCCACACATTGTGTAGGGACCTTGTTTTTCTTACCATTTAATTTTTGTTGGATTTAACTTGGAAATATATCCACGTACTAATTGTTTTTTGTTACTGTCATAGATACCGATATCACCAGAGAAATTTTCCCAATATTCCCCTAAATAATCTTTTGATGGTACTTTCAAATCTACATTTAATCCCATTGCCCCAAAACTTGCCACCTGGCGCGCTGCTATGTCGCCTACTTGTTGCGCTCGTTCTTTCGTTGTTCCAGCTGGAACGATAACAACAATTCGAGTTAGATTGTCTTTTGCTTCAATATGGACGTCTTGCGCCTGTGCAGCCACCTTTATTCCATCCTTTGCTGTTTCGATGCCTAATTGGCTTAATTTCACATCTTTATTACGCGCTCCCTGGCCTTGTGCTGTCATCGATTGTTCCACTTTTTCTTTTGCTTGTGCCTCATTTAACCCGCTGACTTTCGGTTGTTCAACAGGCGTTGACTCTGCTTTTTGTTCTTCTTTAACTGTTTCTTTTACTACATTTTCATGCTGTTTTGACGTATCCGTCGATTGTTGCACAGTTACTTTCCTATCTTCTTGCTGCTTTTCTGCCTGAAATGCTTTAACTTTTTCTTTTTGTTCCTCTTTCTTCACATCTTGCTCTATTTTCGCTTCTTCAGTACCACACGCTGCCAATAATAAACCTGCTGCAATTGTTAAACCTGCTAATTTAATTGCTTTCATAATAAATACCGCCTTTTCATAATTTAATTCTTTCATATGTATAAACGAACTCAGCTACAAATATTGACTTTGTACTACATATTTGAATTATTTAAATGATAACATATTAATATTCAAATTCTTTATATTTAAATATTAATTTTATAATCTATTTTCAATCAAAACAAATTAATATTTGCATAAAACGTGGCAGTCATTCTTTTAAATCGATAGTGATAGGGTACCGCCACACATCCATCAAGCTAACAGAACAGATTACCCCCTAAACGAAAATTTTGTGTCTTTTTTTAGCGCAGAAGTTCATTATTATCGTTTTTTATGTTCCTTAACTTGATAGAGGTGTGGTGGATCCCTTTTTTAGAAGTAAATACTTCTAAAACCTTGAAGTATTTGAAAATCAATTTTATCTGCTTTTGTCCTTTGAATTATAAAATCTAATCCATTTTTGGTATTGTCCGCATATTTAGGCATTGCTTCAAGAGTATCTGTCAATGGTTTGTTGAAATCGTCCCAATGTATTGGAATAACAAGCTTCGGTTGTACTTTTCGTACGGTTTGCTTGTAATACGTATTTTGGAAAGTACTTTCCTGCTTTCCTAATACCCCTATTCCTAAAAACAAGACATCAGCTCGAATATCATCTAATACTCCTTCTATATAGTTAGCACTTGGTTTAACAAGGAAAGTTTTATTATTATGTGTAATCAAGTAATCATAAGAAGAGTCTTCATGATAATCTAGGGCTTTAGCAGGTTGTTTAAGTGGCTTTTTTATTTTTTCTCCTTCATCAAAGGTTGGTGAATGTTTCGATGGAAGGACAGTAACAGTAAAATCACCAAACTTCATAGCCTTATTTACTTCATATACAGACATCTGGTTCTTATTTATATCACCACCAATACCTATGTTAATTGCTGATTCTGAACCATATACATGTGTTCCAGTTCGTTTAGCTATATAAGCTAAATCAAACGCATGATCATAATGTGTATGTGCAATAAATAATCCCTTAAGTTTATTATTATCAACCCCTATTTGATTAAAAGCTTTATCCACAGTATCTTCATCTGTTTTTATATTGCTGAACAACATTTTTGGTAAGGATGGCTTAGAAATAAAACCATCAATCATTAATTGTGTATTTCCATCATCAAATAGTAAAGATGATGTTCCTAAAAATGTGACCTTTACCTCACCTTGATTCAATACTTTTTGTGTTGTTTTTGGAGCATAATACTCCTTGTATTGTTGAATATCTGCTGAAGGTGTTAAAAACTTGTAATAAACGAAAATAGAAGTGATTATTACTAGTACTAGTAATCCTATAAAAAACACCCTTAATTTTTTTCTTAATGTGTATTTCAAAAAACATTCTCCTTTCTAGACAAAAAATATTATTGTTTGCCTGTGCTAAATCCTCCTACTTGAGGCTACCACAAAGTATCTATAAAATTTAAAAAACGCCATCCTTTCCTATGATTCTACAGAAAGAATAGCGTATTTTTTCTTTTTATGGATACATTTTTTAGCTCAATAACGATGGGTTGTTACCTCGAATATAATTATTTTATTTAAATGTCTCTTTTAAATTTGTTTCATATCTTTTCATAGGTTGGTATACAAGAACGTGTAGTGATAAACCTATCACTGCAGCAATGTTTAAAATAATACTTATAATCATTAAAGACCCTTCTATAACTGGAGAAAAGTATCCATTCGTACTTAACGTAGAAGAACTTATACCAAGTAGTAAAATCACTATTAGTAAAGGTAAGTTTTTAACCAATTTGAATCCCCCTTTAAATGTAATATCTTTATATTATTATATCACACACTAGTTTATGTAATTACTATAAGATAGTTATCTATGGGCAATTTCACATGTTTTTTTGTTACAAGTTAGCACGAAATTTTGTTCTGGAGTATTATAAAACTTCCGCTTAATGGCGATGTGGTTCTATCCCATCGCTATCAAGCTAAGAAATTCATTGTACACCCAAACGAAAAAAGATGAAAATATAATAAAAAGCTTATCATTAAGTGCTAAAAGATAAGCTTTTTTGTCTATACTTATTAAATTTTATTTGATTTCTTCCATGCTAATACTGTAATAAGATATTGAATACCAAATAGGAAAGCAAAAAGTATAATAAATCTTGCTATTACTGATAACCATCCAACGAAATCTTCAGGTAAGTTATATTTGTATGTGGTAGCACCTATTGCGACAAAACATAAAATAAAGGTATTACTCATTTTTTCTTTTAACTTTTCATTTAATTGTTCTTTATTATTAATATCTGTTTCATAAATACCAGTCAAAATAGATTTAATAAAAAAGAATATCATATAAAAAATTATAATGGCTAATGAAGCAGCCCATTCTAAAAATGGACGGTGTAGATATGCTCCTCTTATTATAAAATCAACAAAAGCTATAAGTAGGACAATAATTCCAGATTGAGCCCAAATTTTCATTTCAATTTGTTGGATTCTTTCATCTGGGTGTGTACTGAGTGAAAACCATTTTTTTAGTTTTTCCATTTTAAAATTCCTCCCAAAATAATTTATCTAAACTTTTATCTAGTGTTTTAGCTGTATGAATGCAAAGTTTTAAAGAAGGGTTATAATTATTACTTTCAATAATACTAATGTTATTTCGTGTAACATTTACAATATTGAACAACCCTTGTTGGGTCAGACCTTTTTCAACCCTTGCAATCTTCACTTTACTTAAAGACATTAAATACACCTCACTTGTAAAGATAACTTCACACCGTAAATCTTATATTTTATATATTAAATTATTAACAACATTAATGCAATATATATTTTACATTTAGTCATGTATAGGTTGCAAATTCCTGTGTTTTTGTATCTAAAACTATCCTACAAATATAAAAAAATTCTTTCTGTAGAATCATAGGAAAGGGTGAATTTATTATATCTGTTTCTATATATAATAAATTAGAAGTATTTGTTCAAGAGATTCAAAGTTACTTGTACTTATCTCCCAATTAATTGTGCAATCTAACCTTTTCATCTACTAAGTTCTTTTACTAAGGAATAGAAACTAAAAAAGAAATAGAAATGAGCCTTTTTATTATTTTGTTCATCTTTTTTCGTTTTAGGAGAGATTTTATTTTTTAGCTTGATAACAATGTGGAGAAATCCTAGGTTTAAAAATCCCTTTAGTTACTGCATACTAGCAACAACCTTTTGAAATTTAGGTTACTGCGATGTATAATTATCAGAAAATCTAAGGAGTTTTATATATCGATAATATAAAAATAATAGCTGAGGTTCTGAGTATAGGGTTACAAATTGGTTTATTTTCAAAAACTGAAATAATTGATTGGGCTGATCAGACAATTGAAGCATTAGATAGCCCTTCTATTGAAATTATAGAAGTTTCTCTATCTAGTAATGATAAGTTGGTTGACATCGTACCTAAATTAAAAAACGTAAAAGGAACGTATGATAAAAAATTACCCGTAAAAATAATACTGGGGCTGTTATGGGATAAATTTATCCTAAATGAAGAAAATGTATTGAAAATAAAACCATTTATATCTAATTTGATACATAATGATTGCTGTGAGGGATTCAGTTATGTAGATGAACAGCTATATAATTTTAATGAGGACATTAATTTAGCAGCAGATAATATATATGGGAATCTAGAAGATATTAGTCAAGAATTAAAAAGCTTTCTATTTCCTTATAAAGACTTTAGTAATTATTTCAGTTTTTGGGAAACTTGAAAAATATTAAATTGATGGTAATTGTATTCCCTAATGTAGTTGGTGGAAATGTTAGTCTTGGATTAGCGCCAGTTGCAGCTTCTCAACTTTCACCTGGTGGTGCTGGTGGTGGGGTCATGTTCCCCCAAGTTGCCCCTATGCAACCTGGATTTGGTGGTAGATAAAAAAATTTAACAAATATTTTATTTCAGTATATAAAATTAATTAAGTATAGAAAAAACTACACTTAATATAGAAATGGACCAAATTTTTTTTTAAAAAAAGATCCTTTTTCAGTATCAATAACGAATTTCATGTCAACTAGCACCTCTTACGAGGCGCTAGTTGTTATTTTTGTTGTATACATATTAGAAGCATACGTTGACCGCAAACTAAAAAGGAATAAGTTGATCAAAACGGCCATCTTATGCTTCTTGTTACAGTTTTAAACATAGAGTATACAAATTATTACACTTACTTTTCTTCACCGCTTGCTTGCATGGAATTAAACGTCCAATTTAATTTCAATGCATCTCCCTGAAATATATTTTGGCCTTCACCGCTATCTACGAATGTGAACATTACATAAAATGTATCATCATCACCTGGAGTAAATCCATTTCCTTCTCGATCTAAAATACCTTTCTTTACAAGGTCAGGAATACTTCCATTTTGCGTAGCTACCTTTAATTTAGATAATGTAGAATAGTACGTTTTTGCTTTACTCGTTGTACTCTTTATACTTTTAATCATTATTGGATGCAGTTGCTTCTGCTAAAATACTAAGGGAAAAGACACTCTTATTTGGGTGTCTTTTCTTTATTTCTCAATATAAGAGCTATAAAAATATGCTATGATTTTAATAGAAATTCCCTTGTGTGCAATGAGATAGTAATACCCAACAAAAACCCACCTATTTCCGTAGGTGGGCCTTATCTTTATTACACAATCCAAATTATACTCTGATTTTCCCATCAACTTTATGCAATTATACATATCTGGAAAAAATACACCGAATGAATTTTATATATAGTAAAATAATAAACGTGGATACATTCTATAAAGCAGATTCTTTTGAAAGGCGTAACATACCAATCATTATGGAAGGTGTCGCGTCACTCTAATACTGATCTCAAATCTCTTGTACTTTGTAAACTAACAATCTGGTGTATATAGACGATTCTGTTTTATAGGGTGTGTTTACACGTATAACAAAGGGATAATACGGATAAGTTTATACTAAATGAACGTGGTTCAAGTCGGAGGAAGGCACCTTAGGGGTGTCTTTTTTTGTACATAATAAAAGCCTCACCCATCCTATGAAAACGGTAATTCCTTTAAAACAAATAACAATTGTAAATATATTAATTTTACATTACATTAAAAGTTAGAGAAAACTCTTATACTAATACAGTGCTAAATAGTAGGTGAAAAAATGGAATTTAACGATTTGGGTATTACCATTAAAGAACTTAGAATTAAAAAAAATATATCACAATCCGAATTATGTCATGGAATATGTTCACAAAGTCAAATTAGCAAGATCGAAAAAGGTGTGATTTATCCATCTAGCATATTGTTATATCAATTATCAGAAAGACTTGGTGTTGATCCAAATAATATATTTGCACTAACTCAAAACAAGAAATTAAAATACGTACAAAATGCAAAATATGTAATGATCGATTGTACAAAGCAAAAACAATTTGAAGAACTTTATGAAATAGTAAAAAAAGAGAAAAACGAAAATAATTTCCAATCAATAGAAGATAAACAATTTCTACTATGGTATGAAGCAATTGCTATATATCGTGTGAATAACGCAACAAAATTCGCTTTAACTCTTTTAAATAATGCATTAAAACTAACTGTAACGAATGTTGATTGTTTATCAGAAAGAGAAATAGATATTATGCAGTCAATTGCTATATTATATGCGGAAAATAAAGAATATGAAAAATCTATTAATATATTAAAAAGATGTTTAAAAAATTTCGATAATTTGGATTTCCCTAGAGATAAAGAAATTAAATTAAAGGTCGTTTTCAATTTAACAAAATGTTTAAATCTAATGGATCAATATGAAGAATCAATAAAATACAGTGATAAGGGCATCAAAATAGCTATTAATCTAAATACTCTCTACCTATTAGGTGAATTATACTATTTAAAAGCTTCGAATTTATTAAAACTTAAACAACCTAATGAAGAAGCTGTTGTTAATAACATGAAAAAAGCATTATTTATATTTGAATTAACAGAAAAAGAACATTATATACAAATGATTAAAGAAAAACTTATTGAAATACAGAATAAAAAACACTCATAATTTCGTAAAAACTACTTACAAAACCCACAGGAAAAGTTCCCGTAGGTTTTACATTTATAAACATCTTATTATTTTTTATAAACTTAATTTTTAAACATTATTACTTAATGTGAATTTTCGAATAAAAGTTTACTTAACGTATTTTTTATTTTGAAATTTGCATCCCTATTAATACTTTATACTTCTTTTCACTTGAACCATCTTAATTTTAAGATGGTTCAAGTGAGAGGATGGCACCTTAGGGTGTCTTTTCTTTATGGATAAAAAAGTATCATCATTCGTATACTATACGTCTCAAACATATAGTATGCAAATTACTACGCTTACTTTTCTTCACCGCTTGCTTGCATGGAATTAAACGTCCAATTTAATTTCAATGCATCTCCCTGAAATACATTTTGGTCTTCACCGCTATCTACGAATGTAAACATTACATAAAATGTATCATCATCACCAGGAGCAAGTCCATTTCCTTCTCGGTCTACCACACCTTTTTGTACAAGATCCGGAATACTTCCATTTTGCGTAGCTACCTTTAATTCAGATAATGTAGTAGACCAAATTGGAACCTCATTTTTATCCAAATTCCACAAGAAATCAACACGGATATGATCACCAAAATCAGCATTTCCATTATCCCCTTTCGCATCGATTACACTGTAATCTGTCAGGAGTTTCACATCTCCTATTGCTAAGGTTCCTTTGTTAACTAATTGAAAACCGCGCTCCATTTCATCG
The DNA here is from genome assembly GCF_051916495.1 of Bacillus cereus group sp. MYBK216-1. NCBI lineage: Bacteria > Bacillati > Bacillota > Bacilli > Caryophanales > Bacillaceae > Bacillus > Bacillus cereus group sp. MYBK216-1. The sequence continues at coordinate 268,131 of NZ_JBQAGT010000006.1, forward strand.
CCTGGTTTCAAATTGTCGACATTAATAACAACTTCAGGATTCACACTCAAATCTAAAGTACCCGCTGCAACCGTATTTTGTGATACTTCCTTATCACTAAAATATGCATATGTTCCCCCGCCAATTAAGGATAAGCCAAGCGCTGCAGTTATAACACCCATACCAAGTTTTTTCTTCATACTCATTTCACAAGTCCCCCTATTTTTAAAGGTCAAATTACAAAACTTATTTCCATCCCACAAACAATACTAATTAAGCAACCACCTTGTCACATAATGAAAGCGAACTCACTTTAAACTAGCTATTTCATGCACCCAAACAACTATTACTTTTAAAATGACCGGTAATGTTACCGTAAATCATTACCGGTCATTTGTTACCCAATCCCATTTCATTTACTATTCATTGTCTGATTACTTTATTTACTCTAGAAGTTTTCCTACTTATTTTTTTGGTTCTAAACCAATAGAGCGTAAAATTTTCTCTAACGTCACTGGCCCTACATTTTCTTTCGGTTTCTGATTTTCTTTAGCATCTGGACCCTTTTTCAAGAAGTTTTTCTCAATAAAACGAATATCAGTTTCGTTTACAACACCATCTTGATTCACGTCACCATCTTTAACAGACACTTTTCCTTTTTCATATGACAGAGCTGCTATTCTAGCATCTTGAATATCTACCATTTTATCGCCGTTTACATCACCTGCAAGGTTATCATCCATGTCAGCTCTAAAGTTTTGTCCCACTAATTCTCCGTCTTGCATTTTCCCTATTTTTGTTGTTAATTTACTATTTAAATGACCTGGCATTTCTACGAAAATATCATATTCTTTATCGCTTACTGGGACACTATGAATTTCAAATTGCCCGTTATCACCAATCGTTCCTGTATATTTCTTTCCATCCTTGCCAACTGCGTACACTTTTGCTCCTAGTTTTGTATAGTCCTTCTTACCTAAATACCCCTCTTCATTCAAGAAAGCTTCCGGGCCAATATATCCTGTAACCGTTGAATGTTTCGAAACAATAGCAAAAGATTTATCTTTAAACGCAGGAATCTCAATGCCTTCTGATGCACCAGCTTTTGTATAAGAGAACTTATCTACTCCAAATGCAGTTAAATCATTAAAGTATTCATCGTTCGTCATCTCGAATGTAACATCTAAAAATGGTGTATCACCATCTAATCCTTTAAATTCTTTTCCTTCCAATGACGCGCCAACTTTCACCTTGTTTTCCCAAGCTCCTTCTTCATTTACCTTTGGATCTTCTAATTTAAGATTCAGTCCATGTTGTTTTACATATTCCGTAAGTGCTGGATTTGGTTTCACATCTGTAAATTTAAATAGCTGCTTGTAATAAGGAATTTCAAATGTACCTGACATAAGCTGTTTTACATTATTGAGATTCAAAGTTAACGTAATTTTTTCTCCTAATTTGATTTTCTCTTTGTCATAATTTGGAACAGCGTATTCTGTCCCTTCCTTTACAAAGACGTAATCTTTATATCCAGTTGCCATATTCCCTGCAGTTGCAAGATCATATCCAAATAATTTTAGATTTAACGGCTCGTTTATTTCCTCTGGAAGTACTCCAAATTTAAAATCACCATTTGCTTGAATTGTATTCAGCCAACCTGATGGAAAGGCTGAGTTTTGATAATATACAATTTGATTCGCTTTTTGATCATACTGCAAGCCTTTTGCCTTTAATGCATCTACTGTAGAATCATAAATATTACCATGCACCCATAAAGCCCGCTGGCCATCTTCTTCTTTAAACATAGAATCATTGACTTCGTGTATACCAGGTTGTACATCCTTAAATTTCATTTCAGGTATTACATTATCAATGATAATGCTATCGCCTTTTGTATAAGATTTTCCTTGTTTATCATATCCAACAAAGTTCAATTCGTAATCTCCATCAGGCAACATAACAGGTTTATCCGCAATTGGATGAGCTGGATCTCCTGTAAATGGAAGTACATACCCTCCCATACCAGAAAACATCATATATTCAACATTCGGTGTTAGACTACTTGCATTAAGTGTACCAACGACTCCTAATGCCTTCCCAGTCTTTCGGTCCTTCACAACTGCATCAATGGTTTCAAGAGGACTATTCAATTTAAATGTCAACGGCGAACTTGGTCTTTCCATAAACGGATGGAATTTAGAAGCATCTGTTGCCATTGCATCCCTCAGTAAATCTACAGACGCAATCCCTTTTTCTGTGAATTTAACTGCAAATGGTACTTGATATACTTCTTTTTCATTGTTTTTATTTGTAATATGAATATATCCCTCATATCTACCAAATTCAGCGTTTCCTGGAATGATAATTTCAGGGCTAATTTCCTCTGATGTACCAGGAGCTACTTTAATAGACTCTGGTACGTTTAGCTTCACACCATTCTTCGCTGCATCTTGCACACCTACACTTGTAGGTGAAAACTCTACTTCTAATTTAAACTCTTTCCCATCTGTTTTACTGCTGTTCTTAATTAAGACTTTTCGACTATCTTTAATAGGCCCAGTTTCTAGTTGATTTTTATATCCAAATGCAATAGAACCTGTTTTTTCTTCAATTTCTACTTCTTCATCATCTACAACGTTTGATGTTTTATCGATAATCTCGATAGATGTATCTGCATGAACTGCACGATATGCATCAATTCGTCCTGAGCCCACCTCAAATACAGAACGCTCCTCTTTTAAGTCAACTGCGGTATTCATAAGTGCTTCTTTTACTTCAAATGGACTATAGTTTGGATGTTCTTGTAAAATGAGTGCCGCTACCCCTGCAGTATGAGGAGTTGCCATAGAAGTACCTGACATACGTCCATACGCAACCGGATAATTTTCTCCATCCTTTGGATCATTAATATATTCAGGAACAGTTGAGAAAATAGACACACCTGGTGCTACAATATCTGGCTTAATATCATCTGTTTTAGTTGCAGGACCACGGGAGCTGAAATCAGCTAAGCGATCTCCCTCTGTTTTTATATTACTTAGTTCCCCAAATACTAACGACACATCTCCTTGTACAGCTTTTGCTTGTAATTTCTCACCATCTACTTTTGTTAAGCGGAACGATGGAATAGATGAAGTATTTTCCCCAAGGTAACTTGTAATTTCACCATCTACATTGTTATATACGATTACCGCCTTTGCGCCTGCTTCCTTAGCATTTTTAATTTTTTCATCAAATGTAATCTCACCGCGTTGGATAAGAGCTAACTTCCCTTTTACATCTTTCCCTGTAAAATCACCTGATTTCCCAAGCCCTGCATATACAACTGATACGGATTGACCTTTCAACTCTTCAATCTTATCAGTAAAGCTTTTTCCAAGTAGCATCATCTTATCTACATGTACATCACCTGCATCGGCGGAAAACGTTGGAATAGTCATTGCAGCGTCACTAGCTCCAACTGTAATGGGAAGTGCCGCTGCACTAGGTGATCCAATGGTCCCTTCTTCCGGACCACTATTACCTGCTGCTACTACAGTAACAACACCAGCTAACATCGCATTGTTCACTGCCACAGAAGTAGGATATAAAGGATCATTAATAGACGCTCCTAGTGATAAATTGATAACATCCATATCGTCTTTCACTGCTTTATCAATCGCAGCAAGAATACCACTTGTTTGTCCACTTCCATATGGACCTAATACGCGATATGAATATAAATCTACATCTGGAGCAACGCCCTTCACTGCATAATCCACACTATTCTGTTTGTCTGCAGCAATTGTCCCAGCCACATGCGTACCATGGGATGTATAATATGCACTTCCCTCATAAATCTCAGGATATCCTCCAGAATTTTGCCAATCCTTATACGTTGTCTCCATTGGATCAGCATCATTATTAACAAAGTCCCATCCTTTTATGGAGTTCGGATCTATTTTGCTTGGATCTTCACCTTGTTTTGCACGATATCCTTTATATGCATCTTTCAAATCTGGGTGGTTGTAATCAATACCTGTGTCTAGTACACCTACCTTAATTCCTTTACCTGTTATTTTTTCATCATGCAGCTTGTCCACACCAATTTGCGGTACACTATCTGCCATTTTTGGTTCAACAGCAGTCTTAGCTGTTTCTTTCGGCAAATCAATTTTAACCTCATGATCTTCCCATACACGCTTAACCAAACCAGTACGAACTAAGTCTTCGATCATGTTCGCAGGTAAAGAAATCGCTACACCATTAAAAGCATTCTTATATTCTCTTGTTATTTTTGCAGATTTTAAATTTGCCCCTTTCTCTTTATTCTTTTGAAGTTGTTCAAGCTCTGCTTTAAACCCTTTATGTGATGCCTCAACCTTTTGTTCCGCATTTGAAAGAGCCACCTTTTTCCCTTTAGCCGCTTGTTTTAATACCTCAATTTTGCTAGGTGCTTGCTTAAACTCTATAATCACATTCACATTATTAGGATTTGCTGTATTGATCCCTGGCGAAATAACAAAACCTGGTTTTGTATCTAACGTTTTTAAGGCATTGCGTTGTTCCTTTGTAAGACCTTTCAAGATAGCATTTGCATCATCAATTCCAGTTAAAGTAGATGTATTTACCTCTTCAGCTAAGACGTTATATGGAATTCCTTGAGACAATAACATTCCAATTGTTAACGTTCCAATAAGAATCTTTCCAAATTTCCCTCGTTTCATATTGCATCTCCCCATTATTAATATTTTTTTGAAACAAAATGATTCTTAACTTCCCATTTAGCATTGAAAACTCTATTAATCTTAATCTTTTGTATCACGAAAGGTTTCCAACGCTACTACCATCCCCATACCTCATATAGCTAATTACTCACGTTTCTCATTCTATAAGAGCCCTCCATCATTTATTTCCAATAAAGGATTTTCACGAAATGAATTATTAACAAAGTTAAAATGTAATTCTATTTTCATTATTTCACATTTTGATTATTCTGAAAATTAAACAAAAGGAGTATCTTTTCTCTAAGGATTCTATGCCTACATAGTACAAAAGAACTATCTTGCCCTTTATTCTTTGTGATACAGAATAAAGCAACATGATAGTTCTTTGAAAAACGTCTTATTCAATCCAACGGAACCAATTGATTTCGAACTGCATAAATCACTGCTTGCGATCGACTTTTCACATTTAGTTTTTTAAAAATTTTATTGATGTGAATTTTAACCGTTTTATCACTAATATATAGAACCTCAGCAATTTCTTTATTACTAAGTCCTTTTACTAGTTCAAAGAGAATTTCCTTTTCACGTTCCGTCAGTTCATTTTCATTTGATTCTACTTTCATTTTTTGCTGATGATATGTAATTAACTTTTTAGTCATACGCGGATGAATAACGGAATCCCCTCGATATAACATTCGAATCGCTGCTACTACCTGCTCTGAGGATGAATCCTTTAATAAATAACCATCAGCACCGGCCTGGAGTGCATCCATTAAATACTCATCATGCTCATACATTGTAAACACAAGTACTCGGCAATTCGGATATTTTTTTTTCACTAACTCTGTAGCTTCAATTCCATTTTTCCCTGGAAGATTAATATCCATCAAAATACAATCTGGTCCGCATTCTTCTACTTTTCCCAATACCCCATCCCCCGAGCTAGCTTCTCCAACCACTTTCATATCAGATTCATCCTCTAGTATGCTCCGAATTGCATCTCGTAAAAAAGCATGATCATCTACTACTAATATTTTAATCATTTTACGCACCCCTTGTTTGTGAATCTGGAATTAACAGTGTAATTTCTGTCCCTTTCCCTACAGAACTATCAATCTGTAAAGTAGCCCCTAATTGTTCAGCTTGTTCATTCATATGTAATATACCATAATGTGGCTCATTCTTTGTTTTAACCATAGACTCAAACAGTGAAAAGCCAACTCCATTATCCTTAACTCTTAAAAGCACGTGCTCACTTTGATAACTGAGTAAAACATCAGTCTTTTTCGCTTGTGCATGTTTTACAATGTTTTGCAAACTCTCTTGCAATGTGTCAAAAATAACTCTTTCTTTGGAAAAGCTCAGCGCACGTGCATGACCTCTTTCATGATATGTAATATCTAGTTCATATTCTTGTTTTAAAGATTTTATTTTACTTGCTATCGCCTGCTTAAGGCCTAATTGTTGTGTCGGATATGGTTTTAAAGCATAAATAGAATAGCGAACTTCTCCTAGGCTTCCTCTTAAATCTTTTATGCTTTTCTCCACTACTTGCTGCATATCTATTGGTTTATCACGGTATTTTTTCTGCGCGGATTCTAGTTGGAATATCACCCCGGCTAATGTTTGCGCAATACCATCGTGAATTTCTCGGGCGATTCTATTTCTTTCTTCTAGAATCATTCTTTTTTCTTGTTCAGAAATCAATATCCTTGTTTTAACTACATTAGCTAATTGGTTAGAAAATGTAGCCAACGACTGTACATCTTCTGGGAAGAAACCCGCATTTCTACTCTTCCCTGCAACAAACATCCCCACTAGTTCATCATTTACAATAAGAGGAAAATATACAAGTGAGCGTATGACACTATCAAATATTTCATCTCCAGGAGCCGTACCAATTTTCCAATCATTAAATACAATATTCTTAGAAAGTTCCTCAAACGCTCGAAAATTTTCTAAATGATCAGAAATATCAGATTGGACTTTTCCATCTTTTAACAGAATATTCCAGTTCCCATCATCTTTTGTCCATATTACATATGCTTGTATACCAAAAAAACCTTTAAGTGCTTGTTTAATATGCTTCAAGTTTCCTCCGGTTAATCCTCGACTAATTTCGGTCGTAATAAGAAATAGCTCATATAATCGTTCCTTCTCCATCCTTATCCGTACAGAAAAAGAACTAATAATGGAAGTTGCTACAAGTGGAAAAAAGAAAAACAGTACTGTAATCTCGTTTACTTCCACACTATATGTACTAATTAATACGTGCATTAGTGCCGCATAAGAGAAACCAAAAGTTTCGCAAAGAAATACCGTTACAGTTTTTTTATACCACTGATAGATTGAATATGGCTGCGGAAGGAGTATCATTAACAAATCGTAAAAGCGATTGTTGAAAAAACAAAAAATCACGCAAAATAATAACAAAGATATTAAATTCTCATACAGAACTGACATACCTATCTTATTAACTATTAAGGACATACATTTGTCTGAAAACCATTCGGCCAAGAACAAACTAAGTGCATGCTGAGTACTATTAAATAACATTCTTTGTATCGGTGAACGACGATGCAGGTGAATAATTAGCGTGACGAGTACAATAGCAACAATAGTTATATGGATTCCAAACTGCCAACTCATAGCGTAAATTATCGGAAAGGTAAGCGAGCTAGTTCCTCTCCAAAATCTTACAGGAAAATACTCAGCAATCCCCATAAATAGTAACAACACTATTAGTATTGTTGGATGAGAAGGGATTTTAATTTCAAGTAAAGATATAGTTATAGTAACCAAACCAAGAAAAGAAATAAAATAAAGATAAGAACTAGCAATCTTTTCTCTCATAAAGATAGAATTTACATCTTTCAAAACAACCCCTTCTTTCCTTATAAAAACTTCATTTTCTCTATTATCCAACAAAAAACCGGCACTGGCAAAATGGAAGGACATCCACTAGCCAATCACCGGCTGTGTACTGCACCTATAAAGGCAAGACACAATACTAGTATATAACAGGTTGTAAAGTTTACCCATTAGTCAAATGGTGTAATTGTACATACTTTTAGACTTAGTTCTACTAGTACAAAAGATGTATACAGAATTTTAATTTTGATTTACTAAAACAATTCTAAAAAATAGAAAGGCAACCTTAAAGGGTTAGCGTTATTGCAAATCAAGATAATAAAACCGCATCTCCAATTATTAGATAACTATCTAATACATTGGAGATGCGGTTCACTTAGGTCATTAATGTTTCAGCTATTCTCTTTATTTGAAAATTACATCTACCATACTAATTTAATATTATATTCCTGAAGCCAACTATTAACTTGAAGTAAATAATCTATTATACCTCTTGCATCATTACCTGAAATTACTTCGTCTTTTCCTTCTGCAATAGCACGAACTCTTTCTACATTAATTAATGGCAAAATAGGTGATTCAGGATTGTTCAACACATGTAACATCCAATCACTAATACCTTGTAGATAAGAGGCATCCTTAGTGCTTGGATATGCACTTTTTTTGCGATAACGTACATCCTCTGGAAGTACATTTTCAAAAGCTCTACGTAAAATACCTTTTTCAATATTGTCTATGCTTTTCATTTCGAATGGGACATTCCATAAGTATTCTACAAGCCGGTAATCACAAAATGGAACTCGTACTTCAAAGCCATTCATCATACTTGTGCGATCTTTTCGTTCTAGCATAAATGGCAAGAAACGTGTAATAAACATGTAAGACATTTGACGTTGCTTCATTTGTAGATCACTTTCACCTTCTAAAAAGGGAACCTCAGCAACCGCATCTTCAAATTTTTGTTTTTGATATTTTTCAGGGCTAATCTTAGCTTTAAAATCCTCTGATAAAATTTCTGTACTATACCATAAATTAACACTCCAAGGGAATATCTCTGCATCTAGAAACTTCTCTTGATGGAACCATGGATATCCTGAGAATACTTCATCTGCGGATTCGCCTGAAAGTGCAACTGTTGCGTCTTTTTTCATTTCCTTAAATAGCAAATAAAGAGACGTTTCTAGTTCTCCAACTCCAGGTAGATCACGCGCTCGCATTGGAGTTAATAAATACTCTATTAAACTATCTGATCCTAACTCTATAGAATGATGCCTTGTTCCTACATATTCAGCCACACGTTTCACCCAAGGTTCATCACGATCAAAACGAAGGAAGTCTTGCTTAAAGTCTTTTTCATCATTGATGAAATTCAGAGAATATGTATGAAGGCGTTCCCCTTTATTCCCAAATTCATTTCCTGCTAAACCTGTTAAACCACTGGAATCTAAACCTCCGGAAAGCATAGATACCACTGGTTTATCAGCAATTAACTGACGTTTAACCGTATCTTGTAAAATGGAGCGGATTGTCTCGACTGTTGTATCAATATCATCTTCATGTTTTTTACTTTCAAGTTTCCAATACTGTGTCGTAGTCGAGCCATTAGAGGTAAATGTCATATAATGGCCAGCACGCACTTCATGTATATCCTTGAAAATAGCATGACCAGGAGTACGTGTTGGTCCAAGACAGAATATTTCAGAAAGTCCTTCTTTATCTACCTCAGCATCTACAAGCGGATGCGAAAGTAAAACTTTTAACTCTGAACCAAAGAGAATTGCGCTTCCCCTTTGAGCGAAAAATAAAGGCTTCACACCTAGATGATCACGACCAAGCATCAATTTCCCAAATCTTTCATCCCAAATACCAAAAGCAAAAATCCCATTTAGATGTTGAACACAATCTTCTTGCCATTCTAAGTAAGCATGTAGTAATACCTCTGTATCCGACTTGGTCTGAAATTTATGACCTTTCTCCTCAAGTTCTTTACGTAATTCTTGATAGTTATAAATTTCTCCATTGAACGTAAGGCCAATCGTATCATTTCCATCTTTATACAGCATAGGTTGAAGGCCACCTTCAGGATCAATGACGATGAGACGTCGATGACCTAATGCCGCTCGTTTTGAAAACCAATGCCCCTCTGCATCAGGTCCTCGGTGAATGATAGCATCTGTCATTTTTTTTAACGTTTCTTGTTCATGAGACAGGTCTTTAGACCAGTCTATCCACCCTGCAATTCCACACATAGTGTCTACCTTCTCTCAAATAGTATAGAAACCGACTAAAATCAAATATCAGTCGGTTTTCCGTAAAAAAATCCGACTAAAAACATCTTTTAGTCATGTTTATATAATAAAATTAATTGAATAAAAAATCAAATAATTCACTCAAGAAAGAAATCACTGTCCCCTTTCACTTGAATTCTCATCGTCCGATTATAAAAATTATTACCTCAAACTTTCAACTTTATCCCTAGGTTATAAAGTTGCATTCTATTATAGTTATATACTAGAAATAAAAATGTTGTATGTTATTCTATAAGAAGCAAATAAAGGACTTTCTATTAGGAGTTACAAAATTACAAATGAACTGATACAGAATGTAAAGACAGAAAACTTCGCTAAATATTTCAAGGATAGGGTGTAGACAATGATCAAATTAGAAAAAGAAAATAAAAAAATGAAAATCATTCAATCTGCCACAATACTGTTCTCTACGCGTGGTGTCCGTAACACAACGGTTGATGAAATTGCAAAGACAGCTAAAGTTGGTAAAGGTACTATTTATTATTACTATACAGATAAAACTGAAATATTATGTGACTGCTATATGCGTCATATTCAGCTCAAACGCTCACAATTATTTAATTTATATAAAGAAGAAAAAGATGTTTTACTTCGAATACAAAAAATTCTTCATTATATCAGCCTAGAATATCATCAAGATCCGTTTGTTTCTACACTCTTTCAAGAATATAAAGAGTACAATTCACCTGAAATTACAACTTGTTTTAAACAATCTGAAGAAGAAGCAATTAACATGATAAGTGATTTACTCGAAAAAGGTTATCAGCAAGGAGCTTTGCATAAGGTACCATTACCGCTTACAGCTTTTATGTTAGTACGAATGATTTTTAACTACGAACAGGATTATATAAAAGATGATAAAAGTGATACAGAATTTCTGCAGTTGCTAAAGCATATGCTTCTTAAAAACTAGTTTTAACCACCTACAAAAAATAAGTGCGGTGCAATTATATGAAGAAGAACGTGAATAATAGATGGTTTCATAAGCTCTTTTCAGTTTGGACAAACCTGCAAAATATCCAACGCTTATGTAGGAATGACTGATAAAATCCCAACCCGTGTAATTGTTCATCGACTAATAAAAGAATAACAGCGATTACAAGATCAAACTGTAAGAGAAAAAAGAATGAAATAAAGTATTCTGCTCGTAGTTAATACTTAGCGATATTAACAAGAAGTACCAATCATTTACTTGTGCTGATGGGAGAAGTAAATGATTGGTATTCTTTACGTCAGCCAATATAATTTTAATTTAAAACATGATAAGCATTCTTCCTCATTCATCGTTGCAAAAAAATAAAACGAGAAAGATTAGAATGCGAATTCAGGTGATGTTTTTATCATGTACTAATATTCGAGTTCATTTCAATGTGCTTAAGCTTTTTATTTTTTACCCTATTAGATATGGGTTCACATTACTAATCTAATTAAATTAGATTTCTTTACGCACCCTCTTCTGAATCCCACACTTCAGTAAATTGAAAACCTTTTAATTCACTCTCTAAAATTGCATTTTTGAATTGATCTGATACTAAAAGATAGTTAGGATGTACCTTCCCATTTATATTCAATTTAAAAATCGGTGCGTACTGGACAACATAAGGAATAAATACAAATTTTTTACATCCTATTATTAAACCTGAACTTAACTTATCAAAGATTGTTTTATTAGTATCAAGTGCTTCCAACACCCTTAAAACATGCATAGCATAGTATTTTTTATTTTTTTGTTTATGAATTAATGGTAAAAATTCAATATTATCTCCTACTATAGGTTCTAAAACATTCTTGGCTTTTTCACTAATTATTTGTACACCAGACTTTCCCCAAAAAATAGGGGAATCGCTTAATTTCCCTTCATCTTTTACCTCAATAAACTTAGGCGTCCATGAATCTGACAAACTCACCATAGAATTAAAACTAGTTTTAAAATATTTTTTATCCTCTTCATAGTTCAATAATTGAAAGCTTTCATAATCATCAGTCGAGCTTTTTAATTGCCAAATTTTCATACCTTTTTACTCCTTCAGAATTTAATTATTAAGTATCATAGATGATTTTGTATTAAAGCCAAAATTCGCCTAAGTAAACCTAGTGATTTATTGGTATAATTAATATTGTATTCCATTTTATGGATCAATCAATTAATATAAGGCTATGTTTTATAACATATGAAAATACTGCTAATTTAATATTAAACATAATAAAATACATAGCCCTTTCTTTTTACTATTAAAAAACATATTGAAGTAAGGAGTTATATTATAATGGCAATCTTTCAAAGTAATGTTCAAAAAGCTGAACAAATTGCTACTCAAATGAGATCAGCTTCTGACGCAATTCAAAATGCAACAGGTAAATCAATAACGCACGCAACACGTACAACTTTAACCGTTAATTACAAAGCACAGGAAGCAAACCAACAAGCCTTAGAATTAACTAGACAATTTCTTGCTGCCTTTCAGCAATCCATTGACAATATACAGTCTGTAGCAACAGAGTTTGAACGAATGGACAACGATTTACAGAAGAATTTTTAGCTTTTTTAAGAATTTTTCCTTTATCCCTTCTGTTAACTTATATATAAGCAAAAAGGTAGGCGGAAAAAATGAATCAAGAAATAGAACAAAAAATGAAGGTCTTGAGTCAAAATCTAATGAATCTATCCGAGGAACAATACCAAAATCAACGCGCAATACAAACACAAGAACAAGCAGAAGCAGACTTTCAAGAATTAAAAATACGCAGCCATCGCTTTTTTCATCGTATTTTAGAAACATGGCATGGTGATAAAGAACTCTTTCGCTTTTTTACCAATATACAATTAGAAACTCAACAAATTGAAAGAAGCCTTTCTTATAAATTAGAAGAACAAAAGGAAACATTAATTCAAGAGAAACAAAAATTATACAATCTAGAAAATGACCTCACTCATCAAAAACAAAAACTTGCTAGGGAGGCCAATTTATGAGTTTAAATATGTATCTTGGAGAGGTACAATCCCAAACAAACACTATGTATGCTTTTTGTACTGCTACTATACAAAGTATGGAGCAAGTAATCCAATCTATCGACAGTTTTGTGGGTGATTCTGTCCTACAGGGTCAGACTTATTATAGTGCGAAAATGTATTTTGCAGAAACGTTTCTTCCTTTAGCACAGGGGATTATTTACCTATGTGAAGAATTACTCCATCAAAATGAATCTTTTCCTGCTGAGTTTCAATCAAGAGTCGCCTCAACAGATGTAGTTGAACAAGAACTATTAGAACAAATCCGAGAGATTGACCGAATGATAGCAAGTATTGAAGTTACAAAACAAATTATGCCACTACCGGATATGGATGCAATGGTTAACCTATTTATTGAGATGCGCCGTAAAATCCAGGAAAAGTTAGAACATCTATATGAATTTAATCAAACATCTAGTAATAACTATGCTACCGCGATTCAATTAGCGGCTAGTATCGCTGCAGGCCTTGCTGAGGTTCAAAGTGGAAAAGGCTTCAGCCCTGCAAGCGGTACATTTAGTACACAAAGAATAAATATGGAATGGGCAGATTCTATTCATGAATATCTAGACAATAATATTCGATTAGATAATAGTATAAAAACAAATAATCTAATCGAATCTGGTATACTATTAAGTAGTTCTTCTGAAAAGAATATACTAGAAAAGTTTATAAAAGGGGTTTGGAATGGATCTGGAAAATTTATTGGCGATTTAGTAGAGACATACAATTCGTTAGACGATACAGTGACAAAGGAAAACCTAAAATATGCTGCAGGTCATCCTATAGAAACCGCTTATACCATGATAAATACTTTTTCAGACACTTTTATGAATGAATTTTGGCATGGCGATGCTGAAAGTCGTACACAATGGGGAACAAATATTTTTATGGAGTTTGGTTTAGGATGGATTGGAGATAAAGGAGCAGGCCAAATTGGAAAAGTAACTTCCCTTGGAGACTCTGTAAAGTTAACGAAATTTTCAGGTGATACACCTTATATTTCAAGCCACTTACCATTAAAAGATCGATTTGCTTTTGCCGGTACAAGCCCACTTAAAAGTGAAATTTCTCCGTCTAAAGATTTTTTTATAAGAATTAACAGTGGGGAAAGTAAATTAAGTAAATCTGGAAAAAACATAGGAAAAAGAAAGATTCCCCCCGCTGTAAAAAAAGTAGATGAATTAGGTGAGTATTACGAAGTAACTATAAAATTCGAAAACAATGTAAAATGGGGCAATGAATTTCGTGATATGAATTTACGTGATTTTGATCGTAAAGTGAAAAAATTACAAGATTTGAGTGATGCAAACTTATTACAAAAGACAAAACCTATTAGAGATCCTCAAGTTACAAAACAGTATCGAAAGGATGTTATAAAAAAGATTATTGAAATCTATTATCCAAAAGATAAAAAATTAGCAAAAGAATTAATCGATAAAGTAAAGTATGATATGGATCCAGATCACCGCTGGGATTTAGGCCTTAATGGAGAAGACGTTAGAAGTAACCTTCAATTCATGGATCAATTTACAAATAGACGAATTGGTGGAATTTTAGGAGTACAATTAAAAGATGCCCCTTATGGTTCGAGAGTGAAGATAAATATTGAGAGGGAGTAGAAAATGGACAAATCAGTATTAGAAAAAATAGAATTAATTAAAGACATTTTAGGTAATGACCCATTTAGTTTGCTGATTGGGGAAATAATAGAAATACAAGACAACTTTGACAAAAAATTAGAGGAAGGTGTTTTAAAAGATTATTATTTTATTATAGGAAAATACGAAATATTAAATGGCGGAGTAATAACTATATTTGGTCATGAAAAACTTGATAGTATTCAGTTTTATACCGATGATATGCCAGGTGGTACTAATAATTGGATATGTATAGGAAAAATAGAAAACTATCCATTATTTATTAATAAAATTAATGGTGAAGTTTCTTGTTTGTTTGGGGATTTAATTGATCAAAACTTTGTTATTGAATCCTATGGTAATTTGAATAATTTCTTACAACATTACTATTTAGGGAGAAAATATTGTGAATTAGGTAGTAAATTTGTTCAAGCTGGAGGAATTAGTGATACTGTAGGTAATAAAAATGATGATTGGTATCAACTACTAGAAGATAACAACTTATTATAATGCATTCTAGATATTTAGTAAAAAAAGCACACATAACTGAAGTGAATCCAAAATGTTAGACACATTATTTCATTAGACAGCTTCTTTGGCATGGATTCGGTATTGTACTGGACTTTCCTTAATTTTTTTATGATAATGGTATACTACCTCTACTTTGATAGTTAATTTAAAAGGAATAATATATATTTTATGTACTAAGTGAAACGCTGCTATTTAGCAGCGTTTCACTTGTATTTTTCATCAAAGTTCGGAATCGATGAACAGAAATTAGTAATTTTAAATTTCGCTGTCACTATTTCTTCCTGAGCGATTCCACTAATACTCAAAAGTTCTGTTCTTCTACCTTTAATATTTCCTTATTTACTGGACACTTTATTTTCCAGTTTTAATCCACTGTCACCCTTACCTGAGGATCATACATTTTATTTTCATTTGCAATAAACATAATACTTTTTCCTTAGCGTTTATTTCCCCTACCACATTATGCTACCAATGTATTTTTAATGAATCCTCAGTTTTAGAATCTTTGAAGAATTTTTATAACGTTTCTTAATCTCTATGAGGCTATTAAGAATAATGTTTGTTCCGCAGGTATATGGGTTAGATATTAAGCCATCAATATCTATAGAAAAATTTACACTATGACTCCCATTTTCTATATAATCATTCTTAACCACTATTAATGAATTTTGTTATGGAAATGTTGAAATTCGTACACAATGGAAAACTCATTCTTTTATTAATTTATTATTAGATTTAGCTATTGATTAAGATGGCTTCTTGTCATCCCTTGTTCGAAGCCAATTCATCTCCCACCTACTCACTGGGCTGTGATCCTTCACGCTCCTTGAGGAAGGAGTCTTCTTGGCTAAAACGGTAAATTTTGTAAAGGATCTTTTGATAGATTACTTATTAGCTTACCTGAAGAAATCTCTTAGTTGTTGATTTGCTAACCTTTCTTGTTTACTATCAATCAATAAAAAAAGATTTTTTTGTTCAAGGGCTACTTTAAAATCTTAAGTTGATGGATGTGTGAACGTACCCCTACTAATATTCTTGCTTTTAAACCATTATTACTGTATTATATTTACGTAGTAATATGAGGATTATGGTATATAAAAAAGGAATCAAATCTATCAGTAAGATTTAAATCCTTTTCCAAGGCAAAAAGATTTTGCCAAAATCTAATATAATTTATGCTTGTCTTTTTAATATGTATCTAGTAAAAACATATTTTTTATCAATAGAATTCTGTTTTCAATGATAGGAATTAGTGTTCTAAACAAGGAACCATACAAAGTGATCTGAAAAACCTAAGAGTTATTGTATGTAGTTTGCTCATCTCCCGGTACTACAATAAAAGAGCCTTACCTCTCTAGGCAAGACTCTACTAGTTTAGTTGTATAATATTTACATGATAACTAAGAAACAAAAAACATATAACACCAAATAGCAGCACCCTATTATTCCTCCTACAGCTAATACCTGTTTAACCCAACTCTTAAATTTTTGATTACTGTAAATCGCTTGCACTCTTTCCATATTTCCTCCTATTAATGAGAACCCTTATAGACTCTCACCTTGCTATGGTAACATTAAAAAATGGCTAATAGAGGCCTAATGTATAAATATGCAATATTGCATACATAAATGTATTGTTATAATTGTAAGCGTTTACTATAATAAGGTTATAAAGATTCACCACATCTTAATAAGAAAAAAGAGGAGCGAATAATATGGAAATCGCAATGGCAGTTTTAAAATTTATAGGTGGAGCAATCCCATTAATTCAAGAACTTCTAAAAGCATTTATGTAAATTCACTATTTAGCAATTATTTATAAAAATTATCATACAAATGATCTGTATATCAAAAATGAATTGATTTACAGATCATTTGCGTGAGCAAGGTCCCTTTAACATGATTAAGGGAATTTTTTAATTTTTAAATACTTAAGGTTACACCACATTAACATCAAGTTAGCAAAACAAAAAGAAAAATACGCACCCTTCCTATAATTCTACAAATGGAATAGCATATTTTTCATTTTTGGGGCCTTAAAAACTTTAACTTCATGGTGATGGGGTAACAATTCTGATTTAGAGATAAGATCAGTTTATACAAAGATTACCCACCGATATGTGGAAGATAAAGAATACACTTGCGAAATTAAAACGATTGAATTAAAGAACTTGATGTTAGTATGGTGAACAGAATATGAAAATCACTTAAAAAATCGTAATCTTCACAAAAAAATACCAAGACCCCCCTCCTCTCCAGGGCAGTCTTGGTATTTTTTACGTTCACATACAAATTATTATTTGTATTGTTGCATGTGTTCTTTGTTAAATCCTATACGTCTACCTTACCATTGATAAGCAATGACTAATATCTCTCCTTTAATCGTACTGATTATCTATACCATGTTTTAAAGGAACTATCTTGACTAAAATGATAAAACAAGAAATTGAAATAAGCACCTTTTTTATTTTGTAAACTGTAAAGCTTCCATTTTATATGAACCAGAGTTAAGTTTAAAGGAACTAAATCGTGCGTTTTCTCTTTATTCAACCATTTAACTTACTAACACTTTTCATAAGATATTTACACACTGCATTTAGGTAAAGAAATACAGAAATGTGTTTTTTTCTTTGTACTATCTAAATTTATGCTCCCTCCATGTTTTTCTACTATATGCTTAGCAATAGTTAATCCAAGACCTGATCCCCCATTATTTTCTCGAGAATCATCTACTCGAACAAATGCATCAAAAATACTCTGTTTCATATCCTCAGGTATTCCAATTCCATTATCTATAATGTTTATATATACTTTGGTTTTATCTTCAATTAACGATACAAAAACGGTCGTACCTGCCGCATTATACTGTAGAGCATTAGATATTATGTTAGAGATAGCCCGGTATAATAGCCTGTTGTTAATTGGAGCAATCACTTCTTTAGAGGGAATTTGATATTGAAGGATTAAGCGCTTCGCTTGAAATAAATCATAATATTCTACAAGCAATTCACGAATAAACTCAGATACATCAGTTGGATGTACTTCAAAAGGGTAATCAGAATGCTCTAATTTAGACAGTTCAAAAATATCTTCAGTTAACACCGCAATGATTCGAATCTTATTATATATTACATTCAAGGTTCTTTCTCTTTCACTTTTTTCTGTAATGATCCCTAGTTGTAATGCTTCAACATAACCTTGAACGGTTGTAATTGGTGTCCTTAAATCATGAGACAAATCTACAAGCATCTTCTGCTTGGTTTCTTCCAACCTCTTCTTCTCTTTTTCTATTTTATCGAGTTTTTCCGACATAACATTAAACGAATGCTGTATTTGCATTAACTCAAAATATGTTTCATAGTTTAACCTTTTATCATATTTCCCACTAGCAATTTTCTCAAATCCAGTTGCTAGTTTATCCAATGGCCTGGTTATTTTCCTAGCAATTTGCCTACTAAATATATATACATTCATAGAGAAAAATACAAAAAATAAAACGATTGTAGTAAGTAATATCTTATAAAAAACATATACGTATTCCTCATTTTTATCAGAAAACGTATATTCATACTTTATTGCTTTTTTAGGAACCTTAACAAGGCAATATAATGTTTCACCTTTTTTCGTTACAAATGTTGCTACAGATGAATAATAAGGAAGTTGATCATTATCAAAAAATAAAGTAGTAAATTCTCTTTGTGAATATGATAAAAGCTTATCCTTTTTTTCCCCTTTGGTATAGATAACTTGTAAATTTTCATTAAGAATTTCTACCCAACCACCAAATGATTCTATTGATTCTGAATTAATAGTTTCAAAGTTTTCACGCACTACTTCACTTGCTTTTAAATTATTTAGCTCTCCTAGTTGCTTTTCTGTTTGGTACATCAAAAATATAAATAAGATTATCACCGTGAAACCTATTGCTAGTGCAAATATAACGTAATTTTTAATTAAGATATATAAAACTTTATTTTTCATAAAGTTCTTCCTTCCTAGCAAATCTATACCCAAGTCCCCGGATCGTTTTTATATAAACTGGATTCTTAGGAGAATCCTCTAATTTCTCTCGTAGTCTACTAATATGAACCATAATCGTATTATCATCTGCACAGTAATAATCAGACCATACACTTTCAAAAATTTGTTTTTTAGTAAATATTCTCCCTGGTTCTTCCATAAAAAGTGCTAAGATTTTATATTCCGTAGCACTGAGAGAAATGGATTCGCTTGATTTATAGAGTATACAAGAATGATGATCTAATACTAAATCACCCATATGAATTTGCTTCTCCTTACCTTCTACAGCCTTATCATTAAATTCATAGGATCTTCTAAGGTGAGCTTGAACTCTAGCTATAATTTCTAAAGCACTAAATGGCTTTGTAATGAAGTCATCTGCTCCAATCCCTAAACCGATAATTTTATCTACTTCTTGAGATTTGGCTGACAATATAAGTATCGGGAATTGTAACGTCTCACGAATCTTTTTAATTAATTGATAACCATCCATTTTGGGCATCATAATATCAACAATAGCTAAATCAATATGATTTTCTTCTAGACACTTTAAGGCAACTTCGCCATTTGAAGCCTCTACAACAAAAAAATTTTCCATTTCTAAAAAAAGTTTTAAAAGATCAATAATATCTTTGTCATCATCAACGATTAATATATTTTTTTTCATACTCTCCCTCGCATCGGTCAGAATTTTCAAAAACCCATTTAAGGTTATTGTAAGGTAAATGAAAGTGACATGAAAGACTAACCGTTTAATATACAGGTATGAATTAAAAAAGGAGGCATTATCACATGAAAAAATTTGTTGGAATTGCGTTAGCAGCTGCCATTGGAATTGGAGGTTTAGGAACTTTTGCTACTACTAAAACTCACGCAGCAGTAAACAATCAAGAATCAAAAAAATCGGGTTATCAAGTATCTGACGTGCAAGGTGAATTTATGCACATTAAAGTGGGGAAACCTTGGTCAATGACGCCAAACGGAAAACAATACAAATATGTCTTATTTAGTGAAAACAAAATTTATGTAAACCCTAAAACTGGTGTAGTAACAGCATATGAAGAAGGAGCAGCTGAAGGCAGAGTACTCGATAAAAATGGAAATGTTGTTGCTATTTGGTATATCACGGCTTTTAAATAATGAAGGGTTAATTTTACAAGGTCGAAAAGAGCATCTTTAAGTTTATTATGAAAGTAGTAAAAGAATTTCAAAACTTGTAATTAAACTAAAATAAAAAAGCTTATCCTTTAAAACGTAATGATAAGCTTTTTTATTATTCTTTTCATTTTTTGTTTTCGGAAGTATTTCTTTAAGATGATAGCAATGTGGTGCTATCCCATCTATATAAAGCTAAAACTTTATAGTGCCCCAAAACGGAAACAACGAGTTGCATTTATATAAATAGCTTTTGGAAAACTAATAATTTTGTTTAGGGATACTTTAAGATTTTAGCTTAAATGACATATAGTTTTACCTCATACAGATTGATTAGAATATTAAACTTAAACGTGTTATTTTTAGCATTCTAAATAATCGGGTTCAATGTATTTTTCTGTTTCAGGAGAGCTTTTAATTTCTATAGGATATTTCTTAAAAGCTACAACAGTAATCCTATCTTCTTGAACTAAACTTCTGGATTCATTTATAGAAGAGAAACCTGTTCGCGTTAAAAAATTGTATAGAGAGGATTTTGTCATCCAAAAACTAGTAACATTATCTAATGATGCCCATTTTGATTTTAAACGTTCTTCTATTGATGAATTAGCAGAGTGTTCTAGCATTGTGTGTCCCTTATATTCATAATTATTATAAAGTACTGATACATTAGGAGTAGAAGTGATATGAGTATCAATTATTACAAACCTTTTGCATACTTCATACACTTTTTCTAAAAAGGGGAATACATCTGAGCAGTCTAAATGATATAAAATACCAGAACATAAAACAATATCAAATTGACCATATTTTTCAGCACTTAAATTTCTTACATCATCTTGATAAAAAGTTAAGTTTTCCAACCTTAATAAATCTTTAGCGAATATAGCTTTTTGTATGTTTGATTCTCTTCCTTCTATCCCTACAACAGTTGCTCCTTGCATAGCAAACTCAATAGCGTAATGCCCCTCTAAACAAGCTAAATCTAAGATTCGAAGATTTTTAAAATCACATTGTGTGATATCTTGAATCATTGTCACAATTTTTTTTAATGCAGGATTTGGTTGTCGAATATCTCTTGTATATAGAGTATCCGTTAATTTAATATCATAAGCGGTCCATTCACCATATTTACGAATAATGTTTTCTTTTTCGAGAACAAAATCTTTCATGATACATTTCGCCACCTTTAACATAATATTATCTGTAATATATATCTTTATATGATCAATATATGTGTGTATAACTTGTATTTAGACGTAGGTAAACATTTTAAAGCTTGTCACTTTATCATGTGGTACGTCAACGATCCCTTCTTTTTGGGAGCCACTCGCAAATTTATAAAAATAGGCAGCTCAAATAGTTAACTAATTAAACTACCTATTCATCTCACCTATCTAAATTATAGAAATAATTCTAATTTAACTAATTAAGATTTTTTCTTTTACATAGAAAATCTTATTATATTCATTTTTAACCATAGCCAGTGCAAATGTCATAATGATAAGTAGGACACCACATTGCTATCAAGATAAGCAAACAAAATACTCCTTAAAATAAAATGAAAAAATACATTATTTTTTCTTATAAAAGAAAAGCAAAGCAAAGAATAAACTTTAATATGTATTAATCCAAACAAGAGAAGATGATTCATGTGAAACAATTTACTAAATTTCCTCTGACATTTTTAGTTATGTTCCTAGCCAATTTAGCGAACTATTATTTTATCCTATTTATGTAATAATAAAAGCCTTCCTAATTATAGGAAGGCAACGTTCTAAAATGAAAACCTATATTTGATTACTAATTAAATTACCTCAAACTGATAATATACACTTTTCCCATTCTCCCTAGTTACTTTAATTTCAGCAAATCCTTTACCAATGACATCCATTCTAACCTTTCCATTGCCCTGTACTGTATATTTGACAACTTTTTCTCCATCTATTGTTGTATGCTTTGCTGCAACTCCATCTTCTGTTCTAGATTGACCAACACGCCAACAGTCACTGCACTTTTTTGTGCTCTTAGATATCATTTCATTTTTTACATGTACGCTGTTAGTAGATGCATCAGCAATACCATTTGTACTCAACAAAATTATGGAAGTTACTAAACCTATTCCTAGTTTCTTTAACATTATTTCATCCCTCCTGTGATAATTCATAATTTTATATTAAACTGAGATTCTTTCAGGTAACTTTCATTTACCTTACAATAACCTTAAATCCCTTTCTGTAGATATCGAATTCTTTGGAAGAAAGAATTCACATATTCATCAATTTAAAAGTTGTAAAAGGAATTCAAGGCAAAAAATTATACACCTTCACTTGAGAATATCAATTTTCTCATTTTAGGCATTTCGTTTATTATCTTATTAGGAATGTGGAGACATATTAGGCTTTAGAAACCTTATCTTTTCCGTCTATTACGCTGACCTTTCCTTAACGACATACAAGACATCCAGTGTTAAAGTCACCTCTTATTTCCTTTACCAATGTCCATTTGGTCCAAAATAAAAAGTTCACCAATTAAGGCGAACTTTTTATGTACTATTGCTGTGAGTTTCGTTCACATCATTCTGTCCGTTATTTGAAAAACAAAGAAGTTTTTCATGATATATAATATGTATCTCTAAAAATAATGTGCTTATACCCAATTTCTTTTTAGGTGTTAAATCTGTTCATTATTGTGTAATTTCTATATAACAAAGAAAACATACTAAGATTAGTAGTGTAGACCAAGGCATTGGTTCGCACTACTATTTTTTATATAGTAGAAGTGAAGAAAGGGTCGTGGGTGCTTTGGGATTTTGAATCCGTAAAAAAAACTGACCTTCTTCACTTACCTTATTTGAATTAGTTTTTAGTATGTTGGTCCTCGAGATCGTGTATAAGAAATGGGAATCGATAAGTGTAAGATGAAGACTTCAATTTTCCATCAGGAGGAACTTTATGAGACACGTAATTGCTTTTGATATCAGTATGGGTAAAAGTTATATGGTGATTTATTATGCACAAAAACAATGTATCTTTGAAAAGGAAATCCAACATTTGAAGCCTGATTTTAAAGAGCTACAAAAAAAGATATATGAGCTTACCGAGAAAACTGGTAAATTACCTGAAATTGTGTTCGAGGCAACAGGAATTTATTCTAGACAGCTAGAACGATTTATGCAGGTAGTTTTTCTGTAAAGAAATATAATTCATATTAAACCAATGACTAAAACTAGGTTTTATGAGGATGTTTTCAGTTTGATCACACACTAAGTTTAGACTTCTTGAATTTGAAAGTATAAACATTGCCATGTTCAAGTAAAGGTTTGAACATATTTTCCATATAGATTGGCCCTACATTATTAGCTAATGAAGGTGAAATTTCTTTATAAATTAAAGAAGGAAAATTTATTATAGTATTTTAACTTAATATACAAAACAATATTAGTACACCTATGACACTCTAAATTGTCACAGGTATATTTTCTAAAACTCTTTTTTATCACCCTGTTTTAACTCCCTCCCCAGCCCCCTACATTGTAATTTTAATAATCTAGTCTCGGCACATACCTTTTTTTTGTAGAAAAACTATAGTACAATAAATAACCAAAAGATCTATTTCCAGATTGTCCCCATTTATGTACCTTTCAGTTCATTTTCTGCTATTAGTTCCTTTGTTACATACATCAAATACATAATGACTGGGAAAATTAGATAACTAACAGTTTTACCTTTATCAGTAATAGGATGCCTTTCTTCGACTAGAGCGACTTTTATTATTAACAGAGTTCCCCTAGATCAAATGTAACAATTTATGAGTAGAAGAATATTTTCTGAACTTTAATGTAATGTAAAATTAGTAAAGAACGTATTTCATGAAAAAATGTTAACTAATAAAGAATTAGAAGTGATCATGTGAATAAATTATTACTATCATGTTTATTAGTTACATTCTGTCTAAATACCGCAGGATGTTCTAATGATATGACTATACTAAAGGATAGTTCTAAACCTTCAACACCTACGAAGGTTAAATACATTAACAAAGCGTGGTACAAAAAATATATACCATGTAATAGTTTATGATAAAGGTCATAAGGCGAAATTATTATATATTAATCACGATATAATTAATTGTTCTAAATCTACCTAAAAAGACTATCAATAATGGTGGTCTTGTTTATATTGGTGAGATTGTACTAGTATGATAGAATAGATTTAACTGTATGACGTAGGGTGGTTGGTTGCTGTCCTTTCTCTTTTTTTATGTAGAGGGAAAGGAGGTGACTCCTATGATGGAATATTTACTGTCTTTGCTACAGGATTTGTTGAAAGTATTTTTGACAATTCTTGTTACCGGTTATGGAAACAAACTGGTGAGTAATATTAGCAAAAAACGTAAAAGAACCTCCCTACGCCGTCGGAAGCAAAAGGGAAGTTCTAGAAAAAGAAAATAACTTTATTTAGTAACTACCCGCCTTACGACAACAGTTACCAGAAGAGATGTATCAAGCATCTCTTCTTTTATTATATACCCAATATATTACTGTAATACTACTGTAGTAATAATTATAACAAATGAACATAAAAAATCAATGAGTAATGGACAAAAGAAAAGACACCCTAAGGTGCCTTCTTCCGACTTGAGCAATCCTATAGTAATGCGATGTCGATTAATAAAATAATTTATATAAATAATTCGCTATATCTTTATGTACCCTAGCTGATATAATGTACAAGGAATTTATTGGCTAATTAATAACGCACACATATATTAGGGAGGTACATAAGTCATGGAATTAATAATTTCTTCATTTGTATTAGTAGTAATATTCTTTATTCTTTCGATAGTTTTAAGTGGTAAAGGTCAGCGAATAGCAAAAGAAGTTTTAAAAGAGCTTATTAATGGTCCTGAGGGGAAAATGTTGGTAGGTTTTTTTGGATCTGCAGCAGTTACAGGAGTAATTTTTGTCATTTGGCTTCTATTAAATTAAGCATTCCAGTTACTCAGTCTGATACAAGGTGCAAGAAAATTACTGGATAATTAAAGGTACATAAGCCATGTTAGAGGTAATTACGGCATTTTTCTTACTAATTCTCCATTCCATTGTTTATCTCTTTTCAAGTGGAGAAACTAAGCAAATAGCAAAAAAACATATAAAAGAAATTCTTAATAGGCCGGATGGAGTAATAATATTAATTGTTGCTGCGGCACTTTTAATCGGGGGGATATATTTATTATCACAATGATTTCAAATACCTTAGCTTAAAACGTATAAGGAAATTAAAAGTATACAAATAGTACAATTATAAATAATGATATTTATAATTGTGTTTTTTTTCATATTTATCATATCTATTATTCTTTCATTATTTTCAAAAGGTGAAACTCAACAAGAAGCAAAAGAAGTTGTAAACGACATTGTTACTGGTTCTAATGGGAAGATACTATTAATCGTTGCTGTGGTATTTGTAATTGGAGGGATATTTATTGTTGGTAGTATTGTAAATGATGGCTATAAATCACCTAAGAATCCAAGTATGCGAAACGATCGTACACCTTTAAATTGTGCTCATTATGGTGGAGAATGGGACACCGGTGGTCTTTTTGGAGAAGCTAAATGTGTTTATAATAAAACTTATGAATCGGATAATAAATAATATATAAAGGCCTTATCTTTTCTATAGGAAGATGAGGATTTTTTATGCATAAAAAAGACACCTAAGGTGCCTTTTTCTAATGTGTTTACATCCTTAATTGATTGTAAATTGATTTGAATACGTGAATTCACCACGATATTTAATTACAGCGACATAATTACCACTTGTATAGCTATCTGTGATAGGTGTTTGCCAAATTTCTGTTCCAGGAATAAATTCTGGTTCTATTGTTTGGAATCGTTCTAGGGTACCATTTGTGTGGATTTTATAAATTTCCATTTGCGCACCAAAATGTTCCCTACCAAAGTGCTGTGTTAAGTAAAATGTATCACCAGTTATTAAATTCCCAATCTTCCAATCAGGTTGGTATGTACTTTCCTCTGAATTTTGTAAATCCATAATGGTTTTGAATCCCCAATCATCATTAAGTGGATCTGAGTAAGCTGCAGCTGCTTGTGAGGTAGGCTTACTCATTTCTACTGCAGTAAACCCACTAAATGTTAACGCTCCAATTAATGCTATTTTTCCTAATTTCATTGTTGTTTCCCCCTACCAAATTTCAGAATTATTTAAAATCATATACAAACAATAATATAATTAGTTGTATTATATTTCAAATATTTTCTAAAAAAATCCAAAAATAAAAAGACACCCTAAGGTGCCTTCCTCTTACTTATGAATCAAATTTATATTTTGTTCACTTTATTCAGTATGGTGATGATGGCCTTTGTATAGCAATAGAACCAAATCACGCTATAAGCATTAGCGGACATCAAAACATTCAAAATCGGTCTTTTATGTCCGCTAATACTTAACGTAAGTTTTGGTTCCGTTGCTACACAGACGACTATATCCTCTCTACTGACTGTGGTTGCATTTTCAAACAACAAAATTATAAAATCTATTTATATAATCTTAATGATTTAAATTCCTCGTATTCCCTCATTCTCTTGTAAAATGTCGCTTTCTTCATGCCAGCCTTATCCATGTACTCAACAGCGTTGATCTTTCCTACCTTCCATTCCTTACTATCCTCTTTCATGTACCAAACATTAGAATTGAAACCTTTGAGATTACTGTTCCCTTAACTACAAAGAAAACGCTAAACTTCATATATACTTCTGAGGATGTTATGTAATACTAATTGGTTTTTATGATAATTATTCGTAAGTGGATAATTCACTACGCGCCTCTTCTATTGTATCCCTAGCAATTCTTAACGATTTTAAACATTTGTCTAATTTCGCTAAATCTGTTTGGCTCGCAGCATCTCCATAGTTGTCTATAACAAATTGCAAGTTATCCATCGCCTTTAAAATAGATGAATGTAGACCCTTTAATTCTGTTGGGGGTTCTACATATCGTACACTTGAGATGAGATAAGACATTTTATAGAAAACATCGCCTACTTCTGAAACCCACGATTTGTTTATAGTACCCTTAATTTCTGCATCAGCCTCTAAAATTCTAAATCGGGTTGCCACATCAGATAGGTCCTTTAAATAATCATCCATTACCCATGCATAATGCTGCTTGTCTAAATGTTTATAATCACTTGTTTCGGCTCCTTGCTTTACTTCTTTTTGATTTCCTATATTTTTTTTATCCGCAGTGAATTCCTCAACTGCTGCTGTAATGGTTTTTATACCTTTTTTGCTACCAACAAGAGCGTCGATAGTTAAAATACTACAGATAAAAATCACAAACATGGCAATCCACTTAGCCCATTTCAGCATAAAAAAACTCCTTACTTAATATATTTCTCCTAAATTATAATACAGGATTAACGTTCATTATAAACAACATGTCTCTTTACCTAATACCTTACCTTCTGTTTTTCCAAAATCGACATCTTTAAGTAAATCTATATCATGTCAAAAACGATGTTTAAATATTGTATCATTAAATTAAAATATAACAATATTATATTTTCCTATCAAAAATATTTTTCCAAACCAAAATCATTCATAGACTCTTCTTTTCACCATTAAACCTAATTTATACATATTGAACTACCCCCACTTTCACTTCGTTTAGAAGTGAGGGATTCCTAAGTAAAGAGTTCTATCGAACTCTAATTGATTAGGCTAACCCCGCAGTCCTTGCGGTTAGAAGCCTTATCGCTTCATTCTTTAGATTGATACTTGCGTTAATATCTCTATCATGATGTGTTTGACAAGAAGGACAGTCCCATTCACGTAGGTTGAGATTTTTAACGTCTTTATTTTGATACCCACAACAAGAACATAATTGGCTGGAAGCAAATGTTTTCGATACGACAATGACTTGTTTGCCATACCATTTTGCTTTGTATTCTAACATGGATCGAAATTGCGACCAAGATACCTCACTAATTGCTTTTGCTAACTTATGATTCTTTAACATATTCGATACTTGCAAATCCTCTATACCGATAACATCGTGGTTTTTGATGATTTCAGTTGAAATTTTGTCCAAGTAATCTTTTCTAGTATTTGATATGTATTCATGAATTCTAGCTACCTTTACTCGTTGTTTATTCCAGCGAAAAGATCCTTTCATTCTTCTAGAAAGCACACGCTGCGCTTTCGCCAACTTATCTTCTAATAATCGGAAAAACTTCGGATTTTCATAGTGTGTTCCATCTGACAAAATAGCGAAATCTTTTAGTCCTACATCTATTCCAATGTAAGAATGTGTTTTCGGAAGTTCTTGTACTTCTGTTTCAACTAATAGTGACACAAAATATCTACCAGAAGGGTTCCGTCTAACTGTAGCATTGATAATACGCCCCTCTACTTCGCGACTTTTGGCAAATCGAACAAGGCCTAGTTTCGGCAACTTTATTTTGTTCCCTACAACGGCAATGTTTTCATTTGTTTGTTTTGTGGTATAAGATTGTACGTTGTTCTTCTTAGATTTAAAGCGCGGTGCGCTGTTTTGTTTTTTGAAAAAGCGCATATAAGCATCCGCAAGGTTGCGAACAGACGACTGAATCGCGATACTATCCACTTCTTTTAGCCAAACAAGCTCTTTCTTCATGGCAGGTAGTTTGGCAGAGCATGTACCATAGGTCAAGCCTTTTCCTGTCTCTTTGTATGCGTGATCCCATAAGGATAGGAAATGATTGAATACAAAGCGAGAACACCCAATCGTTTTGTTGATTAGAATTGCTTGTGCCTGATTTGGATAGATACGAAACTTATAGGCTTTATTAATCATTATTTGATTCACCTCCATTTCGGTATATAACTATTATACACCAAACGTACATTCGATAGGTAGTCGAGTAACAATTTCTGTATGTCGAACAATTAAGATGGCTTCCTGCCATCCCTTGTTCGAAGCCAATTCATCTCCCACCTACTCACTGGGCTGTGACCCTTCACGCTCCTTGAGGAAGGAGTCTTCTTGGCTAAAATAATAAATAAAAAAAAGAGGATCGCCCCATACTAGAGCTGGTATTATCCCCTATAGGTAGACAGTAAAAAAAGAGTCCATCTGATATGATGGACTCAATACTGTTTTATCTGGAGGGGATTTTTTTATGGCAAGAAAAGGACAATCATT
>NZ_JBQAGT010000007.1:0-209428 GCF_051916495.1 Bacillus cereus group sp. MYBK216-1
GTTCATCCTGAGCCAGGATCAAACTCTCCAATAAAGTTAGTTTGTCTAGCATCTAAAATAAAAATTGACGTTTCACGTTGTTTGTTTCGTTCAGTTTTCAAAGAACTACTTAGTCGCTCATTTGCGACTTCCTTATGTTAACATCTTCATTTTTCAATGTCAACTAAGTTTTTTATTTTCTTTTTTGTCGTTTTCTGCGTTTCCGCATCAGCGACGGTTATTAATATATCATGCAGTATATACGGGGTCAATACTTTTTATAAAAAATTTCACATCCCGTTAAAAACTTAAAAACCGCTGTAAAAATCATTATAGTGTCCATTCATTCTTCATGGCTCCCCTCCTATTCATTTCATATCTTATCCCTTTATCAATTTACATGAGAGTGAAAATTCTAAATTTTATGTTATATTATTAGTATAGGAGCGTGGTGAGAATGAGCATTAAGTATTCAAACAAAATCAATAAAATCCGGACCTTTGCATTAAGTTTAGTATTTATCGGCCTCTTCATTGCATACTTAGGTGTCTTTTTCCGCGAAAACATTATTATTATGACAACGTTTATGATGGTTGGCTTTTTAGCTGTTATCGCTAGCACTGTCGTTTACTTTTGGATTGGTATGTTATCTACTAAGACTATCCAAATTATTTGCCCAAGCTGTGATAAGCCAACAAAAATGCTCGGCCGTGTCGATGCATGTATGCACTGCAATCAACCTTTAACACTAGATCGAGATCTAGATGGAAAAGAATTTGATGAAAAGTATAATAAGAAGAGTTATAAATCATAAGTATCAAGGGAAATACGAATTTGCAACACCACAAACGTTTCAACTCATTAAAAAGTTGATTTCTTAAAAATCAACTTTTTAATTGTTTTATTAAATTTATTACACCTATTTTTTCGAAATAACAGTAAACATCCCTGTCATATTAGGCGAATAATCTTTAAAATCATATTTTTCGTAGAATGATGTTTTACCTTGCGACGCAAACAAACCAATGAATGCTTTATCTGGAGCATTCCCATTTAAGTATTCTACTAAAGTATTCATTATTTTCTTTCCAATACCATTCTTTTGATACTCTGGATGAACCACTATATCTTGAATATAGAAATAGATAGCCCCATCACCAACAATTCTCCCCATGCCGATGATTTGATTATGATTCTTGACTGTTATACAGTAAATGGAATTTTGAAGTGATATTTCCGCCACCTCAAAGTTCATATAATTAGTCCATCCCACAGAATCACATAAATATTTATATTCTTCCAATGTTGGAATGTTATTTTTAATCTCATATTTCTTCAAAATGTCCCCTCCAAGAATTCATTTCCACCAATACAAAGTAAATTCGACAAACTTTTATCTAACCCTTCTTACTAACTTAGCACTGTAAATCCCGATTAACCTCACGCTAATCCTTATATAATAAAGAAAGAGGCTGACGTATAGCCGTCAGCCTCTTTCTTTATTATATATTACGCCTTATGACACTCTGGACAAACGCCATAAATTTCTAAGCGATGACTATTGATAACGAAGCCTGTCGTTTTCGCAGCTTCCTCTTCCAGCTTTTCCAAGCCTCCATAAGGAAAATCAACAATCTTACCACATTTTTCGCAAATCACATGGTAATGTTGACTTGTAACATAATCAAATCTACTTGAAGCGTCTCCATAAGTTAATTCCTTTACAAGTCCAACCTCTTTAAACACACGTAAGTTATTATAGACAGTTGCAACACTCATATTTGGAAACTTACCTTCTAATGCTTTATAAATATCATCCGCTGTTGGGTGCGTCATTGATTCCACAAGGTACTCTAAAATAGCATGACGCTGTGGAGTAATGCGTACACCCGTATTTTTCAGCATTTCTAGCGCTTCTTTTAATTCTTCTTTGACCACCGTCATGCACCCCGATTCTATACGGATTATTATTTTATAATTCTTATAAAGAGTGTACTCCTTTTCTTATAAATCGTCAATATTTCTACTATAAGTATGTGGTTTATTTTTATATTCAGGACTTGTTTTTATGTATCTTTCCCTTTTTCTTCATATATTACATAGAAAAAAAGTGCGACATAATCGCACTTGGAATACTATCATCTGAGGAGGTATGCCCTACACTTCCACTTTATGTAAGGCAGTAAAATATGTATAGACACTTGCCTTGTTTCTGCATATTTTATCTCCAACGTAGATTTATTTTATATAAGAAAGAACATCCTCAATATGCCCTTTCACTTTTACTTTACGCCACTCTTTTACAAGTTCACCGTCTTTATTAATAAGAAATGTAGAACGCTCGATTCCCATATACTCTTTCCCAAAGTTCTTTTTTAACTTCCAAACATCGTATAACTCTGCTACTTTATGATCTTCATCTACTAAAAGTGTAAATGGCAATTCATGTTTCTCAATGAATTTCAAATGTCTATTCGCTGAATCAGGACTTACTCCAAGAATAACCGTATCCTTCTCTTGAAATACTCCATACGCATCACGAAAATCACATGCTTCAGTTGTACATCCTGGCGTCATATCTTTCGGGTAAAAATAGAGAACTACATTTTTACCGCGGAAATCAGCTAGACGAACTTCTTCTCCGTTACTTCCCTCTAATTTGAATTCTGGTGCCATTTCTCCTACTGTAATCATAGTTATCACTCCTACTCTTTTCCTTTACTATAACAAATGCTTCCTTATTTTTCATTGTCTATTACAGACCTCATCACAAAAGCAAAAGGGAGTGTATATCCAATTAGCGCTTCTGCGATTGCAATCCATCGCCCAATTCCAATCGGAGATATGTCACCATATCCAACAGACAATAAAGTAACTGCGCTAAAATATAAACAAACTTCGACGAGTTGAAAAGAATGAGCGTTCAAACTTTCTCCGTCCTCTTTCAAAACTGCGAAACCCATTTCCTCTAATACAACGTAACTTAATCCAAACGCGATCAGTACTGTTGTATAGATCAAAAATAATGTGGCCAAATTATAGAGCGAAAAAAAACGCGTTGAATCCGAATAGGAACTCCATAATAATTGGACACTTTTCAAAATAGCGATTGCTGCAATTAATAGAATAAATCCCCATAACATGTCCTCCACCTCATTTTATATGTATGAGGTGGAGAACTGATTTATCCCTTAGAAACGAACAAGCTTCTATAATTAATTACCCGCGCCACGATACCTTTTTACCCCTTGGTTCCAGAGGGTGATTGCAATCGTAAAACAGATAATACCAACAATTGGCGTCGCAAATGCATAACTATTCCATTCTGTTTTTCTTAAAAAGTATGCTGCTGGATATACTCCAACAAACGCAAACGGTAAAACAAACGTTAAAATGAAACGAATTACACGATTATAAATATTAACAGGATAGCGCCCGTAATTACCTATGTTATACATAAGAGGCATAATTGAACTTTTCGCATCCGACCAAAAACCAAGGCTCGCCAGCGTAACAAATATCCCTCCATATACAAGTGCTCCTCCTCCTACCATCAATATAAATAAGAAGAAATCATACCAGTAAAAAGATAATTGTAACTCCACAGTTGCATATCCCATTACAACAATCCCTGTAATAGCTCCAATTAAAGATTCAAGTTCCATTCTTTCTAATATAATTTGAAATAGGCTATGGATCGGTCGCGTTAATACACGATCCATCTCCCCTTTAATAATGTATCGATCATTAAAATCCCATATATTAAAGAAAGCTGAAAAGATGGCAAATGGTACTAAAAAGAAACCATAAATAAAGATTACCTCTTCTCGACTCCATCCCTTCAATGCTTGTGTATGCCCAAATACAACGAGAATAAATATTAAATTAACTGCTTGAAGCGATAAATCAGAAAGTAAACCAACAATAAAATCGCCTCGATACTCCAATTTCGTTTTTATATATTGACTTGCATATTGTAAAAATAAGTTTATATATAGCATCTCATCATCCCCCTTGTACAATTAGACGTTTTCTCGCCGTTCTCCACATGAGTACAATTGGAATAATAAGTACAATCGCCCAAATCACTTGAAATATTAAAGCCTCATACAACTTACTCCCCTGTATACCTTCAGAAAAAATCATACTTGGAATATAACTAATAGCCTGAAACGGTAAGAACATCATTGCTTTTTGGGCCCATAACGGATAAAAACTAATTGGTAATAATAGACCTGAAAATAAATCAATAACAACGCGTTTTGCATACATAATCCCACTATTATTAAATAGAAAAAACGTAAGCATTCCTGTCATTAAATTAATTTGTGTATTAATAATAAAACTAAATATTAAAGATAAGAAGAAATATAACCACGTTTGAAAATTCGTTGTAATTTGCAACGAAAATAATAACGTAACGATAACCATGCCTGGAATGGAAAAGAAGGCAAAACGGAATATTCCCTCGCCAAGACCTTGCATAACTTTCATTCCCAAATAGTTATACGGACGAATTAATTCTACAGCCACACGTCCTTCTTGAATCTCCATCGCAATTTCCCTATCTATATTATTAAAATAGAAGGCACGTGCCATCCACGCGATTGCGATATACGTGGTCATTTGCGAAATAGATAAACTTTCAATATTCTCTTTTCCGCTATAAATTGCTTGCCATAAAAAATAGTAAGCACCGATATTAATCGTATAAATTAAAATCCCGCTATAATAATTTGTGCGATACGCAAGCATCATTAAAAAGCGAATTCGAATCATTTCAATATACTTACCCATGTTTAATACCTTCTTCATAAATGTTACGAATAATTTCCTCTGTAGACACTTCATTAATTTTTAAATCTTTAATTTGAAAGGCTTGTACTACTTTAGAAATAAGCATTGAAATAATAACTTCTTCATTCGGTATTTTTGCAACCCACGCGTTTTCCTCTTTCGCTTTCGACCAAACGACATGACTATCTGGCATAACCATTGATAAAGCCTGATAGGAAACTGGTGCAATAAACTGAAAATGTATTTCCTTCTCCGCTCCCCACTGCGTACGAAGATTACTTAAAGAACCGTCATACATAATATTTCCTTCATCCAGCATGATAACACGCTCACATAATGCTTCAATATCAGTAATATCATGGGTTGTTAATAAAATTGTTGTTTTATAACGTTCATTCATTTCTTTTAAAAATTCACGTATTTTCAATTTCACAAGTACATCTAGCCCAATTGTTGGTTCATCTAAAAATAATAACGGTGGGTTATGAATTAATGCTGCCGCTAATTCACAACGCATTCTTTGACCTAGAGATAACTTTCGAACTGGCTTATCTAATAAAGGACCAATATCTAACGTTTCAATCACGTGTTCCATATGCTCTTTATACTGAGCGTCTGATACACCGTACACTTTTTTTAATAAACGAAAAGATTCTTGTACAGCAATATCCCACCAAAGTTGTGAGCGTTGACCGAAAACAACACCAATGGTTCTTACAAATTCTTCTCTCTGCTTATGTGGGTTCATCCCATTTACTAAAATCTCTCCTGATGTCGGAGTCAAAATCCCCGTAAGCATTTTAATTGTTGTTGATTTACCAGCACCGTTCTCACCGATATAACCAACCATCTCACCTTGTTTTACAGTAAAAGATACATCATTTACTGCTGGTACTATTTTATAATTACGATTTAATAAATCGCGAAATGCACCCTTTAAACCCGGACGACTTGAATAGGCTGTAAATTCTTTACGTAACCCTTGTACCTCAATTACCGACTTCATAATCGGACCCCCCTCCTAAATGTCACAACGAATAGTTTACCCAACTGCCTTCTCTATCACAAACAATACGTCTTTTCGAAAAACATGTTAGAATAATACATAGATTTTTGTAAGGAGATGAATGGTAGTGAAATTCACAAAGTCAGAAGCATTACATAAAGAAGCTTTAGAGCATATCGTTGGCGGCGTTAATAGTCCTTCTCGTTCTTTTAAAGCAGTTGGCGGTGGCGCTCCTGTTGCTATGGAACGTGGAAAAGGTGCTTATTTCTGGGATGTAGACGGAAATAAATATATCGATTATTTAGCAGCATACGGTCCTATTATTACTGGACATGCTCACCCGCACATCACAAAAGCAATTACAACAGCTGCTGAAAATGGTGTACTTTACGGAACACCAACAGCGCTAGAAGTAAAATTTGCAAAAATGTTAAAAGAGGCAATGCCTGCTTTAGATAAAGTACGCTTTGTAAACTCTGGTACTGAAGCAGTAATGACGACAATTCGTGTTGCTCGTGCTTACACAGGCCGCACAAAAATCATGAAATTTGCTGGTTGTTACCACGGTCATTCTGATTTAGTACTTGTAGCAGCTGGATCTGGTCCTTCTACACTAGGAACACCTGACTCAGCCGGCGTACCACAAAGTATCGCTCAAGAAGTTATTACTGTTCCATTTAATAATGTAGAAACTTTAAAAGAAGCGTTAGATAAATGGGGACATGAAGTAGCGGCTATTCTTGTAGAACCGATTGTTGGAAACTTCGGTATTGTAGAGCCAAAACCTGGATTCCTTGAGAAAGTGAATGAACTTGTTCATGAAGCTGGCGCACTAGTAATTTATGATGAAGTTATTACCGCTTTCCGCTTCATGTACGGTGGTGCTCAAGATTTACTTGGCGTAACACCAGACTTAACAGCTCTGGGTAAAGTTATTGGCGGCGGACTTCCAATCGGTGCTTACGGTGGTAAGAAAGAAATTATGGAACAAGTTGCTCCGCTTGGACCTGCATATCAAGCAGGTACAATGGCAGGAAATCCTGCTTCTATGGCATCTGGTATTGCTTGTCTAGAAGTTCTTCAACAAGAAGGACTTTATGAGAAATTAGATGAACTTGGTGCCATGCTTGAAAAAGGAATTTTAGAGCAAGCTACAAAACATAATATCGATATTACATTAAACCGTCTAAAAGGTGCTTTAACTGTATACTTCACAACAAATACAATTGAAGATTACGATGCAGCACAAGATACAGACGGTGAAATGTTCGGTAAATTCTTCAAGCTAATGCTTCAAGAAGGAGTTAACTTAGCACCTTCTAAATACGAGGCATGGTTCTTAACTACAGAACATACAAAAGAAGATATTGAATATACAATCGAAGCTGTCGGCAGAGCATTTGCTGCCCTAGCAGACAATAAATAATCCCATCATTAAAAGGAAAAAAGAAAGCTCACCTTTCTTTTTTCCTTTTTTCTATTTCATAAATTCCGTATTAATAGTATAATTATTCATAATTATCTGTTTTATATTCTTTTACAGCATTACTATCTCTGTGTACAAGGTGATTCGCACCTTAAATAGTAAGATTATTCTAACTTTTACAAGAGGGGGGATTGACGGATGCTCAATAAAAAAAATACATGGACACCGTCTTTATTTCGAGATTATAGAAATGCAGAACATGATGCGTGTGGAATCGTTTCCGTTATGGAGAAACGAAAAATTGCTACAAAAGAAAACATTGACCTTTGCATACAATCACTCGTCAAAATGAATCATAGAGCTGGTTTCATTAATGGCGAGGGCGATGGCATCGGCATTCACATTGATATACCAAAAACGCTTTGGCATGAAAAACTAAAAAGTAGTGGATATAATCCAACGATTGTGGATCATCCCCACTTTATCGTTGGACATTTTTTTCTAAATAAAAAAGAAAACATTACTGCCTTAAAAGATTATATTCGTACGCAATTAAACAACAAAAACTTTACTATCATTTTCGAAAGTGATGATGTAACAAACTCAGATGCGCTCGGTCCACTCGGTAAACAAGAAGAACCTTTATTTTGGCAAGTTGCCCTTATCGCAGAAAACGAAATTACAAATATTGAGCAAACATTATTTTCTGTCACAATAAAAATAGAGGAAAACGAAACAATTCATGTTGCTTCATTAAGTCGTGATCATGTTGTATATAAAGTTCTAGGTGCTGGTGATACACTTGTTGCCTACTATAATGATTTACAACATCCACTTATCGCTTCAACTATGACATTAGGACATAACCGCTACTCTACTAATACATTATCTAATTTTTTTCGTGTACAACCATTTAGTATTCTCGGACATAATGGTGAAATTAACACAATTGCGAAATTACGCGATCAAGCTGAAATGATTGATGTACCACTTACTGCTGGAGGCAGTGACTCTCAAGATTTAAACCGCACCTTAGAAACCCTACTTGTTCAATACGACTACAGTTTATTTGAAGCAATGGAAATACTATTCCCACCAATTATTAATGAAATTAAACTTTATGAAACACCTTTACAAGATTTATATACGTATATACGTGAAGCATGGGGACATTTTGCACAAGGACCAGCTGGCATCATTTCACGTTTTAAAGATGAAGCTGTTTTCAGCGTTGATTCTCTTGGATTACGCCCAGTATGGAAAGTAGAGACAGAAAGCTCTTATATTTTCTCTTCTGAACCTGGAGTTGTATCACCAACTAAATATGTAGCAGAACCAAAACCACTCGCTCCTGGAGAAAAAGTCGGATTAAAATGGAATGAACAAGATGAACTTGTTCTTTATGAATATGACAAATATCAAATCCAAGTATATAACCGTTTTAAAAAGCGAATTGATACTACCAATTACCATTTAAATTTATCTATCCCTGAAACGAAAAAAATTCAAGGGCTATGTGATTCTGTTCAAGTTAAAACGAAACAATATGTCGCTTTCGGATGGGACCGAGAACATATTCAACTTCTTGAACAGATGGCAACAAAAGGCGTTGAGCCAATACGCTCACTTGGGCATGACTCACCACTTGCCGCACTTGATACTGATAGACGAAATATCGCTGACTTTATTAAAGAAAGTGTAGCTGTTGTTACAAACCCTGCAATTGACCGTGACCGTGAAATTGAACACTTCTCTACACGTACTGTACTTGGAGAGCGTCCAAGTTTATTAAGCGGCGCAAAACGGCCATTTGTAGTTGAAATGCTTTCACCAATTATTTTAGAAGGCAGCGTGGCACAACCTATTGCAGAGGAATTACACACAATTACGTACGAACAACTCATAGAACTATTTAAAACTCATAACTCTATCGCCACAATCTCTGCTACATTCAGCTCGTCAGAAACTCTACAATGTGCATTAAACCGCATTAGTTCTGAAGCGATAGCTGCTGTTAACAATGGTGCTTCCCTACTAGTATTAGATGACGCAAAAGCCCATCTAAACGAACGCTTTTGGATTGATCCACATTTAGTTACTGCTAAAGTGCATCAATCATTAAGTGAAAATAAATTACGCCGCAATTGTTCTCTCGTTATACGTTCTGGTGCCCTTCGCTCCTTACATGACATTGTCACGCTATATGGATTAGGAGCAGATAGTATTAATCCATATTTATTATTCGCGACTGTAAATGATGGAACAAAAACACCAATTACGAATCTGTATAATGCACTTAATAAAGGATTAGAAAAAGTCATTTCAACAATTGGCATTCATGAGTTACGTGGTTACGGACGTCTCTATTCATCTATTGGGTTACATGAAGAAATCGCAAATATATTACAAATTACAAATTTCTTCGGTTCAAATGATTTAGCCTTTTCACTCGAATCACTTGCTGAAGATGCAAAAATACGAGCAGAGGATTATAACAATCCTAAAATTAGAATGCGAAAATCATTTCATATATTCCCGCGAATTTGGAAAGCAATCGGCGACGTTGCAAAAGGAAATTCTTATGATGATTACCGTGACAAATTAAGTGAACTAGAAGAGAATAATCCAATCGCAATCAGACACCTTGTCCAAACGAAACAAACAAAACATGTCGTTCCAACTGAAGAAGTATCTATCGGCATTCAAAATCATAATTTACCATTTATTATTAGTTCTATGTCATTTGGTTCTCAAAACGAAATTGCCTTTCGCGCATATGCAGAAGCAGCCGATCAGCTAAATATGATTAGCTTGAACGGTGAAGGCGGCGAAATTAAAGATATGATTGGAAAATACCCACATACACGTGGACAACAAGTGGCATCTGGGCGATTTGGAGTAAATGCCGAACTACTAAACTCATCCAACTTAATTGAAATCAAAATCGGTCAAGGCGCAAAGCCTGGGGAAGGCGGACATTTACCTGGTTCAAAAGTAACAGCCAAAATCGCTGAAGCACGTAATGCGACAATTGGCTCAGATTTAATTTCACCTTCTAATAACCATGATATTTATTCAATTGAAGATTTAGCTCAAATGATTACGGAAATTAAAACAGCTAATCAACTTGCCAAAGTAGCCGTGAAAGTCCCTGTCGTTCCTAATATCGGAACAATTGCTGTCGGTATCGCCAAAGCTGGCGCTGATTTTATTAACATTAGCGGATTCGATGGCGGAACAGGTGCTGCCCGTATTCACGCATTGCAACATGTAGGTCTTCCTGTAGAAATTGGTGTTAAAGCCGCTCACAACGCTTTATTAGAAGCAAGCATGAGACATAAAGTAGAGATTTGGGCAGATGGTGGTATTCGAAGTGTAAATGATGCCTTGAAAATCATGCTCCTCGGAGCAAACCGGATTGGATTTGGCACACTATCAATGATTGCAATCGGCTGTACTACTTGCCGTGGGTGTCATCTAGATACTTGCCATGTTGGAATTGCGACACAAATTGAGTCTGAAGCACAAGCAAAAGAACATGGGTTACGCCGCTTCGTCCCACGCGAATTAGAAAGCGCAGTTGCTGGCCTGCTAAATTTATTCACCTCTTTCGGTGTAGAACTAAAACGATTAACAGGACAGCTTGGGTATACAAATTTACAAGCAATAGTTGGGCGTTCTGATTTATTAGAGCAAGTTCGAGGCGAAAATTTATTAAACTTACGTAATTTACTACAAATAATAGAACATCCATCTGTTACAACAACAGAAGGCGTACCAGAAAAACAATTTAAGACAGTTCATTCCGCTGACTCAAAAGAATTAGTAGGCGTTGGTGTAGAGCAACGCGTTATGGGGGGTCTAGAATCATGTTATCGCGTTCGCAGTAAACTATATGAAGCTACTCAACTTGAACCACTTACATTAAAGTATACGAATGGTTCTATTCCCGGAAATGGGTTAGGCGCTTACAATAGTGAAAATTTATTTATACACGTAAATGGCGGCGCACAAGATGGCATTGGTAAAACTTCCTTTGGTGGTGGGATTTATATAACGAAATCAAAAGGAAAAGACGGAGTATATTATAACGGTTCTGTCGGAAAAGGATTTGGATATGGTGCACAAAAAGGGGCACTATACGTGCAAGGGAACGCTGATGCTCGCGCTGGCATTCGCCTTTCTGGGGCAGACATGATAATTGGAGGTAGAATAACAAAACCACTTCGTGAAAAAGAGCAAGGAAATATAGGTGCATACTCCAATATTAAAGGTTTTGCTTTTGAATATATGACAAATGGGCGAGCGCTTGTTTTAGGTGACCCTGGGCCATGGATTTGTGCTGGCATGACTGGCGGTGTTGTTTATTTGCGTCGTGATTCAAACTTAGGCTTAACAGAACAGGCCTTAAAAAGAAGAATCGCAAAAGGTGCAAATGTTACATTACAACCAATTAGTAAAAATGGTTTGAAAGATGTAACTGAATTATTGCTAGACTATATTCGTGTATTAAATGAGCATGAGCAATATGAGGAAGTTGCTATATTAACAGCATTATTAGATGATATACAGAACCAGTTTTTTGAGATTATCCCGAAAAAAGAACAGGCAGACCCATCTATCTCAACAGAGTAAAATAGGTAATTTTCATTATTAAGAAAAAATTGACGAAGTACGCTTCTCATAGTAATCTATAGTAACAATTTGAGACCTGCTGAAATTCAGCAGGTTTTTTTACTAAAAACTGATGTTTAAAAGAAATTAGGAAAAATTATAAAGTGAAACTTTAATTAGCCTACACCAATCGGACGTTTACCGGCATCTAGCTTCTAATTTTTGAGGCAGGAATCTTACTGCTCACAATTAGCGGGATAAAATGAATACTAATTTCTTTTAACGTCACTAAAATATCACTTGCTAACATATTGTAATGAATGTATAGTATCATGTTGTACATTCATTATGACAAGAGAAAGGATCTTATTAAGGGTATGAAACTTGGTGCTCGCATTTTAAAAACGGGTATTGCCATCACGTTAGCTTTATTTGCTTGTATTTTACTTCAATTACCGAGTCCGGTATTTGCGGGAATTTCAGCTATTTTTGCTGTTCAACCGTCTGTATACCGTTCTTATTTAACAGCACTTGAACAAATTCAAGCAAATGTAATTGGTGCGATATTTGCTATCGCATTTGCTACTGCTTTTGGACATAATCCTTTTATTATTGGATTAACATGTATATTAGTAATTGCTCTTACATTACAATTACGATTAGAAAACACAATATCAATTGCTTTAGTAACAGTTATCGCCATTATGGAGTATCAAGGCGAAGATTTCTTTAGTTTTGCCTTACTTCGATTTGCGACGATTATGATTGGTATTATTGCGGCTTCACTTGTAAATTTAGTATTTATGCCGCCGAAATATGAAACAAAACTTTATCATCGTATCGTTGATAATACAGAAGAAATTGTAAAATGGATTCGAATGAATAGCAGGCAGGCTTCTGATTTTACAACGCTAAAAACTGATATTGATCGTATGAAAGAAAAAATGATCAAACTAAACCATTACTATTTGCTGTATAAAGAAGAAAGAAGCTACACGAAAAAAGTAAAGTTCGCAAAAATTCGTAAGCTCGTTTTATTCAGACAAATGTTAGCGACAACAAGCCGTGCTTTAAGTACGTTAAAATCATTACACCGTACTGAAAATGAACTGCGCTATATGCCAGAGGAATTTCAGGAATCTATCCAAAACGAACTTGATTCATTAACGCATTATCATGAACAAGTTTTATTAAAATTTATTGGTAAAGCAAAAAAACAACAATCAGTTGAAATGCTTGATGAAGTCGAAACAGGTAAACAAGAATTAATTGATATCTTTATGGAATATCAAAATAAGGACGATGAAGAAGCATATAAAACATGGTTACATCTCTTCCCTCTTATTTCTTCCATCATTAACTATAGTGAAGAAGTAGAGCATTTAGATTTACTTGTAGATAGCTTCTACACATACCATAAACCAGAAAAAGAACTCCAAATCGATGATAAAAAAGAAGACGAATAAAAAACAGCTCCTTTTATGCTAAAGGAGCTGTTTCTGTTATATGTTGAAGTTGATATAAATTATAATAAAATCCTCTTTTTCGCATTAACTCTTCATGAGAACCTGTTTCTTTAATCTCACCGTCTTCAATGTAAATAATCGTATCAACATGCGTAATCGTCGCTAATCGATGTGCAATTATAATCGTTGTCCGGTCAGCAGCTAACGTCTGAAGCGCCTCTTGAATATACCTTTCATTTTCTAAATCTAAAGCCGAAGTTGCTTCATCCAATATAAGTACCGACGGATTCTTTAGAAATACGCGTGCAATTGCCACGCGTTGCCTTTGCCCGCCCGATAGCTTCACACCACGTTCTCCAACGACAGTATTATAACCATCTGGTAAGTCTATAATAAAATCATGAATTTGCGCAGCTTTGGCAGCTGCAATCACTTCTTTCTCTGTAGCTTTCGGATTTCCATATAGAATATTAGCTTCAATTGTATCGCTAAACAATAAATTATCTTGCAGTACAATTCCAATATGACTACGCAAATTTCTCATATTATACTTTCTTACATCTATGCCATCTACATAAACCGCGCCTTCAGAAACATCATAGAAACGCGGGATCAAACTAGCAAGAGATGACTTCCCTCCCCCACTCGCTCCTACAAGCGCTACTTTCTCTCCAGGCTGCATAGTTAATGACAAGTTGTGTAATATCTCTTTTTCATCTGCATTATAACGAAAAGAAACATTGTCAAATACAATTTCTCCATTTAATTTTTTCGTTTGTACTGCATTTGGCACATTAACAATATCGTATTTTTCATCTAACA
Organism: Bacillus cereus group sp. MYBK216-1; assembly: GCF_051916495.1. Lineage (NCBI taxonomy): Bacteria > Bacillati > Bacillota > Bacilli > Caryophanales > Bacillaceae > Bacillus > Bacillus cereus group sp. MYBK216-1. The sequence continues at coordinate 14,111 of NZ_JBQAGT010000007.1, forward strand.
GTTCAAACACACGGTCCATCGATGCAAAAGATTGTGTTAATGTTGTGGATGAATTAACAAGGCGGCGAAGCGGACTATATAAACTATCCATATATCCAACAAAAGCAACCATCGTCCCTAGCGTTAACTGCCCCTGAATTACTTCATATGCTGCAAAACCAATCACAAGTAACGGACCTAAATCGGTTAACGTATTTACTGCCGAAAATGTTCTCGCCGTCCAACTTGTATGGGTTAATGCTTTCGTTAAAAATTCATTATTTCTTTTTTCAAACTGCTTCCCCTCATACTCTTCTAACGCAAAGCTACGTGTCACTTGCATTCCTTGAATACGTTCATGCAAATACCCTTGCATCGTCGCTAACGCTTGTGAACGCTCTTTCGTCAATTTCCGAAGACGTCCGAAAAAATATTTCACTGCAATTACATAAATAGGTAAAATCAATAACGCAACAAATGTTAATTTTATATTCATAGAAAACATAACAATGATAGCAATAGCAATTGTTGCAGTATCTAACCAGACGTTCATCAAACCAGTAATTACAAAATCCTTCGTTTGTTCTACATCATGGATGACACGCGAAATAATCTCCCCTGTTTTTGTATTGGAATAATAACGTAAACTTAACTTTTGTAAGTGACCGAAAATATGCTTCCGCAAATCATACAGTATTGTATTTGCGATACGTTGTGCGAAATATTGACGATAATATTCAATCGGTGGTCTTAATACCGCAAAAATAAAAAAAGCAATTCCAATCGCTGTTATTAATTGAGATGTTTTATCTTGAAGTGAGCCCGCGCCTTGAATTACATCATCTATAATATACTTTAATAACCACGGCATAATAAGTGGGATACCGAATTTAACTAGCCCAATAATAATTGTAATAGCAATAAGCCATCGATATGGTTTAACAAATTGTAAATATCTTTTTATGCCTTGCACATAATCCCCCCTCTAATAGGACAAACCTGCCGGGAAGCCCCCTGCAGGTTTGTTTTAATTTCTGTACATTAAATATCGTTCATACCACATATCTACGAAATCTGGTGCAAATGGACCTTTTCTTTGATGAATCCACTGTGTTAAATGTGCTACATTTCGTTTTAAAATTGTATCAATAACAGGTGGATACTGCATAATTTGACTATGTTTTTCATACTCATCTTCATCTAGAAGCGTATATGTCATATCTGGATATACTTTAATATCTAAATCATAATCAATATACTTTAATGCTTCAGGATCATACGCAAAAGGTGAGCTTAAATTACAATAATAATATACGCCATCTTCCCTAAGCATCCCAATCACATTAAACCAATAGTTGGCATGAAAATAACAAATTGCTGGTTCACGAGTAATCCATGTTCGGCCATCCGATTCTGTAACTACTGTACGATCATTCGCTCCGATTACAAGACTCTGTGTCCCTTTTAAAATTGTTGTTTCTTCCCACATTCTATGAATGGAGCCATTATGTTTATAACTATGTATTTGTACTTTTTCTCCTTCTTTGGGAAATCCCATATATGCTCCCTTCTTTCAACTGCAAATGCCCTTTGAACGGCATTCACTTTTTTTCTATTATAACTTTTTTGTCGAAATTTTAAAACTAAAGGGACAAGACTCTATTTTTCACAGTGAATATGCAGAATGTTTATTGTTGAATACAATAATCCCCAATCTTCTCAGGAAACAAGGATTGTACTGTATTATTTATAAAAGAGGACATGTAATAGAAAAAGTCCCTCTCTATTGAAGGACTTTTCATCTGAAAGTAATAATATATCTTATCCTAAATTTGAAATCATTTTTTCATTTTCAAAAGATTGGATTACACTATTCGTTTGTTCTTCAAATTTCTCATGTAACATCTTCAATGCTACTTCTGTTCTATATATTTCCTGGCGGATAAAATGCAGTTCTTTTTTATCACACGTATCTTTTTCATTCATTTCAATTTGTTGATACTTCTCTAGATGTGCTTGTAACTTTAACAACTCATCCATCGTTTCTAATTGCTCCCCTACCAACTTATCAAAATCGTTCATCACTTACCCCCTTTTGGACTTATTCATCAGTTATTATTCCTAATTACATAATTCTAATTGTTAACTGCCTTCTCCTTTGACTACATTTGTTGACTTATTAGAAGTTATGTCGTTCACTTTCTTTTCATTACAACGATCCACGCACAAAGAAAACACTCCTCACGAATTAGAGAAGTGTTTTTCTTTCATTACTGATTTGAGCTAGAAGATTGTGATTGTTTTGCAGCTGACTTAGCATTTTGTTTTTTCACAGCATGCACGTCTGTTTCAGTTGCAAATTCTGTACCATAACTAGCGTTTGCACTTTGTGCACCAGAAGCTTGTGCTTTCTTTGCTTCTGATTGTGCGTTTGCTTGTTTTACTGCTTGCACATCTGTTTCAGTTGAAAACTCTGTACCATAACTAGCATTTGTACTTTGAATGCTAGCACCAGAAGTTGCCTTGTTATAACCTTGTTGTTTTTTACTCATCTTTCTCACCTCCACAATCAATAATGTAACCAATTCACTTAGAAGCTATCCGTAATTTTCTTTTGAATAATTTCCGCATATATCTTTTGTTACTTATTCAAACTATAAGAAATGGAGGTGGGAATATGTATATAGGACGCGATATGACTGAACTAACGATGGTTTCAAAAAATGAGTGGAAAGAAGATGAATTAGCTTATTTTCATCATTCATTACAACAAATTTTGCCTTATTTAAACGCCGAAGGGCAAAGTATTTACAAAGAAATTGTAGTAGAAATCGAATCAAGAGGCGGCTTACAAGAAGGCGAAGCTAGTTGGACTCATGGGACAAAAATTTCTTACGATTAAAAAAGTGTTCCCTAGATTGGGAACACTTTTTTTATTTATTGCATTGTAATTTTCTCCACGCAATTTTCGTAAATAGTACGATGTGATTTCGAGAAAGGCAATTGCTCGAATGCTTCTTTCGATACAAATTTTAATGTATCTGTATCAACAATATTACCGGTTACTTTTCCGTAAAATACAAATATATCCCAAGTACGATGTGTAAACGTATGTTGTACATTCATTGCGTACTCATCAATAGAAACCCCGAGCTCAAATTTCTCTTTCATATAATCTATAAGCTGCTCTTTCTGATTTCGAATCCCTTCGCCAAGTTCAATATTCGGAAATTCCCACATGTTAGCTAATAATCCGGTACTTGGACGTTTATTAATGACGTAACGACCATCTTCCGTTTGAAGTACTCCTGCAACAAGGGGTACCATCGTCGGAGCTTTCGCTTTACTTTTTACTGGTAACTCCTTTTGAACACCTTCAGCATATCCCCTGCAATGTTCACGTACAGGACAAAGTAAGCATGCTGGATTTTTCGGAATACAAATTAGTGCACCTAATTCCATCAAACCTTGATTAAAATAAGATGGATTTTCAGTCGAAATAATTTCACGCACAATCTCTTCAAAAACTTTTCGAGTCTTTGGTTTTGCAATATCATCCCATACTGATAAAATGCGAGATAATACACGCATAACATTTCCATCAACTGCCGGCTCTGGTATACCATATGCGATACTTAAAATAGCACCTTTTGTATATGGTCCAACTCCTTTTAACTTTTCAATTTTCTTTACATCACTTGGTACAACCCCGCCGTATACTTCTTTTACCTCTTTTACTGCCGCATGTAAATTACGTGCTCTAGAATAATATCCTAAACCTTCCCATGCTTTTAATACTTCTTCATCATCTGCGTTCGCTAACGCTTCAAGTGTAGGAAACTTCCCCATAAAATTTGCGTAATATGGTTTTACAGCTTCTACTCTTGTTTGCTGTAACATAATTTCAGAAACCCAAACGCGGTATGGATCTTTATTCTTTCTCCATGGCAAGTCGCGCTGTTCTTCTTCAAACCAACCAATTAAATCATTTTGAAACTGCTCTATATTAAAATTGTTTAGTATTTCAAGTGTCAAACTTGATCCCCCTCATTTTTTTGCATATAAGTACTATTATAAAGATTTTAGGAAAAAATTTAAGTAAGATGACATAGGAAATAGAAGGCAAAGGACTTGAGGTATCGAATAAAAAGAGTTACATTAATAAAAAAACGGAGGTGGATTTCTATGGACACAGCCACTCACCTTGTTATGGGTATCACTTTAGGTAGCTTAGCAACATTAGATCCAGCCATAGCACAAAGTGATATTGGCCCTCAAGCTGTTATGCTTGCTACAATTGCTGGTTCCAACATTCCTGACATTGACACAGTTTTAAAATTGCGTAATAACGCTAAATATATAAGAAATCATCGTGGGATTACTCATTCCATTCCCGCGGTAATTCTTTGGTCATTCCTTATAAGTGGCATCTCTTTCGCCTTCTTTTCAGAAGCTCCATATCTTCATTTACTACTTTGGTCATTTATTGCCGTCTTTCTTCACGTCTTTGTAGATATTTTCAACGCCTATGGTACACAAGCATTACGACCTTTCACAAAAAAATGGGTCGCACTTGGCATAATTAATACATTCGATACCGTAATTTTCTTTATCCATATACTTGCAATTGCTTGCATGCTCGTCGGTTCTCATAAAGGATATACAGCCTTAGCAGCATATATATTAATGATTATTTACTATATCGGACGGATTATGATGCATAGAAATATAAGAAGCGTTGTACACAAACGTTTCAACAATGTAGAGAAGATTATCATTTCTCCTTCTTACCGATTTTATCATTATCATTTAGCAGTCGTTACGGCTGATTATTACTACGTTGCGAGATGGCATCGTGGTAACATCATGATATATGATAAGTTCGATCGGGTACCGTTCCCAGACAATGATATTATGCGAGCAGCTAAACAAGATGAAAACATCTCAGCCTTCTTATCTTTCTCTCCTGTATATCGCTGGGATATTTTTGATCATGATCATTATTACGAAGTACGATTCATTGATTTACGATACCGAAGTAAAGATTATTATCCATTTGTCGCGATCGTTCAGCTCGACCACAATTTAAATATTATTAGCTCCTATACAGGATGGATTTTTAGTGAAGAAAAACTTCGAAAAAAACTAGAATTACTTCCACATTAAAAAAAGCGACTTAAGTCGCTTTTTTTAATGTTTCAAATGATCTTCTTGATTAATTAAATGGCTATACTTCGGATTATTTGTACGCATTTCATGAAGGCGTATACCATGATTATTAATCCATGATCGTACCACTTGTTCCGTCATTTCATCGCCTTGATAACGACCTGATTTGGCATAAGTTGTTTGAAAATCTTCCCATAGTAACTCAACCCACGCACGAGCTTGTGCGTAAGAAAGCTTGTCATTCTTGTCTAATAATTCTTTCGTTAATATTTCATAAATATCATTCATATTATAATCTCCTTTTACCTATTTATCCCTTCATTTCTAAAGGATAGTTTCTTCAATTTTGCACATTCTATAATTGATACTTCTTAAAGAAGAGGTATCAACCGATAATGAGGAGGGCGTTCGCAATGGGTAAACAAGCCGAATTTTGGTCTGAGTCAAAAAATAACAGCAAAATCGACGGTCAACCGAAAGCGAAATCACGCTTCGCTTCGAAACGACCTAACGGCACAATTAACACGCACCCACAAGAACGTATGCGTGCTGCAAATCAGCAGGAAGAGTAGTACAAATTAAATTAACTTCCTACACGAGGTGATAAAGATGAGCTACCGTGATCGCTTAGATAGTCGTTCTGAATTATTTAACCATACGTGGACTCGTCCAAAACATGCGAAAGCGCAAGTTAACGGACAGACGCAACAAACCCAGTCTCTCATTATATTGGCAAATGAATGTAAAAAACGCCAATTTTAGAATCTCCTATCTCCTTTAACGCCTACCAAAGATGAAAACCAGAGAGATATGTGCTCTCTGGTTTTTATTTTTCTTGCAATAAGGAAATTGGTATGCCAATCTCTTCATTATCATTTTGCTTATATCCCCAAGCAAATACCCCATTGAAATACGTAATTTTAAATAATACACCAGGTTCTTCTACTAATTCATATGTTTCACCAATACGGAATTTGTTTATATCCGTCATATAAGCACGAGCCATTGCCATTTTTCTCATTAATACATCAAATTCATTGACAATCCCAAGCTGCTCAGCTTTTACTGCTTGCTCCTTCAAAGCGCCAATTTCTTCCCTTAGCTCATGCGGTGTCATTTCACTGTAGCGTTTTGGCATATTCATCTTATTCTCCTCATTCCTCTTCGCGTTTCATTTGCAAAAATATCTCGATTTCATCAATAGAGAATCCTTTTCGATATAACGCTTGTTTCATCTTGTTTTCAAATGTCCATCCATCATGCTTCTTATATTTCTCATAATATTTATTCCCATGATAGTGTAACGCTTCTTGTTGCTTTTCGTCATCTTTTTCGTCTTTCAATTCTTCCAAACAAATCTGAATTACTTCTCTAGAATATCCTTTTCGAACAAGCATCTCATCTAACTTTAGTTTCATTTGTAAAAAAGAATGCTTTTGATAAGATTTTTTCTTCTTTTCTATGAGAAACGAAGCATTCTCAATTTGCTTTTCCTTTGGATATTCTTGTAAACTATGTGTAATAATTAAATCCTGAACACCTTTATTTAATAGCTCTCTTTTAATAACAGTTGGACCTTTTCGATTCACATTACTTTGCGTTCGCGTATATAAAACAGCATACTCTTTATCATTAATATATCGATCATGTAATAATTTCGAAACGACTTCAGAGATGATGGCCTGTCCCACTTCTTTTTTTCGTAAAAAATCTTCTATTTCTTGTTTTGTTCTCATTTGATAGGATAAATAGGAGATTGCTTGTAAATATGCTTTTTGTACTTCTTCATTGTACAAAATATTTCCTAACTCGATTTCATCAATTTCTAATCCTTTTTGTAATCCATGTTTTATTAAGATTACTTGATCCACACTAAATCCGTACTCTTCGCCTTGACCTTTATCAATATAAATATTAAATCGTTCTTTCGATCGTTTTTGTACTTCGATTTTTGTAATGACAGCCATACTCTCACCTCTCTATTATTTTAACATAGTCGAGGAACATTTTTTCTTTTCAAGAATATATATAATGAGGAGGAAATACTTGTGAAAATCTCAATTTCTGGTGGTACAGGCTTTATCGGCAAATACCTTTCTACTTTTTTTATTCAAAAAGGATATACTGTTTACATTCTCACACGAAAAAAAACTACTGAAACTTCCGACCCTAACCTTCAGTATGTTCAATGGACACCGGATTTACAAACCTTCCCCCTCTCTTCTATTGATGTAGTTATTAATCTAGCCGGAGAGTCTATTAATAGTAGATGGACAAAGCAACAAAAGAAAGCCATTTTAAACAGTAGAATTCAAACAACAAAAGGACTCATTAAACAATTGCAAACACTCCATACAAAACCACACACATTTATTAACGCAAGTGCTATTGGATACTATGGAACGTCTGAAATAGAATCTTTTACAGAACAGGATAAGACTCCTGGAAATGACTTTTTAGCAAATACAGTATATTCATGGGAACAAGAAGCATCTAAAGCAAGTTCTCTCGGAATACGAACAATCTACACAAGATTTGGAGTTGTATTAGGTGCAAATGGAGGAGCTCTTCCAAAAATGCTACTTCCCTATCAATTCTATATCGGCGGCACCATTGGTTCTGGGAAGCAATGGTTATCATGGATTCATATAGACGATGTCGTTCGTATGATGGATTTCATCATACACAAAAAAGAAATTGATGGTCCTCTTAATATGACAGCACCAACACCTATAAGAATGAAGGAATTTGGAGAAACCATTGCAACTATAATGAAAAAACCTCATTGGTTGCCTGTACCTTCATTTATCATTCAAACTTTATTAGGTGAAATGAGCATACTTGTACTAGAAGGGCAACGTGTATTACCCATTAAAGCAATTGAACATGGATACCAATACACATTTCCGGCAATAGACCATGCATTACAAAATATACTTTCGCATACAATGTAGTACTTCTAAAACACAATTTTACATGGGCTCTTTCAAAACTTTCATTTTCTAGAATCCGAAGCATCACTATACAAATAACCTTTCAGTTACTTTCCCTTAACTTCCATTAGCATTATAAAGTAACAGAAATGAGGTACCTATGAAAATATTGCTCAAACAAGCCATTGTATACCCTATTACATCTCAAAAATTTCAAGGCGATGTACTCGTTACAGGAGAGCGAATTACCGAGGTCAAACCTTTTATTCAACCTACTCAGGATATGACCGTTATAGATGCACGAGCACTCCATCTCTTACCTGGCTTTATTGATGTCCATACTCACCTTGGTCTCTATGATGAGGGTACTGGTTGGGCTGGAAATGATGCCAATGAAACATCTGAAGTTTCAACACCACATATTCGTTCTTTAGATGGGATCCACCCTTTCGATATTGCCTTTCAAGACGCTGTACAAAACGGAATTACAACCGTTCACGTTATGCCTGGCAGTCAAAATATTATCGGGGGTACGACTTGTGTAATAAAAACAGCTGGAACTTGTATTGATCATATGATTATTCAAGAACCTGCTGGTTTAAAGATTGCCTTTGGAGAAAATCCTAAAAAAGTCCATAGTAATGGAACAAAAGAATCCATTACACGTATGGGGATTATGGGGTTACTTCGGGAATCATTCTATGAAGCGCAACACTACGGGCACGAAGCTGATTTTCGAATGCTTCCTATTTTAAAAGCATTACGTCGTGAAATACCCGTACGTATCCACGCCCATCGAGCAGATGATATTAGTTCTGCGCTACGCTTTGCAACGGAATTCAACCTTGATCTACGTATTGAACATTGTACAGAAGGACACTTTCTTGTTGAAGAGCTTTCGAAACACAATTTGAAGGTTTCAGTTGGTCCCACTCTGACACGTCGTTCTAAAATCGAACTAAAAAACAAGACATGGGATACTTACCATATATTATCTAAAAATGGTGTGGAAGTTTCTATAACAACAGATCATCCTTATACACCCATTCAATATTTAAATATTTGTGCCGCTGTCGCAGTAAGAGAAGGGTTAGACGAGAAAACAGCACTAGAAGGAATCACCATATTTCCAGCGCGAAATTTGCGTTTAGAGGATAGAATTGGAAGCATCGAGGTTGGAAAAGACGCCGATCTCGTGTTATGGACTCATCATCCTTTCCATTATTTAGCCAAGCCTGTACTAACTATGATTGATGGAAAAATAATTTACAAAAAAAATAAAAAAAACTAGTTTATTTTTTTGACTAGATAAAGTATTATACGATTATAAACTGAATGAAACCATAATCAATTTGTGTCGTGATTATCATTTTCAAATTGATGAATGGGGAAGGCAAATGGTGCGCCACCAGCGTTAGAAACTGGTTCTAGTGGGTTCGATTCCCACCCCGAAATTTTTTAAAGATTGATATAAAAATTTCGAGGGTGGGGTGTTTTTTCGTCATGCTACCCTCGTGTGAGGAGGAGTTAGTATGTTGAAAAAACGCGACTTACACGACAGCCACGTTCTATACGAGTTAATGGTGGATCCAGCTGTCTTCCCTTTTGTGCGTCAAAAGGCTTATTCTTATGAAGAATATTTATTCTTAACGAAACAAACGATTGAAGCTGAAGAGCGTGGTGAATTAATTTCACGCACAATTTTAGATGAATGGGGTAACCCTATCGGAACAATTACTTTATTTGATGTGCAAGAAAAAGCTGGATTTCTCGGGACATGGCTTGGCAAACCATATCATGGAAAAGGCTATAATAAATTGGCAAAAGATTCATTTTTTAGTGAACTTTTCTATGAATTAGATATTGAAACAATTTTCATGCGTATTCGTAAAATAAATATTCGTTCTATTAAAGCTGCAGAAAAACTGCAATATGTGAATCTAGCAAACGAAACAAGAAAAGCCGTATATGATGAAATTAACGCAAACGAAGAAGTGTATAACTTATATGAAATTCCAAAAGATCAATACACACTTGCTACAATGCGAGATACAACCTTCCAAGATGCTCATCAATTAAAAGAAGCGTAATCTAAATTTTCTGAAATAATAATCAATAGTTAACATTTTCCATATGCGTATATCCCCTCATGTCTTTGGAAACGATAAATAGTAACTTTAAGACACGAGGTGATTTGTAATGGATAAAAAGAAACGTGATAAAGCAAAAAACACATTATCTAGTACACAAGAAGTTCTCTATCAACGCGAATTTCAAAAAGCAGATCGTGCAGCAGGATATCGCTCGAAAAGCATTTAAAGTGAAAATGAATAATTAGAAGTTTCCCCCCTAATTATTCATTTTCATTACACAATTTTCTCGACTGATAGAAGTAAGCAAAAAGGACCCTTATACATAAGGGTCTTTTTTGCTGTGGACAACTTTATCCACAAAATCAATGAAATTGTTAGTAATTTTCAAAAACATTTAATATTTTTCTATATTAAAGCATATATCAGCTGTTTTAATTGTGGATATTTTTCTAAAAATTGTGGACAATGTGGATATAGTTGTTAATATTCCGACTTTACTGTTTAATGAAAGCGTAATCCTTTTGTGGATAACTGGCTAAATTTTCTTTGAAAATAATAAAGAACCCTCTTTACATATACAAAGAGGGTTTCATATTAAGTAAAAGATTGTGCAAGAGCAGGTGATTTAATAGGTATATGGCGCGGTTCTGCATGATTTTCTGCCAAAATTGCATCTACAATATGACCAGCTGGCTCTGGAAGATAGATGCTTTTCATTGCTTCTTTCATTTGAAGAAGCTTCACATCATCTTGTAATAATGCCTCTGTTTTAGCAAAAACCTCACTATCATCGCGAATGACAACTGCTGCTCCCTTTCTTTCAAAGTACATCGCATTTTCATTTTCTTGTCCTGGAACAGGCTTATATAAAATGACAGGTACTTGCAACGCTGCTGCTTCACTTAATGTTATTCCGCCTGGCTTCGTAATCATACAAGAAGTAACACGGAATAATTCATCAATATTTTCAACATACCCAAACACTTTTAATGCATCGGAATTTTGCTTCTGTAAACTTAATAAATCCTGTTTTAAAGCTTCATTTTTTCCACAAACGACAACTACTTGTAAATTAGGCACTGACATAAATGATTGGCATAGTTCTTTTACATTTCCTAATACTCCATGAGCACCTGCTACAATTAGTAAAATCTTTTTGTTCTCACATAACTGATATTTATTATATATGATTTCTGGATTTACCTTTAACTCAAAACTACTCCGAATTGGAATTCCTGTTTCAACAATTTGTTCCGCAGGTACACCGATATCAACCATCAATTCTTTCACGTGATCCGTTGCAACAAAATAACGATCTACTTCTCGATGAATCCATATTTTGTGCACGCAAAAATCCGTTAATACGTTATAGACAGGAATTGAAATACCTGTTTGTTTCTTCAATTCTGGTACAGCGATAATTGGAAATGTATTAATTACAATATCTGGTTTCTCCACCTGTAACAGTGTTTTCAAACGTTTTCTTCCAAAGTTCGCATACCAAGATGCTATTTTCTTATCATAAATTTTTTCTACCCCGTAATAAAACAAACGATATAATTCTTTTCCTATTGTATAACTTTTTAAATATAGATATTTTGTAATGTCAGTTATAAATGGATGTGATTCTCCAAACAAGTCGCATACAATAACATCTTCAATTCCTTTTTGGCGAAATGTTTGTTCTAATGTTTTTGCTACTTGCACATGACCATTACCGTAATGTGCAGTTAATATTAAAACCTTGGGGTTTTTTATCAAACAAATCCACTCCTAGCTTTTTGTTTCTCCATATTGCATATACGACAATAGGAAAAACATTTTCCTTAAAAATTACATAAACAGATTCTAATAATTCCCTTTCAGCTATGTACCTGTCGTGGATATGCAAAGCATATAAGATTGACCCCTTAATCCTATCTGTGCTCATATCTTTACATTATACTTTCCTATAAGAGCTTTCGCAATAACTTACAAATGTTCTCTATTCCATGATACTCACTCTTTTACTTCTTAATTCTTTTTACTATTTTGATTTCCCTTTACAATTATGTAAATTTCTCCACTTATTCCTTACAAAATTATGGATATTCTACTTTCAGTATACTCTTTTATCAATATATACTCTAGATTTTATTGTAAAGAAAGCAAAAAGCCTAATCCAATATTTGGATTAGACCGCTTGTAAAATATGTTTAGCATGTTCTACATTTTTCTCAGTAGGTGGTTCTACATTTGCGAGTGGGTACTTGTGTCCAAGCGCCTCCCATTTATATACACCAAGCTTATGATATGGTAACACTTCAACTTTTTGAACATTAGACAGGCTTTGAATAAAGCTAGATAGTTTTTGTAGATCCTCTTCATTATCCGTAACACCAGGGACTAATACGTGTCGTACCCAAATCGGTTTATTCTTATCCGATAAATAACGAGCAAATTGTAAAATATGTTCATTTGGTTTCCCTGTTAATTTACGATGCTTTTTGGAATCGATATGTTTCAGATCCAATAAAACTAAATCTGTATAATCCATTAAAATATCTAGCTTATTTTGGAATTCTGGTTCTTCAGAATAACAACCACCAGAAGAGTCAATTGTTGTATGGATACCAGCCTCTTTACACTTTTTAAACAACTCAATTAAAAAGTCTAGCTGTAATAATGGCTCTCCACCGCTAACTGTTATACCGCCTCCGGAAGCTTCAATAAATGGAAGGTAACATGTCACATCCTGCATCACTTCTTCAACTGTTATTTCTTTACCTTTACCGATTTCCCACGTATCAGCATTATGACAATATTGACAACGTAATAAACACCCTTGTGTAAATATGACATAACGAATCCCTGGGCCATCAACAGTACCACAAGACTCTACAGAATGTATTCTTCCTTTTACCATGTTACTTCCTCCTTTATTGAAACAGCCTCCCTTCGCTATATATTAAGAACGAAGGGACACTTTTTTTCATTTACATGCTTTCATGCATTGTACGGTTAATTACATCAATTTGTTGTTCACGAGTTAATTTAATAAAGTTTACAGCATAACCAGATACACGAATTGTTAATTGTGGATACTTCTCAGGATGTTCCATTGCATCCATTAATGTTTCACGGTTAAATACGTTAATATTTAAGTGGTGACCTTCTTTTACTGCATAGCCATCAAGCATTGATACTAAGTTACGTACTTGTACATCATCTTCTTTACCAAGTGCTTTCGGAATAATAGAGAATGTATTAGAAATACCATCTTGTGCATCTTTATATGGTAATTTAGCCACAGATAATAATGAAGCTAATGCACCTTTTGTATCACGTCCATGCATTGGGTTCGCACCTGGTGCAAATGGTTCTCCAGTACGGCGGCCATCTGGAGTATTACCAGTTTTCTTACCATATACAACGTTAGATGTGATTGTTAAGATTGACATTGTATGAACAGAATTTCTGTATGTTTTATGTTTACGAAGTTTATTCATAAATGTTTTTACAAGATTTACAGCAATCTCATCTACACGATCATCATTGTTACCGTATTTAGGGAAATCTCCTTCAATCTCGAAGTCAACTGCAATACCATTTTCATCACGAATTGGTTTTACTTTTGCGTATTTAATTGCACTTAATGAATCTGCCACTACAGATAGACCCGCGATACCTGTTGCCATTGTACGAAGAACATTTGTATCATGAAGTGCCATTTCAATACGTTCGTAGCTATATTTATCATGCATGTAATGAATAACATTTAATGTGTTTAAATACAGGCCTGCTAACCATTCCATTGTCATATCAAACTTATGCATAACTTCTTCATAATCTAATACTTCAGAAGTAATCGGTGCGTACTCAGGACCAACTTGTGCTTTAGATTTTTCATCTTTACCACCGTTAATCGCATATAGTAATGCTTTTGCTAAGTTTGCACGTGCGCCGAAGAATTGCATTTGTTTACCAATTCTCATTGCAGATACACAGCAAGCAATTCCGTAGTCATCGCCGTAATCAGCACGCATAATGTCATCATTTTCATATTGAATTGCTGATGTTTTAATAGACATTTTTGCACAGTAGTTTTTAAAGTTTTGTGGTAATTGTTTAGACCAAAGAACTGTTAAGTTTGGTTCTGGAGCTGGTCCTAAATTATCTAATGTATGCAAGAAACGGAATGAGTTCTTTGTTACTAATGAACGACCATCTAATGCCATACCACCGATAGACTCAGTTACCCAAGTTGGGTCACCAGAGAATAATTCATTATAATCAGGAGTTCTTGCAAATTTCACAAGACGTAATTTCATAATGAAGTGATCCACAATTTCTTGTACTTCTTCTTCTGTTAAAGTACCATTTGCTAAATCTCTTTCAATATAAATATCTAAGAATGTAGAAGTACGTCCAAGACTCATTGCAGCTCCGTTTTGCTCTTTAATTGCTGCAAGATATGCGAAGTATAACCATTGGAATGCTTCTTGCGTATTTGTTGCTGGCTTAGAAATATCAAAACCATGAGCAGCAGCCATTTGTTTTAACTCTTGAAGTGCACGCATTTGCTCAGATAACTCTTCGCGTAAACGCATTGTCTCTTCGCTCATTACACCGCCAGTTAAATTTAAATCAGCTTTTTTCGCTTCAATTAAATGATCTACCCCATATAATGCTACACGACGGTAGTCACCGATAATACGTCCACGTCCGTATGCATCTGGAAGACCAGTAATAACACCTGATTTACGAGCAGCTCTCATTTCTGATGTATAAGCATCGAATACACCTTGGTTATGAGTCTTTCTCCAATCTCTAAAAATACGACTAAGTTCTTTATCCATTTCGTATCCGTAAGATTCACAAGCTTGTTCCGCCATACGAATACCACCATATGGTTGTAAAGAACGTTTAAATGGTTTATCAGTTTGGAAACCGACTACTTTTTCAATATCTTTATTTAAATATCCTGGTTCATGTGATGTAATAGAAGAAACGATTTTTGTATCCATATCAAGAACGCCACCGTTTTCACGTTCTTTTGTTGTTAAATCCATTACTTGATCCCAAAGTTGTTTCGTTGCTTCAGTTGCTCCCGCTAAGAAAGATTCATCTCCTTCGTAAACGTTTACATTATTTAAAATGAAATCGCGAACATCAATCTCAGCTTTCCATTTTTCACCTTTAAAGTTTTCCCATGCGTTTTTAACATTTTCTAATACTTGAGTCATCCTAATCTCCTCCATTTTTGATTAGTACAGGACTAAGATTTTTTATATAACAGCTTACACACTTAGAATACTACTTTTTTGCGAAAGTGAACGAAACAGTTGTGACATGTTTGTGAAATGTTGAGCAAACTACTATATGTATAGTGTTAACTTCACTTAAAAGTCTTTATAATTAACCCTTTCCTTAATTGTATTTTTTTGGTACCCTTATATACGAGTCCTATTTTGTAATATAAGAACAATACCCATTGTAGAGCTGTAATACTCTTATCTCCTAATCTGTTATAGTTTTTATAACAGAACAAAAAAGTGTACATATGTTGTACACTTTTTTTGTTACTACTCTAAAACATCTCTTTTTCTATTGCCGTCATAGAATCCGCCACGATTGTCTGTTAATGCAATTATTTGCTCTAGTCCCTCTATATGATCACCTATAATTCGAAGTACAGCTGGAGGGTGACCTATTTTTGCGAAATGTTCACTGGGACGAATACGGTTCATCTTATCAACCTCAACATGATATACACATGCAATTTCAAATCCAGAAAGAAGAGCCTTCACTTGTGCTACACAAGGTGACAATAAAGATTTATACCCAATTGCTTTCAAACACTTTTGGCTAAATGCATTAGGTACCGCAATAAGTGATCCTACCCCTAAATCCTTTCTATCACAAGCTAAATTTAATGCATATTTAAATGCAGTTACAAGATGAAGCGGTACTCTTAAATCTAAATAATGATTTAGATCATTTAATGCGACATCCATTCCATCTGCAATAGCTTTTGCGAAAGGATATAGTTCCCTAGCCGGGATAACAAAGTCACCGTCTATAAACAACACAATATCGCCTTTTGCAAAGTAAGTTCCAAGTGAACGCCCTACATCGTTTCCAAGTGCTTCTTTATATACAATTGTTGTTGCTCCCTTTTCTTTTGCAATCGTTGCGGTTTGATCAGACGAGCCATTTACTACAACGATAATTTCAAAAGGTTCAATTTTTCGAAGTTCATCTATAACATTTCCAATTGTTTTCTCTTCATCTTGTACAGGAATAATGACTGATAATTGCTTTCCTTTATACAATTTAGATGTAATGCCCCATCCTTGATAAAAATCTTCGAAATCTAGAGTATGATAGACACTATCCCTTTTCCTATTTCCATCATAATATCCTCCGCGCTCATCACTACCTACTATTCGCTCCGCTACAGCTTCTATATGATCACCTATCATCCGTTTTTCAGATTGCGACAGACCCGTGCCATATGCAGCATGCTCGGTCGGCCGAAATTTATTTGGCGTAATAACGTCAATTGCACAATGCCGACTAATTCTCCATTCACTTTGAACTAGGCGTAAATGAGCGACAATAGGATTAACAAAGCTTTCATATCCAATGCTTTGAACGACTTCTTTCGTCAACGCATGAGGTGCATCTAATAAGGAATCAATTTTTAATTCTTCACGCTCTAACATTGCATTTAATATTTGGCGCCATACTGTAATAGAATTGGGTTTTTGCCTTTTTAAAAATAATGCATCCAAGTTATTTAAAACGATGTCGGTCTGATCATGTAAAATCGGATTCAGGAATAATTGTAATTTGGAAGTTTGAATAGCAAAATCACCATCTATAAATAGTAATACATCACCTATCGCGTGTTTTGCGCCAACCGCACGGCCAACATCGTTCCCTAGTAGCTCCGTATGCTTGATTACTTTACACCCTAAACGATCAGCAACCTCTTCTGTACCATCGTTACAACCGTTTGCTACTACAATAATCTCTATTGGATTTAATCCTTTTGCCGATTGGATAATATCTGAAATCGTTTCAACTTCATTACATACAGGTATAATGACCGATAGTGACTTAGCCATTATTTTCTTCACGGAACCACTTAATAGTTTCTTTCAATCCTTCTTCCCACGTTACTTCTGCTTGAAACTGAACAAGTTCTCTTAATTTCGCAACATCCGGTCTTCTATTTGGAATTTCTTCAAATCCATGTGGGTATACCTCTTCGAAAGGAACTTGGACAATTTTCGAAGAAGATTTCGTTAGTTTTTTAATTACTTCTGCTACTTCTTTTATACTCTTTTCATTCTCAGAACCTATGTTAATAATTTCACCATTTACCTTTTCATCCATCGCTCGAATCGTTGCCTCTACCGCATCACTTACATACGTAAAACAACGTGTCTGCTCTCCATCTCCATATACGAGAATGTCTTCTCCTTGCAGTGCCGCACTAATAAATCGCGGGATTACCCCTGCATACGGACCATCTTTCGCTCTTGGACCATAAATATTAAAATAACGAACAATCGTTACCGGTAAACCTTCTAATGCGTATCCTAAACATAATGTTTCTTCTAATGTTTTACACACTGCATAACTCCAGCGTATTTTAGAAGTTGCCCCGTATAATCGATCTCCCTCTTCAGAGAAAGGCGGCTTGGCCTTACCATATACTTCTGAAGTAGAAGCAAAAACTACTTTCTTCTTTCCTTTTAACGCTGCTTGTAAAATATTTCTCGTCCCATCAAAATTCGTTTCTATGAGCTCTATACTTTTTTCCATTGTTGTTTTCACACCTAAAATTGCTGCTAAATGAAACACGACATCATGCTGATCTACTAATTCATAAATAGAATTTTTATCTAAAACACTTATTGGAATAACACGGATTTCTTTCATTAACTCTTTATGATACTTATTTTTACCTTTATAAAAGTTATCCACAACAGTGACCTCATAACCTCTTCTCATCAACTCTTCAGCTAAATGCGACCCGATAAATCCGGCCCCACCTGTAATTAAACATTTCTTACTCATTTACTCACCTTCTTTACGATCCCGCGTGTATCTATTACTTGATCCATTCCTTTAAAAAGCTTCCAATCAATATTTGAATGATCCGTTAAAATTAAAATACAATCCGCTTTTTTAACTTTTTCTTCATCTAAAGAAACAGATTGGTACACCTTATCTCCCATTTCCGCGGAAGAAATATAAGGATCATGATATTCTATCTCGTATCCTTTATTTCTTAATAACTGAATAATCGGTAACGCTGGTGATTCTCTCAAATCATTTACATCTTTTTTATACGCAATCCCTACAATTAACACCATTGCAGGTGATTGCACCACACTTTTTACTTTCCGGACTATTTTCTCTGGCATTTCTTCATTAATCACATGTGCAGCCTCAATTAATTGACTAATTTCCCCATTCTTTTTTATTCTCCATTGGAAATATAAAGGATCTACTGGAATACAATGTCCTCCTATTCCTGGTCCTGGCCAATATGGGGTAAATCCAAATGGTTTTGTAGATGCGGCTTCAAGCGCCTCATAAAAATCAATTCCTAAACTTTCACATAGTGTGTTTAACTCATTTACTAAGGAAATATTGACTAGGCGCTGAATATTTTCAAATAACTTACACATTTCCGCTACTTTTGGAGAACTAACTGGAACAACTACATCAAATGTAGTGCTATACAACTCCTGTACTTTTTGTTTACACTTTTCTGTTTGTCCACTAATAACTTTTGGAATAACTTGAACTGAATATTGACTATTTGCTGGATCAATTCTCTCAGGGGAATATCCGATATAGAAATCTTCACCTACCTTTTTACCATTTTGAGAAATAATAGGTAGGATGACTTCTTCAAGTGTGCCTGGATATGTGGAGCTTTCAAAAATGAAGGTTTGTCCTTTTTGAAGGTTTTGTTGTATATAATGCGAAGCTGAAATGAGGGCACTTAAGTCTGGTTCTCTTTGTTCATTAATTGGAGTCGGGACAGTGACAATAACATAATCACTATTTTGAAAATCAGCAATGCCTTGATCCGGTGTATTTACTGTTAATTTTTTTTTGGTCAATAAACTTTGTAACTCTTTAGAAGAAACATCCGGAATATAACTTTCTCCTTTTATAATTGAATCTATTTTTCTAATATCTTTATCTAATCCAAGTACTGTATGCCCTCTTTCTGCAAAATGTACTGCTAAAGGAAGGCCAACATACCCTAACCCAATAATAGCTACTTTACTACTATTCATTTGTATTCTCTTCTTCCCTTCTCAATTGTTGAATTATATCTCTATCTCTATCTCCATCAGTAAAGCCACCGCGTTCGTCCGTACGTTGTAATAAATACGCAATCGCCTCAATTTGATCACCGAAAATACGATCAAATGCTGAAATACGTCCATTTACAAATTCGTGTTGCTCTGGACGTACTCGATTTGTTTTTATAACATCTACTAACTCTACTGCTGTAATAGAGAATCCTTCTAAAATAGCTTTCACTTGTGCTAATGGCGGAATGATAAGGGAGTCATATCCTATTTTCTCTATTACCTTCTTATGAATGGCATGTGGTACAGCAGTTAGTGAGTTATTCCATAAATCTGGTCTTTTCGCTACCAAATTCAAAAAGTATTTTCCCATACTAATTGGATCTGCTGGATGAAACATATCTAATAAGCATTGTAAATCATTTAACACCACGTCATTTCCATCTTCAACAGCATGTAAAAATGGAGTGAGTTTTTTTGCTGGAATAACAAAATCACCATCAACGAATAAACAAATATCTGCCGTAGCATGCATGGCCCCTATTGCTCGTGCTACATTATGTCCAAGCGCCTTCGTAAATTCAACAACAATAACATTCTCTAGCTTTGCCTGTTTAACAGTCTCAACATCTGCTCCATTCGCGACAACTATAATTTCATCTACACCTGCTTCTTTCACTTCTTGTATAACAGACCTTATAGTTGTTTTCTCTTCTGATACCGGGATAATGGCACTATATTTCGCTTTTTTCTTTTGTAATAAAACTGGTTTATACTTTCCTACAAACTCTCTATCTCTATTGTCCTCTGAAAAATCACCGCGATTACCGTATGTTTCAATTACGTATTGTAAAGCACGCAAATGATCACCCATAATACGACTAGTCGCTTTCGGATAAGGAGAGCCAGGTGATGTGCCCGTATGGACAGGACGAACTTTATTTGTGTAAATGACATCAACTGAAGCCATATCAGAAATATCTACTCCTCTAGACATCGCCATCGCTTGAAATAGTGCTGGATCCGCTAAATTCCACCATCCTAGTTTTTCAATCACTTCACGACTTATCGCATGTGGTATCGCAATTAAAGATCCTACAACAAACTCTTTTTTGTTCAAATAACGGTTTAACATATATTTTCCAACCGTCGTATAATGCGGTCTCATCTTCAAATAAACGGACCATGTTAAATTATTTAAAACAATCTCATGTCCTTGCTGTATTCCTTTAATAAAATTGTATAATTCTTCACTTTTCATGACGATATCGCCATCTAAAAATAAAACAATTTCACCTTTTGCTTCTCTAGCACCAATTGCCCGTCCCACATCATTACCAAGGGAATATCTATAATAAATCACACGGCAATTATGCTGTAGCGCTATTTCTTTCGTACCATCTGTCGATCCATTATCTACTATGATAATTTCATATGGTTCGAGCTTTCTTACTTCTATTAAAACTTTTGATAAAGTACTTGCTTCATTATGCACTGGAATCACAACTGACACTCTCATACTTGCATCACTCTTACCCTTCCAAGCGAACATAAGCAATAATAGGAATACGTACAACTACATCTTCTGGTGGTCCATAAGAAGGAGAAGTACGAACAATTACTGCCCCATCCGTCACAGATAAAAGAACGCCTGCAATGATTTCTACAGCTGTCACAACTTGCACTAGTTCCCCAACATGGTTACGTAATTCATCAGTAAATAACATATATAACTCTCCTTTCTTACGCTTCTTTAATTGATATAATACTTGTAAATGGTAATAAAACTTCTGTTCCTATTCCTTCTCGCAGTGTTAAGAAATCATCTCCAACCGCTACAATCACACCCGTTAACTGTCCAACTGTCACAGTAATTTCTACGTTTTTACCCAAATACTGCTCTGCAATTTCTTTAAATGGTGATGTATTACATTCTTTTAAAATGTTACAAATAATAGATTGAAATCTACTTGATTCAATAAATTCCTCTGTAGCTTGCTTAGAATTTCTTTGAATAAATCTCGCGAAGTTTTGTGAAAATAAAAGTCTTTCCACAGCAGGTAATAACTTATTATCTAAAAAATAATCTAATTGCCTATTAAACAATCTCGATAATTTATGCCAATATTTTCTGAACAGACACATACACTTCTCCTCCTATTATTTTTAGATTATAAAATTTCACATCCATACATCTTAATGTATACAAAATAGATATTTTTGTGATAGGTAAGACATACATTTTCTAAAAGAAATATTTGGTTCAAGGCATAAAAAAAACTATCCAAAAGGATAGTTTCTTACACTTCAATATTCCGCAATATCGAATAAATGTCGTTATTCACTTTACCAAATGATTTAATGTTATTTTGAATGTTAGATAATAAAACAACATATACACTACCATTTTTACTAAATCCGTTTAAGCAATTCCATCCTGGCATTACACCGTGATTCGAATAGCTTCCTGGGTCTACGTACCATCCAAACCCGTAATCCTTTTTTCCACCCGTAAACATTTGATCGTAACTCTCTTTTGAAATTAATTTACCAGAGAATAGTGCTTCGTTAAATAAATATAAATCATGCGCACTTGTGTATATATCACCACAACCATATAGTTGTGACATGCTCGGAATATTAGGTGTTGTCATATTATTATTTACTATTTTATAACCCGTTGATGGGAATCTTGTTTGTTCTAACGCTGTGCCAAAACCAGAATGTTTCATACCCGCAATAGCAAAAATATGTTGTTTAATATATTCTTCGAGCGACTGTCCACTTACCTTCTCGGCAATGTATGCAAGTATAGAGTAATTCGAATCAGAATACTTCCACTTCTCTCCTGGACCACCAATACGCTTTTGATTTCCTATCCGCTTTATCAGTTCTTCATGAGAAATATCTTCTTTTCCCTGCTCATATTCGGGAATCCCTGATGTATGTGTTAATAGATGTTTTAGCTGAATACTATTACCTTGAGGAAAGTCTGGAATATACTTTGCAACAGTATCTTCTACTTGTAATTTATTTTGATCTTTCAACTGCATAATAGCGGTTGCCACAAACGCCTTTGAAATAGAGCCAATATAAAAAGTTGTCTCTGAATTATTTGGTACTTGCTGCTCTTTATTTGCCATGCCGTACCCTTTATTTAAAAGAACTTTTCCATTCTTCACAATAACAGCCGTACCACTAAATCCTGCGTTTTGTAAATACTGGTCCAATTGAGCGTTTTCATTAATTTCTTGAGGTGGTCCCTCGGTAAGCTTCTCCACAGCTTGCGCTTGCTTCACTTGTTCTTCCTGCTCTTTTTGTTTTTGTTGTTTTTGTTCTTCTTGCTTCTTTTTTTCTTCTTCTTTCTTTTTTAGCTCTTCTTGTTTCTTCATTTCTGCTGCCGCTTTTAAAGTTTCTTCTTTCTTATTATACGCAACAATTTTTGTATACATGAAATATACAAGTGATAGTAGTAAGACGAAAATAATTGTTCTTTTTATGTATACAATCGGCCGACGTGCTTCCCTATTCGCATTATTTTTTTCCTGATCCATAATTGCTTTTTTCCCCTTACTCAACAATAATTTAATTCGTCTACTAAAGAATTATTTTAGTAGATTATGGATAATCCATTCTATATCATCCCTACTTTATCACGCACTGCACATATTACCAACCTATATGTACAAAAAAGAAAAAGAAAATTTACAAAAGTAAGATTCCCTTTAAATTATTAACAAAAAAGAGGATATCCTCTAAAAAATTGATGTCATCAATCTTTTCGGATATCCTCTTATCGTATTAGTTATACGTGTTTTTTCATATCATCGGCAACAGATTCAACATTTGTACCTACGATAACTTGGACACTCGTGTTACTTAATTTCATAACACCTTTCGCACCAGCACGTTTTAACGCTGCTTCGTTTACTTGACCAGCATCTTTTACTTGTAAGCGTAGACGTGTTGCACAGTTATCAATAACAGTTAAGTTTTCTTTTCCACCTAAAGCTGCTACGTAAGTTTCACCAATTGAACCTGCAACTGGTGCATCACCATCTTCAACTAACTCATCATCATCTTCACGACCAGGAGTTTTTAAATCGAACTTCTTAATTAAGAAGTAGAATACTATGAAATAAATTGCTGCGTAAATTAAACCGATACCTGCTAGTAAGACTGGTTTTGTTGCAATACCGAAGTTTAAAGCGTAATCGATTGCACCGGCACTAAATGAGAAACCATCATGAATGCCAAGTGATGTTGTAATAAATAAAGAAAGACCTGTTAGTACAGCATGAATACCATATAATACTGGTGATAAGAACATGAATGAGAATTCAATAGGCTCTGTAATACCAGTTAAGAATGAAGTTAATGCTAGACCAGCTAACATACCAGTAACTGCTTTACGCTTTTCTGGTTTAGCAGCTGCAATCATCGCGAAACATGCTGCTGGTAAACCGAACATCATAACTGGGAAGAAACCAGTCATAAACATACCCGCTGTTTTATCTCCGGCAAGGAAACGAGCAATATCACCATTAACAACATTACCTGCTGCATTTGTAAAGTCCCCAAATACAAACCAGAAGTATGTGTTCATTACGTGGTGTAAACCAATTGGGATTAATAAACGGTTTAATAAACCAAACAATCCTGAACCAATTGCACCTAAATTAACAATTCCATGAGCTAATGCATCAATACCATTTTGAATTGTTGGCCAAATTTGTGCAAATAGAATTCCTAATATCAGCATCACAACTGATGTAACAATTGGGACGAAACGTTTTCCAGCAAAGAAACCTAACCATTCTGGAAGTTTAATCTTATGGAATTTATTATAAAGAAGTCCCGCTATAACACCGACAATAATACCACCTAAAACCTTCATATCTACTTTAGTCGATAATTCAGCAGCCTTAGATACTTGTGTCATTGTATCCGCAAGCTTAGATGGATCTACATTTGCGCTATTACCTATTAAATCTTGGACTTTACCCAATTTATCTTGTAATTCAGCAGTTGAATACCCTTTGCTAAGCGCATCAATACTATTTTTCATAACAAGATAACCAATTGCACCTGCAAGACCTGCTGCACCACTACCATCCACTGAAAGACCGATTGCAATACCAATTGCAAAAATAAGTGCTAAGTTATCAAAAACTGCTGCGCCGGCCTGTGCCATAACAGGAATATCAAATACATCTGGTTGCCCTAAACGAAGCAATAATCCTGCTGCTGGTAGTACTGCGATCGGAAGCATTAAAGCTTTACCAATACGTTGTAAAAACTGCAACATTTTAATTCCCCCTAATCAAATTTATGAAATCGTTATCATTATAAGTACGCTTTAGAAAACGCTTTCTATTACATAACCATAATAACATATAGTTGTATAGATGTGTAGTTTTTATTTCTGAACTTTTTATGGATAAATCTCCTATTTCCAAACTGTTATATAAAAGGAAAATTCTCCTTTTTAAAATACAGAATACTCGAAACGAAAGACCTATTATAGCACATTGAACTTTCGTTTTATCATTCCACTTTTTCATGTTATTATTTATTTCCGAGCATATCGGGAAAAGTAAACTTAGTTAATTCAAAATAGGAGCGTTGGTACTATGCAGTGCATTGAAACAAACAACTTACAACAGTTGTTAGAACAAGTAAAACCATATACGAAAAAAGGAAAACTTGCTACTTATATCCCCGAACTAGGAAATGCAAATCCAGACGATTTAGGGATTGCCATTTTCCATAAAGAAACAGAATATATCCATGCAGGCAACTCACAAACACTATTTACTCTTCAAAGTATTTCCAAAGTAATTACACTTGCCCTTGCCCTTTTAGACCGTGGTGAAGAATATGTATTTTCTAAAGTTGGAATGGAACCAACGGGTGACCCATTTAATTCTATTATTAAGTTAGAAACGACAAGTCCATCCAAACCCCTTAATCCAATGATAAATGCAGGGGCTTTAGCTATTACAAGCATGCTAGCAGGAAAAGATAACGAGGAAAAAATGGAACGTATTCTTCATTTTGTACGTGAAATAACAGATAATCCTACTATTAATTATTCCTCTAAAGTTGCCGATTCAGAACTAGAGACAGCTTACCTAAACCGTTCACTTTGTTATTATATGAAACAAAACGGAATTATCGATTGTGATATTGAAGAACTTATGGATTTATATACTCGTCAATGCGCAGTTGAAGTAAACTGCATCGATTTAGCACGTATCGGCTTAATTTTTGCAATGGATGGATATGATCCATATAAAAAGAAACAAATCATCCCTAAACATATTACAAAAATTTGCAAAACATTTATGGTCACATGTGGTATGTATAACGAATCTGGTGAATTTGCAATTCGTGTTGGTATTCCTGCAAAAAGTGGTGTAGCCGGTGGTATTTTTGGCTGCGTAAAAGGAGACATGGGAATCGGTATTTTCGGACCAGCTTTAGATGCAAACGGAAATAGTATTGCCGGTTTTAAAATTCTTGAACTTCTTTCTGCTCAAGAAGGTTGGAGCATTTTTTAATCGCGAGTTATCCTGCTATACTAGCAGGATTTTTTATTTCGCCAAAACCTCACTTTTGTCAGTTATCAATCCTCTTACAAAAACAGTGCTGAAAGTTTCTCTATATCATGCATATTTGTTCCCCCCTCCTGAATAATATAGTACAACCTAGCGCTATATGTGGAGGTGTGAAAGATGAAACTAATATTTCAAATGGGAAAACAACCTGTTCTTGAAAAAACAATCCTTCTTTTTATATTGAGTATTGTAGAAAGCTTGAAGTTAAAAGTTGTTTCACTCGACGAAGCTCACCGATACATATTCAATTTAGAAGTACTTGAATTATTAATGGATCGGAACATCGATGATCAAGTACTTGAACTTATTCATTTCGGGATGGGACTTGAAGACATTTATCATGTGCTTCCTGAAGAACTTGAGCATACGATTGAGGAATTAAAGTGGCTTTGCATTCAAGTATTAAGTGAGTACAGTATGCATGAAGAATCCGAACAATTAATTGAAGATATACGGTAAAAAAGCACCTATGTAGGTGCTTTTAATGTTTTTTTAAACTATTTTTATACGCCTCAATATTTACTGGTAGCTCTTCCTCTTCCAAAGTATGTTCATTTACATCTTTATGAATGAACGCACCTTTAGGTGGTTGATGATCATGCCCTTTTTTCTTATGATCAAATGCTTTCCCGCGTCCCATACAAATCCCCCTTTCTTAAAAGAAATCCGTATTAGTATGGAGAAAAGTACGTCGATATATGCAATCTCTTGCTGTATTTCCAAGGAAATACTCGAACCTTGTTTTCTACTCTCCTTACAACAACTGATCGATCCCAATAAGAATTAATAATAGTCCTGCGATAACTGTCGCCCATTTCCCTAAGTATTCTGCTAAAAATCGTTTTCCTACATACGCAAAACCACTAATACAAATAAAACTAAACACCCCAGAAATAGTCGCTGTAAGCCAAAGATTTAAATTTGTTACCCCTGCATCAAATCCACCTGCAATATTATTAATAGACAACGCAACTCCTAAAACAATTGCTTCTG
The DNA here is from genome assembly GCF_051916495.1 of Bacillus cereus group sp. MYBK216-1. Classification (NCBI taxonomy): domain Bacteria; kingdom Bacillati; phylum Bacillota; class Bacilli; order Caryophanales; family Bacillaceae; genus Bacillus; species Bacillus cereus group sp. MYBK216-1. The sequence goes on from NZ_JBQAGT010000007.1 coordinate 41,224, forward strand.
AGAAACTAATTGTTTTAGAACCATCAAAATCTGCTTTTTCCGGATTACGTAAAATGCCCATAAGTACATTACCATCTTTAGAACCTGCAGTATTTTTTTGACCCAAGAAAGGCTGGCACAAAATAAACACACCGATTACCCCTAAAACGATTGCTCCAATCAGATTTGCTGTAAACTCTGAAATAAATAACGCAATCCAGTTTCCAAAAAATCCAGCTAGTAAAGTAAATAAAAATCCAAAGAATGCGATGATAAAATTGTTAAACCACGAAATACGAATTTTACGAATGCCATATGCAATTCCAACACCTGCATTATCTAAATTAGAAGCGATCCCGATTAAAAAAATTGAAAATAAGCCTACTGTACTCATAAATAGTCACCCCTTTTTCTCACTTTTCAATGCATATTATGAAAATGTTGAGCAACTGTGCCTGTCTGTTTCATATACTTGTAATAAATGCTCAATATTTTTTCAATACTAAAAAAGGAGTGCCTACACTATGGCTAATGAAAACCCGAATGATCGGCTTGGCAAATTAATAAAAAAACTTTTAAAAGAACGCGCCTTATCTATGCGCCAACTAGGAATACTTACAAATATTGATCCTGCAACAGTCTCAAGAATTATTAATGGCAAACAACCGCCAAAACAAAAACATCTACAAAAATTTGCAGAATGTCTTCAAGTTCCACCCCAATTGTTATTTGATGAAATGTACCCTGATTCTCCTCACATAAATAAAGAAAAAACAGATATGTACACATCTCTTGATACCATTCAGCAAACGCTGCAATCCTCTAACTTATTCGATTTCGATTACACTACAACTCGCGTAAAACAAGAACTCGAAAATTACGAACGCTATGCCCAGACAACAGAAGGCGAAAAACGTATTCATGACAGTTTCGCAAGTAAATTAGAGCAAATTGATAGTGCTGGTCCTTTTATTGAACAATTAACAGATATGTATCAACAATTTTGCAATGAAACCATTTCAAAAGAAGAACGTGCAGTTCTTGGGAGCGCATTACTGTATTTCATTTTATCGACAGATATTATTCCCGACTATCTCTTTCCAATTGGCTATTTAGATGATGCGATCGCCGTTGAATTAGCAAAAGAGAAATTACTTGAAATAAAGCGAAAGACATAGCAAAATAAAGAACTATTTCAGTTGTTTATTTTTACCTCTGAAATAGTTCACTAAAAAATCGTACAAGTATACATACTCGTACGATTTTACTATACAAATCTATTTTTTCGTGTGGCACCATTCATATATAAATGCTGTTATCACTTTTGTAAATTCAATTAACTGTTCAACTTCAACTTTCTCATTTACAGAATGTGCTTCTTCTAATGTACCTGGTCCATATATAATGGCTGGAATGTGAAACTCACTAAACCAACCGCCATCAGTTACCGTTGCAGACATATCTAAAATTGCATTTTTTGATAAAATAGACTCGTGTACTGAGCTAAGTTTTTTTACAGCTGCATGTTCCCTATCGACTTCTAATGAAGGGAAAATTTCACCACGATCTACGATCATTGATTCTCCGCCCCACTTAAATTGTGGCGGATTTTCACTTAACCATGGATCGGCAGCTGCCACCTTTCCAATATACTCTTCAATTTCTTTTATTATTTGTTCATGTGTTTCATTCGGATAGAAGTGCACTGTTATCCATAATCGGCACTCATCCGCAATAAACGCCGCATGCCTTCCTCCCTCAATAACAGCTGGATTAATTGTTGTTGTTCCAGACGGATAGCCTTCATATGTTTTCATAACTGCCCAATGACGCTCTAATTCTTGTAAACTTTGCACAATTTTCATCATTTTTTCAATTGCACTCGCTCCAAATAAACGTCCTCCAGCATGGATTATTTGCCTACGCGTTGCATCATGAAACGTTTGAGGGCTTTTCACAGTAATCCAGCCAGTAATTACGCCGCCCTGTCCTTGCATATGTAAATTACTCGTATCCACTACGACTGCAAAATCAGCATCGTAACCTCGCCTACAGCATTGAAGTGTGCCAGCTTCTCCAACTTCTTCTCCAATTACGGATTGAAAGATTAAATCTCCAGGTAATTCAATACCAGCTTCTTGTAATAGCTGAATAGCAAATAGCGCTCCAGCTATTCCCCCTTTCATATCAGCTACGCCACGTCCAACTAACCAACCATCTTTTATAAATGGCTCAAACGGATTTGTTTCCCACGCCTCATCTGCTGACACTTCAGCTACATCCATATGACCATTAATGATAAGACTTTTATATGAATCACTTTTTATTCCTTTTTTAACCCCGACAACGTTTGGGTCATTCGGATATACATCCCATTTATCAATACTAAAATTTCGTTTTCTTAAAAACTCTGCAACAAATTCTTGCGCTTCATTTGTATTTCTCGCTGGCGGTGCTGGTGTTTCAAAACGAATTAATGTTTTTGTAAGTTCTAACAATTCCTCTTTCCTTGAATCTATTTGTTTTAACAACTGCGAAACTTCTGGATTCATCGCTAATTCCCCTTTGCATACATAGTATGTTTCCAGCTTTATTTTCACAAAAAAAGAGACTGTTTACAATTTTACAGTCTCCTAATTAATCACTATTATAAACTCTCTACTTCCGTTGTATTTGTCTTTTCAATATGCTCTACATTACTTCCCTTATTTCTTGTAGCACGATAAAACAGTAAACAAACAATCATAAATGGAATACCACAATATAATGCCATTCTTTGTTCTGGAATAAAGGCCATTCCAACGATTACTGTTAAATTTAATACTAACGCAAGAAGTGGTACAAATGGATACAATGGTGTTTTAAATTTCAAGTCCTTCACATCCCCGCCCTGCTTAACATATGTCCTTCTAGCTAATAAGTTAGATAGAGCAATAGATGCCCAAACTAGTATCGCTCCGAATCCAGCGATAGAAAGCAGCCATAAATAAACTGTATCTTCCGCATAAATACCTGATAATAATGAGAGACAACCTACAATTGTGCTTACAATCAATGCATAAATAGGAACACCGTTTTTAGATAACTTACCAAAAATCGGACTAATCATTCCTTGATTAGACATAGACCATAGCATACGAGAAGTTGCATATAATCCTGAATTCGCAACGGATAGAACTGCTGTAATAATAACGAAATTTATAATATCTGCTGCATAAGGAATACCAATTTTATCAAATACAACTACAAATGGACTTTCAATTACTCCTGCTTGCTGCCAAGGGAATAGTCCAGCAAGAATAAAAATAGATAGTACAAAGAAAACAAGTATACGCCAAACTGTATTGTTAATTGCCTTCGGGATCGTTTTCTCTGGATTTTCACTCTCACCTGCTGCAATACCAACTAGTTCTGTTCCTTGGAAAGAAAAATTAACTGCAATCATCGTAATTAAAATGGCTGATAATCCATTCGGAAACAGTCCCCCGTAATCAGTAAAGCTAGAGAACATCGGTGCTGGTTCATTTCCTTTCATATCTAGAAAACCAAACATTGCCGCCCCGCCTAAAATAATAAATGCAATAATTGTAATTACTTTAATACTTGCAAACCAAAATTCCACTTCCGCAAAACTTCTTGAAGATAACGCATTAATAGCAAAGAGCAGTACCGCGAACACTACACACCAAATCCATGACGGTACATCAGGAAACCAACGTTTCATCAAAATACTAACTGCAATTAATTCAATACCTATCGTAGCAGACCAGTTTAACCATGACATCCATCCCACTACATAACCTGCTGCAGGGGAAATATGCTTTGTCGCATACGTTTGATAAGACCCTGCGTCAGGCATCGCAACAGCTAATTCTCCAAGACAGAGCATCGTTAAATACATTACAAATCCACCGACAAGATACGCTACAATTGCTCCTCCAGGTCCAGCCTCATGAATCGTATAACCTGACCCTAAAAAAAGTCCTGTACCAATAACTCCACCGAGTGCAATCATAAATATGTGCCTACTTTTCAATTCTCTTTTTAATCCTTGGTTTTGATCCATCATATAAATCCCCCCTTTTCACTTTGCCAACCCATTTAATGTAAGCGTTTTTAAAATTCCTCACCTTAAAAATAATGATTTAAAAGAGCAAAAATACACGTCACTTGCATTAATCACTGCCTGTTACTAAAAGGTCATCCCTTACTGTTATTAATAACTTTTGATCAGCAATATCTTGTCCTTCTACTACTTCTAATGATTCAATATAACCACTGATCCCTATCTTAATTTCTACTTTCTGTTTATCTATCGTTTCAATTAATGCTAATTTCTCCCATTCGTATACGTAAGAACTTTCCGTAACAAATAACTTCTCAACTTTCCCGTAACAAGGACTATACACGCCTTCTATAACCGTCTTCACTTTATAAACTCCTCCTTCTTTTTAATTGGTACTGAAACGTTGCATATCCCTCCTTTAGAGATTTCAACTATTATTTATGCAAAATGCGTACCAATCTCCAATTCCTATTTAAAATGAAGGTTTCTCAAAAAAAAATGTTTATAACCGCAAAATTTTTCTATCATTTGAAAAGTTTTAAGAGAAAAATAGCAAAAAATTTTTGCGATTTTATGAGAATTTTAATAAAATTATAAAAAGTCAGTCTTCATAGGGTAAAATGAGGAGAAGATGTTACATGCATACAGAAGAAATTAATTTTAAACAAATTATTGAAATGAATATGCTATATGAAACTTTACTCAATGAACTCGATATCGGGATTCATATTATTAATGAGGAAAGTAAAACTATTGTCTATAACCGCAAAATGATGGAAATTGAATCAATGGATCGCTTAGATGTGCTATATAAAAGCCCTTTAGAGGTGTTTGCATTTGAAGAAAATAAAAATAGTACTCTTATAGAGGCATTAAAATTTGGAAAAACAAAGAAAAATATAAAACAAACGTATTTTAATAATAAAGGACAAGAAATTACAACGATTAACGATACTTTCCCTATAACAGAAAATGGAAAAATCAAAGGCGCTATTGAAGTATCAAAAGAAATTAGTAACTTAAAGCAAACAATAAAAATGAGCCCTTCTCGAAAACAAAGCACTAAATTTACCTTTGATCACATAATTGGTGATTCTGAAGCCATTCAATCAATCATTACAGAAGGAAAAAGAGTAATTCGTACATCTTCCTCCATACTTCTAGTAGGAGAAACAGGCACTGGTAAAGAACTATTTGCACAAAGCATCCATAATGAAAGTCAGCGTTCAGGCAAACCCTTTATTTCACAAAACTGTGCCGCTATACCTGATACATTAATGGAAAGCCTACTATTTGGAACAAATCGAGGTGCCTTTACAGGAGCAATAGATAAATCAGGCTTATTCGAAGAAGCAAACGGAGGAACTTTATTATTAGATGAAATCAATTCATTAAGCCCAATACTTCAAGCTAAGTTGCTGCGGGCTATACAAGAGAAAACAATACGAAGAATCGGAGGTACACACGAAAAAGAAATTGATGTTCGTATTATAGCAACTATCAATGAAGATCCCTTTGAAGCCATCGCACATAATCGATTAAGAGAAGACTTATATTACCGATTAAGCGTCGTTACTTTATGTCTTCCGCCTTTACGTGAAAGAAAAGAAGATATTTCAGCTCTTGTTCAGCACTTTATTGAAAAATATAATACTCAATTCGGGCTCAATGTAACCGATGTAGATGTAAATGTAAGAGAATTTTTCTATGCATACGATTGGCCTGGAAACGTACGGGAGTTGGAACATATAATTGAAGGTTCCATGAACTTGATAGAAGCTGAAACCATCATTACAGCGTTTCAGCTGCCTACTCGCTTTCGCGAACGAATAAAAACAGAATTCAATATGCAACATGCACTAACTAATCACAATACTGATACACCTAAAACTTTAAAACACACAATAGAAAAAATGGAAAAGAACTACATTAACCAAATTCTTAAAGAGAATCATGGAAACATCTCACAAGCTGCAAAATTTTTAGGATTAAGTAGGCAAAACTTACAATATCGAATTAAAAAACTGCGTTTACACATATAAAATAAACATGTCTCCATGTGTAAAAACAACTTGGTAAAATATGTTACAATCAACATATAACATGCTAGAAAGGGGCTATATATATGAGTAATGATAAAAAATTAAAGTTATTACAATACTTATACTTTTTCCCTGCCATGCTCTGTATGATGTTATTCATTAATGCCGATGTAAGCAGCTCTCCTTATGCAAAGCTATTAGGAACAATTTTTGGCTCCTTTGCAGCTATTATGCTTGCTGCTTTTTGGAATTTGAAGCTACGTATAAAAAACGAAAAATCTTCGTAATACTAAAAAAATCGAGCTACTTAGCCCGATTTTTTTATTTGCCATTAAAACTCAACATTCTCTAAATACAACCCACTTGCCTCAGCAAGACAATTAATTTGATTGCGCTGCTTTTCCTCTAAAATGTTTGGAATTGCTTCAGCGTCTAATTGTCCTAATCCAACTTCAATTAATGCCCCGACAATTTTTCTTACCATATTATGAAGGAAGCCGTTACCACTTACTCTAATTTGTACAAACCCTGCCTCTTCCATCACATCAAGTGTATATACTTCTCGAACCATAGATTTTTTCTTTGATTTCGCATTTGAAAAAGCAGTAAAATCATGTGAACCAACTAAATGTTTTGCAGCTGCTTTCATGCTTTTCACATTTAATTTTTTATTCACATGCATACTATATTTACGCATAAATGGATTTGTATGCTCTTCATTCCAAATTTTATACAGATATGTTTTTGCTTTAGAATTGTAACGAGCATGGAAGCGATCATGTACTTCTTCCACATTCGTAATGCTAATATCATTAGGTAAATATTGATTTAAATATTTTTTCACTTTATGTTCCACTAACTTCTCATCACTTTGAAAGTTAGCAACTTGATTCAAAGCATGTACACCAGCGTCTGTTCTACTACAACCGATAATTTCAATTTCTTTTCCGACCATTTCAGAGATGACACTTTCGATTTTTCCTTGAATCGTATTATCGTTATTACCGAGACGTTGCCATCCTTTAAAACGTGCACCATCGTACTGAATCGTTAATTTATAATTGTACATTTCATTCTCCTTCATAGAAAATATTCCCTCATACCATGAGGGAATATTAATAAACTTTACTTTCTAACAAGCTTCACTACATTTTCTACGTGAGCTGTATGCGGGAACATATCAACTGGTTGCACATACTCCACTTCATAGCTCTTCATTAATACTTGTACATCACGTGCTAATGATGAAGGATTACAAGACACATACACAACTTGTTTCGGCTTCACTTTTAAAATTGTTTCCAGTAATTTATCATCGCAACCTGTACGTGGTGGATCGACAACAATTACATCTGGACGCCATCCTTCTTTTACCCATTTCGGTAACCATTGTTCAGCTTTACCTGCTTCATATTTCGTATTTGTAAATCCGTGACGCTTCGCATTTTTTCTTGCATCTGCAATCGCTTCTGGAATTACATCCATACCACGTACTTCCGCTGCATCATTTGCAAGCCAAAGTCCGATTGTACCAACGCCACAATACGCATCTACAATTTTCTCATTGCCTGTTAAAGCAGCGGCTTTTTTCGCTTCATTGTATAAAACAACCGTTTGTTCTGGATTCAACTGGAAGAATGCACGTGCTGATAATTCAAATGATAAATCACCAAGTGTTTCTTGAATTACTTCTTTTCCAGCCAATTTAAATGTTTTATCACCGAAAATAACAGATGTTTTACGCCAGTTTACATTTTGCATAATTGATTTAACAGCTGGCATCTGTTTTTGTACTTCTGCGATAAATTGCTCTTTATTTGGCAATTCTTCTTTTGTTGTAATAAGTGTAACTTGTACTTCCCCTGTTTGCACTGCAGTACGTGTCACAATTGTACGTACTAAACCTTTTTGCTTTTTCTCATTATAAATAGAAACATTTAACTTTTCTAATATACGTCTTACAACTTTTGTCGCTTCATTCGTTGCTTTATGTTGAATCATACAATGAGCAATATCAATTAACTGATGTGAGTTTTGTTTATACAGCCCTGTAATAACCTTTTCGTCTTTACGCCCCACTTGTAGTTGACTCTTATTACGATAATGCCATGGATTTTCCATGCCAAGCGTCGGACGAATTTTCTCTTCCAAACCGTTGTTCATATACTTCTGGAATGCTTGTACAACGATATCACGCTTTTGATTTAGTTGTTCTTTATAGTCTAAATGTTGCAATTGGCAACCGCCGCACTCCTCATATACTGGACACGGTGCTTTCACACGATGCGGTGAAGCTTTACGAACTTTTTTCACTTTCGCTTCAGCGAAGCCACGCTGAATTTTCGTTGTTTCTGCAACAACTTCTTCTCCTGGTAATGCCCCTGGAATGAAAACAACTTGTCTCTTAAAATAACCAACGCCTTCTCCGTTAATCCCAAGACGTTTAATTGTCACAGGAAACGTTTGACCAACTTCCAACTTACTCTCATGTTGCTTTTGTATCATTATTACACCTCTACTCTATACTTTTCCATAAATATAACGCTGCATAACTGCAGTATGGTTCACACTCTTGTTTCACTTTTTCTAAAAATGCATCATCAGGTTTATCATCTAATTGAAATATACCTTGCACTGCACGCTGAATCCCAATGTCCGCTTTCGGGAACATATTTTTCCGTCCAAGCCCAAACATTAAAAAGTTTTGCACTGTCCATGCACCAATTCCCCTAATTGGCAACAATTGTGCTGAAACTTCTTCTTCCGTCCCATTTTCTATACTCGCTAAATTTAATGTACCACTGACAATACTTCGACCTAATCCTACTATATATTCAGCCTTTCGCTGACTAAACTTCTGCTCTCTCAATTCTTCTATTGAAATATTTGCTACTATTTCCGGAGTGGGGAAAAAGAATACACCGTTCTTCTCTGTTCCATACCGTTTCACAAATTGTTCTGTTAACACAGTAGCAAATTTCAAATTTATTTGTTGGTGAATGATACAGCGAAGAAGACAAGCAAAATAATCAAATTCTAAAATAATTGGAGTATAAGCATATGTTTCAAATAGTGGACGTAATGATGTGTTTAAAAAATGATTTTGTATATCTTGAAACGGTTCATTCCAATGAAAAATGGCCCTCATTCGTTTCATGACTTTCTCTGGATCTCCTGTCTGACTAGAAATCCAAAACTGTGGATTTTGAACAGTACCAATCCCTTGTAAGCGAACAACAACCTGTTCCTCGTCTATACAAAGCGGGATATAAATAACTTTCTCATCTAATTGAATGACGTTAAGAGGATCAAAAGATAAACGTTTTAATACTTCTTCAAAATGATACGGATACTCTAACGTAACATGTTCGCTCCACATACGTTTCCCCATCCTTTTTACACATCATTATAGCATGAGAAAACCGTAAGCATACATGCTTACGGTTGATTGCTTTTTACTAAGTCATCTAGACTTTTAAAATGATACCCTTTCTCGCGCAAATCATCAATGATTTTCGCAAGTGCTTCTGCATTATCTTTTGATATTGCATGAAGTAATAAAATAGATCCTGGATGAATCATCGTCATAACATTATTATGCGCATATTGCCATCCTCTTTGCTGATCCACTTTCCAATCCAAAAATGCAAGTGACCAAAATACATTATAATAGCCCATTTCTTTCGTAAGAGCTAACGTTCTTTCACTAAATACACCGCGCGGAGGACGTACATATTTCACTTCTTTTTGCCCAGTTACTTTTTTAATTTCTTCCGTTACACTCGTTAATTCTTCACGAAGTTTCTCATCATTTACCGCTGTAAAATCAGGATGACTCCAAGAATGGTTTCCAATAATGTGTCCTTCATCCTTCATTCTTAACAATAAATCTTTTTGTGTTTTAATGTAATGCCCCGTTACAAAGAAAGTTGCTGGTACTTTTTTCTCTTTTAATACATCTAATATTTTCCCGGTGTATCCATTCTCATATCCATTATCAAATGTTAAATAAATATCTTTTTTCTTCGTATCTCCTAAATAAAACCCGCCATTTTTTTGTAGTAAATCTGTATATAACTTTCCTGCATCTGGTACTGTTTCATTTTTAGGACGCGGGATTCCCCAGTTATGTGGAGTATTTGTATAAGCCAGTGCTGAAACTGGAACAAGTGCCATCATAATTGAAAAAATGAGACCGATATATAACCATTTATATTTCATAAATAGTCTCCTTTCCATATATAATCGTACTTGTAGTTTCTGTTGCTACGCATTCTTTCATGCTGAACATGTTTTTCTATATATACCAAAAAAATGCATCTCGAATCATTCGAGATGCATTTTTTATTTACTTAAATACTGGCTCTTTAAAGCTAGCTAATTTTTCAAGTGATGTTTTATCAACATCTGCATGTAAGCTATTACCATGAGAGTCCATCGTTACAACTGCTTTAAACCCGTCGATACGTAAATGCCACATTGCTTCTGGAATACCAAATTGTAAGAAATCAACATCTTTCACTTCTTTAATACATTCAGCATAATATTGCGCTGCACCACCGATTGCGTTTAAATATACACCGCCGTGTTCTTCTAAAGCCGTTAATGTTTTCGCACCCATACCGCCTTTTCCAATGACAGCGCGAATACCGAATTTCTTCATAATATCGCCTTGGTACGGTTCTTCACGAATACTTGTCGTTGGACCTGCCGCTTTAATTTGCCAATTGTCATTTTCATCTTTCACAACAACTGGACCACAGTGGTAAATAATTTGTCCGTTTAAATCTACTGGACAATCATTATCCATTAAATGCTTATGGATTGCGTCACGACCTGTATACATCATGCCATTAATTGTTACAACATCACCAACGCGAAGTTCACGAATTTGCTCTTCTGTAATTGGTGCTTGTAATACAATCTCACGTTGCTCTGTTTTTTCTTGTACTTCATGCTGAAGTGTATCTTCCCCTTCTTGATATAACCAATCCATAATGTCTCCTGTTTCAGGATGGATTTTCACACCAAGGCGACGATATGCCCAGCAATTATACGCAACAGATACATAGAAACTAGCTGGCAAACGATTATAGACGCCAATTTTACAACCAAGTAAAGTTGTTTCTCCGCCAAATCCCATCGTACCAATGCCAAGCTTATTCGCATTTTCTAATACGTACTCTTCAAGATGTTGTAACTCTGGTACTGGATTGACATCATCTAATGTACGGAATAATTGATTTTTTGCTAATTCATAACCTGATGTGCGGTCTCCCCCGATACCAACACCAATTACACCAGCGCTACATCCTTGCCCTTGTGCTTGATATACTGCATGAAGAAGGCATTTACGAATCCCTTCTAAATCACGGCCAGCTCGTCCAAGTCCTTCTAGTTCACACGGTAAGCTATATTGAATATTTTTATTCTCACAGCCACCACCTTTTAGGATTAAACGTGCATCAATATAATCTTTTTCCCATTGTTCAAACTTAATCACCGGTGTACCTGGTCCTAAATTATTTCCACTATTATCTCCAAAAAGAGAATCAACAGAATTGGGACGAAGTTTACCATCTTTTGTCGCCCGCTCAAGCGCATTATAGATAGCTTCCTTCAACTTTAATTGATTCACACCAACTGGTGTATAAATTTTAAACGTTGGCATCCCTGTATCTTGGCAAATCGGCGAGATGTTATCATCAGCCATTTTAATATTATTTGTAATTGTGCCAAGTGCCATCGCAGAACGAGTCCCTGCATTTTCTCGCTCTTTCGCTTGTTGAATCGCACGACGAACATCTTTCGGTAAGTTCGTTGACGTTTCAACAATTAGTTGATACATGCTTTCTTGAAGCTTTTCCATTGTTACTTCCCCCTCAATTGTGAACGCTACCAAAACGTTATGAGCTGAAAATTCAATTGTTATGCTCTTTAGCTATTTATTTGTTTCACGCTATTAGAGCATAAATGAAATTTTTCACAACTTGATTATACCTCTTTTTCTATCGTCCTTCTATTACCCGAACAGAAAAAGGCTACCAAATTGGAATTGGTAGCCTTTTTAATATATTATTCGTCTTTTTTAAATTGCTCACATTTTAATTCTAATTCATCTAACATTGCAAGAAGACGATCTACATCTTCTAATTCTACTTCTTCAGGTTCAATTGTATCAATTACTTCAATGAACATATTTAAACGTTCTTTTAAATATACTAATTGTGTATCTTTATCTTGAATTGCTTTTCCCATGAAGGCACTCTCCTTTTAATTCGAGTTGCTTTTATTATACCGCAAAAACGATTGCTATGGGCATGAAATTTCATCAATTTTGTCACAGTCATCCACTATAATGTAAGCCCTCTCTCTTTTCATGCTAAAAAGTTTCACTTTATAAAAAGCACATATTCTTCTATTATAGAGAATGGACAAATTGTTATTTCAATAGTCAAAGGAGTATTTCATATGACGATATCACAAAAAATGAAGCCGATTACTCCTTCTTACGATCCATGGGAAGCGTATATGGACCTTGAAGAGTACGGCAAACTACTATTAACAAATGTTGAATTTACAACGACGACGTTATGCAATATGCGCTGTGAGCATTGCGCTGTTGGTTACACGTTACAGCCGAAAGACCCAAATCCGCTTCCGATGGATCTTTTATTAAAACGATTAGATGAGATTCCTCATTTACGTTCTTTAAGTATTACTGGCGGAGAACCTATGCTTTCCAAAAAATCCGTCGACAACTATGTAACACCACTCTTAAAATATGCCCATGAACGAGGCGTTCGCACTCAAATCAACTCTAACTTAACTATAGATTTAGCACGTTATGAACAGATTATTCCTTATTTAGACGTATTGCATATCTCTCATAACTGGGGAACAATTGATGACTTCGTTGAAGGCGGATTTGCAATGATGGAGCGTAAGCCTACTTACGAACAACGTGCAAAATTATTCGAAAGAATGATTACAAATAGTAAGGCTTTATCAGATGCAGGTGTACTTGTATCGGCCGAAACAATGCTAAACAAAAGAACTCTACCACATATTGAACATATTCACCGCCAAATCGTCGAAGAGATGGGCTGTAAACGTCATGAAGTTCATCCAATGTATCCAAGTGACTTCGCGAGTAATCTAGAAATTTTAACAAAAGCTGAAATTCGTGATGCGATTGAACATTTACTAGAAATTCGCGATGAAAATGTATGGATGCTATTTGGAACTTTACCTTTCTATGCTTGTAGCGATGACGAGCGAGACATTGCCACATTTAAAAAGTTACAAGAGAGCAAAAATGTAACTGTTCGTAACGATCCAGATGGTCGTTCACGCTTAAATGTAAATATTTTTGATGGCAATATTATCGTTACTGATTTTGGTGATGTTCCACTTCTAGGAAACATACAAACAAACACATTACAAGAAGCGTATGAAAAATGGAGCGCTTCAAAAACAGCAAAATCATTAAGCTGTCACTGTCCTGCAGTAAAATGTCTTGGACCAAATGTTCTTGTAAAAAACAGCTACTATCCGACAGAAGATTTCTTATCAAAAACAGCAAACATTACATTATAAAAAAACGTCAGCTCATAAGCTGACGTTTTTTCATGTTATTGCGAGTGGGAAGAAGAAATGAATTTAAAATACAAATGATCATGAATTGGAATAGCAGCTCCAATTCCTTGAGAAGTAATATTTTTCACAACAAGTCTTTTTTGATTTCCCTTTAATACAAGATACACTTCTCCAAATGTTACTTTTCCTTTTTCATTTACTGCTGGTGTATAAGCGTATAAATATCCGAGTTGACTCGGACTAATATTATACACACGCTCATGTCCAGTACCATAACCAATGGTCGTTTTAAACGAAAGGGGTAATTGTACTTTTTCAAGTGCTTTGAGAAGCATCATTTTTTTCACATCTGCAGCATCTTTCATATCTGCTGTTAAATCGCCTTCAACCGTCTTTTGTGTTTCTTGCTTATAGCGAAGTGGATATAAACGGTCTCCTCCGCGATTATCATACACATTTCGATTCACTTGTTTATATTCCCAATTAATCGATGTGTCTACTGATTCATAACGTAAAGCCCATTGACCTAAATAAATTTTTGCCCGATACCCTACTGCAAGCGGCGCATTTGAAATTGTCGTTTCATTAAACATCCGAATTAAGTCTGGATTTTCAATTTTAATATTAGCCGTTTTCAATAGCTCTTGAGCAAATTTACTTGGTTGTAAACGTGGCAAATCTTGCGCATCATTTGGAAATGTATTGTCTTTTGAAATATTTAAAACAGATGAAGGCATTTTTGTTCCTACTGTTGTCTTTGCAAAACTCATGTTAGGAAATAATAAAATAAACGAGACCATAGTTGAAAGACATATGCTGTATACTCGTTTCACCTGTCTGGCTCCTTCCTATGTAGGTATATATACTACTTCGTTTATTGTTTTCTCTGAGCGCAATTGTTATGCCTATTTTTCATAATAAATAAAAACCAATTCCCATAATGACATACGCCGCTAGTAAAGTGCCACCTTCAAACCAGTTTGTATCTCCATCATTGGAAATCGCAATCGTTAAGAAAACGGCTGTAATCATAGACACAAGTTCTGGTATGGTAAATACTAAAGGCATCCTTTGTGCGAAGAACATAGATAGCAATACTAATACAGGAGCAACAAACATAGCGATTTGTAATGTAGAGCCTATTGCAATTTCGACTGCAATATTTACTTTATTTTTATAAGCCATAATAATTGCAGACGCATGTTCCGCTGCATTCCCAACAATTGCAACGATAATAACCCCTATAAATAACTCTGACCAGCCAAATGACTTTGCAACAGTTTCAAAAGTATGCACGAGTGCCTCTGACACATAAGCTACTGCCAGTGTTGCTATCGCTAAAATAAGGAGCGCCTTCCCTTTCGACCACTCTGGCTCTTCTTCATGCGCTACTTCGTCACTTTTATGTTGATATACACCACGGTGCGTAACTAACTTAAATAGTAATGCAGCAAGGTACATGATAATCATAATAATAGAAACACCTATACTTAATTGATACGTCTTTCCAGCGTCCATTTTCATTGAAAAGATCTCTGGAATAACAAAGGCCACAACAACAGCAAATATTAATAAAGCTGAATTATGCCTTGCATCATATACATTAAAACTTTGTCTTTTGTATTTAAGACCTCCAACAAAGAAAGATAACCCTCCTACTAATAATAAATTTCCAAGTACAGAACCCGTTAAAGAAGCTAACACCACTTCAATTAACCCTGCTTGAAGTGCAAAAATTGAAATGATAAGTTCAACAGCATTACCGAAAGTAGCATTTAATAACCCGCCTATTCTAGGACCAGAAACAATTGCTAAACTCTCTGTTGCTCTCCCCATAAAACCAGCTAATGCGATAATCGTAATACAATACACAGCAAACATAATTGTTTCTGGCCAATGAAGTGTTTTTCCAAGCACAGACAGTGGTACACCTATAAGCGCTACTACAAGAAATATTTTATTAAACATGCTTTTTCATCCTTCCATCGTATGTATTTCTCCTCAATATTATTATTATTATTCTCCTAACTTGTCCGATTTCATCACAATTACGTTTAAAAAATCGGATTGAAGAAAACAGTATGAAAGATATTTAAATTATCTTGTTTAAACAGACAGAATTATAAATTGTGAAAAGGGGTTAAAATTATGCACTTAAAAGAAAAAATCGCAACTATTATTCAAGGTCAACGTACTGGTGTATTATCTACAGTACGAAATGAGAAACCTCATAGCGCCTTTATGATGTTTTTCCATGAAGATTTTGTACTGTATGTTGCAACAGATCGACAATCAAAAAAGATAACAGATATTGAACAAAATCCTAATGTCCATGTACTACTCGGACGAGAAGGGAAAAAATTAGATGAAGATTATATTGAAGTTGAAGGATTGGCTTCAATCGAGGAAGACTCGACATTAAAAAACAAGTTTTGGAATAATAGCTTAAAACGTTGGTTACTCGGCCCTGAAGACCCTAATTACGTACTGATCAAAATCAATCCCGACACAATTTATTACATCGATGGTGCCGGTACGACGGAGCCTGAGTTTTTACGACTATAAAATAAAACAAGCCCCCTTAGGTGGGCTTGTTTTGTCGAAAAGTTCTTTTGAAAAAAACAATAAAATAGGTGGAACTTTCTAAAGATTCTGTTATATAATAGCAGTAACTTAAATAAACTGTATTAAAACAGATTGAGAGGAGAAATAAAATTGATGAAGAGAGAAGAACGCAAAAACATGATTGAGTTTATTGAAAAGAAAAAAGGGATTGAGCGTGACGAATTACTGTTTATGACAGACGATGAAGTAGAACATATTTATAATGTAACGTACTTTTTATATGAGGAAATTGCAGAGTAGTATAATAACCCCCACCTTATTAAAAATATAAGGTGGGGGTTATTTCGTTATTTAGCCCACTATTTACAGACAGTAAAACTCCCACCTTAAAATTCAGGTGGAGCAAGAAGTTAAGTTGAAGTCGTGCTTCCTATAAACCTCAATTGCTTCAACCTTATACATGAGAATCATTTTCATGTATAATACTGTAAGATTGGAGGAATTTTACTATGAGTTCGTGGCTCTTATTTGCCCTATTATCAGCAATTGCTGCTGCCCTTGTATCGATTTTTGGAAAGTTTGGTTTAGACGGCATCGATGCAAACGTTGCAACAACAATTCGATCTATTATTATGGCATTATTTATGATAGGCGTTATTATCATACAAGGTAAATTTCAAAATATCGGCGACGTACTGCTAAATAAAAAAGCACTGCTATTTATCACATTAAGTGGGGTTGCAGGTGCTTCGTCATGGCTATTTTATTTTCTTGCCCTCAAAACAGGAAAGGTTTCACAAGTAGCTCCTGTCGATAAATTAAGCGTCGTATTTTCTATCATTCTCGCTATGATTATCCTCGGTGAAAAGTTAAACTTTATGACCGGTGTTGGTGTAGTCTTTATTACAGCTGGTGTATTATTTATTGCTTTCAGCTAAAAAACCGCTATTAGCGGTTTTTCTTTTTCTTTATGTACAACCATACAACACATGTAACAACTGCTGAAATTAATAAAATCCATATTCCATAATGATGTAAACTATACTCAACGAAGCGCCACTTCTCGCCTAACTTCCAGCCAAGCCCAATAAAAACACTTATCCAAATGAGCGCACCACCGTAAGCGTATAAACAAAAACGCCAAAGTGTCAAATTTGATACCCCAGCAAAATATGCTGTTAAATGACGTACTCCCGGTATAAAATAACCAATCATTAAAAGAAATGGCCCATATTTTTCAAATAAAATATGTGTTTTTTCAATGTGATGTTCTTTAATTCTAATTTTCGGCCCATATTTCTTTAAAACAGGGAGCCCAAGTTTTAAACCTAATATGTAGCTTAACGTGATCCCTAACATCGCACCAGCCATCCCACTTAAAAAAGCAGCAGTTCCTGACATAACTCCTTTTGAAACATTATAACCAACAAAGGTCAATAAAAACTCGTCTGGTATCGGTAATCCGACAATCCCACCAGCCAAAGCTATAACAATTCCAAAATAGCCATAATGCGCGATTAACTCGCCAATATGTTGTTCCATTCGGAAGACACATCCTATGCACGATCGTTATTCCACATTGTACCCTTTCTATCTTTAAGGCAAACATGGTATACATATTCACTATACATTGTTTTTATAATGAACTCTACTTCTATTCTTTCCTTTAACAGAGATAAAGTGAAACTTTAATCAGTGGGAGTTTTGTTCATCCTCTACTAATTATTAACCTATGCCAATCTTGCTTCTACAGACATCCCGACTCCCACATAACTCACTTACATTCACCAATTTTGAGATTAGATTCTTACTGCACGCAAATGACCCGATAAAAAATAAAAATTCATATGCGTGTTTTTTTGTTACAATAAAGGAAAGTTACTTTTCGCAACGGTTTAACTCTCAAGAAAAATGATATATCTAGCAAAAACATAGTTTGGTCTATATAATGCAACTTCTACCTATTAAAAGAACATACACCCTTTTACATACAACATCATTTTTCTAAATTATACAGGGGGGAACGAACATGACCATTGAAAATCAATTTATTCAAAAAGTTTACTATAAAACATTTTTAACAGAAGAAACTTCTACTCCTGCATCGGAAGTACTCGGTGAAGCATATATAAATGAATCTAAAAATGAATTCTCCAACATTTCTAATATTCGATTTGCTCAAGGTGAATTTTATTATCAAAATAAAGATTTTGAAGCAGCTATATTTAAATGGGAAAAAGTAAATAATGCTCTTGCACTTTGGGCGACAAAAAATATTGCAGATGCTTATTTTGAACTAGGATTCTTATCAAAGGCAGAAGAAATTTATCAATCTATTCAAACGGAAGATACAACTCTTACGATGGAGGTTTCCTTACAACTTCTTTCTCTTTATATCGAACAAGATCGTTTAGGACTCGCTTTTAAGACGATTAGTGAAGCTGTTGCATTCCAACCGGATTACCCAAATATTACTGCAATTGCACGTTCTTTCTATGAAAAACAAGAAGATTGGAACAACGCTATCGAACTAGCTGTTCAAGAAGGTATTCGAACACAATCTTTACACTGGTTTGATACGTTAATAAATTACATAAACAAAGGATTTACAAAAAATATTAAGCCTGAATATTTCTATGAGTCTTTAAAAGCTCTATATGCTGTTGATCAAGCCCAATTTAAAGAACTTGTTATTGCTCTTTGGAATAGCTATCAACATGAATCCTTATACCTTCCTTGGATTCAAAGTATTAATCATTTATTCTTGCATATTGAAACAGACAATAATGACGATTGGAATGAAATTTGTACTCGCTATCAAGAAACATACTTTGCATTAATTACCGGAAATCACTTTATGCATGAATTAAACGGACTTGTACCAAATTTATTAACAAATTGGTTCAGTTTAACAAAAGCAAAAGATTCTCTAGTTGTCTCTGCAGCAGTGTTAGCATGGAATGAAGTCTCACCTACAACTTTAGAATCATTACTTGTAAAAAGTGCTGGTTCCTTACTTTCTAATACATCAGCTGAAGCAGATGTAAATATGGAAACAGTTTCTCATTTATTCGAAACAATCGCTGTATGGGCTGAGAAAAATGATGTAGATTTAAGTCATCAATTTACGCTACTCGTCCATGAACTATGTGATTTAAATGTCACACCACTACTAATAGCTGGAACTAGCGACCATGATAAAACATCATTTGTTAATTCAATATTGGGAGAGAACATCTTAACTGAAACTTTAACAACTCCTATTCTATTTAAAGACGCTAGTCAAACTGAAATTACAGAATTTACCGAGTTAGATATACGAAATATCTCTAACCTTGATGAATTCCATCAAATAACGTCTACATCTGCTCAGTCAGAACTTGAGAAAAAATGTATAGAAATTAAGCTACCAAGTAGGTTTTTAAGAAAAAATAAGTTTACATTTCTTATTACACCATCCATTCAAGAACAATTGGATAAAAACAATGCATACTTTGAATACTTACAAGCAGCAGATAGCCTTGTTTACGTATTAAATTCTTCTTCACCATTGCATAGTGAAGAAATTGATACGTTAATTTATTTACGTGAACAAGTACCAAACTTACAAATTCACTTCGTATTACATACAAATAATACGACTACTAATGAAAAACTAATTAATAAACTTAAAGCACATTTTCCAGATGCACAATTCTTCCCATACTCTCCTTCGCAAGAGAGTAGCCAGCAACTTGGAGATGTAACAGAATCTATTCTCTCTAATCTTGCAAAACGCGATATAGAAAAAGAACGTATAGAAAAGCTAATATGGTTTACGCAAAAGACAATTGCTTATCTCATAAATGAACGTGTGGAATTAGAAAATACATTAGTAAAATCCGTACGCTGGAATAAACACATCTCAGTGAAACTTACTGGATTTATTAATAACCTTACTGCTCTTGAAAAAGATAAAATTCGCTCTATTACCGAATCCTATCTTTTAATGAAAGAAGAAATTACACGAGATATACATTCTCAAATTCCTGAATTATTACAGAGCTGCTCTGATCTTGTTCAAGAAGATAGTGATTTCAAACTAGTTCATGAAGAATTAAATGCTGCAATGAATGAACGAGTTCAAAAGCATGTACAACAGGTACTTCTTCCTAAATTTACTGGTTCTATTCAAGAATGGATTGAAACAGCACATAATGAATTTATTCAAGCTCAAGCTTATTTAGATGAAATGAGTGAAACATTTAATAAATTATATAAAGAAGAACGTATGAAACTTCCTTGCGATTTCAAATTATTAGATGATTGGAATCGAGATGTTGTACGAATGACAAATCGAATTACAGTAACGAACATCAATATTTTATTACGCTTTACACCGACACAGTTTTTCTTAAAAAGTGCCGGAAAATTATTTGGTAATATGCAAAAAAACCAATCTATGCTCGCCAACAAATATAAACAATATATTGAAACAGAAGACTATACAGAAATTGCTCACACAATTTCAAAACAATTCTTCCTTCAATTTGAAGTATTTGAAGGTGCATTAGAACGTGATATCATGATGTTCTTCAAAGATCCACTTAACATATTGAAACAAAATGTAGATGCAGCTCAACTTGAGATAAAGGAAGACGAGCAAACATTAGCAACGCTAAGAAGCAATCCAGAAACATATCATGATCCTTTGGCGTTATTTAAACTACAATTGCTACAACATAAATTCGTTTTAAGTACTACAAAGAAATATGAAGATACCTTTGTATCTAACGAATCTCCTACTGTTTAACAAAAAAACCAAGCAAACTAAAATTTGCTTGGTTTTTTTACTTTATTATTTTCATATGTTCAAACGGATAATAAACGCCTGCTAACTTTCCTAACACATCTTCTCTATCAATAAAACCTAAACCATTTCTACTATCTTTACTTATTAAGCGATTATCTCCCATAACAAAAATCTTATTTTTAGGAACTGTAATCGGTCCAAAGTCCTCTGTTAAATTCATAAGTTTTTTTTCTGCTTGTTTTTTATTACTATCCAAATACTCTTCATCTTCCACTTCAGAATTTACATATAATTGATCATTTCTCATCTCAATTATATCTCCAGGCAATCCAATCACTCTTTTGACATAAAAATTATCTGTTTTCACAACAATAATGTCTTCTCTCCCATAGCTTTCAAATTGTTTTGCTAACTTATTAACAATCACCTTATCTCCATCTTTCAACGTTGGCCTCATAGATGCTCCTTTTACAGTCGTAGGGAAAAACACAAAAATTTTCGCCAAAAACACCAATAAACATGCAATTGCAATAGTTCCAAAGAATTCACGCCAACGTTTTTTCTTTTGCATCATTTCACCATCTCATCATCTTTTTACTTTTATTATAAATAATACAACTGATGATTTTCTACAAAATTATTAATTGTAAAATTATAAATTTTAAAATAATAATACTGATCAAATTAAACAAGCAAAAAAGATACTCTCAAAATAGTCTATCCACTATTTTGAGAGTATCTTTTTATAATCCCACATATACAATACACATTTGAGCAGCTACATATGTAAACCAAATCCAAAGTGGCTCATACTTCAATTTACGCCCTCCGATATCTGTCACGCCAATAATGAAATCAGAAATCACAAACAGTAAACCACCAAACGCTGGTATCCACCATATTCCTGTATTTTCATAATATAAGGCGAATGCAAAGCAAGCCATTCCTCCAACCCACAATCCGTAAATTAGAGCTCCTATCGTAAACAATTTATCCTGTTTATCATTTCGGATAAAGAAGAACCATCCTACAATTAGAAAGAGCCCATATACGAGTAAGCCAATCCAAAAACCATTCCACGAAATTCCTGTTTGCAAAAATGCTTTTACATAAAAACAATGAGCAAGAGCGAAAGTAACCATCCCACCAATTAACCTGTGACCAATTGGAATCAGCCCAGCCATAAACAAATCTCCCACAGTGGATAAAGTCATACCAAGTGCAACCCACGTACTATACTCTACAGATGGATCTTGTACCCATATCCAAATTGCACTACCTGTTAAAGAAAAACTAAGAATAAGACGGATTGCTAAAGGTAACGGCATATTATCTTTTGTTCTTTTTGTCTGCCGTATTGCATAAATTGCACCAATTAAAAAAAGAAGTATTTGCCCAATTAACAACACGTAAAGTAGATTCATAATATGTTCTCCTCAATAAATGCTTTTTGTATCTTTTTTCGTTACACTTAGTCTATTATCCTTTTTCTACAAAAAAAAAGAAGAACAGTACTGTTCTTCCATTGTAATCGCTTTTCTGCTCTCTATGCCACTTGTTTTTCTTGCTCCATTTTTTGCTTAGCTGGCGTTCGATTTACCACAATAATTCCCGCGGCTACACACGCTAAACCGAATAGCACAAATGAATGAATTGCTTCACCTAAAATCATGCTCGATAATAATACACCAAATACGGGTATAAAGAACATATACATAGATACTTTTCCAACCTTGTTGTATTTCATAATTGTATTCCAAATGCAAAAACCAGCTGCAGATAAGAAAGATAAATAAATCAGCATAAGTAGTGCATGTAGACTAAATGTAAATGGCATTACTCCAACTTGTAAAGCCCCTATACATAATAATCCTATAGAACCAAACATCATTTGGTATGCTGTCATATAGCCAACATCTAATGTTTTACTACCTTCTTTTGCTAATATGTTTCCATATGAATACAGCATTGCTGCACTAAGAAGTAACAAGCTTCCGATTCCAAAATGAAATGATAAGCTACCATCACTCGGCACATTTACTAAAATGACGCCACAAAAACCAATCGATACCCCAATTATTTTTCTCATATTGAGGGCATCATCTTTATATAAAAAATGGGCGAGTAAAATTTGAAAGAATGATGATGTCCCTGAAATGATAGCTCCTTCAATTCCCGAACTATAACTCATTCCAATATAAAAACAGATATATTGAAGAAACGTTTGGAATAAACCAATTTGTATTAACTGTTTCCCCGTTCCTTTTTTGAAGCTCATATCTTTTCCTAACATTTTAAAGAATAATAAGAGCATGACTCCAGATAAAAGGAAACGATAACCGGCAAATAATATTTGCTCTCCAACTTCTTGTGGTTGAATTCCAAGTTCAACATAACTTAATTTAATAAAAGGAAATGCGCTTCCCCATAAAAAAGTTGCTACTATCGCAGCAATAAATACGCCAATCGGATGGGTAAAAAATTTCTCTGTCTTCACTTGTTATCTTCCTTTCCGATCTTTTATGAACAATATTCATATATACCAGAGGAATTGCGAAAACACAAGTTTTCCGTTTATACTTGAAACAAAACCGTACCATCTCATAAAAACATATGATATACTATAGAATAATTACAACATAATAACTATTAAAAACAGATTCAACAGAAATGCTGCTATCCATTATGGATGGCAGCTTTCGTCGTTTTATAGGGGTTTCGATTTTGATTATTTTTCTCAATAAGAATTCGGAAGGAGCGAGTAGTAATGAACTCAGAAGTAAAAACGTTACACGCAAAAGAAACAATTTCTCATCCCTCTCTATGGGACACATTAAAAAAACATTATGAACTTGTATTTGCAGTAGCATCTGGTATTTTTATTTTAGTTGGTTGGTTATTCACAAAGAACGATGCAATGAATGTAGGTATTACTTGCTATATCCTTGCTTATATAGTTGGTGGATATGCAAAAGCGAAAGAAGGAATTGAAGATACGATTGAAGAAAAAGAGCTAAATGTTGAAATGCTAATGCTCTTTGCAGCTATTGGTGCTGCAATTATTGGCTATTGGGCAGAAGGGGCTATTTTAATCTTCATCTTTGCGCTCAGCGGTGCTATGGAATCTTATACGTTAAGTAAGAGCCAAAAAGAAATTTCCGCTCTTCTTGACTTACAACCTGAAGAAGCATTACGTATTTCCACCGGAACTGAGGAACGTGTTCCTGTTGGAGAGTTACAAATTAACGACATTATTTTAATTAAACCAGGTGAACGTGTTCCTGCTGACGGTACAATTCATAACGGTGAAACAAATATCGATGAGGCAGCAATCACAGGAGAACCTATTCCAAATGAGAAAAGACATGGCGATGAAGTATTTGCCGGTACTGTAAATTTACGTGGTGCTATCGAAGTTAAAATTACGAAGCCGAGCGATCAAACATTATTCCAAAAGATTATCCGTCTCGTCCAAAGTGCACAAAGTGAAAAATCACCATCACAACTATTCATCGAAAAGTTTGAAGGAACATACGTAAAAGGTGTACTACTCGTTGTTGCGCTTATGATGTTCGTTCCTCATTTCTTACTTGACTGGAGCTGGAATGAAACGTTTTATCGCGCTATGATCTTACTTGTAGTCGCATCTCCTTGTGCACTCGTTGCTGCCATTACACCAGCAACGTTATCTGCAATTTCTAACGGAGCGAGAAATGGGATTCTCTTTAAAGGTGGCGTACATTTAGAACGTCTCGCTTCAGTAAAAGCAATCGCCTTTGATAAAACAGGTACATTAACGGAAGGTAAACCTACCGTAACAGATGTATATGTTCGAGAAAATATAACAGAAAAAGAAGTACTTTCTATTACAGCATCCATTGAAAGTCACTCTACACATCCTTTAGCTGAATCTATTGTTAAATATGCACAACATGCGTACGACATTACATTAAAAAAACCAGAAAAGGTTGAAGATGTAACTGGTTTTGGGCTAAAAGGAATATTGGAAAACACTGCTTATAAAATAGGTAAAGCTGATTTTATCGGTGAAGAAACCAAAACATTTCATAATGGTATTTCTGCCTCACTTGAAAAGGAAGGTAAAACTGTCGTTTATATTAGTGATGAAGGAGGCATTCTTGGACTTATCGCTTTAAAAGATACGCTTCGCCAAGAAACAATAGTTGCTATTCGTGAATTGCAAAGCATTGGTGTCGAAGCAATTATGATTACTGGCGATAATGAAGAGACGGCAAAAGCTATTGCCTCTGAAAGTAATATAAAAGAATATTACGCATCATGTTTACCAGAAACAAAAGTTGAAACGATTAAAAAGTTAAAAGAAAAATACGGTACAGTAGCAATGGTCGGAGACGGTATAAATGATGCACCTGCACTAGCTACTGCTAGCATTGGTGTCGCAATGGGAGAAGGAACAGATGTAGCTTTAGAAACTGCGGATGTTGTACTGATGAAAAACGAACTATCTCGTCTTTCTCAAGCGATCCGTCTATCAAAACGAATGAACCGTATTGTGAAGCAAAACGTAATCTTTTCGCTAGCCGTTATTGCCATGCTAATTTGTTCAAACTTCTTGCAATTTTTAGCTCTTCCATTCGGTGTTATTGGCCATGAAGGAAGTACGATTCTTGTCATTTTGAATGGCTTACGATTATTAAAAGGAAGCAAATAAAGTGAAACTTTAATCAGTGGGGGTTTTCTTCATCACCCACTGATTATCAGCCCTCACCAATCGGACTTTTATGGGTAGCCCGACCCCCACCTAACTTCTTTGCTTTCGCTGAATTTTGAGGTGGGGGTCTTACTGCCCATTAAAAAAAACGGGTCCCTCATAGAGGACCCGTTTTTTTTAATGGTAGCTATTATGTCCGTTCGCACTACTACTCGTTTTATGCTTAGGATGCGAACTGCTCTTTTGTTTATTGTTATTTTTATTGTTGTGATTCTTTTTATTATTACTCATGAAATATCCCCCCTATTCCCTATTATTATGGAACAAGAGGTCATTTTTCATTACGGGAATTATTGTCACCCGTTCTATAATGGTGGAGTAAACCATTAATTTCACCGCCAAGTAAAATTACCCATCCAGTTAAGTAAAACCATAACATTAAAATAATAATACCACCGAGACCACCATATGTATTGGCGTAATTCGCAAACTTATCTACATAATAAGCAAATGAGTACGATACCACAATCCATCCTACAGTAGCAAATAACGCCCCTGAAATAACTTCTCTTCTTTTTAACTTTCGATCTGGGGCAAATGTATATAAGAAACTAAACAAAGCAAATAGCACGAAGAAACTCGCTACTAATCGTGTAATGCTCCATACGAAAGAAAAACTATCTGATAAACCGAGTGCTTTAAACACTGCTGCTCCAATAACTTGTCCGAATACCGGAACAATTAACGCAAAGACAATCATAAAAATAATAGCTAATGTAAACACAATTGATAACGCTCTTGTTGTAATAAAAGAACGTGTTTCTTTCACGTCATAAGCGCGGTTAAAAGCATTCATAACCGCATTAACACCATTTGAGGCAAACCATAACATGGATAATAAACCAAATGATAATAAACCACCATTTTGCTGGTTTACAACTTTATCTACATTTACCTCAATTAAGTTCATTGCATCATCTGGTACATAAACCTCTAATAAACTAAGCACATCCTCTGTTTGAATGGGAATAAATCCAAGAAGCGTAATTAAGAAAACGAGCCCAGGAAAAATCGCAAGCAAGAAGAAATAAGCGAGCTGTGCTGCCAAGCCCGCTACATCATCGCGCATCGTCCGGTCATATAAATCTTTACCAAACGAATAAGTACGATTTCTTCTCACCTTTTCTAAAATTTTTCTCATATATGTTTAAACGCTTTTCTTCTCTTCTTTATCTTGCTTTAACTCAATGTACGCTTCAGTTTTTTTTTCCACTGCATTTGAGTCTTTCATAAATAATTCACGCGCTTCTTTCATACCACCATCTTCAGCAACTACTGGCTCTTCTTCTGCTTTTAGCTCATCTACCTTTGGAGATACAGCTTGAATTTCAATCGTTTCTGGCTTTTCTTCTGGCTCAACTTTTTTCTTACTAAAAATTTCTTTCGTTTCTTTTAACGTCTCTACAACAGATGGCGTTAATTTTTTAATTTCTGCTACTTTCGCTTTTACCACATTGAAATCAGCAAGTTCGCGTCCTTTATCTGTAACAGTTTGCACTTTTTCTTTGATCTTTGCATTTTCACCAATTTCAATCATCTTTGTTTTTGCTTTTTCTGCTGTATTTTTTACTTTTTCACGGTTTTCTTTCTTTAACATGGATACAGCTACACCTGCCGCTACACCAATCGCAATGTTTCGAGCAATATTATTTTTCTTTGCCATATTCCTTCACCCTTTCATTTCTTATGTTAGAAAGTATTTCTTTCTAAGCTTCCTCATATTCCTTGTTCATTTCGAATGAAAGCTAATAGCTTTGCACACCCTTCTGTTACAAGGTCATATACTTCTTGGAAATTCCCTGTATAGTAAGGGTCAGGAACGTCTGTCCAGCCACCGTCTGGAACAAAGTCGGACAGCCTACCAATATAGCCTCCAGTTTTACCTAAACTTTTTAAATCTGCTATATTCTTGTTGTCCATGGCAATAATATAATCAAACTTTGTTAAGTCTTCTTTTTCTACTTGCCTTGCTTTAATTCCTTCAAAAGTGACTGCATTTTCTTTTAAAATTTTTTGTGTTCCTTTATGTGGCGGATGGCCAACATGCCAATCTCCAGTTCCTGCAGAATCAATGACAATTTTCTCTTTAAGTCCCTCTTTTACGACAAGATCTCGAAAAATCGCTTCTGCCATCGGAGAACGGCAAATGTTCCCAAGACAAACAAACAATACTTGAACCATATTTTTGTTTCTTCCTTTCTTGGTGCATTTGTTTATATATACTTATAGTATAAACAACCAATTAGTGAATATAAAGGAAATCCCTACTAATTTAATGGGATTGAAAAGATTCATTAACGAAAATGATAAAAAATGTTAAGATAGCCTTATGTTATTTTAAAGGGGGACACTTCGGTGGATTTATCCGTAAAGTCAGAAGAAAACGTTGAATATATGGTCGAAGCTATTAAAGAAAAATTACGTATGGTTAATGCTGGAGCGATGAGAGCTGCTAGTTTTAACGAAGAAATGTACGAAGATTTACGTGACATTTATGATCATGTTATGAAACGTGAAACATTCAGCATTAGTGAAATGCAAGCTATTACAGAAGAATTAGGTACATTAATTAAAAAGTAAAAAAGCCTCTCTTATATGAGGCTCTTTTTTATTTCCAACAAATTCATGACAACTCATCTCTTTCCCTCAACCAACTGTAAAATATTGTACAATAGAAGTAGAACCTCATCTTAGATTTTTTCTCCATACATACTACTCACAAATAATAGCAACACTACCATTGCTAACTGTTTTTACTGGAGGTGCTTACTTATGAGCAATTGGTACAGTAAGACGAAAAATCAAACATTAATTGACCTAGAAACAAACGAACAACACGGTTTAACAGATGAGATTGTAAGTGAACGTTTAAAGCAATACGGTTCTAATGAATTAGCTACAAAACAAAAACGCACTTTATGGCAGCGTATTTTCGCCCAAATTAATGACGTCCTCGTATATGTCCTTATTATTGCTGCCCTTATTTCTGCCTTTGTAGGTGAATGGGCGGATGCCAGTATTATCGCGCTCGTTGTAGTTTTAAATGCTGTTATCGGTGTTGTCCAAGAATCGAAAGCAGAACAAGCTTTAGAGGCATTGAAAAAGATGGCAACACCTAAAGCTATCGTCAAGAGAAATGGTGAACTAAAAGAAATTCCATCTGAGCACGTCGTTCCAGGGGATATCGTTATGCTCGACGCCGGACGATATATCCCATGCGATTTACGCCTTATCGAAACCGCAAATTTAAAAGTTGAAGAATCTGCTCTAACTGGTGAATCTGTCCCTGTTGATAAAGATGCAATCTACCACCCTTCCATGCAAAGTGATGAGCAAGTACCACTCGGCGACCAAAAAAACATGGCATTTATGTCTACTCTTGTAACATACGGAAGAGGCGTCGGTGTTGCTGTTGAAACTGGGATGAACTCACAAATTGGTAAGATTGCTACCCTTTTACATGAAGCAGACGATGATATGACACCACTTCAAAAAAGCTTAGCACAAGTTGGAAAATATTTAGGCTTTGTCGCTGTAGCTATTTGTATCGTTATGTTTCTCATCGGTTTTTTACAAGGCCGGGATACATTAGAAATGTTTATGACTGCTATTAGTTTAGCTGTTGCAGCTATTCCAGAAGGCTTGCCAGCTATCGTTTCCATCGTTCTTGCAATTGGTGTGCAACGTATGATTAAACAAAACGTTATCATTCGGAAACTACCAGCTGTTGAAGCCCTCGGTTCTGTCACAATTATTTGTTCAGATAAAACAGGTACGTTAACGCAAAATAAAATGACCGTTACTCACTTTTATAGTGATAACACATACGATCGCTTAGAAAGTTTAAATGTAAATAATGATGCGCAACGTCTATTGTTAGAAAATATGGTGCTATGTAATGATGCGTCTTACAATAACGAATCACAAACGGGAGACCCGACTGAAATTGCACTTCTCGTTGCTGGAACCACTTTTAACATGCAAAAAGATCATTTAGAAAAAATACATGAACGTGTTAACGAAGTACCTTTTGATTCAGATCGTAAAATGATGTCAACCGTACATATGTACAATGAAAGTTACTATAGCATGACGAAAGGCGCTATTGATAAACTCTTACCTCGATGTACCCATATTTTTAAAAACGGCAAAATCGAGATTTTAACTGATTCTGATAAAAATCAAATATTAGAAGCTGCCGGATCAATGTCTCAAGAAGCTTTAAGAGTACTTTCATTCGCATTTAAACAATACGATTCAAACGATGTGGATATAAATCATCTTGAAGAAAATCTTATCTTTATTGGTCTTGTCGGTATGATTGATCCACCACGAACTGAAGTGAAAGATTCAATTAAAGAATGTAAAAAAGCCGGTATTCGCACAGTTATGATTACTGGTGACCATAAAGATACCGCCTTTGCAATTGCCAAAGAACTTGGCATTGCTGAAGAA
Organism: Bacillus cereus group sp. MYBK216-1; assembly: GCF_051916495.1. Taxonomy (NCBI): domain Bacteria; kingdom Bacillati; phylum Bacillota; class Bacilli; order Caryophanales; family Bacillaceae; genus Bacillus; species Bacillus cereus group sp. MYBK216-1. Next base: position 71,475 of record NZ_JBQAGT010000007.1, read on the forward strand.
ATATCGGAAATTATGATTGGAACTGAATTAGATAACATTTCTGATACAGAACTAGCTAACAAAATTAATCATTTAAATGTATTCGCTAGAGTCTCTCCAGAGCATAAAGTGAAAATTGTAAAGGCATTACGCGCAAAAGGAAATATCGTTTCTATGACTGGTGATGGTGTCAATGATGCACCATCTTTAAAGCAAGCTGATGTTGGCGTAGCGATGGGCATTACAGGAACAGACGTTGCAAAAGGGGCAGCAGATGTCGTGTTAACAGATGATAATTTCTCATCTATCGTGAAAGCCGTTGAAGAAGGTAGAAATATTTATCGCAACATAAAAAAATCAATTCTCTTCCTACTCTCTTGTAACTTCGGAGAAATTATCGCTTTATTTTTAGCCATTTTACTCGGCTGGGCGACACCACTACGACCTATTCACATTTTGTGGGTGAATTTAATTACAGATACACTGCCTGCATTATCACTTGGGGTTGATCCTGAAGACCCAGATGTGATGAAGGAAAAACCACGACATGCGAAAGAAAGCTTATTTAGCGGCAGCGTTCCTTTCCTAATTTTCAATGGAGTTGTCATTGGACTTTTAACGCTAATAGCTTTTATCGCCGGAGCAAAATTCTATACTGGAGATACAAATTTATTCCCTCTTTTCCCAGAGCAAATTGATGACGATGCTCTATTACATGCTCAAACGATGGCATTTGTCGTTCTTAGTTTTTCTCAGCTCGTTCATTCATTTAACTTGCGTTCAAGAACAAAATCGATTTTTTCAATTGGGATCTTTACAAATAAATATTTAGTCTTCTCCCTCCTTATCGGTGTTCTTATGCAAGTTTGTATCATCTCCATCCCGCCCCTTGCAAATATATTCGGTGTACATGCATTAACGATGCGAGATTGGGGATTTGTTCTCTTATTAAGTATCATTCCGCTTGTTGTGAATGAAATCATTAAATTAGTGAAGAAAAACTAAAAGGCAATGAGGACTATTCCTCATTGCCTTTTCATTTACCCTTGTAATTCTTTTTTGATATTCTCTGTTAATGTAGCCATACGCTTACGGCTTTCTTCACGCTCACGTTTGTTTTGCTCTTCAATTTGTTGTGTTTCTTGCATACCTCTTGAAATAATGTTCCAAGTTTCCTCAAGTGTTTCCATCTTAATACTAGAAGAACCCGATAATCTCGCTACTTCTACACTTTGCGTTGCGATATTTTGTGCATTTTTCTTAAGTAATTCATTTGTACGGCGATCAAGTTCAGCCATAGAATCTGCAACAAGCTTTTGACGTTTGGCATTTACCGCTTGAATGATACCATTTTTAAAGATAGGAATCGTCGTAATAAATGCTGTATTGATTTTACCAATTAATTTATTATTACCACGTTGAATCATACGAATTTGTGGTGCTGTAAGTAACGCAACCATACGAGCTTTTTCTAAATCATCAATACGTTGCTCTAAAATTTCAACCGAGTTTTTAAGCGACTCTAATTCAATACCTGCTAATTGATCATTATTACGCACGCGCTCTTCATACATCGGAACTAACTCTGTATTTAAACGCTCTAACAACATTTCTCCTGCTACTACGTATTTTTCTAAGTCTAAATAATATTTTAAGTTTTGCTCATATAAACCATCTAACGTACCAATTGATTTTTTCATTTCATCTTGATACTTCGTAATTTCGACATACACTTTATCAATTTCACGGCCCATCGTTTGATACTTGCTAAAGATTTGTTCAATCATTTTATCCGCTTTTTTGAACATACGTGAGAAGAAACCACTTTTCTCTTCCGCAAAGTCTTTACTATCAAATCTGTCCATAATTTTACCAAGTTGCTTTAACAATTCACCAGAATCTTCTATTTTTGATAATGACATTGTATGTAAAATTTGATCAGCAAAACGTGAAATTTCCATAGAAGGTTCTTTTCCAAGTTCAATTAATTCCAGTTGGTCTTTAATATCTACTGCATTATAAATACGTTGCACATCTGCATCTTGTCTAAGTTGCAAGCGAACATCTTGTGCGGTTTGCTCATTCAATTCAGTTTTCGAATCTAGTACGACTGGGTTATTCATATGGTATTCTCCCTTTCCTTATAAAAATGGACGAAATAGTCCTTTTATTGTTTGTGATAAATTTTTATAGGCTGATGAACCATGAAACTCAAGATCGAAATTAACTTCTTCAAGCCAATGAGAATCAAATGCTCCCGCTTCAACATACGGTTCAATATCGTTTCTTCCTGTTGGATTGAAGTGGAATACATCTACTCCTATTTGATTTAAAAATAGTAATAAAACAGCGTCAGAACGAGTTAATTCTCCACTCTTCTCATTATTAAATATAACAATTTTTGGTACATCTTGTGAATAATCAAATTTCTCAAGCTGTTCTAAAATATTCGGTGGTATTTGAGAAAGTTGTGCGAAAACATATAGCGCTACATCTTGTTTCGTCTCTTTTGCAATTGGTTTACACATTTCACTTTCGCACGTATGGATAATCGCCTCTGCAATCCCATGTTGTAAACCTTCCGGTAAACGCTTATGCGGCCACCAATGGCTATTCATAATTAAATCAGGATGTAATTTCCCAGCTCGGTCCAATGCATCTCGATAATGATATTGGAAGTTTGCTTTTTGCTCTTTCGTAAATGGGAATGTATTAATTAGTAAACTATTATCAAATGATGTAACAGCCTTTAATCGTTGAAAATATTCTTTATCATTCTTTGAAACACCTGATATTTTCGCAAATAAAGAAGGGATATAAATATGTTTATTTTCAACAAAGAATGTTGGACGTACAAATGCCTTTTCTTTCGTAATTAAAAAGAGTTCATCATATGTCGTTTTTAACGTACGTGCTACAGGTGTATACGAACGGAATTGCCACGGTTTATATAATAGTGAATTATCGTGGTGAAGTACTTGTTCAATTTCTTTCGAAGCTTGATATGCTACTGTTGCAACACGCTCACGTCGACGATCAGGGAACGGTTCAAGCGAAATGCGACTTGAATGAGATACAACAAAAGTTCTTCCCTCTTCATCAATATTTTCAAATCCATCTTTTCCTTCGGGGTGATAATAAAGCACATCACAACCGAGCATAATAAGAAAATATAAGAAATATATACGGCTTTCCTGTGCATCACCATACCAAACGATACGCGGCATTTGTTTCTTATAATTAATCGTAGAAAACCACTTCGCTACGTAATTTTCACTTAGTTTAATTATGTCGATTAAGAAACGACGGAAGCCTTCTGTCTTTAACGACTGATTATGTTGCTTCTCATATAATTTCAATAGTGAAATAAACGTCGTATGTATGTAATGCTGTAAATCAGGATTGTCTACTTTCGGTAAAAGTTGTTTCCCAGATAAGTGTGCAACTAACCTATTTACTGTCAGACCATTGGGTGCTTCTTGATGTAATCCGAACACTTCTTGAATATGACGAAGCTTTTCTGAATCAATCACTTTGTTTAAATTTTGTTCGTGTAAAACCTCGATTCCTTTCGCTTCACTATAATCAAACAGTTCATTAAAATATTCATCTACATCATTAGGAACGCCAAGGATTCGACATGCTATATAACTAAATTTCATCTCATTCTCTGTCAGCTCATATTGTGGGCGTTTTTCTAAAAGCGTTTCAAATTGCTTTAAATCTGATTCATCTTTTAATGCATATGGTTGAAGTGTAAAACGTGAAAACACAACAGTTCACCTCCAAAAACATTTACGTTTTTTCTAAGTCCTTCTTATATTATAAACTATTTTTGGTTATAAAAAATGGGCGCTCGCAAAACGAGCAAACCCATTTCAATTATTTATTGTCTTCTTTAGTAGCTGCAACTTCTTCTTTAGCTTGTCCAGAATTCTTCATGTAGTGAATTATAAACGTTGCTCCAAATGCTACAACTAAAATAATGAAGAACAGTGTATGACTAATATGAATATCAATTAGAGACAATAGCATTTTCGATGCGATAATTAAGATTAAAATATATGCTGTTGTTTCAAGCTCTGGAATACGCTCTAACAATTTTAAGAATACACCAGCGATACCACGCATCATTAAAATACCGAGCATTCCGCCTAATAATAGAATCCAAACTTCATTAGATACACCAAATGCAGCAAGTACGCTATCTACAGAGAACGCGATATCCATTAATTCAACCATCGCAACTGTTCCCCAGAAGACACCGAACATTCTAAAGAGAATACTATTTTGATTCATACCGTGAGCTTCGTCTTCTTCACTTGCACCTTTACGCTTATCAATAAAGTATTTTACTGATAACCAAGCAAGGTAAAGTGCACCAAGAAGTTTTACCCACCATAATTTAATTAAGAACATTCCGATTCCAATCGCAATAAAGCGGAATACATAAGCTCCAATAAGTCCATAGAATAATGCTTTTTTACGTTTCTCTTCCGGAAGGTGTTTTACCATTACTGCTAATACAAGTGCGTTATCAGCAGATAACAACCCTTCAAGTACAACAAGTGTACCAATTAATCCCCAAGATACTGGATCCTGCAACACTTTAATCCACATGTCCAAGTCAAAAAACTGAGCATACGTATCAAGGATTCCTTGCAAAATACTCATCTTACCTATATCCCCTATTCTTTGCTAGATTTATAGAAAGGTCAAAAAAAGGAAACGAATGTCGTTTCCTTTCTATGCATCCAAGCCATACGCTCTTACAAGCGCACCTAAACCACCTTGGAATCCACTTCCTACTGCATTAAACTTCCACTGTCCATTATGACGGTATAATTCACAAAAGACAACTGCTGTTTCGATGGAGAAATCTTCCCCTAAATCAAAACGAAGAACTTCTTCATTCGTTTCTTCATTCGCTAAACGAACGAACGCATTTCCTACTTGTCCAAAGTTTTGACTACGGCCTTCTGCATCATAAATCGTAACTGTAATAGCAATTTTGTGCACATCTGCTGGAACTTTCTTCAAATCTACAACAAGTTGCTCATCGTCACCTTCACCTTCACCTGTGCGGTTATCTCCTGTATGTAGAACAGATCCACAAGGAGACTGTAAATTATTATAGAAGATAAAATCAGTTTCCTTCGTACATTTTCCGTTCGCATCTAATAGGAATGCTGATGCATCTAAATCGAAATCTGATCCACCGTCGTAAGATTTAATATCCCACCCAAGACCAATTACTGCTTTTGTTAAACCAGGGCTTGTCTTACCTAAATCAATCTTCTGTCCTTTTTGCAATTGAATAACCATTTATATTCACCTCTATATTTTAATCTTAAAAAATATATCCATCAGTAAACATCTGTTTTATCGATGGATATATCAATCTATTACTCTACATCTAAACCGAAATTATTACATAGAGACGCTAATCCACCTTGGAATCCACTTCCGATTGCATTGAACTTCCATTCACCTGCATGACGGTATAGTTCACCTACTACTACCGCTGTTTCAATAGAGAAATCTTCTCCTAAATCGTAACGAATTAATTCTGCATTCTTTTCTTCATCTAAAATACGTACGAAAGAGTTAGAAACTTGTCCGAAGTTTTGGCTGCGTCCTTCTCCATCGTAAATTGTGATTGTGAAGCAAATACGTTCGATATGTGCAGGTACATTTTTTAAATCTACTTTAATCGATTCGTCATCGCCTTCACCTTCGCCAGTTCGGTTATCTCCTAAATGCTCGACAGCACCATTCGCACCTTTTGGGTTATTATAGAAGACGAAATCCTCTGCACCTGAAACTTTACCGTTAGCACCTACTAAGAAAATACTAACATCTAAATCGAAATCATTTTGTCCATCATAACGATTCGTATCCCAACCAAGTCCTACAAGAACTTTTGAAAGACCTGGATTCGTTTTTGTTAAGTCTACCTTTTGTCCTTTTTTCAATGAAATTGATGCCATATACAATTCCTCCTCGGTTTATTTTATTGATAACGTGATACAATCTCACTTAAGTTTTTATCTTGTGTTCCTTCTCCAACTGCTGAGAATTTCCATTCACTTCCGTGACGATACATTTCACCTGCAATTAGAGTCGTTTTGCCAGCATAATTATCCGATAAATTATAGCGCGCTAATTCTTCACCAGTTTGCGGATTTTGAATACGAATATATGCATTACGAATCATCCCGAAATCTTGACGACGATTTACACAGTCATAAATATTTACAACGAATACTAAACGATTAATACGGCTCGGAACTTTATGTAATTCTACGAAAATTGTTTCGTCATCACCAGCGCCTTCGCCTGTTAAATTATCTCCTGAATGAATAATACTACCACAAGTAGAAAGTTTATTTCCGAAGTAAACTAAATCATTTTTGTTTAAAAAACGATCTCCTTCTAACATAACAACAGATGCATCACAATCTACATTTGGTTTACTTCCAAATAATGAAGACAGAAATCCACCTGATTGCCCAATTGGATCCCAGCCTAAGCCAACCTGTAGTTTTGCTACTTTTGGTTGTCCTTTCGTTAAATCGATCTTTTGACCTTTTTCTAAAATAATAGGCATGAAGTTTCTCCCTCTCTACAAAGTATTTTCCAAATCGGAAAATATTGTATTCTTCTCTTATATTGTAGCATTATTTACCTAGCGATAAAAAGGATAAATTCTCAGTTATATGAAAACATTCATATAATTTACTTATGATGATGTAAGAAGTGGTAAATAGCACCAATCATTCCTGCACAATTACCGTTTTGTGCAAGTTCAATCTCACAATTATTATAAATCTCTTGATTTAAGTATTTACTGACCTCTTCTTTTACTTCTTTTAAAAACTTATTTCCTCTATCGGTAATTCCTCCACCAATAATAATCGTTTCTGGATTGAAAATATAAGCAAGATTACTAATTCCGATTGCCAAATGTCTAAAGAAAATCCCAACTGCTTGAGCAACTTCTCTATCTCCTTTATCATACAACTCAAAAATTGTTCTCCCATTCCACTCACCTTTGCCTTTATACTTTCTGACAAGACGAATTAATCCTGAAATCGAGGCAACCTCTTCAAACGTTTTTCCTTCTATTAACATATTCCCCCATTCACCAGCACTAAATGAATTTCCTCGGTACAATTCTCCATCTATAAAAATCGCTCCCCCAATCCCTGTTCCGAGGGTGAGCATAATAAAATTCTCTTTCTCTCTTCCACTACCATTCCATTTTTCTCCAAACGCTGCACAATTCACATCATTGTCAATCGATACTGAAACTTTTAATATCTCTTGCAATCTATCAATAATAGGAATAGTACTATATCCCGGAATATGATCCGCACCTCCCGTCACAATTCCTTTGTTAATATCAACAATTCCCGCAGTGCTAATACCAATTCCTACAATAGTATGTTCATTCATTATTTTTTTGGATACATATATAAGTTTTTGAATAATTTGTTCTCCACCTAAATGAATTTCTGTTGGAACTGTTTGATGCTTTCGTACTGTTCCTGTTTCTGAAACAATCCCATATTTAATTTGTGTACCACCAACATCAAATGCAATATATTCTTTCATCTGCTGTCACTTCCTCTATTGTAATGAGTCTGAAACTCCCCACGCTCTACTTATTATAAAAAATTTACACTAACTCTTTTCTCTCTTTAGAAATACTCCACCTTTTTCTATATATAGTTTTTTTTGTATAAAACTCTTTTTCCTAAGAAATATTACAAAGGGATGTATTTTAGATGGAATATTAATTTCTTAGGAGGAAAACCATGACGAAAATCTTCATTTTAGCCTCAACACTCTCTTTATCTTTTTTTAGCGGTTTAAATATCGGTAATGCAGCAACAGAAAACTTCTCTCCAGCAATAAACGCAATTGTACAAAATAACGATCATTTAGTAGAAGGTAACTCGAAAGATAATAATAAACCACCAGGAAACGGTGGTTCTCAGGACGATAGTGGTTCTGGCGGCAATGGTTCTGATAGCAGCGGCTCTGGTGGTAACGGCTCTGGTGGCAACGGTTCTGGCGGCAGTGGCTCTGGCGGCAATGGTTCTGATAGCAGCGGCTCTGGTGGTAACGGCTCTGGTGGCAGTGGTTCTGGTGGCAGTGGCTCTGGTAGCAATGGTTCTGGTGGTAACGGTTCTGGTGGCAGTGGCTCTGGTGACAACGGTTCTGGTGGCAATAGCTCTGGTGGCAACGGTTCTGGTAGCAATAGCTCTGGTGGCAATGGCTCTGGTGACAATGGTTCTGGTGGCAATGGCTCTGGTGACAATGGTTCTAGTGGTAGCGGTTCTGATGGCAGTGGCTCTCAAGGTGGCAACCGTGTTAAAGGCGATAGTAATTCTCAGGGTGGCAACGGTTCTCAAGGTGGTAATGTAAAAGATAATACGAAAAAACAAGGTGATAAATTACCGAATACAGCAACACATTATCCTACATCTATTTTAATGGGACTTTCAACATTCCTAATCGGTATGTTACTATTTATTCGCCGTAAAAACGTAAAATAAGAACAACATTCTTCCATCTAAATAACACATGAAATAATGTATAAAACTAAAAAGGACTTTGGATTGCATTTTATTATGCAGTCCAAAGTCCTTTTTATCACCTATCAGAAAAAGTATTAATACGCTTTTCCCCAATACACCATTTGTTTAGCGTCTTTACCACAACAAATACATTCTTCAGCTAAATGCTCTTGCTCAAAAGGCATACAACGTGAAGATACTCCAACTTCTTCTTTTAGTTTCTCTTCACAAGTTAATTCTCCGCACCACATTGCCTTAATAAATCCTTGTTTTTCGTCAGCTATTTTTTTCATCTCTTCGAAATTTGTCGCAACATACGTATTTTCATCACGAAATACTTTTGCTTTATTAAATAAAGAAATATGAATTTCTTCAAGTAATGCTGGAATACGTTCTTCTAATTGATCCATTGGTACAAACTCTTTTTCCTTCGTATCTCTTCTTACAAGTACAACTTGTTTCTTTTCAATATCTTTAGGGCCAACTTCTAATCGAATTGGAATCCCCTTCATTTCATACTCATTAAATTTCCAGCCTGGTGTTTTATTACTAGCATCTATTTTTACTCGTGCAACCTTTTGAATATGTGCTTGTAACTCTGTTGCTTTTGCTAAAACTCCTTCTTTATGCTGAGCAATTGGTACAATAACAACTTGCACTGGAGCGACTTTTGGTGGCATTACAAGTCCATTATTATCACTATGAACCATTATTAGCCCGCCTATCATTCTTGTTGATACACCCCAAGATGTTTGGTGCACATATTGCCACTTACCGTTACGATCTAAAAACTTAATATCAAATGCTTCTGAGAAATTCGTCCCAAAGTTATGAGAGGTTCCTGTTTGAAGTGCTTTTCCATCATGCATTAAACTTTCAATTGTATAAGTTGCCTTTGCTCCAGCAAACTTCTCTTTTTCTGTTTTTTGTCCTTTAATAACTGGTATTGCTAAATAATCCTCACAGAAAGAAGCATATAAGTTTAAAATATTTAATGTTTCAGCCTGCGATTCTTCTGCCGTTTCATGGATTGTATGACCCTCTTGCCATAAAAATTCAGTCGTACGAAGGAACGGCCTAGTTGTCTTCTCCCAACGAACTACTGAACACCACTGATTATATAACTTTGGCAAATCATTATAGGATTGCACAATTTTTGAAAAGTGCTCACAGAATAAAGTTTCAGATGTAGGACGTACACAAAGTCTTTCCGCTAACTTTTCATCTCCACCATGCGTAACCCATGCTACTTCAGGAGCAAATCCTTCAACATGATCCTTCTCTTTTTGCAATAAACTCTCTGGGATAAACATTGGCATATATACATTTTCATGGCCAGTTCCTTTTAACTTCTCATCCATCACCTTCTGCATATTCTCCCATAAGGCATAACCATACGGACGTAAAATCATGCACCCTTTTACACTTGAATAATCAACAAGTTCGGCTTTTTTTACAATATCGGTATACCACTGCGCAAAGTCCTCTTCCATCTTCGTAATGGCTTGCACTTGTTCTTTTGCCATAGTCAGTCTTCCTCCTTCTAGAAAATACAAAAAAGCCCGCATCCCTAAATAGGGACCGAGCTTTGCCGGCGTTACCACCCTGATTCATGCACAAAAATTGCGCATGCTCTCTTTTTGATAACGGGAAATTCCCGCTGCATATGCAGAACTCAAAGGCAGGTTCCATATTACCTTTTTAAGAATCTTTCAGCCTGACGGATTCTCTCTCTGCTAAAAAGGTTGAACATGTACTAATCCTTTTTCATCGTTATAACGAAATAAATTTGTTGATTATCATAATACAAATTCTTTTTTTAAACAATAGCTAATTTTCTTATTTTTATATATTCTTTTCATTTTTTGCAGTTTTATACGTAGCTTTTCCGCGTAATTTTCACAAGTTGATGTGCAATCATACCGATAAGTGTACCAAGTAGGACGAAGAAACCAATAAATCCATATCCCATTCCTTCCCACCCACCAATGACCATCATTGTAACAGGAAAGGACGCTAAACAAAGAAGTATTAAACTAAGTGCAAATATAATATCAAACTGTTTGTCTGGAAACCGTTTCTTTAGTAAATATGAAATAGCAAATACAAGGATAATTGTGATTCCGCCAATGATGTAAAAGATACCAAATCCATCTAACCAATCCATAGTGTTTCCTCCTTCCATAGATTCCCTTATACTTAATTATATGTTTAATTTTTCTGAAAATAAATAATAAATTTTCACCTAAAAATATATTTTTATTACTAGGTATTAATAGTAATATATAATAATAGGTTTTATATAATCAGGAGGGAACTTTATGGATAAAGCATTAACAAACCACGTCATTATTTTATCATTCGACTGTTTATCAGCTTTAGATTTTCCTATACTACAAAAACTACCTCATTTCCAATCTCTAATAAAAAAGGGCACGATTGTCGAAAAAGTAGAACCAATTTATCCTTCTGTAACATATCCAAGCCACTCAACAATCGTAACTGGTAATTACCCTAACAAGCACGGTGTTGTTAGCAATACGTTACTTCAACCAGGGCGTGAATCACCTGATTGGCATTGGTATCGAAAATCAATAAAAGGAACAACATTGTATGATGAAGCGCGCAAAGCAAATTTAACGACAGCTGCCCTTCTATGGCCTGTTACTGGAAGAGCGAACATCGATTACAATTTACCAGAAATTTTTCCAAATAGACCTTGGCAAAATCAAGTGTTAGTTTCCTTATTTAGCGGTAGCCCGCTATATCAATTAGATTTAAATCGTCGTTTCGGCCATATAAGAAATGGTTTATCACAACCAGAGCTGGATGATTTCGTCCTCGCCTCTGCTGTGCATACAATCCAGACGAAAAAGCCTAATGTCATGTTCGTACATTTCACCGATCTAGACACACAAAGACACTATGACGGCTTTGAATCTAACGAAACAATAGCTGCTATCCAGAGGCACGACGGACGTCTAGGGAAAATTATTCAAGCACTAAAAGAAAGTGACCTATACGAAGAAAGTACAATTATTGCCCTTGGTGATCATAGCGCTTTAAGTGAAAACAAATCCATCCAATTAAATGTGCTATTCCATCAAAGAGGACTTATATCTCTTAATAAAAAAGGAAAATTAGTAGACTGGAAAGCCTATTGCCAAAGTTGCGACGGCTCTGCCTATGTATATGTAAAGGACAAAAATGATACGGATACAATTCGGGAGGTACAACTACTCCTTGAAGAACTACTTCAAAATAAACAAAACGGAATTGAATTTATACTTCATGATGAAGCTGCCAAAGACTGCGGTGCAGACGGTAATTGTTTATTCATGTTAGAAGCACGAGAAGGGTATTATTTCACTGAAAACTATACAGGAGATTTTATAAAAGAAATTACTGAAAAAGATGTTACGCCTAGTAAAAAATATACATTTGGTACGCATGGATACTCTCCAACAAAACCTAACTATGAAACAATTTTTATCGCTGCTGGGAAAGGAATAAAAAGTGGCGTTACCGTCCCGTATATGAGACTTATTGATGAAGGTCCAACTATCGCTAGACTACTCGGTTTACACTTAGGTGAAACAGACGGAGCAATTGTAGAGGATTTACTCCAATTGTAAAGAACTGTGTATATATGTAAAAGTTATGTAAAATTCATCACTGTTTCTCTTTTTATAATTTTTATTTTTGTACACTGTTAGTAAAACAAATTTAAGGGGGAACATTATATGAAAAAAATGTCCAGACAAGAAAAAAGCTGGATATTATACGATTGGGCGAACTCGGTATATTCGCTCGTCATTACAACTGCATTATTTCCAATTTACTTTAAAGCAGCTGCAAAAGAAGCTGGACTATCCGGGGCAACTTCAACAGCATATTGGGGATATGCAAACTCGTTCGCAACACTTTTAATTTCTATACTTGCTCCTATTCTCGGCACAGTTGCTGATTATAAAGGATTTAAAAAACGATTTTTCACATTCTTCTTTGGACTCGGTATCGTATTTACAAGTATGTTAGCAGTCGTTCCAACATCTCAGTGGTACTTATTATTAGGATGCTATATGCTCGCCTTAGTCGGTTTTGCTGGAGCAAACATTTTTTATGATGCATTTTTAGTAGATGTCACTTCTGAAGATAGAATGGACCGAATTTCTACAAGAGGATTTGCATTAGGTTATATCGGGAGTACAATTCCTTTTATCGGTTGTATCGCTCTTATTATTCTTTCTCAAAAAGGAACTATCCCTTTATCTGTTGGTATTGCTAGTCAAATTTCATTTGCGATAACAGCTCTTTGGTGGGGGTTATTTACAATTCCAATGCTAAAAAACGTAGAGCAAACGCACTATATTGAACGTCACCCTAGACCAATTACAATGAGCTTCAAACGCCTTGCTGCTACTTTTAAAAATATTAAAGAATATAAAACTGTATTTATGTTTCTAATCGCTTACTTTTTCTATATTGACGGAGTCGATACAATTATTACTATGTCTACCGCTTACGGAACCGATCTCGGTATTAGTGCAACTAATCTATTAATCATATTATTTGTAACACAAATTGTCGCTTGTCCATTTGCTTTATTATACGGAAAATTATCAGCAACATTCACAGGTAAAAAAATGCTATATGTCGGTATCATTATTTATATCATCATTTGCATATATGCTTATTTCTTAAAAACGACACTTGATTTTTGGATTTTAGCAATGTTAGTTGCTACATCTCAAGGTGGTATTCAAGCACTAAGTCGTTCATACTTTGCAAAACTAGTACCAAAAGAATCTGCTAATGAATTCTTCGGATTTTATAATATATTTGGGAAGTTTGCCGCAATTATGGGTCCGGTATTAGTCGGTGTTACAACGCAATTAACAGGAAAAACAAACGCTGGTGTTCTTAGTATTATTGTTCTGTTTATTATAGGAGGATTCTTACTAACTAGAGTTCCAGAAAATAACACATCCGTTACACCACCTAGTCAAAAGACTAAAACGCTATAAGAAAAGATCCTCTTCTCATAAGAAGAGAATCTTTTTTATTTTTAAAGGTGCGCCTTATAATGAACGACTCTACTGCTTGTACAAAAATAATTTATCAACAGTTGTTCCTAATACTTCAGCTAAACGGAATGCTAACGCTAAACTTGGATCATATTTATTATTCTCAATTGCATTTATCGTTTGTCTAGAAACCTTACATTTATCAGCTAATGCGCCTTGTGAAATATTATTTTCAGTGCGTAATTCATAGATTTGATTTTTCACACCATTGCTCCTAACCTGTAAAATCGTTTTTACAACATCAGTATATAATTGGCTCATATAGTTGTCAAAAGTTCCTCAAAGAAAAAGGGAGCAATATTGCTCCCTTACAATAGTTATTTCGAAGCTAACGAATTTGTTAGTGCCTCTTTATTAGCAACATCTTCTTTTTTTATTTGCATACGTAGAACTGGCCATATCGCTAATAAAATAAGTGCCATTGCTATACAAAACACAGTAACTAGTGAAGTTAGTTCCTTTAATCCTCCAGCTAGTGAAGTTCCAATTAGCATTGCCCCCATAAACAGTGGTAAAATCGTCCCATTTACTCTTCCAACCATATTTTCTGGTACAAGTTGAATCATAAGCGTACCGACAACAATATTAACACAAGCTAAACAAATACCTGTTCCAAACCTCATGAAACTAGTAATCCAAAATGATGTAGATAGCCCTTCTACTAAAAATGACATTGCTAATATGCCCATACCGAATACAAACATCTTTTTCGGATTCACTTTTGAAGCGAAAATTGCAGCAACAATACCACCAATTAACATACCTATTCCATCAGCTGCAGCTAAATATTGAACTGCTTCCTTTTCCATTCCAAGGCGCTCTATTACAAGAAATACCTCTAATGGAGTTGTTAATCCAACAGCTAAGCCTATAATGGTGAAAGTGATCGTAATCATACGTAAATTTTTCGTATGAAGAACATACTTCCAACCTTCTTTTATATCATTTTTTAATGAATCTCTCGCCACTTGCTCTTTTTCAACCCATTTTGGTAAGAATGAAAGGGCGATAGCAGATAACAAAAATAAAATGATTAAGCTATATAGTGACGTAAATAAACCAAGTTGTGTATACACAAGCGATCCTACCACTGGTCCAAAAATCAGAAATAATGACTGTAATGTTTGGTTAAATGCAATAGCATTTGCTACCTCTTCTTCTTTTACATAGCGCTTAAATATACGCGAAGATGAGGGCTGAGAAAACTGACCTACAATCGCGGAAATGAGTGTTGCAAAAAATATAGCCTGCCAATAATCCATTTTTAACAACAAGACAATTCCTATAATAGACAGTACACTTAATACATCTCCAGCGACCATTGTTCTTTTCGGATTCCAGCGATCAGCTAGCGCACCACCGATAAACGAGAAAATAAAAATAGGTGCATATTCCATAACTGATAACAACGAAACAGAAACTGGATCATTATTCGTTCGCTCCATTATAAAATACAAAAGAGCCATATTTCTGATCCAAATTGCAAATTGTTGTAAAATATCAGACGCCATAACGAGCATAAATGCTCGGTTTTTAAATAAAGCGTTCATTTTCATTCCCCTTTCACAAACCGACCGTTCGGTCTAATTTATTTTGTAAGAAAAGCAACTGACCTATTATTCAGCTGCCATTCCTTTTAACAATACATCTATTGCCTTTTTATAAATACGTTTCAGCTCTTTATAATCTAATTCGTAGTAAAGCACTCCAAGTCCTGATAATAATCCGTTCACAATATACATAAGATCACGAGTATTATCTTCACGGAACTCTCCAGACTGTATACCTACTTCAATTAATTTCTCAAACATAACATATGATTCTCTAGTTAAAGCTAACAGTTCATCCAGAATCTCTTTACTTACAACTTGGCTCATAGAGAATTCCTCTATTGCATTTGAAATTGGTTGCTGTATGTCCTCTACATGATATTCCGCGAGACCATATAGTTTTTCAGTACTAGTGCTATACAACTTCTCTTTTTCATTCCATTTTTCAATCCAATCATACGTATGCTGTTTCACTACAAATAAAAATAATTCTTCTTTACTTTTAAAGTGATAATAAATACTTCCTTTACTTCGCTCTGTAATTTCACAAATCTCTTCCATAGATGTAGCTGCGTAGCCCTTCTGTGAAAATAGACTTTCTGCTTTATATGCAATTTCTTTCTTTATCTCTTCTGCGCTTCTTCTCATATTCACACCTCTTTAAACCGACCGTTCAGTCTAATAATAACAAATCAAAAACCTCTATCGCAAGAGGCTATATTCCTTATTTAAGAAAACGTACTTTCAAACCAAGTTCGAATCATATGTATGGTTCCAAATTTAAATGCTAATTTAACAAGAAATACGCCTCCCGCAGCTAATAAAAATAACACTACTTTCCCCTTATTTTTCACTTTCGGTTCCCTTTTCATTTCCATTCCCCTTAGTATGTTAAAAATATTAATCAAACGTTTGTTTAACTGTGTTTATGCATATGTAAGCCGACTAATCAAACGTTTGTTTAAAAAGAAATACGCCTATATAAGGCGCATTTTCATCAATCACCACCGCCACCGCAGCTTCCTCCGCTATCTCCCCCAAAAGACCCTCCACAATCATGTGAGCCGCCATCATGCGAGCTATCATTATCAGATCCAGCAAAGAAAAATAATGGTGATGAGCTGTTAGATGAATTATGAATGTTATTTTGTTTTGTAAGATTTACCTTCTTTTTGTTCGATCGAACTGCTGTTACGATTATTCCAACTACAACAAATAATAGTATGACAATAATAAATTCCATATAAAAGCCTCCCTTATTCCTCGAATAATTGAATGGTTCTTTCTAGATTTTCAAGTGAAATGAAGCGTGATTCACGAAGAATTTCTTTTCCATTATGAAATAATAAAATTGTTGGCCCTGTAAATACTCCATATCGCCCCGCAATCTCTTGCATATCTTGTAGTAATATCTCTATTTTCTCTACGTAATCATAATTCTCTAATACGCAATTTACTTTTCTTAGCATAACATCACAAACACCACAATTTTCCGTTTTAATAAACAGAAGTACCAATTGTTGTTCTTTGATATAGGTCGCTAATTCTTCTATCGTTTTAAATGTATTCATCTTATCCCTCTCAGCGCAATTTACGAAATACTTTGTCTTGATACATACGAAAAGCTGAACTATCTTTAATCTTTCTCTTTTCCATTGCCTGCTGAAAACGCAGAGTTTTTGCTGTTAACTCTTCTCGTAATTTCTTTCTCTCTTCTTCATCATAACAGCAAGCAATTAGATCCTCTATTTTTAATATATCTTTTTGTAGTTCCATTTCTGGTGGAATCATTCCCGCATTTTTTAAAATTTTATAACTCATTCTAAGTTCTGGAGGTACCATTGAAAGATCTTCTAATTGTAGTGGTTTTCCTTTTCCCGGAAGATAATCAAGATCACCATTCCGTATTGCTTGTCGAATTTTTTCTTCAGCAATGTTCAAAAACACATCCACACTATTCCCTCCTTTACATATTTTTACTATTATTTTACATGATATTTCCTTATCTTTCTACGTCTTTAATAATTGGCTCTATACAATTTTTTCTCAAATTTATTTATAATGAGCTTTTTCCTCCCATACCGATTTTTCGTTTTCATATATAGTTTGTATTCAAGCCTTTTTGTATTGAGAAAGTCTTTTTCAACTTAATAAAGCGTTTACACTAAATCTTACATTTGTTACGATTTAATCACCCCCAGCTCCCTTGTATAGACTTCGTGATGTCTGATCATTTTATCCAGACGTTTCACACGTCTAGATTCATTTTGATTTATTGGCGTATGCCTTTAAATATATCTTTTATTTTGAAAGGAGAAATGGCTATGAGGTCTCAAAAATTCACACTGCTATTACTATCCATACTACTTTTCTTACCTCTTTTTCTCACAAATTTTATTACTCCAAATCTCGCATTAGCAGATTCACCAAAGCAAAGTCAAAAAATTGTTGGGTACTTTCCTTCGTGGGGGGTTTACGGACGTAATTATCAAGTTGCTGACATTGATGCATCAAAACTTACTCACCTTAACTATGCTTTCGCGGATATTTGTTGGAATGGAAAACATGGAAACCCTTCTACTCATCCTGATAATCCAAATAAACAAACGTGGAACTGTAAAGAATCTGGTGTACCATTGCAAAATAAAGAGGTTCCTAATGGTACTCTCGTACTCGGGGAACCATGGGCTGATGTTGCCAAATCGTATCCTGGCTCAGGGACAACTTGGGAAGATTGCGATAAATATGCCCGTTGCGGAA
Source organism: Bacillus cereus group sp. MYBK216-1 (assembly GCF_051916495.1). Lineage (NCBI taxonomy): Bacteria > Bacillati > Bacillota > Bacilli > Caryophanales > Bacillaceae > Bacillus > Bacillus cereus group sp. MYBK216-1. The sequence continues at coordinate 89,436 of NZ_JBQAGT010000007.1, forward strand.
ATTTCGGTGAACTAAAACGATTAAAAGCTAAATATCCTCACTTAAAAACAATTATTTCCGTTGGTGGCTGGACTTGGTCTAACCGCTTTTCTGATATGGCCGCTGATGAAAAAACAAGAAAAGTATTTGCTGACTCTACAGTAGCTTTTCTTCGCGCATATGGGTTTGATGGCGTAGATTTAGACTGGGAATATCCGGGCGTTGAAACGATTCCTGGTGGTAGTTATCGTCCTGAAGATAAACAAAATTTCACTCTCCTTCTTCAAGACGTCCGAAATGCTTTGAATAAAGCAGGTGCTGAAGATGGCAAACAATATTTACTAACAATCGCTTCAGGTGCAAGCCAACGCTACGCTGATCATACAGAGCTAAAGAAAATTTCTCAAATACTCGATTGGATTAATATTATGACATATGATTTCCACGGCGGATGGGAAGCTACTTCTAATCATAATGCAGCTCTATATAAGGATCCAAATGACCCAGCAGCAAATACGAATTTTTACGTAGATGGTGCTATAAATGTTTATACAAATGAAGGTGTTCCAGTCGATAAACTAGTATTAGGCGTACCCTTTTACGGACGTGGCTGGAAAAGTTGTGGCAAGGAAAATAACGGACAATATCAACCTTGCAAACCAGGTAGTGATGGGAAACTTGCTTCTAAAGGTACTTGGGATGATTATTCTACCGGTGACACGGGTGTGTATGATTACGGTGATTTAGCAGCCAATTACGTTAATAAAAATGGTTTTGTACGCTACTGGAATGACACAGCTAAAGTACCTTATTTATATAATGCAACTACAGGCACATTTATTAGCTACGATGACAATGAATCTATGAAATACAAAACAGACTATATAAAGACGAAAGGTTTAAGTGGAGCAATGTTTTGGGAACTAAGCGGAGATTGCCGTACAAGTCCAAAATATAGTTGCAGTGGTCCAAAATTACTTGATACGCTAGTAAAAGAATTACTTGGTGGACCTATTAGTCAAAAAGATACTGAGCCACCAACGAATGTTAAAAACATTGTAGTTACGAATAAAAATTCAAATTCAGTTCAATTAAACTGGACTGCATCTACTGATAACGTAGGAGTTACGGAATATGAAATTACTGCTGGAGAAGAGAAATGGAGTACAACAACAAATAGCATTACAATTAAAAACTTAAAACCTAATACAGAATACACATTTTCAGTAATTGCCAAAGATGCTGCTGGAAATAAATCACAACCTACCGCTCTTACTGTCAAAACGGATGAAGCTAATACGACACCTCCTGATGGAAATGGCACTGCTACATTTTCAGTCACTTCGAATTGGGGCAGCGGTTATAACTTCTCGATTATAATCAAAAATAATGGAACGACCCCTATTAAAAATTGGAAATTAGAATTTGATTATAGCGGCAATTTAACACAAGTTTGGGATTCTAAAATTAGTAGTAAAACAAATAACCATTATGTAATTACGAACGCAGGATGGAATGGCGAAATTCCTCCTAGTGGATCTATTACAATTGGCGGTGCAGGAACGGGTAATCCTGCCGAACTTTTAAATGCCGTAATTAGCGAAAACTAGACGTAATATCCATTAATTCTTTCACTAAAGTTTGAATTTAGGTTTGAGCAATACCTCCTAAATTCAAACTTTTAATTTTATGAAAAATCAAAAAATAAAATAAACTATTATAATTATATTTAGTTTCTATATGAAGTTTATATGAAGTTCATTTGAATTTTAAATGAATTCCCTTTAATTTCTATTGTCTTCCTATAATATCCATATTATCCTTTACATATAGGAATTATTTTTATTCCATTTTGAACTATCTATATATATAAAGAAAGATAGTCACCTGTTAGGGAAAGGCTTTCGTATTATTATAAATATAACAAAAGAAAAAGCACGCTTATAAGCGCACCATAAGAGTGCTTCTTCATACAATTCTCATGTAAGAGTTCTCGAAAATCATGTTAATCACAAAGAAAAGGCATTAGCCCATAAAAGCTAATGCCTTTTCTTTATTCATATTGTTCAGCATTCCAATCTTCTATATTCCATACTTTTGTTATCCACGATTCATAGAAAGAAGGTTCATGTGAGACAATTAAAACCGTTCCTTTGTATTGTTGTAACGCTTCCTGTAAAGCCATCTTAGTTTCTACATCCAAATGATTAGTCGGTTCGTCTAAAATTAAAACATCAGCTTTTTCTATTTTTTCATATAAGGAGCTAACACACTTAAAATCTCTTCTTTATCCTTTTTTAATTCGAGTGATGTTAACATATCCATCGTTCTCGGCCTAGGTAATTTCACTTGTACCTCGCCAACTATTGACGCTGGTCTTTGAGATAAAATAAATACACGGTCAGACAGCAAGATTGCCTCATCTAAGTCATGTGTCACCATAACGATTGTTTGCTTCTCTTGATGCCAAGAGTTTAAAAGCCAGCTATGTACTTCCATTTTTGTAAATGCATCTAACTTTCCAAAAGGCTCATCAAGCAGCATAATTGGCTTTTCACATAAATAGGTGCGCAGAAAACTAATTCTTTGACGCATACCACCAGACAATTCATCTGGATAATGGTCTGCATATTCATCTAGTTCGAACTGCTTTAATGCTTCCATTCCTTCTGTCAGTCTTTGTTTTTTCGGCTTTCCTTCAATTTCTAACGGAAGAACGATATTTTGCAAAGCTGATCGCCACGGTAGTAATAAATCTTGTTGTGGCATATAACTAACAACATCTTGCTTTTGTACTTGCTTATCGTTATACGTTACGTTCCCGCTTGTTGGTTTTTCAACATTTGCAATCATGTTTAATAATGTGCTTTTCCCGCAACCACTCGGGCCTACAAAGGAGACAAACTCTCCCTCTTGTATAGAGGCACTAATCTTCTCTAGTACATTCTTTCCATCGAAAGATTTCACTATATTTTTTATTTGTAATCCGCTCATTTTTCACTTGGAAGGAATTCATTTGTAAAAGCATCTTTTACATCGATTTTCTTTTTAATAACTTTGTTGTCATATAAGAAATTCATGTAATTCGTCCAAATTTCTTCCTTCTGTACTCCCCATGCTTTAGCATCATCTTGATACTTCGTACTTAACCATTTTTGGCTTTCTTGAACTAAATCTTTATTTACATCTGGAACAGCTTTAATTAAAATATCAGCAGCTTCTTTCGGTTCCTTAATTGCAAAATTATAACCTTCTGTTGTTGCACTCATAAACTTTTTCACAAAGTCTTTATCTTGCTTCGTATGTTTTTCACTCGTAATAATAACAGGACTATAGAAATCAAGCGCTGGGTCTAAGTCTTTTACCATAATCGTATTTAACTCTTTTCCTTGGCGCTTCGCTTCAATTCCATCCCATCCGTAATAAATCCATTCAAAGTCTGCATCACGGCCGATTGATTTAAAGAAATCGGTTTGTCCTAAGATGATTTTTTCAACTTTATTAAAATCAGCTTGATGCTTATCCATAATCGTCTTTAATGTCGCTTCTTCTGCTGGTCCTCCCCAGCCGCCGTAACGTTTACCTTCAAAATCTTTCGGTGACGTCATATTATCTTTCTTAAGTGATGCAAATGCTGAAGTGTTATGCTGAATAATCGCTCCGACAGATACAACAGGAATCCCTTCCACACGAGCCAACGTTACATTTTCTTGTGCGCTTATTGCGAAGTCAGCTTTTCCTGATGCTATCATTTGCTCTGCTGTTACATTGTCACCCGGTTGAATAATTTCTACATCTAATCCTTGCTTTTTGTAATAATCTTTCGTTTGTGCTACATATAAGCCAGTATGATTCGTATTTGGAAACCAATCTAATACTACTTTTACTTTTTGATCTTTACTTTTACTTTCTTCTTTCTTCGCCGGATTACATCCAGCCACGCCTACCGCTACTAAGGCAGCTAACATAACTTTCAAACCTTTTTTCATTTTCTGCCGTCCTTTCTATATATCCATGGTGCTGTTATTCTTGCCATAAACTCTACGATAAAATACAGGCACAATGTCACCATAACGATGATTGCTGCAACACCAAATACTCGGGCAGTCAAAAAGGATTTTGTAGCCCTCGTAAGCATAACGCCTAATCCTTCACTTGCACCGAGCCATTCTCCGATAATTGCCCCCATTACGCTATATGTAACTGCAATTTTTAAACCTGAGAAAAAGTATGGGAGCACTGCTGGAAATTTTACTTTCTGGTAAACTTGCCATTTCGTCGCCTTCATTGTTTGTAACAGTTTCAGCATATTTTTATCTACTGTTTGAAAACCTTCTAAAATACTAAGCGCAATTGGGAAGAAACAAACGAGTATTACGACCATTACTTTCGGCAACATCCCATATCCAAACCAAATAATAAATAGCGGTGCAAGTACAACAATTGGAATTGTTTGCGAAATAACGAGCAATGGATTTATTAAAATACGAAATAACGGTATAACGTCCATAATAATTGCGATGCTCGTCCCCAATAAAATTGCAAAGAATAGTCCAATTATAACTTCCTGCAGTGTTTGCATCGTATTTGGTAATAGTAAATCTTTCATCCCAATTAATTCTTGAACAATGGCAGAAGGCTTTGGTAAAATCCACGGTTCGATTTTAAATAATGAAACAGATCCTTCCCATATCGCAATGAGAAGGATAAGCCAAATAGTTGTAATAAGTTTAGATTGCTTCTGGTTTTGCATATTCATCACGGTACTTCCAAACCTTTTCATCTATCGTTACACCAGTGCTTGGACGATAATGGATTTTAATAGAAGTAATCACTTCTTCTGCTCCAGCATCGACGCAAGCTTGTTGTGCACGTTTAACGACATCAAGAAGTACATCTAATTCTCCTTCCAAAGTTGTTTCCATTGCCCCTACTTCATAACGAACTCCCGATTGTTGCACAACTTCAATTGCTTTATCGACAACAGAATATACATCTTTCGTTTTCGCTTGTGGTACTACTGAAAATGACATTGTAACTTGTTGTGACATAATAAAATCCCCCTTATAAAATTAAATTTCAAAAATAAGAAAAGGCTTTCCTACTGCGTAGGAAAGCCTTGTATGCAAGTTATTATAGAATAACATATGCTACATCACTTTAAGTAACTCCCTACGCTGGCATTATCCAGATCAGGTTGAGGGTCGATGTTTACTTACATCCTCTCAGCCAATTGGCTCCCCGGTCCTTAATTCGTTTTCATTGTAGCATGATTTATTTTATTGAACAAACAAAAGCATGCATAATCATTTCATTATTTTTGGAAAATATCCAACTTTTTCACCATAAGCTAATAACTGCTGTATAAATTCTTTATTAATTGCTGGTACTTTCAATTCTTTTTTCTTAATCCATTCATTCGTTCTACGCGTACCCATTACAATTTCAGATTGCTGTGCTCCATCTCCTGCAACTTGAGAAGCAATTAACTCTGCTATTACTTCATTTCCCTTTGCTAATTCCAGTCCGGCATTTTCATATTCTGAAAGTGGAACCATTTCAAGATTGTATCCACACTCTCCAATTAGCTGTATAAATTGTTCAAACTCAATTTGATGTGGATGACAAATATGTAACGTCTCTCCTACAATTTGCGCATCTTGTAAATACGATACAATTGATTTACTAGCAAAATCAATTGGTGTGAAATCAACTTTCCACTTCACATTTGGTGCTTTCCCAATTAATAGCATTGTTTTAATAAGACGATAAAATGCGTTTCCTTCAATATTTTGTTGGAACGAACCTGTTTCTGAATGACATGCTAAATTACCTGCACGATAAATATTTCCACGCAAACCATTTTTCATTGCTTCACGAACAATGTTTTCCGCTTGTAGTTTACTATTTGAATATACATTCTCTAAGTCTACACTGTAATTAAAATCACCAGTTTTCATGTATGTATCCCATTGATCTACCGCTAATTCTAACGGGATACCAATTGTAGAAATAAAATGGAATGTAGCGCCTTTTTCCGCTAATGCTAGCATACGGCTAGTCCCTTGTACATTTATATTTTCAAATTGTTTTACATCTCCAAAATGTCTTACATCTGCACCGCAATGAATTATCGTATCCATCTTAGAACTGATGAACATAAATTCTTCTTCGCTCATCCCAAGATACTCTTCTCCTAGATCGCCAGCTACGGCCTGTATACGCTGTAACCATTCTTCACATATATCATTAAAATAGCCTGTTAATGTATCTATAATTCTTTGCTGCACATCTTTGGTTGGTCTTACTAAACAATAAATAGTAGCAGATGTATCTCTTAGCAATTCATATAATATGTGTGATCCTAAATAACCAGTAGCTCCTGTTAAAAAGACATTTGAAATCTGTTTTTCTTCAAAAACGTTTGCATACGTAATAGTATCTGGTTCGTGAATTACTTTATATTCCCGAAATACTTCTTCTTTCTCTACTTTTACTTCTCGCTCAATTCGAGCTAATCCATATATCGTTCTTTCTTTAAAGAAATCTTGAATTGTTAAATGCGAGAAGTCTTCTTTTAACAATGTTAATACTCGTAATACTTTCAATGAGTGTCCACCAATTGTAAAGAAATCATCATGCACTCCAATTTTTGAAATTCCTAATACTTCCGCCCAAGCATTCGCTATTTGCTTCTCTGCTTTATTAGAAGGTGCAACATATTCTTGTAGACGAAGCGGTTCATACTTTTCTTCTAACTGGGCTAACTTTTTAACATCAATCTTTTTATTAGGTGTAAGTGGTAATTCATTAATATAAATTAGTTTAGATGGCACCATATAATCTGGTAACTGCTCTTGTAACTGATAAACTAATTCTGGTATTTCTTTTTTATTTAAAGTTGTATAGAACGCGATTAAATATTGGCTACCTTCCTTACTCTTCTTAGCAAAAACAGCATTTTCTTTTATATTATGATTTTGAGAAATTTTACTTTGGATTTCTCCTAGTTCAATACGATGTCCTCTAATTTTTACTTGATCATCTTTCCGATGTAAAAACTCTATATTTCCATCCTCTAGCAACTTAACAATATCACCTGTTTTATATATATTAACTATAGGATTAAAAGGGTTCGGAATAAAAGCTTCAATTGTTTTATTAGGTTTATTAAAATACCCTTTTGCTAATCCTACTGAATCTATATATAATTCACCAGGTACACCAATTGGACAAAGATTCATATTCTCATCCAAAATCATAACTTGATAATTAGCACATGGTTTACCAATGGGAATACTCGCAACATCCTCATTTAACTGACTAGGTATTTTATAGGTTGTCGTCACTACAGTACATTCTGTCGGTCCGTATACATTATGAATTTCAACATTTGTACCTATTCTTTCTCTCCACAATTTAATAACCTCTACAGGCAACATTTCACCGCCAATCGCAATTCTTTTTAGGGAAGCTAGCTTATATATATCTTCTTCTGCTAAATACGTTGCTACTTGTCGAACAAAAATTGTTGCTAATGCCAAGATCGAAGTTGCTTTCACTTTATAGATTGCATGTGCAAATGCTTCTACAGACAATCGCTCTTCCTCTAATAATACATACAAGTTTCCTCCACAGAATAAAGAAGCAAATGACTCCCATACAGAGGCATCGAAACTAAAGGAAGGAAATTGGGCAAATACATCCTCTTCTGTCAATTCATATTGCTTTTTCATCCAAGTATACAGATTAACAACGCCTCTATGTGCTAACATCGTTCCCTTTGGATTCCCTGTTGAACCAGATGTATAAATCATATAAGCTACATCATCACAATGAATAGACAACTTTACATCTATATCTTCACAAGTTTCACTATCATAAATTGAAACAGTTTGAACTCCATCACATGTTATAGGCGTCTCTTTCATCAATATAACTTTCGCTTGGCTATCTTGAATAATGTACTGTATTCTACTTTCGGGATAATCTGGATCAATTGGAACATACGCTGCACCAGCTTTTAATATAGCTACCATACTTACTACTGTGTCTATGCTACGTTTCATAAATATTCCAACATAGTCTCCTAATCGCACGCCGTTTTTAATTAACATATGAGCTATTTGATTACTTTTTTTATTTAACTCCTCATAAGTTAAAGTACCTTCCCTTGAAGATAAAGCTATACGATTTGGAAATTGAGTAACAGTATTATAGAACATATCGACGATACTTTTCTCAGGATATAACGCTGTCGTATCATTCACTTGACTATAAAGTGCCATCTCGGCCTCTGTAATAACATTAAAATGTTTTATTAGTTTATTATTATTTTGTGATTTATCAATTAAAACACCTTGTATTTGTTGTGCATAACGAGTAATCGTTGTCTCTTTCCAATTAACACTATTAAATATTATTTCTACACTTTGCATATTTTTACTAAATACAAATTGTAATGTATTCGCATCTTGTAGCTCATAATATGTTTCACCAATAATAATAGGTGACATTTCATATAATTTCTTACCATTTTGAAACTCTTCTATTTCTTCCGCATTTATTTCTTTAATTTGTTCCAGTTGCTCTTCAATCTGTAGATTCAAACTTTCATAGGAAAGAAAATTAGAAACTTCAATAGTAATCGGAAATAAACTTCCTCTTACATGATAAAACACGACAATATGTTTTTCTTTAGAAATATGATATAACCACGTTGCAGTCGCTCCTATTAAATCTACAATATGAGTCAAATTTAGAAACAGTTCCGTTTTTCTTTTCATTCTAATTTCTTTTCCTTGCACATCTTTAGGTATTGTAATATTTCCTTCTACTTTTCCTAAAAATTCTTTTACCATCTCATTATAAGAAATCGCTAATTTCATATTTATGTAAATTCCTCTCTCAAATATAATAAAGGTGTGAAAATTCACACCTTTTTCATCCCTTATTAACGGGCAGATTCGTTCAATTCATAATCAAAGGGGGATCCCCCTTTGATTAGAATTGATCTTTCTTCTTATTCACTTTTAAACTCACCAATTAGCTCTTGTAATTCCTGAGAAAGCCAACTTAAAGAAGTCGCTAATTCTGCAATATCTTGTACTGATATTTCTTGCTCTTTCATGCTTTCTTCAACATTACTACTGCTGTTGGCATAAGTATTTGCAATATGCGATAATTCATTTACAACTTGAACAATATTTTGGCTATTTTGTAAAATGTCACTCGAATTACCAGAAACAGCTTTTACTTGATCTGTAACAGATTGCGCTGATTTTGAAATTTTTTCAAAGAAATCTCCACTACTTTGAACAAGTGAAATTCCAGTTTCTACTTCTTTTGAACCTTTTTGCATGGAAACTACAGCATCTTCTGTCTCAGCTTGTGTTTCACCAATTAATTTCGCTATATCTTTTGCAGACGCTTCAGTTTGTTCTGCTAATTTTCGTACTTCATCAGCAACAACCGCAAACCCTCTTCCAGCTGCTCCAGCACGTGAAGCCTCAATAGAAGCATTTAAAGCTAATAGATTTGTTTGATTTGAAATACCTGTAATTACAGTTACGATATCACTAATTTCTTTTGACCTTGTTTCTAACGAATAAATGATGGAAGATAAATCTTGTACTGCATTTTGGATTAAACTCATTTGATTAATAATTTGTCCAATCACTTCATTACCTTCAATTGAATGTTGCTCCATACCTTCAGAAGCAACTGCAACTTGTTTTGCAGCCCCAGTTATCTCTTCTACCTTATCTTCCATTCCATGTACAATTCCTAAACATTGTTGTACTGACGTTTTTTGAGACTGTGCCCCTACTCTTAAACCTTCAATAGAACTTGCAATCTCTTGAACTGCCATGCTATTTTCCTCTGTACTCGCTGACAACTCTTGCGAAGAAGAAGAAACTTGCTCAGCAGTTTGCCTTACTTTATCTATAATCCCTTTAAATTTTTCAATCGTGTTATTGAAATAAACATTAATAATTCCAATATCATCTGGTCTTTCTTTTAATTTAATACTTAAGTCTCCTTCACCAATTTTACGTAACCCTTCTCGTAAATCTTTTAATGGAGCTAGCGAGTGACGCACGATAAAGAATTGAGTAATAGTCGCAATTGCTAATGAAATAATGATAAAGAGTAAGCCCTGTATCATAAACTTCTCTTTTGTAATAGGAACAATGGAAGCATCTAGGTCAGCCGCAATAATTGCAACAATATTGTTTTCTCCATCCGTAATTGGTTCTAATATTGTCACCCACGAACCTATTTCATCTTCATATACTTCTGTCATTTGTGCCTTTTTCGTATCAATCACTTTATCGTATGCCTTCATCCAATGAGCGGGTTGTTCATAATAATCTCCCGTCTTTATAGGGAATGCATTTGTTAACTCTGTAGTCAAACCAACGAGTTTTAATTCTCGCTTTTCATTCGGCTTTGCTCCTGTAACATACGTTTGTCCAACACTTTTCAATTCTTTTGAAACTTCATCTAATTTCTCTGTTAACTTTTCTTTTTTCACTTTTTCGGCTGTAGGATCTTTCGCCATGTCTCTAACTAACTCTAAATCCAATTTTTTTAATACTATTTCTCCTGTTTCAATAGACTGCCTTTCAAATAAAGACATCATACTATTTTGAAACATGTTGAAACTTAACGCACCCATACTTCCAACAAGCGTCAAAATAACTAGTACGGTTAATAAGACGTTCTTTTGAAGGAACGATAACTTATGCCAATATTTTTTCATTAATATCCACCTTCCTTAACTAACATAAACAAAAAAAACAAAATATATGAATATTTTGTTTAAAAATGTTTCTCAATATGTTCGAGAATAAAAAAAAGCCAATGTAAAAGCATTGGCAAAGACCAACCCTATCCGTCCGGTAACTGGCTAGCATAGCCTTTCGACCTTAGCTCCTGTAGTTTTGCGTCCTCATGTTTCCATCAGTTTGCCTTTCTCGCTGAACGAGTTGAACGATATGGGAGTTCTATGAGAATTAATTTATTCTCTTTCAAAGATTACAACATATAAATCAAAATGTCTACTTATTTAGAGATATAAATACAAATTTTTAACGCATTGTTTTTTCAAAATAATTTCAAAAAGTACGTGAATGTTACTTTTTTTGTGTTATATAATAAAAAATGTATTAATAACAAGGATTTCTTCGGGTATTTATTTAATTTTCATTCAAATTAAACTATTCGAATATATCTTAACTAATGAATTTCGGAGGTAGTTTATCATGTTTTGGCTACAATTTCTTACCTTGTTACTCTGTATTTTTATTGGTGCACGCCTAGGCGGAGTTGGTTTAGGAGTAATGGGTGGAGTTGGTATGGCAATACTCGTTTTTGTCTTCCACTTACAACCTACCGCGCCTCCTATCGATGTAATGCTTATGATTTTGGCAGTAATTACAGCTGCTGGTGCTTTGCAAGCTGCTGGAGGAATGGACTATCTTGTTCATCTAGCTGAAAAAGCATTACGAAAAAATCCAAAGCGTATTACTTTTTTTGCTCCAATTGTTACTTATTTATTCACACTATGTGCAGGTACTGGTCACGTTGCCTATTCTGTACTTCCTGTTATTGCAGAAGTCTCTCGTGAATCAGGGATTAGACCGGAACGCCCAATGTCGATTGCCGTAATCGCTTCTCAACAAGCAATTACAGCTAGTCCAATTTCAGCTGCCACAGTTGCTCTTTTAGCAATGTTAGCTGACTATAAAATCACTTTATTAGATATTTTAAAAGTGAGTATTCCTTCTACTTTCATTGCTTGTATGTTAGCAGCATTTGTTGCTAGTAAGATGGGAAAAGAATTAAATGAAGACCCTGAATACTTAAAACGATTAAACGAAGGAATGATTCCTAAACTTGAAGAGAAAAAAGAATTTGTAGGTGTAAAGGGCGCCAAATTATCAGTTATCCTTTTCCTTGTAGGAACCTTCCTTGTTGTACTTCTTGGTTCATTTGAAGCACTTCGTCCAGGATGGATAGTTGATGGGAAGTTAGCTCGTCTTTCCATGCCGAACACAATTGAGATGGTTATGTTAACTATCGCGGCCCTTATTATTATTTTCTGTAAACCAAATGTAGAAAGCATTGTATCTGGTAACGTCTTTAAAGCAGGAGCAACAGCAGTTGTTGCTATTTTCGGTATCGCTTGGATGGGAGATACTTTCTTTAACGGAAACTTAAATATGATTCAAGGATCCATTCAGCATTTAGTAACAAGTGCACCATGGCTATTTGCTATCGCATTATTCATTCTATCTATTTTACTGTACAGCCAAGCAGCAACAGTTCGTGCCTTAATGCCACTTGGACTATCTCTTGGTATTCCGCCAGCATTACTGATTGCTATGTTCCCTGCAGTGAACGGATACTTCTTCATTCCAAACTATGGAACAATCGTTGCTGCCATTAACTTCGACCGCACTGGTACAACAGGTATCGGTAAATACGTATTAAATCATAGTTTTATGATTCCGGGCCTAATTGCAACATTTACTTCTATCGGAATTGGAATGCTCTTAATTTCAATTATGTTTTAAAGAAAAAGCACAAACCTTTATTTAAAAAGGTTTGTGCTTTTTTAATCAAATATTTGTTTAAATTTTGGGGCAGTCTATTTCTCCATGTAGCACTTAAAATACTACACGTCCTTCCCTACAAACTTCTCTTTACTTCTTCAGCTAATTTTCTCGTACTTTCATACGCAGATTCAGCTAAGCTAATTGCTGAAATAACTGAAACACCGTCCGCACCCGCTTCTATAACTGCCACTGTATTTTCAATTGTAATCCCACCAATACCAACGATTGGCACTGTAATTCCTTGTTCTCTAAAATAAGCTAATCCTTTCGTTCCTTGAACCGCTTTCGTATCTTTTTTCGTACTCGTTGGGAAAATAGGTCCAACACCTAAATAATCTGCTCCGTTTTCGATTGCAAAGCGTGCTTCTTCAATTGTATGAGCAGATACGCCGATAATTTTATCTCCCATTTTTTCACGAACAGATGTAATTCCTTCATCATCTTGTCCTACATGAACACCATCTGCATCTAATTCAATGGCTAATTCTACATCATCATTTACAATGAAAGGAACACTATATTCCTTACAAAGCGCCTGCAATTCTTTTGCAAAACGCACTCTTTCTTCTCCAATTAAAGCCCCTTCTCCCTTTTCACGAAATTGAAAAAGTGTCACTCCACCATCTAATGCTTCTTTCAATACAGATAAAGGATCCTTCGCGCAATTATTACTTCCCATAATAAAATACACCTGTAATAACTTAGACATTTTCTTTGTTTCAATGCGCATCGTGTGTTTCCTCCCCCTTACTTTAACTCCTCAATCTTCCCATACTTCTCAATATCATCAGAAGTAGTATTCGCTAACTGATTTAAAAATTCAATTTGGAAACTACCAGGTCCTTTTTCTACCGTTTTAGCCGCTGCTAGTTCCGCTGCTACTCCATAAAATGTTAATGCAGCTACTGCTGCTTTTACATAATCTTTTTCTACTGCTACAAATGCTCCTATTACCGAAGTTAGTAAACAACCTGTTCCCGTAACTTTCGTTAAAATAGGGTGACCGTTTCGAATAACAATAGTTCTCTCTCCATCTGTAACAACATCTTCTTTTCCAGTAATAACCGCAACTGTATTTAATTCGTCTGCTGCCTGCCTTGCAATACTTACAACATTGCCATGTCCAGTACCAGCGTCTACCCCTTTAATTTCCCATTTCTCATTAATAACATTTGCTATTTCAGCTGCATTTCCGCGGATAATTGCTAAATCGATTTCAGCCGGAATATGTCTCGCAACTTCTGTTCGATACGAAGTTGCTCCTGCACCAACTGGATCAAATAGTACTGGCACATTGTTCGCATTTGCTGATTTACCTGCGAGTAACATCGCTTCTACTTCTTCAGGACGAAGTGTCCCCATATTTAATACTAACGCTCCAGCAATGCTAGCCATTTCTGCTACTTCTTCTTTTGCATACGCCATTACAGGCGATGCCCCAAGTGCCAACAAACCGTTAGCAGTAAAATTTGTTACAACAACATTTGTAATATTATGAACAAGCGGATTAGATTCTCTCACCAAATCCACTACTTTACTAATTTCTTTCATATTCATCCTTTTCATCTCCTAACTATAATGATGGGAGATACACAAAAAGACACTTCGCGCGTACGCAAAGTGCCTGAACATGTGCTTTTACACTCTCCCTACGCTGGCATTATCCAACAGGTTCAAATGGTCAATGACGGACTAGTCATACTCTCAGTTTGTATCCACAAACTCCCATGTGTTTCTTATTCATCTACTTCAAAGTCTACTCTTATTCTAGTAAAATAACAAGTTCTTTACTTTTCTATTTAATATAGAAGCAACTGATAAAGTGAAACTTTAATCAGTTGGGATTTTGTTCACTCCATTAAAAACAGCTCAAATATGGAGCGAAACTGAATCTCAAGAAGATGTATGCTATATTTAACTTATGGAAATTTGAAAGGATGTTTTTAATATGTCAAAAAGCGTTGTAATCGCTGAAAAACCTTCCGTTGCACGAGATATTGCTCGTGTACTGAAGTGTGATAAAAAAGGAAACGGCTATCTTGAGGGTAGTAAATATATTGTAACTTGGGCTTTAGGCCATCTTGTTACATTAGCTGATCCAGAAAGCTATGATGTGAAATATAAAAAGTGGAATTTAGAAGATTTACCGATGCTACCTGAGCGTTTGAAATTAACGGTTATTAAACAAACTGGTAAACAATTTAATGCTGTAAAAAGTCAGCTACTTAGAAAAGATGTAAATGAAATTATTGTAGCAACAGACGCTGGACGTGAAGGGGAATTAGTCGCACGCTGGATTATCGATAAAGTTAAGATAAATAAACCAATCAAACGTTTATGGATTTCTTCTGTAACCGATAAAGCAATTAAAGATGGTTTTGCAAATTTAAAACCAGGTAAAGCCTATGACAATTTATACGCTTCAGCAGTTGCGCGTTCAGAAGCTGACTGGTATATCGGTCTTAATGCAACTCGTGCTTTAACGACTCGCTTTAATGCCCAGTTAAATTGTGGCCGTGTGCAAACCCCTACTGTTGCTATGATTGCTAGTCGCGAGGATGAAATAAAGAACTTCAAAGCACAAACTTACTACGGCATCGAAGCTCAAACAATGGAGAAGCTCAAACTTACTTGGCAAGATGCAAATGGCAATAGCCGTAGTTTTAATAAAGAAAAAATCGATGGTATTGTAAAAAGTTTAGATAAACAAAATGCTACTGTTGTGGAAATTGATAAGAAACAGAAGAAGTCATTCTCTCCTGGTCTTTACGATTTAACTGAATTGCAACGTGATGCAAATAAAAAGTTCGGTTACTCTGCTAAAGAAACATTAAATATTATGCAAAAATTGTATGAACAGCATAAAGTGCTAACGTACCCTCGTACAGATTCACGCTACATTTCATCTGATATCGTTGGAACACTTCCAGAACGTCTAAAAGCATGTGGTGTTGGAGAATACCGTCCCTTCGCACATAAAGTATTACAAAAGCCTATCAAACCTAACAAATCATTTGTTGATGATAGTAAAGTAAGCGATCATCATGCGATTATTCCAACAGAAGGATACGTTAACTTCTCAGCATTCACAGATAAAGAACGCAAAATTTATGATTTAGTTGTAAAACGTTTCTTAGCTGTTTTATTCCCAGCATTCGAATATGAGCAACTAACATTACGTACCAAAGTTGGTAGTGAAACGTTCATTGCACGCGGAAAAACGATTTTACATGCTGGTTGGAAGGAAGTATACGAAAATCGATTTGAAGACGATGATGTAACTGATGACGTAAAAGAGCAGATTCTACCTCACATTGAAAAGGGCGATACATTAACTGTAAAGTTACTTATGCAAACATCAGGCCAAACGAAAGCACCTGCACGCTTTAATGAAGCAACTTTACTTTCAGCAATGGAGAATCCTACAAAATATATGGATACGCAAAATAAACAACTTGCTGATACGTTAAAATCAACTGGTGGATTAGGTACTGTAGCGACACGTGCAGATATTATCGACAAACTTTTCAATTCTTTCTTAATTGAAAAACGTGGTAAAGATATTCACATTACATCAAAAGGTCGTCAATTACTTGATTTAGTACCAGAAGAATTAAAATCACCTACACTAACTGGTGAATGGGAACAAAAACTTGAGGCAATTGCAAAAGGAAAATTAAAGAAAGAAGTATTCATTTCGGAAATGAAGAACTATACGAAAGAAATTGTTTCTGAAATTAAATCGAGTGATAAAAAATATAAACATGACAATATTTCAACGAAGTCTTGTCCAGATTGCGGTAAACCAATGCTAGAAGTAAACGGCAAAAAGGGAAAAATGCTCGTATGCCAAGATCGTGAATGTGGTCATCGTAAAAATGTATCTCGTACAACAAACGCTCGCTGTCCGCAATGTAAAAAGAAACTAGAATTACGTGGTGAGGGTGCAGGCCAAATTTTCGCATGTAAATGTGGCTATCGCGAGAAATTATCAACATTCCAAGAGCGACGTAAAAAAGAATCTGGAAACAAAGCCGATAAACGCGACGTTCAAAAATATATGAAACAACAGAAAAAAGAAGAAGAACCATTAAATAACCCATTCGCAGAAGCATTAAAAAAATTAAAATTTGATTAAACAAAAAGGTTCCTACCTCTATCGGTAGGAACCTTTTATTTTAGTGAATGATTTTACTTCCTTTTGCATTCTCAACAAATTTTTCACTTGATTTGTTAATTGGTGTTTTCAGTAATAACGCAGCAACGATCATAACTACTACGAAAGCACTTAACACAAGTAAATCTCGCGTTACGATATCCCAAAGCATTCCGCCAACTGTTTCACGAATTGCGCTAATTGCGTATGTGAATGGTAAGAACGGATAAATCGCTTGGAAGAACGCTGGTGTCATTTGGATTGGGAATGTTCCGCCCGATCCTGCTACTTGCAGTACAAGTAAAATGATTGCCATCGATTTCCCAACGTTTCCGAAAATAGAAACGAGTGAGTATACGATACAAACGAAGACTCCACCAATAAATAAACTAAATAACACAAACCAGAACTTATCGACTACGTACGTACCGAGTAAGAATATATCTCCCATCGATACGATAAACGCTTGTGAAAGACCTATCGTTAAGAATGTTAATAAACGTCCGAAGTAAATTTCATGGCTCTTATAATTCGCGCCCTCTTCGTGTACTTCTACCGTTAATAATGAAACCATTAATAATGCGCCTACCCATAATGCAAGCACTGTATAGAATGGTGACATCGCTGAACCGTAGTTCGGCATCGCAAATAATTTATTCTCTTTTAAATTTACTGGATTCGCAAAGTAATCACTTTGCTTTTCAACATCGTTTTTCAATAAGCGTATGATGTCTTTTAAATCCTCTTCAGATTCAAAATCACGAATTTTATCTGCTAATTCTTTAATCTTTTTCTCAGTAGCTGGCATTTCAGCTTTAATATCTGCTAATTTCTTTTTCCCGTCTACTAAGCCTTTTGATGAATCTTCTAGTAATTTTTTAACATCTGGAAGCTTTTTGTCTGCATCATTTAAAATTTGAGTTGTATTTTTCGACATCTCTTTTGTACGAGCAATTGCTGTATTGAAATTAGGTACAATTTCTGAATCATACGTCGATAATACATCTGTTAATTGAGCTGATCCGCCCTTCGCAGCGTTGTTAATACTTTCAATTACATCTTTTGTAGGTTTCTGGCCATTGTTAAGAAGTGTAATTCCCTTATTCGTTGCCTCTACACCTTTTTGTAAGCTGCTTTTCGCTTTGTTTAATTTTGCGATTCCATTATTAAGGTTTTTATCACTATTTACATCCGCTAAAACCTTATTTGTACTTTCTAGAACTGGAATCATATCATCAATTAAACCGATTCCAGATTGGAATTGACCATTTAAGCTATTTAAAGCTACTTTCGTTGAATCTAAACCGTTAATACCTCTATTTTGTACATCTTCTTTTGCTTTCTGTAAATCTGCTTTTGCACCTTCAAGGCTATTTTTTGCTTTATCATAATCTGCTTTTGCATTATCATATATTTGATTTGCATCAGCTTTAGCTTGATCTACCGCGCTAACTGCCTTTTTATAATCAGCTACAAACGTTTCATTGTAATCTTTTTCAGCTCGATCGATTAAAGCATTTGTTTCATTTAATTTCTGATTAATTCCATCACGCACATCTTGTTTAACTTCCTGACCTGTGCTAATTAAATCGTTTAAACGTTTAAAACGATTATTTAAATCTTGTTGTCCATTCTTAATATCCGTTAAATGCTCTTTTCTTGTTTTAAAGAAATTTTGCCCAAACTCAGTTTGAGCCCCTTGCTCTAAACGAGCCATAACATCAATTACATAAGAAAGATTGTCAATATGCGTTTGAAGATTATTAGATATAGTCGAAATATTTTTCTTAGCTATCTCTGGATCAACGCTTCCATTTTGCAATCCATCCATAACACTTTGTGCATAAGCTGTTCCTGCACGTGATGAGCTTAGAACATTATTTACTGTTTGATTAATATTTTGTGCTATCCCTTTATACCCATCACTATTCAACTTAGAAAGATCTGGTCTCGCTGGGAATTCAGGTAATCCATTCATTCCAGACAAATCAGGAATATTTAATTCTACACCTGGATTCATTAAAAAGTCAGTAAATGCAGCTGCACTATCCATAACGCCTTTTGCTGCCACTAAATCATTTCTTATCGTCCCTGGAGCATTTTTTAATGTTTGATCTTGTCTTGCAAAGAACTTATCTAAATTCGCCAACGCTTCCTGCCCATCATTTATTACACTCTCTACAACAGGTAAATCTTTCTGCGCTACTTTCACAACATCTTCTGCTCGAGTTGCATCATCTAATGCCTTATCCATAAGTGTATTCATTTCTGGGAACTGCGCTTCTAACTTAAATACAAGATCTTTTACTTTTTCGATACTTGGTAAATTTGTTTCTAAATCGATTCCAAGATCATTGAAAACTTTAAAAATCTCACCGTTTGCTGTTTTTACAAAGTTTTTACTAATTTCTTCTGTAATGCCTGATGCACCTTTTGCTGTAATCTTCGGTGCAATCGCGTTTACTTTTTCATTCACATAATAATCCAGTTCTGGTTTTTTAGGATTTTCATCCAGAACAGTTGCAATTTTTTCAGAGAAGTCTTTTGGAATCGTAATACTTGCATAATAATCCCCACGCTCAACTCCGTAAATTGCTTGTTTTTCATCTACAAATTTCCAGCCAAGATTTTTGTTTTTCTTAAGGGAGTCTACAATCTCTTTCCCGATATTAATGTCTTTCCCTCTTAAATTAGAACCTGCATCTTGGTTAGAAACTGCAATGGGAACCTCTTTTGTATTTCCATACGGATCCCAAGAAGCTTTAATGTTAAACCATGCATATAACGATGGTAAAATCATTAATCCTAAAACAATAACAATTGCAGCCCAATGTTTGGCTACATTCCGTAAATCTGTCTTATAAATACGCCAAATCTGTTTCATAGAAGTTATCACCTAATTATATATTTTTCCTTCTTTAGAAAATGATACATACATTTTGCAATTATATCACTTTCTACATCGTGTATTAACCAAAAACGTACTATTTTTTCCCATTAACTTTCACTTACTTCATTATATAACGAAGTGAGTGAAAGTATGAATACAAAATGACCAAATCGGTTTTGCATTCAATAATAACAAATATATATGAAATGTCATAAAAAATACAAGTATTTTCTCTTGGAAATACTTGTATTCCTAAAAAAAATCCTCACAGCTTTTATTCTCTGTGAGGATTTCTTCTATTATATATATCCAATTGAACCTCTACACCGAAATGATCTGAAATTACATTTCTGTTTGTACCATTAAAAATAACTTTTGAAGAATGAACCTTTTTACTTTGGTTACACAATATTAGATCGATTCGCAAACTATGTTTATTTTCATCCCAACCAGCAATCTCGCCTTGGACAGTCGTTCCTTCATCCTTCTCTATTGCTAATTCATATGTGTCATACAACCCTTTTTGCATCATATACTCATAACCTTCGCCTTTCAATCGAGCATTGTTATTAAAATCCCCCATTAAGAAGGCGAGCTTATTGCTATCTACACGCTCCATCAAACGATCGACTTGACCTTTGAATGACTCTTCTTCATCATTCCACCAACCGAGATGGCAAGAGTAAAACGTTATATCCTTACCATTATAAGCAAGTGTTGTACTTACAATTTTACGCGTTTTCCAATACGTTGTATCCTCGTTTTCTGAAATAAAGAACGTATCTTCTTTTATAATATTATGCTTCGTTATAATCGCTAATCCTTCTTCATACACGTCATAACCAATATGAGAGAAATCCCAAGTAATATTGTAATCTTTTACATGTAGCGCTTTTAACTCTTCTAATAGTAAAAGTCCAAAATTATCTTCTTTCTTGTTACCGCATACAATTTCAGCTTGTATGGACTGACTTACTTCTTGCAATGCGATGACATCGTACTCTTCTTCTTGAATTACTTTAGCAAGGTATTGTATCTTTTCTATTTGATTCTCTTCTTGCCAAGAATGACAGTTTAAAGTTAGCAATTTCATATTATTACGCACCTAACATATCTTGAATGTCTGACTTTAATACGTCAGCTTTCGGACCATATACCGCTTGTACACCTTTATCTTTTACAATAAGCCCTAAAGCACCATTTTGTTTCCACTGTGCTTCTGGTGCAACAACATCTAAGTCTTTTACTGTTACACGTAAGCGTGTCATACAAGCATCTACGTCAGCAATATTTTCTTTTCCACCTAATAAATCGATAAC
Organism: Bacillus cereus group sp. MYBK216-1; assembly: GCF_051916495.1. NCBI lineage: Bacteria > Bacillati > Bacillota > Bacilli > Caryophanales > Bacillaceae > Bacillus > Bacillus cereus group sp. MYBK216-1. The sequence continues at coordinate 110,403 of NZ_JBQAGT010000007.1, forward strand.
TTTTGTTGCTAATGAACCGTCTTGTACATTTCCTGTTCCTTCTGATGCCTCATCTTCATTATCAATATAGTTACCTGCACGCCCTGGTGTTGGTAAATTGAATTTTTTAATTAAGAAATTAAATAGTGTAAAGTTAAGACCGAAGAACACTAATGAAACAATAACAAAGTTGATTAAGTCTCTTGTTAAACCTGCATTAACCATCATTGGTGTACGAGTAATTAACTCAATAAATCCAAATGCATGAACACGTAAGTTAATTAAATCAGCTAGCGCGAATGCAAGTCCTGTTGTAATAGCATATACAACATATAATACTGGAGCAATAAACATGAACATGAATTCAATTGGTTCTGTTACACCTGTTAAGAATACTGCTAATGCTGCTGATAAAAACATTGGTTTATATTTTGCACGCTTTTCTTTATCAACGTTACGGAACATCGCAAATGCAATCCCCATTAACGCTGCTGTTGAGCCGATAACTTGTCCAGCTTTGAAACGAGCTGGTACAACGTTATTTAATAAATCGTTATATGCCTTCGTATCTCCATTTGCTAGTAAATTATTTAAATCTGTAATCCATGCAAGCCATAATGGATCTTGTCCTGCTACAACTTGTCCAACTTTTGAACCAGTTAACATCGTATATGTTCCGCCTAGCTCTGTATAGTTCATCGGAATCGTTAACATATGGTGTAAACCAAATGGTAATAATAAACGCTCTAACGTTCCATATACAAACGGTGCAACAACTGGTGCGCTATCTTTTGAAGCTGCAATCCAGCGACCAAATTCATTTAACCCACTTTGGATGAATGGCCATAGAAGTGATAATACAATCGCAGTAACTGTAGACCAAAGAATTACAACGAATGGTACAAATCGTTTTCCATTAAAGAATGCTAATGCCTGTGGCAGTTTATTATAGTTATAATATTTGTTATATAAAGTAGCTCCTAAGAAACCTGTGATGATCCCTACGAACACTCCCATGTTTAATGCAGGTGCACCAAGTACAGAAGTAAAGTAATCTTTTACAATTAAATCTCCCGCTATTACTGAAGAAACTTTCGCTTTTGAATCCGCTAACATTTCAGCGTTTACGCCAAATATAGCTCCTGTAATTCGGTTTGTTAAGACGAATGCTAATAGCGCTGCAAATGCACCACCCGCGCGATCTTTCGCCCAAGATCCCCCAATTGCTACTGCGAATAAGATGTGTAGATTTGTAATGATTGCCCAACCGATGTCTTCCATTACGCGAGCGATTGTATGAACTGCGTTAACATCCCCAGCAGACATACCAATTAACTTACCGATGGAAATCATTAAACCAGCTGCTGGCATTACGGCTACAACAACTAATAAAGCTTTCCCGAACTTTTGCCAAAAATCAAAAGACGTAATTTTCATCTGTTCTTCCTCCCCTTTATTTATAACAACATAATGATTTAAATTATAATTTCTGTCCCTTTTATGAAAACGATTCCTCATATCATTTTTCTTTTTACGCAACCGTTTTCATAAATCTATTTTAATAAAAGCGTTTTCACTTTGCAATAGAAATTTATTTTTTTTCATAAAAAAAGATGCTCAAAGAGCATCCTTTTTTATTATGAAATGCGATAAACCCTTGTTTCATAAGGTTTTAAAGCAATTGTTGTTACTTCTTCATGTTCCGCAACTTCATAGTTATTTAAAAGCAAACGTTTGCGTTCTAGTGCAAATGAACCCTCATTATACACAGCTTCCTCTTTTGAGATATTACTAATTACAATGACTTTTTCATCCTGTAACGTACGTGTATATGCATAAATTTGTGGATCGTCTTCTAAAAGTAAATCGTACGTACCATAGTTCAGTACATCGTGCTCTTTTTTCAGGGCAATCATTTTCTTATAGAAATTGAAAATAGACTTTTCTTCATTTTTTTGCTTCTCAACATTAATTTCTTTGTAATTTGGATTCATGCTAAACCAAGGTGTACTTGTTGTGAAACCAGCATTCATCTCATCATTCCACTGCATAGGTGTACGTGAATTATCGCGGCAAGAAGCCCATATAATCTCCATCATATCTTGATGTGGTACGCCCTCTGCAATTTTCTCGCGATATAAATTTTTAATTGCTACATCATCGTAATCTTCAATATTTGGTAACTGAACATTTGTCATACCAATTTCTTGTCCTTGATAAATAAACGGTGTACCGTGCATAAAGAAATACATCGCTCCTAGAGCTGTTGCACTTTCACGCCAATATTGTTTATCATCTCCCCATGTTGAAACGATACGTGGTTTATCGTGATTCTCAATATATAAAGCGTTCCATCCTTTATTTTCTAATCCTTTTTGCCATTTCGTTAATACTTTTTTCAATCCTACAACATCAAGGTCTTTCTTCTTCTCTGCATCCCATAAACTTAAATGTTCAAACTGGAATACCATATTGAACTTACCTTGCTCTTCTCCAACCCAAAGCTCAGCATCTTCAATCTTAACGCCATTTGCTTCACCAACAGTCATAATATCGTACTTAGAGAATGTATTTTCTTTTAGCTCTTCTAATAAAGGTTGAATACCTTTTACATTCATATGTTTATCAAAAGATGGCACATATTTTAACTCTTTTGGATTTGGCATATCCTTGAGACCTTCTTCTTTTTTAATATGACTAATCGCATCAACGCGGAAACCATCAATACCTTTATCAAGCCACCAATTAACTGTATCGTATAATACTTCGCGAACTTCTTTATTCTCCCAGTTTAAATCTGGTTGTTTACGCGAGAATAAGTGTAAATAATATTGTCCTGTTACTTCATCATATTCCCATGCCGAACCATTAAAAATACTTTCCCAGTTGTTTGGTTCCGCACCATCTTTACCATCATGCCAAATATACCAATCACGCTTCGGATTGTCTTTAGATGAACGAGACTCAATAAACCATGGATGTTCATCACTTGTATGATTAATAACTAAATCAATAATAAGCTTCATATCACGCTTATGAACTTCATCTAGTAAAGCATCAAAGTCTTCCATCGTACCAAACTCATCCATGATATCTTGATAATCACTAATGTCATAACCATTATCATCATTAGGTGACTTATACATTGGGCAAATCCAAATTACATCTATACCTAAATCTTTTAAATAATCCAGTTTCGCAATAATACCTTGTAAATCTCCAATACCATCTCCATTTGAATCCATAAAGCTACGTGGATAAATTTGATAAGCAACTGCTTCTTTCCACCATGTCTTATTCATAGTCCTTCTCTCCTTTTGCATCCCATCGGAATTTTATGCAAACGTTTTCGTAACACTATCATAACAAAATATGAACAGTTTGCAACTGTTTTCATTGAACTCTATGTAGATTCTTTATTCTTATGCTTTATTTATTTCTCACAAGAGCAAATCTCATTCCTCATCAGCTCTTGTCCACGCACGCGAACGTCGTATACCATTTCGATTAAGAAGCGGACATCATAGTTACGATAATTTTTCTCTTTTGTATCCCTCCTTTTCATATGTAAAAAGGTATACAATAAAAAATCATCCAATATGCCGTTACCTCGCAGCATGTTGGATGATTCAAATTGATTTTCTATATCGTTTCAAATTCTTGCTCCTACTCATAAACTTTTACTTATAGATTAATTGTATTTCGTATCATTTTCATGCAATGAATGTAATTTAATATTTGGAAATTTATCTTTTTCAATACCGCTATTATAAGAAACAGGAACTTGAAATTCGAATTGCTTTGTCTCGTGTTTTTGCAAATAGACTGGTTTCGGTACCGGATAACTTTTTGAATTTTCGTTTGCATTATCATATAAAACAACTTTTAATGCTTGTGAATGACTACGATAATTTTTTAAAGTAACGATGCACTTTCGTTCGATATCCTCTCCATTTTTCTCCACTCTACACTGGCTATCATCTTTTTTATATTCTATGGCTTCTACACCTGTTTTTCCTGCGTAGTACCATGTTTTATTCAATGTCTGGAGGATGTTATTTAAAATAAACGGCATCATTAAAATCAAAATACTAGTACCTACTACTTTTATCTTATTCATTTTTCTAAATGTACTAGACTCCTTTTTTCCTAGCCATTTTAAAAATAATATAAATGCAATTACATGTAGTATGAAAGAAACAATCAATATATTTGAGACTTTATAATCCATATAAACATACGTATGTATCGGAACCCTATAGACGTTGAATAGTTTTTCCCCAATTAATTCATTATCATTTGGAATTTTTAATAATAATAAAACCCCTATACTGTAACAAATAGCTACTAATCGATCATACTCAATGCGAATCATTCCTTCTCCCCTTTACTTTGTTTTTTATTATCGATTTTAGCTATTATTACCATACTATACAATCTTTTTATAGCGGATAACGTAAAAAAGTCCCTTATAAATATATAAAGAACCTTATTAATATACCGTATGAATTAAAAATCAATATACAATTTTCACATAGAGATTTCTTCAAAATATGTTGGATCATGTATTGTAATTTTTTTATCTAAAATTGTAACAATGCTATCATTTTTTAATTGTTTTAATACACCGCTAACTGTCTCTCGAGATGTTCCAGATATTTTGGATATTTCAATTGTTGTAAGTGGACATGAAATTACAATCTTTTCCCCACTCTGTTCTCCTAAATCCTGCATTAAATAATTTAACGTTTGGATAACACGATCTTGTGCATTAGGAATTGTAATATTTTGCACTCGATTTTCGTTCAATTTTAATATAGATGATAATTGCTGAACAACGTACATCAATTGCGTTCTGCTGGATTTTACCATATCTTCAAAGATTACCGTTGGAATATAATATACCTCCACATCCGTCATTGCTTCTGCTGTATAGTTATATCCTCTGTCTGTAAACATACCACCATAAGGAAAAATAGAATACCGCTTTACATAGTCATCGTATAATAAGTTCCCATTTTGATTAACCCGCTCTAACTTTACAAAACCATCTAACATGAAGTAAATTCTTTCCCTTGAATCCCCTTCTAAAAATAAAAATTGACCTTTTTTATAAGTTCGCCAATAAACAAACTCTGTTAACCCTTTCAATTTTTTTTCTGTTAAATGAGCAAATAATTCGAACTGCTTTAAGTCTTTCACTACGTTCCGTCTATTCATAAAATTCCCTCTCTCTTGCTGTATGTTGGAGCGAAAAATCAAGAAAGCGTATTCAATTTGAATTTTATCATAATTAACTTATATATTCAGATTTCATCATGAAAACTTTATGAACAATGAGCACAAAAAATATTAATAAATAAAAAGAATGAAGTTACTAACTCCATTCTTTTTTACTACTAAGTAGCGTACATAATAATTTAAACATACATGCATACATTCTGTTTTGAAATAATAGTACCAGCTTTTTCTTCTAGTGCTTCATATACTTTTTCTAAAGACGTAATAATCGTTTTTCTTTTTGGATTTGTATTAACAAAATTAATAGCAGCTTCAATTTTTGGAAGCATGCTTCCCGCAGCAAATTGTTGTTCTTCAATATATTCTTCTAATTGATTCACTGTGACATGCTCTAATTTTTTTTGATTCGGTTGATTATAATTTACATACACATGATCAACTGCAGTCAAAATAACGAGCGTATCAGCATCTACTAATTCTGCTAATTTCTGCGCAGCGAAATCTTTATCGATAACCGCTTCAGTTCCTTCTAACCCTTCTTCAGAATCAATTACTGGAATTCCACCTCCGCCAACAGCTATCACTATGTTTCCATCTTCGACCAAAGAATTAATAACTTTATGTTCATGAATACTTACAGGCTTCGGTGATGGAACAACACGTCTCCATCCTCTACCAGCATCTTCTTTAAACACTGCTTTTGTTTCATCCATTAATCTTCTGGCCTCTTCTTCTGTATAAAAAGGACCAATTGGTTTAGTTGGATTTCTAAATGCCTCATCTTTTTTATCCACAACAACGCGTGTTATAACCGTTGCTACGTCTTTATTTATATTCCGCTTTTTCAATGCCTTTTCAATCGCATTTTCCATCCAATATCCAATCATCCCTTGGCTCATTGCCCCACAAGTATCTAATGGCATTGCAGGTGTCTTTTCCGTTTCTGCAGCTTTTTGCTGTAATAAAATATTCCCCACTTGTGGGCCATTTCCATGCGCAATTACTATATCCACATCATTTTCCATTATTTTCACAAGTTGTTCCGCCGTTTTTTCCAACGCTTCTTGCTGCGCTCCCGCAGTAGCTTCTCCAGACTGTATCGCATTTCCCCCTAGTGCAACTACAATTTTTCTTCGTACCATATTCCAGCCCTCCAGTTGATTTCGCTTTCACAGCGCTTTATAAAGTAATACTGCCTGTAATTAATCCATAAATCGCAAAGAATGCTAAAGCACCAATTACTACGGATGATGCTAATTCCACTCGAGTAAATATTTGCTTCGAACTCTTTTGCTTTTGAACATTGTAAAAAATAAAAATACCTGGCGCATATAAAGTCATTGTTAATAATAAATACTCTAAACCGGCTGCATAAACTAACCACACGCCATAAATACTTGCTATCAAGCCAATTATTATATTTTTATTTCGATCTGCTTCTTCAGACTTTAAGCTATGCTTCAGTTGATAAAATGCTGAAAAAGCATATGGGATTAAAATAGCTGAAGATGCTAAAGAGAATGCAAAGTTATACGCCTGATCAGAAACGACGAATGTTAACAAGAATATTTGTATTAAACCATTTGTTATCCATAATGAATTTACTGGAGCCTTATTTTTATTTTCTTTTGCGAACCATTTTGGAAATACTCCATCTTTAGCCGCTAAATATGGAATTTCAGAAGCGAGCAAAGTCCAACCTAACCAAGCACCTAATACAGAGATGACCAAACCTAAATTAATAAAGATAGCACCCCATTTTCCAACAACACTTTCAAATAAATAAGCCATAGCCGGATTTTTCAAACCTGCAATATCTACTTGCTGCATAAGTCCAAGAGACAATAATGTGATTAAAATGTAAATGACGAGTGTACCAATTAAGCCAATAACGGTTGCTTTCCCTACATCACTTCTATTTTTTGCTCGACTGGATAAAACAACAGCCCCTTCTACCCCAATAAATACCCATAAAGTTACAAGCATTGTACTTTTAACTTGGCTGCCAACTGCTCCCCATGAAAAAGAACCAGTTTGCCCCCAAAATCCATCTAAGAACGTATCAATATGAAACGCGAAGATTCCTATGACAATAAATACAAATACAGGTACTAATTTTGCGATTGTAGTTACTAAATTCACAAGGGCTGCTGATTGAACTCCACGTAAAATTAACATGTGAACACACCATAATAATACACTTGCACCAATAATAGACGCTACATTTTGCCCGCCTTCAAAGATCGGGAAGAAATATCCTAATGAAGAGAACAATAATGTACCGTAAGCTACATTCCCAAGCCAAGCAGATAGCCAGTATCCCCACGCACTATTAAATCCCATAAAATTACCAAACCCTGCTTTTGCATAGCTAAAAATACCACCATCTAAATCTGGTCGTTTTACAGTGAGATTTTGAAAAGATAATCCGAGTGCAATCATTCCAATTCCTGTTATAACCCAACCAATAATAATAGGTCCCGCACCAGCACCTTTTGCCATATCACTTGCTAAATTAAATGCTCCACCACCAATCATAGACCCTACTACAAGAGCCGTTAATGTAAACAATCCTAGTTTCTTATCTTCACCCATTCCACTCACCTCTCTTTAATTGCAATAACAATACAAAAGCAATAGTGAATGATAGTGTCTAAAGGAGGAGAAAGAAGAAAGGAAAACTCCCTTTCTTCTTTACTCCATGTTTCCTAAAGTAGCTGCCATAACCGCTTTAATTGTATGCATTCTATTTTCAGCTTGATCAAATACTTTTGAATGTTTACTGCGGAATACTTCGTCAGTTACCTCCATTTCTTTCAACCCATATTTCTCATAAACTTCTTCGCCATACATCGTTTCAACATCATGAAATGCAGGTAAACAATGTAAGAAAATCACGTTTTCATTCCCTGTTTCTTTAATCATTTTCATATTTACTTGATAAGGTTTCAATAACTCCACACGTTCAGCAAATTTTTCTTCTTCCCCCATAGACACCCATACATCTGTATAAATTACATCTGCATTCGCAACAGCTTCTTCCACATTACTTGTTATCATTACCTGTTCGTTATATTTTTTTGCTAAATCAATTACTTCTTGTGCAGGCCATAAAGATTCCGGTGTACAAATACGTACATCCATTCCAATGATTGCTCCACCAACTAGTAAACTATTAGCAACATTATTTCGTCCATCTCCAACATAAACGAGCTTCACATTTTTTAATTTTCCTATATGTTCTCTAATTGTTAATAAATCTGCTAGTGTTTGTGTTGGATGCCACATGTCTGTTAATCCATTCCAAACCGGCACACCAGAATTTTGTGCTAAAGATTCTACAGTTTCATGACTAAATCCACGAAACTCAATTCCGTCAAACATACGCCCTAACACTTTTGCTGTATCCTCTACAGATTCTTTTTTCCCAAGTTGAATATCACCTTTCCCTAAATATTCAGGATTTGCCCCTAAATCTGTACATGCTACTGTAAATGCACAACGCGTACGAGTAGAAGTTTTTTCAAATAAGAGCGCTACATTTTTACCTTCTAAATAATGATGCGGGATACCATTTTTCTTTTTCTCTTTTAATTCTGCTGCCAAATCTAGAAAATATAACAATTCTTCTTGTGTAAAATCTTTTTCTGCTAGAAAGCTTCTTCCTTTTAAATTTGGTCTAGTCATTAACATACTTCATCCCTACTTTCTCCGTTATTTATACTAAATATCTTTACGAACAATTGGCATACTCATGCAACGTGGACCCCCACGACCACGAGATAATTCCGAACTTAGCACCTCAATCACTTCTATACCATGTTCCCGTAATAACGTATTGGATACATAGTTGCGATCATATGTAACAACTACACCTGGCGCGATTGCTAATGTGTTCGAGCCATCATTCCATTGTTCACGAGCAGAAGCAATTACATCTCCTCCTCCACATGGAATAAGAACTAATTCACTTAAGCCTAATACCTCTTTTAATGCTTCCATTAAAGAAGTACGATGTGTAATTTTAAGAGTTTCCTCATCTGATCCTTTTTCTAAAATATAAATATTCATATTCCCTTTTGGCCCTTGAATGGCTGGGTGAATTGTAAACTTGTCATAATCAACCATTGTAAATACTGTATCTAGATGCATAAATGCTCGGCATTTTGGAATTTCTATTGCTAACACTTTCTTAATTTTATTTTGTCGGCTAAAGAGATTTTTAGCTAAACGTTCAATTGCTTTAGCTGAAGTACGAGCAGATACTCCAATCGCAATTGTTTCTTCATTTAAAATTAGCTCGTCGCCACCTTCAATTGGAAATTTATAATCACGATCTAACCAGATTGGTACAGTATGTTTTGCGAATCTTGGATGATATTTAATGATGTACTCCATGAACAATGATTCACGTCTACGCGCTGGTTCTCTCATCTTATTTATCGTTAAGCCATCGCCCACGCTAGCTGCTGGATCACGAGTAAAATATAAATTAGGCATTGGATCTAAGTAAAACGGATAGTGATCTTCCATTAATTCATATAAATGTGTCTTCTTACTTGTTTCAATTTCGTTTTTCCGTACACCGCCCATAATTTTTTGAATTAATTCTTCATTTGAAAAGGAAAGTAAATATTCTTTTAAAGTTTGATGTGCAACATTTACGTCGGCCTGTCCTTCTTTTAAAATACGATCAACAAATTCTTCTCGAAGTTTTTTATCTACTAACGCCTCAGCGGCTAGTTTTTCTAAATAAAGAACTTCAACACCCCGATTGCGTAACGTTTGTGCAAAATAATCATGCTCTTTTTGAATAATTGGTAAGTATGGAATATCGTCAAATAATAATTGCTGCAAATAATCTGGCGTCAAGTTTTCCACTTCTTTACCCGGTCGTTTTAATAAAACCGTTTGTAATTCCCCAATTTCTGAAGTAACATGTATCGGATGTTTCATTTGTTGTACCTCCTTTTAAATATGTTTGATGTCTTACAAGTACATAATAAATGCTCTGCACTTTCATCTTTGTGAAAGCATCCACATTATCATTGTGAAATATTAAACAAGTTATTTTTTTAAAATCATACGAATATGTATTTTTATAACAAACTATCTCACTTTCTCAATAAAAAATACATATATTACGCATATATGTTGAATATTTAACTTCCTTATTTAAACAAAAATCCTGTTTTAATTTTATTAAAAACAGGATTTTTGTATCTAAATAATTAAATTTAATCTTTCTTCTATAATCTCCCTATCTGATTTCGACTGTGAAATTATAAGGCATGTATCATTTCCACATATACATCCTATTTTTTCTTTCCAATCTAACTCATCAAATAAAACACCAATAACATGTGCATTACCAGGTAATGTTTTAATAACCATTAATTGATCTACACAATCAATTTTTACAACAACTTCTCGTAATTTTTTCTTTAACTTTATATCAGTTTGTAAATGCTCTTCTGAGAAAACTTTATATATCATTAATCCTTCTTGAGAAGGTACCTTCGTTAAGTTTAACTCACGAATATCGCGAGAAACCGTAGCTTGTGTTACTAATACACCTTTTTTTGCTAACAATTCTACTAATCTTTCTTGCTTATCTATTTCATACTCCTTTACAAATTGTTTAATTAACCGTTGTCTTTTTTCTTTTTTCATAAAAGACACCCCTTTTAATATTATAGCTCGCTATAATTTTCATCCGAAAGGGACAGAAAAGAATGTTGCGGAAACGTTCATAGTTTAACTGTAAATATTAAATCAAGCTAAATAAAAAAGAGAAGAACAGCATTCTGTTCTTCCTTTTACATTGAAAATCGTTCAATTGTTTGTTTCAAATCAGTTGCTTGCTTCTCTAAATCCTTTAATAATTGATCGATTACTATCATATTTTTAGACTGTTGTAGCGTCACACGCGCCACTTCTTGCGAACCAGCTGACGTTTCTTCAGCAATTGCTGCTACAGCTTTTGTTTGTGCTCCTGTTTGATGAATGTGGCTCACTTGTTCATTCATATAACTACTAATTTGCTGAGTTGCATCGGCTACTTCCATAACACTTGATGACATTTCTTTTAAAATTAATTCCGTAGCTTCCCCACGTTTCGCCTCTTCTTTAGCTATTTTCACTTGTTCTGTCATTTTCATTGCAACTTGTTGTACTTCATCTTGCATATTCCGTAATAACTGCGATATGTTTCTTGCAGAATGATCACTTTCATCAGCAAGTTTACGTACTTCTTCCGCAACAACCGCAAAACCTCTTCCATGCTCTCCTGCGCGAGCTGCCTCAATAGAAGCATTTAGTGCTAATAAATTCGTTTGGCTAGCAATCGCACTCACAACAGACACAATATGTTCTACTTGTTTCATTCGTTCTTCTAACTTCTGTACATTTTGCATTGAATCTTCATTTTCTTTTGCCAATGTTTGAATACCTTGAATTAAAGACGTAAAAACACGAGTACTATGCCCTAAAGCTTCAACCATTTCTGAAGACAATGTATCAGACTGCTTCGCTTTTTCTTCTACTTCACTTGCAATAGACGTCGTTGTATCAACAGCAGAAACAATTGCTTGAATTGATGCCGCTGATTGCTCAGCGCCTGAAGAAATCTCTGCAAGTGTCTCAGATACACCTTGCGCTTGTCTCGTTGCTTCGCCTGTTTGTTTTCTAATCTGCTGTACTTGATTATTTGTATACGAAAATGTTGTATCAATATTTTTTACCATGCCCCTTAAGTTTCCTAACATCATATTAAATGCAACACTTAAAGATTTAATTTCATCATCTGTCTTCGGTAATGGAACATCTTCACGAATATCACCCTCAGCTGCTTTTCTTGCCGCTTCCTCTAACTTGCGAAGTGGTTTAATTAAAAATACGGCTGCTCCATATGCTAAAATTCCAGACCATACTACCCCTAATAACATAACGATAATATTATATACAGTTTGACTTACATAACTTTGAAAATAATCGTATATCACGTAAATAAAAAATATACTTGTTGAATATGTAATAAAAGCTAAAACTGTAGTGAATAGCATAAGTTGTGTACGTAATCCAAAAGAAAATGTTTTCCTTTCTTTTTCCATCTTCCCTTTCCCCCTTTTTATAAGCAATATAAATACTACCTATATATTATTATCCATATTTTCATTATAGAAGGATATAGAGATTTTAAAAATATTATTTCTTTGAATATCAAATTGCACGAAAAAAATAAAGGATTCTGACAATTTATGACTAATAACAGAAATAAGGGGCAACATTTGTAAAATATATTTTTAACTGGGGGTTTTGTATGATTCAAGTTCGAAATCTAGTAAAATCATTCGGTTCACTTGATGTGTTAAAAGGAATTGATTTAGAAGTAAAAGAAAAAGAAGTTGTTGTTTTAATTGGTGCCAGTGGTTCTGGTAAAAGTACATTACTTCGCTGTCTTAACTTTTTAGAAATGTACGATGAAGGCGAAATTCACTTACAAGGTGAGCGAATTGATCCAAAACATTCAAATTTAAATAAAGTCCGTGAAAATGTCGGTATGGTTTTTCAGCACTTTAACCTCTTTCCTCATATGACCTCACTAGAAAACATCATAGAAGCACCTATTCACGTAAAAAAATTAGAGAAAGCAAATGCAAAGGATATTGGAACTCAATTTCTCCAAAAAGTCGGCCTTCAGGATAAAGCGGATGTAACTCCTCATCTTCTTTCAGGTGGCCAAAAACAGCGCGTTGCCATTGCACGAGCTCTTGCAATGAACCCTAAGATTATGCTATTTGATGAGCCTACCTCAGCTTTAGACCCTGAACTTGTTGGAGAAGTATTGCAAGTTATGAAAGAACTTGCTGAAGAAGGGATGACAATGGTTATTGTTACTCATGAAATGAATTTCGCAAGAGATGTAGCTGATCGCGTCATCTTTATGGATGATGGAAAGATTGTAGAAGATGCTCCGCCAGCACAATTCTTTTCAGCTCCATCACATGAACGGGCAAAACAATTTTTACGCAACGTTTTATAATGTAACTTCTGTTTCAAACGAAAAGGAATACATTCATACGGTGCACAACTAATCATCCAAATAAAATATTTCAATAACATACTTAAAATCATCCGTATGATCAATATATAGGAGGGGTTTTATGAAAAGAAAACTATTAACCATTGTTGCGAGCATTACACTATGTACATCCTTCATACTAGGAGCTTGTAGCAAAGAAAGCTCTACTACTTCATCAAATGGTGAAAAAGAATTTCGCTATGCAATGAGTGGATTATACAAACCTTTTAATTATAAAGAAAACGACGGCAAACTTGTCGGCTTTGATATAGAAATCGGTGAAGCTCTTGCTAAAAAGATGAACATGAAGGCTACGCCAGTTACAAACCCATGGGAAACGCTAATTCAAGGTCTTCAAGCGAAGAAATATGATGTAATACTGGGTAGTATGGCAATTACAGAGGAGCGCTTAAAAGCTGTTAGTTTCTCAAATCCGTACTATCGCTCTGGCGCTCAAATTTTTGTGACTAAAAAGAATACTGCTATCTCTTCTCCAGAAGATTTAAAAGGTAAGAAAATTGGTGTTGTAAAAGCTAGTACCTTTAAAAATCTTGTTGCAAAATATACAGATCAAATTACAGAATATGACAGCGACATTACTGCTCTTATGGATTTAGAGCCTGGGCGTGTTGACGCAGTAATTACGGATCAAATGGTTGGTCTACGTATGATAAAAGAAGGAAAATCGAATATAAAAGAAGCGGGAAAACCATTAAATCTTGATGAAATGGGAATTGCTATTCGCAAAGATGATAAAGAAATGGTTGAGAAAGTAAATAAAGCGTTAGATGAAATCATTAAAGATGGTACGTATGAAAAGATCAGTAAAAAATGGTTCGGGCGTAATATTCTTGGTGAAGAGGAAAAAACGAAGTAAGTTAGCCATTCAAAAGATTCATAAACAGTGCCCCACTCATTAAATGTTCATTTTATGTGGGGCATTTCATTCTCTACTAAAATCTATACAATATGAGGTGAAACGCATGTTTGAAATTTTTATCTCTACCTATCCCACACTCTTAAAGGCTACCATTGTCACATTACAATTAACATTAACCTCCCTAGTACTCGGTTCATTAATTGGATTATTATTTGCTTTCTTTCGAATCTCGAATAACAAAGTTTTAAATAGCATTGCTCATATCTATATTGCTATTATTCGTGGTACACCTTTAATCGTTCAAATCGCAATTCTCTATTTTGGCATTACATCTGTCATTGTTTTCTCCCCTTTTTGGGCAGGAGCAATCGCTTTAGCAATTCATAACGGTGCATATATTACGGAAATCTTCCGAGGATCCATTCAATCCGTCGACCGAGGACAATTGGAAGCCGCTCGCTCCTTAGGTATGCCTTATCCTTTAGCTATGCGCCGGATTATATTACCACAAGCATTTCGTCTGTCTCTTCCTCCTCTAGGAAACCAGTTTATTATTGGATTAAAAGACTCTTCACTTGTCGCTTACGTAGGACTGTCCGAATTATGGGGATCAGGTTTATCAATTGCAGCAGGTAACTTCCAACAATTAGATACTTACATAATCGTTGGTGTATACTATCTCGTACTTGTTCTTCTATTTACTTACTTTGTTAATCTTTTAGAAAAACGACTACAACGAAAAGAAACTAACTCCGTCCAAGTCCATAAAAAGAACAAAACGGAAGTTTCTTTATAAGAAAAAGCAAGCCTGAGATGGCTTGCTTTTTCATTGCAAAAATATATTAATTTTTACTGATTTACTTTTTTAATACTTTCGTCTTCCTCTATATGTTCCTCACGATATGAAATATTATGAGGATCTAGTCCATTTCCTAAAGAACCATAGAAATGCTCTCTATGCGGATCCACTAATTCACTTCCTTGATAATACACACGTGGTGTATTCCATAGCGCTGCCAAAGCTTTTGTCATCGGCATCTCATGATAGCGTTCCGGCCACATTTCTTTAATCTTCTCTTTTACTAACGGATAGTATTTAGAACTCATAGCAGGAAACAGATGGTGTTCTGTATGATATGAGAAATTGAAATGTAAAACGTCTATCCAGCGCGGCACTGTTACTGACAAACAGTTTGCTAACGGATCATTTACTGGAACAATTGGATTTAAGCGGTGATTTGTTGCGATATATGCCATTACAATAAAGTTAGCAATTAACAACGGAATGACATATGCAAATAACCATTTTCCAGGTCCCATAATAAACAATAAACTAATCCAAACTGTCCAAGGCAAAAGAAGTTGAAGCCATACAGATTTTTGATTGGATGACTTGAACTCTTTTATAAAATGAAAGAACATTCGAGTCGAATGCAATGTAAATTGAATTGTTAGTGACAGAAAACTAAAGAATGAACGTACATGTAAAGGCATACGATATACCCAACTCAAAAACTTACTCTTCTTAAGTTTCTCAAGTGTCGGCCATGCATCCGGATCATTCTCTTCATGCTGTGTATGAACATGATGCGTTGCATTATGCCACTTTCTCCAAAGCTTTGGCCCTGTTGATAATGGCATAAATGCAATCGCGCCTAAGAAGTCACGAAGCCATGCCTTTCTTACAACAGTTCCATGTAAAATTTCATGCCCTAAAAATCCAAGTGAAGCAAAACATAATCCAAGAACAATCGCAATTCCTAGATTCGCCCACACATTCAATTCAAATACACCAATCGATATTAACCCCGCCAATGCCACAAGCAAATAAGCCAGTCCACCAAATAAACGAGTAGGCACTGGTTTAAATGCTTTTTTCGGCAAATGTGGTGATACACGTGCTGCATACCACCCAAACGTATGAAGCTCCTTCATCCTTTTGCCCCTTTCTTATGCCGCGCCTTGCGCAACTTACATATATCAATTCTTGTTTCCAGATTGATTTTACTAGATGATCCAAAAAGCATCTATTATAAGGAAAATATACTCACTCTATCGTCACTTATTTTTCGCTTTTATTATCAATGAAAAACATTTCTCTTTTTACTCTCTATCAACCTTTCCACATGATGAATCATAACAATAGAATTTCTATATTGTCAACACCTTTTATGACCTAGTAATAAAAGGTGGTTATATTTTTATAATCATACTTTATTTCACTAAAGAAAATGTATAGATTCCATAAGGTTTTATCCACTATATATAGACATTTTCTTAAACGCCATAGACTCTATCTCATTCAATAACTCTCTATGTAATCAACAAATAGAATCACTTGAATTTAGTTTTATATAAATCCTACTTCTTCATAATGCCCTACCTAATTAATTATATTAAAATAATTTATATCCTCTTTTAATAAAAATAGACTTCTTCTAAAACAACACACATGATTTTCATATAATATGGAAATATTAAAAGGAAAATTGTTCTAAAATCAGGAGGTTTCCGCAATGACAAATGATACATTTCCACAACTGCCGCTATCTTATTGGATTGAATCTACCGAGTTTCCTACTTTTCCTCGTTTATCCGAAAATATAAAAACGAAAGTTGCTATTATCGGTGCTGGTATTACAGGTATTACCACTGCCTATTTACTTGCAAAAGAAGGCATCGATGTGGTTTTAATTGATTCTGGTCGTATTTTAAACGGGACGACTGGGCATACAACAGCGAAAGTAACAGCACAACATGATCTTATTTATGATGAATTAATAAATCATTTCGGTGTAGAAAAGGCCCGGCTTTACTATGAATCAAATAATCAGGCTCTACAATTCATAAACGAAACTGTTCAAACATATAAAATCGACTGTAATTTCTCAAATGAAGATTCATATTTATATACAACTACTGATAACGGATTAAGAAATTTATCGAAAGAATATGAAGCTTATCAAAAATTAAATATACCTTGTGATTATGTTCAATCTCTATCGATTCCTATTCCAGTACAATCTGCGCTTGTAATGAAAAATCAAGCACAATTCCATCCCCTTCTTTATTTAAAAACACTTTTAGAAAAGTTTGTGGAGATGGGCGGAAAGCTCTACGAACAAACAACAGCTATGAATGTGGAAAAGGGAGATTATCCACAAATAATTACAAAAGAGGGCCATCATATCACTTGTGAATATGTCGTCTCTTGTTCACATTTTCCTTTTTATGATGCAAATAGCTTTTTCTTTACGCGAATGTACGCAGAACGCTCCTATGCTCTTGCAATAAAAGCAAAAATGGATTATCCAGGTGGCATGTATTTAAGTATTGATGATCCAAAGCGCTCCTTACGCTATATAACAAACAATGGAGAAAAATTAATTTTGATTGGCGGAGAGAGTCATAAAACAGGGCAAGGAATAAATACGATGCTTCATTATGAAGCACTCTATTCTTTTGCTGAAGCAACTTTTGGAATAGACGAAGTTCCTTATAGATGGTCAGCACAAGATTTAATCACTCTAGATAAGCTTCCTTATATCGGACATATTAACGAAAGAAATCCAAATATATTTGTTGCAACTGGATATCGCAAATGGGGAATGACAACTGGAACTGCTGCCGCTCACCTACTGAAGGACTCCATCCTAAAAGTCCACAGTCCCTATAAAGAACTGTATGCACCATCACGCTTCCATGCAAATCCAGATATAAAAACGTTCCTCTCCCAGAACATTGATGTTGCGAAACATTTAATTGAAGGAAAGATTGAAAATGCATTACGTAAACCAGAAGATCTCGAAGTTGGTGAAGGATCTGTCGTACATGTTAACGGTAAACGGGCAGGTGCTTATAAGGACAAAGAAGGAAAATTACATATCGTCGATACAACTTGTACACATCTCGGCTGCGAAGTTGAATGGAATAATGGTGATTGTACTTGGGATTGTCCTTGTCACGGTTCCCGCTTTTCAATTGAGGGAGACGTTATTGAAGGTCCAGCAGATCAACCGTTAAAACGAGTTGATAATGAGTAAACCAATAAAGAAGTTCAACAGGTTTCCTGTTGAACTTCTTTATTGATTATAAAACCTTTTCAGATAAATTTCGACACAGGGAGGAAAATATTAACATAAAATAAAATAATATATTCATCTACAAATAAAAGGGGGGGAATACTATGCAACCTTCAGCTCCACCTCATCTAGAATCTACAGAAACTATCTTTTCAAGCTCTATTACAAAACTTGTTGTTTTTATTTGTTGGCTAGCCATTCTAGCTGATGGATATGATTTAGGTATTTACGGTGCCGTTCTTCCAAAGCTCCTAGAAGACAAAAGCTGGGCACTTTCACCAGCTTACGCTGGCACAATTGCAAGCTATGCTTTATTTGGGATGTTTATTGGTGCTATTCTAGTTGGAACTATTACAGATCTAATTGGACGAAAATGGATGCTTATATGCTGTTTAGCGCTTTTTTCTATCACAATGGGACTAGCTGCACTTGCTCCTTCTCCCGAATTATTTGGTTTATCTCGATTTATTGGAGGAATCGGATTAGGCGGTGTTATTCCAACAGCTTCAGCACTTACTGTTGAATATTCACCAAAAAAACGACAATCTTTTATTTATGCTCTTATGTTTACTGGCTATCCTTTAGGTATCGTGTTAGGCGCTATTTTGTCTATGTTTATGTTAGAAAGTTTCGGATGGAGAACTATGTTTGGCATCGGAATGATTCCACTACTCCTCATTCCTTTCATTATTCGTTATTTACCTGAATCCATTCAATTTTTATTATCACGTAATCGCCAAAAAGAAGTGGACCAAATCCTTAATCGTTTTCAAATTGTATTCTATGCGAAAAATGAAACTTATCAAACTCCGTCTAATATACGAAAGAAAAATGGATTTCTTACTTTATTCTCAAAAGAATACATAAAAGCAACGCTACTTTTTTGGATCACTTATATAATGGGAATGTTTTTAATATACGGTTTAAATACTTGGTTACCTCAGATGATGCGACAGGCAGGATACCCTCTTGGATCTAGTTTATCATTTCTACTTATGCTAAATATTACTGCCGCTATCGGTGCATTATTTGCTGGAGCAATCGCGGATCGTATAGGAGCTAAAATCGTTATTAGCATCTCCTATCTTATGGCAGCTATATGTATTGGACTATTAACAATTAAACCATCTGTTACAATCATTTATCTTTTAATTGGTCTTGCTGGAATTGGATCAGTCGGTATTACTCAAATATTAAATGCATATGTAACCCAATACTTCCCATCACATATCCGAGCTACTTCCTTAGGCTGGGGACTTGGACTTGGCCGAGTTGGTGCAATTGCTGGCCCTATTCTCGTCGGTATTATTATGACAATGCAATATGACTTATCATGGAATTTTTACTTATTCTCCTTTGCAGGTCTTATCGCAGCTATATCTGTTTTCTTTATTCCTACAAAATAAAAAGAGCACAAACTTACTTGTGCTCTTTTTCATATGCTTCAAACAGCATGTCTCGAAATAGTTTATTTAAAATCTCAATATCGATCCCTAACCCCTTTTCAACACCTTTCACGTATTGCCCATAGTAATGAATTTGTTCTTCTAAAAATTGATTCAACACCTTAATTTTCAATCCAACATCTAATTCAGTACCTGCTTTTTTCTTTATTAACAACTTTTCAATTTCATCTAATACGCTACGTTCTAATGATAATTCTGTAATCAATCGGTCAAATTCTACAGGTGGTAAAGTTGCTTTCTCTTCTAGCCACTTACAAGCTAAAATAGGACGTAATACATAAAAGTACTTTTTCAGCTTTACATTCTCACCTTGCAAAAATTCACGATAATTTTTCGAAGCCATATGTAAATAATGATATATCGTTGCTTTTGGATCAAAATTCTTCTCACTCATCTGTTGAAGTAGTTCTGGAAAATTAGAGTTTTTCGAATAAAAAATTGGTGATCGAATCCACTCAAGTAAAGCTGGGTTCGACTTCGCGAATAGTTGCAACGCCTTTCTAATATCCCAACCACTTATATCTAAATCATCACTAATTGGATATTCAATTACATCTCGTTTGTCATGAATTGATAAATACCATTCTACCGGATGTATATAAACAAACCTAACATCATAATCGCTATCTTTCGATGGAAACCCCCAAGCACGACTCCCTGATTCCACCGCAAATAAAATTTTCACATCATTCTCTTTTTCAATTCTTTCTAACTCCAACTCGATTTTCTCTCTCATTTCATAACATCTCCATTTTTTGATTATTTCCTTGGAAATTCGACAATACACTATCAATTTTACTACATACTAAAAAAACTGTCAGAAATTACTGACAGCCCAATGAAACTTCTATTATTGCTTTTCGATTACAGTAGCAGCAATTCGTTCAAACTCTTTTTGAATCTCCTCTTTATATGCATCTACTACTGAAAAATCCATAGCAGCAATATAAATTCGTTCTAATTTATCACGAACCGATTTTGCTTTTGCTAAGAAAGACATCGCCTCATTCATTTTTGCTTTATATTGAATGGAAACATCACGAATTTCCTTCGCATATTTCTCATCCGTCCCTGGGGTAACAATAAGGGCATACATATCAATAATTTCATCACCCTCGCGACTTGGAAAATATTCATGTGGTGCAGTGCTATCAAAAATTGCAAAGCCTAATTCTCTTACGATAACCATATCAAGACTATTCGGATCAAATCCGCAATGATATACTTCAACTTCAAACCCTTTTTCTTCAGCTGCCCTAGCTAACTTTTTGAGCATCGTTGATTTTCCAGAGCCTGGGCGCCCTTTTATAAAATAACGATATGGTAACCCTTCTGTTAAATTAGGAACAAAATCAACTGCTCCTTTCGGTGTAGCAGCTCCTAAAAAACGATGTTTTACAAGCGATTGTCTCCCGCTTTTATCTGCAAATAATTTCTGGATTAGCTGATCGGTTAATTCATTTGCTTTATTAAAATCTATATTATCAATATATATCTTCTCCCACTCATCATGTATAAGCAATGCCTCTTTAAAACATGCGTAAGCAGACTGAAAAGCTTTGCTTGCTTCTGAAACAAATCTTTCAATTTCTAACTTCTGCTTCCTTAGTTTATCTGAATCCCAAGCAATTCCTAAATTTATATACTCTTCAACAACTCCTGGCATTTTGGGCTCAATTACATGTGGTGATGTCCCATCAACAATTCCTACTTTTAATTTTGGGATAATTACACCATCAACCGATTTATTGTCAGAAGAACAATGTAAAAATTCAATATCATATCCTTTTTCAACCCATTCACGACCGATTGCCTTTATTAAAGAAGATTTCCCCGTTCCTGGACCACCCTTTAAGATAAATAATCTGTCTAACCCTTTTAAATTCTCTTCATATAAATTATGAAATCCCCTAGCTGTATTACCACCAGCATAATAATTCAATACATTTCCTGTCACTGCACTCACTCCTTCGCAGCATTCTATTTACATAAGCTACAATATGCGCGTAGCTTTATTTGGGTGAATACCTATTTTGTATTGCACGCAAAAAGGAAATGAATTACAATTTAACTATCGGAAAATTCCGGTTTTAAAATTAAATACTTCTTTATCAAGAGAGGCAGAGGGACCGGCCCTTTGAAGCCCAGCAACCTCAGTTTATACAAACTGAATAGGTGCTAATTCCTGCAAAATGCATTGCATTTTGGAAGATAAAATTCAACTAGCATGTAAAGCTCACCTTTCTTGATATTGAAGGGTGAGCTTTTTATTATTTGAAAAACATATATTGGAGGTATGTAAAATGAAAGTAATTGATTTATCGCAAACATTTGAAAATAATATGTCTCAATTTCCTGGAACACCTAAAATACAACTAGAAGCTGTTACAAGTGTTGAAGAATCAGGCTATCAAGTTACAGATTTTCATTCTGTCGTTCATGTTGGCACGCATTGTGATGCTCCTGCGCATTTTATTTCAGGCGCAACGACTATCGATCAATTACCCCTAAATCAATTTGTAGGCGAAGCGATTCTTATTGATGTAACTCATGTACAAGAACGAAAACTACCTAAAGAAGTACTGCACGATGCTGATATAAGAGAAGGAGATATTGTTATTTTCCATTCCAATCTATCTACTAAATGGAATACAGAGGCGTATGAGAAAGAAGCTTTTTATCTTTCTGAAGAATTAGCCGAGGAACTAGTACAATTAAAAGTAAAATCTGTCGGTTTAGATTTTATTTCTCCTGATGAGGTAACGACAGAAACATCACCAATTCATCACATACTACTTGGGAATAATATTTATTTAATCGAAAACTTAACAAACTTAGATGCCATTCACACGAAACGTTTCTTCTTCTCAGCAGCACCTTTAAAAATTAAAGATAGCGACGGTGCTTTCGCAAGAGCATTCGCTGTAATTTTTTAAACAAACTATACAAAAAAGCAAAGATCATCATTGACCTTTGCTTCTATTTTTTTTATTTAAATTAAGAAAGAATTGCTCAACATGGGGACGTAACCAAGCTAAATAATCCTTCTCTTTCTTCTTTGTACAAGCTATTTCTTCCCCATCTACCATTTCAACAAGTTCTAGTTCTAACAGTTGCTTCGTGAATGCTAACATATTCACTTCTTCGGATGGATACTCTTCTTTTAATTTCTCCTCAATTTCCCCCAATAAAAAACCGTCACGCATCATTGCCAATGCATCAATCCAAAGTGGCGGCATTTCATATTTTTCTCCTGTAATTGTATCTTTTACAATATAATTCTTTTGCTCTTTTCGAAATTGAATCGTGTGTAAACATACAGTCGAATTTAATGTTAATTCCATCATACCACCTCTTTCATAATATCTGCATAGAAAAAAGGATGCGCGTGCACCCCTTCTTATCTTTTCATAACACTACTGAACCGCTACATGAGCAATCAATCTCATGTCGATATTTTCCTCCATTATAAACGAAGTATTTTATAAAAAAAACCCTTCTTGAAACATTTTATAAAATGTTTATATTTACACAACAAGAACACTTTTCTGAAAAATCTTTTCTCCCAATACATTAAACGGTCGGCAGAAAAATTTCTACTTTTGTTCCTACTCCTATACTACTTTGGATTGTGATACTCCCTTGATGTTCCTTAATAATTTTATATGTAATCATTAATCCAAGTCCTGTACCAGTTTCCTTTGTTGTGTAAAACGCCTTGCCGATTTTTTCTAACTTCTCATTCTCTATACCAAATCCTTGGTCTTCAACAGAAATACACAAATATCCTTGCGTTTTTTGATATGCACGGATATGGATTTCTCCACCCTCTGGCATTGATTCTATTCCATTTTTAATGATATTTAATAATACTTGTTTTAATTGCTTATCATTACCGTTTATAGTTGGTAAATTCCCATCTACTTGTAAATAACATTTAACTCTATATTGCATTGCATAACTTTCCATTAGATGCACAACATATAGAAGGATGTCTCGTATATTACACCTTTCATAATTTGTTGGCTTTGGTTTTCCTAACAACATTAATTCACTAACAAATCCATTGACTCTTTCAATTTCTTGTAGCATAATGTCGTAGCTCATCGTATCAGTTGGATTTCTTTCTTTTTGCATTTGCGTAAATCCTTTTAACGCTGTTAACGGATTTCGAATTTCATGGGCAATTGTTGTAGACATAGTCCCAATCACAGCTAAATTTTCCGTCTCTTTCATATTGTTCATCATTTCAACCACTGTTCTTACATAAGATTGAAATCGTTTTAATAAAGAATGTGAAATAATGAAATAAAATACACATAAAACAAGTGGAATTATCACTTTTAAATCTTGTAATAGCAATGTGAAAAATACGTACTTTCCAATTACACTAAAGGACACTAAATAAAAGTATTTTTTATTCACGAAAACTGGGGCAAATAAAATTAATAACATTTCTACCATACTGCCATGTTCAAAAGGTCTATCCGTTCGCAAATAAATCATTAAATTATTAACAAGATTGATAAACATGTACCCAAATAAAAATAAATATTTTACAGAATATACATATCCTCTTTTTTGAAGATATATAGAAATAGGTAATAATGCCATTACAAATATAGGCACACCTATCCCAAGACTACCTTCTGGCCAACCTACCGCTGTTCCACTAATATTCATAGCAGGATATACAAAATAATATATAGCGTCATATAAAAAGAATATAATATAGAATAATAATATAAATACCTTTAAGGCTCTTCTTTCTTCATAAATCAAGCTCTTGTATTTATTCATATAAAAACTCCCCTTGATCGATACAAAAAACTTTCATTGTTATTCTCCTTAAAGTATAAGTATGAAATTGCTTTCAGGGCAATATTTAACCTTATAATACTAAAAGGAAGGAGATCTCTCCTTCCTTTTAGTAACAACTTACATCCATCTTACCCTGTCATGTAACAATCCATCCGTAAAATTATTATGCCCCATTACAAAATCCTTCATATATAAATTTAAATACTCACCGTACTTACTTTCTGTATTTAATAACAACTCCTCGACGTAATAAGCACCTTGTTCAAATTGATCTAAAAGTAAACTGGACAGGCCCGCATAAATCCCGCACCCTACCTGAAAATACGTTGCATTCGTTTTATATTTACGAAAAACTTTGCTACTATTCATCACATTATACATATATGTCTCACTATTTTCATAAACGAGTAACACACCCACCAAGTCCTCTCCAGCAACCTCTTCTTCCGCTGGATTAAACACTTTACGATTCCAGTTCCATAAATCTTCTACTTGATCTAAGTTCTGTCTAATTATATTTGTTGTATACTCATTAATTCGGTAAAGAAAACCAACTTCCATATTAAAGTTTTTCCCTAAAATTAATACTTCCTCATGTGGCATTAAACAACCATAGAATTCTTTTTCTCCTAACTTCACTTTATACTCTGAAGAATATACATCTTCATAAAAGTAAAGAGGACGATGATGACTCATATACATCGGATAACTCCAGATCGCTTCATCTAAAAATCGCTCTACTGCCCATGAAGCATAAAGTGTATGTGGCTTTATAAGTGCTGTATCATTCAAAAATGATGTGTCATGTTCTACAATATAACATGCTCTTGGCCTTTCATTTGGTCGTTCCTTCATAAGCTCAACAACCATCCATTGAACAACACCTGGATTCATACCTGAACCTATAATCGCTTTTGTATTTGTAAATTTCTCTTTCTCCTTCTCAAACCTTGTATATCTTTCCGTAAGCTGAAAGCCGATTAAGCTGTCGTCCTGATCTACTGCTTCATTTTCCAAGGCTGAATTAATATAGCAAATTCCTAATTCATTACAGCAGCTTAATACTCTAATTGTATCTGCCCCTGAAACATCAATCACAACACTCGTACTTTTTTCTTTTAAATGTTCTTTAAATTCCACTACATTTTGAAGGTTTATCTCATATAAATATAATTGACCTTTCAAATTCGAAAACAACTCATCATAATAAGTCCTATCTTTTTGTTTTATATCCACCAAATGAAATTTGGCATTCTTTAATACTTCATAAATTGGATCTTTTTCATTTGCTATCGCTTGATTTAAAATTGCTAAAACTGCTTTTGCTGCTCCACCAGCACTACCAAGTAATGTAATCGATAACGGATTTAGAAACTGCTCCACCAACAAAACTCCTTTAATAAATTAGTTGAGCAGCTCCTTCTCAAAAAATAAATTGAATACATAAAAAGATAGCTCGTACACATTTCTTTATAAATTAGTACAAAATTTTTTTAAAAAATCACACCATAATATATTTATATTCAATTCATTTTTCCCCTCATATTCAAATCGAGCTAAACAAATAGGCTCGACCTTTTCTTCTGCATATAAAAGAAAAAGCCAGCCCTTTCAACTAGCTTACGGACAATGGACAGATTTTACATGTTGAATATTTACATACATTTTCGCATCACGTGCTTTTAATATTTCAATATGCCCTTCATCAATCTTCGCCATCTTTCCGATCTTATTAGATTCCTCACCTAAATCGAACACCATGATTTTGCCAGACATTTTAATAAGTTGTTCTTCAAACGTTCGAGCTAACGTAATATTTAACGGATTTACGGGGAGTTCATTTTTATTGAGGTCATGCGGCACTTGGTTTTCTTTATACGGAATTAACCATTTTAAATGTTTTAAAGATATATATACCGTTTTATAAACCGGACTATAAAAAACAATATAATCATTCATCACACTTGTAACATAACCATGTATTGGAGCACTTCCTGCTACATAAACTTCTGTAAAAATTCCTTTAGAAGTACTTAATACTTTTCTCAAAGAAATGGAAGGGGATTCTCTCTTAATTACAGAATCAACATCTGGTTTTAATATTTCTTCGTCATATGGTCTTAAAAATTTATAGTATTGTACATGATATAAAGATATATATACATAGTCTTGTCCATTGTAAAGAACAATGATATCATTTCCTACATCTATTAATACACCTTTAAACCTTTTTTCACCGATTAATTTAACATATATATTTTCTCCAATACTTTTGTTTAACTCATTCATCTATATCCTCCTTCCTATGAATTTCTTCTTACCTGTCTTCCATTTCTAAAAAAATAATCAGGGCAAAGTTCTGTTTTAATAGTAAGTAATTCCTTTTCATACTATCGAAATAAGAAATTGTTCTTCTCTTTCCCTCATAATGCCCCTCTTATTTATTAAACATTATTCATCTTCATTCTTTTTACATTTAACTACTTGGCTCACACTCTTAATATGAGACTTAATTACATAAATAACTTCATCACAGTTTACTAGTGTAATACAGTCATGGTGTACCTCACTTAATAAACCTTCCACACACTCTGGACCGCCACGATTAATTTTTACCCACTTATACTTCAAGTCTTTTAATATATCTAAAAAAGTATCCTCATCAGAGCAGAAACATGAACTATAGCAATCGCCACATTTACTTTCCTTCACTTTCTTAACTAGACTCTTCACATGTTTTAACTGGTAATACACTAATTCACCATGAGGTAATTGTAACGTTAGATAATCTTTGCCTAACGATACGAGCTCACCTACTCGACTTTCTGGTCCACGAAGGTTTACTTTTACAGTCTCACCAACTAAACATTTAATTTGGTCACAGCATAATACGTTCTCCAATTTTGTATCCCCCTTTCTTATTATCTTCCTCTACTTGATTGTCTTTGGGCACGAGCGCGACCTGAATTATTGCTACTACTTTCTTTACTGCTACTATCGTCGCTCTCATCGCTCTCTCCGCATGCTAATGCATTATAGTTAACGCTTTTAATATGCTTTATTGCAATTAATATAACTTCTTCTTTTGCAATTACTGTCACAAAGTCACAAGAAACATCTTGTAAAATGCCTTCCACTTTCTCTGGACCACCGCGATTAATTTTCACCCAGCAATATTTGAAAGTTTGCAGTAGTGCTTCAAAGTCTTCTGCACATTCGCAATCTTCCCATTCGCAATCACTTGATCCACAGTCTTTCGCATTTTTTGTAATACTTTTTAGATGACTAAGTTGATAGTAATACAGTTCACCTTTTTCATTCTGCAATACGAAGTAGTCCGGACATACTGATATTATTGTTCCTTTTTGAGATTCTGGACCACCCCTGTTTACTCTCACAAAAGATCAAATTAAGTCTTTCAAAAAATCACAATGAAATATACTCACGAGAAAACCCCTTCCATTAATTTATAAGCTTTTGCACTGATAGTATATGTATCTGTACAGGTTACGTTCTCTATGTTTGTCCTAGCTAGAAAAAAATATGCTTTTAACATGGTAGACTACTACCTATCAAAATTTGAAGAAAGGCTAAGAACTCCTTATATTTTTGATATCTTCAAACAAAAAATCCCTTATGAAGATACATTTCTGCATATCTTCATAAGGGATTTCCCATAGTTTAATCTTCGTCTTTAACATCCATATCTTCTGGAATTGGTTCGTTCAATATTTCTTCCACTAATTGCTTATATTTCTCCATTTGTTCTAAATGTGTATTAAATTGTTCTTTATTTACTAAATATTGCTCTCCATCGAATAGCGCACGAATTTTCTTTTGCTGAATTAACTCTTCAATATACGATTTTGGTAAATTCAAATACTCCGCAGTCTCTTCTACTGTTATATACAATGCGTTCATTCCTTTATTATTTTTTCATCTATACTGTATCTTACTTTATTTTTGTAAACAAATAAAAAAGATTTTGTAAATGCAGTTCAAAAAGCAGGTAGATGCATTCCATATATTGTATAGTATTATATAGTAAGAATTTTTTAAATATAGAATGGTATTACCCATTTACACAAAGGAGAGTTAACATATGGCTACTCGTCACATCATTACAATGTTAGAAAAAACACTACAAGTTGAAACAGAAAACACAATTTCTCATTTGAATGTATCTTTATCTGATCGTTTTCTTTCTCAAAGCACAGCAATACATGAAAACAATTGTTATCATACAATTGGTGAATGGTACAAAAATCATTTCTTATTCCAACAAGATGATTTCCTTTGGGCTAAATATGCTTTCTATGACGCATATTGTGAAGCCATCAAAAAACAAGGTCATCTTACAAAACGTGTTCGCCAAATATTAGAATCATTAGCTCGAATGCATGGAAAACAGTATATTGCTTCTATACTAAATATGCCATTTCCTAATGAACGCGCTAAAGGGACAGCGTAATTTAGCCATGTTCTGCGTAAGCAAAACATAGCTAAATTGTTTTCTAGGATGCTTTACCAATAAAATGTTCATATGATATGAACTGATGAAACCGGTGTCATTATAATGATTGAAAATATAGTAAACAGGAAATCCCCCACGTACATCTCTCATCCATTTGAATAGAGAAGTATGTGGGGGTATACTTGTTCCTTATTATTTCATCATCTGCTTAATCAGTTCGCGATTTCTCTTCTTAAATACTTCATTATGAGAAGAAACCATTCCGTACTCACTTGCATCTGGTTGGATAAATTGCTTTGCTTTATTCACAGCATTTCCAGCATCTTGGAATGCACCTGCAATTAAGTGTAGTTTCCCTTCGTGCTTTAAAATATCTCCAGCAGCATATAATCCATCTACTGAAGACTCACTATTTGCATTACCTGCAATATAATAATTATCTATAATTGCAACGTCTAACTCACTATTTTCCAATAATGTAATGTCGCGTTCATATCCATGATTAATAATAACTTCATCAATAGGTAAATGAGAAATCTCACCTGTTTCATGATTTGTTAATTCTACATATTCGATCGCTTCATGATTATCACCAGCAATTAATTTTGTAATCGATGTATTAAAGAAACACTCCGCTGAGCTATTCATAAGTTGTTTTACTTGTGCTTCATGACCAGATAATTCTTCTTTTCTATACGTTACATACACTTTTTTCGCAATTGGTTCCAATTCATTTGCCCAATCAACAGCAGAATTGCCTCCACCGGAAATAATAACTGTTTTACCTTTGAAACGCTTTAAAGATTTAACTGTATAATTTAAATTCGATACTTCAAATCGCTCAGCACCTTCAATAGATAACTTTTGCGGTTTCAATATACCACTTCCTGTTGCGACGATAACTGTTTTTGAAAAGTGTTCTTCCCCAGTACTTGTTTTTAATGTAAAAGTACCATCTTGATTACGAATAATTGATTCCACTTTTGTATCTAATACAACTTCTGGCTTAAATGTTAACCCTTGCTGTACAAGTTGTTCAATTAACTTATCACCTGTAACTGGCAATAGTCCTCCTACATCCCAAATCATTTTTTCCGGATACACATGTATTTTTCCACCTAAATGTGGTTGAAATTCTATTATTTTCGTTCTCATTTCTCTGAGTCCACTATAAAAAGCTGAATAAAGCCCTGCAGGTCCTCCACCTATCACGGTTACATCAAACAATTCTTCTCGATTCATTCGTGCTCACTCCTCAGCTACTAATCATTGATTATCATTCTCAATAAAATATAACCTGTTTCCGCAAAATTTACAATCAAAATTACTATTGACAATACACCTATATAAAATTATATTATTTAAAGAATCAATAGTGATAATCATTATCATTTTGTTAATAATTAGCAAATTTGAGATTACATCTTCTTTCATTAATATGGTTAATACTATATTATAAAATCTCATATTCAAGATTTTTAATAAATTATTTTGCTTTACCACTACTCTTTCAAAAAGATTACAGTTAAACAAATTATTGTATACACATATCATCTATGTTAAAGGAGAAAGACGATGAAAAAGTTATTTATTTCACTAACAGTTCTTTTCGTTCTTGTTATGAGCGCTTGTAGCAATAGCTCTACAGACAAAAAGAACGATGCAAAAGGTAGTAAATCAGAAAAAATTACATACCAATCTGAAAATGGTAAAGTAGAAGTTCCTGCAAATCCAAAACGCGTTGTTGTATTATCATCATTCGCTGGTAACGTAATGTCATTAGGTGTAAATCTTGTTGGGGTAGATTCATGGTCTAAACAAAACCCACGTTTTGATAGCAAACTTAAAGATGTTGCTGAAGTATCAGATGAAAATGTTGAAAAAATCGCTGAACTAAATCCAGATTTAATCATCGGTTTATCAAATATTAAAAATGTCGATAAGTTAAAGAAAATCGCTCCTACTGTAACATACACTTACGGAAAAGTTGATTACTTAACACAGCATTTAGAAATCGGTAAGTTATTAAACAAAGAAAAAGAAGCAAAAACTTGGGTTGATGACTTCAAGAAACGTGCACAAGAAGCTGGTAAAGAAATTAAAGCAAAAATCGGTGAAGATGCTACAGTTTCTGTTGTAGAAAACTTCAACAAACAGCTTTATGTATACGGCGAGAACTGGGGCCGCGGAACAGAAATTCTGTACCAAGAAATGAAATTAAAAATGCCTGAAAAAGTAAAAGAAAAAGCATTAAAAGAAGGTTATTACGCATTATCTACTGAGGTATTACCTGAATTTGCTGGTGATTACTTAATCGTAAGTAAAAATAAAGATACTGATAACTCATTCCAAGAGACAGAATCATATAAAAACATCCCAGCAGTAAAAAATAATCGCGTATATGAAGCAAACATGATGGAATTCTATTTCAATGATCCACTTACATTAGATTTCCAACTAGACTTCTTCAAGAAGAACTTTCTTGGTAAATAATACAAACATGAGGAATTCTTAATTTAAGAATTCCTCTTCCTTTATTCTATGAACAGAAAAGATGTGAAACGAATGACAAAAGATCATGAAAATCCACGTTCTATAGCTTTTACATACAAACTAATTTTAAGCTTAATTGCATTCTTTCTTATTTTTATCGTTGCAATGGTATTAGGTGCTGCAGATACTTCGATAAAAGATGTATGGTTAGCACTCACTTCCTCCGCTAAAGGAGACAAAATATCTATTATTCGAGAAATACGTTTACCACGTGAAGTTGCTGCTATTTTTGTAGGAGCTGGATTAGCCGTTTCTGGAGCAATTATGCAAGGATTAACACGAAATCCACTTGCAGATCCTGGATTATTAGGGCTATCTGGTGGAGCGAATGCTGCGCTTGCACTGACACTTGCTTTCAACCCTTCCATCAGCTATCTTTACTTAACATTAGCTTGCTTTATCGGTGCTGCGATTGGCGCAATTATGGTATTTGGAATTGGTATGGTAAAAAAAGGCGGCCTTTCTCCTCTTCGAATTGTATTAGCGGGCGCTGCAGTTTCCGCATTTCTACTTGCAATTTCAGAAGGAATCGGCATTTACTTTAAAATTTCACAAGATGTATCACTTTGGACTGCTGGGGGCGTAATTGGAACAACTTGGAGCCAATTAAAAATTATTATTCCAGTCATTTCAATTAGTATCTTTATCGCTATCTTACTAGCAAAAAAATTGACAGTTCTTAGTTTCAGTGAGGAAGTGGCTATTGGACTAGGTCAAAAAATTATTGTTATTAAAACTATTTTATTTATCATTATTATCTTACTTGCAGGTGCATCTGTAGCACTTGTTGGAAATATGGCATTTATCGGCTTAATGGTACCTCACATGGTACGCCCAATTGTCGGTCCAGATTACCGATTTGTTATACCAATGTCAGCAATTGCTGGAGCTTCCTTTATGCTACTTGCAGATACAATCGGACGTACTATTAACGCTCCATACGAAACACCAGTTGCGGCAATTGTTGCGATTGTAGGGTTACCATTCTTCCTATTCATTGTACGTAAAGGGGGAAAAACATTCTCATGATGCAATCTATTTTAAGAAAACAGCGTCTTATTATACTCGCTTTACTTATAATAATCATCACAACCATTGTAGTTGGAATGGGGCTTGGTTCAGCATCTTTATCTTATGATCGACTACTCCCAACCTTAATGGGGAAAGGGACTTTTAAAGAGGAGTTCGTTTTATACTCTTTAAGACTACCTAGAATCGTCATTACATTATTAGCTGGTATGGCTCTCGCTTTATCAGGGGCTATATTCCAAGGAATTACTCGAAATGATTTAGCTGAACCTGGTATTCTCGGAATCAACTCTGGGGCCGGTGTTGCTGTTGCTATTTTCTTTTTATACTTTCCAATAGATGTAGGTTCATTTCTTTACTTACTACCTGTAGTTGGATTTATCGGAGCATTTCTGACAGCTGTTCTAATTTACGTATTTTCATATAGTAAATCAACTGGACTTCAGCCAATCCGATTAACATTAACCGGTATCGGTTTTGCATTTGCACTATCTGGAACGATGATTGTCCTTATCTCATCCGCAGATCGTATGAAAGTAGACTTTATTTCAAAATGGATTGCCGGAAATATTTGGGGAGATGACTGGATCTTTGTTTTAGCAATGCTCCCATGGTTAATCGTATTCATTCCATTTATTTTCTATAAAGCAAATCGATTAAACATTTTAGCATTAAACGAACCAGTCGCAATCGGCGTTGGAATTGAAATTGAAAAAGAACGCAGGTACTTATTAGTTGCAGCCGTTGCACTTGCAGCTGCAGCTGTTTCCGTAACAGGAGGAATTAGCTTTATCGGATTAATGGCTCCTCATATCGCGAAATCTTTAGTAGGTCCAAGACATCAAATCTTCATGCCTATCGCCCTTTTAATCGGCGGATGGCTATTATTATTAGCAGATACAATTGGACGAAATATCGTTGATCCTAATGGCATTCCAGCAGGTATTGTCGTTGCTTTAATTGGGGCTCCTTACTTTATGTATTTGTTGCTTAAGAAGGCGTAAAAAACACCCTCAAGATCTTTTCTTGAGGGTGTTTTCGTTTCATTCTACTGCTGCCCATACCCTTCAAACTTCTTCGCCAAATTCTCCATCTCATCTTCTGGCAATAGCTTCGGTTCTCCAACGCTTTTCGTTTGATAATAAATTTGAGCACAAAACTCAATCTCTTCTGCAACAGTAAACGCCATTTTTATATTATTTGCACCAGCAATTAAACCGTGATTTGCAAGTAGCACAGCACGACGATCAATCATGCCTTCAAAAGCAGCATCCGCTAATTGCTTCGTACCAAATGTTTCATAGGGCGCACAGCGGACATTCGGACCTGCAAAAGCAATTAAATATGACACAGCAGGAAGCTCCCATCCTAATGACGCAATCGTCTTTGCGTAAGGAGAATGTGTATGCACAAGCGCATTTATATCTTCACGCTTCCTATAGTAAATAAGGTGCATATCTAATTCACTTGATGGTTTTCTCTCTCCTTCTACTACTTCACCATCTAGGTTTAATATAACTACATCTTCAGGCTTTGTTTCATAATACTCTAAACCACTTGGGCTAATCGCAACAAGACCTTGTTCACGATTGAAAATACTAATATTACCGCCTGTCCCCTTTGTTAAACCGCTAGAAATCATTTTCTTTCCGTATGCTACAATTTCTTCTCTTTCTTTTTGTAATAACATATACATCCCCCTAAGTATGAAGCTTATGATGACTGACTTTGTATCTATCTACTTACTAAAATAGCTTTTTTAAGTTTTCCGTAAATGGTGCCTTGACAATTCCTTTTTCTGTAATAATCGCTGTTACATTTTCATGTGGCGTAACATCAAATGCTGGATTATATACTTTACTTTCTTTCGGAGCAGAATATTGTCCGAAGCGATTAATCACTTCAGAACCATCTCTTTCCTCGATTGGGATTTCTTTTCCTGTCGGTGTTTTTAAATCAATTGTTGGTGTTGGTGCTGCTACATAAAACGGAATGTTGTAGTATTTCGCTAAAATAGATAAGCCTAATGTGCCAATTTTATTTGCTACATCACCATTTGCTGCCACACGGTCGCATCCAACAATTACCACATCAATCTTCCCTTGTGACATGACCATAGCTGCCATATTATCCGTAATAACAGTAACATCAATGCCCGCTCGCTGCAGTTCTAATGCTGTTAACGTTGAACCTTGTAACCTAGGACGAGTTTCATCTGAATAGATTTTTAAGTCCCATCCTTTTTCTTTCGCTAAGTACATTGGAGCTGTCGCAGTACCATACTTAGTCGTCGCTAACGCACCAGCATTACAATGTGTTAATACTCCCATTCCATCATGGAATAACGTTAATGCATGTTCCCCGATTTGACGGTTAATTTCCTCATCTTCTCTATGAATTTCTTTTGCCTCTTCTAGTAATCTATCTTTCAACTGAGCAATTGATAAATGTAAGTTCTCCGCCGCGATTGCCTCCATTCTTTCAAGTGCCCAAAATAGATTTACTGCTGTCGGCCTTGATGTTGCCAAATATGCACACACCTTTTTGACTTCTGCTATAAAGTCTTCTATCGTACTTTGAGTAACTTCCTTAGCACCTAAATACACACCATACGCTGCCGAAACACCAATCGCTGGCGCTCCTCTTACTTTCATTACTTGAATGGCATCCCACACGCTTTCAGCTGTCTTGAAAGATTCATAGACAACCTCATTCGGTAATAATGTTTGATCTAACAAAACTAAAGAATCATCTTTCCACTGAATGGGTATTAATTGCTCTTCCATCATCTTCTCCCCTTACTTCGCGTAGTGCATTGACTGTTCTTTTAATGTTTCTACAAAACTTGTGCCCGTTCTATATTGATTCGCTCGTAAAATAAAACTCTTTGCTACTTGAAGACAAATTCGCTCCGCTCTAGCACGTGCTTCCTCATTCTCAATACAAGTAATATCTTTTACTTTCGCTAATCCAACAATACGGCGGATTAATTCCAGACCTGTCACTGCAGCTGTATCCTCTAATACAGATTGTAAATAGACTTCGTTAAAGCCTTCTTCTTTCGCCATAATCTCGGTCACATGAATATCCCAAGCATCTAAAAACTTCTTCTTAAATAAATCAATTACCTCTACCATCGTAGTTTGTAACCAATCCATATACGTATCTTTCTCAGCTCCAGATGGCATCGTTGCATCTGCATTCACCCAAGCAAACATTAAATTCGCCATTACATTCCCAACGTCATATCCCATAGGTCCATAAAAAGCAAACTCAGGATCAATAACCTTTGTAGAATCCTCTCTTACAAAAACAGAACCAGTATGTAAATCACCATGAATAAGCGCCTGTGCATTTGTCATAAAAGAAAATTTACGTTTCGCTACTTCCATACGAAGCTCTTTATCACTATAAATATGCTCCCTAATCCATCCTTCATTTAACGGAAACAGCTCATTACGCTTATTATGATTTGTAAATGGCTCAGCGTATACGAGGTCTTCTGTAATCTCACATAATTCAGGATTTATAAAATTCTTCACAAGTTCCTTCTTCTCTTTATGATTCATTACAACATCCGATGTTAATAAAAGTGTATTTACCATAAAAGTAGTTAAGTCGTCAGCAAGCTGCGGAAATATTTGATGATTTATAAGTGCTGTACGTAATATTGTATGATCCGATAAATCTTCCATTACGCAACAATTCATCACACTATCAAATAAATACACCTTAGGAACAAGTCCAGGTGCTAACTCATCCTCTAACTGCAAAACATCTGATTCTATACGAATACGATTTGTCGACAACTTAAACTCATCTGAAATGCGCGCTGTATCCCCAGCTTGCTTTACGATGACAGACATGTTCTCTTTTTCATCCCAAACGCGGAACACATAATTTAAATTGCCATCACCTATTTCTTTACACTGTAACCCCTTTGCATGTTCAAACTTAGATAATTTCTCTTTCACATATGCAATCACATCGTTAGCTTCCATTAAAAAATACTTCTTGAACTTAGACATGGTTTCCCCTCCATACTAACTGTAAGCGTTTTCTAAAAGCTATAAAAAATAATAGGTTGAATTTTTTCATCTTATAAATATGTATTCTTCTTTTTGAAAGTTATATCTAGATTTTATTATATCTTGTTAGCACTTTGAGTCAATGTTTCTAACTATCATCGTAATATACTTCCTAATTATATATTTGAGATGACAAAAATTGTTCAAAAAATTTCCGATTCATTTTATTTTATTTATCACAAAATTCTTTGTAAAATAGAAGTAAGCAGTTCCTTTTCAAAACCACAACCTCTAAGAAATATTTCCTTCCTAAGAAATTAAACTTACACACTATCTCTAACATACACACTACTCTTTCAAACAATCATTGAAAATTTATAAACTTAAAGTTACCTTTCCATTCCCTGTTAGTCTTAATTGAGAATAAATATTAATTAAATTGGTATAAAGTTGGTTTATTCTCTTGACAAAATAACCACTTCTATATGATAATTAATATCGAATTAGAATTATTATAGTTAATTAAAAAATATATTTTATGAGCACACTATTTTTTGATGCTCAAAACCAACATTTAGGAGGAATTTTAACATGTTATTAATCGGCACAGAAGTAAAACCGTTTAAAGCTAATGCTTACCATAATGGAGAATTTATCCAAGTTACTGACGAAAGTTTAAAAGGAAAATGGAGTGTAGTTTGTTTCTACCCAGCTGACTTCACATTCGTTTGCCCAACTGAACTTGAAGACTTACAAAACCAATACGCAACTCTAAAAGACTTAGGCGTTGAAGTATACTCTGTATCTACAGACACTCACTTCACTCACAAAGCATGGCATGATAGCTCAGAAACTATCGGCAAAATCGAGTACATCATGATTGGTGACCCAACTCGCACAATCACTACAAACTTCAACGTTTTAATGGAAGAAGAAGGTCTTGCTGCTCGTGGTACATTCATCATCGATCCAGACGGCGTTATCCAATCTATGGAAATCAATGCTGACGGTATCGGCCGTGACGCAAGCATTCTTGTTAACAAAATTAAAGCTGCTCAATACGTACGTAACAACCCAGGTGAAGTTTGCCCAGCTAAATGGCAAGAGGGTTCTGCAACACTTAAACCAAGCCTTGACCTTGTAGGCAAAATCTAAGGAGTTCGATCAAAATGATACTAGATGCAGATATAAAAACACAACTATCCCAATACCTTCAGTTAATGGAGAACGATATTTTACTTAAAGTAAGCGCAGGAGATGATAACGTATCTAAAGATATGTTAGCTCTAGTAGACGAATTAGCTACTATGTCATCTAAGATTACAGTAGAAAAAGTTGAATTAGAGAGAACACCAAGCTTTAGCGTAAACCGCCCTGATGAAGACACTGGTGTCGTATTCGCTGGTATTCCATTAGGACACGAATTTACATCACTAGTGTTAGCTTTACTACAAGTAAGTGGACGCGCTCCAAAGATTGAACAAAAATTAATCGATCAAATTAAAAACATTCAAGGCGAATATCATTTTGAATCTTATATCAGCCTAAGTTGTCATAACTGTCCTGATGTTGTACAAGCTCTTAACGCAATGAGCGTTCTTAACTCTAGTATTACACATACTATGATTGATGGCGCTGCATTCAAAGAGGAAGTAGAAAGTAAAGACATCATGGCAGTACCAACTGTTTACCTAAACGGCGAATCTTTCGGAAGCGGTCGTATGACACTTGAAGAAATTTTAGCGAAAATGGGTAACGGTCCAGATGCATCAGAGCTTTCTGATAAAGATCCATACGATGTTCTTGTTGTTGGTGGCGGCCCTGCTGGTGCAAGTGCAGCAATTTACGCAGCACGTAAAGGCATCCGCACTGGTATCGTTGCTGAGCGCTTCGGTGGTCAAGTAATGGATACTATGGGCATTGAGAACTTCATCAGCGTAAAAAAGACTGAAGGTCCTAAGCTAGTAGCAAGCCTTGAAGAGCACGTAAAAGAATACGACATCGATGTAATGAATCTACAACGTGCCAAACGTTTAGAGAAAAAAGAACTTATTGAAGTGGAACTTGAAAACGGTGCTATTCTGAAAAGTAAGAGCGTAATCGTTTCTACAGGTGCTCGCTGGCGTAATGTTGGCGTACCAGGTGAAGCTGAGTTCAAAAATAAAGGTGTAGCATACTGCCCACACTGTGACGGTCCATTATTCACTGGCAAAGACGTAGCAGTTATCGGCGGTGGTAACTCTGGTATTGAAGCAGCTATCGACTTAGCAGGTATCGTTAAGCACGTAACTGTTCTTGAATTCATGCCAGAATTAAAAGCTGATGCTGTATTACAAGAGCGTCTTAACAGCTTACCAAACGTAACTGTTCTGAAAAACGTTCAAACGAAAGAAATCACTGGTACTGATAAAGTAAACGGTATTTCTTACATCGATCGTGAAACTGAAGAAGTTCATCACGTTGAATTACAAGGTGTATTCGTACAAATCGGTCTTGTGCCAAACACAGACTGGTTAGGCGAAACAGTTGAACGCGTTCGCGGTGAAATCGTAACAGACAAGTACGGTGCTACAAACGTACCAGGAGTGTTTGCTGCAGGTGACTGTACAAATAATCCGTACAAACAAATTATCATCTCTATGGGTTCAGGTGCAAACGCAGCTTTAGGTGCATTTGATTACTTAATCCGTAACTAATAAAAACAGGTGCCTTGGCACCTGTTTTTTATTACCCTAATGTATAAACTAAAAACCTCTCATTCCCATTCTTCTCATAAGCACCTGGCAATCTAACTTCTTTCTTCAGCTCAAACGCAGTCTGATTTTCTAAGAAGAAAATATAGTCCTCAGAAGGATAATATAAAATAATATCCACTTCTCTCCCCGTGTTTTCTACTGAAAACAAAATGTTATTTACTACATTCATAAACACTTGCACAGAAAACGGATTAAAGAAATAAAACCTATTATCATGTGGATCAATCTCATATTCCTGCGCTAAACAACATTGGAATTGAATTTTCCCCTTACTGTTTCGTGCCTTTCGGACATAACGATCTCGATTATCGATCGCTTCTTTATAAAACTCTTCATTCATTTCAATTCCAACTGCTGATGCACCACATTTATGATGCATATAAAAGTTTAATCGCCCTTTTCCGCACCCAAAGTCTACAATTCGGTCACTACTTTTTATTTCATATTGATTCAGTAACTCATCTAATCCGCTATACGGCGTCGGTTCATAACGGTGATAATGCATAGATTTGTTAAATCCTTTTTGCTCACCGACTGTTTTTATATGTAAAACTGCATCGTAATATTGTTCGTTCATTCGTTTTCTCCTATTAAAAAATGGTACTTATTATTATACACCATGTACTGGAGGCTCATTTTTCATCAAATTAATAGATACGTGAAATTATATTAACGATTTTCTTAATATATCTATCGTAACTTCAAATATATCAACGATTTTCTCAATATATCTATCATAACTCCAAATATATCAACGATTTTTCAAATATATCGATTTACCGACAATTCACGACAAAAAAACAGGAGCTCTTTAGCCCCTGTCTTCTAACACTTTCAATACAGTTTGTTTCAATATTTCTACCCCATCCATAATACAACTATGATCAAACCTCATATACGGATGGTGTAATCCAGGTTGTAGGTCTGCTCCTAGTCCAAGCATGACAGCTTTTAAATGTGGTCTTTTCACTGTATAGTAATGGAAATCATCGCTTCCTGTCGTATAGAGAGGCCCTGTGCATCTCTCTTCCCCATACACTTCGAGAATACCTTTACGCATAAAGCGCTCTGCTTCTTCGGAAACCTCTGCTCCTGGTGCAAGATCCATCCATTCGTATGAAGTTTTCGACCCCATCGATGCAGCTGATTCTATTACATGCTCAATCTTTTTCTTTAATTCTTCTAATAGTATATTACTCTCTGCTCTTACATCTAAACTGAAATGACCATTTCCCGGAATAATATTTAAATTATCACCACCAGCTTGGCATCTCGTCATTTTTACTGAATAAGAACTTTGCGGTGGCAGCCAAATATTTTTCAAACCGATATTAATCATGGAAATGACATCAATTGCATTCACACCTTGGTGTGGTCTTGCCCCGTGTGCATCCTCCCCATGAATCATACCCTCTAAAAATCCTGCTGCTCCATGGCGAATAGATGAGGCTGCTTGTTTCAAAGATAGTTCTTCAATTGGTCTTAGATGGACGCCAAATAAGAAATCAGCATCATCTACAGCACCTTTCTCCACCATCTTTAAAGCACCATTCCCCTTCTCTTCTGCCGGCTGAAAAATAAATCTAACCGTACCACTTTTCCATCTCATATTTTTCAATTGTAAAATAAGTCCCATTACAATGGTCATATGAGCATCATGGCCACATGAATGGTTCGCTTTAAATTCTCCATTTACTTCTTGCCAAAGTGCATCCATATCAGCACGAATCGCAATAACTGGATTCCCGCCTCCAATCTCAGCAATTACACCTGGACAATCATCAAATGTTCTATATGAAATTCCTTCTTCTTTTAAAAAGTCAGTAATATACGCTGTCGTTTCATATTCTTTCCAACTTACTTCAGGGTTTTCGTGTAAATGCTGAAAAATCTCCGTTAAGCGCTCTTGTAGCTCTAATGTTTTCAACGTTCCAGTCTCCTTCCCACATTACAAACGATTCGGGTTAATTATACTTATGAAAAACAGATGTTTTTATGAACATATTGAATTTTAAGAAAAAAGTCAATTATTTATTTTTAAACACTTAAAAATCTTACTCTGCACTTATATTACAAACTAAACAAACAACTAGAACATTCCTTATTTTCTGTTTTTTATGTTGACGCTTACATAAACTTTTAGTTATCATAACCTAATAAACGTCTATTTTACGACAATTCTAAAAATACAAACAAAAATACGTAACAAGGAGGAACTTTATGAAAAAAGAAATACCTTTTGGAATAGCGATTATCCCTATTATCATTACCGTTGCAGTTATGATGGTTACAATTGTTGTATTAAAACAAAGCCCTCACGTTCCACTTATTATCGGTACAACCGTTGCTTCTATTGTCGCTTGGCGTTACGGTTACAAATGGAATGATCTTGAAGAAGCAATGTATAAAGGGATTCGTCTTGCATTACCTGCTATCGTCATTATTATTCTTGTTGGCTTAACAATTGGTGCTTGGATTGGCGGTGGAATCGTCGCAACGATGATTTATTACGGTTTAAAACTTTTAACTCCATCACTATTTTTAGTTTCCATTACCGTCATTTGTTCTATCGTTGCATTAGCAATTGGTAGCTCTTGGTCTACAATGGGGACAATTGGTGTTGCTGGAATGGGAATTGGCCTAAGTATGGGAATCCCAGCTCCAATGGTTGCTGGTGCCATTATTTCAGGCTCTTATTTTGGCGATAAAATGTCACCGCTTTCAGACACAACTAACTTAGCCGCAGGATTAACAAATACAGATTTATTCGCACACATTCGTCACATGTTATTTACTACAGTTCCAGGTTTAATTATTACTCTTATCGTCTATGCTCTCTTAGGAAGAAGCTTCGGCGCTAACAATATTGATGCGAAGAGCATCGATCAAACGTTACAAGTATTGCAACAAAACTTTGTTATCTCACCTTTCCTACTCATTATACCCGTAGTCGTTATGGTATTGGTCGCTAAAAAGGTCCCTGCTATACCAGCGATTCTCGTCGGTATTATTTTAGGATTTTTATCACAAGTCTTTATTCAAGGTGGTTCTGTCTCAGCATCTGTCGGTGCACTCCAAGCTGGATTTGTTATAGACACTGGAAACAAGCTAGTAGACGAACTATTTAACCGCGGTGGCTTAGATTCGATGATGAATACAGTCTCTATGACAATTGTCGCTATGACTTTCGGAGGAGTATTAGAACATACAGGTATTCTTCGCTCAATTGTAAATCAAATTTTAAAGTTAGCGAAATCAGCAAAAGGGCTTATCGCTTCTACTATCGCATCTTGTTTTGCAACAAACCTTACTTGCTCTGAACAATATATTTCAATTGTTGTCCCTTCAAGAATGTACGCAAATGCCTACACAGAAAAAGGACTACATTCAAAAAACTTATCCAGAGCATTAGAAGATGGCGGAACATTAACTTCTGTCTTCGTTCCTTGGAATACGTGCGGTGTATTTATTCTCGCTACACTTGGCGTAGGTGCATTTGAATATGCCCCTTATGCTATTTTGAATTTCATCGTACCTATTATCTCAATCATTTATGGTATAACAGGTTTCACAATTGTAAAACTATCAGACATTGAAAAAGCAGAACTGCTAAAGAAACAAAAAGCTCAACTAGAAGCTTAAAAATAGCGGTAAATTCAGTTCATATAGTGCGCGAGGTCGCCCTTGTTGATAGGGCATTTCCTCGCCGCAAATATGAGCATACCCGTAATCAACTAATTTCTTTAACAACCTTTCTGTCGATCTTCGAGTCACTTGTAAGTACTCAGAAAGGTCAGCTGCTGTAAACTTCAATGACGGATGCGATTGACTAAATTGAATGATTTTTGACAAGTTCGCCGGACTAAGCTTCGTTTCCTTCGCTATTTTCATTAGTTCCGGATTATCATTTTTCAAACTTTGTACTCTCTGTTCTTTCGGGAACGGCCCAAACAAATCTTTATCACTTGTTAGTATATAAAAACAACGATCTATTGGATTGTTCTTTGCAAAACTTTGAGCAATTTTTGCATTTTGCTCCGCTTCTTTCACGGTTTTCCCATAACCAAATCCAATAGCTATCGTTCCTTCTACGCTCGCAAACAAGTTATCTATTGCATTTGTTTTAATAATTGATTCGATATCACCACGAGTTGTATACAAAATGCATGTCATTTCATCCACTTGTTTAAATGAACCACGTAGTTCTTTTGAAATGACATCTAGTTTTTCAAGCAAACTCGCTCGTAATTCTAAGGAAGAAATAATACAAGCACCAACAGTAGCTGAATAGCTTTTTGCTAACTCAGCTTTTATTTTTGCATCGTTTAGCCCATATATAATGGATTGTGTTGGATCAATCATGCGCTCTGAAGGAACACCTATTTTTTGAAGCTCGTCGTAAACAGCGTGAATACTAGTTAAAGCTAAATGAGCTTCTCCAGATTGATATTTAGCTACATGAAAATCGATAACTCTATTTATCTCATCTTTACTCCACAGCATATTTTCATAATCCAACACTTGCGGACTTTCTTTTATACCGATATCATGGAACACATTTGTAATAAACGAGCGGTCTACTAAATCGATGGAAATGTTATGTGGTTGAATACTTTGATGATACATGATAGAAAGAATTGAAGATGCGACAGTTGTCTCGTCTTGCTGTAAGTATGTACTTGGAATTCGTAATTGTTCTCTTATTTCTTTTGCCATATAATAAGGTAAAGCACCTGAGAAAAAGATGACATCACAAGGCTTTAGACACTTTAATAGTTCAGAAGATTCCGCCGAATGAAGGTAAATATATGGATCAATTTCTATTCCCTCTAATTTTTGAGCAATAGGAAAAAGGTTCTCCATAAACTCCTTTGAACCGACAACTGCAATTTTTATCATCATTTTCTCTAACTCCTTATCATTAATTAACGACTATTTAACGTCAACTATATCAAATGTATAAAACTATTGTAAACAGGAAGGGGTTTCTATTCAATGAAAATTACAGCTATTCATCTTTACGCAATTCGTTTACCGCTTCGCAATCCGTTTGTTATTAGTTATGGCTCTTATTCTGATATGCCCTCTATTATCGTCAAAATGGAAACAGATGAAGGTATTATCGGTTACGGTGAAGGCGTTGCTGATGATCACGTCACAGGTGAATCATGGGAAAGTACTTTCCATACTTTAAAACATACGCTAACCCTGGGCCTAATCGGACAAAATCCAATGAATATCGAAAAAATACACGACATGATGGACAATACAATTTACGGTGTTCCAACAGCGAAGGCCGCAATTGATATTGCTTGTTTTGATATAATGGGCAAAAAACTAAATCAACCTG
Source organism: Bacillus cereus group sp. MYBK216-1 (assembly GCF_051916495.1). Lineage (NCBI taxonomy): Bacteria > Bacillati > Bacillota > Bacilli > Caryophanales > Bacillaceae > Bacillus > Bacillus cereus group sp. MYBK216-1. Next base: position 155,145 of record NZ_JBQAGT010000007.1, read on the forward strand.
TATATCAATTAATTGGCGGGCGCTATCATGAAGAATTCCCTGTCACTCACGTTTTAAGTATTGCCGATCCTGAAGATATGGCTGAAGAAGCTGCTTCTATGATTCAAAAAGGTTACCAATCTTTCAAAATGAAAGTTGGTACGAATGTAAAAGAAGATGTGAAACGTATTGAAGCTGTACGAGAACGTGTAGGAAATGACATTGCTATTCGCGTTGATGTAAACCAAGGCTGGAAAAATAGCGCAAACACATTAACAGCACTGCGTTCATTAGGACATTTAAACATTGACTGGATTGAACAACCTGTTATCGCGGACGCTATTGATGCCATGGCTCATATTCGTTCTAAAACAGACCTCCCGCTTATGATTGATGAAGGATTAAAAAGTTCTCGTGAAATGCGCCAAATTATTAAATTAGAAGCTGCTGATAAAGTAAATATAAAACTAATGAAATGCGGCGGCATATATCCAGCTGTAAAGCTCGCTCATCAAGCAGAAATGGCAGGCATTGAATGCCAAGTGGGATCAATGGTCGAATCATCTGTTGCCTCTTCCGCAGGATTTCATGTCGCTTTCTCAAAGAAAATCATTACGAGCGTAGAGCTAACAGGACCATTAAAATTCACAAAAGACATCGGAAACTTACATTATGATGTACCATTCATTCGCTTAAACGAAAAGCCCGGACTCGGCATTGAAATAAACGAAGATACACTACAAGAACTAACCGTCTTTCAAGACGTTGTACGCTAAAGGAGGACTATCATATGACGGTTCTATACGAAGGAACATTAAAACAAAATAACGAATCATTTCACGTTACATTACTATCACTAGAGCACATCGAACAAATTTTATCACTACAAAACATCGTAGTTAAAGCATTAGAAGATAAAAGTCGTTTACAACCACTCTCACAAGAAGAATTTCAATACATTCTAGAAGGAAACGGCATGATGATCGGTGCTTTTATCGAAAACGAACTCATCGCATTTCGTGCCCTACTCGTCCCTCCTATCGACGAAGAACATTTAGGACTTGATATTGGTTTGCCAGAAAGTGAACTACACCGCGTCATCTATCAAGAAATCTCAAACGTTCATCCGAACTACCGAGGAAATGGTATGCAAAAAATATTAGCAAAAGTCATTATGGAAGAATTGCAAAAAGAAGAAAGCAAATATGATTACGTATGCTGCACCGTTGCTCCTTTTAACATTCCGAGCTTGAAGGATAAGTTTACGCAAGGGATGGAGATTGCTGCGCTGAAGGAGAAGTATGGTGGTAGTCTGCGGTATGTTTTTGTGAAGGAATTGCGCAGAGATAAGGAAAACGATTGGACAGATGTTCAAAGTATTCTAATGAGTGATGCTAGTGGACAGCAGGCTTTGCTTTCGGAGGGGTATCGTGGGTTTGAGATGGAGAAAGTGGATGGGGATTTTGTTGTGATGTTTGGACGCTAATCTATATACTCGAAAAGAGGAGATGTCTGCTGTGACCTCTTCTCTTTTCGATTTGTTGAACAATCCTGTAGTAAATGAAATTATATCAACGATTTTTAAAATATATCTATCAAAACTCACAATATATCAACGATTCGACAAGAAATATCGATTTACAGACAAAAATCGATATCCCTTCCTAAACCGTCATCTTCCAACTAGATAACGCTAACCAATTCTCCATTTCCTTATAATCAGGCATTATCTTCCCGACAAGACGCCAAAAAGAGCGATCATGATTTAAATGAACCATATGACACATTTCATGAACGACTACATAGTCAATTACTCGCTGTGGTGCCATTGCTAGCTTCCAATTGAATGTTAGTTGTAAATTCGAATCGCAAGTACCCCAAGTACGACTACTATCTGTAATACGAATAGAACGTGGTTTTGTTTTGAAATTACTTTGATACGCTTTAATACTCTTCTCTACTAAAGTTTTACACTGCTTATAATAAAATCGTTTTAAAGCTTGTTGTATTTTCTCATCCTTAAGCTCTTTCACATAAATATGTAACTTATCTCCTTCAAAAATTGCATTGTCTTGCTCAATGCTTATATCTTGGGAAATCTGTATCGGATACGTATTCCCTAAATACAAAAAGCCCTCTCCTTGATCGTAATCCTTTTCCTGTGGTCCATGCGCTCGCTCCTGCATTTCCTTACGTGTTGTCTGAATCCAATCCCACTTCTCCTCTAGCAACTGGACTAAGTATTCAACAGGTGTTCCTTTCGGAGCTTGCACTTCCACATTTCCGTATGAATCTACAAAAAGACGCACGGACTTTTTCTTCTTATAAGTTATATGAAAATTAATTGTCTCACCTAAATATGTATGTACCATTTCATCACCTAGCATAGTATTTTTACAAATAAAAAAGAGTAGGATACAAACGTCCTACTCTACCTATTATATCATTTACTGCTTTAACGAACTCATTATCCTCTATACTTTACAGCTAATCCTTTAATGAAATTCCTTGCGTATTTATCGCCGCACTCTTTGTAATTTTTATGGCCTTTTTTTCTTAACAGAGCGCCTAACTCTCCTTTTGTTACCGTAACGCCCACGCTATCTAATATATCAAGTACATCCTCACTCGTTAAAGATAGTGCGATTTTCATTTTCTTTAGAAGAAGGTTATTGGCACTCTCCTTGCTCTGTACAGGTGCAGGCTGCCCTGGTTTTGGATCTTGCTTCCCTCTTTTTAAAGTAATAAATCCATTTAAAAACGCCTCTAACATCATCATATCGCATGTTAATACGTACTCATCTTCGATTACATCAGGGTTTTCAGGCTCGTGCTGAGGCTCTCTTTTTATTTTTGTAAGCATATCAACTACATCTTCTTTCGTTACTTCCATCCCGCCAAGTTTAAAGATTTCCACCATATCTATATCTCTTATATCTAAAGCGTATCTTACTCTTTTTAATATATCGTTGTTGCTCATTGCCATTGGGTTTCCTCCTGAAATGTTGATTATTTATTCAGCGGTTAAAGTTTATGCTATAACCTGCTTTAAATTATCATGTTTAATCTAACCTTTTAGTTATTGTCCGCTAAATTAATACTTTAACATTTTAAAGATATGTTTTATAGTCTTACCCGAACTTTTCTCTATCATTGTATCTACAGAGCTCTTACATGTTTTTTATATGCCTATAAAAAGATTTCTCTCTTAACATTAACTAAAAGAAAAAAACAGTGCTTTGATTTCTCAAATACACTGTTCTTTTCCAGCTCTGCACTTATTTTCAACTCACTCATGTCATGCACTACATATGAAATGATTTAACTGCTTAAAAGTTAAACCGTCTCACTATCCTGAGCCACACCAACACTATCCTCAAACTTATCCAACAAAGCACGCACCTCATCCGTCGACTTCGTGCTCATCAATTGATTTCTCAATTCCGCAGCTCCTGGGAAGCCCTTCACATAAATTTTGAAGAAGCGGTGAAGCCCTGTGATTGAGCGTGGCAGTACTTCTGCATATTGATCTTGTAAATCAAGTTGTAGTCTTAAAAGATCTAGATGTTCTTTACTGCTATGCTCTCTTGGCTCTTTTTCAAACGCAAATGGATTTTTGAAGATGCCTCGTCCGATCATTACGCCATCAATGCCGTATTTTTCAGCAAGTTCCAGTCCCATTTTACGATCAAGGATGTCTCCATTGATTGTTATTAACGTATTGGGTGCAATGCGGTCACGTAATTTTTTGATTTCCGGAATTAGTTCCCAGTGCGCATCTACTTGGCTCATTTCTTCTCTTGTGCGTAAATGAATAGAAAGATTTGCAATATCTTGTTTGAAAATATGCGTTAACCAATCTTCCCATTCGCTTAACTCTTTAAAGCCCAGTCGTGTTTTTACGCTGACAGGTAGTCCGCCCGCTTTTGCTGCTTGAATAAGTTCTGCCGCAACGTCTGGACGTAGAATAAGACCACTACCTTTTCCTCTTGATGCTACGTTCGGTACAGGGCAACCCATGTTAATATCGATGCCTTTAAATCCTAGCTCTGCCATACCGATACTCATTTGACGGAAGTATTCGGGATTGTCTCCCCAAATATGTGCCACCATCGGTTGTTCATCTTCTGTAAAAATTAAACGGCCACGTACACTTTTCATACCTTCTGGATGACAATAGCTATCCGAGTTTGTAAACTCTGTGAAGAATACGTCCGGACGACCAGCTTCACTTACTACGTGACGGAAAACAACGTCTGTCACATCTTCCATTGGTGCAAGTACGAAAAATGGTCGTGGTAATTCACGCCAAAAATTATCTATCATTTCAAATTCAAATCCTCTCACTATGAATACAATTTCAAAATCTCAATTTATAATTTGTGAAAATCAGCAATATTTATTTTAACTAAAATCGCTTATGAATGGTATTTTTGTAAACCAAAAAGCAGGTGGTATAGATTTTTTCTATATCAACTGCTTTCCTATTATACTAACTTAAGCCAAGCCACACACTCCACATGCGTCGTATGCGGGAACATATCAACAGGTTGTACTTCCTGTGTTTTATATCCGCCTTCTTCTAGTACTTTTAAATCACGTGCTAATGTTGCTGGGTTACATGATACGTATACGACGCGGTTTGGCTTCATGTCGATGATTGTGTTTAGTAATGCTTCGTCACAGCCTTTACGCGGTGGGTCTACGACCATTGTGTCAGCAATTACGCCTTCTTTGTACCATTTTGGAATGACTACTTCTGCTTCTCCTACCCCAAATTCAGCGTTTGTCATGTTGTTTAGTGTTGCATTTCGGTTTGCGTCTTCAATTGCTTCTGGGACGATTTCAACGCCGTACACTTTTTTCGCTTTTTGCGCTAGGAATAACGAGATTGATCCGATTCCGCAATAGGCATCAATTACTGTTTCGTTACCATTTAATTTTGCGTATTCTAACGTTTTATCGTATAGCACTTTCGTTTGTTCTGGATTTACTTGATAGAATGAACGTGCTGAAATCGCAAATTTAATGTCACCGATAAAGTCATAAATATATTCTGATCCGTACAGTACTGTCGTTTTATCTCCGAAGATTACATTCGTACGCTTCGTATTTACGTTTTGAACAATGGATTTTACTTCTGGGAATTTCGCTGCAATTTCTTCAATGATTGCGTTTTTGTTCGGCAATTCTGCTGTACGTGTAATGAAGACAAGCATAATTTCCCCTGTTACTTGTCCGTAACGAGCCATTACGTGACGAAGTGTTCCTTTATTACGCTCTTCGTTGTATGCAGTAATACCGTGCTTTTCACAAATACGTTTTACTTCTTGGATTAATGTATCGTTTTCTTCTGCCTGAATTAAGCATGATTCCATATTAATGATGTCATGCGTTCCTTGGCGATAGAAACCAGCTACAAGTCCGCCTTCACGTTCTCCGATTGGTACTTGTGCTTTATTGCGATATACCCACGGATTTTTCATGCCAAGTACAGGATGCACAGGAACATCACCTAGTCCTCCAATGCGCTGCATAACGTCACGTACTTGTTTTTCTTTCGCCTGTAATTGTCCTTCATAAGTTAAGTGCTGAAGCTGACAACCGCCGCACTGATTATATACTGGGCATTCTGCATCTTTACGATATGGACTTTCTGTATGAAGCTTCATTAAACGACCAAATGCGAAGTTTTTCTTCACTTTAATAATTTTAATTTGCGCTTCTTCACCTGGTAATCCGTTTTTAACGAAAATAGGATAGCCCTTTACTTTCGCAACACCGGCACCATCATGTGTTAAATCTTCAAATACTACATCTATAAACTCGTTTTTCTCAACTGGTGGCGTCATTTTAGTACTCATTTTCCGACCTCTCTTTTTCATAACACTGCGTTACATTTTATCATACTTATATAGTCTTTTTCTATTGGAAGAAAAAAAGCTATTGACGATAGTTCTCTGTTAATGTTACGCTACTACTAATTTAATACGGACGATGTTACCTCATATATACTTGATAATATGGATCGAGAGTTTCTACCCGGCAACCTTAAATTGCTGGACTATGGGGAAAACTAATGAATATTAGCCTATGCGCAAAAAAGGACTCATATTGATTAGCTTTCTCTCATAGATGAAAGTGAATCCATATGGGTCTTTTTTTATTTTTATTTTTCTAAAAGGTCAGACATCTTACGTATGACATAAAACCTCATTCCTTTATTTTTAGTAATATAACGAGCGTTTTATGTACAAACTTTATACGAACTTCTGAAAGGGGCAACTACATGCAATATGTAATGAGCATTATCGGTATTATTGCCGTGTTAGGTTTATGTTTTGCTTTGTCAAACAACAAAAGTAAAATCAACTTCCGTGCAATTGCAATTATGATTGGTTTCCAAATTTTAATCGGTTGGTTTATGTTTGCTACAAAGATTGGTCAACAAATCATTATTTTCATTAGTAAAGTTTTCAACAAACTAATTAAACTTGGTACGACAGGTGTCGATTTTCTCTTTAATGGAATTCAAAGAGATTTTGTCTTTTTCTTAAACGTATTATTAATTATCGTATTTTTCTCAGCACTACTTTCAATCTTTAGTTATTTAGGTGTTTTACCATTCATCGTTCGCGTTGTCGGCGGTGCAATTTCAAAAATTACTGGTTTACCACGCGTTGAGTCATTCCACGCAGTAAACTCTGTATTCTTCGGTTCAAGTGAAGCATTAATCGTTATTAAAAACGATTTACAGCATTTCAATAAAAACCGTATGTTTATTATTTGTTGTTCTGCGATGAGCTCCGTTTCTGCTTCTGTTACAGCATCATACGTAATGATGTTAGATGCAAAATACGTACTAGCAGCTCTTCCGCTAAATTTATTCTCAAGCTTAATCGTTTGTTCTTTATTAACACCAGTTGATACGAAGAAAGAAGATGAAGTGATTCAAAAATTTGATAGAACTCTATTCGGGGACAGCTTTATCGGCGCAATGATTAACGGTGCGCTTGATGGTTTAAAAGTAGCTGGTATCGTTGCCGCATTAATGATCGCCTTTATCGGTGTGATGGAAGTTGTAAACTACGTAATTAGTGCAGCTTCAGGCGCAATGGGACATGCTGTTACTTTACAACAAATCTTCGGTTACGTACTTTCTCCATTCGCATTCTTAATGGGTATTCCAACTCAAGATATTATCCCAGCTGGTGGTATTATGGGTACGAAGATTGTTTTAAACGAGTTTGTAGCAATCCTTGATTTAAAAGACACAGCTACAACATTAGCTCCACGTACAGTTGGAATCGTTACAGTATTCTTAATTAGCTTCGCAAGTATTAGCCAAATTGGTGCAATCGTTGGTACAATCCGTGCCCTTTCTGAAAAACAAGGAAGCGTTGTTTCTAAATTTGGTTGGAAAATGCTATTTGCATCAACACTTGCTTCTATTTTATCTGCGACAATCGCTGGATTGTTTATTTAATAAAAAATCACCTTTGCTTAGACAGCAAGGTGATTTTTTTATTATCATCATTTAAGAAACTGAAGAAAACTCTAATGCCTCTTCCTTATTAATAATTTCCCCCTTATATTTACCTTTCACCGAAATATCAATAATTGATTTATTTTCTGCTTCCATTTTCCCTAAAGAAAATATATATATTAAATCATCTTTTTTTAACATCCATTGTTTTCCGTGCCAAGGACCAGTTAACTTCTGTTCTGGTGACGCCAGTATTTCTCCAAAATATTCACATTCGCCTAGAGATGTTTTTACTGTATTCTTCTTCGTATTAATAACTACATATTTAAGGAGCTTTATACTTTCACTTGAAAAAATCTCTACTTCATGATCATTTTTTTTCTTAAATTTCAGCTTTCCATCTTTTGTATTAACCAATTTACTTTGATCAATTGCATTTAGTACAAACTCATACTCTTCTTTTGTAACACCGAAATTAGGGTGATATGGAAAACTTTTTTTCTCTGCATGTTCTTCTACATATTTTAAATACCATTCCATATTACTCGCTAGATGCTCTCTCATTCTTTGACCAATACTCCCTACCTTTTTAAGAGTATCTGGTTCCATCTCTAGTGTCATAATATCCGCCGTCACTTCCGCATTCATAAGATGCGATGGAATATACTCTTCCACACTATTCGCTTTACTCACTTCACTTTGGCAACCAACTATAAATAGTGATATGAAAAAGATATATATTATTTTTTTATATTTCATTTCTATTCTCCACTCCATACATTGTTCTTACTTAGTTTTATAGCGGTTTTTATTATAGTATAAAATCTTTATATTTTAATAAAATCCATATCTGTATGCAAAATTGCATATTAATAAGTCTTCTTCTTACTTTAAAATTAGCTTAAATCACTTTCCAAATTATACAAATAACAAGTATTAAATGTTATAATTTGTAAAAAACATTGGAGGACCTTATGAAAATTCACGCCCTTTTCGATTTCTTACATTTACTAGTCTTAACGCTGAAAAGCTATTATGTATGGGGAATGCCTATCTATGTCTTCATTATTCCTCTTATCTTTGTAGTCGGTTATATTATTATTAATTCTAATAAGAAACAAAAAAATACATCTATTCAAAGTCACTAATCTATTACCTTAATAGCCTCCTAAAAATCATATTCCCCTCATTTTCTTCAAATGATATGATGAACAAGGGTATATCCCCACCACTCTTATAGCGGTGGGGATTTTAATGTCAATATGCAACATACTACACAATAGAAGGTGATTTTTATGAGAAAATACGCAGCAATTGCTTTATGTACGTCTGCCATTCTAGCAGGCTGCAATACTAGCAATGTAAGCCAAGAACCTAAAAAAGAGAAAAAGGTTCAAGAAGTAGCTATACAAAAAGAGACTCTACACGAACAAGGTAAAATTTCTTATACTCCCATCACACACGAATCTACAAACACAAGTATTCATATTACAGACTTAAAAGATTCTTTAAATGAAGTACAATATAAAATTTGGCGCACAGCTGATGGAAAGGAACGTGCTAAATCTTTTTCTTCTAAAGAAAAGGAGAAACAATTTACAATTCCTTTTGACATAAAAGAATTTGAAGGAAAACGCGGTGAGTTCCAAATTGAAGCAACAGGAATGAAAGAAGATGGGAAAACAATCCCGCTTACGAAATCTACTATTACTTTCGAACAAAAGGTTCCTGTTCTTATGTATCACGCAATTGATGATTATCATGGTCAAGGCATTAAAGACTTATTCGTATCACCAGCTAACTTTGAAGCACAAATGAAATATTTAAAGGACAATGGTTATACGCTGTTAACCTTTGAACGCTGGGGCGATATAAATAAAGTAAATAAGCCGATTTTCGTTACATTTGATGACGGTATGAAAAATAATATGAATGCATTTCGCATTTTACAAAAGCTAAAAGATGATACTTTTAAACCGGCAGCAACAGAATATATGATTGTTGATAACGTTGATGTAGAAGGAGCATTGTCTACTTCTGAAATAAAAGAAATGGTTGATTCCGGCATTTTCTCGGTGCAATCTCATACTGCAACACATGCAGACTTACCGAAAATTACAAACTATGAGGAAGAGTTAAAAGGTTCAAAAGAAAAGCTAGAAAAAATAACAGGTAAGCCTGTTATCGCGATTGCTTATCCATTCGGTCATGTAGATGATAAGGTTGTTACAGAAACGAAGAAGTATTATCAATTTGCGACGACGACAAAGCCTGGCCAATTCATTACGAAGGGTGAACCTGATGAATTGTTAAAGATGAAGCGCGTTCGTATACACCATACAACGACTGTAGAGCAGTTTGCTTCTTCAATTAAGTAAATATAAGAGCTCAATACATTTTGAGCTCTCTTTTTACTTTATATTTATATATATTTTTAGAATTTTCTTGTATTATATATAGTAAGAAATCTTTCAAATTAAAGGAGATTATACATATGTCATTTGAACAAACGTTAGAGAAATATGCTGCTCTTGCAGTTAATGTTGGTGTTAATATTCAACCTGGACAAACTTTATCAATTAGTGCACCTCTTGAAGCTGTACAATTTGTACGCCTCGTTACAGAAAAAGCATATAAATCTGGTGCAAAACACGTATATGTAGATTGGAATGATGAGACGTTAACACGCTTAAAATTCGATCTAGCTCCTGAAGAAGCTTTCGCTGAATTTCCATCTTGGAAAGCACATGCTCGTGAAGAATTAGCAAAAGAAGGCGCTGCATTTATGTCTATCTATGCAGAAAACCCTGATTTATTAAAAGGTGTAGAACCATCGCGTATCGCAACAGCTCATAAAGTAGCTGGAGAAGCAATGAAAGTATACCGTGATTACGTACAAGCAGATAAAGTAAGTTGGTGTGTAATTTCTGTTCCTACGAAAGAATGGGCTGCGAAAGTATTCCCTGACGTAGCGCCAGAAGAACAAGAAGCAAAGTTATGGGATGCTATTTTCAAAGCTACTCGTGCTGATTTAGAAAACCCTGTAGAAGCATGGAAAGAACATGATGAAACATTACATACAAAAGTGGATTACTTAAACGAAAAGCATTATAAAGCTCTTCACTATACAGGTCCTGGAACAGATTTAACAATCGAACTTCCAGAAAAACATGTATGGGCTGGTGCTGGTAGCTTAAATGAAAAGAACGTACCATTTATGGCTAATATTCCAACTGAAGAAGTATTTACAATGCCACTTAAAACAGGTGTAAACGGCCAAGTTTCTAGTACAAAACCGTTAGTATTTGCAGGTAATATTATCGATAATTTCACGTTAACATTTGAAAACGGACGTATCGTAGACTATAAAGCTGAAGCTGGTGAAGAAGCTTTAAAACATTTAGTAGAAACAGATGAAGGTTCTCACTTCTTAGGGGAAGTAGCTTTAGTACCTCATGACTCACCAATTTCAAACACAAATGTTTTATTCTACAATACACTATTTGACGAAAATGCATCTTGCCACCTTGCGATTGGAAATGCTTACGCATTTAACTTAGTTGGCGGAAAAACAATGTCTAAAGAAGAACTTGCTGAAAACGGCGCAAACGCTAGTATCACACACAACGACTTTATGATTGGATCAGCTGAGCTTGATATTGACGGTATTACTGCTGATGGCAGACATGAGCCTATCTTCCGTAAAGGTAACTGGGCGTTTTAAATCTATTACCATAAAGAAACACATTGGATAATCCAATGTGTTTCTTTATTTATTTGGTTTCAATTCAAATTTTATCGTTCTATTTTCACGCGTAAACTCCGGTCTATACGTAGCGATATACGTATTTTCTTTCGCTACGTCAAATAGCATGATATCTTGAATTTTTTCATCTGGTGCTAACTTTTTACTAATAAAGCTATCAGGGTTATTATATTCTTTAAATCTTGTACCTTTCTTATCGGTAATCTCAAATTCATAAAATGCAAAAGGTATTTCCTTTTTACTATTATTTTCTACTTTGAAAATAATCCCCAAAATCTCCTCTTTCTTTTTATCCTCATCATAATCCGGATATCCTAATTTAACTGAATCGATAGTTACTTGCAAACCATCTACGTCTACTGTCTCCCCTATTTTATACACTTTATCTTGAACATCTTCTTGTTTACTTTCATTACTATCTTTAGTCTCAGTGCAAGCACTTAAACTAAAAGCTATGCCAAAAATTAAAACAATTTGACTTACCTTTTTTAACATACTCTTTCCTCCACATAAGACAATATTTCATATGTATTATAACAAAATGCTTTACGCTTTTTTGTCATATTTTGTCGTATTAATTGCTAACTGCACAAATAGAAAAAAGCTATCTTCTACAAAAGATAGCTTTCATGATGCCGATGAAACCTTAAGCCCAATGACACCCAAAACAATAAAAAGAATACAAAATGCTTGGAATAAACTAATATGCTCTTTAAAAAAATAAACACTAATGATTGTAATAAGTAATGTTCCAACGCCAGACCAAATAGCATAAGCAATACTTAAATGGATCTTTTTCACAACGATGGCGAACACGCTGAAACAAATTCCATAAAACACGAAAATCAGTACACTTGGAACGAGCTTTGTTAAACCATTCGATAGTTTCATTGCGATTGTTCCAGCTACTTCAAAAATAATTGTAACAAGTAATAATAGCCAATATACCATACTAGAATCTCCTTCTCTGTTACCTTATAGAGATTCTAGTATACTACTTATAGTCCTAATGAAATATATTTAATTTCTAAATATTCCCCGATGCCGAAATGGCCTCCTTCACGGCCGATACCACTTTCTTTAAAGCCACCGAATGGTGCTTGTGCAACTGATGGAAGACCGTCATTTAGACCGATAATACCGTACTCTAACGCTTCACTAATTTGGAATGCTTGGCTAATGTCTTTCGTGAAAATATACGCAGCTAAACCGTATGGTGTATTATTTGCACGTTCGATTACTTCATCAACTGTTTTAAATTTCGCAACTGGTGCCACTGGCCCAAATGTTTCTTCATTCATACAAAGCATCGTATCATTTGCCAACCCAATTACAGTCGGTTGAATGAAATGTCCCTCTAACTCTGCGACCTTTTCACCACCATATAAAACGGTTCCACCTTTTTGAATAGCATCTTCAATATGTTCTTGTACTTTTGAAACTGCATTCTCATCAATAAGTGGTCCGACAGTCGTTCCGTCACCGAAACCGTCTCCTACTTTCAACTGCCCTACTGCCCTTTGGAACTTCTCTACAAATACTTCGTATACTTCTTCTTGAACGAATACTCGGTTTGTACATATACACGTTTGTCCTGCGTTACGGAATTTCGAACCAATCACCGCTTCTACTGCTTTATCTAAATCTGCATCATTCATTACGATAAACGGAGCGTGACCACCTAACTCAAGTGAAACTTTTTTCATCGTTTGCGCCGCACTAGCCATTAACTCTTTCCCAATTTCCGTTGACCCTGTAAAGGACACTTTTCGAACGCGACTATCTTCCATCCATGTATCAGCAATTGCTTTTGCACTACCTGTTACGATATTAATTACACCCTTTGGAATATCCGCTTCATGAGCTAATTCAGCTAATTTTAATGCAGTTAGCGGCGTTTGACTTGCCGGTTTCACAACGGCTGTACAGCCTGCTGCAAGCGCTGGGGCTACCTTTCTCGTAATCATAGCAGCTGGGAAGTTCCAAGGTGTAATAGCTGCCATAACGCCAACTGGTTGCTTCATAACTAAAATGCGCTTATTCGGATGAGAAGCAGGAATCATTTCACCATACACACGTTTCCCTTCTTCTGCATACCATTCAACAAAACTATTTGCATAATTTACTTCACCAAGCGCTTCTGCAAACGGCTTTCCTTGTTCCTTCGTCATAATCGCTGCGATCTCTTCTTTATTTTTATCAATAAGCATGAACCACTTTTTTAACTTCGTTGCACGATCTGCTGCCGTTAACTTAGACCACGTTTTAAAAGCTTCATGTGCAGCATCAACAGCTTGCTTTGCCTCTGTTACTCCGCCTTTTGGTACAGTTGCAAATATTTCCTTCGTCGCAGGATTATTTACTTCAATTTGTTCTTGTAGTGTAATCCACTCACCATTTATATACATCGCCTTTCTATCTATACTTACGAAAGTCGCCTTTTTATCCAATGTTTTCTTCCTCCTCTATGAACTTCTTAATTTTCCTAGTAGCAGCAGATTGACTAATTTGCAAAAACTCAGCTACTTTATAACTTGATCCATACGTTTTATACGCTTTAAGAATAATATTTCTCTCTACCTCTTCCAGCATTTTATAAAGGCTTTGCCCCGATTGTTCAACTGCAGCCTCTTGCATAGAGAGTGGCAAATCCTCTACCGTTACAACATCATCGACAGTAATAACAATTCTCTCAATTACATTCTCTATTTCTCTATTGTTTCCTTCCCACGGATATCCAACAAACATTTGTAACGTACTCGGCGCTAGTTTCACATCACGTCCGTATTTTTTATTAAAGTGCTGCAAGTAATGATAAATAAGCGGTAAAATATCTTCTGTCCTTTCCCTAAGCGGGGGAATTGCAATTGGAATGACATTCAAACGATAGTATAAATCTTTCCGAAATGTTCCTTGTTTCACCATCTCACTTAAATCTCTATTTGTTGCTGCCACAATTCGAACATCCACTTTTTTTAATTCTCTTCCGCCTATAGGACGAAATGTTTTTTCTTGCAATACTTGCAAAAGCTTCGCTTGAATTTCAATCGGCATTTCACCGATTTCATCTAAAAAAAGAGTTCCTTTATGCGCGGATTCTAATAGTCCCTTTTTCCCTTCACGATTCGCACCTGTAAAAGATCCACCTGAATATCCAAAAAGCTCTGATTCAATTAAATTAGTTGGCAATGCCGCACAATTAATTTCATAGAAACTTTCATTCTTACGGTGACTCACTTCATGTAAATGGCGTACTAATCGACTTTTCCCAACTCCAGTTTCGCCTAAAACGAGAACAGTACTATCCACTACAGATACTTTTTTAATTGTATTGACTATTTTTTGCATAGCTAGACTTTTAAAAATAAGTCCTTCATGCTCATATGTTTCTCTTAATTCTTTTTTATATGTTTTTAGCTGATTATCCATTTCCTCTACCTTTTGACGTAATTGATAGAGTTCAGTAAGGTCCCGAGAATAACTAATCACTCTTCTTAAATTTCCCTCATCATCAAAAACAGGCCTTGTACGAACGTGTAAATACTCTCCTGATTTTGTAGTTTGAACGAGTTCAATTGGCCTCTTTTTTTCAATCACTTCTAATGTCGCTGATGGATAAAAGATTCCATCCTTTTGTAGTTCTTTTACATGCTTACCCACTAACTCTTCGGCAGCTAGTTGGTAGTGCCTTTCACATGTACTATTTACACGCACAACGATTCCCTGCTCATCTGTAACAAAAATTTCGTCAAACGCATATTCAAATACATCTTTTAAATCCATTAAAACTCGTTCCTTTTCTGCAACCATCCTAGCCACCCCTAACTTCAAATCCATCGATCCACTTCACTACCTTTATTATAAAGTGAATTTTCTGTATTTAATATAGAGTCAGCTAGAATGTTTGCTATTTATCCTTCAGTTTTTAAACACGAGCTATGTTTGTTTGCTCATAACAAGCTTGCAATGATTCTTCAATTATTGTTAAACCTTCTTCAAGTTGCTCATCTGTAATAACTAAAGGCATTAACACACGGATAACATTTCCATATGTTCCTGCTGATAATAACAGTAACCCACGCTTATTTGCTTCTGCACATAGATTAGCCGTTAACGTTTTGTCAGGTGCTTTCGTCTTACGGTCTTGAACGACCTCAAATGCACACATTGCTCCTAACCCACGCACATCACCAATGCAATGATATTTATTTTTCATCTCTTCGAATCGGTTCATTACGACTTTTCCTAATTCTATCGCTCTATCATTTAAATTCTCTTTTTCTATTACATCCAGTACTGCTAATGCTGCCGCACATCCTAATGGACTTCCTGCATACGTTCCACCAAGTTCACCTGGTGCAGATTCATTCATAATTTCTTTACGTCCAATGACACCACTTATCGGTACACCAGCCCCTAATGATTTAGACACTGTAATTAAATCTGGAACGACATCATAGTGATCAATTGCAAAATATTTTCCTGTACGACTAAAGCCTGTTTGTATTTCATCCGCTACAAATAAAATGCCGTTCTCTGAACAAATGCGGCGTACTTCTTGAACAAATTTCTTACTTGGGACGATAAATCCACCTTCCCCTTGAACAGGTTCCATTACAACAGCTGCGATTGTTTCTGGTGCTACTTCCGATATGAAGAAGTTCTTAAACTCTTCAATAATAAAATCATCATACTGCTCTTCCGTTAATCCCTCTGGGCGACGGTATTCGTATGGAAATGGCGCTTTATATACTTCTGGAGCAAAGGGACCAAACCCAAATTTATATGGCTTCACTTTACTTGTCATCGTCATTGTCATTAATGTACGCCCGTGGAAACCTTTAGAAAATGCGATAATACCAGGTCTCTTCGTATATTTACGAGCGATCTTCACCGCGTTCTCAACTGCTTCTGCACCACTATTTAAAAAGAGGACTTGCTTATCGAAACTTCCCGGTGCCAATGCCGCAAGCTTTTCCGCTAATTCAATATATGGCTCATACATCATGACATTAAATCCAGTATGAATGTATTGATCGACTTGTTTATGGAGCGCTTCTTTAACCGTTGGATGACAATGCCCTACGTTAATTGTCCCAATTGCTCCTGCAAAATCAATGTACTGATTACCATCAACATCCGTTACAAGAGCACCATTGGCAGATTGTACAAACGTTGGGATGCCGTTACTTACTCCTTTTGGTACTATATTTTGACGGCGTTCTAATAAAGATGCCGCTTTCGGTCCTGGAATTTGTTCATTTACTTTAGCAAATTTTTTTGTGTTCATTGCGTACCCCATCCTTTTCTTTACATTGTTTTCTCTTTTTATTGCAAAATGTATGCCAACTTTCTTTTCTAGCATTTATCCTATATTCTTTGTATCCAGGCATAAAAAATAAGTCTATAAAGACTCATTAAGAGTCTTTATAGACTTATTTTCCTTACACATTAGACTTTTCTTTCTCCCAGAAAAACTCACCCGATTGAGAAATAAACTCTCCAACAGAATCTAACACTAAATCAGCAAGTGGTTCTAATGTTGGACGGTCTCCCGTACCAGATAGCACCCCAATTGCATAGCAATCGCCATTTTTGGCTAAATGTAAATCAGTTGGCGTATCTCCAACAACCGCAACCTCACATGATTCTAAATTAAATTTCTCACAAAACACTTCTATAATCTTTTTATCTGGTTTTTGCGCAGGGAATGTATCCGAGGCTATAATATAATCAAAAAAGTTCTCCAACTTATATTGTTTTAAAAATAATTCTGTTGGTGCGAAATCATCTGCCGTGACAACCCCTAATATAAATCCTTTATCTTTTAATGCCTGTAACACTTTCGGTAAATCTGCTGTCATTTTCATATGCGAACGATGCTCATACATAAGGGAAAATAACTTCTCACTTACCCAATGGTGCATCTCTTCTTCTCTAGCAGACTCAATATAATTACAAAGCCCCTTCGCTACATCAAGGCTTGTTCCAGCAGCTATTGCACTCCTCGGATTAACAAATGCTCCCTCTACACCAATCTCTTCTAATAAGGTCTGCCCTATTGTACTTGGTAAATGATATAAACTTATACATTCAGCTACAAGTTCTTCAGCTACTTTTATCCATATTGAATGAAAATCCATTAATGTCCCATCTTTATCAAATAATATTGCTTTTACCTTCTCCATAGCATCCTACCTCTCGTTTCTTATCTCCTCCAGTTTATCAATAAAATATGGATGTAAAATAAAAGAATTGTAAAAATACCATAAAAATCAAACTAACTCCCAATTTACAATTCATTTTAACAAAGTAAAAAAGGATGCCTTTACAGGGCATCCTCTTGATGTTCAGGAACAAATAGTTCTAAACAATGATATATATTTTCGAATTCCATCGGTGCATCTCCACCATACTCACCATCTAAATTAATCATTAGTTTATCTGGTGAATGTACTTTAATTCGGTTCGCTTGTGTATATAACACTTTTGGATTATTAATATGTTCACCACGTTGTGCTTGTGTTGCTGCTTTAATTAAATCAGCGATAGAACCTTTTTTCAGTACTAATAGGTCAAATAACCCATCGTTAATAGATGCATACGGTGCTACCTTTTCAAATCCACCTACTGAACGAGTATTCGTAATTAAAAACATCGTAATTTCTTCTTGTAGTAACTTTCCATCATACTCAATTTCAACATATGTCGGATGCAATGATGGTAACATCTCGATACCTTTTAGGTAATAAGCAAGTTGTCCTAATACTGTCTTTAACTTACTCGGTACTTCGTATGTTAATTCTGTAATACGACCGCCACCAGCGATGTTAATAAAATATGTATCGTTCGCTCTACCAAGGTCTAATGGCACTGTTTTTCCTTCGCAAATAATATCTGCTGCCTCTTCAATAGAACGAGGTACACCAATTGCACGTGCAAAGTCATTTGTCGTTCCAACTGGAATAATTCCAAATTTCGGACGGAATTCATGCCCAACTAAACCGTTTACTACTTCATTTAATGTACCGTCGCCACCAGCCGCAATAACAACATCAAACTTACGATCCGCAGCTTGCCTCGCCGCCACAGTAGCGTCTCCAGGACCCGTTGTCGCATGACAAGATGTCTCATAGCCAGCTTGTTCTAATTTTTGTAATACTTCTGGTAAGCTCTTCTTAAATAGCTCACGCCCAGAAGTAGGATTATAAATAATTCTTGCTCGCTTCATCATTTATTAGCACAGGAAATTTCTTTATGTATCGAAAAAGAACATACTGAACTTCTATTCAGTATTCCCATGCCTACCTCCTCTCATCTTGCTATCCTTCTTTTATCCCGCTCAAACAGGCAGTAAGAACCCGATTCGTGTAGTCCATCAAAAGTAAATATTCATTTCAATGGTTTTTTATTTGACTCCAAAATTTATCCCGCTATTTGCGGGCAGTAAATGCCCAATTGGTGAGGGCTAATAATCAGCTTTGGATGAACCTCCTACTGATTAAAGTTTCACTTTATTTCTATCCATTCTTCCATAAAAATTTACATATAACGAATAATAACTATCTATTATTTCATGAGATGAAAAAAACCTCTATGTTTAGATTTATCATTATTCCCACCTTTTTGCAACTATCATACCATAGTTGCTATACAAACATTTTTCCACTTTTGACAGTTAATCAAACGTTTGTTTAAACGATTTTGTCTCATTTAAACAAACGTTTGATTAACCTAGAAAAACACCCATGTACGGGTGTTTTTCTGCTTAATCTTTAAAAGTCACTACTATTATCGCTTATTAATCTCTTCAAGTAAGATTTTGTTAACAAGTGGTGGATTTGCTTGTCCTTTTGTAGCTTTCATAATTTGACCAACTAAGAAGCCAATTGCACGGTCTTTACCGTTTTTAAAGTCTTCGATAGATTGCTCATTATTATCAAGAATTTCTGTTACAACTTTACGAAGTGTACCCTCGTCAGAAATTTGAACAAGACCTTTCGCTTTAACGATTTCTTCTGGGTCTCCACCTTTTTCAATTAATTCGTTAAATACTTTCTTCGCGATTTTAGAAGAAATTGTACCTTTTTCAATTAATTGAACCATTTTAGATAAACCAGCAGGCGTTAATGCAACGTCTTTTAATTCTTTTTGTTGTTTGTTTAAGTATGCAAGTACTTCACCCATTAACCAGTTCGATGTTAATTTCGCATCAGCACCGTCTGCAACAGTTGCTTCAAAGAAATCAGACATCTCTTTCGTTAATGTTAACACGTGTGCATCATAAGCTGGTAAGCCTAATTCTGCAACGTAGCGAGCTTTACGTGCATCTGGAAGTTCTGGAATAGAAGCTCGAACTGCTTCTTTCCACTCATCATCGATGTAAAGTTCAACTAAGTCTGGCTCCGGGAAGTAACGGTAATCGTCAGATCCTTCTTTCACACGCATTAAGATTGTTTTCTTTGTTGCTTCATCATAACGACGTGTTTCTTGTTGGATGATGCCACCAGATAACAGTTCTTTTTCTTGGCGCACTTGCTCATGCTCAAGACCTTTTTGTACGTAAGTGAATGAGTTTAAGTTTTTCAGTTCCGCTTTTGTACCGAACTTCTCTTGTCCAACTGGACGAAGAGAAATGTTCGCATCACAACGTAAGGAACCTTCTTCCATCTTACAATCAGATACACCGGTGTATTGAATGATTGATTTTAACTTCTCTAAGTATGCATATGCTTCTTCTGGCGTACGCATATCTGGCTCAGATACGATCTCGATTAAAGGCATACCTTGACGGTTGTAGTCTACTAATGAACCATCAGCTGTATGCGTTGATTTACCAGCATCTTCTTCTAAATGAAGACGTGTAATACCGATACGTTTCTTTTTACCGTCTACTTCGATTTCAATCCAACCATTTTCACCAATTGGCTTATCAAATTGAGAGATTTGGTAAGCTTTCGGGTTATCTGGATAGAAATAGTTTTTACGGTCAAACTTCGTTTCCGTTGCGATTTCACAGTTTAATGCCATTGCAGCTTTCATTGCAAAGTTAACTGCTTCTTTATTTAAAGTAGGAAGTACCCCTGGGTATCCTAAGTCAATTACACTTGTTTGTGTATTTGGCTCCGCTCCGAATTCTGTTGGACTCGCAGAGAAAATTTTCGAATTTGTTTTTAACTCAACGTGAACCTCTAAACCAATAATTGTTTCTAAATTCATCTATGCTCGCCTCCTTACAGACTTGCTTTTTTTGTATGATAGTCTGTTGCTTGCTCAAACGCATGTGCAACGCGGTAAATTGTCGCTTCATCGAAGTGTTTACCAATGATTTGTAAACCAAGTGGCATGTTGTTAGCACCGAATCCACATGGAACAGAAATCGCTGGAACACCCGCTAAGTTTACTGGGATTGTTAAAATGTCATTTGCATACATTGTCATTGGATCATCAACTTTTTCGCCCACTTTAAATGCCGGAGTTGGCGTTGTTGGTCCAATAATAACATCATAGTTAGCAAATACATTTTCAAAGTCGTTTTTAATTAATGTACGTACTTGTTGTGCTTTCTTGTAATATGCATCATAGTAACCAGAGCTAAGCGCAAATGTACCAAGCATAATACGACGTTTAACTTCATCACCGAAACCTTCACTACGTGTGTTTTTGTAAAGATCTAATAAGTTATTTACATTATCAGAACGAACACCGTAACGCACGCCATCAAAGCGTGAAAGGTTCGCAGATGCTTCAGAAGAAGATAGTAAGTAATACGTTGCTAGAGCGTATTTAGAGTGTGGAAGCGATACTTCCTCCCAAGTTGCGCCCATACCTTCTAATACTTTTAAAGCAGCTAGTACTGACTCACGAGCTTCTTCGCCAACACCTTCGCCTAAGTATTCTTTCGGTACAGCAATGCGTAAACCTTTAACATCGCCTGTTAAACCAGCTAAATAGTTTCCAACTTCAACGTTTGCAGAAGTTGCATCCATGCGGTCAATACCTGAAATAGCTTGTAATAAGTATGCATTGTCTTCTACTGTACGTGTAATCGGTCCGATTTGGTCAAGTGAAGATGCGAATGCTACTAATCCGTAACGAGATACGCGTCCATAAGTTGGTTTTAAACCTACAACACCGCAATATGCAGCTGGCTGACGGATAGAACCACCCGTATCAGAACCTAGAGAGAATAGTACTTCTCCTGCTGCTACAGCTGCTGCAGAACCACCACTAGATCCACCCGGAACGTAATCTAAGTTCCATGGGTTTTTCGTAGCGTAGAATCCTGAGTTTTCATTTGAAGAACCCATTGCGAACTCGTCCATGTTTAATTTACCGATTGTAATTGTGTCAGCAGCTTTTAGCTTTTGCACAACTGTCGCATCATAAATTGGATCGAAGTTTGCTAACATTTTGCTCGCACAAGTTGTACGAAGACCGTTAGTTACAATGTTATCTTTTACACCAATTGGCATACCGAATAATAAACCATTATCTTCAGCGCCGATTTTTGCATCTAATTCTTTCGCTTTTGCGCGTGCATTTTCTTCATCTAATGTAAGAAAAGCTTTTACGTTATCTTCAACATCCGCAATACGTTTGTAAGATTCTTCTACTAAATCCGTAACGGAAATTTCTTTGTTGTTTAACTTCTTATGTAACTCTGATACTGAATGATCAAATAATGACATCGAAATTCCCCTCCTCTATTCTAATACTGCTGGAACACGGATTTGATTATCTTTGTGATCCGGTGCATTTTTTAATACTTCTTCAACTGGTAAACCTTTTTCTGGTACATCTTCACGCATAACATTTTTCATAGTTAATACATGAGTTGTTGGTTTTACATCTGTTGTATCTAATTCATTTAACTGTTCTGCAAATGTAACAATTGCATCTAGTTGTTTTTGAAATTTTTCTGCTTCTTGATCAGTAATTGCAAGACGTGCTAAATGTGCTACGTGCTTTACATTCTCAACGGAAATTCTTGACACGGCTAGGCCACCTCCATAATATATCGTTCAATCTACAATACTATTGATGATACCAAATTTTCAGTACTTCAAGCAAGTCAACACAGAGTACTTACGCCATTTTTACATAAAAAAAGAAAGGCAAATGCCTTTCTTTACAATTTACTCTTTATCTAACGGTTTATTTTTCGGAAATCTCTCGTTATCTTCTTCATTATCACGAATTGTTTTTTGTAATACAAAACAAGACATCGTTAAAAATAATGTTCCAATTAAATAGTATCCTTTTACACTAAGCGTTTCATCTAACGTATAAATCCCAATTAGCATACCTGAAAGTGCACAAACAAATGAAGTCCATGCTAAAAACGTGAACGCTTGCGTATTACGTCTTCTCATCGTTCTCCCCCTCGTTAGCTGTATACCCATTATAGATAAGTATATTTACCATGATGGATTTTTATGTAAATTCTAGTTTTATATTTATAAATCTATCATAAAAGAATACTATTTTAAAGAAAGTTTTCTGCCTAATCTGAAAAAAACAATTAAAATCATTGACAATTATTTCTATTCTACATAAAATAAAAATAAATATTACGAACCTCGAAATATACGGGAGTGGAATTAATTGTTGCAATATGAACATTTTTTAGACTTACTGCTAGATAACGCCAAGAAACTTTTCTATCCTGAAGAATGGGTAAGCCTAGATTTAACACTTTCTAAAACAGAAGTATTTTGTTTACTTTGGATGGAACGAAATACAGATATTACAATGACGAAAATTGCTGATCTTCTTGATATACCGATGAGTACAACAACGGGCGTTGTAAATCGCCTTGTAAAAAAGGGATATATTGAACGCTACCGTGATGAAAATGACCGACGTATTGTATTAATTCGGTTAACAGAAAACGGCGTAATGCTCGTTCAAGAAGTAAAACAAAATGCGGCCCATTACTTTAGCTTAGTAACAGAAGCATTATCAGAAGAAGAAAAAGCATTCTTACTACAAATCTTCCAAAAAATCATGGATCACATCGCTACGTCACAGCAAAAAACAGAAGAAAAGATTTCTACACCTAAAATGAAAAACATTCCGATTGAATAAAACCCTATCTGGGTTTTTATTCAATCATTTACTTCGACACTCGTAATATTCGACATTCGAAACAAAGGGGATATGAATGATGAGAATTATCTTGTATACAGGTAAAGGCGGCGTAGGAAAAACTAGCATTTCAGCAGCAACAGCAATTCAAAGTGCGAAACAAGGATTAAAAACATTAGTAATGAGCACAGATCCTGCTCATAGTTTAGGAGATTCATTTGGTATAAAGCTATCTTCTGAGCCATTAGAAGTTCGTAAAAATTTGTGGGCACAAGAAATTAATACGATTTATGAGATGGAAAAAGGCTGGGGAAAATTACAGAAATATATTACACTACTCTTCACTTCCAAAGCAGCCGATGATATTACAACAGAAGAATTAACGATGTTTCCCGGTATGGAAGATTTAATTAGCCTACTTCGCGTACTCGATTATTATAAACAAAACACATATGATGTTATCATTATTGATTGTGCCCCAACAGGAGAAACATTAGCAATGCTAAGCTTTCCAGACATGCTCGGCTGGTGGATGGAAAATTTATTTCCTATTAAAAGAAAAGTTTTAAAAGTCGTTCGTCCTGTAGCTCAACCACTCCTTGGTGTCCCTCTTCCAACCGACGATATTATGGACGAATTAACAAGTACACTTGAACAGCTCGGAGAAATGAGAGATATTTTATCAAATCGAGAAGTAACAAGTATCCGCATCGTTGTAAATCCTGAAAAAATGGTCATTAAGGAAGCCCAGCGCAGCTTTACTTATTTGAATTTATACGATTATAACGTAGATGCCATTATGATTAACCGCGTCATCCCTAACACTGTCACCGATCCTTATTTTCAGGCATGGAAAGATGCACAGAAGAAATATAAAACATTAATTCAAGATAGTTTTCAACCCCTTCCTATTTACGAAGCTCCAATGTTTGAACAAGAAGTTGTTGGTTTGTCTATGTTAGAACGTGTAGGAGATTCTTTATTTAAAACTGATCATTCCCCTACAGAAGTGAAATTTAACGGGCGCACTCAATATGTAAAAAAGGATGGCGATGAGTATATTTTCGTTCTGTCCATTCCCTTCTCAAACAAAAGTGAACTTTCCTTAAATCAAAAAGGTGATGAACTTATTATTCGAGCGGGTTCTGTTAAACGGAACATCACGTTACCAAAAACATTAACACACCTTTCTATTCAAGGAGCAAAATTTGATGAAGATGTACTAAATATTCGGTTTGGAGGTGTAGTCCATGCATGAGGAATTACTACGAAGGGGAATTCGTACAAAAGTAAAAGTCGGGATGCATATATTAGAAGAGCTACCTAATCCAATCCAGCAATCCGCTAAGCAAATATTAAATATTTTACAAGAGGAACTAGCTGCTTATTCGATAGAACGAGAGCATCATGAAGTTAATTTAAAAAATATCATAATTGATTAACTATCTCTGTATAGATGGCCTTTTTTTAGGCTTTCTATACTTTATTGGAGTGATGTAAATTGATGAAAAAACATTCCACTACTATACTCTGGATTATTCCCTTATTATTTTTCATTCATAACCTTGAAGAAGCTTTCCAAATGCCACAATACCTTGCTAATCAATTTTCAATCCGTCTTATAACTAGCCAACAATTTTTCATTGCCATTTCCGTATTAACAATCTTTGTATTACTTATCGTCTTTCTATATCAACTTAACTTCTTGTCTTCTATATGCTGGATTATTTTTATACAAGGGGCCATCTTCTTCAACTCTGTTCAACATATTATTTTGTTTTTCATTTATCGCTCCTATAACCCCGGCGTAATATCCGCATTTTTCATTACTCTCTTTTCTATTTTCTTTTTTTTATCAAAAAAACACTTAATTCATCAAAAGCAATTCGTAATTACACTCCTTTTCAGTTTATTTTCTTATCCCATTATAATTTGGATTACCTTACTACTCGCTAGCTGCTTTCAGTAATAAAAAAAGACCAGGAAAACTCCTGGTCTATTACTCTACTTAACAAACATTGGATTCTATATTATACAGAATTGGAAGGTACAGAATTAGGGTTTGTTTTGTTTGTTAAGTAGATTATATGTTGAACGAACTAACAGCGGAGGGGTTCCTTCTGTTAGTCCATTAAACCCAATGATTATTTTACGATTTTTTCAAGCTCCTCAAGTGAAAGATCTACTGAAATGGAACCATCATTTGTTTCTTTCTTAATTGCATCTGTTACTTCTTTTGAATGGTATAATTCAATTACTTTTTTCAGTGTTGGATCATCTTTATCTTTCGTACGAGCTGCGAAAATATTAATATAAGGCTTCGCATTTTCATTCTTTGGATCTTCTAAGAAAATAGGATCCTTCGCTGGATCTAATCCAGCTTGACCAGCAACACCGTTATTAATAACTGATGCCGCTACATCTTTTAACACACGAGGTGTTTGCTGTGCGATAACCGGTGTAATTTTTAATTTCTTCGGATTTTCAGCAATACCACTTGGATCTCCAAATAGACCAAAGTCTTTTTTAAGCTTTAATAAT
The DNA here is from genome assembly GCF_051916495.1 of Bacillus cereus group sp. MYBK216-1. NCBI lineage: Bacteria > Bacillati > Bacillota > Bacilli > Caryophanales > Bacillaceae > Bacillus > Bacillus cereus group sp. MYBK216-1. The sequence goes on from NZ_JBQAGT010000007.1 coordinate 181,007, forward strand.
CCAGCTGCATCAAGAAGTTTTAATGCCCGTGCTTGGTTCGTTGGATCGTTTGGAATTGCAATTTCTGAACCATCTGGGATTTCATTTGCTTTCTTATATTTTTCAGAGTATAAACCCATTGGCGCAATTTGCGTTGTACCAACAGCTGTAATATCTAACTTATGCTCTTTTTTAAATTGCTCTAAGAAAGCAATATGCTGGAATGAGTTTAGTTCAATATCTCCATCAGCTAGCGCCTTATTTGGCGTTGTGTAATCAGAGAACTCAACCAGTTTAATTTTAATTCCTTCTTTTTCAGCTTTCCTCTTCAAAATTTCCCAAGCGTCTCCATCCGTTCCAGTTACACCAACGCGAACTACTTTTTCTTTAGCTCCTGCCCCTATGTCTCCACTTGAACAGCCACTTAACGCTGAAACTCCTACAATCGCTGATAATGCAAATGCTAAAATTTTCTTCATTTTCTTTTACCCTCTTCCTTTTTATGATCTGCGTAAAAAGACTTTCGCAAAGTAGTTTCCTAAATTTTGAGCTACCTGTACAAGAATGATAAGTAAAACGACCGTTACGAACATAACTGATGTATCAAAACGTTGATAACCATATGTCATCGCTAAATCACCAAGACCGCCACCACCGACAAGCCCAGCAACTGCAGAAAATTCAATTAAACCAACTGTCATAAATGTAACCCCTAAGATCAATGGCGCTAACGCTTCTGGCACAAGAATTTCAAAAACAATTCTAATTGGCGAAGCCCCCATTGCTTGAGCTGCTTCAATGACTCCCTTTGGAACAGAAACAAGATTTGTTTCAACCATTCTAGCAATGCCGATTGATGCAACTAACGTCATTGGGAAGATTGCGGCTGCTGTTCCAATCGTCGTTCCGATAACACTTCTTGTTAGTGGGCTTAAAGCTACTAAAAAGATAATGAATGGAACCGGACGAATTGTATTAATAATGATATTAAGAATAGAAAAGACCCAGTTATTTTCTAAAAAGTTTCCTTTTCTCGTTACATATAATAGTAAACCTAGGGGTATACCAAGAATTGTAGCGAATATAAGGGTTACAATTACCATTAAGAGGGTATCCCCCGTCGCATCTAGTATGCGCGGCCAAAATATACTCCAATCAACTCGCATGAGCTTCTACCTCCTTCAGCTGCACTTGCAGTCTTAGATGTTGTAATGCTTTTTGAATTTCCCTCTGCTCACCTTGCAACTCTACAAGAAGATTTCCAAATAGCACATTTTGAAGTTCAATAATATTTCCGTACAGTACATTTACATCGACGTTATAGTTTTTTGCGATATATGATAGTACCGGCTGTCCTGTCTCCTCACCAGTAAATGTTAGACGATAAATTTGACCACCATTTTGAATTTTCGCTAGAATACTTTCCGGTAAATGATCATTAATGACAGAACGTACAAAGTTTTGAGTCGTCTTTGTTTTTGGTTGCGTGAAAACATCAAACAGTTTTCCTTCTTCAATAACTTTTCCTTTCTCCATTACAGCTACACGGTGACAAATTTCTTTCACAACATGCATTTCATGTGTAATAAGAAGAATTGTTAAATTGTATTCTCTATTTACTTTCTTTAATAAGTTTAGAATTTCTGTCGTTGTTTCTGGATCTAAGGCTGATGTTGCCTCATCACATATAAGAATATCTGGCGATGTCGCAAGTGCTCTAGCAATGCCCACACGCTGCTTTTGTCCACCTGATAGCTGCTCTGGGTAATAGTTTGCTTTATCTTCTAACCCTACAAACTTCAGCAGTTCATTTACTCTTTCTTTTATCTCATTCTTTGGTACTTTCGCTAACTTTAATGGATAAGCAATATTTCCAAATACTGTTCTTGAATTAAATAAATTAAAACTTTGAAAAATCATTCCAATTCTTTGTCTCAGTTTACGTAATTCTTTCGTCGATAATGATGTAATATCTTTATCATCTATTGAAATCGTTCCTGCCGTCGGTCTCTCTAACATATTTACTAAGCGTAATAACGTACTCTTTCCAGCGCCACTAAAACCAATAATGCCAAAAATTTCGCCTTTCTCAACTGATAATGTTACATCCTCCACCGCATGAACAGATTGCCCAGCTGATTCATACACTTTACTTACATTGTTAAAAGAAATCATTTTTTCCCCTCCTATATGCTGTAAAAACTTGAAGCAGAGCTTTCGAGGTAAAATAAAAAGTGCCCTCCTTCTTATCAACCATAAAGATAAGAAGGAGAGCACTTATATGTACTCGTTCACATCTTCTCATCTTCCAAGCCTTTATATGGCTTGCTGGAGTTAGCACGGTATTAAAAAAACCCGTTGCTGAGGTATCGTAGGGCCAGTCCCTCCACCTCTCTGGATAAGAATGTATCGATTTAATTGTCGTTTAATTAATTCTCATTATAGAACTCAGAATAATAAGAGTCAATACATTTTTTAGAAAAATATTAATTATTCCTTTATTAAAATTTTCAGATGAAAATTCATGAGAAAATAGTAACTTTCAAGGTTATTTAAAATTCTTTTTCCTCATATTTTTAAACAGGAGAATCCTCTCTACGAATTGAATAAATTTATTTGAATATGAAACTCGGAGGAAGATAAATATATGAAAACAGCTCTTTTACTCGTCGATATTCAAAACGATTATTTTCCAAATGGAAAGATGGAATTGCGTAATCCAGTAGAAGCAAGCGAATATGCTAATCAGTTATTACAACACTTTAGAACAAACAACGAACCTATTTTTCATATCCAACACGTAGCTATAAAAGATGACGCTACTTTTTTCCTACCTAATACAGAAGGTGTACATATTCACGAAAGCGTACGTCCACTTAGAGAAGAAACAGTTATAGTCAAACATTATCCAAATAGCTTCCGAGAAACTAATCTTCTAGAGCAATTAAAACGTTTAGATATTGAACATGTCGTTGTATGCGGGATGATGACTCATATGTGTATTGATGCTACAGTAAGGGCTGCATTCGATTTTGACTTTCAATGTACCGTTATACATGATGCTTGTGCTACAAAAGACCTTTCTTTTAAGAACGCTACTATACCAGCTGTTTATATTCACAATACAATTTTAGCTAGTTTAAATGGTGTATATGCAAATGTAATAAGCACGAAAGAATTTTTAGCTACATAAAAAAAACACTCCTTTCAGTGAGCAAAACCGAAAGGAGTGTTCCTTGTCGAACCATAGATTTTCTTTCAAATTGTATTATACAGGAAATTCTCAAAATGAATACTAAAAAAAATGACTAATAAGTCAACTTTTCTCATCATTTTATTTCTGTTCACATGTTTATCCCGCTATTAATAGGTTTTAGCTCATTCCTTTCGAACGATAGTAATATATAGGATTTCAATTTTAAAAGGAGCTCTTCACATTCTGTGAAGAGCTCCTCTACTATTTCTTATAAAGTTTCAGAAGTAGTTTTTGCTTGCATGTGAAGTGCTAAGTAATCAGGTCCACCAGCTTTAGAGTCTGTACCAGACATGTTAAAGCCACCGAATGGTTGGTATCCTACGATTGCACCAGTACATCCACGGTTGAAGTATAAGTTACCTACGTGGAAGTCTTCACGTGCTTTTTCAATATGGTCACGGTTGTTAGAGATAACTGCTCCTGTTAAACCGTATTCTGTATTGTTTGCAATTGCAAGTGCATGATCGAAGTCTTTCGCTTTACAGAATGCTACTACTGGTCCGAAGATTTCTTCTTTCATTAAGCGAGCATCTTCTGCAACGTCAGCAACGATTGTTGGTTGGATGAACCAGCCTTTAGAATCGTCTCCTTCGCCACCTGCTAAGATTCTACCTTCTTCTTTACCAATTGCAACATAGCTCATTACTTTATCGAATGCAGCTTGGTCATTAACAGGACCCATGTTTGTACCTAATACTGCTGGGTTAGCAACTGTTAATTCTTTTGTTAATTCAACAGCACGATTTAATACGTGATCGTATACATCTTCATGGATTACTGCACGAGAACATGCAGAACATTTTTGTCCTGAGAATCCGAATGCTGATGCAACGATAGACTTAGCTGCTAATTCAAGATCTGCTTCTTTATCAACAACGATTGTATCTTTACCGCCCATTTCAGCGATAACGCGTTTTAACCAAATTTGTCCTGGGTTTACTTTCGCTGCACGCTCATAGATACGGATACCTACATCACGAGATCCCGTGAAGCTTACGAAACGTGTACGAGGATGATCTACTAAGTAGTCACCAACTTCAGAACCGTTACCTGGAACGAAGTTTACTACGCCAGCTGGTAATCCAGCTTCTTCCAATACTTCCATAAATTTTGCTGCTACTACAGGAGTTGTACTAGCTGGTTTTAGTAATACTGTGTTACCAGAAACTAAAGCAGCTGTTGTCATACCTGCCATAATTGCGAATGGGAAGTTCCAAGGAGAAATGATAACACCTACTCCTAATGGAATGTAAGAGAAACGATTATATTCAATTGGACGGCTTTCTACTGGAATACCGTCTTTTAATTTTAACATTTGACGACCATAATATTCCATAAAGTCGATTGCTTCTGCTGTATCAGCATCTGCCTCATTCCATGGCTTACCTGCTTCTTTTACAAGAATAGCAGAGAATTCATGTTTTCTGCGACGAACGATTGCTGCAGCACGGAATAAAATGTCTGCACGCATTTCTGGCTTTGATTTTCTCCAAGTTTGGAATGTTTCATCCGCTACTTGCATTGCTTTTTCAGCTAACTCACGGCTTGCTTTTGAAACACGACCAACAAGTTCCTCTTTATTTGCAGGGTTTACAGAAACAATTTTGTCTTCTGTAGTGATTTTTTCTCCCCCAATAATTAATGGATAGTCTTGTCCAAGATAAGATTCTACTTTCTTTAAACCTTCTTCAAACGCTAATTTGTTAGCCTCCACTGAAAAATCTGTAAATGGCTCATGTTTGTATGCTACTACCATTCTTTTTAGCCTCCCCTTAGAAAAACGTTTACATTTTACAACATTATTCTACACGATAATTTAGATTTATTCAAATATTCCCAGACTTATATTTTAAAAATTAATAAATTTTTAAAATATAATAAAAAAAGAGATCCATACATGGGTATGAATCTACAAAATATGAGTATATTCCAAAACATTTTTTCCAATCAATAATATGGTAACTAATAAAAATAAAGTCCTCACATATCCAACACCTTTTTGAACCGCAAACTTCGATCCAAAATAAGCACCTAAGATCATTGATAATCCCATGATAATACCGTATTCAAAATGAATTATGTCTAAAAATAAAAAAGTAATTAAAGATACAATATTACTAACAAAATTCAAAAGTTTTCCAGATGCTGCTGCTTGAATAAAATCCAAGCCAATTAATAAAAATGCAAAAATTAAAAACGACCCTGTCCCTGGTCCAAAAAATCCATCATAAAATCCTATCATTAAAATAACAAAGAAAAATATTAATGTTTTTCTTTGCGTCATCTTCTTATAGGTAGACACACTTCCCCAATTCTTTTTTGCAATAATATAAATAGCAATGAATACCAACATTACAAGTACTAATGGGCGTAAAATATCCGATGGAATAAATTTTACTACTAAAGCGCCTGCCACAGCTCCAACAATAGTTAACGGGATTAACTTTCCTACAATTTTAAAATCAACTTTTCCTGATCGAATGAAATACATCGCACTCGTAAATGTCCCCATTGTTGCCGCTAATTTATTCGTTGCAATTGCCGAAGCTGGCGATAGGCCAACAAACATAAGTGCAGGAAGCGAAATTAACCCTCCTCCTCCAACAACGGAATCAATAAAAGCTGCTAAAAAACCGAATGCAATTAATAAAATAATGACTTGAAAACTTAATTCGTCCATGAGCTTTACCCCTTCCCCCTATTTTTTACAACATTTTAAATTATAACAAAATTACATAAGAAAAAAAGCTGTTCCATAGAGGAACAGCCTTCATATTTAATCTAAAATTTTCACAAGTGGTTCATCTTTTTTTGCTTCACGTATAATAATAGCTTCTGGGCGTTCTACAGATTTAATCGTTACTTGTACTTTCATATAATTCGGGAAGTATTCCATAACAAGCCCTGCCACATATTGTGTAAAACCAACTATTTCAGCTTTTCCATTAAACTGGACAGGAATATCAAGCTTCATTTCTCTTAATTCATCATCTCTATACATACCAGTACCAATAACAGCTGTATAGTCTCCTTGGAAATAATCGCTTAGTTTTGCCTTAAAGTTGGATACTCTTGCAAGATCTTCACGTTTATTATCTGTTTTCGCTTGCTCTGATGGGAACAAATAATATTTTTCATTAATTTGTTTCCAATCTTCAACCGTTTCACTACCTTTTTCGACATTTGCATAAGAAACAAAATTACCTGGCACGAGCGAAGACTTTGGAGCTTGGCGATAAATCGCAAATGTTATCGGAATATTTTTTGTTTCAGGTTCTTTTTGATGTATGACTTTCAAAATTTCTTGCGCCATTTTTTTCCCTTCAGCTAACATCTTTTCATCTGGGATTGCAGCTTCACGTGGGTAACCATGCTCTTCGTTAAAATATTGAACAGAATTCATCGCTAATCCAACTACCATACCAACACGTTCCTCGTCGTTATCGCCTTTTTTCACATAATAATCATGCTCTAAAATATTTGAAATATATATTGGATTTTTTTTATTTTTCACTTCTAGTGATTCGGATCCTGTTCCTAAGGCAGGATTTAATCCTATATTAGGAAATTTAACTGCATCTTTTTTTAATTTTTCCTCTAGTTCCTTTTGTTCAGCATCTGTACGTTTTCTTTTAACAAGCATCTGTATAGTTTGAGTATCTAGAGCTTTTCCGCCTTTTAAAAAATTATCTTTCGTACTAAATGATTCTTTTGCAATTCGCATTAATCCTGTTTCAAATTCATCTATATCAAGGCGACTATTTAACCCTTGCACCACTAAACCACGTGCCTTTCCACCATCAAATGGAATAGTCGTCTTATAATATTCATCCGAAATAGCGTATTTTGGAACAACTGATTGTTCTTTTGCTTTCCCCGATTTCCCAGCCACTTTTTCATCTTTGTCGGCACCTGCACTACACCCACTTACAAGTAGGCCAAGGCTTAATACCGCTAATGCTATTTTTTTCATGGTAAGTTTGCACCTCTTACTTATTTAGCTCTTGTAAGAACCTCTCTTCATTCCAAACCTCAACATTATGTTTCTCCGCTTGTGCTAATTTCGAACCAGCTGCTTCACCTGCAACAACCAAATCCGTACTCTTACTAACACTTCCTGTTACTTTTCCACCTAATGCCTCAATCTTCTTCTTCGCTTCACTTCGTCCCATAACTTCTAGCTTACCTGTTAAAACAACCGTTTTTCCTGCGAAGTAAGATTCAACATTTTGTAAATCTGCAATTTTTATACCTTTGTATGTCATATTCACGCCATACTCTTTAAACTGCTGTAATAACTCTAATACATCTTCATTATCAAAATATGTCACAACAGATTGAGCCATTTTTTCGCCAATTTCATTAATTGCTTTTAGTTCTTCTTCCGTTGCTTTTACAAGCTCATCCATCGTTTCAAAGTGCTCTGCAAATGTACGTGCTGCTTTCGCTCCAACGTGGCGAATTCCAAGACCAAATAATAATCGCTCTAACGAGTTTTCTTTAGAATTTTCAATTGCTTGTATTAAGTTTGTTGCTGATTTTTCACCAAAACGTTCTAACTGTAATAATTGCTCTTTCGTCAATGCATATAAATCAGCAAATGTACGAATGTAATCAGCATCAAAGAGTTGTGTAATGACACGTTCTCCAAGTCCATCAATATTCATTGCATTTCTTGAAACGAAATGGATTAACCCTTCTCGAATTTGAGCAGGACAAGTTGGATTTATACAACGAAGTGCTACTTCTTCTTCTAAACGAACAAGTTCACTCTCACATGCTGGACAATGAGTTGGCATGCGGTATTCTTCTTCCTTACCAGTACGCTTATCAAAAATAACGTTCACAACTTCAGGAATAATATCTCCAGCCTTCTTCACAACAACGTAGTCACCAATTCGAATGTCTTTTTCGCGAATTAAATCTTCGTTATGTAAAGAAGCACGACGAACAATCGTACCAGCAACTCTCACTGGCTCTAGTTCTGCAGTCGGTGTTACAACCCCTGTTCGGCCAACACTTAATTCAATGCCTGTTAATCTCGTTACAACTTCTTCAGCCGGAAATTTATAAGCAATCGCCCACCTTGGACTCTTCGCTGTAGTTCCTAGACTTTCTTGAAGAGCAACATCATCTACTTTTATAACGATTCCATCAATCTCATAATCAAGATGCGGACGTTTTTCTTGCCATTCTTCTACATAAGCTATAACTTCTTCAATTGTTTCACATGTACGGCGATTTGGATTTGTCTTAAATCCAAGTTCACCTAAGAAATCCAGCGATTCACTATGTGATGAAATTGTTTTTTCTTCTACATTCGCAAGACCATACACAAACATAGATAAGTTACGCTTCGCTGCAATTTTCGGATCAAGTTGACGTATTGAACCTGCTGCTGCATTACGCGGATTCGCAAATACATCTTCTCCATTTTGCTCTTTTTCTTCATTTAGTTTAACGAATGAACGCTTCGGCATATAAGCTTCGCCTCGTGCTTCTAACGTTACTTCTTCATTTAAACGAAGTGGGATAGCTTTAATCGTTTTTAAATTTTGAGTAATATCTTCACCCGTTACACCATCACCACGTGTTGCCCCTTGAATGAAGCGTCCTTTTTCATAATGAAGCGAAACGGCAAGCCCGTCAATTTTTAATTCACATATATATCTTACATTCGCACCATCAATTCCTTGACGTACTCTTCTGTCGAAATCACGTAAATCTCCTTCGTTAAATGCATTTCCTAAACTTAACATTGGTGACTTATGTGTTACTTTTTCAAATATATCAAGAACAGTTCCCCCAACGCGAACGGAGGGAGAATCTTCACTCATAAACTCTGGGTTCTCTGCTTCTAATTTTATAAGCTCCTGCATATTACGGTCATATTCCGCATCAGAAACAGAAGGATTGTCTAATACGTGATATTGATAGTTAAATGTATTTAACAAATCACGTAATTCTTCTATACGTTTTTTTGCTATCTCTTTTGACATATCCTCATTCCTTTCTATTGTTTCGTCACAGGTGCAAATTTTGCTAACAAACGTTTAACACCAATCGGGCTTGGGAACGCAATATCTAATTCTTTTGCATCACCTTCACCTTTTACACTTACAACTGTACCGATTCCCCATTTTTGGTGGGAAGCTTTATCGCCTACTGCCCAGCCAATTTGCTCACCGCCTGTCGTCTTAGCTGCAGGGCGCGCGAAAGCTGAACGAGAGCGTGTTGTCGTTGTGATTGTCGTTTTGCCGCTACTTGCTGTTCTGCCTTTTGCACCAAACGAATTTTCACGCTTCGGCGCTGTTTCATTTAATGATTCCACTAGTTCTGTCGGGATTTCTGTAATGAAGCGAGACGCAGCGTTCATACTTGTTCTACCAAATAAAGTACGCATTTGCGCATTAGATAAATATAGCTCTTCTTCTGCACGAGTAATACCTACATAAGCAAGACGACGTTCTTCTTGCATTTCATCCTCTTCCATAAGAGAACGAGTATGCGGGAATATCCCTTCCTCTAAGCCAACAATAAAGACAACCGGGAACTCTAATCCTTTCGCTGAGTGCATCGTCATTAAAATAACTTCTTCACCAGCAGTTGGGTCTTCATCTACACGATCAATATCAGCAACAAGTGCTAAATCTGTTAAGAATGCAACAAGGCTCTTATCTTCGCTTTGAGATTCAAATGTTTGCGTAACAGATAAGAACTCGTCTAAGTTTTCTAAACGACCTTCCGCTTCTAAAGAACGTTCATTTTTCAACATATCGCGATAGCCTGTTTTTTCAATAACTTCTTCTACTAATTCTGTAACAGATAAATACTCTTGCATATTTACCCAGTTATTTAATAAATTCGCGAATTCTTTTACTGCCTTTGTAATTTTTGCACTTACTCCAACATGCTCAATCTCATCAAATACAGCAGTTAATGAAATTCCGTTTTGCACACCATAATTAATAATTTTATCAATAGAAGTCGCACCAATACCACGCTTTGGCATGTTAATAATACGTGCAAAACTAATTTCATCATCTGGATTACCGATTAAACGTAAGTACGCCAAAATATCTTTAATCTCTTTACGATCGTAGAACTTCGTACCCCCCACAATTTTGTACGGAATGTTAGATTTAAGGAAAATCTCCTCGACCATACGAGACTGAGCATTCGTACGATATAGCACTGCAAAATCAGTATATTTTCGTTTCCCCATTTGAATATCGTCGCGAATTTTTTTTGCAACAAAATACGCTTCGTCCTTTTCAGTTGCGGCACGATAATACGAGATTTTACTTCCAACTTGATTGTCTGTCCATAATTTCTTCGGCTTACGATTCGTATTTTTTTCAATAACGGCATTTGCTGCATTTAAAATATTTTGTGACGAACGATAGTTTTGTTCTAATAAAATTACTTGTGCATTCTCATAGTCTTTTTCGAATGACAAAATGTTAGAAATATCTGCACCACGCCAGCGATAAATAGACTGGTCAGAGTCACCTACAACGCAAAGATTTTTAAAACGCGCTGCCAAATGTTTAACAAGAAGATATTGTGCTTTGTTCGTATCTTGATACTCATCAACATGAATATATTGGAACTTACGCTGATAAAACTCTAATACTTCTGGAACACGTTCAAATAGCTGAATCGTCGTCATAATTAAATCATCAAAGTCTAATGAATTATTTTTCAAAAGACGTTTTTGATACTCTGTGTATACATCGCTCGTTAATTTTTCGTATGGATCAGCCATTGTAATTTTTTTTGCATATTTATCCGCAGATAACAGTTCATTTTTCGCATTACTAATACCCGCTAAAATAGAGCGCGGCTCAAATTTCTTCGGATCAACATTGCGCTCTTTCATAATTTTTTTGACTACAGTTAGCTGATCACCTGAATCTAAGATTGTAAAGTTACGATTAATACCAATACGATCGATATCGCGTCGTAAAATACGTACACACATAGAGTGGAACGTCGAAATCCAAATATCTTCTGCTTCTGGTCCCACAAGTGTATCAATACGCTCACGCATTTCACGAGCTGCTTTATTTGTGAAGGTAATAGCTAGTACATTCCATGGTGCTACACCTTTTTCACCAAGTAAATACGCAATACGATGTGTTAACACACGTGTCTTACCACTACCTGCACCTGCCATTAGTAGAAGTGGTCCATTCGTTGTTTGTACTGCTTTTTGTTGCTGTGGATTTAAACCGTTTAATAACTTATCTGTCATACTCATATACGCCTGCACCTACTCTCCTTTTACTGCTTTAACTGTTTTTAACGCCGATTTTATATCATCATAAATAATATTTCCAACAACTACTGTATCAGCATATTGTGCCATTTCTTTCGCCTGTTCTGCCTTAGAAATACCACCGCCATAGTATAACTTAGCTTGTTTCAATTCTGCTTTTACATTTTTAACAAGTTCAACATCTCCATACGTACCGCTATATTCTAAATAAAATATCGGTAAATGTAATAACTTGTCTGCTAAACGAGCATATGCAATAACGTCATCTTCTGTTAAATCACATTTCGCTTCTGTAAGCTGGGCTACTTTCGCTTCTGGATTTAAAACACAATACCCTTCCATAAAAATTTCGTCCCAGTCCATAATATCCCCAAATTCTTTCAATGCCTCATGATGAACACCTGTTATCCATTCTACTTTTCGGCTATTTAAAACACTTGGGATGTAATAAAAATCAAATCCTGGTGTAATTGCTTCTATATCAGAAACCTCTAATACACAAGGAACTGCATATCTACGAATGCTAACTAGCATGTGTAATACGTTATCAATTGTAACTCCATCACTTCCGCCTACAATAACCGCATCAGTTCCAGACTCACAAATCATTTCTAAATGTTCATCGCTTAACTCCTTATTTGGATCAAGCTTAAATACATGTTTCCATCCGGAAATATCGTACATGAAAACACCCTTTCTTTTCTCTAGTTATATATATTTCTGTTCAAAATAACAGTTTATTTTCATCATTATTGTTTTAACTTCATCTTAAATATTTGTTTAAAACGGAGAATTAAGTTTGGAATTACCTCTTCCATATTTTTTAAACTAGAGGATTTAATTTTGAAGTTCCTTTTATGCATTCTTTCATTATAACAAAAAAAGTTACTTACACACACGCACATTCCAACATCTTTTTCCACGTCAAATGTTGGATTACATATCCCAAAAATCAAACGGGATACTAATAAAAGAAATAGTATTATCTATTTCAACTTTCATAAAAAGGAGTGTTTTTCTAATGAAGCAAAATATCGGGACAATAAACGCTCTAATTCGAATTACACTTGGGCTTGTCCTCTTCGGATGTAGTGCAACTAAACTTGTACGCAAGCCGTGGTGCACTTGGTCTAACATTTTTCTATGGATTGGTGCAATGAAAGTTGCAGAAGGAATTGTTCGTTTCTGCCCTGTTGTTGAAATGTGGAAATTCGGAAAATACATGAATATGGGGGCATTTAAAATGCCTAGCATGAATTTTGCTAAAAAAGGACATGCTAAAGAAGAAGTGAATCAAACTTCCACTCATGACAAGCCAGAGTCAAAAGGAAGTTATGACGCTTCTGACAAAGAGATTGAGTCAGCGATTGAAGATATAATCCTGGCAAAACCGCTTTGAATCATTTGTCACGATGCAAGATGCTCTCAAAGGGACTTAGCTGCTGCAGTGGGCGGTTAAGTCTTCTTTATTTTATCATAAAACAGAACGTATATTCTCTTTTTCAACCTTAAAATGTATATAAAAGATATCAATCAATAAAATTCAGAAAATTAGATACATACCTCTTGCTTAAAATGATATAAAAGTGATATCATTTTTATATCAGGAGGCGATCATATGAAAGAAAAACAAGTATTTTATGTAAATGGTTTTCTCGGTATTATTGGAATTTTGATTTTAGCTGCTATCGGTGTATTTTTCCTTGCACAAGAAATTTTCATAGGAGCGGCACTAACTATTATATTAGCCGCAGTTCTCGCTACAGGTATCGGTATTGTTCAACCGAATCAAGCGAAGGTTATTACGTTCTTCGGTAATTATTTAGGAACAATTCGTCAAAACGGTTTATTTTTAACGATTCCGTTCGCATTCCGTCAAACTGTATCTTTACGTGTTGAAAACTTTAACAGTAAAAAATTAAAAGTAAATGACGTTGATGGAAATCCAATTGAAATTGCAGCTGTTATCGTATATAAAGTTGTTGATTCTGCAAAAGCGATGTTTGGTGTTGAACATTATGATCGATTTGTAGAAATTCAAAGCGAAACGGCAATCCGCCATGTTGCAACAAAATATCCTTATGACAATTTCCAAGATGAAACCTGCGTTACGTTACGCGGAAATACTGAAGAAATCTCTGAAGAATTAAAACGTGAGTTAGAAGCACGTCTTGAAATTGCTGGTGTAGAAGTATTAGAAACTCGTTTAACGCACTTAGCTTACGCAACAGAAATTGCCCATGCAATGCTACAACGCCAGCAAGCAAAAGCAGTATTAGCTGCTAGAAAAGAAATTGTTGAAGGCGCTGTGAAGATGGCAAAAGATTCCATCCATATGTTAGATGAAGAAGGCGTACTAGAACTCGATGACGAGCGTAAAGCAAATATGGTAAACAACTTATTAGTTGCCATCGTTTCAGATAAAGGTGCGCAGCCAGTTATTAATACAGGAAGCCTATACTAAGGACTATAAGTAATTATGGCTAAAAAGAAAAGCTTTCCATTACGTATTGATCCTGAATTACACGCAGTCATCGAAAAATGGGCAAATGATGAATTTCGTAGCGTCAATGCACACATCGAGTATTTACTTCGAGAAATGGCAAAGCAAAAAGGGAAATTAAAAAAAGATAAAGATGCATAAAAATCCCGCTGATTCCTCAGCGGGATTTTTACATATTAACTTTTCGTCATCTCATGCCCAATTGCACGATATCCTATATCACTTCGATAAAATAGACCATCACTCTCAATTTTACCGATTTCTTTATATACTTTATCTTTTGCTTCTTGTAAACTATTTGCCTTACAAGCAACAAATAATACACGGCCACCGTTCGTTACAAAGTCCCCATGTTTCATTGCTGTACCTGCATGGAAAACAATCACATCTTGCAGTGCATCTAGTCCGCTAATAATATCACCTTTTTTATATGCTTCTGGATATCCTTTAGAAGCAAGTACAACACCGATTACCGCTTCTTCTGACCATTGTAACGTTAGTTCACTTTCATCTAATACAGCGTTACATACATCAACTAAATCGTTTTCTAATCGAGGTAATACAACTTCTGTTTCAGGATCACCGAAGCGTGCATTAAATTCAATTACCTTCGGACCATCATTTGTTAAAATAAGACCTGCGTATAAAATACCTGTAAACGAACGGTTTTCTTCAATCATCGCCTTAGCAGTTGGATGCAATACGGTTTGAATCGCTTCTTGAACTGCTGATTCTGGAATTTGTGGTACTGGAGAATATGCACCCATTCCGCCCGTATTTGGACCTTTATCACCATCAAAAGCTCTTTTATGATCTTGGGCGATTACCATTGGATGTACAGTTGTTCCATTCACGAATGCCATTAATGAAAATTCTTGTCCATCTAAAAACTCTTCAATAACGACCTTCTTACTTGCCGCGCCGAATTTCACATCTTGTAGCATTTCTTTCACAGCTTGTAATGCCTCTTCAAGCGTCATTGCTACCGTTACCCCTTTACCCGCAGCTAGGCCGTCAGCTTTAATAACGATTGGTGCACCAACTTTTTGAATGTACTGTACTGCTTCTTCATAATCTGTAAAAGTTTCGTACGCCGCAGTTGGAATATCATACTTTTTCATAAGCTCTTTTGTAAAAGCTTTACTACCTTCAATAACAGCAGCCGCTTTATTCGGACCAAATACACGAAGTCCCTCTTCTTTAAAACGATCAACAATTCCATTCATAAGCGGAATTTCTGGTCCAACGAAAGTTAACTCGACATAATTCTCTTTTGCAAATAAAACTAATGCATCAAAATCATTTTCATCAATGTCAACTGGTGTTGCAACATCTCGCATACCTTCATTACCTGGTGCTACATATACCTTTTCTACTTTTTCAGATTGTGCAAACTTCCAAGCTAAAGCATGCTCACGCCCACCGCGGCCAATTACTAAAACATTCATATTTCATCCCCCAATAATTAAATAAGTACAAACTAGAAGCTATGCTCCTAGTTTGCTTTTTCATATCAATAAAAGGTTATCTCAATCGGATTTTTAAACATCCATATCAATAGAAGTTTAAAAGGGAGGATTAAGAGCACCGAGCAGGTCGAGGCGCATTTGCCAGGAGGACACGGGGTGTAGCTTTCCTACATGAGTACCGCACTGGCATTGCAACGACGACATGCGAAGGTTATCTTGACCGGACTTTTTAAACATCCATATCAATAGAAGTTTAAAAAGGAGGATTAAGAGCACCGAGCAGGTCGAGGCGCATTTGCCAGGAGGACACGGAGTGTAGCTTTCCTACATGAGTACCGCACTGGCATTGCAACGACGACATGCGAAGGTTATCTTAACCGGACTTTTTAAACATCCTCTATTAGTGTTTGAAATGACGTACGCCAGTGAACACCATAGCAATCCCATACGTATCTGCCACTTTAATAGAATCTTCATCACGGATTGATCCACCCGGTTGAATGATTGCTGTAATTCCTGCTTTTGCTGCTTCTTCTAATGTATCTGGCATTGGGAAGAAAGCATCAGATGCAAGCGCGCTACCTTGTGCTTTTTCACCAGCTTGTGTAATTGCGATTTTTGCAGAACCTACACGGTTCATCTGTCCCGCACCGACACCAATCGTCATGTCATCTTTCGCTAAAACAATTGCGTTTGATTTCACATGTTTTACAACTTTCCAAGCTAGTTTTAAATCTTTCCATTCTTGCTCTGAAGGTTCACGTTTCGTTGGAATTGAAATTGTACTTTCATCTAATGATAACGTATCTTCCTCTTGAACTAGAAGTCCACCTTGTACAGAAGTTAGTTTTTTGCTTGCACTTGTCGCTTTTTCAATATTTATAGTTAATAAACGTAAGTTCTTCTTACTTTGCAACACTTCTAAAGCTTCTTGCGAGAACGAAGGTGCGATAACAATTTCTAAGAAAATTTCATGTAACTTTTCTGCTGTAGCTTTATCAATTTCACGATTTGCTGCAATAATACCGCCGAAGATTGATACCGGATCTGCTTCATAAGCACGAGTATATGCTGCGTGAATATCAGTTCCTACTCCAACACCACATGGATTCATATGTTTTACTGCTACTACTGCTGGTTCTGTAAATTCTTTTACGATGCTAAGCGCTGCGTCTGCATCATTAATATTGTTATACGATAATTCCTTACCGTGTAATTGTTCTGCGTATGCAACAGAAGAAGTTGCTGCGAATGGCGCTTTATAGAAAGTTGCTTTTTGATGTGGGTTCTCGCCATAACGTAAGTCTTGCTTTTTCTCAAATGTCACAGTTAATGTTTCTGGACTTTCTTCACCCATTTGCTCTGTTAAGTAGTTAGAAATTAACGCATCATACGCTGCTGTATGACGGAATACTTTCGCTGCTAATTTACGTTTCGTTTCTTCTTTTACTTCACCGTCTTCTTTCAGTTCTGCTAATACAACATCGTAATCTACTGGATCTACAATTACCGATACAAATTTATGATTTTTCGCAGCAGAGCGAATCATTGTCGGGCCACCGATATCAATATTTTCAATTGCATCAGCAAATGTTACATCAGGCTTAGCGATTGTTTCTTTAAATGGGTATAAGTTAACAACAACAAAGTCAATTGGCTCTATACCTAACTCATTCATTTGTGTTACATGTGTTTCATTATCACGAACTGCTAATAGACCACCATGAATATTTGGATGTAATGTTTTCACACGGCCATCCATAATTTCAGGGAAACCAGTTACTTCAGAAATACCAATTACTTGTAAACCGTTTTCTTCTAGTAACTTTTTCGTACCACCTGTTGAAATAACTTCAATCCCTTGTTCTAGTAACCCTTTAACAAATTCTACTACTCCTGTTTTATCTGAAACACTTACTAATGCACGCTTTTTCATTTATCCTTCACCCCTGGTTGTATGTTAGTTAACAGTTGACTCTTTCACAGACTGAACAATTTGATTCACTGTATTTACGTATAATTTATGTTCAACTTGTTGAATTTTCTTTTGTAAGCTTTCTCTCGTATCCCCTTCAGAAACAACCACTGCTTCTTGCGCAATAATTGGCCCTGTATCCATACCTGCATCTACATAATGAATTGTTACTCCAGTTACTTTCACACCTGCTTCTAACGCTTGACCGACAGCATCTTTACCCGGAAAGCTCGGTAGTAATGATGGATGAATATTAATAATCTTCCCGCCGTATGCTTCTAGTAACGTCGGCCCGATTAAACGCATATATCCAGCTAAAATAACATAATCAATTTCATATTCTTCTAGCTTCTTTAATATCTCTTTTTCAAACACTTCTTTTGACTCATATGCTTTCGCTGAAAAAGCAAAACACGGAATATGATGATAATTTGCCCGTCCAACAGCGCGTGCTTCTGGTTTATCACATACTAATAAACTAATTTCTGCATCCAATCTTTTTTCTTCTACCGCATTAACGAGAGATTGAAAGTTAGATCCACTTCCAGAAGCAAAAACTGCTAATCTACTCATAGTGCTGTGCCCCCATTAAAAGTAACGCCAGCTCCTTGTATAGTACGTCCAATAATACGAGCCATTTCTCCTTGCTCTTCAAGAAGACGAACAACATCTTTTGCATCTTCTTCCTTCACTGCTACTACCATACCAATACCCATGTTAAAAATATTGAACATTTCTTTCTCTTCCAGTTTTCCAACTTCTTGAAGCAAACTAAAGATCGGCTGAATTTCCCAAGATCCTAGTTCAATCTCAGCACCGATTCCTTCTGGCAACATGCGTGGAATATTTTCAATAAATCCGCCACCTGTAATATGCGCCATACCGTATACTTCATGTTTCTTCAATAGTTCTAAAATAGGTTTGACATAAATTTTCGTTGGTTTTAATAATTCTTCACCAAGAGGTAGTTCTAAGCGGCTATAAATACGCTCTAAAGATAGTTCTCCATCTTCTAGTAACACTTTTCGTACTAAAGAGTAACCATTGCTATGAATACCGCTAGATGCTAAGCCAATTAGCACGTGACCAGCTTCAATCTTTTCACCTGTTACAATTTTCTTTTTATCAACAATCCCAACTGTAAAACCAGCTAAATCATATTCTTCCGTAGAATACATTCCTGGCATTTCAGCTGTTTCTCCACCGATTAATGCACAACCAGCTTGGCGACAGCCCTCTGATATACCTTTGACGATGTTTTCAATTTTACTAGGTTCAGCTTTACCACAAGCAATATAATCAAGGAAGAAAAGCGGCTCTGCTCCTTGGACAACAATATCATTTACACACATTGCTACTGCATCAATACCAATTGTGTCATGTTTATCTGCCATAAAAGCGATCATCAATTTCGTTCCCACGCCATCTGTTCCAGATACTAATACAGGTTCTTCTAATGCAAATTTTGATAGATCAAACATACCTCCAAAACCGCCTAAACCGCCTAGTACTTCTTTTCTCATAGTTGTTTGTACGTGTTTTTTCATGCGAGATACCGCTTCATATCCAGCTTCAATATCTACTCCTGCTTGCTTATATGCATTCGCCATCGTTATTTACACCTCGTCTTTTAATTTCTTCCCATCCAGGGCGGGCTATTTTAAGAAAGGAGCTAGCTTCTACATCAAAAGAAGTAGAAGCTTTTCTCACTTTTCTTATTTCATACTTTCTAAAAGCTCTTGCTCATAATCATAAAGTGCTGTTGGATAGTCCCCATTAAAGTAAGCCATGCATAGGCCGCCATATTTCCCTTCATATGGACGTCCAATTGCATCTACTAATCCATCTTCACTTAAAAATGTTAAAGAATCTGCTCCGATTATTTCACGGATTTCTTCTACTGTATGATTTGCTGCAATTAATTCTTTTCTCGTTTGAATATCAATGCCATAGAAACATGGATATTTCAGAGGTGGTGAAGCAATTCTTACGTGAACTTCTGTCGCTCCAGCCTCACGAAGCATACGAACAATTCGTTTACTTGTCGTTCCTCTTACGATAGAGTCATCAATCATAACAACTCGTTTCCCTTCAACTACACCTCTTACTGCGGAAAGCTTCATCTTAACCCCTTGCTCGCGCAGTTCTTGAGAAGGTTGGATAAACGTACGTCCAACGTAACGATTTTTAATTAATCCTAACTCATATGGAATACCTGTCGCCTCCGCATAGCCAATCGCAGCTGAAATACTAGAGTCTGGTACACCAGTAACAACATCTGCTTCAATAGGAGCTTCTGCCGCTAAACGTTTCCCCATATTCTTACGTGCTGCATGAACGTTAACGCCTGCAATATTAGAATCTGGTCGTGCAAAGTAAATATATTCCATACTACAAATTGCATGTTCTACATCGTTTGTGAAACGATCTACGTGAATTCCTTCATCATTAATGATAAGTAATTCACCCGGTTCTACATCACGAATGTATGTTGCACCTACTACATCAAAAGCACATGTTTCAGATGCTACAACGTAAGCATCCCCCATCTTTCCAATTGAAAGCGGACGGAACCCATTCGGATCTAATGCAACGATCATTTCATTTCCAGTTAGTAAAAGATACGCAAACGCACCTTTCACTTTATTTAAAGCCTCTTTTACACTTTCAATTAAAGAATCTTTCGTGCTACGTTTAATAAGATGTAAAAGTACTTCTGTATCTGAACTAGTTTGAAAAATACTGCCCTCTGCTTCTAATTCACGACGAAGCATTTTTGCGTTAATTAAATTTCCGTTATGAGCTAATGCCATACTATGATCGGAAAAACGGAACAACAATGGTTGAACGTTAGCAACTTCACTTCCACCAGCTGTTGCATATCGTACATGTCCGATTGCTGATTTTCCATTTAATCCTTCTAGCTCACCTCTTGAAAACACTTCTGATATTAAACCTAACCCCTTGTGACCGACGATTTTTTCCCCATTATTTACGACAATGCCTGCGCCTTCTTGCCCACGGTGCTGTAAACTGTGCAATCCGTAGTATGAAACTTGTGCTGCATTTTCATGCCCCCAAATTCCGAAAACACCACATTCTTCGTTTAACCCCTTTATTTCAGCAAGCATGGGATTGCCCCTTTCCAAGCCTTTCTCATTTCATCTACATTTGCTGTAAGTAATACTTCATTTTCTTCATTATGAATTGTTACTTCATTTGTACTTGTTACTTCTCCAACTTGGATTGCTTCTACTACTTTCTCAAACGCCTCTTTATTTTCACGTTTTACAGTTATCACAAAGCGAGACTGTGATTCAGCGAATAATGCTGCTGTTGCTTCTCCATCTAATTTCACAGTAGCACCTAAGCCTTTAGCACCAATTGCACTTTCTGAAATCGCAACTGCTAAACCACCTTCAGCAACATCATGTGCAGATTGAACAAGACCAGCTTGAATTGCTTCTAATACTTGTTTTTGGCGTCTTAATTCTACATCTAAATCGATACTTGGTGATTGACCGAAAATTTTGCCGTGAATCATTTTCTGTAATTCACTTCCGCCAAACTCAGCTTTCGTCTCACCAATTACATACACTAAATCACCAGCTTGCTTAAACTCTTGTGTTGTTACATGTTTTAAGTCATGCACAAGTCCGACCATCCCAACTGTCGGTGTTGGATATACAGCTTCACCACTACGCTCGTTATACATCGATACGTTTCCGCCGATAACTGGTGTTTGTAATGTGCGACAAGCTTCACTCATACCGTCTACTGATTTCTCAATCTGCCAGAAGATTTCTGGTTTTTCTGGGTTACCGAAGTTTAAGCAATCTGTAATTGCAAGTGGCTCTCCGCCAGAACATACGATATTACGCGCTGCCTCTGCTACTGCAATTTTACCGCCCATCTCTGGGTCTAGATAAATGTAGCGAGAGTTACAATCTGTCGTCATTGCTAATCCTTTTTCTGTACCGCGTACACGTACAACTGCAGCATCTGAACCTGGCGTAACAACTGTGCTTGTGCGAACTTGGTAATCGTATTGATCGTATACCCACTCTTTACTTGCAATAGTTGGTTGCTGTAATAGAGCAAATAACGTTTCTTTATAATTTTCTACTTTTGGCGTTTCCATTTTCATTGCTTGGAATTCAGTAAAGTATGCTGCTTCTTTTGATGGCTTATGATAAATTGGTGCTTCTTCTGCTAAAGCATCTGCTGGAACTTCAGCTACCTTTTCACCTTTATGGAATAAACGAAGCATTTTATCTTCTGTTACTTTCCCCATCGTAACCGCTGCAAGACCATACTTCTCAAATAAATCTACTATTTCTTGTTCTCTACCTTTTTTCACAACAATTAACATACGCTCTTGTGATTCAGATAGCATCATTTCATATGGTGTCATTCCTGTTTCACGCTGTGGTACATCATCTAAGTACATTTCAATACCCATTCCTGCTTTACTTGCCATTTCTGCAGATGATGATGTTAAACCAGCCGCACCCATATCTTGAATTCCAACAAGTGCATCGGATTGAATTAATTCTAAACACGCTTCAATAAGAAGTTTTTCCATAAATGGATCCCCTACTTGAACCGCTGGACGTTTCGCTTCTGAGCTTTCAGATAGTTCTTCCGACGCGAATGTTGCACCGTGAATACCGTCACGACCAGTTGATGCTCCTACGTACATTACTGTGTTACCAGCACCGTGCGCTTGCCCTTTTTTAATGTCTTCGTGGTTAATCAAACCTACGCACATTGCATTTACAAGTGGATTTCCTTCATAACATGGATCAAATTGTACTTCGCCGCCAACAGTCGGAATACCGATGCAGTTACCGTATCCTGCAATTCCTGCTACTACTTCTTCGAATAAATATTTCACACGTGGTGACTGTAATTCACCGAAACGAAGTGAGTTTAATAGAGCTACCGGACGTGCTCCCATAGAGAATACGTCACGAATAATACCACCAACACCTGTTGCAGCTCCTTGATATGGTTCAATAGCTGAAGGATGGTTATGACTTTCCATTTTAAATACAACTGCTTGATTATCACCGATATCTACAATTCCAGCACCTTCTCCAGGTCCTTGCAGAACGCGCTCACCTGTAGTTGGAAACTTACGAAGAACTGGTTTCGAATTTTTATAACTACAATGTTCAGACCACATTACAGAGAATAACCCTGTTTCTGTATAATTTGGCAGACGACCTAAAATCTTTTCAACCATGGCAAACTCTTCGTCTGTTAGCCCCATTTCCGCATATATACGCTCTTCTTTAATTTGTGTTGGATTTGGTTCAAGCATTAACGACATATGTTTCCCTCCACTGTTTTAAGATAGATTGAAAGACTTTTAACCCTTCAGCACCGCCAAGTAATTCATCTACAGCACGCTCTGGGTGTGGCATCATACCAAGTACATTTCCTTTTTCATTTACAATACCAGCAATATCTGAAACGCTACCGTTAGGGTTTTCTACGTAACGGAATGCGATTTGATTGTTCTCTTCTAATTGTTTAAGCGTCGCTTCATCACAATAGTAATTCCCCTCACCATGCGCGATTGGAATATTAATTACTTCATCTTTTCCATATTGTGATGTAAACATCGTTTCATTATTTTCAACACGCAACTGAACAGTGCGACACATAAATTTTAAGTTTTCGTTTCTCATTAATGCTCCTGGTAGTAATCCTGATTCAACAAGAATCTGGAATCCATTACATACACCTAAAATCGGCTTTCCTTGCTCAGCAGCTTTTTGCACTGCTTTCATTGCATTAGCAAAGCGAGAGATAGCACCGCAGCGTAAGTAGTCACCATAAGAAAATCCACCTGGTAGTAGAATTGCATCATATTCATCTAAATTCTCTGTATCGTGCCAAACGTAATCTACTTCTTCGCCAAGCTCATCTTTAATTGCATGGAACATATCGACATCACAGTTCGAACCCGGAAATACTATTACGGCAAATTTCACTGTGCGACAACCTCCTCAACTTCATAACGGAAGTCTTCCATTACAACGTTCGCTAATAGTTTTTCACACATTTCTTTTACCTTGCTATCTAAATCAGATACAGATTTATCAATTGTTAGTTCCATGTACTTTCCGATTCGAACGTCTTGTACTTCTGTGAATGAAAGACTATGAAGTGCTCCTTTTACTGCTGTTCCTTGTGGATCTAATACGCTTTCTCTTAATGTTACATATACCTTAACTTTATACATGTGAAATTCCCCCTAAACGTTTTAAAATCTCTTCATAAGCATCTGTTAAATTTCCAAGATCGCGACGGAATACGTCTTTATCAAACTTTTCATTGCTCGTTTCATCCCATAAACGGCAAGTATCTGGTGAAATTTCATCCGCTAAAATGATTTCTCCTTCTTCCGTTACACCAAACTCTAATTTGAAATCTACTAATCTTACACGACAGCTTGCGAAATGATCAATCAACACTTGATTGATTTGTAGAGCCATATCTCGTAATACACTTACTTGCTCTGGTGATGCAACGTTTAATACACGAATATGATCTTCCGTTACAAGCGGATCTCCTAAATCATCATCTTTGAAGTAAAATTCTACGATTGGTTCTGCAAGTGCAGTTCCCTCTTCCATTCCTAATCGTTTTGAAAGACTTCCTGCAATTACATTTCTTGTGACAACTTCTAAAGGAATAATACTCACTTTTTTAACAAGTTGTTCTGTTTCAGATAACTTCTCAACAAAATGTGTTTTAATTCCCACTTCTTGTAACTTTCTGAACAATAAAGTTGTAATTTCATTGTTCAAACGACCTTTTCCTGTAATCGTCTCTTTTTTCTCCCCATTGAAAGCAGTCGCACTATCTTTGTACTCTACCCAAACCATATCTGCTGATTCTGTACGATAAATTCTTTTTGCCTTACCTTCATACAGCAATTCTAGCTTTTGCATTTCGCAAGCCCCCTGTAGTTTGAAAAATGTGAATAATGTTTTTATAAAGAATGGCACAGAATGACTCTATTCTGTGCCATATGAAATTTTACGCTTCGTTTAATCCTAAGCGTTCAAAGATTGTATCAACGTGTTGCATATGATGCTCATAGTTGAAGCATTCATTAATTTCTTCCTGTGTTAACTTGCTTGTAATACGCTCATCAGCTTCTACAAGCTCTTTAAATTGTACTTGTGTTTCCCAAGCTTCCATCGCTTTAGGCTGTACGATATCATAAGCTTCTTCACGTACCATACCTTTGTCGATTAGTGTAAGCATTACGCGCTGAGAATAAATTAAGCCGTATGTTCTTGTCATATTGCGTTTCATATTCTCTGGGTATACAGTTAAGTTTTTAACGATATTACCAAAGCGATTTAACATGTAATTTAATGCGATTGTAGCATCTGGTAAAATTACGCGTTCTGCCGAAGAGTGAGAAATGTCACGCTCATGCCATAATGGAACATTTTCGTAAGCTGTCATCATATAACCGCGGATAACACGAGCTAAACCAGTCATATTTTCAGATCCAATTGGATTACGCTTATGTGGCATTGCAGAAGAACCTTTTTGACCTTTTGCGAAAGCTTCTTCAACTTCACGTGTTTCACTCTTTTGTAAACCACGAATCTCAACTGCCATCTTTTCGATAGATGTTGCAATTAGTGCAAGTGTTGACATGTAGTGTGCGTGACGATCACGTTGCAATGTTTGTGTTGAAATTGGTGCTGCTTCTAATCCTAAATTTTCACAAACATATTTTTCTACGAATGGATCGATATTTGCGTATGTACCAACCGCACCAGATAATTTACCAACACGAACTGTATCAGCAGCTTGTTTGAAACGCTCTACGTTACGTTTCATCTCTTCATACCAAAGACCAAGTTTTAAACCAAATGTCGTTGGTTCTGCATGAACACCGTGTGTTCTTCCCATCATGATTGTGTATTTATGCTCTTTCGCTTTGTTAGCTAAAATGCTTACAAAGTTCTCTAAGTCTTTTAATATAATTTCATTCGCTTGTTTTAAGATGTAAGATAATGCTGTATCTACTACATCTGTAGATGTTAAACCGTAATGAACCCATTTACGTTCTTCGCCTAATGCCGGCGTTTCTGATACAGCACGAGTGAATGCAACTACGTCATGACGTGTTTCTTTTTCAATTTCATAAATACGATCAATATCAAATGATGCATGTTCACGAATTTTTTTAACATCTTCTTTTGGAATATCGCCAAGCTCAGCCCATGCTTCACAAGCTAAAATCTCAACTTCTAACCACGCTTTAAATTTGTTCTCTTCCGTCCAAATCGCACCCATTTCAGGGCGTGTATAACGACTAATCATCTTTTTCCCTCCAACAGTTGTTCTTGATGGTCCCAAATATGCAAACTCTTCGCTTTTTCTAGAGCGACTTCAATATTATCATTTAAAATATTAACATGCCCCATTTTTCGCTGTGCTTTTGCTTCTTCTTTTCCATACAAGTGTAAATAGCACCCGGTTAATCTATTCACTTGTCTTAGGACCCCTTCTATATGTTCGCCTAAAATGTTTACCATGACAACTGGTTTTAACAAATTTGTTTCTCCTAGAGGTAAATTACAGATTGCTCGAATATGTTGACCAAATTGACTCGTTTCACATGCATCCTGTGTATAGTGTCCTGAATTGTGAGGTCTTGGCGCTAATTCATTAATATAAATCTCACCATTATCTGTAGCAAACATCTCTACAGCTAGTGTTCCCACAAGTTCTAATTCATCCGCAAGTACCTTTGCATAAGCAATTGTTTTTTGAGAAAGCTCTTCTGTAATGCGAGCTGGAACGATAGATTCATGTAAAATGTTATTTACATGAATATTTTCTGCTACTGGAAACACTTTTGTTTCACCACTTACACTACGAATCACAATAACTGATACTTCTTTTTCAAAAGGCACCCATTTCTCTAAAATACATTCTGCTTTATCCACAAGATTTCTTGCTGCCTCAACATCAGCTTCACTTCTTAAAACAACTTGCCCTTTCCCATCATATCCACCTGTCGTCGTTTTTAAGACGGAAGGGAATGATAACTCAGCAATTGCTTCTGTAAGCTGATCTTGATTTTGAACTAATCTATACGTTGCTACTGGTAACCCAGCCTTCTCAATCGCATTCTTTTCTGTAAAACGATTTTGCGTTGTATTTAACAACTGACTACCTTGTGGTAAGTACGCATGTTTTTCAAGCCATTGTAAACATCTATAATCAATATTCTCAAATTCATATGTGACAACATCACTTATCTCTGCTAAATGCTGAATTGCTTTTAAATCATCATATGGTGCAACAATTTCAATATCAGCAACTTGTGCACATGGTGAGTTTTTTGTAGGATCTAAAACAGCAATTTTATATCCCATCTCCTTAGCTGCCAATGCCATCATTCTTCCTAGCTGGCCGCCTCCAATAATACCGATTGTTTTTCCAGGTAAAATGATCCTTGTCATACTAGCTCACTACCTTCACGCACATCTTTTTCAATCGCTTCTCGTCTCAATTCTAATGCATCATGTATATCATCATGGAATGATCCAAGTATTTGTGCGGCAAGTAATCCAGCATTCGTTGAACCGGCTTTACCAATTGCAACAGTTGCAACTGGAACTCCTCCTGGCATTTGGACAATGGATAATAATGAATCTAAGCCGTTTAACGCTTTTGATTGAACTGGAACTCCGATTACAGGAAGATTCGTCTTCG
Organism: Bacillus cereus group sp. MYBK216-1; assembly: GCF_051916495.1. NCBI lineage: Bacteria > Bacillati > Bacillota > Bacilli > Caryophanales > Bacillaceae > Bacillus > Bacillus cereus group sp. MYBK216-1. Next base: position 208,232 of record NZ_JBQAGT010000007.1, read on the forward strand.
CTGCAACCATTCCTGGTAAATGTGCTGCTCCACCAGCTCCAGCAATAATAACTTTCAATCCACGTTCACGAGCCGTCTCTGCATATTCAAACATATAATCCGGAGTCCGATGAGCGGATACAACCTTTTTCTCATACGGTATATTTAATTCATCTAAAATGTCACAAGCATATTTCATTGTTTCCCAGTCTGACGTGCTTCCCATTATGACTCCAACTAGTGATTTCATATTAGAATCCCCCCGATTCAAATAAAAAAAGCCTGAAATAGAACAGTTTCTCTTTTACTATGAGAGAAAGCGCTCTACTCAGGCATACGTATCCCTTGTGAATAGAAAAATACCGAGTGACTTTCCCTCATAGTCTAACGAATAACGGTCGTTAGGTAGAGACTTGCAGGCCATATCCCCGCGATTATATGAGGTCTTATATATTATTCTTTCTATGGCTATATTAACAATATTTCATAAACAATGTCAACAAATAATCGAATGTTTTTTTATTACTAATCAATAACGTTCGTGTTTTAGTTATATTCAAAAGAATAATTGTAACTATATGCAAGAAGGATAAGAAATTAGAATATATATTTCTAGAGATCTATCATACACAAAACGGTTTGTGTACAAATTCCATATGCTTTAATATAAAGCATATCGTTTATATTCCTTTGTATCGCAACCATTACTATAATGATCGAATACTTGTTTATATCATCCCGCTTTTTTCACTCTCATTATTTAAAATATATACTTGTAGTAGAAATAACAGTTCCTATTATAAGGATTGTTTGGGAGCACTTAGAAAACCTGACAAGCAAAAAATCATTCCTATTACTCTCAATACCCTCATTTTCATTCTTTTTCCTCATTAAGATTTGGTATATAAAAATAAACACAAAAAAACCTAAGTCGAAACGACTTAGGTTTTTGCTTGGCAACGTCCTACTCTCACAGGGACAAGGTCCCAACTACCATCGGCGCTAGAGAGCTTAACTTCCGTGTTCGGTATGGGAACGGGTGTGACCTCTCTGCCATCATCACCAAACTATGAAGGCATATTCCTTCAAAACTAGATAACATTGCTTCATATTATATGGTTAAGTCCTCGATCTATTAGTATTCGTCAGCTCCACATGTCACCATGCTTCCACCTCGAACCTATCAACCTGATCATCTTTCAGGGATCTTACTAGCTT
>NZ_JBQAGT010000008.1:0-162967 GCF_051916495.1 Bacillus cereus group sp. MYBK216-1
CATAAAAGAATTAAGGCAAAATTAAAGGGTATGAGCCCAGTACAATACCGGGCTCATACCCTAGAGGCTGCCTAATGAAACGACCTGTCTAACTTTCGGGGGTCACTTCAACAGGGATACGGCTTTCTTTATAGGGAGATAAGGGATTAAAGAAATGATGAAGTCTTATCTCTTTTATATGAGTAAAGGGTCTAGAGTGAATGTTGTCCTTTTCATTATTTATTTAACTCCATTGCGACTTGTTTACCATTTACGAAAACCTCTACTACCGCTACTACAACTTCCATTACTTTTTTCATCTCTCATCTCTCCTTATTTTTTGTTTCATTTCTTACTCTCAGTATAAGGAAATACAGTAATTACAACTATCGAATTGGATGACAAGAGACTTACATTGTTGTAAGGATAATAGTTTAGTTTGTAATAAAGTGAAACTGTAATCAGTGGGGGGGGCTTACTGCCCGTTAATGCGGGGGAAATTTAATTCAAGGTTAAGATTCGGAATTTTCCGTTGTTTTGAACTATAATTAGAAAGAGGGGGGGATAATATGAAAAGAATTCTTGTTATTAGTGATATTCATGGAGAAATAGAAAAGTTCGAACAGTTGTTGAAAGAAGCTCAATATAATGCGAAAAAGGATCAATTAATCTTACTGGGAGATTATGTAGATCGTGGTCCAAATGCGCGTGCTGTAATTGAAAAGGTAAAAGGATTGAAAGAAGAGGGAGCACTCATTTTAAAAGGAAATCATGAAGATATGATGATTAAGGCGTTAACGACAAATGAGGAACGTTCATGGAACCATTGGGTAAAAAGAAATGGTGGAGATAAGACATTATATAGTTATGGATTTGTAGAAGAAGATATTGCGGTTAATGAGAAAGACTTCCAAAAACCGATTTTACAATCTTCTGTATTAGAGGAACATATAAAGTTTATTCAAGAATTAGATCATTACATTGAAACAGAAGAGTATATATTTGTACATGCTGGGGTTGAGCCGATGAAACGAGTTTCTGAATCTGAACCATATACGTTAATGTGGATCCGTAATGAATTTCATAATGGATATAGCGGTGAAAAGGTTGTTGTATTTGGGCATACGGAAACAAAGACGCTTCATAGTAGTGAGGATTGCGGAGTGTATTTTGGTAGTAATCGTATTATTGGAATTGATGGCGGGGCTGTGTATGGTGGCCAGCTAAATTGTTTGGAGTTGCCAAGTAAAAAGGTATATGTAATAAAAAATTGAAAGAGATAAGAGGAATCTTATTTCTTTCAATTTTTTATTAAGGTAAATTTAAGACAAAGTTTTTATAATAAAAATTCAAAATTTGAGAAGGAAATAGTTGAAAATGAAATTACGTAATATAACTACATTCTTTTGTTATGAAGAGAAGAAATGTAATAATAAATAGAATTGAACTATTTGATGGAAGGTGAGAGCATGCGCTTACTTGTAATAGAAGATACTACTTCGTTATTAGAATCTATCGTACAAATTTTGCGTGATGAATTTGAAGTAGATACGGCAATAAATGGAGAAGATGGATTGTTTTTAGCGCTTCAAAATATATATGATGCAATTTTGTTGGATGTGATGATGCCAGGGATGGACGGATTTGAAGTGATTCAAAAAATACGTGATGAAAAGATTGAAACACCAGTCCTGTTTTTGACAGCGAGAGATTCTTTAGAAGATCGGGTGAAGGGATTGGACTTTGGTGGAGATGACTATATCGTTAAGCCATTTCAGGCCCCTGAATTAAAAGCGAGAATTCGCGCTTTACTACGCAGAAGTGGTAGTTTAACAACGCAGCAAACAATTCGCTATAAAGGGATTGAATTGTTCGGAAAAGATAAAGACGTTCAAGTAGATGGACAAGGTATTAAGTTGACATTGAAACAATATGAGCTACTAGAGTATCTCATTCAAAATAGCGGGAAGATTTTAATGCGTGAACAAATTTTTGATCGTGTTTGGGGATTTGATTCAGATACGACAGTAGCGATTGTAGAAGTGTATGTGCATCATTTACGTAAAAAATTAGAGCCATTCGGTTATCAGAAAGATATTCAAACCGTTCGAGGTATTGGATATATATTAAAAGAACAATGAGAAAAGGAAGTATGTTTCAAAAGACACGCATTCGTTTGACTATAGTGAATTCATTAGTATTTATCCTATTAATAGGTATATTAGGCAGTATTATTTATTCATACACATATAAGCGTATTTATAATGAAGTGGATCAATCTATAAAAATGATGGCCCAGTATAGAGAGAAATTAGATGTTAAAATACCACCAAGAAAACGCATGGAGAATATCCAGATTGGAGATCCGCGAGTAACTAGAATAACTTGGAATGGGAAAATAGTGAAAATAGAGGGCGATAACCGTAAATACCGTTCTATTTTTGAAGAGAATTTGGAAAAGTTTTCTCCAAAAAAATTAGGGGAGTTACAAGATATTGAAGTACAAGGACGATATTTTAGAGCATTTTCGCTTCAAAAAGATGGAGAAATAGTTCAAATCGTGCGAGATATAACAGCGGAAGAAAGAATGTTAAATACTTTATTTTTAATCCTCGTTATAGGTTGTAGCATAGGAAGCCTCTGTGCGATAGGTATCGGCTTTTTCCTAGCTGGCAGAGCACTTGTACCTATTCAAAATTCATGGGAGAAACAGCAGCAATTCGTTTCTGATGCATCACATGAACTAAGGACACCGCTTGCAGTTATTCAATCAAAAACGGATGTGTTATTCCAATCACCATCCGCTACGATAGAAGAAAAAGCGATAGATATTTCTACAATTTCAAAAGAATGTAGGCGGTTATCGAAACTCGTTAGTAATTTATTATTGCTAGCACGTTCTGATTCTAATCAAATTGAGATGGATAAGAAAACATTTGAACTTGATAAATTGTTAGAAGAAATAGTAGCTCCATATAAAGAGATTGCTTCTTATCAAGAAAAAGAAATGATACTAAAAGTAGAACGTGGTGTATCTTTTATGGGGGATAGAGAGCGGATTCATCAAATGATGGTCATACTGTTAGATAATGCGATGAAGTATACAAACGAAGGTGGGCATATTCAAATCGATTGTACGCAAACGAGTAGTTCAATTCGTATACAGGTGAAGGATGACGGGATAGGAGTGAAAGAAGAAGATATTCCGAAATTATTTGATCGTTTTTATCAAGGAGATAAAGCAAGAAGTACGTCAGAAGGAGCTGGATTAGGTCTTTCAATCGCAAATTGGATTGTAGAAAAGCATTATGGAAAAATATCAGTAGAGAGCAGGTGGGGAAATGGCACTAGTTTTGAAGTGATTTTCCCTAAAAATCAAAAAATATAAGTAAGAAGACGATCTTGTTTTTACAAGGTCGTCTTTTTTAAAGGGAAAGTTAAGAAACTATTTATATTATGTATGGCATAAAGAACGTTCGTTACATGAAGAAGAGACTAGGTGTATGTGAGTGGATTTTATCAATCATAATGTTATCTCAAGCAGAGATGAGATGTATGTATAGTATTAAAAAAATTATGGGAATGCTGAAAAAGAAAGTGTAAGAGGGAGGAATTAATTTTGAAAAAGAAAATGATGATGGTATTCACTATTGGAGTAATGAGTTTAAGCATATTAGGGGGTGCCTCTCCTTCTGAAACACAAAAAGGAAAGACAGATTACACGCAGCGCAGTAAAGAACAATTGAACAATGGTAAGATACATGCAGTGCATACAGAAGAAAAAGCAGAGGAACTAGGTATTGAAACGGAAGGAAAAGAACAAATTACATTAGAAAAAGAAATTCATGAAACAGAAGTAGGAAGGGAAGCAGAGCAGTTAGGTATTTCGATTGAAGGAAAAGATGTTGGGACGCTGTCAGAAGAAATCTATGAAACAAAAGTAAAGCAAGAAGCGTTAAAGCTAGGTATATCTATAGAGAATACATCAATTGTAGATTTAATTACTCAAATTAATACGATTAAAATTAAAGATGAAGCAGATAAATTAGGCATTTCTACAGATGGAAAAGAAATCGAAGACATCGCGGAAGAAATCTACGGAACGAAAGTAAGAGAAGAAGCAGGAAAGTTAGACATTTCTCAAAAAGGAAAAGAAATTGAAGAGTTAGCACAAGAAGTGTACGAACAAAAAGTACAGGAAGAAGCAAAAAAATATCATATTGATTTGTACGGTAAAGATATATATCAAATATTAAAAGAAATTAATGAACAAAAGGTGCTACAAATGGCAGATGAGCTTAATATGGATAAAATGAATATGAATATTCAAGAGTTAGCGGAAAAGATAAAAAAAAATCAGCCTGAAAAAGGAAAAGAACTAAATTTTGTACCGATGATTAGAACGGATGCTGACGCATTTTATTCTTATTTAACGAATTAATAAGGGCGTGAAAGTGATAAGAAAATTGAAGTGGTATATATGTACAGCTTTACTAGGTGCAGCAATATGGAGTGTATATACAAATGGAATTCCAAAGTATGTAGAGAAGTTTACATTCTCAAATATACAAAGAGGAAAAGAAACGGAGTTTTGTAATAACGATGAAAAAGTCATCTTATCAAATGTTCCATTAATTCAGCAGTTACCAGAATTGGATAGAGGCTGTGAAGTGACAAGTTTAGCGATGATGTTACAATATGCTGGTGTTTCAGTGGATAAGATGACATTAGCAAATGAAATAAAAAAAGTTGATTTTATAGACGATGGTGTGCGCGGGAATCCGAATGAAGGATTTGTAGGTAATATTTATACATTTTCTGAATCAGGATATGGTGTATATCATGGGCCACTTTTTCAGTTAGCGGAAAAATATTTACCTAATAAAGCTGTAGACTTAACTGGGAAGAATATAGAAGAGATTTATAAGAGTGTAAAAGCAGGACAACCGGTAGTCATGATCACAAATGCAACATTTGCACCATTAGATGAAGATGAATTTACTACATGGAAAACAAATAGTGGAGATGTTTCTATTACGTATAATGAACATTGTATTGTACTTATTGGGTATGATCAGGAATCTGTATATATTCGAGATCCACTTGAGGATAGCTTAGATGTAAAAGTGCCGAGAGAAATCTTTGAACAGGCATGGGTGCAAATGGGGAGTCAGGCAATTAGTTATGTAAAGAACTCCAAATAAATTAGGAGGAAGAGTTTTAGTAAGATGACTATAAGGCGAAGGATAGAGATTGAAGATTATAAGAGAAATTTTTTAGAGTAGAAGCTGTTGAGAAATAAGAGAACTTTAGTATATATAATGCTAAAGTTCTCTTATTTTTATGATTAAAATCCTTATTAAGGAGTGAATATGTAAAAATGCATAATTGACGAAAAATTTACATGTTATCATTATATATTGTTTTATACATGTTAATTGTATAAAATGACACAAGTATCCACATTACATAAAGGAGGCTTATTATGCAAAAAATATTTAACGGGGTTAAATGTATGAGTATCAATAAAAAATTAATCATTTCATTTTTTATTATTTTAACTATACCAGGAATTATTATCGGTGGTGTTTCATATCAAACTGCCAAAACAAATTTTGAACATCAAATGACAGCTAAAGCAAAGGAGAATATTTCGATTTTAAATACTGTTATTTCTCAAAATATAGAAGAGAAATTTGTTGATGCGACGTACTTTGCAGACATCTTAACAGAGGATACATATCCAAATGGACAGGAAGAAATAGTAAGAACGAAGTTAGCACAATATATAAAGCTTCATCCAGAAGTAGAAGGTATTTATATTGGAACGCAGACGGGAAAGTTTATAAGAGAACCATTTATCCAAATGGCTGATGGGTATAATCCAACAGATAGATCTTGGTATAAAGAAGCACATGAAAATAAAGGGAAAGTAATTGTTACTGCACCATATCAATCAGCATCTACAAAAAATATGGTAGTGACCATTGCGAAAGAAGTAAAAGATGGTAAAGGTGTTATAGGAATTAATTTAAACTTAGATAACATCTTAAAAATTTCCAAAATGATTAACATTGGTGAAAAAGGTTATGCAGTTATTTTAGATCAAAATAAGCAAATTGTTAGTCATCCATCTAGAAAACCAGGTGCGAAAGTTACTGATCCTTGGGTTAAACCAATTTATGAAGATAAACAAGGAAATGTGTCTTATACAGAACAAGATGATAAAAAGAATTTAATCTTTGCAACAAATGAAAAAACAGGCTGGAAAGTAGTTGGAGTTATGTTCGATGAAGAAATTAACCAAGCTGCCAGTCCAGTGTTTTATAAGACTTTAATTGTTATTGCTATCGCTATTGCATTTGGTAGTGTATTAATTTATTTCATTACAAGGTCTATTACAGGGCCATTACGAAAAATAGCTGAATCAGCATATAAAATTAGTAAGGGAGATTTAACAGAGAAAATTACAATCCATTCTAAGGATGACATAGGGAAATTAGGGACTTCATTTAATGAAATGTCTACGTCTTTACAAGATGTTATTACCCAAATTAGCTTTTCAGCAGAACATGTCGCGGCATCGGCTGAGGAGTTAACAGCGAGCGTACAGCAAGCAAATGATGCGACAGATCAAATTACAATTGCAATGGAACAAGTATCAGGTGGGGCTGAATCACAAAGTCAAGGTGTTGAAGAAGGTGCGGCTACATTACAACAAGTAAATACAGCAATTCAAGATGTAACCGGAAGCGCAGAGTCAATTTCTATTTCCTCATTACATGCGAGAGAAAGAGCTGAAGAGGGAGAAGATTTAGTTGAACAAACTGCAAAACAAATGCAGTCTATTTCTAGGTCGGTATCCGAGTCAGATGCTATTATTAAACTTCTTGATGAGAAATCAAAGCAAGTAGGAGCTATTTCTGAAGCAATTCAAAACATAGCTACTCAAACGAACTTATTAGCTTTAAATGCGGCTATTGAAGCAGCAAGAGCAGGTGAACAGGGTCGAGGATTTGCTATTGTAGCAGATGAGGTTAGAAAATTAGCAGAGCAATCAGGAGAGTCATCTGGAGAGATTGCAAATTTAATTGCAGAAATTAAGGAGGATATTGAACATACTGTTAAGGCAATGGATAATGTGAATGGAGAAGTTCAACAAGGGCTTGATGTTGTAACAAAAACGAAAGTAAGTTTTACGGAAATTTTAAGTTCTACTACACATATTGTTTCTCAAGTTAATCAAATGGTAGAAACAACGAAGAGAATTGCTGGAGATGCAAATGAAGTGACAAATGCTATTGATGAAATTGCAGCGGCTGCAGAAGAAAATACAGCTAGTATGCAAAGTGTTGCAGCTTCAACAGAAGAACAGGTTAATTCAATGGAGGAAATTAGTTCAGCTTCGCAAAACTTAGCTGGGATGGCCGAAGAACTACAAGCGATGACTAGTAAATTTAAAGTATAATAACAGCAGATAAGTAAGGTGAAAATAATATCACCTTACTTATTTTTCTATTCAGCAATTAGGGGAGTCATTAACGGGATGAAAAAAAGAAAAAGACTATGGAATTTGTGGAAAACGATTACATTGTTAGTTTGTACAGTTGTAATTTTTTCTTTACTTGTGACAGATATATTAATTAGTCATAATGTAGAACGGGCGACGGAGGATAGCCAAGCAGAGAAAGCAAAAACAATTGCACACATTGTGGCGAATGATTCAATTGTAATCAATGGCTTGGTTGGGAAAGCGGATACTCCTGCAATCCAAACGTATACAAATAGGATATTAAAAAACACAGGTGTTCAATTTATTGTAGTTATGGACATGGATGGAATAAGAAAATCTCATCCAGATCCTCAAAAAATAGGTCATCATTTCATTGGTGGGGATGAAGGGCCTGCATTGAAAGGAAAAGAACATGTATCGTTAGCAGAAGGAACTTTAGGTATTTCCATGCGAGTATTTGTACCAATATTTTCTGAAACAGGTGAACAACTTGGAGCAGTGGCTGTTGGTATTTCAGCAGATAATGTAAAAGAGAGAGTTAAGGAAAGTAGACATATCATTTATATTGGTGTCGGAGTTGGGGTATTAGTCGGAATTATAGGAGCAATATTACTAGCTAGACATATAAAGAAAAGTTTATTCGGTCTTGAGCCGCACAGGATAGCAAAAATTCTTGAAGAAAGAAATACGATGCTACAATCTGTAAAGGAAGGTATTATTGCTGTAGATAAAGAGGCTAGAGTAACGTTAATTAATAATGAAGCGAAACGTCTATTTAAAAAAAGCGGACTTGAAGAAGATTTTATCGGTAAAGATGTTGAGTTGTATATGCCAAATTCACGTATAAAAGAAGTATTGAAAACGGGAGAAGTACAATTAAACGAAGAACAAAATATTTACGGAATTACGATTGTGACGAATCGAGTTCCTTTATATGTAAAAGGAGAAATAGTTGGTGCAATTGCAACATTTCGTGATAAAACAGAGATTAGAAAACTAGCAGAGGAACTAACTGGTATTAGACTATATGCAGAAGCATTACGGGCACAATCTCATGAGTTTATGAATAAGATGCATGTCGTATTAGGGCTTACACATATGAAACAGTATGAAGAATTACAGAAGTATATAAGCGGCATGGTATCAGAGCATCAATATGAAATTGGTGGAGTTATGAAAAGAATAAAAAGTCCAGTATTTGCTGGTTTTTTACTAGGTAAGCTCAGCTATGCTAGAGAGAAAAATATAAAATTAATTATAAGTGAAGATTCTTATATGCCGGAAATAGATGATGAAAGTATTACTCATGAACTTATTACGATTGTCGGAAATTTAATTGATAATGCATTAGAGGCAGTTACGAATTGTGAAAACAAGCAAGTTGAAGTTAAGATACAACATCGGGATATACTAACTATTACAGTACAAGATACGGGAAAAGGTATACAAGAAAAAGAAATAGAGGAATTATTTACGAAAGGTTATTCCACAAAGGGAGATAACCGCGGTTATGGTTTGTATCTTGTAAAAGAAAGTATACAGCGAATAAATGGGGAAATTCATATGCATTCATTAGTAGGAAAGGGAACAACGATAACGATTGAAATACCTAAAGGTAGGGATGAGAGGCAAATATGATTAAAGTTTTAATTGTAGAAGATGACCCGATGGTAGCAATGTTAAATACGCATTATTTAGAGCAAGTAGGAGGGTTTGAACTTGTTCAAGCAGTTAACTCAGTAAAGTCGGCGATAGAAATATTAGAGAAATCACGAGTAGATTTAGTATTACTTGATATTTTTATGCCTGAAGAGACTGGGTTTGAGCTTTTAATGTATATCCGGAACCAAGAAAAAGAAATCGATATTATAATGATTTCAGCTGTACATGATATGGGAAGTATTAAAAAAGCATTACAATATGGTGTAGTAGATTATTTAATTAAACCATTCACATTTGAACGATTTAAAGAGGCATTAACTATATATCGAGAAAAACTTACTTTCATGAAAGAACAACAAAAAATTAGTCAATCGGAATTAGATTCGTTAATTTTACAAAAAGAAAAAAGAGAGCCTACTGTCACTAAAGAGCTTCCGAAAGGTTTAACGAAGCAAACGTTGCAATTAATTTGGCAGAAGATCGAGTCTCTGAATGGAAGAGTATTTACAACAGATGAAATGGCACAATTAGTTGGAATTTCAAGAGTTTCTATTCGAAAATATGTAATGTTTCTGACTGACATTGGGGTGTTAGAAAACGAAATGATGTACCAACATGTGGGAAGACCTGTAAGTAAATTAAGATGTGTTGATCAAAAGAAAATAGAGTTTTACGTATAAGCGACTTAATATAAGTCGCTTATACTTTTTTTAATTACAAAATCAATTACAAAACTTACAAAAACTATTTTTACTATTGAAAGCGTTTTAATATTGTTATTAAGAAAACGAGGGGGTGCCATATGGGAATTCAAAAGAATGTGGAAGCGGTATCATTTTCTGAAGGAAATGAAGTACAAAGAGAATCTTTCGCTTCTAAAATTATGAATGTAAAAATCGGTGTTATACCTTTACCGTTATATGTAGTATTGGCTGCTATTATTTATGGGGCATCTGTATATAATAAATTGCCAGCAGATATGATTGGTGGATTTGCAGTTATTATGATCATGGGGATTTTCTTAGGCGATATTGGGATGAGAATTCCAATTTTAAAAAATATCGGCGGTCCAGCAATACTTTCGTTATTTATTCCATCATTACTTGTATTTTTTAACTGGATGAATCCAGCTTCAATGGAAGCTGCGACTATGTTAATGAAAAAATCGAACTTTTTATATTTATATATTTCTTGTTTAGTAGTCGGAAGTATTTTAGGAATGAACCGTAAAGTGTTAGTACAAGGTTTCGTTCGCATGTTTATTCCTTTAGTAGTAGGGACGTTAGCTTCTGTAGCAGTAGGATTATTGGTCGGTTCATTATTTGGATTTGAAATGAAGCAGACATTCTTCTTTATCATCGTACCAATTGTGAGTGGCGGTATCGGGGAAGGGATTTTACCATTGTCGCTAGCTTATAGTGATATTTTAAATGAATCATCAGCAACGTTTGTATCACAGCTTATTCCAGCAGCTATTATTGGAAATATGTTCGCAATTGTAAGTGCAGGGTATATGAAGCGTTTAGGTGAAAAGAAACCGGAGCTTAGTGGTAACGGTGTATTAGTGAAAACAGACAATCAAGCAGAATTATTAAAAGAACAAAATACAGAGAAACCAATTGACTTCTCATTAATGGGAGCAGGTTTATTAATTGCGTGTACGTTCTTCATCTTCGGAGGATTTGCTTCTAAGTTCATCGGTATTCCTGGGGCAATTATTATGATTTTCTCAGCGGCACTTGTGAAATACTTTAAATTAATGCCAGCAAAAATGGAGCAAGGAGCATTCCATTTATATAAATTTATTTCGAAGAATTTAACTTGGCCTTTAATGGTTGGATTAGGATTGCTGTATATTCCGTTAAAAGACGTAGCAGCAGTTCTTTCAGTAGGATATGTTGTTGTGTGCGCATCGGTTGTTCTTACAATGGTAGCATCAGGTTTTCTTGTAGGGAAAGTGATGAAGATGTATCCAGTTGAATCGGCGATTGTAACTGGATGTCATAGCGGTTTAGGCGGAACTGGAGATGTTGCTATTTTATCGGCTTCAAATCGTATGGAATTAATGCCGTTCGCGCAAATTTCGACTCGTTTAGGCGGGGCGGCAATGGTTGTAACGGCGACAATATTATTAAAGATGTTTTCATGATCAAACAAGCTAGCTATATTCATATAGCTAGCTTGTCAAATTAAGGGGAGATTATAAGTATGTTAGCAAATCAAATTAATGAAAGATCATTGTTATTGCATAAAGAATTAGTAGGGAAAATTGAAATTACAAGTAAAGTTGAGGTAAATTCAGCGTATGATTTAAGCCTGACGTATACACCAGGTGTAGCGGAGTCTTGTAAAGCAATTGCGGCAGATGAAGAAACAGTGTATGACTATACAGCACGTGGCAATATGGTGGCAGTTGTTTCAGATGGAACAGCGGTACTCGGCTTAGGAAACATTGGACCAAAAGCGGCTATGCCTGTTATGGAAGGAAAAAGTATTTTGTTTAAGAAATTTGCGAATGTAGATGCTTTCCCATTATGTTTAGGCACAACGGATGTAGATGAAATCGTTACCCTTGTAAAAAATTTAGAGCCTACATTTGCAGGGATTAATTTAGAAGATATTGCAGCACCGCGTTGTTTTGAAATTGAAAAACGATTAAAAGAAGAAACGAATATTCCTGTATTTCATGATGATCAACATGGAACAGCTATTGTCGTTTTAGCAGCTGTTATTAATGCATTAAAAGTTGTTAGCAAACAAATGGATAATGTGAAAATCGTTATTAACGGTGCGGGCTCGGCAGGAATTGCAATTGGAAAATTATTATTAAAGGCTGGTGCAAAGCACATTACGTTAGTTAGCCTAGAAGGTATTGTTTGTGAAGGTGAAACATGGATGAACGAAGCGCAAATTGAAGTTTCAAAAAAGACAAATCGTGAACATGTGCGTGGAACGTTAAAAGAAGCGATTCACCAAGCTGATATTTTTATTGGCGTATCTGCTCCTAACGTATTAACGAAAGAACTTGTGCAGACGATGAATGAGAAAGCAATTGTGTTTGCAATGGCTAATCCAATTCCAGAAATCTTCCCTGAGGATGCATTAGAGGCTGGGGCAGCTGTAGTAGGAACTGGACGCTCGGATTATGCGAATCAAGTAAATAATGTATTGGCGTTTCCCGGAATATTCCGCGGTGCGTTAGATGTGCGCGCAACTGATATTACAGAAGAGATGAAATTAGCGGCAGCATATGGGATCGCTAACATCATTACTGACGAAGAACGTAATGCGAATTATGTAATCCCAAATCCATTAGATAAAAGAGTTGTTCCAAGTGTTGCAGAAGCAGTAGCGAAAGCAGCTATTGATTCAGGCGTGGCGCAAATTACGAAAATACCACGTTATTAATAGCTAAAAGCAGTGCCTAAAAGGCACTGCTTTTTTGAGATAAGAAATCAAAATAATGAAGAAGTGTAGAATTATTTATGTTTCTTCACTATTTATTTAATTCCATTGCAACTTGTTTACCATTCACTAAAACCTCAGTTACTGCTACGATCACTTCTATCATTTTTTTCATCTCTCATCTCTCCTCGTTTCATTTCTTACTTTAAGTATAAGAGAAGAGAGATAATTCAACTATCGAAGTACATGACGTAGAAATTACATTGTTGTAAGAAAGTGGTTTATTTTTGTCACTTTACTCAGCAGTGATTACAAACTGATCATAATATTTTTCATTCACATATATATTTAATAACCATAATCCAGATGAAGGTAGTGACATAGTGAGAGGGAGTTCGTTTGTAGTAGAATCGATTGTATTTGAAGTAGTCCAAGTTTGTTTGGAAGTTTCTTTTTGAAAGAGTACTTGTGTCGGAGTTACAGATCCTTGTTTTAGCGCAATAATAGACAATTTTCCAGTTGGTATTTCAGAATCTAGAAAGTACCACATTATTTCATTTTGTTCATTTGCGATAATAGGATTATCAGCCATTGCGATTTTTCCTTCGACGCCTTTTAAAGGTATTTTTCCGTCTATGAATGAGGGGGCTTCTTCCCAATTTACATCTTTTAAAACACTAAGGTGAAAGAAGGAAGGTGCGTTCACTTGGGTGGATGACGTTGCGACAGCTTCAGTTTTAGATGCTTTTGAATCAGATTGTGCTTGTGTGCATCCAGTGATGAGAAAGGAGAGAAGTAGCATAGTTCCGATTTTTTTCATGGTGCCACACTCCTAGTTTTTATTGTTAGTGTAATTGTATTTGCTAGAAGGCGGGACAATTCCTTTAAAGTATAAAAAGAGGTCGTAAGTTTTGTACGACCTCTTTTGACATTTTTTATCCCGTAAAAGCCCGATTGGTGTAGGTTAATAATTAGTGGGAGATAGCCCCAACTAATTAAAGTTTCACATTATACTTGTTCAGTTGTATAGGGTGGTTCGGTTTCTTTTTGAGGCATCGTCAAAAAAATAACGGACAGAACGATACATACGCCGCCTAATAATTGATATGTTCCAAAAGATTCATTTAGCCAAGTGATTGAAACGATGGCAGCTACAAGGGGTTCAATGCTAGATAAAATGCTTGTTTCTGTTGCTGCTAAATATTTAAGACTACCGATATATAGAAGGAAAGAAAGGGTACCACTAATAATGATAAGAATAAGCATAGAAAAGGTTTTTAGTGTAAGAGTTTGTGAAAATTGATTCCACCCGA
The DNA here is from genome assembly GCF_051916495.1 of Bacillus cereus group sp. MYBK216-1. Lineage (NCBI taxonomy): Bacteria > Bacillati > Bacillota > Bacilli > Caryophanales > Bacillaceae > Bacillus > Bacillus cereus group sp. MYBK216-1. Next base: position 13,873 of record NZ_JBQAGT010000008.1, read on the forward strand.
ATGAACGATTATAAATAAGTAGTACAATTCCTCCGATTAACATCCCCCAACCAATTACTACAGTTGTCCCGCATTCTTTAATGAGAGAAGCCGGATGAAGGGTATAAAATGCAAATCCGATTGCTGTTAATAGTCCAAAAATAATAGCTTCTTTGGATAAAACAATATTTTCAATTGAGCCATTTGTAATAATAAAGTATGTTCCTATTAGCGCGGCTATAATTGCGAATAGTTGCATGGGAGCAGGGAATTTTCTTTGTTCAAATGCAACATACATGGTAATAAGAACAGGACCTAGAAATTGAAATAGCGTTGCTGTGACTGCATTACTAATATGAACCGTTTCGATAAAGGCGTATTGCGCACCAAGCATGCCGAGAATAGAGAAAATAATAAGTTGTATAGAATATCTAGGGTGTTTCCAAATTTGAAATATGTTTTGTTTCTTTATAAGTAAGAAAGACAAAATAAATATTCCTGCAAGCAACAATCGAATTGTTAAAAAATCAATTGAGGATACATTAGTATGCTGAAATAGCCACTGAATCATTGGACCAGATAATCCCCATAATGTAGCCCCTGTAATAATCATAATGAGTCCGATACGTTTAACATTGTTCATTATCATGTTTCTCCTCTCCAGTATTTGATTTTTTATGTGTGACATGATAAAAGGAATTATATATAACTTCTGGTACTGTAAAAAGTATCAGATTTTAGTTTTATTAAGGGGTCAGATATTATGTTAGAATTAACGCCTAATTTAAATATGAATAGTAAAAAGGCATTATATGTGCAATTGTATGAGTATATAAAAAAAGAAATTAAAGATGGATCGATTGTCCCTTTTACGAAATTACCAGCTAAGCGAAAGTTAGCGATACATTTACAAGTAAGTAAAAATACAGTAGAGGCAGCGTACGAACAATTACTTGCAGAAGGTTATATTGAGCCGATATCGAGAAAAGGTTATTTTGTATGCAAGATTGAGCAAATGGTTCATGTAGAGGATAGCGGAGAGAGAATAGAAGAAGTACCGTTTCAGGAGAAGAGTTATAAATTTGACTTTACACAAACAGGAATTGATACAAATGCTTTTCCATTCAATATGTATCGGAAAATTGTAAATGAAGTATGGCAGCCGCATAATAACGAACTTCTCTTTCTAGGACACCCTCAAGGGGAAGCGAGCTTAAGAGAAGAGATTACGAATTATTTGTATGAATCTAGAGGTGTGCGTTGTTCAGCTAGTCAAATTGTATTAGGAGCGGGAACACAAATATTAGTGAAACTATTGTTTCAATTGTTAAAGGGAAGCAATTATGCAGTTGAAAACCCAGGGTATCATAGGAAGATGGTTGTTTTTGAACAGGGAGAAGCAAGAGTCCAAATGTTATCTTTAGATAGAGATGGAATTTGTATTGCAGATTTAGAAAATAGCAATGCGAATGTTGTATTTGTTACACCTTCCCATCAGTTTCCAAATGGAATGATTATGCCTATTACGAGAAGGATGCAGCTTTTACAATGGGCAAAGAAAGAAGAGGGCAGGTATATTATTGAAGATGATTATGATAGTGAATTTCGCTATTCTGGAAAGCCTATACCGGCGCTGCAAGGGTTAGATACAGAGGGGAAAGTTATTTATATGGGGACGCTATCTAAAGCATTATTGCCATCGCTACGGATGAGCTATATGGTGTTGCCGAAGAAATTAATTAAAAAGTATCAACAGCAATATTTATTTTATACACAAAGTGTTTCAAGAATGGACCAAGAAGTGATTAGAAGATTTTTAAATGAAGGCTATTGGGAAAAACATATTCATAAAATGCGTGTCGTCTACCGAAAGAAGAGAGATCGACTTGTTTTTGAAATAGAGAAGTATTTCTCTAATCGTGTTGAAGTGATAGGAGAAGATTCGGGATTACACATTTTATTAAAAGTGCATAATGGAATGCGGGAAGAAGAATTAATTCAAGAAGCTGCGAAATATAGTATCAAAATATATCCTGTGTCTACGTACTATAAAGATGGTACGGCGCCTGAGAATGTAGTTTTGCTTGGGTTTGCGATATTATCAGAGGAAGAAATTGCGAAAGCGATTCAATTATTACACAAGGCATGGTTTACAAGAAAGTAAAAAACATCCTCCAAACATGAGGATGTTTTTTATTATTTATTTTCATCTAAGAATAAGACCATATGCTCTTCGTCCCAATATTGTCCGTTATATTTTAATGAACGTTCTTGTACACCGAATGTTTTAAAACCTAATGACTCATAAAGTTTTTTTGCTCCATCGTTGCCAACAACAACATCAAGCATAACTTGTTCTACTTCTAAAGATTTAGCAAGTTCAAGACATTCTTTAATAAGTGCTTTTCCTGCTCCAAGTCCGCGTGCTTTTGGAGAAACATATACAGAACCGATTTTAGCTTTATGTTCTTGTTTTACATATGGTTTCGTTTCCAGTGTTGCAACCCCGATTAATTTCCCATCTTTAAATGCACCTAGCGTATAGTTTTCATCTTGTGCTAATTTTTGTGCTTTATATTCAATCGCACACTCTTTATTAATAATATCTTCATAAGAAGAGCTGAATGCTTCAGGGTTTTGCTTTAATCCTTCTACGCGAAGTTCTAAGTAAATTTCTGCTTCGTCTTTTGTTAATACATGGATATCCAATTATATCACCCTCCAAATCTTTGACAAATGTATCTTTATTTTATATTGAAATAAGAATAATTTCAAAAGCTTAGCTTATATAAGCTGTTTTTATGAACAAAATAACACCAGTAGTGTTTACTACTACTGGTGTTTTCACACGCATATTATTCAAAAGGTATATCGATTATAAAGTTTGTTCCCGCTCCTAATTGGCTTGTTACTAGAATAGAACCGTTATGCAATTCTACAATTTCTTTTGCAACAGCTAGCCCGATACCTTTTCCGCCTGTAGCTCGTGTTCTGGATTTATCAACACGATAAAAACGGTCAAAAATATGCGGGATATCTTGTTCAGGAATACCTTCACCTTCATCTTGTACACTTATTGTAAAAGAATCTGTTTCCATGAGTACACGTATCGTAATGGATGTGTTTTCTGGCGAATGTTGATAAGCGTTGTGTAATAAATTTAACATAACTTGTTCCATACGTCTTTCGTCTATGCAAACTTCTAAATCATCTTTGCAATATACATGAAGTTGCATTTGCTTATTTGTTAATGTTGTTTTTGTTTTTTCTACCATTCGTTCTAAAAATGGCTGAAGAAGCACTTTTTGTTTTTTTATAACAAATTGGTGTTGTTCTAATTGTACAAGCATAAATAAATCTTGGACGAGATCGGTTACACTATCCGTTTCATCCTCAATGATTTGTAAGTATTCTTCTCGCTCCTCTTTTGTTAAAGAGTCTCTCTTTGCTACCTTCGCATAACCTTTCATATAGGTCAATGGAGTTAATAGTTCATGAGCGACACTAGCGAGAAATTCATTGCGCTCTTTTTTCATATACGTAAGTTCACTCGATAAATCTTCAATTGTTTTTGCTAAACTTCCGAGTTCATCATTTCGTTTAATACCTAATTGAATTGGCTTGTTTAATTTTGACATTTTTTCTGTCGCTCTCTTCATTTTTACAAGTGGTTCTGTAATAACGCGTGAAAAAACAAAGACAGAAATTGTTGTTAAAATAATTGTTAAAACGCTAATGATAAGAAATTGGTTCATGAGTTTAAGTAACATATTTTCTAGGAAAGATGTTTTTAATAACATATATAGCTTTCCTTGAAACTTTGTTGTGTTAAGTGGGCTTACTGCTGTGATGAACTTTGATTTTTTCCAGTTCCTTTCAACGACCAACCCGCCGTCTGGGACAGTTTCTGTTTTACAAGTAAGTTGTTTTTGCATATCTTTTGTTACGGGTTCTGAGGTGGAAATAATTTTGCCGTTATGGTCAGTAATAATGATAGCTATATCGGAGTTAGAAATTGATTCCGATTCAACTAAGTGTGCAGCCTCATTCGTAATATCGAACTCAGGGTACACAGGACGTTTAGGATTTTTATTATGTTCAGCGTGTTTCATTTCTTTATAATATTCATCCCGTCTCTCGCGGCTTTTAATTTTTTTACTATAGCGATTACCTTTCTCTAAAAGAGCATCTGTTTCCTCTTCAATACGTATTTTTGAAAGGCTTTTATAAAAAGATACGAAAGCAATTGTTTCAATACATAAAGCTAATATTAAAAAGTATGTCCCAATTTTAAGGGAAAGTTTACTCATTTTTTCACCATACCTTATCCATAATAAAGAGTCAGTGGTATACGATTTCCCACTGACCGAAGTAATTATTCACTTTTCCATTTATATCCGACTTTATAGACCGTTTCTAGGTAATCTTCAATCGGAAATCCTTTTTTGCGTAGTTTATCACGGATATTACGAATGTGTGAATCAATTGTTCTATATTCGATATCTGTTTCATAGCCCCAAATTTTTTCGATTAAATCATCTCGGCTATAAGCTCGGTTTGTATTTTGCAAAAATAGTCCGAGTAACGAAAATTCGATAGGAGTTAGCGAGATTTTTTCATCATAAACTGTGACAGTATGTTTCGTTTTATCCCACTCAATACCATTGAAACTAACAAAACCATCTTTTTTTGTACGGCGTAATATAGCCTCGATTCGTGCGACTAATACATGCTCATCAAATGGTTTTGTAATATAATCATCTGCGCCCATCGTGAGGCCTTTCACCATATCGTAGTTTTGGTTGCGAGCTGTTAACATAATGATAGGAACGTTGGAAATTTGACGGATTTGATAGCAAGTATCCCATCCATCCATACTTGGCATCATAACATCTAATAAAATAATATCGAATTCTTTTTGTTCGATTAAATTTAGTGCTTCAAGGCCAGAGGTAGCTTTCATGCAAAAATAGCCGCGAGGGCTTAAGAACAGATCTAATAATCGTAACATACGTTCTTCATCGTCTACTAATAAAATTTTTACCATAATCTTGTGCACCCCAAACTGTTCATTCTACTTATATAGTTTACATGAAAATAATAAAAAACTCTTTTTATGTGATTGAGTGGAAGAGTTATTTTTCGCTCAGAGTAATTGACATAAAAAATGCACTAGTTTTGCACAACTATTTTTTATAATAGAAAACGTAGCGACACAAAATACCCTATGTTGCGACATAACGTCATGTCATTTTATTTATAAAATGACAATTCCATTCTATTGTGTATGTGAGATAGAGAGGGTTTTCGTATTCACCTCGCATCGGATAAGAAAAATTTCCTATCTCACACTTTTTTTAAAAAGGAGATCATACACATGAATCCAAAAGAAGAAATTTCAAAAAAAGAAAAGCAAGATCGTAATACGGTTGTCATGTGCGTTGCCGTATCTATGGTTATTATTATAAGTTGCGTAAATAAAATTTTGGGGATTTTATAATATAAAAAAAGCTGATTGCTTCTTAAGAAGCAATCAGCTTTTTTCATTGTTAGGGGAGTATTTCTATTATGCCTTTCGAGAGGACTCCGTAAGTGAAGGTGGTGAGGTGAATCGAAAAAAATATTCTATTTTCAAAAAAAAGAGGGAACATACGTTCTTTTTTGCTATAATATCCTTAACAAGGGGGTGAATAAAATGACAAAGGAAAATCCATCAAACTATAAAACTCTTCAAATTTGGATTAAAAAAGGGCATCGTATGTATTCTTATTTTCAAGAATGTTGTCATAATGCTAAGAACATGTACAACACCACAAACTTTTATATACGTCAGGTGTACACTGGATTAACACAAGAAAAAGAGTTGCAGCCTTTGCAAAAAGAAGTTCTGGATAATATTCATAAAAATATTGGTAAGATGAATGACACACAACTTCTTGCCTATCAGAAGAAATTGGAAAAAGAGAATTTAAAGCCTAAAGAAGAACAGAAAGAGATTAAATGTAATTTGTTTTCAGAACCTAATTTTGAAAAACCTTATGTAGATTACAACTTTCTAGATGCACTATTTAAGGCTATGATTCAAAATGATTATCGAGCTTTGCCTACGCAATGTAGCCAGTCAATCATGAAAGGTTTGTTCCAAAATTGGAAATCTTTTTTTGCTAGTTTAAAAGACTATAAAAAGAATCCAAACAAATATGCTGGAATGCCTAGGATTCCAAAGTATATTCGTTCTTCTGAAAAAGAGATTCTGTATACAAACCAAGATTGCATCATTAAAAACGGTAGATTTTTAAAGTTTCCAAAGACGAAATTGCAATTAAATATTGGGAAACTAGGTTTCACTGAAGGTAAACTGAAACAAGTTCGTGTGATTCCAAAATACAATGAATATGTAGTGGAATTGGTAATTGATGTTCCTTCTGAACAACAAATGATTGAAGAGAATGCTCGTTATATGAGTATTGATTTAGGGATTGATAACCTTGCAACCATCGTAACAAACACAGGTATGAAACCTGTCCTTGTTAAGGGCAAACATGTCAAAAGCATAAATCAATATTACAATAAAATGAGGAGTCATTTTACAAGTATTCTTAGAAATGGAAAACAAACTAATAAAGGACCTTTTACTTCTAAAAGGATAGAAAAACTTCATCAAAAACGTTACTTGAAAATAAAAGATGTCTTCCATAAAGTTAGTCACCACATCGTAAAACTAGCTCAAGAAGAAGAAGTTTGTAAAATCGTTATTGGTCAAAACAAAAGTTGGAAACAAGAAACGAATATGGGAAAAAGAAATAACCAATCGTTTTGTTATATCCCGCATAATTTACTGATTCAAATGATTACATACAAAGCAAATGCTGTAGGCATTCAAGTTGTTGTAACTGAAGAATCATATACATCGAAAGCAAGTTTTCTGGATAACGACTTCATTCCAACGTATGGAGAAAATGACCAAAATACAACTTTTTCAGGAAAACGAATAGAGCGCGGCATATATCGTTCAGCAAATAAAACTTTAATTAATGCAGATGTAAATGCTGCGGCTAACATTTTACGAAAAGTAATCTCAAATGCATGGACAAATGGGATAGAGGGGTTAGGCATGAAACAGCTCGCTAATGTGTTAACTCCCCTGACGTTAATCATCCGTTAGGTCGAAACGTTAGAAACCCCCACTTCAAGCTTTGCTAAGTGGGGGAGTGTTCATATGATAAACCAAGGTAAAATTGCTAATCCAGAAGTTACAATTGCTGTAGTAAATATTAAAAGCATAGCTCGTTTGTTTTGTTTCATGTCACATTCTCCTCTACATATCAAGTACATGCGATCAGCGTGGGATGTAGTTCCCCACTGAGTAAAGTTTCACTTTATATTTTTAGTATAATGAATGGAAAGGTTTGGTACGATCGATAAAGGTGACATGAAGATTACATTGTTGTAATGAAAAAACATCTTTCTTATTAAGAAAGATGCTTTTGGAAAACTCCCCCACTGAGTAAAGTTTCACCTTATATTGAAGTATTAATCATTTAAGAACAGAACCATATGTTCCTCGTCCCAATATTGACCGTTATGTTTTAATGAACGCTCTTGTACGCCGTAAGTTTGGAAACCTAATGACTCATATAATTTTTTTGCTGCATCGTTACCAACTACAACATCGAGCATAAGTTGTTCTACATGTAATTTATCGGCATTTTCAATAATTGCTTTAATTAGAGCTCGTCCTGCTCCGAGACCACGTGCTTTTGGAGAAACAAAAACGGAGCCAATTTTTGCTTTATGTTCTTGTTTAATAAATGGTTTTGTTTCTAAAGTAGCGATACCAATTAAATCATTATCTTTGAAGACACCTAGAGTATACTTATCCGGATTGCTTAATCGTTTAGCCATAGCAGCCACAGGATTTTCATGTTTAAGAACATCTTCATAAGAAGAGCTAAAAGCTTCCGGATTCTTCGTTAAACCTTCCATACAAACTTTTAAATATATTTCTGCGTCCTCTGTTGTTAATAAGCGAATTTCCATAGTTGTAACCTCCCTGGTGGATTTCAAATAAATCCATTACTTTTATAAGATTGAGTATATGTTTTGTTAGTATTCTCTTTTAATTTGTAAAAGAATGAAAAGATATATGCTACAATGTTCTGTTTTAATTATGTAATGAAATTATATATTAACTTTGTTAACTATTCAAGTGTTTAATATGTTACATTTTTATAACTAAAATAACTCCTCGATTGAGGAGTTATTTTTTAAACATTGGATTGATAGCCATCAATTCGTTTTGGATGTGTGTAAATATTACAAGATTCATTTCTAATAAACCCTACGACTGTAATGCCTAAATCATGGGCAAGTTGCAATGCCAGTTTTGTTGGAGCGGATTTAGATAGAACAATTTCACATCCGATTTTTGAAACTTTGAGTAAAATTTCGGATGAAATACGTCCGCTAAATGCGATGATTTTTCCTTTAATCGATATATCGTTACGCAAACAATGACCATATATTTTATCTAATGCATTATGTCTTCCAATATCCATTCTTGATAGGAGGATATTGTTTCGATCACATAGCGCGGTATTGTGAACACCACCAGTTTGGCGAAAGGTAGTGGAAGATTGTTGTAAAGTATTCATTAAGTAAAAGCATTCTTCAGGAGTAATTTTTACATGTATATCATGTAAGTCTTTTGCTTTTGCTGCGTCGTTTACGAAAATAAAACCTTGTCTACCTTTTCCGCAGCAAGAAGTGATGTATCGTTTATTATATAAAGTTTGATAGAGCGGATTCACTTTTGATGATTTTACATGGACAATTCCGTTATCTTTTTGAACCCATAGTTCTTCAACATCTTTATAGGAAGAAATAATCCCCTCAGAAATTAAAAAACCAATTACCATATCTTCAATATAATTTGGTGTGCATACGACTGTTACATATTCTTCACCATTCAACTTAATAGTAATAGGAGATTCTGTAACAATCTCATCAAGCTGTTTTGAAAATGTACCAGATTGATAGCGTACAATTGTATAAGTCTCTTGCGTAGGCCCCATATTAAATTCCCCTTTTATATGTATTTCTCTCCCATATTTATCATAAAACAATGGAAAAAATAAAAACACCTATTAACAAGAAGATCACAGATTATTTTGGTTATTATTGTATATGTACGATATAATAGAACTGTAGAATAGTGATAATTTCAAGCTTTCGTAGTTATACCTTATAACATCTAGAATCGACTTCATAAGAAAGTATTTGGGTAGAGCGTTTCAAAAATATGTACAGTAATGCGATTTTGAAAACGGATTCATAATTGTTTTGTACAGTTGGTTGTAAGGAGAGGGGAAACTATGGCAGAACAGACAGTCCGTGTAACCGTCGATGGTAAAGAATTTTCTGCATCAGGTGAAAAGACGATACTACAATTATTTAACGAGAGTAATTTGGAACATCCTCAAATTTGTCATGTACCAGAAGTAGATCCAATTCAAACTTGTGATACGTGTATTGTAGAAGTAAATGGGAAGTTAATGCGTGCTTGTTCAACGAAATTAGAGAATGGTATGCATATTGAAAGACAGTCCCAGCGTGCAAAAGAGGCACAGACTGAGGCAATGGATCGGATATTAGAGAATCATTTATTGTATTGTACTGTTTGTGATAACAATAATGGTAACTGTAAAGTCCACAATACAGTACATATGATGGGGATTGAGGAACAGAAATATCCGTATGAGCCGAAAGTAAGTGCGTGTGAAGTGGATATGTCACATCCATTTTATCGATATGATCCAAATCAATGTATTGCTTGTGGGCAGTGTGTAGAAGTATGTCAAAACTTACAAGTGAATGAAACTATATCGATTGATTGGAGCTTAGACCGTCCACGTGTTATATGGGACAATGGTGTAAGTATAAATGACTCATCTTGTGTAAGTTGTGGGCAGTGTGTAACAGTATGTCCATGTAATGCGTTAATGGAAAAAACAATGCTGGGTGAAGCTGGATTCATGACAGGATTGAAACCGGATGTGTTAGACCCGATGATTGATTTTGTAAAGGATGTAGAACCTGGATATAGTAGTATTTTAGCAGTTTCAGAAGTAGAGGCTGCGATGCGTAAGACGAAAGTGAATAAAACAAAAACAGTTTGTACATTTTGTGGTGTAGGTTGTTCATTTGAAGTATGGACGAAAGACCGCCACATTTTGAAAGTACAGCCTGTTTCAGATGCGCCGGTTAACGGTATTTCCACATGTGTAAAAGGCAAATTTGGATGGGATTTTGTAAATAGTGAAGATCGCATTACGAAGCCATTAATTCGCCAAGGAGATATGTTTGTTGAAGCTTCATGGGAAGAGGCTCTTGAAGTTGTTGCATCCAATATGCAGCATATTAAATCAGAATATGGAAGTGATGCATTTGGATTTATTTCTTCTTCGAAAGTAACGAATGAAGAAAATTATCTTATGCAAAAACTAGCCCGTCAAATATATGGAACGAATAATGTAGACAACTGTTCCCGTTATTGTCAATCTCCAGCAACAGACGGTTTATTTAAAACTGTCGGTATGGGCGGGGACGCTGGAACAGTGAAAGATATTGCGGAAGCAGGCCTTGTCATTATCGTTGGAGCAAATCCAACAGAAGGACATCCTGTACTTGCAACGCGTGTAAAACGTGCACATAAATTACATGACCAAAAATTAATTGTGGCGGACCTTCGTAAACATGAAATGGCAGAGCGTGCGGATTTATTCATTCATCCTCGCCAAGGAACTGATTACGTATGGCTCGCTGGTATTACGAAATATATTATTGATCAAGATTGGCACGATAAAAAGTTCATAGCTGAAAATGTGAAGAATTTTGATGAATATAGCAAAATGGTAGAAAAGTATACGCTTGATTATACAGAAGAAATCACGGGGATTTCGAAAGAAAATCTGAAAGAAATGGCTCGTATGGTATATGAAGCAGATGGTACTTGTGTGCTTTGGGGAATGGGTGTAACGCAAAATACGGGAGGAAGTACAACTTCAGCAGCAATTTCAAATCTATTGCTTGTTACGGGTAACTATCGTCGTCCTGGTGCAGGAGCATACCCATTACGCGGACATAATAACGTACAAGGCGCTTGTGATATGGCAACATTACCAAACTGGCTTCCGGGTTACCAAGCGGTTTCAGATGATGCGCTCCGTGCGAAATTTGAAAAAGCATACGGTACTACAATTCCGAAAGCACCAGGCTTAAATAATATTGCAATGTTACTTGCGGCAGATGAAGGAAAACTGCGTGGTATGTATGTTATGGGTGAAGAAATGGCTTTAGTAGATTCGAATGCCAACCATGTACAACATATTTTAGCGAATTTAGATTTCCTTGTTGTTCAAGATATGTTCTTATCGAAAACAGCTCGTTTTGCTGATGTTATTTTACCGGCAGCACCAAGCTTAGAAAAAGAGGGAACATTTACGAATACAGAGCGCCGTATTCAAAGATTATATGAAGTATTGAAGCCGCTTGGTGATTCAAAACCAGACTGGTGGATTTTACAAAAAGTAGCTCGTGCACTTGGCGGGGACTGGAATTATGAAAGTCCAAGTGAAATCATGGATGAAATCGCATCGCTTGCACCTTTATATTCTCAGGCAACATACAATCGTTTAGAAGGATGGAATAGTTTATGTTGGGGTAGCCATGATGGTAGCGATACACCGCTATTATATGTGCATGGATTTAACTTCCCAGATAAACTAGCTCGTCTATCATTAGATGAATGGGTACCACCAGTTGTAGCGCCAGATGAGTATGATTTACTTTTAAATAATGGACGTATGTTAGAACATTTCCACGAAGGAAATATGACGAATAAATCGGCTGGTATTTTATCTAAAGTATCTGAAGTGTTCGTTGAAATCTCGCCTGAACTTGCCCTAGAGCGCAATGTGAAAGATGGTGGCCTTGTAGAATTAGCATCACCATTTGGGAAAATTAAAGTACAGGCACTTGTTACAGATCGTGTAACGGGGAAAGAGCTATATTTACCGATGCATGCAACGGTAAATGAAGAGGCAATCAATATTTTAACTGGAACGGCGACAGATCTTTATACGTGTACACCAGCGTACAAACAAACGATGGTAAAGATGCGTGTACTACGTGAAAAAGGGAATCGTCCGTTACCATCTTCAAACCCGAGAGATAAAAAGCGTAATCCGCAAAACGGTGTTGAAATCGAGCAAAAATGGCAAAGAAAACAATACGTATCACTTGTGGACTAGGGGGCGGAGATAGTGGCGAAAGAAATTACTATAATTAAAAAGAAAGTTGTAACAGAGGAAGAACAGAAACAGCAATTAGCAGATGAACTTCTAAATGAGCTATCTAATAATCGTGAAGCAGTAGAAGAAACGATGCAGCTTTTAGCACAGTTGCAGAAGGCTGGTATATTAGATGCAGCGATTAGTTTACTTGCTGCGAAGGAAGATGTTTCAAAAATCGCTGTGGAGCAATTAAATCGTGAACCAGTTAAAAATGCACTCAACAATATGATGGGGGCAGGAGAAGCGTTATCTTCAGTTGACCCAGAAATAACGAAGCAAATTACGTCCAGTTTAGTTACAGGATTGCAATTTGCAACAGATGAATTAAATAGTGGTAAAAAAACAAAAGTGATGGATTTCTTTAAAGTATTAAAAGATCCAGATATCAATAGAGCTATTACATTCGGTTTTAGTTTCTTGAAAGCATTTGGACAAGGGCTAGAGAAAAAATAGAATAAATGAAAAAGTGATGGGAAGTAGCCATCACTTTTTTCATTATATGTATAAGAGTGTTCATGTTAAGCGGAATATATTATTATTAAAAAGATGGATTAGAACTGGAAATATGGAATCCATCTCAAATATCGTTTTAGAATGTGGAGGAATATATGCAACACCGTAAAAAACTATCTATACCAGGAGTAATAGGACATTCCTTTCAAACAGTTAAATTTGCTTTTTGGAATGTATTAACTTTTCAACTTGCTTATAAATTATTAGCAGCGATTGTGTTTGTTCCACTATTTGGAATCATTTTTAATAAGTTATTGTATTTTGGTGGTTATGCAAATGCGACAAATGATGAATTATTAGCGTTTTTAAAGACGCCTTATGGGATCTTAGCAATCGTAATTTTATCATTGTTAGCACTGTTTCTTATCTTTACAGAATTTGCGGTGCTTATTATTATTTCGTATTTCGCTCATAAAAGACAGAAGGTGAAATTACGTCCGATTTTATATAAAACGGTAACGTATTTACCTACTCTTTTCACATATTGCTTACCAGGATTTATTTTATATGCTGTCGTATTGTTGCCTCTTTTAAATATGGGATATGAAACGGCATTAATCCCACAAATTCAAATTCCTAACTTTATTACAGGAGAACTGTTTAAGACAACGATGGGACAAGTTGGTTATTACACGTTCTTTGCTGTAGTCGCGTATTTGAATCTTCGATGGATTTTCGTTCTACCTATTGTTGTTTTAGAGCAAAAACCATTTCGCGTGGCAGCACGTAAAAGTGCAACTTTAGTAAAGGAAAGCTTTTTTAAAGTACTATTCTTTTTAGTAGGGTTTTTTATTTCAATTGGAATTGTATATGTCGTGTTTTTAGGAATATATTTATTGTGTCTATGGGGTGTTTATGAATTTACAAACCCGAAAGGAACATTTGCATTATTAGCTGAATCAACGATTTCTGTATTTTTAACGAGCACATTGTATTTATTCAGCTTTATCGTGACGCCATTTTATATTATGGCGATTACGCGATTATACTTACAAAAGGTACCGGTTGAGGATGTTTTATTAGAAGAAGGATTAGATTATTCGAAAACGAAAGCAGATAAATGTTTCTTCCAAAAACATCGTTGGAAATTTATTGGCGTATATATTGTAGGGATTATTACTGCGGGAATGGTAGTTGCCTTCATTGTGACCTTTATTACAAACACATATAAAGAGCCAATTATTATGGCTCATCGTGGTTATATTTCAAAAGGTGTAGAGAATACGAAAGAAGCTGTGCAGGGAGCTATTGATGCGAAAGCAGATTATGCTGAAATTGATGTACTGCAAACGAAAGACGGTGAACTAGCAGTTATACATGATTTGAAGCTAAAACGTCTTGCCAATGCTAATGTTCATGTTTCGGATTTAACGATGGACGAGTTAAGACAGCTTACTCTTAGTCAAGATGGGTTTTCAGGACAAATAAGTACACTTGATGAAATCATTAAGCTGGCTAAGGGAAAAATCAAACTTAATATTGAAGTGAAGCTTCATGGTGGCGAAAAAGATTTTGTAAATAAAGTATTAAAAACGATTAAAGATAATGAATTTGAGAAGCAATGTGTTATTCAAACGTTACATTACCCGCTTATTAAAGAGTTTAAGCGTGCAAATTCAGATATAAAAGTCGGATATATACTGTATGCAAGTAGAGCCAACTTAAAGAATGTGAAGGCTGACTTTTACGTAGCAGAAGAATATATGTTAAATAAGAAGCTAGTAAAAGAAGCAAGGAAGTTAAACAAGCCAATTTACGTATGGACGGTAAATGATATGGAAAGTTTAAAGGGATATTATAAATTAAACGTAGATGGTATCATTACCGACTATCCTGAAGATGCACGTGAAACAATTAAGATGTTAAAAGAGCAAGAAGCGGAAGAAAGTGATCTGTTTGATAAAATTACTGAAACGACAGACGATTTATTTTCTAAGTTATTTATAAGTTACCCAGCTGCTAGCTAAATGCTAGCAGTTGTTTTTTTGTGAAAAGAATATATTTCTAAAGTATTGAGTAAAGTAATAACTGTATATGTATACGTTATCGCTTAGGTTTCTTACATTGTTACATTATTGTCAAATAATAAATGATTGCTGTTTATTTTGAAGAGGTATAATAAAAATAGAGTGAAAGATAATGGAATGACACGAAACCCCTAATAGAATCAATGTTTTTTATATTTACACTATTCTAAATATAAAAACTTTAGGAAAATGGTATGTTAGCGTTTTCATAACTTTTAAGTTATGCTAGAATAAGGACATAAGTTATTAATTATTACAAAAAGAAAAAAGACTTTCTTTTTTCTGTTAATTATAAGGGGGCATTTCATTATGCGTATTGGGGTACCAGCAGAAATTAAAAACAACGAAAACCGTGTGGCAATGACACCAGCAGGTGTTGTACATTTAATTCGTAACAATCACGAAGTATTCATTCAAAAGGGTGCAGGTTTAGGATCTGGTTTCACAGATGCTCAGTATGTTGAAGCAGGAGCAAAAATTGTTGATACAGCTGAAGAAGCTTGGAACATGGAAATGGTTATGAAAGTTAAGGAACCAATTGAAAGCGAATACAAACACTTCAGCGAAGGTTTAATCTTATTCACATACTTACACTTAGCTCCAGAACCAGAATTAACAAAAGCATTAATCGAAAAGAAAGTTGTTTCTATTGCATATGAAACAGTACAATTAGAAAACCGTTCTCTACCATTACTTGCACCTATGAGTGAAGTAGCTGGTCGTATGGCTGCACAAATTGGTGCACAATTCCTTGAGAAGAACAAAGGCGGTAAAGGTATCTTACTTGCAGGTGTTCCAGGGGTTAAACGTGGTAAAGTAACAATCATCGGTGGTGGACAAGCTGGTACAAATGCTGCTAAAATTGCAGTTGGACTAGGTGCGGATGTAACAATCATCGACTTAAGCGCAGAACGTCTTCGTCAATTAGATGACATTTTCGGAAACCAAGTAAAAACTTTAATGTCTAATCCTTACAATATTGCAGAAGCTGTTAAAGAGTCTGATCTTGTAATCGGTGCAGTATTAATCCCAGGTGCAAAAGCTCCAAAACTTGTAACAGAAGAAATGATTAAATCAATGGAACCAGGTTCTGTTGTTGTAGATATCGCGATTGACCAAGGTGGTATTTTCGAAACAACTGATCGTATTACAACTCATGATAACCCAACTTATGAAAAACACGGCGTTGTTCATTATGCAGTTGCAAACATGCCAGGTGCGGTTCCACGTACATCAACTCTTGCATTAACAAACGTAACAGTACCATATGCAGTACAAATTGCTAACAAAGGCTACAAAGAAGCTTGCCTAGGCAACACTGCATTATTAAAAGGTATTAACACATTAGATGGCTATGTAACATTTGAAGCAGTTGCAGAAGCTCACGGTGTAGAGTACAAAGGTGCTAAAGAATTATTAGAAGCAGAAACAGTATCTTGCTAATAGAAGCATTATACAAAACAAAATCGAACAATATATAAAACAACATGATAAGAGCTAAGAGTGAAGATCTCTTAGCTCTTCTTGGCAAAAGGGGGCATACATCGTGGCCAACCTATTTAAAAAGAAATCCGTTACGCAATTGTTAGGGGAAAGTAAAAGTAAAACTTTGACGAAAACGCTAGGGGCATTTGACCTAACAATGCTAGGGATTGGTGCGATAATTGGTACAGGAGTTCTAGTATTAACTGGATTAGTAGCAGCAAGAGATGCTGGTCCAGCAGTTATTTTTTCATTTATGATTGCAGCCATCGTTTGTGGATTTGCAGCATTATGTTACGCAGAGGTTGCTTCTACACTTCCTGTTTCAGGTAGTGTGTACACATACTCATATGCAACAATTGGTGAGTTTGTAGCTCATTTAATGGGATGGACATTACTATCCGTATATGTTGTAACGACTGCCGCAGTAGCTGGCGGATGGACTGGTTACTTCCATAACTTAGTGAGTGGATTAGGGCTTGAAATTCCAAAAGCACTGCTAACGATTCCGTCTCAAGGTGGTATGGTGAATTTACCAGCAGTTATCGTTACATTAGTTATAACTTGGTTATTATCAAGAGGTACGAAAGAAAGTAAACGTGTGAATAACATAATGGTATTAATTAAAATTGGTATCGTTGTTTTATTCATTGCAGTTGGTGTATTCTACGTGAAACCAGAAAACTGGATACCATTTGCACCGTACGGTTTAAGTGGAGTTTTCGCGGGGGGAGCAGCAGTATTCTTTGCTTTCTTAGGATTTGATGCATTAGCAACTTCTGCTGAAGAGGTAAAAAATCCGCAACGTGATCTACCGATTGGTATTATCGCTTCGTTAGTCATTTGTACAATCATTTATGTTGTAGTTTGTCTCGTTATGACGGGTATGGTTTCTTATAAAGAGCTAGATGTACCGGAAGCGATGGCGTATGTGTTAGAAGTTGTAGGACAAGATAAAGTAGCTGGTATAATCGCAATTGGAGCTGTAATTGGTATTATGGCAGTAATCTTTGCTTACATTTATGCAACGACACGTGTATTCTTCGCTATGAGCCGTGACGGTTTATTGCCAGAATCTTTCGCGAAAATTAATAAAAAGACAGAAGCACCAACATTTACAGTTTGGTTAACAGGAATTGGTAGTGCTTTAATTGCTGGATTTATCGATTTAAAAGAATTGTCAAATTTAGCGAATATTGGAGCGTTGTTAACATTTGCGATGGTTGGTGTGTCAGTTATTATTCTTCGTAAAACACATCCGAAATTACAACGTGGATTTATGGTACCACTTGTACCGATCTTACCGATTATTTCAATTGCATGTTGTCTATTCTTAATGGTAAACCTACCATTAAAAACATGGATGTACTTCGGTGTTTGGTTAGCAATCGGAGTAGTTGTATACTTTGTTTATTCGAAAAAACATAGTCATTTAAAAGACGATGGAAGTTCGCAGGATAATTTAGAACAAGCTAATTAAAAGGGATATAAGTATAGTAAGCCTTGTGCGTCTAGGGAGCGCGCAAGGCTTTTTCTTTTGTTGAAATAAAGGGAATGTATATTACTTTGTTGAATTTTTATGTCGGAATATGAAAAAAGGGTGTGCGAATTGTGCATCCTTTTTTGTATGAGAATATAGAGAGTGCGGAAAATATGTATACGACTTATTAAAATGTGAACGGAATGTTCATAAAAAAAATTCAGATTTCATTGACACATATGAGTGGGTGCTCATATAATAAGAGTATAAGATATATGAATGATTGTTCATATGTTCAATTAAAGAGGTGAGCTATAATGGCTGGAAATAAAGTAGAAACACCACAAGAGACATGTTCTCAAACGATAATTCATGAAGAAGTTGTAGAGCAAGTAAAACAAACAATTCCAACTGATGAAAGTTTAAGTAAAGTAGCAGAACTATTTAAAGTATTAGGTGACCGTACACGTACGAGAATATTACATGCGCTATTTGAAGCTGAAATGTGCGTTTGTGATTTAGCTTATTTATTAGGAATGACACAATCATCTATTTCGCATCAGCTTCGTGTGTTAAAGCAAGCGAAACTTGTGAAGAATCGTAAAGAAGGAAAGGTTGTTTATTATTCGTTAGCTGACCAGCACGTAATTCATATCTTCGAGCAAGCGTTTGAACACGTAAACGAAGAAGAATAAAAAGAACGCGAGGAGGGAGAACGATGGCTGAAGCATTGGTGAAAAAGAAACTGATGTTAGAAGGTTTAGATTGTGCGAACTGTGCAATGAAAATTGAAAAAGGTGTTGGGAATATAGAAGGAGTAAATTCTTGTTCTGTAAACTTCGCAACAAAGACAATGATCTTAGAAACAGCACAAAATAAAGAAAACGAAGTTGTTACGGAAGCAAAACAACTCGTTACAAAATTAGAACCGCATATTAAAGTTCAAGAAGAACAAAAAAATAAAATTGCTAAAGAAGTATTTATATTAGAAGGTTTAGATTGCGCGAACTGTGCAATGAAAATTGAAAATAAAGTGAAGGAAATGCCAGCTGTCTCAGAAGCAACTGTTGATTTCGTATCGAAGAAATTACGAGTAGAAGTTGCGAATAAAAGAGAACTAGAAGCGACTGTAGCAAATATAACAAATGTCGTTCAAAAGTTAGAACCAGATGTGAAAGTTGTTCGTGAAGAGAAGAACGGTCATGACCACGGACATAGTCACGATCATGGTGAAGCGAATGTGAAAAAGATGGTAGGGAGATTAGTAGTCGGCGGAATTTTGACAGCAATTGCTGCATTAGCGGGCTTACCACAAATGGTAACAATTCCGTTATTCGTCCTTGCTTATTTATTAATAGGTGGAGATATCGTTTGGAGAGCGATAAGAAACATAACTCGTGGCCAAGTATTTGATGAAAACTTCTTAATGGCAATTGCAACTGTAGGAGCTTTTGCAATTCAACAATATTCTGAAGCTGTAGCAGTAATGCTATTTTATCAAGTAGGAGAACTATTCCAAAGCATTGCGGTAAACCGCTCTCGAAAATCAATTACTTCATTAATGGATATTCGTCCTGATTATGCGAATGTAAAGGTTGGAAATGAAACGAAACAAGTATCACCAGAAGATGTACAAATTGGCGATTATATTGTCGTTAAGCCAGGTGAGAAGGTGCCGTTAGACGGAAAAGTAATTGAAGGAACATCAATGGTAGATACTTCAGCATTAACAGGTGAATCTGTACCACGTGAAGTAGAAGTTGGAAATGATGTATTAAGTGGCTTTGTGAACCAAAATGGTGTGTTGACAATTGAAGTTACAAAAGAATTCGGTGAATCCACTGTATCAAAAATTTTAGATTTAGTTCAAAATGCAAGCAGTAAAAAAGCACCAACGGAAAACTTTATTACGAAGTTTGCACGTTACTACACTCCAGTTGTAGTTATTACAGCGGCGATCATGGCGTTTATTCCACCACTTATTTTAGAAGGAGCTACATTCTCTGAGTGGATTTATAGAGCTTTAGTGTTCTTAGTAATCTCTTGTCCATGTGCGTTAGTTGTATCCATTCCTCTTGGATTCTTTGGAGGTATTGGTGGTGCATCTAAAAGTGGTGTGTTAGTAAAAGGTAGTAACTATTTAGAAGCTTTAAATGATGTAAAATATATTGTTTTTGACAAAACAGGAACATTAACAAAAGGTGTTTTCAAAGTTACAAAAATGGAACCGAGCGAAGGTACTACAAGTGAAGAGTTATTAGAGTATGCGGCATTTGCTGAAGTATATTCTAACCATCCAATTGCCCAATCTATTCGAAAGGCATATGGAAAATCAATTGATGAAAAAATAATCGATGATTATAACGAAATTTCTGGTCACGGTACAGTCGTAAAAGTACAAGGAAAAGAAATTTTTGCAGGTAATGCAAAATTAATGAGAAAAGAAAATATTGAATTTAAGCAACCAGAAACAGTAGGTACATTAGTTCACGTTGCTGTAGATGGAAGATATGCAGGTTATATTGTTATCTCTGATGAGGTAAAAGAGGATTCTAAACAAGCGATTCAAAAGTTAAAAGAACTAGGTATTAAAAAGACAGTAATGTTAACTGGTGATGCAAAACCAGTTGGTGAAGCTGTCGGTAAAGAATTAGGCTTAGATGAAGTTCATGCGGAATTACTACCGCAACAAAAAGTAGAAGAGATTGAAAAAATTGATGCAGCGAAACACGGAAAAGAAAAAATTGCCTTCGTTGGTGACGGTATTAACGATACACCAGTATTAGCCCGTGCAGACGTTGGTATTGCGATGGGTGGTTTAGGATCAGATGCAGCAATTGAAGCGGCAGACATTGTTATTATGACTGATGAGCCTTCAAAAATTGCGACAGCTGTAAAAATTGCAAAACGTACAAGAAGTATAGTGTGGCAAAATATTATCTTTGCTTTAGGTGTAAAAGGGATCGTTTTATTACTTGGTGCCTTTGGTATTGCAACAATGTGGGAAGCTGTTTTCTCAGATGTTGGTGTGACACTACTTGCAGTGTTAAATGCAATGCGTGTATTACGAGTGAAAGATTTATAAAAAAGAGGACGCGACCCGCGTCCTCTTTTTTATTGGTGATTTTGTTGAAATTGACTCAATAAAATAATACCAAATATTATTTTAATTTTAAATAGCGTGATATTAAAATTTAAAAATAAAATACATTCGTCTTATTATTTTAATATATTTTTTACAAATATCCATATAGTATTGAAAAAACAGAGAAGGGGAAACTTCTCTGTTTACTTTTGTATGTTTTTTTCAACTTGTTCTCGAACTGTTTGAATGTAATTCATTTTATGATCCCAGCACTCTTGGCTTAAATCGACAGGGTATTCTTCAGGATTTAAAGTTCGCATATATTCTTCCCAAAATAGAGAGAGACTCTGCTCGTTATATTGTTGAATATCTAATATACTTGGCAGTTCATATGTTCTTTCACCGTTAACGAAAATGTCTTTATGCAGTTCACGGGCTTCAAAGTTTGTTACGAATTTACTTATATATGTGTGAACTGGATGGAACATTTTTAAGCGCTCTTCTTTTCCAGGTTCTTCAGAATCTAATGCAATATAATCGCCTTCTGCATGATCGTTAACTCGATTGATAATACGATAAATTCGTTTCAGTCCTGGAGTGGTAATTTTTTCAGGATTAGATGAAATTTTAATCGTATCATTTAATTTTCCGTCAGTATCCTCAATCGCAACTAGTTTGTAAACAGCTCCTAATGCAGGTTGCTCAAAGGACGTAATTAATTTCGTCCCAACGCCCCATACGTCAATTTTTGCTCCTTGAGATTTAAGGTGCATAATTGTGTATTCATCTAAATCGCTAGAAGCGATAATTTTTGTATTTGTAAACCCTGCTTCATCTAGTAGTTTTCGTGCCTTTTTCGATAAATAAGCCATATCACCACTATCAAGACGTATGCCATAGAAATCAATACGATCCCCAAATTCTTTTGCAACACGAATTGCATTTGGAACACCAGATTTCAATGTGTCATAAGTATCAACGAGAAAGACGCACTTTTTATGAGTTTCAGCGTATTTTTTAAACGCGACGTATTCATCGCGATATGCTTGAACGAAAGAGTGAGCGTGTGTGCCGGCTACAGGGATCCCAAAGCGTTTCCCAGCACGAACGTTGCTTGTAGAGGAGAAACCACCAATAAAGGCAGCACGCGTCCCCCAAAGGGCAGCATCGAACTCATGGGCACGTCTTGTGCCGAACTCTAAAAGCTCATCATTACTTGCAGCATGTTTCATACGAGCTGCTTTTGTTGCAATTAATGTTTGGTAATTCACAATATTTAAGAGGGCAGTCTCAATAATTTGTGCTTCACCAAGTGGTGCATCAACACGTAATAAAGGCTCGTTATTAAATACAACTTCCCCTTCTTGCATACTGCGAATCGTCCCAGTGAATTTCATATTTTGTAAATAATGAAGGAATTCTTCTTCAAATTGTAATTCTGCTAAATAAGCGATATCGCTTTCAGTGAAACTGAAATTTTCTATGTACTCTACAATTTTCTCAAGGCCAGCAAAAACAGCGTAGCCGTTCTCAAATGGAAGCTTTCGAAAATATAAATCAAAAACAGAACGGCGATTATGAATACCATCTTTCCAATATGTATAAGCCATGTTGATTTGATATAGGTCTGTATGTAAGGCATAACTATCGTCTTTATAATGAGTCATCGCGAGAACACCTCCATAATTTGGTTATAGTATACCAATTTTTCACCATTCGTAGCAAAGAAGAGATATTGATGTGAAGTCAAGAGAGAAAAAAATGAAATTATGCATATTTTTTAGAAAATTTATATTTATCAATTTATATTTCTCCAGATTTTATGTATTATTAGAGTAATGGGGGTAATGAGAATGGAGGAGGACAATGCAACAAACATTAGAAAAAATAGGCAAACAAGTCTTTTATAAACGGCTACAGCAAAAAATGACACAAGAAGAATTATGTCAGGGCATTTGTTCTGTCTCATACTTAAGTAAGATTGAAAATGGAAAGATTGAAGCATCAGAAGAAATTCTACAATTGCTCTGCACAAGACTAGAAATTGCTGTGACGGATTTGAGAGATGTAGAAGAAGATGTGAAGGGGAAGCTGGACGAATGGTTGAATGCACTAGTTCATTTGGACAAGCAACAAGTAGAACGTATATATGAAGAGTTGCAAGGTGAAATGAAGCATGTGTTGGATTTTGAAATTATAAATTATTATAAACTGCTGTATACACGTTATTTAATTATGAAAAGGGATTTTCCTGCTGTCGAAAAAGAGTTAGAGAGCTTAAAGAAGATGTACAAAAAGTATTCACCATTCCAAAAATTATTATATACGTATAGCAAAGGGTTATATTATTTTTTACAACATAGATATAAGAAGGCATTGGAGTATTTGACTCGAACAGAAGTAATGGCAAAGGAACAAGGTTATCATGAGAATGGAATATATTTTAATTTGGCTCTTGTTTATAATGAATTAGAAGTTGAACATATGACTTTACATTTTGCTAATGTAGCAATGGAAGGATTTAAGAATGAATATAAATTCCGTTATGTGATAAATTGCCAGTTACTTATTGCATTGAGTTATATACAAAAAAAACAATATAATGAAGCACTATCTATTTATAATAATATTTTGAGGGAAGCAAATTCTTTTGCTGATAAAGAAAGTATAACAGCTATTGCTTTAAATAATTTAGGCTTCTTGTACTATAACTTAAAAGATTATGCAAAAGCAAAAGATTATTATTTACAATGCCTAAAGTACAAAAAGGAAGAGGATTTAAATTATATTGATGCAGTGTATGAGATCGCTTTGCAGTGTATTGAATTAAAAGAATTTGAAGAAGCGAAAGATTGGATTAATAAAGGGATAGATGTTGCCAAGAGGGATGAAAAGTATAAAAGTATGCTATATATACTTTCAATGCTTAAGAATAAATACTTTGAAACGAAAGATGTTTATAAAAGATTTTTAGAAGTTGAGGCAATCCCATTTTTTAGAGGCGAAGAAAATAAAAAGGAATTAAAAATGGTGTATTTAGAACTAGCAGGATATCACGAGGAATTACTAGAATTTAAGGAAAGTAATAACTACTATAAATTAGCAATTAATTTATTAGAAGAAAAGGGAGGAAAATAATATGAAAAAAATAATTATTGGTGCTTTGGCTTTGGTAGCTGTATTAGTGGTATTGGAACCGCAATATGCTTGGACATCGGATATTTATGGTCAAGGAGAAAAAGTAGTAGAATTAATAAATTCTTAACAGAAACCCCTTTCCAACAGGAAAGGGGTTTTTCAATATTTGTTCCTCAAAATTCTACAAAACTTGAGAAATAAATTAATTGAATTTTTAGTATATTAATAGTGAAAACATAATGCTAATATAAAACTACTCTTTTTCAAAAAAAATTTTATTAGGGGGAAGGTTCATGAAAAAGAAAAGTTTAGCGTTAGTGTTAGCGACAGGAATGGCAGTTACTACGTTTGGAGGGACAGGCTCTGCATTTGCGGATTCTAAAAATGTACTCTCTACGAAGAAGTACAATGAGACAGTACAGTCACCTGAGTTTATTTCTGGTGATCTAACTGGAGCGACTGGTAAGAAAGCAGAATCTGTTGTGTTTGATTACTTAAACGCAGCAAAAGGTGATTACAAGTTAGGGGAAAAGAGTGCGCAAGATTCTTTCAAAGTGAAACAAGTGAAGAAAGATGCTGTAACTGATTCAACAGTAGTACGTATGCAACAAGTTTACGAAGGAGTGCCTGTATGGGGTTCTACTCAAGTGGCTCACGTAAGTAAAGACGGTTCTTTAAAAGTATTGTCTGGAACAGTTGCACCTGATTTAGACAAAAAGGAAAAGTTGAAAAATAAAAATAAGATTGAAGGCGCAAAAGCAATTGAAATCGCGCAGCAAGATTTAGGGGTAACGCCAAAATATGAGGTAGAACCAAAAGCGGACTTATATGTATATCAAAATGGCGAAGAAACAACATATGCATACGTTGTAAACTTAAACTTCTTAGATCCAAGTCCAGGAAACTACTACTATTTCATTGAAGCAGACAGCGGTAAAGTATTAAATAAATATAATAAATTGGATCATGTAGCAAATGAAGATAAATCACCAGTTAAGCAAGAGGCTCCTAAACAGGATGCAAAAGCAGTAGTAAAACCTGTAACAGGAACAAATAAAGTAGGAACTGGTAAAGGTGTATTAGGAGATACGAAATCACTTAATACAACGTTATCTGGTTCATCTTACTACTTACAAGATAATACGCGCGGAGCAACGATTTTCACATATGATGCGAAAAATCGTACTACATTACCAGGAACTTTATGGGTAGATGCAGATAATGTTTTCAATGCAGCGTATGATGCAGCGGCAGTAGATGCTCATTACTATGCAGGTAAAACATATGACTATTATAAAGCTACATTTAATAGAAACTCTATTAATGATGCAGGAGCACCATTAAAATCAACAGTTCATTACGGAAGTAAGTATAATAATGCATTCTGGAACGGCTCACAAATGGTATACGGAGATGGTGATGGTGTAACGTTCACTTCATTATCTGGTGGAATTGATGTAATTGGCCACGAATTAACGCATGCTGTTACAGAGTATAGCTCAGATTTAATTTATCAAAATGAATCAGGGGCATTAAATGAAGCTATTTCAGATGTTTTTGGTACATTAGTAGAGTATTATGATAACCGTAACCCAGATTGGGAAATTGGTGAAGATATTTATACGCCTGGTAAAGCTGGAGATGCGCTTCGCTCTATGAGTGATCCAACGAAATATGGTGATCCAGACCACTACTCTAAGCGTTATACTGGTACTAGTGACAATGGTGGCGTTCATACAAACAGCGGTATTATTAACAAAGCAGCTTATTTATTAGCGAATGGTGGTACGCATTACGGTGTTACTGTGAATGGCATTGGTAAAGATAAAGTAGGAGCGATCTATTACCGTGCAAATACGCAATATTTCACTCAATCTACTACTTTTAGTCAAGCGCGTGCTGGATTAGTACAAGCTGCAGCGGATTTATATGGTGCTAGCTCTGCAGAAATAGCAGCAGTTAAGCAATCATATAGTGCTGTTGGTGTAAACTAAGACTTTAAGAGATAGTTATTAATAAAATACCTCAAAAATAAAGAAGGAGCCTATGCTCCTTCTTTATTTTTTTCTCCATTTTTTCCACAAATAAAACAATCCAATAGCGCCTGCGATTGTTACAATCCACTTTGCTTCATTTGTTCCATTTATAACGTGATATGCAGAATATACTTCAATCAATAAGGCCGGTATTTTCCCTATTGTGCTGGCAATACTGAAGGAGAGTAATGACATCTTACCTAGAGCCGCAAATAAAGTCACGATACTTGATGGGATGAAAGGTATCAATCGAAACGATAGAACGAGTAGAAAGGCCTCTCTACCTTCTACATAAAGAAGACGCTCTACCTTTGGATACTTATTTACTTTATCGTGAGTGAACTTTTGAAGGCCCATGCGGTAAATATAAAACGAGATAATAGCCCCTAATGCTTCGCCTACGATCGAAATAACAGTACCATTTGTTACGCCAAAGAGCTGTATATTAATGGCGGTTAAAAAAATACTAGGGATAAAACCTAAAAGACTAATGATGATGTTAATTAAGATACTAAGTGGAATTGCGATTGAATAGTATTCTGTTAAGAAATTTTGAATCGTTTCAGCCATTGTTTAAAATCCTTTATCTTTTTTTGCATTACACCATATTTCGATTATATAGGCAAGGATAAATTTACATAATGTAGAAAACGTTGATAAAACACCGTTAATATACTATATAAGGGTATTGGGTATATTAAGTCAGGGGTATATTTTTATTTTTAATAAACCACCGTATAAACCCTTTAGATATGGGGTTTATACGGTGGTTTTAGGGATGGATTAAATCGGGAAATAATCATAAAAATATAGGGGTATATTTATAGAAGGGGAGAAAATAGCGATTCTATGAAAATCGGTTGATAATATGGCAAAATAGGTGAGGAATTTAAAAAATGTGTATGTTTTTTCGTGTGAAATTGACTTTTAGTGAAGTTGAGATAATAATCATGGAAGAGGTGATATGATGAAACGAATAAGCAGTCTTTTCTTCAGTAGTTTATTGGCATTAATGCTGATCTTAAGCGGATGTGCAGGAAAAGAACAAAAGCCAGAGAAACAGACAGGGAATCAAGCTACATCGGTAGAAAAAATCAGTGATAATATTTTAGATGAAATGGAAGGACCACCTAAAAATGGTCATACGATTGAAAGACATGTAGGCAAGTCAGAAGAGGATTTGAAGAATCGCTTGAAGACAGATAAAGTGTCAGCTGCAAGTACATACTATGATAAAGAAACAGCGACGAAAGCTGTAAAAGATAGCTTGAAGCAACACGACAAGGAAATTCAAGATTGGTTAAAAAATTCTAAAGAGGCTCGTCTCGTATTAAATACAACTCATTCATTCCCGGTTGGAAAAACGGTAATAAAGAAAAATATGAGTGTAAAAGACAAGTTAGTAAAAACTGTTACTGTTTTAGCAAGAGATAAGTCAGGGGAATTAGGGTTTAAGATTATTACTTCTTATCCATCTGATAAATAAGAAGGGGGAGTACATTATGTATACGACATTACAATACTTTCTTAAATCGTACTGTACGTTAAGTATTCATGAGGATGAAATAGTAAGCGTGATGGAAGAGTTTATTGAACAAGAAGACGAAGAAATCGTTTTGAAATTACGTGATGAATTAATAAATATGAAGAAAAAGAACGCGTGGGAAGTGGCGTGTGTATTAGCTGCGAAGCAAGGAAATCGTATGTGGTCTTTAGAAGAAACGAAAGACCATCTTGAAACTTTTTTACTATTACTGCAAAAGAAAAAGGCGTGATTTAATCACGCCTTTTTCTTTATGTTATTCGGTTAATATTATCTATTCTTTTGGAGCGCTTTTATATACGCTTTTTGAAATTTGTCCATTTGATATTACTTCCCCGTTTTGTGTTACTTTTTTATACGTAACTGCTGTGATTTTATCACTAGTTCTACTAATTACTTGAGAAGAAACTTCAACATTTTTACCAGTATTTGTACCGAAAATGCGTGTAGTAATACTACCTCCATTTGAAAATGCTTGAATATAAATATGATTGCCTGTATTATTTTTAAATTTTAAATCTGGACCATAATCTGCTACTGCTGCATCTTGCCCAAGTGGTAAATAATTTACCGGCATTGAATGATTGCTTCGAGAAACAATGCCTAAATCTGCCCTTAAAGCTGCGCTGTATAATGTACTACTGACTTGGCAAACTCCTCCGCCTGCACTTTGTATTACTTTACCTTGTGAATATACTGCTGCAGATTTATAACCATGTGCAGCATCAGTTACGCCAACGCGGCCGTTAAAACTAAATGTTTCATCAGGTGCGACAATAACCCCACTTAAAGTATTAGCTGACTTATTTACGTTAAATGATTGATTTCCGTTACGGCCAGCCATTGGAGTAGAATATTCAGCAATGACTTCTTTAATACCCATTTTCTGTATGTCTTCTGTAGAACGTTCTGGTTTTATGAATGTAACTGGTAATGTAACATCTGATTTACCAGTAGTAATAGCTTCGTTTGTTAAACTGTTTAGTTTTCCTTTATCAATTTTTTCTCCGTTTTGGCTTTGACTAACATTTACTGTTGAGCCTTCAATACTTAATTCTGCATTAACAGGATTTTTTAATGTTTCATTATATTTATCTTTTATAAAGGTTTCATAAGCTGTTGTATTTAATTGTGGTGTTAATTTATAGTCCCGTTTTAATTCACCGTTTTCAGCTTGCTTACGCATTTTGTAACGATTCATTACGTTTCCTTCTTGTTCTTTGAATATTTTGTCAATAATATCTTTCTCTTTATAATTTACCCCTAAATCTTTCCATGTGTAAGTTTGTTTATCGTTTTGGAATATGTAGGTAAGGGATTTTTGATCTAATTCAGTTACCTTTTGATTAATAATTGCTTGAATGTCTTTCTTATTTTTTCCATCGAGAGAAATACCTTCAAATGTAGTATTTGGTAATGCAGTAGTATCTAATTGATTATTTAATTTGGATACATATTGATATCCCCCAACACCGCCTACACAAAGTAATATGCCCCCGGCAATTGCAGAACCAATCAGTATTTTACTTAGCTTCATTTATTTCCCCCCAGAAATTTATGTATAAATATATGTATTACATTTTTTGTATAAAAATGATGAAAATAACATTATGTACGTACTAGTATACTATTATTTTCACTGCGTGTGTAACGTTTTCATAAAAAATGTTACACGGCTGTAATAATTGTCACTTCTTGTCACAATGTGTATGAAAAATATGTTGAAAAATATAATAAAAAGGCTGTCTAGAAAGATCTAGCAGCCTTTTTATTATAATTTTTTATGTTCATTTTTATTCGTAACACCGAGATGTTTTTGAAGGGTAGTTGAAATAGTATCGACGCTTTTTTCATTTGGAACGTAATAATAAATACCACCTATATATTTATCTGTACCTTCTACTTGCATTTTTTCCATCTTTAAATTTGAATCCATTGAATTTTTTGTAATTGTCATCATATCATCAAAAGTTAAATTGGTTTTTAAATCTTTATCGACAGCGTCTAGTAGGCCACCGATTTTATTAATGGAATTAAGAGATAGTGCCTTTTCAGCAATGGCCTCTAATACAAGCTGTTGTCGTTGGCCACGCATATAATCACTATCGATGTGACGAGTTCTAGCTAGTGCCAGTGCCTCTTCTCCATTTAAATGTTGACGTCCTTTTTTTAGATGAATTGCATCTGCTTCATCTTTACTATTTTGCTCTGTGAACTCAACTGGAACGTCTACAGTAATACCACCAAGAGAATCAACAATTTTAATAAATGATTTAAAATTGAATTTTACATAGTAGTCAACTGGAACATCTAAAAAGTTCTCTACCGTATCAATTGTGCTGTCTACACCACCGAATACGTGCGCATGTGTGATTTTATCGTATTTATCACGTGATTTAATGTAGACGCGTGAGTCACGTGGAATGCTTACAAGTTTAACGGATTTATCGTTTTTATTAATTGTTGCAAGTAATAACGCATCTGTTCGAGTTGCTTTTCCATAACCTTTTTCCCTAATATCACTTTCATCAACACCCATAATTAGTACAGAAATATTATCGGTCATAGGTTTAACAGCTTTTTCACGTTTACTGGACTTATCTCCTCGACCTAGTTCAGCATAAGCATTATTTAAGACGGACTTTGCTTTACTGTATATATGGAAGGAGTAGCCTCCTGCTCCAAGTGCTACAATTAGTAATGGAATAAGAAGGAACCAAAGTAGGCGTTTTTTCTTTGAGCGTCCTTTTTTGGCTCGCGTATTGTTGTTCGTGTCGGATTTCATCATTTTTTCTCCTTTAAAACTATCAAAGTGTATACATTTAGAAGTGTACTCAAACACATAAAAAATATTTTACGCTAAATAAAAGCGATTGTACATGTATAAAAAATAGATGTCTTGATTATTTATCCCGCATTAACGGGCAGTAAAACTCCCACCTCAAAGTCCAGCGAATGCAAGGAAGTTAGGTGGGAGTTAACTGCCCGTAAAAGCCCGATTGGTGAAGGCTAATACTCAGAGGGGGGATAGCCCCCTCTGAGTAAAGTTTCACTGTATAAGACATCTATTCGTTATTGTATACAAAAGATAGGGATAAGAAAATGATAAAATTTTACCTAATTACAACATAATGCTTACGATAATTGCAGATAAAATACTAACGAGAGTAGCTCCATATAGTAATTTAAGGCCAAACCTCGCAACAACGTTTCCTTGTTCTTCGTTTAGTCCTTTTACCGCACCTGAAATAATACCAATGGAAGAAAAATTGGCAAAAGACACAAGGAAAATAGAAATAATACCAACTGTACGGGGAGAAAGGCTATTAGAAATTTTACTAAGGTCCATCATTGCGACAAATTCATTCGTTACAAGCTTTGTTGCCATAATACTGCCAGCTGCGACAATTTCAGAACTTGGTACACCGATAAGGAATGCGATAGGTGCAAATACATAGCCGATTAATTGTTGGAACGTAATACCGAATATAATGAGGAACAGGTCATTAATACAACTAATTAATGCGACGAACCCGATGAGCATAGCGCCGACAACAATGGCTACACGAAAACCATCAAGAATGTATTCTCCAAGCATTTCAAAAAAGCTTTGTTTTTCACCTTTGATTTCTAAAATATCTTCGTCATCTTTAACGTCGTAAGGGTTAATGATGAGTACGATAATAAAACCGCTAAATAAATTGAGAACGAGTGCAGTTACTACATATTTAGGTTCAATCATTGTCATATAGGCACCTACGATAGACATAGATACGGTTGACATAGCAGAGGCACAAAGTGTATAAAGACGGTGTTTTGGAATTTGAGCTAATTGCTTTTTCACTGTAATGAAAACTTCGGATTGGCCGACAATGGCAGAAGCAATAGCGTTGTAAGATTCTAATTTCCCAAGACCATTTATTTTACTAAGAAAGTACCCGATCCAATGAATGAAAAATGGTAGTATTTTGAAATGTTGTAATATACCAATTAAAACAGAAATAAAGACGATTGGTAATAATACATTAAGGAAAAATGGCATTTCACCTTTATTTGCAAGTCCACCAAATACGAAATTTATTCCATCAGCAGCATACTCGAGTAGTTTGGTAAACAAACTGGAAATGATTCTAATAAGTATGAGGCCGATTTCTGTATTTAATAGTAAATAGGTTAAAATTAACTGTATAATGAGCATGATAAAAATTGGTTTAAATTTAATATGCTTCTTATTATTGCTAGCGATATAAGCGAGCAAGAAAACAACAATTAGTCCGACGAAAAAAGTAATGAATTTCATGGTAAGCCCCCTAAAAGAGATATTCTGCTATATATGTTTTTCATTTCAAGGGAGAATATGCATCTTTGGTAAAGAAAGGAATAGAGAGAGTATGAATATATGTAGAGTGCATCACGTTGCAATTATTTGTTCGAATTATGAGACGTCAAAGGATTTTTATACTAGAATATTAGGGTTTAAAGAAATGAATGAAGTATATAGAAAGGAACGAGATTCTTATAAATTAGATTTATGTGTAGGAGAAGAGTATCAAATCGAATTATTTTCATTTTCAAATCCACCTGAGCGCAAAAGTTTTCCAGAAGCAGCCGGTCTTAGACATTTAGCATTTGCTGTTACAAATATAGAAGAAGCTATGAAGCATTTAAATCAATGTGGTGTTGAGACCGAACCGATCCGTATTGATGAAATAACGGGGAAGAAATTCGTCTTTTTCCAAGACCCTGATGCTTTACCTTTAGAATTGTATGAGGTTTGAAAATTGGTGGATTTTATATAGAGTTGCTGTCCAATAATTGAAGAAACTAAAGTGAAACTTCTTTTTAAAAAGGAGGTGTAACTTTAGCTAAGAAAGCTAAAGAGCATATGTGGATATTTTAAAATTATTGATGGTAGTCCTTCTTATTGGGTTAACAGCATTTTTTGTGGCTGTTGAATTTGCAATTATTAAGGTACGTAGCAGTCGTATTGATCAACTCGTTAGTGAAAAAAGACGAGGTGCACTGGCAGCAAAAAAGGTAACTACAAATTTAGATGAATATTTATCGGCCTGTCAGCTAGGTATTACAATTACTGCTTTAGGGCTCGGGTGGTTAGGGGAACCAACTATTAAACATTTACTCGAACCGTTGTTTTTAAAATTGCAATTCTCACCTGCAATTTCTAGTACAGTTTCATTTATTATTGCCTTTGCAGTAATTACATTTTTACATGTTGTCATTGGGGAACTTGCTCCAAAGACATTTGCTATACAAAAAGCAGAACAAGTTAGCTTATTGTTATCGAAACCACTTATTTATTTTTACCGAGTTATGTATCCGTTTATTTGGGCTTTGAATGGTTCAGCGAGGGTTGTAACTGGTTTATTCGGATTACATCCAGCTTCTGAACATGAAGTAGCTCATTCAGAAGAAGAATTAAGGTTAATCTTATCTGAGAGCTATGAGAGCGGAGAGATTAACCAAAGGGAATTTAAATATGTAAATAATATTTTTGAATTTGATAATAGAGTAGCAAAAGAAATTATGGTACCTCGTACGGAAGTTGTAGGCTTATATGAGGACGAACCATTTGAAACACATATTAAAGTAATCGCGCAAGAAAAGTACACGAGATATCCTGTATTTGGTGAAGATAAAGATGAAATTATTGGGATGGTTAATGTAAAAGATTTATTTATTCGGTATATGGATGGTAATCGGGACGAGGAGTGCTCGATTATGCCATATACAAGGCCAGTTATTGAAGTGCTAGAAAATATTCCGATTCATGATTTACTATTACAAATGCAAAGAAAACACATTCCATTAGCTGTATTGTATGATGAATATGGTGGTACAGCAGGGATTGTTACACTAGAAGATATTTTAGAAGAAATTGTTGGAGAAATTCGAGATGAATACGATGAAGATGAGAATCCACCTATAGAGCATGTAAGTGAAGGTTATAAAATCGTAGAGGGAAAAGTGCTTATTAGTGAAGTAAATGATTTGCTTGGCATACATTTAATTGCTGATGATGTAGATACAATTGGTGGCTGGATTATGGTACAAAAACAAATCGTTGCTGAAGGAGATATTATTGAGAAACACGGTTTTTATTTTAAAGTCCTTGAAAAGGATATGCATCAAATTAAACGAGTGGAAATAAGGAAAGTAGAAGAATGATTTTCTATAAACTTTAATAAAAAGGATATACAGAAAAATAAATGTTTGCGCTTTCAAAAAAGGTGCTATATAGTGAAGGTGGATACTGAAAAATTCTTCTGAATGATACTCGTGTTTTTAGAGGGCGGATTTTTTGGATAAGGATTTAGAATGAAAAAGTATAGGTGATAAAAATGATAGCAACGAAGGATATACGTATAGAAAAAGATTTTTTAGGTGAAAAAGAAGTACCAAGTGCAGCTTATTATGGTGTACAAACATTACGTGCCGTAGAAAACTTCCCAATTACAGGATATCGCATTCATCCATCACTCATTACAGCAATGGCAATTGTGAAAAAAGCGGCGGCGCTTGCGAATATAGACACTGGTTACTTAGCTAAAGACATTGGACATGAAATTGCAGAAGCAGCGCAAGAAATTGTTGATGGAAAGTTTCATGATCAATTTATCGTGGATCCTATTCAAGGCGGAGCCGGAACTTCTATTAATATGAATACAAATGAAGTAATTGCGAATAGAGCGTTAGAACGTATGGGATATGAAAAAGGTGCGTATGCGAAAATTAGCCCAAACACTCATGTGAACATGGCCCAATCAACGAACGATGCGTTTCCAACAGGGATTCATATTGCAACTCTTATGATGTTAGAAAAGCTTCTTATAACAATGGAAGAACTTCATTCTGCTTTTCGTAAAAAAGCAAAAGAGTTTGATCACGTTATTAAAATGGGACGCACACATTTACAAGATGCAGTTCCAATTCGCCTTGGACAAGAATTTGAAGCGTATAGCCGAGTGCTTGCGCGTGATATAAAAAGAATTAAACAGTCTCGTCAACATTTATATGAAGTGAATATGGGCGCGACGGCTGTTGGTACAGGATTAAATGCAAATCCTACGTATATTGAACAAGTGGTAAAACATTTAAGAACGTTTAGTGGACTCCCACTTGTTGGTGCAGAGCATTTAGTTGATGCAACGCAAAATACAGATGCATACACAGAAGTATCTGCAGCACTTAAAGTATGTATGATGAACATGTCTAAAATTGCAAACGATCTTCGTATTATGGCGTCTGGACCACGTGTTGGGTTAGCTGAAATTCAATTGCCAGCACGTCAGCCAGGTTCATCGATTATGCCAGGTAAAGTAAATCCAGTTATGGCAGAAGTGATTAACCAAGTCGCATTCCAAGTAATCGGAAACGATCATACAATTTGCTTAGCATCAGAAGCAGGACAATTAGAGTTAAATGTAATGGAGCCTGTACTTGTATTTAATTTAATTCAATCTATTAGTATTATGAATAATGGATTCCGTGTATTCCGTGAATATTGTATTGAAGGAATTACAGCAAATGAAGAATTGCTGAAGCGATATGTTGAGAAAAGTGTTGGAATTATTACAGCAGTTAATCCTCATATTGGTTATGAAGCAGCATCTCGTATTGCACGTGAAGCAATTGAAACAGGAAAATCTGTTAGAGAGTTATGTTTAGAACATGGTGTACTGACTGAAGAGGAATTGGATATTATTTTAGATCCATTCGAAATGACTCACCCTGAAATTGCTGGAGCTTCTTTATTAAAAAATAAAAAAATGTAATGTGAAAAACACCGATCCATTTGGATCGGTGTTTTATTTTTAAAAGATATTAAATACAGCGTTTAATTGAAGTAAGCTAATAACAGCTAAGAAGATTAAACTGTATTTCATTGCTGTTTTAAATAGAGCAGATTCTTTACCAACTAGTCCAACTGCGGCACAAGCAACTGCTACAGATTGTGGTGAAACCATTTTTGCCATTGTACCACCTACTACGTTTAAGGCAACGAGTGTAGAAGGAACGATGTTTAACTGGTCTGCTGTTACTGCTTGAAGTGGTGCGAATAAAGAACCACTTGAAACTACTGAACCTGTAATGAATACGCCAATCCATCCTAAGATTGGAGAAAGAACTGGGAATGCATTACCAGTAGAAGAGAATGCAAGTCCAAGTGTAGATGACATACCAGAGTAGTTCTCTACGTAAGCCAAAGCGATAACGCTACAAATTGTATATACTGGAGCTTTTAATTCTTTCATTGTTTCAATCATTAATTCTTTAACCATTTTACCTTTTACGCGGTAAACAATAAGTGAAACGATAATTGCTAGTACAATCGCAGTAGTTGTAGAAGAGAATACATCAAATTTGAAAACAGCTGCGAAAGGTGTATCAGCTTTTGTAATTGGTGTAGTTTTCATAACAGCATTATGAAGACCAGGGAACTGAATGTTAAATACTAAGTTTGCTAACGCACCATCTGGAGCAAATAAAGCTTTAATCGGTTTTAAGTTAAAGATTGTTACAAATGCAGTTAAGAATACGAATGGAGACCAAGCATATAAAATTTGATTGAATGTATGTGATACTTTAGTTTCTTGTTTTTCTTCTTTAGTAGAAGATTTTGGTTGCCAAACACGTAAGAATAATGCAAGAGCAATCATACTTACAACTGCTGCGAAAATATTAGTAAGTTCTGCACCTAAGAAGTAAGTTACAGCGAATTGAGTAATAGCGAAAGAAACACCACTTACAAGAATACCTTGCCAAGTTTCTTTAATACCTTTAATTCCATCGACCATTGAAACAAGTAAGAAAGGTAAAATAATACTAATGAAAGGTAAAATAAGAACAGTTTGACGACCAATAGTTAATGCGTCAAGTTGAGTTAATTGTGCTGGCACTGTAACTGGAATACCCATAGCACCCATAGCACCACCAGCAATATTAGCTACTAAACAAATACCTGCTGCTTTTAATGGATTAAAGCCCATACCCACAAGTAGTGCAGCTGTAATAGCAACTGGAACCCCTAGACCAGCTGCGCCTTCTAAGAAAGCACCGAAAGAATAAGCGATTAATAATACTTGTAAACGTTGATCATTTGTAATGCTTGAAATACTATCGCGAATAATATTGAATTGCTCTGTTTTAACAGTTAATTTGTAAAGGAAAATTGCGGCGATAACGATAGTACAAATTGGATAAAATCCAGATAAAACACCGAATCCGGCAGATGCTACAGCTACTGTTGCTGGCATTTTATAAACAAATATTGCAAGGATAATAGCGACGATCACACTATAAAGACCAGCCATGTAACTTTTCATTTTGAATCCCATTAAACAAATGATGAAACAAAAGATTGGAAGTGCTGCGATTAGTGCAGATAACCAAATATTGTTTAATGGGTCATAAATTTGTGTCCAAGTACTCATAATAATGACAACTCCTATCTATTATATGTGAAGAAATTCACATTATTTGTGAAACTATTCACAATCAACTTACATGCTTAGTATATTCTCCTTCAACACTATTGTCAACGTAAAAAAGTATAATTATTCCATAATAGTGTTAAAAGAAAAGCTTTGTTCATAAAGTAGACAAAAAACACACTCAAATGAATTTAAGTGTGCTGTATAAACTATTTGCATATTATTTTGCTTATTCAGATGGCATGTTCTCTGGTGTATATTAGATGCTGTCTTTTATATCGAGTATAAAGTTTAATATATGCATTTATCTGTCCTGTTTGATTTAGTGAGGGAGGCACGTTGAGTGGATTTAATAGGAAGTTTTGCACAACAGTCCAACCGCTTGCAATACGAATAAAAAATTAGAAACAAATTTTTAATATCACATCATCTCTTTTTACTGAAAATTCCTTTTAACGTAACAAAGAGGTTAATTATAGTTCAACTACATTACGATAGGTTATCAATTATAGACGGTATTTTACAATACCGTTACTGTGCATTTCAATGAGGTGAAAATATAACAAAAAGCCTGATAAAACAACGTTTGCAAGCAAAGTATTCGTAGGCCATTATTTTGCTTTTTCGTTATATCATATAGTATAATATTCAAAATCAGCAAGGATTTTTTCCTGAATTTTTGCTGATAAAGATGGAAAAATTTTTCGGCTTTATAGGTTGATAAAGTTATGTCGTAACAGGAAATATAAGAACAGATATATAAATAAATAAAAAGAACATAAAAACGCAAATAAAAACGAAAATGAGGGGAACTTTATGAGCCAAAATCAATTCGAATGTCGTATTTCAGAAGAAGATGTACAAATGTTAAGAGCGTTAGCTCACCCACTTCGTCTACGTCTAGTAATGGAACTTATGCAAAGAGGAACATGTAATGTAACACAACTACAGGAAGTATTAGAAATTCCGCAATCAACGGTTTCACAACATTTAACGAAGTTAAAGCAAAATAAAGTAGTGCGCTTTGAAAGACGAGGATTAGAAGTGTATTATCAAATTCATAATGATAAAGTAAGTGCGGTAGTAAAAACATTATTTTCATAAAATTTGAATATTGTGGAAAAAGACGTATGTAATATACGTCTTTTTTTATTTGTCAGAAAGGTAGCGAGAGAGTAAATATTAGCATGTGAGGAAGAAATGACTATTAATCAACATGCTGCCTTACCGAATATATTCTAAAAGGAAAAGAAAAAATAGAAAGGAGTGTAGTAAGCAAAAGGAGGGATAGTAGTATGGATGTGAAACGTGTGAAACAAATCTTATCTTCTTCAAGTAGAATTGACGTTACATATGAGGGCGTACCAGTATGGATTGAGAGCTGTGATGAGCAGAAGGGGAGTGCTCAAGTGTATGATGTATCTAATCCTGGTGAGAGCGTTCATGTGGACGTGACAGCTTTAGAGGAGAAATAATAAAAAAGACGCTTCTAATTTTAGAAGCGTCTTTTTTTTATTCCATCATATGTGCAATTTTCTTAGAGAACATCAGAAGTACTAATCCCAGTACAATTACGATAATACCGATGCTTGCGAATACTTCTAAATATCCTAAAGATTGAGTG
Organism: Bacillus cereus group sp. MYBK216-1; assembly: GCF_051916495.1. Taxonomy (NCBI): domain Bacteria; kingdom Bacillati; phylum Bacillota; class Bacilli; order Caryophanales; family Bacillaceae; genus Bacillus; species Bacillus cereus group sp. MYBK216-1. The sequence goes on from NZ_JBQAGT010000008.1 coordinate 52,585, forward strand.
AAAGCGGCTAATTGTCCTGCTAATAAGTTTGCGAAGCCAGTACCAGCTAACCATACACCCATTAATAATGATGCTAATTTAACAGGAGCGATTGCACTTACCATAGATAATCCGATTGGTGATAAGAATAACTCACCGATTGTGTGGAACATGTAAGTGAATACAATGAATAGTAAATTTGCTTTCATTGTAATGTTACCTTCATCGCTACCAGTTTTTAAAACAGCTAAAGTTAGAACTAAATATCCAATCCCTAGTAAAATCATGCCTAATGCCATTTTTGTTGGGATTTTCAAATCACCATTTTTTGTTTTTGAAAGCTTAATCCATAACGCAGAAACAGGTAATGCTAGTAAGATAATGAATAGTGGGTTTACAGATTGGAACCAAGGTGTTGGAATTGTAAATCCACCGATTGTACGATCTACGAACTTATCTGTGTAAAGTGTTAAAGAACTACCAGCTTGCTCAAATCCTGCCCAGAAGAATACTACGAAACAAGTTAAAATTAAAATTGCAGCAGTACGTTTTTTCTCTTGTGTTGTTAAAGGTTTTTTCTCAATTGCTTTTGCATTTTTTTCTTTAGATTGTTTACCTACAACAGTTGTTCCGATAGACCCTAAGTAACGAGGTGCTAAGAAATTAAAGGCAAGCTGCCCAATAATCATACCGATACAAGCTGTTAAGAAACCGTATCTATAATCTGCGAAGTAACCGCAAATGAATGGAGCGATAAGAGCTCCTAAGTTAATCCCCATGTAGAAGATAGTGAAGGCACTATCACGACGAGAATCATTTTCGCTATATAATTGACCTAATAAAGTCGAAATATTTGGTTTGAAGAATCCGTTACCAATAACTAATAATCCTAATCCTAAGAAAAGTCCAGTTTTTGTGTTCATTGAGAATAATACAAAGTTACCAATTGCCATGATGATACCACCAATAGTAATGGCATGTCGCTTCGTAATGAAATGGTCAGTTAACCAACCACCAATAATAGGTGTGAAATATACAAGCATTGTGAAAATACCGTAAATTTGAACTGCAACTGCTTTATCAAATCCTAAACCGCCGCTTACTAAGCTCGTTGTTAAATAAAGAACTAATAAGCCACGCATTCCGTAATAACTAAATCTTTCCCACGCCTCTGTAAAGAACAACAAGTATAACCCTGGTGGATGTTTTTTTGGTGATTGTTGCTCTCCAGCTTTGTCTAATTTTAAAGCTGCATCCATTTTTGTTTCCCCCTAATCCTGTATAACGGATATTTATGTAATCATTTTAATTTACAAAATATTTAGAAGTCAATAGAATTATATGGAAATAGAAAGAAAATTTCTAAAAAAGTTCTATTTTTCTTCAACCGTTACTGTATTTTGCCCTGAAAACGAGATGATAAGCGTTTTCAAATGTAATAATTGAATTCTAAAAGAAAATAAAATAGTGATTAATCAGAAAAATTAGATTAAAAAAATATTCTGATATAAAGAAAATATACTCTATTTACTTTTATAATATAACATATTGGGAATAAAAATACAAAACGAAATAATGTGACATTTAAGTGAATTGAAAAATAACCAGCTCCATAGAAGGGAGCTGGTTAAGGAAATATTATTTAACAAAGCGCTTTTCGATGTCATCTAGTAATAGGTTAGCAGCCATTACACCGCCAGCTGTATTCCAAATAACATCGTCGACTTTGTATGCTTTACCATTCTTTACGGCATTTAAATTTTTAAATAGAGGATCGTTTATATATTCTTTTTCTAGTTCAGATCCTTTTTTCTCATTTCCTTTATCGAATGTGAAGTAGAATAATACGTCACCATCCATAGCAGAAATACGCTCTTTAGATACGTTACGCTCTGCAAAATCATCTTTATTTTGATCTCCAGGACGTTTAAATCCAAGTTCTTTTAAAATAACACCAGAGAATGTATCGCCATGATAAATACGAACATCACCAGGCATGAAACGAACCATAGAGATTTCTTGATTTACTTTATCGCCAAGTTTGCCTTTTAAATCTTTCATACGTGATTCGTAATCAGCTACAACTTTTTGACCTTCTTTTTCTTTATTTAATGCTTTTGCATAAAATTTGAAGTTATCTTTCCATTCACCACGTAATGTTTCTGAGAACACAGTAGGTGCAATTGCTTTTAGTTGTTCGTACACTTTTTCGTGGCGCATTTTGTTACCGATAATTAAGTCTGGTTTTAAAGAAGCGATTGTTTCAACGTTAACTTGTCCTTCATCACCAACAACTTTTACATCTTTCATTTTATCCTTAATATGTGGATACCATGGGTCACCAGTCCAAGACTTTACAGCACCAACTGGTTTCACACCTAATTCAAGTAAAGCTTCAGTTCCTTCATTTGTTAAGATAACTACACGTTTTGGATTAGCAGGAACTTCTGTTTTACCCATTGCATGTTCTACAGTAACCACTTCTTTTTTAGTATCTTCTTTTGGAGATTCTTCTTTGTTATTTGATTTTCCACAAGCGCTTAAAAGCATTGAAAATGCTAGTAAAAATACAAATACTGTAAACGATTTCTTCCGCATGAAATTCATTATGTACCCCCTATATGTTGAGAATATTTTTCAATAGCAAGCATGATATTAAGCCTTTATCTTTTAATTGTCAATATATATGGGTGAAAATAATTCTCATTTCCGTTGACAATGAGAATTAAGTTGAAATACACTAACAACGTATCATTATACATTGAAGGGGAAACGCTGCATGTTATTAAAAACAAATCGAGCAAAATGGATTGGATTATTTGTTGGAATCATTGCAGTCGTCATTTGTATTTGGGGAAGTATTATTTTCGGATATACAAATACGAGTTGGAAACTAGCATTGGATGCTTTTTTCCATTTTAACGGTTCCAATGAACATATTATTATTGAAAATGTACGTCTGCCTAGGGCGTTAATTGCAGCTAGTGTTGGTGCTAGTTTAGCCATTGCTGGTTGTCTTATGCAAACTTTAACGAAGAATCCACTTGCTTCTCCAGATTTTATTGGATTAAATTCAGGTGCTGCGTTCTTCATAGTTGTAGCAATTGTAATCTTTTCCGTGACATCATTATCAGCTTTCACATGGATTGCTTTTTTAGGAGCGGCGGTTGCAGCTGTACTTGTATTTGCTTCTAGTTCTTTAGGAAAAGAAGGGACTACTCCTCTTAAGTTAACGTTAGCAGGGGTCGCAATTAGTGCGTTATTTTCATCATTAACACAAGGATTACTTGTGTTAAATGAAAAAGCACTTGAAGAGGTATTATTTTGGCTTGCTGGATCTGTGCAAGGGAGAAAGTTAGAAATTTTACAATCTGTATTCCCGTATTTATTAATAGGATGGATTGCATCTCTTATGATGGCAGGGAAAGTAAATACATTGATGATGGGAGAAGACGTCGCGAAAGGACTTGGACAACGAACAATTTTAATGAAATCGTTCGTGTTACTTATTATTGTACTGTTGTCTGGTGGTTCAGTTGCGGTTGCTGGCCCAATTGGATTTATTGGAATTATTACTCCGCATTTTGCTAGATTTCTTGTTGGAGTTGACCACAGATGGAGAGTGCCCTATAGCGGATTGTTAGGTGCAATACTACTAATATTGGCTGATATAGCAGCAAGATATGTCATTATGCCACAAGAAGTACCAGTGGGAGTTATGACAGCATTTATTGGAGCACCGTTCTTTATTTATATTGCACGTAAGAGAGGGCTTAGCAAATGAAGAAATATATTCCGTTTCGTATAGGAAAAGGCGAGCTCTCGTTTTTAATGTATAAACGAGCTTGTCTCGTCTTGTTAAGTTTACTAGTTGTTTTAATAGGATTATTCTTTGCGAGCGCAGGTATGGGAGACATGAAAATTGCTCCTTATGACGTATGGCAAGCAATTACCGGAAATGGCGATGCGATGTCTAACATGGTTGTAAATAAGTTTCGTATGCCACGTATTTTAATTGCTATCCTTGTAGGAATTGCGCTTGCGGTAGCGGGCTGTATTTTACAAGGGCTCGTTCGAAATCCACTTGCTTCTCCTGATATCATCGGGATTACGGGCGGGGCAAGTGTCGCAGTTGTATTATTTTTAGCGCTATTTAGTGATAAAAATAATGCACTAACGGTAAGTATTCATTATATGCCGCTCGCAGCTTTTGCAGGAGCAACGATTGTAGCGGTTTTTGTATACTTATTTGCATGGAAAAATGATGGATTATCACCAATTAGTCTCGTTTTAATTGGTGTTGGATTTTGGGCATTAACGAAGGCGGCAACGACTTTGTTTATGTTATTAGCACCAATTTATCAAGCGAGTCAAGCGAATGTATGGATTACAGGTACCGTTTACGGATCTTCTTGGCAAAATGTTATGGTACTTGCGCCTTGGGTTCTCATTTTAACAGTAATATCATTTATCGCAGCTAGGCATTTAAATGCACAAGAGCTAGGGGATGATATAGCGGTAGGACTTGGGGTTCCTTTAACAAAGTCGCGTGTATTTATGTTATTACTTAGTACAGCTTTAATTGGTGGTGCGGTAGCTTTTGCCGGAGGGATTGGATTTGTCGGTTTAATGGCACCACATATTTCACGAAGATTAGTTGGTTCTTTATACGGTGCATTACTCCCAGTTGCAGCTATTGTCGGTGCAATTCTAGTACTTGCTGCAGATTTAATAGGGCGTACAATTTTCACACCACTTGAAATTCCAGCAGGGGTATTTACATCAGCAATTGGTGCACCTTATTTTATTTATTTACTTTATAAAAGTCGGAATTCATAAAGGGAGATGAATATGCAAAAAGCATTGGAGACGAAACGCTTGACGTTGTCTTATGGTGAAACAATTATTATTGATGAGCTGAACTTAGAAATTCCAAAAGGAGAAATTACAATTTTTATTGGTTCTAACGGTTGCGGGAAATCAACTTTATTACGTTCACTAGCCAGATTATTAAAGCCAACAAATGGTGATATTTTGTTAGATAATCAAGCAATTCAAAGTATGCAAACGAAGCAAATTGCTCGTCAAATGGCGATTTTACCGCAAGGACCACAAGCACCAGAAGGACTTACAGTATTACAACTTGTAAAGCAAGGGCGTTATCCATATCAAACATGGCTGAAGCAATGGTCAGAAAAAGACGAGGAAATGGTACAGAAGGCACTTGCAGCAACAGGTATGACAGAATTTGCTGAGCGAGATGTGCATGCCCTTTCAGGTGGACAACGTCAACGTGCTTGGATCGCAATGACACTTGCACAAGATACAGATATTATTTTACTGGATGAGCCAACTACATACTTAGATATGACTCACCAAATTGAAGTGCTAGATTTATTATTCGAATTAAATGAAACAGAACAAAGAACAATTGTTATGGTATTACATGATCTAAATTTGGCATGCCGCTATGCAGATAACATTGTAGCAATTCAAGATAAACAAATATATGCACAAGGTAAACCTGAAGAAGTGGTAGATGAGAAACTAGTACGTGATGTATTCCGAATGGAGTGTCAAATTAGTACGGATCCGTTGTTTGGAACACCACTTTGTATCCCGCACGGAAGAGGAAGACGTGTAGTTAAAGAAGTTGCCCAGGCAATGAGATAAAAAAACGATGAGTGATTCATCGTTTTTTTTTATTTTGTACAAGAAAATAAGAGAAAGAGAGGAATTCGTAAGCGACGTTTATACTCTTCTTCATTTTGAAAATAGGTTGAATTTGGTGTAGCTTCTTTTAATGATGTAATGGTAAATCCAGCTTGCTGTAATAATGTGAAATACTGTTCCGTTGTACGATGATATTTAATAACTTCTTGGTCAATCCATGGTTCAACCCGTTTGCCTAGTTTAAAGTAATCATCGACGAGCCAACTCGTTCTTTTACCACTTGTTTGTAAGCTTTCAAACGAAGAAGTAATTACGGGATGTTGAACGCTAAAGGTAAAGGTGCCATTTGTTTTTAAAGTTTGAAACACTTTTTGAAAAATGGTATCAAGATGTTCAATATAATGTAAGGCGAGTCTAGATGTTACTAAATCAAAAGTGGAAGAGGGGTAGGTATAATCTTTGAGGTTTAAAAAATGAACAGATCCATTTTTATTTTCTAGTTGTTTTTTAGCTTTTTCATACATAAGTTCGGAGCCTTCAATGCCGGTGTAAGAGTGGCATCCCTTTTCTAATAATTCCGCGCCAAACTTAGCGTCACCACAGCCTAAATCGAGAATTTGTTTTCCTTGTACATGACCAATGAGCTGAAAGAATACTGGTTTTTCAATGGATTCATTTGGGCTATTTTCTCGGTATCTTCGTTTCATATATTGTTCGAAAAATGCTGTGTTATTGTATACATCAGATTCTGTAAATGCCATGTTTGAAACCTCCCGAAATATTTTTTTAATTCTATCAAATATGAAAAGTAAATGATAGATTTATTGTAATGAATCATATATAATCTAAAATTGTAAGCGGTTACTTTAAACTATTTTTCTATAATAAATTCTGAAAACGTGTTAAGCTAGTAGAGGGATTATTGGAACTATTAAGACAATAAATCGCTTACATGAACGATGGGAGGCTTCACGATGTCTAGTAAAACACTTGCGAAATTTTTAGAAGAAAATTTAGAGGATTTAAAATCAAAGGGGCTTTATAACGTAATTGATCCGCTTGAGAGTTCAAATGGACCGATCATTACAATTGGCGGAAAAGAATATATTAACTTATCTTCAAACAACTATCTTGGATTAGCAACAGATAGCCGTTTGCAAGAAGCAGCAATTGGTGCAATTCATAAGTACGGTGTTGGGGCAGGAGCTGTTCGTACAATTAACGGTACTTTAGATTTGCATATTAAATTAGAAGAGACAATTGCAAAGTTTAAACATACAGAAGCAGCAATTGCTTACCAATCAGGATTTAACTGTAATATGGCAGCGATTTCAGCCGTTATGGATAAAAATGATGCAATTCTTTCAGACGAATTAAACCATGCTTCTATTATTGATGGTAGTCGTCTATCAAAAGCCAAAATTATTGTTTATAAACATTCGGATATGGAAGATTTACGCCAAAAAGCAATCGCGGCGAAAGAATCAGGTCTTTACAATAAATTAATGGTAATTACAGACGGTGTCTTCTCAATGGACGGAGATGTTGCGAAATTACCAGAAATTGTTGAGATTGCAGAAGAATTAGATTTAATGACATATGTAGACGATGCACACGGTTCAGGCGTACTTGGAAAAGGTGCAGGAACTGTAAAGCACTTCGGTCTATCTGATAAAGTTGATTTCCAAATTGGTACATTATCAAAAGCAATTGGGGTAATTGGTGGATATGTAGCAGGGAAACAAAACTTAATTGACTGGTTAAAAGTTCGTTCACGTCCATTCTTATTCTCTACAGCATTAACACCAGCTGATGCAGCTGCATGTATGCGATCCATTGAAATTTTAATGGAAAGCACAGAGCTACATGATCGTTTATGGGAAAATGGCCGCTACTTGAAACAAGGATTAAAAGAACTTGGCTTTAACATTGGGGAAAGTGAAACGCCAATTACACCTTGTATTATTGGTGACGAAGTGTTAACACAAGAGTTTAGTAAACGTCTAAATGAGGAAGGCGTATACGCAAAATCTATCGTGTTCCCAACTGTAGCTAAAGGAACAGGTCGTGTTCGTAATATGCCTACAGCAGCTCATACGAAAGAAATGTTAGATGAAGCAATTCGTAAGTATGAAAAAGTAGGAAAAGAAATGGGCATCATTTAAGTAACGACATCTTTTGAATAGCTTGCAAATGAGGAGTGGGGAAAATGAAAAAAATTCTAGTAACCGGTTCTTTAGGGCAAATTGGTTCTGAATTAGTAATGAAACTTCGTGATGTATACGGCGCATCAAATGTTATTGCAACAGATATTCGTGAAACAGATAGTGAAGTAGTAACATCTGGTCCATTTGAAACGTTAGATGTAACAGATGGACAAAAACTACATGATATCGCAAAGCGTAATGAAGTAGATACAATTATTCATTTAGCAGCTTTACTTTCAGCAACAGCAGAAAAAAATCCGTTATTTGCATGGAATTTAAATATGGGTGGACTTGTAAATGCATTAGAAGCAGCTCGTGAATTAAACTGTAAGTTCTTCACGCCAAGTTCTATCGGTGCATTCGGTCCATCGACGCCAAAAGATAATACACCGCAAGATACAATTCAGCGTCCTACTACGATGTATGGGGTGAACAAAGTAGCAGGAGAATTACTATGTGATTATTATCATCAAAAGTTTGGCGTAGATACGCGCGGTGTCCGTTTCCCAGGTTTAATTTCTTACGTAGCTCCTCCAGGAGGCGGAACGACTGATTATGCAGTTGAAATTTATTATGAGGCGATTAAAAAAGGTGCATACACCTCATACATTGCTGAAGGAACATATATGGACATGATGTATATGCCTGATGCTTTACAAGCAATCATTTCATTAATGGAAGCTGATCCAAGTAAGCTAGTGCATAGAAATGCATTTAACATTACAGCAATGAGCTTCGAGCCAGAGCAAATTGCAGCGTCAATTCGTAAACACATTCCGACGTTTACAATGGATTATGCAGTAGATCCAGCTCGTCAAACAATCGCTGATAGCTGGCCAAACTCTATTGACGCAACTGCAGCAATGAAAGAGTGGGGCTTTAAAGCAGAATACGATTTAGACAAAATGACAACTGACATGCTGGATAAGTTAAAAAAAAAGCTCACAGCTGGGTTAGTGATGAATTAATAGGAAGGGTCGATTCTTAGGAATCGGCTCTTCATCATTTTGGGAGGGAGAGAAGTCTTGTGCAAAGAGTTGACGTTGTATATGCACTAATACATGACGAAGAAACAGATAAAATATTAATGGTACATAATGTAGAACAAAATGTTTGGTCATTGCCAGGCGGGGCTGTGGAAAAAGGTGAAATATTAGAGGAAGCACTAATAAGAGAAGTGAAAGAAGAGACAGGTTTAACTGCTACGTTAGGTGGACTTGTTGCGATCAATGAAAAATTCTTTGAAGAATCAGGGAATCATGCACTATTTTTTACATTCCGAGCGAATGTAGTAAAAGGTGAACTTATTGCGGAAGATGAAGGTGAAATTTCTGCAATAGAGTGGGTGGATCGAAAAATTGTGAATGAGCGTTTCCCATACTATGACGCAGGATTTGAATCTTTATTAGAAGTAGCCATTCCGTACAAGTTTCAACCAGAAACAAAGTAATTGAACGAAAAAATAGGAGCCACAAGGCTCCTATTTTCTATTCAATCGTCTTCAGTAATAGTTTTTTCAGCAATGGTTTAATCTTCAATCGTAAATCTTCAGCATGATTTGCAACTAAGAAGTGATGGTTATAAATGTTTTTCATCAATTGATAAGTTGCTTCTTTCGCTTCGCCTTCTTCGATGAAGATACCGATTACTTCCATACCACTTTTACGCGCGAGTTTAACAGCTTCATGCGTATCTAAAATTCCGTCTTGTTGATAGTCTAGCGCAGAAGGCTCACCGTCTGTGAAGACTAGTAAGAATTTATGTTTCTCAGGTCTTTTGGCAAGTTTTTCAGAAACGATACGAATAATATATCCGTCGCGGTTATCTTCTTCTTCACGAAGTTGCATAATTTCTGGACCAACGTTTGGTAACGTTGAGTTTTTATAATTTACAACTTCATGGATAACGTTTGGTTTATCTTCAGGTTTAGCGCTAGAGGCATCTTCCCAAAATCCGCTAATAGCGTGTGGGATTTTTAAAGATTTTAAAGCTTCATGGAATAGTACAACACTCTTCTTCGTTTCTTCCATTTTGTTATACATAGAACCAGAACAGTCAACTAACAGTTGGAATGCAACATCGAGTTCTTGTGACTCTTGTCCTTTTTTATAAAACATACGCGGTTGTTTTTCGGTATAAATACGAAGGAATTTCTTACGAAGTCTTCCGTAATATTTATCGCTATTCGCATTCGTTTTATTTTCAATTGTTTTTTCGATAATTTTCTTTAATTCTTTTACATCTTTATTAACGACTGATTTGATAGCTTGGTAATCTTTTTTCTCATCTGAGTTTGGTTTGCGAGCTTCTTTAAATGTATGAGAAGCACCTACATTATACTTACCGTATGCACCGTCGTGCTGGCTAGAAGCGTGTGAAGCCCTTGCTTCTTCTGTATCAGCGCCATCAAAGTTGGATTGTGTACTTTTTTGTGAAGTACCTTGTACAGAACCAAGTGCTTGGTCGCCATCTTCTGATTCACGGGCAGTATCACCCATCATATTAGTTTTTGTTCCGCTTTCTAATTCAAAGCGTAAAAAGTTCTCGTTTTCGTTATTTTTATTTTCACGATGCCATGTGGAGAAACTTTCATCCATTTTGTTTTTATTTTCATCGTCATCTATAAGCTGCGTATCATCATTTGCTAAATCTTCGACGCGACAGTTCTTTTCGTCTGCAAGGACAGATAAGTAAAGTGGAGCATGTCCGAAATAGTTGTTAAGCATATCACTTTCAAGAAGCGCCTCTAAGCGATAGCGAATTTTCTCAACGATATACATAATATCTTCTGTGTTACGTGCTTGGAATGTTTCATGTAAAATCGCTTCAATTTGCTCAAAATATTCATTATTAAACATTTCATATTTATCGCTCGTTAATGAAAGATAGCATAGGCAAAATAGACGATCACCGTGATAATTACGAACGCGGTTTATTTCATTTTGAGAGCCGAAATAGTTGCGGTACATTTCTTTTCGACGTTTAAAAACATGCTTCGTGCCAGGACGTAAGTTCTTTACGATTTCCTCAACGCGTAAATCTTCTAATAGAACAAATAATTGTGTTAAAAACTTTTTTAGGGGCGATTCTTGCAATTCAATCGCATAAGAACGAATTAAAGTCATGTCCGAGTAATGTTTATTACCAAGTGCTTTTAAGAACACTTCGCTTTTTAATCCGATTACTGTATCTTCTTCTTTTCGATCATCCCAAAAGTGACTAATGACAACTTTCTTTTCAATTTCGTCGTAGTATGCTTTATAGCCATATTCAAGATAGGCATCGTCTTCTTTTAGAAGGGCATACATTAAATTTTCCATTTGTAGAAACAGCGACGCATCAATTTTTTTGTCACTAAAAATTTGTCTCATAAATTATCCCTCAAAGAAATAACTTTCTGCTAATTCACGGACAGTCATTTGTTCTGTTTCATCATTAAGTTTTGCAATTATGCTTCGTTCAATCGCTCGCATAACAGGAATATATACACCTAAATCACATGCGTCGATAATACCACGAATACTTGCTGCTTCTTCACTTACACGTCCATCGCGAGCTAAAGGCATAAGGTCGCTTGCAAATGCAACAAACTTTTCAATTGTTGCAACATCATTTAATTTTGATTCTGCTAATAATAGTTCTTTTAATGTGTCACCTTGAATGTAAGGAACTTCAATAATAACGAAACGGTTTTTTAATGCTTCATTTAGCTCACTTGTTCCAACGTAACCTTCGTTAATCGCAGCAATTACACGGTATTCGTCATCACCGAATACAACCTCTTGTGTAAATGGGTTTGTAATCATTTTACGGTAATCTAATGCGCCGTGAAGTAGCGGTAAAGTTTCAGGTTTTGCCATATTGATTTCGTCAATATATAGGAAGTGACCGTTCTTCATTGCTTTCATAAGAGGACCGTTAACGAATGAAACTTCAGATGCACCATCTTTCGTTTGTAGTGTGTTGTATCCTAAAATACCCTCTACATCTAAGTCGACAGAGCAGTTAATGCTATGCATTGGTTTTTGGAATAAAGAAGAAAGAGTTTCCGCTAGTACTGTTTTACCACTACCAGTCGGTCCTTTTAATAGAATGTTCTTGCCAAGAAGAAGTGCTGTAATTGCATCTTCAATAATGCTATTATCAGACGCTTTATATATTTTCGTTCCGATTAAATGTGCATTTTCACCAGCTTCTTGTTTATTCTTTTCATGAATCGTAGAAAGCTGTTGTTTTAAATCAGCATGTATATGAAATTGTTCTAACATGTATTTCCCACCTAACATTATTTTCATAAAGTAATACATCTTATGATAACTTGTTTTAATATGGTATGCAAAGAAAAGGAAGGAGGATAAAGGGAAAAGAAAAAGCAATCAAGATGAAGTTGATTGCCTACAGTAAAGGAGAAATGAGCCTCATGAAAGACTCCAATATGCGTTTTTTTATACTTCTTTTTTGGAAAGAGTTCCATTTAATTTCAGTTGAATGTTTAAAATCTTCTTCAAAATCACGTTTAATATCGTGAACTGTTTTTGATTCATAAAGTACGCTAATAATTTCGTAATTCAATTCAAAGCTACGTACATCCATGTTCGCTGTTCCAATAGTTGCAATTGTATCATCAACGAGTACAATTTTTGCATGCATAAAACCATCTTTATAACTGTAAATAGAAGCACCAGCTTTTAAAAGCGGAGTGAAATAGGATTGAGATGCTTGATCACTAATGATGCTATCACTTTTACCTGGATATAAAATCCGTACATCTATTCCGGCAATTGCACTTAAGCGTAATAATGTTAAAGTTTCTTGATCTGGAATAAAGTAGGGGGTAGCGATCCAAATGGATTTTTTTGCAGAGCCCATAACAGCTAATAATGTATTACGAATACTTTTATCATCGGAGCTTGGTCCACTTGCTACGATTTGAACAGCACCTTCTGCATTTGAAATCTCTTTACCTGGGAAGTATTGTCTATTCATGAATTGATCCCAGGAATAAGTATTTAAACCACTAGAGGCATAGAGCCAGTCTTCTAGAAAGATTGCTTGTAATTTATATAATGCTTTTCCTTCTATCTTTAAATGACTATCACGCCAAACAGGAAATTTCTTGGAACGGCCAAGATATTCATCACCGACGTTGAGTCCTCCGGTAAAACCAATTTTTCCATCTACAATAACGATTTTTCGATGGTTACGATAATTGACCGTTTCAAGTAACCAAGCTGAAAAAATAGGGTCAAATTCTACTATTTCAATCCCAGCTTCTTTCATAGGTTGCAAAAATCGTCTTCTTAACGTATTACTTCCAAGACCATCATAAAGGAAACGTACAATAACACCATCTTTTGCTTTTTGTATTAAAGCATCTCGAACTTTTGTACCAATTTCATCAGATTTATAAATGTAGTATTGAATATGTATATGATGTTTTGCCTGATCTATAGCTCGCAAAATTTCTGAAAATGTTTGATCTCCGTTTGTTAAAAGTTTTGTAGTTGTTCTATCTGCGACAGGACCGCCTCCAAATTTTTGTATGACTTCTGTTAAATGTATGGAACGTTCATTTAGTGGGACTGTGAGTAATAACTCTAGTCTTCTTCCTTCTAATATTTCACGGAATAATTTTCTTTGTTCTTCTGAACGATGGAGATGTTTTTTTCTTCTCCAGCGGCTGCGCCCGAAAATAGCGTATAAAAGCACACCTATAATAGGAAGAAGTGCTAATACTAAAAACCACGCTAATGTACTTTGTGGAGATCTATTTTCTATAAAAATAACGAATGAAATTCCTACGATTGTGATGGACCATAGGGCACCGACAAATGTATATAACGAAATATACGATGTATTTAATAGGAACAGAACGATAGATACAATTATAAATATTAATAGTAATTGAACGATAGGCTTCTTCATTTCTATATAATTCCCCTAATCTTTTTTCAATATAGACTTCTTAAATAGAAGATGTAATATGACATCTTTATTATAAGGTGTTTTGCTTTTTTTACAAAATATAGACATTTCACCTATACTTTCCGCATTTGTCCTACATACAGTGTACTATCCCATTTTTTATCCCACTCTTAACGCATATGAAAATGAAAAAATCGAAAAGGAGCGGAGAAGCATGAATTATATAGAAAATAATGGATTTTATTATCGAAATCATCATCATGGAGGACACAATCATGGTGGGCACAATCATAACGGCGGACATCATCACTATGATCACCATCATCATCACGGAGGCGGATGGGGCTGGGGTGGTGGTAGTTCATGGGGAGGCGGATTTTTCCCTGGAAGCTTTGCAGGAGGAGTGTTAGGCGGACTGACAGCTGGTGCATTAACAGGTGCAACAAGTGGAGGATATTATCCAGCTCCATATCCAGTAGCTTATCCATCACCATACCCTGTAACGTATCCAATGCCATACCCAGGTTATCAGCAAATACCATATTCGTATTAAACTAAAAAAGAGGCTATCCTCTTTTTTAGTTTAATACGGTATTTATTTATAAAATACTTCCAAAATTAAGGTGAAAATATGTTAATATTTTGTTATTGTAATTCAAAAACATATACATTGATATAGAGTTTTATATTATTATTCGTGAATAGTTATGTAGTATGGTCTAATTTCTATTTCGTTATTAAAAACAAAGAGATCAGATGTGAGTGGTATTAGTTGGAAACAAGGCTTGCATAGAGCCACTTAAAGAGATTGCAGTATAATAAGGCGCGAAATCATTAGGGAGATGAGAAGCTACTAGTTATAATTGGAACGGTATAATATTGCTTTTTATTACAAATAATATTATGTTATTTTAATCGGTCTATTTAAAAAGATAATTTATGTAATGGGCTAGTATTAGAAAATGAAATATCTCTATTTCTATGAAGAGAAACAGGTTGTGTTTTAGTCAGATAGAAGCAAGGAGAGATGCGCATGCTAGAACAGAGAGGTCATGCATTATATGACTCTTCATTGCGAGATTTAAAGTTAGCATTAGATGAGTCTTCAATTGTTGCAATTACAGATCGAAAAGGTCTTATTACATATGTAAATGATAAATTTTGTGAAATCTCTAAATACAAAAGAGAAGAATTAATTGGAAAAGATCACCGTATTTTAAATTCAGGACATCATCCAAAAAACTTTTTTCAAGAATTATGGAAACGTATTTTGAATGGGAAAGTATGGACAGGTGAGATTCGGAATCGAGCAAAAGATGGTACATATTATTGGGTCAAAACAACAATTGTTCCATTTTTAAATGAAAAAGGAGAGCCATACCAGTTTATCGCAATTCGAAATGATATTAGTAGTAGAAAAGAAGCGGAACATAGATTGCGGCTAAGTGAAAGTCGTTATAGGGAACTTGCCTATCATGATGCCTTAACGAGTTTGCCTAACCGTTTACAATTAATAACGACCGTTAATAAATTGATTGCAGATAAAAAAGAATTTGGTATGATTTACTTTGATTTGGATCGTTTTAAATTAGTAAATGATACATTAGGTCATATGATAGGGGATTTACTTTTAAGCGAAGTTGCTTCAAGGTTGCATTATGTACTAGGAGAGAAAGATGTTCTGGCTAGGCTAGGTGGCGACGAATTTGTGCTGTTAACAAAAAATCATAGACAAGATGATATGAGTCAGTTAGCGACATCTGTGTTGTCATGTTTTCAGGCACCATTTATGCTGGAAGGCCATGAAGTATACATTTCAGCTAGTCTAGGACTTTGTTCTTATCCACAAGACGGACAAGATGTGGAAACTTTATTGAAAAACTCTGACTTAGCTATGTATAGTGCAAAAGAACAGGGGAGAAACGCTGCATGTTTCTTTACAGATGAGCTACGTGCGAAAATAAATCGTAGAATGAAAGTTGAGTTTGCTTTGCAAAAGGCAATTCGTGACGAAGAGTTAGATGTAGCATTGCAGCCTATTATTGATTTGAAAACGAAGAGATATTCTGGTATAGAAGCTCTAGTACGTTGTATGACAGAAGACGGACCTATTTCACCAAGCGAATTTATCCCTGTAGCTGAAGAGTCTGGACTTATTATAAAGCTAGGAGACTGGGTATTAGAAAAATCATGTCGCTTGTTTAAAACATTGCCAAATTATCAAGAAGGACTAAAGTTATCTGTGAATTTATCTATACAACAATTAATGCAGAAACGTTTTATTTTGTCCGTACGTAGCATTTTAAAGAGAACTGGTTTTCCTCCGAACCGTTTAATATTAGAAATAACGGAAAGCATTGCAGTCCGCCATTTTGATTATATTATTGCTACATTACAAGAATTAAGAAATATGGGTGTTTTAATTGCTTTGGATGATTTCGGAACTGGCTATTCTTCCTTATATTATTTAAAACAACTACCACTGGATATTGTAAAAATTGATCGTAATTTTATTCGTGAATTTCATTATGATCACGCACAACCAGAACGAACGATTGTAAAATCCGTTATCGAAATTGCTCATAGTTTAAATTTAGCAGTAGTTGCTGAAGGAGTAGAAACAGTAGAGCAAGAGAGTTTGTTACAATCAATGAGCTGTGATTATGTACAGGGATTTTATTATGCGAAACCTTTATCTGTAGGAGAGCTAAAAGAAAAGTTAATTACAGATTTTTAATAAAAAAGAGAAGCCAGCAGCTTCTCTTTATTTAATCCGTTTTTTGTGAGTCTTTCATTAGTACTGGATAGAGAATAAGGCCTAATACGAATAATCCAATTCCTAAGAAGAATGTTTTTAAATCAGCAGTTCCCGTTTTGATAACCCAAATAGAGTATACCAACGCCAATGTAGTAATGATTCCATCTTTTACTCGAGATCCTGGCAGTATATCATACGTTTCTCCTGTAATAACTAATTTTAATTGGTACAAGGTAGAAACAAGGTATGGAATTAAATAGGCTAATGTTGCTACGACGATAGCGAAACTATACGCTTCTGAAACAGTACCAGAAATCGTTGAAAATAAGAAAATTTGCGTCATTACATTTGTAATCAATAATGATTTTGAAGGACTACCTTTTTTATTTGTTTTCCCGAAAAACTTAGGGAAAAGTCCATTTTTTGCTGCCTGGTAAGGTACTTCTGAACTAACAACGATCCAGCCAACTGTAGATCCAAATAAAGATATAAGAGCGAGTAAAGCCATTATATATGCGCCTTTATTTCCAATTGCTAAATTTAATGCGTCTACTAATGGTTTTTGAGACTCTTTTAAAGCATCTTGCGGAAGAGCTCCCATTGTAAGTAAAGTAATTGACATGTAAATAAGAAGAGCGATAATTAATCCGAAAATCGTAGCTTTTTTTACATCGCGCTGTGATTTTGCACGATTAGAAAGCATAACTGCTGATTCAATACCGATAAATGCCCAGAGTGTTGCAATAGCAGCTGAATTGATTTGTCCACCTAATGAGATTGATTGTCCTGCTTCATTCATAAAGGTTTGACCGTCTCCGAAATTAGAAGCATTGAAAATGAATAATGTAATTACAATAAACATTGTAAATCCGATAATTTTTGCAATGGTAGCAAGTAGATTCATATTTCCAGCTCGATCAATATTTTGAGAAAGAATATATTGAATTCCCCACAGCATAAGGCTACATACGAGGAAAGTTAACCCTTTTCCGAGTTCTAGTGAAAATCCGTTTATTGAAAAAAGAATTTGCTTACTTTGTAAAACTGGAAAGAATGTTGATAAATATCCAGCGAAGGAAATAATAACAGATGCTGTTGCAGCCCAGTTAGCAGCCCAATATCCCCATGCCATACTATATCCTGCAACTTTACCAGCTTTTTTTGAAGGAAACATTGCTTGAGCATAGCTTTGTGGTCCAGCTTTTAATTCTGGTTTACGAATCGCTAAATTTCCAAATACAAGTGCAATCATAAATACGCCAAGGCCTGTAATACTCCATGCGAGTGTAGAACCCATTGGACCTGATACTTGTGCTAAATTTGCTGGAAGCATAAATACGCCACCGCCAACCATATTCCCGATAACAAATGCTGTTAAAACCCATAATCCCCATTTTTTCGTTTCCATTTTTGTTAACTCCTTTGTAGTAAGTTTTGCTTAAACATCATTTTTCACTAGCTTTTTGACAATAAAAAAAGAGCCATGTAGATAAAAAAATACCTACATGGCTCTTTCGCCAAAGCGTAGGTACAACGGGAATAACCCTTGTACCTACGCGTAATTTTTCCGCTAGGTTTCAAGGGTTACGTATGATGATGATGTTTTTGTGCAAATGTAACTACAGTTGTTGTATAAGTAAGCATAGTTCTTTGCTCCCTTTCTCCTCTGATTTTGAAGTTAGTATACTACATGTTTTTTTGAATGAAAAGAAAAATATAAAAAATTTTATAAAAATACGTTTTAAAGATTAAATATTTACCTATATTTTTCTTGTAATGGAAAATAAGTGAGAGATTGGCAGAAGAGTGAAGCATGTTATAATACATATAGAATTATAAGGTGACAAGGGGCTATTGTAGATGATGAGTAAGTATGAACAAATTTATACAGAAATCAGTAAATCTATTGATAATAAACAATTAAAAGAGGGATGCAAAATCCCATCAGAAACAGAATTAATGAAGCAGTATGAGGCAAGCCGAGGCACGGTAAGAAAAGCGGTAGATTTACTGCAAGAGCGTGGATATGTACAAAAAATTCACGGAAAAGGTGTGTTTGTTTTAAAGCGAAAAAATATTGAATTTAATTTTGGTGGTATTGTAAGTTTCCAAGAAGAAAATGAACGTTTAGGGCGTCATTGTATTACAGACGTCGTAGAAATGGAGAAAATTGAAGCGACGAAAGACGTAGCAAAGTTATTAAACGTGAAAGAAAAAACAGTGATTGACCATATTAAACGTGTACGAAATATTGATGGAGAAAAAGTAATTTTAGATATAAACCATTTTGTATCGGAATATATTCCAGGCTTAACGAGAGAAATTGCAGCTACATCGATTTATAAATACATTGAGAAAGAGCTTGGGCTACATATTAGTTATTCACAGAGGGTAATTGAAGTACAGCCATGTACAGAGGATGACAGAAAGTATTTAGATTTAAATGGAACAGACTATGTTGTCGTTGTGAAAAACTTTACACATTTGTATGATGGAAGTCAGTTTGAATATACAGAATCACGCCACCGCTTAGATATTTTTCACTTTTCGGATGTGGCACGTAGGAAGTAAAGAGGTGGAACAAAATATTGTTTCATCTCTTTTTTTTATAAAAAAAACACAAACTCGTACATACGAGTGTTGACTAACTTATATATACGAGTTAATATGTAATTGTAAACGGTATCAAAAAAAGAAAAGAGGGACGGGAATATGGGGAAAGACTATCGTAAAACAGCAGAGGAAGTGTTGCAGTATATTGGTGGGAAAGACAATATTGAACAAGCTGCGCACTGTGTGACGAGGCTCCGTATCGCTTTAAAAGATGAAAGTAAAATAGATAATGATAAATTACAGTCTGTTTCATTAGTGAAAGGAGCTTTTCATAACGCTGGGATATTTCAAATTGTAATTGGTCCAGGGGATGTAGATCGAGTATATGCGGAATTGATAACGCTTGCGGGTATGAAAGAATCGACTGTAGCTGACGTAAAAGATTCAGGTAACCAAAAGTTAAATCCAGCTCAAAAGTTTGTAAAAATATTTTCGGATGTATTTATGCCAATATTACCAGCGATCGTAACAGCTGGTTTACTAATGGGTATTAACAACCTATTAGGCGCAAAGGACTTATTTTTTGATGGGAAAAATTTATTAGATGTTTATCCAAACTTAGGCGGGCTTTGGGATTTAATTAATATGATGGCCAATACAGCATTCGTATTCTTACCAGCACTTGTCGGGTGGTCAGCAACGAAGCGTTTTGGTGGTAGTCCAATACTAGGGATTGTTATGGGATTAATGCTTGTGCACCCGGCCTTATTAAACGCTTGGGATTATGGAAAAGCAGCGACTGGTTTAGAGGGGCAAAAGATTGAGTACTTCAATATTCTAGGACTGTTCCAAATTGAGAAGGTAGGATATCAAGGACAAATTTTACCTGTTTTAGTAGCAGCATTTGTATTAAGTAAAGTAGAAATTTTCTTAAAGAAACATGTACCAAATGCAATTCAATTATTAGTTGTACCAATTACAACAATCGTTGTGACAGGTGTGTTAGCATTAGGAATTATCGGTCCGGTTACACGTCATATTGGAGATTTATTAACAGTAGGATTAGTAGGTGTATATGAAACAGTACCAGTAGTTGGAGCAGTATTATTTGGAGCATTATATGCACCGCTTGTAATTACAGGTATGCATCATATGTTTATTGCAATTGATTTACAATTGATTGCACAACATGGCGGTACATTTATTTGGCCGATGATTGCTCTTTCTAACATTGCCCAAGGTAGTGCGGCACTTGCGATGTTCTGGATTTCTAAAAATCAAAATGATAAAAGTATGGCATCAACATCAGCCATTTCAGCATACTTCGGTATTACAGAACCAGCGATGTTTGGTGTGAATTTACGAAATAAGTTCCCGTTTTATGCAGCGATTATAGGGTCTGCTGTGGCAGCGATATTCATTACATTAAATGGTGTATTAGCACCTGCTATCGGAATTGGCGGATTGCCAGCATTTATTTCTATCATTCCGAAATCGATTCCAATGTTTATTGTCGGAATGATTATCGCAGTTGTAATCCCATTTACTTTAACATGGTTATTTGCAAAAAGAGTCAAACAGAAGTAGGAGGAAGTTAAACATGAAGGATTGGCATAAAAGTGTAGTCTATCAAATTTATCCGAAGAGCTTTAATAGTTATTACAATAGGGAAACCGGGGATATAAAAGGGGTTACAGAGAAACTAGATTATTTAAAAGAACTCGGAGTGGATTATATATGGTTAACACCGATATACCAATCACCACAAAATGATAATGGATATGATGTAAGTGATTACTACAGCATTGATCCATCTTACGGAACGATGGAAGAGTTTGAAGAACTTTTAGCAGAAGCGAAAGTACGTAACATTGAGATTATGCTTGATATTGTTGTAAATCATAGTTCGACTGAACATAAGTGGTTTAAAGAAGCGAAGGAAGATAAAAATAGTCCATATCGTAATTACTATATTTGGCGTGATGAAAAAAATAATTGGCAGTCTAAGTTTGGTGGATCTGCTTGGAAATATGATGAGAAGACGGAGCAATATTATTTACATTTATTTGATGAAACACAAGCTGATTTGAATTGGGAAAATGAAAAACTTCGTGAAGAAGTATATGATATGATGCGCTTTTGGCTGGATAAAGGGGTAACGGGATTCCGATTAGATGTCATTAATTTAATTTCAAAAGACCAATGCTTCTTAAACGATGAAGGTAATACTGCGACAAGTGATGGACGCAAGTATTATACAGATGGCCCGCGTGTTCATGAATATTTACAAGAGATGAACCGCAATGTTTTTGCAGGAAAAGATGTAATTACAGTTGGAGAAATGTCTTCTACGACAATTGATAATTGTATTAAATATTCTAATCCTGAGCGCAATGAACTGAGCATGACGTTTAGTTTCCATCATTTAAAAGTAGATTATCCGAATGGTGATAAGTGGAAGAAAGCAGAGTTTGATTTCATTAAATTAAAAGAGATTATGTCTAACTGGCAAATTGAAATGCAAAAGGGCGGAGGATGGAATGCGTTATTTTGGTGTAATCATGACCAGCCTCGCATTGTGTCACGCTTTGGTGATGATGGAAAGTACCGAAACGAATCTGCAAAAATGTTAGCGACAGCTATGCACATGCTGCAAGGAACGCCTTATATTTATCAGGGGGAAGAAATCGGTATGACGAATCCTAAATTTGAGTCCATCGAGCAATATCGTGATGTGGAATCGTTAAATATATACGATATAAAGCTAAAAGAAGGGCTATCAAAAGAAGATATTATCGGGATTTTAAAGCAAAAATCTCGTGACAACTCTCGCACTCCGATGCAGTGGAATGAAGAAATAAATAGCGGGTTTACAACAAGTACACCTTGGATTTCAGCGGCTAAAAATTTTAAAGAAATAAACGTAGAGAAGGCACTAGCCGATAAAGAGTCTGTATTTTATCATTATAAAAAACTAATTGAACTAAGAAAAACATATGATGTTATGACAGAAGGAGAATATGCTATTTTAGATAAGAATCATCCTAAGATTTGGGCATATACACGTACTGTAAATGATGAGATATTACTTGTTATCAATAACTTCTATGGAGAAGAAATAAAGTATTCTGTACCAGCTCATGTTCAATTAGATGGAATGAAACAAGAGGTACTACTGTCGAATTATAAAGATTGCAGCAAGGATATTACAAAACTTAACTTAAGACCATATGAATCAATTGTGTATCGATATACGAAATAAAAAGGTTGTATGCCCGAGCGGCATACAACCTTTTTATTTTAAGACACCACTATACAAAATATTTACATCTACCTCAGGTTTGAATTTTACTTTTGCATAATCTTTATTCCAATTTTTTTTCTTCCATAAGTCAGGGTGATAGGCGATAAGGTGTCTTCCGATACCGAAAGCATCACAGTTAGCTTTTTGTAGCTTGTTAGTTATCTTTTTAGCTTCTTTCGTAAGCTGTTTAGACAATTCTTTATTTAGTTTTTTTCTTTCATCCATTTTATAAAGGTTATCTCTTGGAGCTTCAAGCGCTATCACTTTTAGTTGTAGTTTAATGTGAGCATAAACATTTCCTTTTTTATCTGTCGTTATTTTTAAGTCTCGTTTTAACTTTCGATTGCTAATTTCCATTGTTAAATAATCAGATGTCTTCTCTGATTTCTCGCTAGTAAGCTTTTGGGTTATACGCGCACTTGTTCCCATTTTTCCGGTTAATAATACGAATAAAACCGATTGTTTCAAAGGTAAATGCCCAGTTAATTTATCATTGTTAAATAAAGCTAACCCGTTTGTAATTACTTCTTTTCCTTTTATTTTTATGGAAGGGAGTATAAAGTCTTTACCGGGGTCTAACATTTTTGTAGCAGCTGTTTCTAAAGTTTCTTTTGGAAATACACTCATATCTTCTAAGCTTTTCACTTTTTTCTTTAAAAAATCTCCAATTAATAAATTTCCTACTTTCTTTTTTTCGAGTACCTCGGACGTTTCACCATCTACTGCAATAAGCTTTACTAAAGCAGTTGGATTTGTTGGATCCCGAAAACTGACATCTAAATAGGGTAGTATCCCTTTTTTTAGAATTTTGGTTCCTAGTAATTGAACACCATATTTAAAATAGCGAATATTTCCAGTCACATTTTTTTTTAGGGAATCGCTTGTATCTCTTATGTTATGCCCGGTTGCTGAATGTATTTCATTCTCGAATGAAGATTGTTCTCCGCTTGAACTTTTTACGAGCTCGATTGTTTGCTGGAGTTTATTCTCTTCCGTAATATCAGCTCCAATACTATAAGCTAATCTCGCTTCTCTTAATGGTTCTTGATCCCAACAGCCAGAAAGGAGGGAACTAGTACATAATATAAAAAGTAATTTAACTCTTTTTTGGAACATATTGTTCTCCTTTCTTCTTTCTTATTACTGAATAAAGTAGAAATAAAAGAGGGAGGACAACGATGAAAATATAGGTAAACTTATCAGTGAAAGTTGCAATTACTTTTAATTCTTCAGGTGTATCTATAAATAAGGCTACACTAAAAGCAATTATACCAACGATTGGAACAGCTTTTTTATGATTAGCAAGGTTGAATATGTGTCCAATGCCGATAGAAGCAGCACAATAATAACTAGCAATAGAGGCAGCGACAGTTATCATCCAAATTGGTATGAAGATTAGGTCCGTTCGGTCTATAATTCCAATATGCAAGGAGCGTAATAAGTAAGCAACTGGCTCTGGAATAAGCTCAACTTGTTTTGGACTAAATACGATAAAGCAAATCCAAACGGTAAAAGTATAAAAAAGTGTTACAAATCCATTAGCGATAGAAATGGCCTTCAGTTTTGCCACAGAACTCCCGTTTACTTTTGGAAAGGCAATAAGAATAATTTCAAAACCATACATGGCTGTAATTGTTTCTTTCGATGCTTGAATAATATTCCACCACCCAGCCTCTGTAAGTGGGAAAATATAAGAAAAATCAGCTCGGGAAAACCCTAGGGCAATTAAAAGGGCCATTGGAATAATGAGAATAGAGGCCATGACATAAAATCGTACGATGACTTTAAATGTATTATAAGCGACATAACAACAAGCTACTGTACATAATATGAGAATTGCAGACCACGGAGTTGCTTGTAAAACCCATACTTTAATGACATTACAAGCATTTAACATAACCGTCATACCGATAAGTGTAAAATAAAAAACATAAGCAAAACCTAATAGTTTTCCAAACTTATTACCAAATAGCATACAAACACTTTCATACATATTTGCATCAGGAAATCGTTTTAAGAAAAGCCACATAAGTAAAATAATAAGTTGAATTGCCAGACCAGCGATAAGAGCAGAAATCCATCCACCACCTTTTGCTATTAGGTGAAGACGGTTCGGTAGAGAAAGTATGCCCACTCCGATTTGGCATTGAATAACGAAAAAGGTAAATTGAACTAGTGAAATTTTACTTTGCGTGTTTGTCACCGTCCTCATCCTCTCTCGTTACATGTTGGCGTTGCATTTTTTTCGGCTTTGGATCATGTGGTCTTTCCCAAAATGACCAAATTGGTAGTCTTACGAAAGAATCTTTCATATCTTTTATCCGCATCGGGGCAACAGGAGAAAGATATGGTGTATGAAATGAATGTAGCTGACATAAATGAACAAAAGTTATAATGAGACCGAATGATATTCCTAAATATCCGAATATAGCAGCAAGAAGCATTAATGGAAAACGAAGAATGCGAACTGCTGAGCTCATATCATTTGATGGAACGAGAAAAGATGAAATTGCAGTTAAAGCTACAACGATAATCATTGTGTAAGAAACAAGCCCAGCCTTTACAATTGCATCACCAATTACTAAACCACCTACAATACCGATTGTTTGTCCCACTCGGCTCGGCAAGCGAATACCAGCTTCGCGTAACAATTCAAAGATTAATTCCATTAAGAGAGCTTCAAAAATAGGAGGAAGCGGTACTTTCTCTAATGAAGCTTTAATTGTATACACAAGTTCGAGCGGTAACACATCAGGATGAAAAGCGACAGTTGCAATATATAAAGCTGGCAAGAGAAAGGCAATTAAAAAACTTACTAAGCGAATCATTCGGACGAAAGAACCTACAATCCAGCGGTTATTATAATCATCTGGTGATTGATAAAAAGCGAATAACGTAACAGGTACGATGAGCGCTGTTGGGTCCCCATCAGATAAAATTGCAACCCGTCCTTCCATTAAATTAGCAGCGGTCCTATCTGGACGCTCTGTATTTAATTGCTGCGGAAATGGCGAGAAGGACGTATCCTCTATGAATTCTTGTATGTATCCTGGAGGCATAAGTGCATCTGTCTTAATTTTTTCTAACCTTCTTTTCACTTCGGCAACTAGATCGTCATTGGCTATATTTTGCATATAAGCAATTGCCACTTTCGTGTGCATCTCTTCACCGATTGTAAAGTACTTAACAACTAAATTTGGACTCTTAATGAGTTTGCGAATAGAGGTTAAATTCGTTGCTAGATCCTCTACAAAACCAGTATGTGGACCGCGCACAATTCCTTCATTATCAGGCTCTGCTATATCTCTCTTTAAAGATAAAGCTGTTTCGAAAATACAAAAACTATTGACATGTTCATGAAAATATAAGGATTTACCTTGTAATAAAACCTGTACTCCATAATTTAAATTCGTTTCTTTTTTCATATTTAATGTGGAAAAGGCTTTATCTAAGGACAGATCCGATCGAGTTAATAATGGTTCAAGAGCTAATTGATGAATTAAATTTGGATCTGCTAAAGATTCAATATATAAGATTGTTCCTTTTCCGTTTTGAAAAGGGAGATCTAATTTTTTTATATCATCAGAATGAGAAAGTTTATTTTCAATGTAATTAATGTTCTCCGGAAGTGATGGAAACATATGCTTTTGTTTTTTACTCTCTTGTTGTTCTTTTTTCTCTGTCATACTTTCCACCTCTTTTAGAATAAAATTACTTCTGTTAATTTTTGCTTTTTGTGAGAAATTTATGCTTGGATTATTTTTTTAAGAAGAGAATTGAAAGTTACGTTACATTGTCTTTTGTGCATTATTCAATTTCATAGCAGTACTTCTCACGTTTGTGTCGAATTAAGAAGATATATAGGAGGGATATATATGGAAATAGCTGTAGAACGTGTTTTTACAAAGGAAATTTTAGCAAGAGCGGCAAGGGAATTTCATGTAACAGTAGAAGAAAAGCCACTTGGAGATTTTGAAAATTATATTTTTAAGGCAAAGGGTGATAATGATGAAGATTACGTATTACGTTTAACACATTCTTCTCATCGCTCTAAACAAGAGGTAGAGGCTGAACTAGATTTTTTACGATATGTTGCAGAGAATGGGGCAAAGGTAGCAGGACCTCTTGATTCAACGTCTCGAAATCTCGTAGAAGAAATCGTAGCAGAGGATGGAACGTTCTTTTTCGCGTCTTTATTTACATATGCAAAAGGCGAGCAAGTAAAAGGGGAAGGATCACCTTATTGGGGAGATGCTTATTTTGAAGCATGGGGAAAAGCGATTGGACAACTGCATCGCCTAACAATGAACTATCCTAAAACGAATCATCGTGATACGTGGGAAGAAGACGAAAGTGGGATTATTAATGAATTAGAAGATGATCAAGTGAAAAAGATTGCAGCGGTATTAATGGATGAAATTAAGGCTCTTCCAGTTGAAAGAGAAACGTTCGGTCTTATGCACGGTGATATTCATCCAGGTAATTTTCATTATGATGGTAAAGAGCTAACAATCTTTGATTTTGATGATGCGGCTTATAATTACTTTATACATGATTTAGCGATGGTTCTATACTACTCTGTTCTATTTACACCGTGGACAGCAGAAGAGAAAACAGATTTTGCTCGTAAACAGTTACAAGTGTTACGAAAAGGATATGAGTATGAGCACAGGCTGGCGGATAGTTGGTATGAATCGTTACCACTATTTTTACGTTTACGTGACATAGGTCTATACGGTACACTCCAAAAGAAGTTTAAGGGGAAAGATATGCCAGATAACTTCCAAAAATTATCTGAAGAGTTATATGAAAGAATTATAAGCGAAGAAGCAATTGTGAATATATAATACATTTTGTTCAAAACAAAGTATACAAAATAAATGTATACTTTGTTTTTTTATACAAAAATATGTTTGTTTTATTAAAATAATATTGTCCTAGATTCGGTATGCACTTATAATTTTATATATATTCTGAATATTCTTTATAAAGAAGGAGGGGGAATGTTGGAAACTTTCGTAAATTGGTTAAATAATATTGTTTGGAGTCCAGCACTTGTTTATTTATGTTTAGGAGTAGGTTTATATTTTTCCATTCGAACAAAGTTTTTACAAGTAAGACACGTAGGAGAAATGGTGAAGCTGACATTTCAAGGAGAAAAATCAGAGGCTGGTGTTTCTTCATTTCAGGCGTTAGCACTTTCTTTATCAGGGCGCGTTGGGACAGGGAATATCGCTGGGGTAGCAACAGCGGTTGCATTTGGTGGACCAGGGGCTGTATTTTGGATGTGGGCAGTAGCCTTCTTAGGAGCAGGTTCTGCTTATGTAGAATCGACATTAGCGCAAATATATAAGACGAAACATCAAGGACAGTTCCGAGGTGGTCCTGCTTATTACATCGAAAAAGGTTTAGGAGTTAAATGGTATGCTTTAGTGTTCGTTGCAGCAACAATTCTTGCAACAGGACTTTTATTACCGGGTGTACAAGCAAATAGTATTGCTGTAAGTTTAGAAACGGCTTTTGGTATTAATACTACCGTATCAGGGGCTATATTAGTTGTCGTATTAGCTCTTATTATTTTCGGTGGAGTGAAGCGAATTGTTAACGTAGCGCAAGTTGTCGTACCGTTTATGGCAATAGGCTATATTTTAGTAGCTTGCGTCATTGTTGCTATGAATATTGAAAAATTGCCAGAAGCATTTATGTTAATTATAAGAAGTGCATTTGCATTAGAAGCTGCTTTCGGTGGTATTATCGGTTTAGCAATTTCTTGGGGAGTAAAACGTGGTATTTATTCCAATGAAGCAGGGCAAGGAACTGGACCACATGCAGCAGCAGCAGCTGAAGTATCACATCCAGCTAAGCAAGGTTTAGTGCAAGCATTTTCCGTTTACATTGATACATTATTTGTTTGTTCAGCAACAGCATTTATGATGATTATTACAGGCATGTATAACGTATTTGATGCAAGCGGAAAAAACTTTATCGTTAATAAATTAAATGGTGCTCAGCCAGGACCAGGATATACACAGGCGGCGGTAGAATCTGTTTTCCCTGGATTTGGAAACGGTTTCGTTGCAATCTCGTTATTATTCTTCGCGTTTACAACAATTATGGCGTATTACTACATTGCAGAAACGAATATTGCGTACTTAAATCGAGATAAAGATCGTCCTTGGTTGTCTATGGTACTAAAATTTGTTTTTTTAGGAGCTGTATTCTACGGCTGTATTAAAACAGCAGCAACGGCGTGGGCTTTAGGTGATATCGGTGTAGGAATTATGGCATGGGTAAATATCATTGCGATTTTACTATTACAAAAACCTGCATTAGTCGCATTAAAGGATTATGAAAAACAGAAAAAAGAAGGAAAAGATCCAGTATTCGATCCGCAGCCATTAGGAATTAAAAATGCTGATTTTTGGGAGCATGAATACGGGAAAGATAAGAAAGAAGAAGTATCTTAACAGAATAGAAATGAAGAAGCAAAGGGGAAACTCTTTGCTTTTTTTTATGGACAAATTGAAGCTAAAAGTTATTTTTGGGACTATTTTTGAATATAAAAAGAATGTACATGCATTGTTAGGGGAAGGGGGAGTATGTTGATAGAATTTCGTAATGTAAATAAATATTATGGTAACTTTCAAGTTTTGAAAAATATTAATGTGCAAGTGAAAAAAGGCGAAGTGGTAGTAGTTGTCGGGCCTTCAGGATCAGGAAAAAGTACGTTGCTTCGGTGTATAAATCAATTAGAGCCAATTACAGATGGAGAATTAATTGTACAAAATACAGAGGTACACAATAAAAAAACGGACATGAATGAATTGCGGCGAAATATTGGGATGGTCTTTCAACATTTTTATTTATATCCACATAAAACGGTTCTTCAAAATATTACATTAGCACCGATTAAAGTAAATAAAGTTTCCAAAGAAGAAGCAGAGAAAACAGCAATGTTTTATTTAGAGAAAGTAGGAATTCCAGAGAAGGCTAACGTATATCCACATCAATTATCCGGAGGACAACAGCAACGGGTGGCAATTGCTAGAGGACTTGCAATGCAGCCGGAAATTATGCTATTCGATGAGCCTACGTCTGCTCTTGATCCAGAGATGATTGGAGAGGTACTTGATGTTATGAAAGCACTGGCTAAAGAAGGGATGACAATGGTTGTTGTCACGCATGAGATGGGATTTGCGCGAGAAGTAGCGGATCGGATTTTATTTATGGATGATGGCAAAATCATTGAGGATACAACACCGGCGCAATTCTTTGCGAGTCCTGAACAAGAAAGAGCGCGTCTATTTTTAAGCCGAGTGTTAAACCATTAAAGGAGGAGTTTTATGCTTAAAATGAAAAAGTTGTTTATGTTAATCATATTCTCGTGTTTATTCGTACTTGTCGTTGCTGGGTGTGGAAGTAAAAAAGATGAGGCGAAGGAAACAAATACGAAGCAAGGCAGGGCTGTTGAACAAATTAAGAAACGAGGGAAATTAGTAGTCGGGGTAAAGAATGATACGAATTTATTTGGATTAAAAAATCCTTCAACAGGGCAGGTAGAAGGATTCGATGTTGATGTCGCGAAGGCACTTGCGAAAAAGATTCTTGGAGATGAAAAGAAGCTAGAGCTGAAAGAAGTAACGTCTAAAACACGTATTCCAATGCTGAAAAATGGTGATATTGATGCAATTATTGCAACAATGACAATTACGGAAGAACGCAAAAAAGAAGTGGATTTTTCAGATGTATATTTTAAAGCAGGACAATCGTTACTTGTGAAAAAAGGAAGCAATATTAAGAGCGTTGATGATATAAAACAAGGCGTTAAAGTATTAGCTGTAAAAGGATCAACATCTACAAATAACATTCGTCAAAAGTCACCAGAAGCGACTGTATTAGAGTTTGAAAATTATAGTGAGGCATTTACAGCGTTAAAGGCAGGTAAAGGTGATGTGTTGACGACAGATAATGCGATCCTTTACGGAATGGCAAAACAAGATTCTAATTATGAAGTAGTAGGAAAAATTTTTACAGATGAACCATACGGAATTGCAGTGCAAAAAGGGGCAGATGATTTAACGAAAGAGATTAATACTTTAATTAAAGACATGAAAGCAAGCGGGGAGTATGACAAATTATATGAGAAGTGGATTGGACAAAAACCAGAAAAGTAGATAGTAAAAGTGAGAGGATGAGAGTACTCATCCTCTTCTTGTAAAGAAAGAGGGGAGAATATGTGCCTGATTTTTCTATATTAACGAATAACATTGATATGTATTTAGAAGGATTTAAATATACAGTTATGTCTAGTGTAATTGCATTGATAGGCAGTTTTATTTTAGGAGTAATTTTGGCAGTAATGCGTATTGCACCTATTCGTATTTTAAATTGGATAGGATCAGCTTTTGTGGAGTTTGTAAGAAATATTCCACTCGTATTAATTGCATTTATATTCTATTTTGCTTTACCTGTAATAGGAATTACTTTAAATGGTTTTGTAGCAGGAACAGTTACGCTTACGGTATATACGGCAGCTTTTATTGCGGAAGTAATTCGCGCTGGTATTTTATCAGTTGCGAAAGGGCAAATGGAAGCTGCCCGCTCTTCAGGGCTAACGTATGTGCAGGCGATGTATTATGTTGTCTTACCCCAAGCTGTGAAAATTGTAATTCCCCCTTTAGGAAACCAGTTTCTCAATTTAGTTAAAAACTCTTCAATACTTGGAATCATTGCTGGTGCTGATTTAATGTATCAAGGAGATTTAATTTCAACGAAGACGTTTGTTACGTTTGATGTTTATATATTTGTCGGGATGTTTTATTTAATATTAACAATTCCGCTCAGTATGCTAGTGCGTTATTTAGAAAAACGCTTGGCAAAGGAGGCGGTGTAAATGGATTTCAAGGGAGCAATTACAGGAGATCATATTCTATTTTTATTAAAAGGGTTACTTATAACATTAGAGGTAGCGCTCATAGCAATTGTACTTAGTTTTATTATTGGAAGTGTAATCGGTATATTGCGCTACACGAAAATACCTGTCGTCTCACAAGTATTAGGAGTTATAGTTGAACTGATTCGAAACTTACCACTACTGTTAATTATATTTTTCACGTATTTTGCACTTCCAGAAGCAGGCTTGAAATTAGAAATTATAACAGCTGCAATTGTTGCTTTAACAATATTTGAGGCAGCAATGATATCTGAAATTGTTAGAAGTGGTTTATTGTCTATTGAAAAAGGGCAGGTTGAAGCCGCACGATCTTCGGGATTAACTTATGTGCAAGCGCTTTGGCATATTATTTTGCCACAAGCATTAAGGAGAATGGTTCCGCCGCTTGTCAGTCAATTTATTTCATTGCTGAAGGATACGTCGCTAGCGGTTGTTATATCACTCCCTGAGCTTATGCATAATGCTCAAATTATTAGCGGGCAAAATGTGAATTACATGATTCCAACATTTATATTAGTAGCTTGTATGTACTTTATCGTAAATTATAGTTTATCAATTTTATCGAGAAGATTAGAACTTCGTTGACTCTTACAATATATGTAAGGGTTTTTTCCTTGTTTCTCCTTATTTTCCTCTAAATAGAATCTAAATCTTGCAATAATTAGATTTTTTATATTATTTTATCAGAAAAGTTTTAATTTTATATAGAAAATGTAATCGCTTTCGTGTATATTTTTATTATCAGAAAATTTTAACAAGATATAGGGGTATTGGTAGGGGGAGGATTTAGATGCAGCAACCAACGAATGAGAAATTACATCGCACGATGAAGAGTAGACATTTATTTATGATCGCACTTGGTGGTGTAATCGGAACTGGTTTTTTCTTAGGTTCAGGTTACACTATTAATCAGGCTGGACCAGGGGGAGCCATCCTTTCATATTTAGTAGGCGGATTTATTATGTATTTAACAATGCTTTGTCTTGGAGAGTTAACGGTAGCGATGCCGGTTTCAGGATCTTTCCAAAAGTATGCAACGAAGTTTATTGGACCAGGAACGGGCTTTATGATTGGCTGGTTATACTGGCTTGGCTGGGCAGTAACAGTGGGTCTAGAATTAACGTCAATAGGTTTAATGATGAAAAGATGGTTTCCAAATGTTGATGTTTGGGTATGGTGCCTTGTATTCGGTGTTATTTTATATGCTTCAAACGCAATTTCGGCAAAAAGTTATGCTGAATTAGAATTTTGGTTTTCTAGTATTAAAGTAATTACAATCCTTGCATTTGTCGTTCTTGGTGGTAGTGCATTATTAGGATTTATATCATATGACGGAAAAGAAGCAGCACCTCTTTTCTCTAACTTTGTAAGCGATGGTGGACTTTTCCCGAATGGACTAGCTGCCGTACTACTTACAATGATTACAGTTAACTTCTCATTCCAAGGAACAGAGTTAATCGGAATTGCAGCGGGAGAAAGTGAAAATCCAGAAAAAACAATTCCACGTGCGATCCGTAATACAGTATGGCGCATTATGTTATTCTTCATTTTAACGATGACAATTTTAGTAGGATTAATTTCTTGGAAAGAAGCAGGCGTAATTGAAAGTCCATTCGTAGTCGTATTTGATAAAATTGGTATTCCATACGCAGCTGATATTATGAACTTCGTTATTATTACTGCGTTATTATCTGTAGCGAACTCTGGATTATATGCAGCGACACGTATACTATGGTCACTTGCAAATGAGGGAATGGCACCAACTTCCTTCCAGAAAGTAAATAAGCGTGGTATTCCAATTACAGCGCTAGTCGTAACGATTGCGGTAGCAGGTCTTTCTTTATTCACAAGTTTCCTTGCAGAAGATACAGTATACATGTACTTATTATCTATAGCTGGTTTATCAGCTGTTTCAAGTTGGATCATTATTGCTCTATCGCAACTTCGCTTTAGAAGTCAGTATATAAAAGGCGGAGGAAAGTTAGAGGACTTAAAGTATAGAACACCACTATACCCAATTGTTCCAATTTTAGCTTTAATTACAAATAGTATCGTTGTTATTAGTTTAGCATTTATTCCTGAACAAAGAATGGCGTTATACTGTGGTATTCCATTTATCATTTTCTGCTATATATATTATTATATTAGTAAGAAACGGCAGAAACCGATGAAAGTGGAGATGGAAAAAACAAATGAAACTAACAATCAAACACGATGATATAGAAGCAGATTTATCGTATGATCAATTAGCGATTGGAAAAGAAAACGGGTATTCACCGTTACAATTACTCGTTTCTTCTATCGCAGGGTGTAGTGCAATTGTCTTTCGAACGATTTTAGAAAAGAAACGTATTACATATGATACGTTTACAATCGAAACTGAAATTGGTAGAAGTGAAGCTTTATCGAAGCCAGTTGAAAGTGTTCATTTGCACTATAAAATTAAAGCAGAAAACATTACAGAAGAGCAGCTGGACAAGGCGCTGCAGCTTGCAGTGAAAAATTGTACGATTGTTCAATCTGTAAAAGATAGTATAAAGGTTACGGAAACAATTGAGCTAATAAAGTGAAACATAAAAACGTGAGAGCCGTATTCTCACGTTTTTATGTTTTTAGAAAGAGGGGAAAGTGTAGTGGACTGTTTAGGTTGTAAATTAGCAAACGAAGAGGAAAAAATATATAAAGTATATGAAGATGATTATGTAACTTGCTTTTTAGATCATGCGCCTTTCTACCCAGGACATACTTTAATTGTGCCAAAGCAGCATGTTGTAGAAGTAGACGAATTAGATGACGTTGTAGCAAAATCCATTATGGATGCTTCTAAGCTTATTGCAAAAGCGATTAAGATAGTATATAAACCTGACGGAGTTACAGTTTGTCAAAATGGTGGAGTATTTAACGAGTTAACACATTATCACATGCATGTCGTACCAAGATATAAAGAGCGCTCATTTGCTGAGTTTTATACGGTGCAACCAGAGGAAAAGAAGAATCATAACTTGGAAGAGGCAAAGAATTTGTTAAAAGAAGCGATAGAGCATATGCTGCTTACTGAAAAGGCGTAAGAGGGATATTCCTAGGGAAACAGTCAAGAAAATTCTAATATTAAAAAGCCCAATTTCTCAGTTAAAATAGAGAAATTGGGCTTTTGTTTATTTTGTTATTAAATTTTATATATAAATAGATTTTATAGTGTCACAAATTATATCGCCCATTCGTTATATAGAGTGAGAGGAGGAATTATATGAAAGTTACAAACACCAATTATGAAAAGATGGAAGAGCTATACGAGTTGTACGAACAAAAAATTTATTACGTAGCTTATTCTATTTTGAATAATATTCAGCAGGCAGAAGATGCAGTTCAAGAGACGTTTATTACTCTTTATAAGAACTTGGAAAAGCTCCATAACTTGGCTACTCAAGAGCTTAAACGTTACATTTTGAGGGTCGCGAAAAACAAGGCAATTGATAGTTACCGGAAAAATAAACGACATGAAACATTTTTAGAAGAATATGAAAGAGAATCAGTAGAGGCAGTAGATGAAAATATTGAAGAGTGGGAAAAACGTAAAATGTCTGAGCTTCAAATTGATGCATTGCTAAAAGAGTTAAATGAATCTAACAGACAGGTGTTTAAGTACAAAGTCTTCTATAACTTAACGTATCAAGAAATTTCAAGTGTTATGGGGATAACGGAGGCAAATGTCCGCAAGCAGTTTGAACGCGCTCGAAAACGAGTCCAAAATATGATAGGAGGTATACAACATGACGAATTCAAAGAACTCCAAAGAAATATATGAACTTGCTGAAAAAATTGCTTTAGAAGATTTTGATAAACTTGAAGAACAACATGAATTTTCACATACATATACGCGCAAAAAGAAATTGTTTTTGGAGGAAATGAAGCTGAAAGATGGACAACCGCAGAAAAAGCGTAAAAGACATCGTATGTTAATCGCTGCTGCTTGCTTATTGATCGGCATGCCGACAACCGTTTTTGGAGCAGTGAAAGTCTATAATATGATCGTTCAAAAACAAAATTATGAAGTAAATGTTTCCTTAACAAATAAGGATTCGAAAAAGAGTGATCAGTGGTATAAGTTGAAGGTTGGTAAATTGCCAGAAAATATGGAAGCAATTGATGACTCTGCTATGAAATATTCATTTAAAGATAACTATGCAAAGGGTGGATTTTCATTCGTTCTTTGGAGAGTAGGAGGGAATTTAGATTTTCCAACCCTGTACTCGAAAAATTATGAAGAAAAAGAGATAAATGGTAAGAAGGCAGTAATTGTCCATAGAGAAAATGGTAATAAAGATTTAATGTTTAATAGAGTAATTTTTCTCTATTTTGAGGAAGAAGGAATTATGTTACAAAGTTATATTGGAAATGATATAAACGAAGAACAAATGATAGATGTGCTAGGGAGCATTTCACTTGAGCCCACGTCAAAAGAAAAGTCATCATATATAAGCGATTATGATAAAAAGTATTTTAGCCAAGAAAGTAAAACAACTAAGGTAATTCCTTTGAAGAAGGATAGCAAACGACTATTTCATATAGGGCAAAAGGTTCCAGTAACGATATCTATGGATAACAGTCAAATTGAATATGTGATAGAAAAAGTTGAAGCCTTTGATTCAATCAAAGATTTTAAACAAGAGAACTTTAATGAAATGGGCTTAGGAATACTAAGCAGGAATCAAGCTTTGGATCAAGCTGGACAATTGATACCATATAGAAGGGATAAATATAAAATTGGAAATGGTAAAGATTCAATTGATCAATTAGTAGAATCAAAATTAATTCATCCTAAATTTGTCTACCTGACAACAACAGTGAAAAATATAGGTAAACAGGCGACAGAAGAAATCTATATGACTCCATCTATAAAAGTTCTTGAAGATAAAGGAAATGCATGGCAGTATGCTGGGAAAGATGGAATCGCAGAAAAAAATATTATGACAGGCGAAGTTGATTATTTAGAGCCTCATGGAGATGGAAAAAGCTTTTACAATATTGGCAGTATCACACCAGGAGAAACGGTAAAAGTTAATTTAGGTTATTTTGTAGATGAAGATAAATTAGATTCAATCTTTTTGGATGCTTTCAATTACAGAGGGATTGGTGACACTGAAAATATGAATTCGAAAAATCGTTGGTGGTTTGATATTCGTCAATCGTAAACATAATAAAAACAACTAGATTAAAAAGCTGCTTATATTTAGCAGCTTTTTTCGTCTCCATACATATGTAAAACTTCTTTCGCACGCATACGTAAACCATCTATCAATTCTATCGGTTCTAAAACTTTTGCATCTTTTCCGAGTCTATAAAATAAAGGGGTAATAAAATTGATTTCTCCTTTATCAATTGTTGAATGTATATATCCTGTCCCGTTTTCGTTTGTTACAACGAATTCTTCAAGGTAAGGCACGCTTTTACATTGGCGTACGCCTTCTGTTGACAGTAAAACATGTAACTGAGTAGGATTATGTACTACGTGAGAGTTAGAGGCAAACCACTCTTCTAAATTCATGAATGTATCTTCATTTTCTTCCGTTGATAATATAGAAAGAATACGATCGACGCGATACAGTAATGTTTTTTCTACATTAAAATCATAAGCAGGTAAATACCATAAACCATCATGCGCATATACACCGATAGGATGAACGTGTTTTGTTTTGATCCTTGATTTAGATTCGTATTGAAAGTGTAAATTTTTATTTTCAATAGCCGCTGTTAACACTTCGTTTAAAAGTGGTGTCTCAATTGTTCTTTTCGGATTCCAAAAGGCGATATAAGAACGTATTTTGTCAACTTTAGCTTTCGCATCATGTTGTAGGGAGCTATATAGTTTATGTGTAACGGAATTTATTTCTGTGTTAAAAGGCAAGTCTCTGTAGTAGCTTAAAGATTGAAAGGCAAAAAAGATGGAGACTGCTTCTTCTTCGGTAAATAAAATAGGTGGAATTACTCTATTCGTTAATACTTTATATCCTCCGTTGCGACCTTGTTCAGCGTAAATGGGTAATCCCATATCACTTAAATCTAAAATGTATCTATGGACAGTACGAACAGAAATATTAAATTCATCAGCTATTTCTTGCGCTGTAAATGCTTTTTTCGCAGAAGCAAATATAAGAATATCTAATAAGCGTTTAGCTTTTGACAAATGTATCACCTTTTTTCTTTTTAAACATGACATAAATTGTCGTGTTTTATTGTTAGTATATTGTTTACAGCATAATGTTATCAAGATGAGATGTAAGGAGGAAAAAATATGTCACGTGAAATAGTTTTATTTATTGCGGCGAGCTTAGATGGATATATTGCGAAAGAAGATGATGATTTACAGTGGTTAATGGAAACCGAAGGGGAGGGAGATAACGGTTATACAGAAATGTACGAAACGATTGATACAATAATTATGGGAAAAAGAACGTACGATTATGTAGTAGAGCATATAGAACCATTCCCGTATTTAGATAAAAAATGTTATGTTTTTTCTAACTCAGAAAAAGGTTCAAACGAACACGTGGAGTTTGTAAATGAAGATGTAGTGGAGTTTACAAAAAGGTTGAAAGAGCAAGAAGGATCTAAAATATGGATGGTCGGTGGAGGGGGTCTACTAAGAGAGTTCTTTAAGAATAATCTAATTGATGAATATATCGTTACGATTACACCGCATATATTAGGTTCTGGAGTTCCGTTATTTCAAGACAAGAACCCGGAAATCAATTTAACTTTAACGGATACGAAACGTTTTGGACAATTTGTAAATTTATATTATAAAGTTAAATGATAAAGAAACACGACTACTGATGGTAGTCGTGTTTTTGTATAGATGCTAATGAAATGATAAAGCAAGACCCGTGATTAACTTCGCTCGTTACACTAATATTCCCGCCGTGTAGTTCTACAATTTCTTTTACGATAGATAGTCCTAAACCAGTTCCACCTGTAGCTCGTGATCTTGCTTTATCAACTCGATAAAAACGGTCGAAAATGTGAGGGAGGTCTTCAGGCGGAATACCTTCGCCTTCATCTTCAATTGTAATGGAAATACGTTTATGTTCTTTTGTAACAGAAATATTTATATGAGAATGTTCTTTTGAATGTCTATAAGCGTTATTTAAAATGTTTATTATCACTTGTTCAAATCGCTGTTCATCTAAGTTTACTAGCAGTGTAGGAGGACAAGAGAAAGAAACTTTAATGTATCTTTCTTTATATATGGCGTTCACTTTTTTAGCTATGCGAGTAAGGAAGGTGTGTAAATGCACTTCCTTTACTTGAATAGAAAAGTTATGCTGTTCCATTTGTGCAAGTGAAAATAAATCTTGAACTAAGTTTGTAATGTAATCAGACTCATCTTTTATAATAGATAAATATCGCAAACGTTGCTCTGGGGGTGTGCTTTCTTTTAAAGCAATGTCAGCGTAACCTCTTACGTATGTTAACGGTGTTCGTAATTCGTGAGCAACACTTGCTAGAAATTCACTTCGCTCTGTTTTCATATAATGTAAATCATTAGCAAGCGTTTGAATAGATGATGCTAGTTCACCAATTTCATCATTTCGAGTAGTCGTTAACGAAACTGATAAATCGCCTTTACTCATTTTTTCAGTGGCATGTTTCATGTGTAACAATGGTTTTGTTAACAACCGTGATAAGAGAAAGATAGTGATGGCTGTTAATAGAAACGTAATGACGCCGGCAATAATGAATTGTCTTGTTAGCCCATTCACCATCTCTTCAATGGATTCTGTCCCAAGAAACATGTAC
This sequence comes from Bacillus cereus group sp. MYBK216-1, assembly GCF_051916495.1. Classification (NCBI taxonomy): domain Bacteria; kingdom Bacillati; phylum Bacillota; class Bacilli; order Caryophanales; family Bacillaceae; genus Bacillus; species Bacillus cereus group sp. MYBK216-1. Next base: position 91,734 of record NZ_JBQAGT010000008.1, read on the forward strand.
ACATAGCCTTCATGTTTTCCATCTACTACAATGGGACTAACTGTACATATATAATTAGATGTTTTCCAATGATTCTCTATAATTGCGCCTTCATGATCTGTCCGTGTTTGCATCTTTTTAATATGCTTTTTTATAGTAGTATTTATTTCGTTGGATTTAGCTAGTACATCCTTATTTGCATTTGTAATAACAACAGTCGTTTCGGCTTCGGATTCCATTAGTGCAACATGGGAGATTGTTTGCTTATCAAAATACTTTTCAAGCACATCTCTGTGACTATTTCCGCGCTTTAATAAAGCTGTCATTTCTTCATTTACTCTATTGTTGACAAGGCTATAATAAAGCAAGACAAATAGAACACTTTCGATTAAAAGTGTAACAATTAAAAAATAAAATCCGAGTTGAATAGATATTCGCTTCATCGTTTTGCTCCTTAATCTAAAGTATCAATCCACCGATACCCGACTCCATAAACTGTTTTTAAATGGTGATCAATAGGGAAATTTACTTTTCGTAATTTATCACGTAAATTACGAATATGTGAATCGACTGTGCGATCTTCTGTATTTGTGTTTAACCCCCAAATTCGTTCGATGAGCTGATCACGGTTTAATACGTAGTTCACATGGCGTAAAAATAATCCGAGTAAAGAAAATTCAATTGGTGTGAGAAGGAGTTCTTCATTATGGACAGAAACGAAGTGTTTTGTTTCATCCCATACAATACCGTGATATTGGATTTGTTTATGTTCATTTGTACGTCTTAAAACAGCTTCAATTCTTGCGAAAAGTTCCTCCTCATGGAAAGGTTTCGTTACGTAATCATCGGCTCCAAGTTTTAATCCTTGAACGACATCTACTGTTTGATCACGAGCTGTAACCATAATAATAGGAATGTTACTAAAAGATCGGATTTTTTTGCACGTTTCCCATCCGTCCATCTTTGGCATCATAATATCGAGTAAAACAAATTTAAAGTTTCGATTTTCTATATGTAAAATAGCTTCTTCTCCTGAAGTCGCACATACGCAGTTATATCCAATTGGGGTAAGATAAAGCGTTAATAATTCAAGCATTCTCGGTTCATCGTCTACGAGCAGTATATCAATCATAGAGAGCCCTCCATATTTATAATCGTTACTTAAAGTGTAATGCAAAATCATGAAGAAATGGTGCAGATTATGATGCGTCTGCATAATTTCTTCAGAATTGCTTGTTATTGTGGAGTTGAAATTACATTTTAGGTAATCATATTGGCTCAAAAATGATTAATGCGGAGGCGGTATAGTGAAAAAAATGACCCGAATTTTTGGGATAACAATAATTACAGCAGTGGGTCTTGCTGCATGTGGACAAACGAATACAGACCATAAAAACCATGAAGCTACAAAAGAGAAGAAAACAGAGCAAAAGGAAATGAAAATGGTTCAGGAAGTAACTACGCCGAAAGAAATGAACCAAGTGGCATCGAATGATTTATTAACGACAAGTCTAAAAAATGTGACGAGGTTAAATACAAATGATCCCCTGCAAATGGCAGTGTTAACTTCGCAAACGATATGGCCAGCAACCCATAAAGAGAACCAGCCAGGTGCTGTTATTTTAGTACCAGCAAGCGAGTGGCAATTAGGCATTGCGAGCGCGGACCTTATTCATCATCCGAATAACGGGCCGATTTTATTTATAGAAAAAGAAAAGGTACCCGAAATGACGTTAAAAGAAATAAAACGGCTAAATCCGCTCGGAACGAAAGATGGAACACAAATTATGGTAATGGGGGATGTAGGTGCTAGCACGCTTGCACAATTAAAAGATTATAAAGTAAAGCAAATAAAGGAAACGGATCCAGCTATATTCGCTAAAGATGTGGATAAAGAATACACCGATATAACAGGAAGCTACCCAAATAGTGTTATTATCGGTTCGTCTGAAGAAGAAGGACGTTTATATACAACACCCGCTGTAAACTGGATTTCTCATATGCCGGAACCACTACTGTATACAGAAAAGGATAAAGTGCCAGAAGCGACAATAGAGGCATTAAAGATGAGAAAAGATAAAGCAAATATATATTTACTAGGACCAGAAAAAATTGTTTCAAAAGAAGTAGAAAAAGAGTTAAGCAAATACGGGAAAGTAACGCGTATTAGCGGTGAGAATCCAACAGAAAATTCTATCGCATTTGCGAAGTTTAAAGATGAAAAAACAAAATTTGGCTGGGGATTCATAAAACCTGGTCACGGTTTATCATTTGTTTCAAGCAAAACACCAGATTTAGCAGTTGCTGGGGCACCATTTTCACATATGGGTAAACATGCCCCTGTTATCTTTTTAGAGGAAGGAAAAGCTTCACAACCAGTGTATGACTTCCTTGCAAGTATTCAGCCGAAGTTTAAAGATGACCCAACACTTGGACCGTATAATCACGGCTTCTTATTAGGAAGTACGAGTGATATTTCATTCGAAACACAAGGAATATTAGATGAGAGATTAGAGATTGTGCAAGAAAGTGGTCAAGGGCATGATGGGCATTAATAAAAGGAGTAAAGGCGCTACTGAGGTAGCGTCTTTTTCTTTAGGAAACTTTTACATAGCAAAAAATCTTCTACTCGTTATATAATAGCTTTCGTGCAGTCGGCTAGATTTTCTTATGGAGAAAATCAAATTATAAAGGAGTAGAGGAGTGGTATTTTGTTTCAAACGATAAAAAATGACTGGTTTTCTAATGTGAGAGGGGACGTGTTATCAGGAATTGTCGTTGCTTTAGCATTAATCCCTGAAGCGATAGCCTTCTCTGTTATTGCAGGCGTGAATCCGACAGTTGGACTATACGCAGCCTTTTGTATTGCGGTTACCATTTCATTTGTTGGCGGAAGAACTGGAATGATTTCAGCTGCAACAGGTGCAATGGCATTATTAATGGTAACGCTTGTTAAAGATCATGGTTTGCAATATTTATTTGCTACAACAATATTAACAGGTATCGTCCAAATTATTTTTGGCGTGTTCAAACTGAGCTCATTTATGAAGTTTGTTCCGAAATCTGTTATGAGTGGTTTTTTAAATTCACTTGGAATTTTAGTTTTTACAGCGCAATTACCGCATTTTAAAAATGCAACTTGGCAAATGTATGCACTCGTTGTATTAGGACTTGCAATTATATATGTATTTCCACGTATTACAACGGCTGTACCTTCTACGCTTATTTCAATTATTATTGTGACGAGTATTGCACTTATGAGCGGATTACAGTTGAAAACAGTAGGGGATATGGGAAGCTTGCCGAAAGAATTACCGTTCTTTAGTATTCCTGATGTGCCATTTACATTAGAAACATTAGGGATTATTTTACCTTATGCAGTTATGCTTGCAATCATTGGTTTACTAGAGTCTTTATTAACAGCTTCAGTTTTAGATGATATGACGCATACGGAAAGTAATAAGCATAAAGAGGCACGCGGACAAGGGATCGCAAACGTTGTTGCTGGTTTCTTCGGAGGAATGGCAGGTTGTGCAATGATTGGTCAATCTGTTATTAATATTAAATCAGGTGGACGCGGACGATTATCGACGTTTATAGCGGGCGGGTTTTTAATTGTATTACTATTCGTTTTAGGTGATTATGTTGTTCATATTCCGATGGCAGCATTAGTTGCAGTTATGATTATGGTTTCGATCGGAACATTTGATTGGAACTCTGTAACAACGATTCATAAAGTACCAAAAGGGAATGCATTCGTTATGATCGTAACAGTAGTAGTCGTTCTTATTACCCACAATTTAGGGTTAGGCGTAGTCATTGGGACAGTAATTAGTGCCGTATTATTTGCATTCAATATGGCAAAGATTCACGTGAAACATTTATATATTGAAAATAAGAAAATATACGAAATTCACGGTCAACTTTTCTTTGCGTCTACGGCAGATTTTATAAATGCTTTTTCATTTAATGAAGATGTGAAAGAAATTGAGATGAACTTTACTCATGCGCATGTATGGGATGATTCAGCAGTGGCATCAATTGATAAAGTTATCATGAAGTATGAACAAAGTGGTGTGAAAGTGAGTATAACGGGATTAAATGAACGTAGCTCAAAACTTGTTGCAAATTTAGCTACTTATAATAAAAGAATTGCTAGTTAAAAGCCTCCTTTTTAGGGGGCTTTATTATATAATACGAGTAGGATAACGAAAAGGGGATTCAGCATATGTACAAACAAATTATATTAGCATGTGACGGTTCTGAACATGCACTTCGAGCAGCGGAGCATGCAACATATATTGCGAAATGTAGCGAAGAAACAAATGTTGAAGTTGTGTACGTAGTAGATAATAGAACGGCAAAATCAGATATTATACAAGGTCAAACAGATTTAGAAACAATATCAGCTAGTCGAAAAGATAAATTAAAAGAGATTGAAGGTTTATTAAAGAAAGAGAACATTTCTTATACAATTACGATATTACATGGTGATCCTGGAGATACGATTGTTCAATATGTAAATACAGGAGATATAGATCTTGTTATCGCTGGAAGTAGAGGATTAAATACATTGCAAGAAATGGTGCTTGGAAGTGTAAGTCATAAAATAGCAAAACGAGTGAAATGTCCGGTGATGATTATAAAATGAAATAGAATGTAACGAAGACCTTAGTATAACTGAGGTCTTTTTTATGTATAAATGACTCTTATTTGTGGAAATACTAGATATATAAGTTGAAAAGATGTTAACTTACAAATTTGTAAGTTAGTTGTTAGAGAAATCGATGTTATGAAATTTTTCCCATTGGTAAAATAAAAGTATCAAAGGGGAGATAGGGAGGATGGAAGCAATGAAATCATTTCAAAATTTGTCATATAGTCAAGGGGTAAGTTTAATTTGTCTAGGGGGATTTGCTGCATCTGTTACGTTAGCTGTTTTAATAAAGGTGTTTCATCAAATCTTTTAATATTAGAGTAGGGAAGGAATTGGTTGTTATTATTAGTAGGAACAGCAATGAAAATAAAAAATAGCTCTTAGCATGTATGTAGATGCTAAGAGCTATTTTTTATGCTTGTTATATGTTATTTAAGCTTGTTTTGATTTTACTGACCCTGTCTTTAAAGTAAGAGCAAGGAAGAACATTGCAAGTACGCAAGATGCGAGTAATAAGATGAATCCGCCATCCCATCCGAATGCATCTACGATAAAGCCCATAGCTGCACTAGCGAAAGCAGCTCCGCCTAAGTAACCGAAGAATCCAGTTAAGCCTGCTGCAGTTCCAGCAGCTTTCTTTGGTGCTAAATCTAGAGCGTGTAGACCAATTAACATAACCGGTCCGTAAATTAAAAATCCAATTGCGACAAGTGCGATACTATCAACCATTGGATTACCAGGAGGGTTTAACCAGTAAACAAGAACTGCGATAAATACACCAACCATAAATAAAATACCAGCAGGTGCACGACGTCCTTTAAATAGTTTATCACTCATCCATCCGCAAAGAAGTGTACCTGGAATACCAGCCCATTCATATAGAGCGTAAGCAGTACGTGAGCTACTATGAGTAAAGCTTTTTTCTTCTACTAAATAAGTAGGAGCCCAGTCTACAACGCCGTAACGTACGAAATATACGAAAACGTTCGCAATAGCGATGTACCATAAAAACTTATTGTTTAATACATATTTAAACAAAATTTCCTTTACTGAAAGCTCGCGTTCGCGATCTTTTACTTTTTCATCTGGTGGATATTCCCCAGTATGTTCTTCAATAGAAGGTAGTCCACAAGATTGAGGCGTATCTTTCATCGTAATTAATACATAAATACCAACTAAAATTGAAAGAATACCTGGGAAGTAAAAAATACTTTTCCAGTCATCTGCGAAGAAGTATAAGCCTAATGTTACAAGGGAAGGCATAAGCGCTCCGCCAACATTATGAGCGACGTTCCAAATAGACATTTTTGTACCACGTTCGCTAATAGAGAACCAGTGAACCATCGTACGACCACAAGGAGGCCATCCCATACCTTGTACCCATCCATTTAAAAACTGAAGTACAAACATAAGTATAATGCTCGTTGTAATGAAAGAAAATGAGCCGAAAATAATATTAATGATACCTGATAAAAATAGCCCAGCTGCTAAAAAGTAGCGAGGATTACAACGATCGGATACGATACCCATAAGAAATTTACTTAATCCGTAAGCGATAGAAACTGCTGAAAGGATAACCCCAAGTTCCCCTTTACTAAAGCCTTGCTCGATTAAGTATGGCATTGCTAGTGAAAAGTTTTTTCGAACAAAGTAGTAACCTGCATAACCGATGAAGATACCTAAGAATACTTGTAAACGTAATTTACGGTATTCGCTATCAACGCGATCAGCTGGTAAGCGTTCCGCGTGGGGCGCAGGTTTAAATAATTGTGTGAAAAACATAAAATGAAAATCCTCCCCTAATTAATTCGAAGCGTTTTAAGACAGAGAACATAAAAAGGCCATGAAATATAAAAAAGTTTCCTTTTTTATGATTCATAGCCGTGTACTCCGTTTCTCCGTGACTGTCAATATTAACTTCGTCGAAAATTATACAACTTTGTGACAAAAATGTAAACGTTTTTATGAATAAAAGTATTGACGGATTTTGTTCGTGGGATTAATATTTAAATACATTAAATATTTTATTGTTTAAATAAGAGGTGGATAACATGCCAAATGATATGACGCATATCGATAAAATTCAAGCTCTTGCCTTTTCGATTGGAAAGAAAATGCAGACGGAGTTATTAGAACAAATGCAAGCGACAGGACTTACACCACCGCAGTTTTATATTTTAAAGATTTTAGATCATTATGGGGCTTCAAGAGCGACAACATTAGCGAAAAAGATGTATGTGAAGCCTAGCGCGATTACAGTGATGATTGATCGTCTAATCGATCAAGAACTTGTAGAACGCTATCACGACAAAGATGACCGTCGCGTTGTCATCATCGAGTTAACGAAAAAGGGGAAATCTAGAGTAGAAGAGGCAATGACAGCTCGTAACGAGCATATTGCAAAATACTTTTCACATTTAGAGTTGCAAGAAAGAGAAGATTTATTACGTCTCTTTGAGAAGTTAGAAACCATTATTTGTGGGACACAAGAGAAAAAAGAGAATAACTAAGAGGAATTGAGGAGATTACATGGAGCAACAAGAAAATCAAAATAGAAAGTTGTTGTTAATCGGTTTAATTATCGCGATGCTATTTGCTGCATTAGATGGAACAATTGTTGGTACAGCAATGCCACGTATCGTCGGTGACCTAGGTGGATTAAGTTTAATGACATGGTTAACAACAGCTTATATGTTAACATCAACGACAGTTGTACCAATTGCAGGTAAATTAGCGGATTTACTTGGTCGTCGTAACGTATATATAACAGGGCTAGTTATTTTCATGATTGGTTCGGCGTTATGTGGTATGGCAAATGGTATGACAGAATTAATTATTTTCCGTGGTATTCAAGGTCTTGGTGGCGGTATTATGATGCCAATGGCTATGATTATTATTGGAGATATGTTCACGGGGAAAGAACGTGCAAAATGGCAAGGTATTTTTGGTGCGTTATACGGCCTTGCTTCTGTAATTGGACCACAAGTTGGTGGTTGGATTGTAGATGCAGTGAACTGGAGATGGGTATTCTACATTAACTTACCGGTTGGCATTTTAGCAACAATCTTTATTGCAATGGGATTAAAATCGCATAAACAAACAGGACCAATTAAAATTGATATCGCTGGAATCTTTACGATGATTCTCGGTGTTGTAAGTTTATTACTTGCGCTAACGTTTGGCGGAAAAGATTATGCATGGGATTCTTGGCAAATTATCGGTTTATTTGCACTAGCTGTAATTGGTATTGTTAGCTTTGTTATCGTTGAAACGAAAGCTGAAGAGCCAATTTTACCAATGCATTTCTTTAAAAATCGCACATTTACAATACTGAATGCGATTGGATTCTTTATGAGTATTGGAATGTTCGGTGCGATTATGTTCGTACCATTCTTCATGCAAGGTATTGTAGGAGTAAGTGCTGCTGAATCAGGAACAATTATGACCCCAATGATGATTACAATGATTGTGATGAGTATTATCGGTGGGCAACTTGTATTAAAAGTTGGTGTAAAACCACAAATTATCGCAGGTATGCTTATTATGGCCGGTGGTTTCTGGTTATTAACAACGATGGATATGCACACAACGAAGCTTACAGCTACTTCTTATATGATGGTTATCGGTTTAGGAATGGGTCTTGTAATGCCGACATTAACATTAGCGTTACAAGAAAGCTTCCCGAAAAAAGACCTTGGTGTTGTAACATCATCAAGTCAGTTCTTCCGACAAATCGGTGGTACATTTGGTATTACAATTTTAGGATCAATTATGAATAACACTTCAGGTACGACATTAACAAAGAATTTAGTACCTGTATTAGATACATTCCCGAAAGAAGCGGGTCAAATGGTAACGAAATTTAAAGATATGATTCACACAGATCCACAAGGTTTATATTCGATGCTATTTAGCCCAGAGGCATTAAAACAAATGCCAGAAGCGTTCGCTAACAGCATTGTACCTATTTTGAAAAACTCTTTAGTAGACTCGCTTCATACTGTATTCTTAACAGGATTAGTATTTATCGTAGTAGGTGCCATCTTTACGATTTTCTTACAAAAAATTAAACTATCAGATCGTAAAAAAGATGCTGAAGAGCCTGCTGTAGAAGAAAAAGAAAAAACTGTATCATACTCATAATGAAGAAGCATCGCCTTATGGCGGTGCTTCTTTGAGTATAACCTTAAAAGCTTTTTAGTGAGAAATGATTGACGTATTTTTAGAAATACGTTATATTATTTTCTGTAAACGGTTACATGAAGTGAGGAGAAAAGAGAATGAGTACGATCAAAGACGTTGCGAAATTAGCGGGAGTATCTGTTGCGACCGTTTCCAGAGTTCTAAATAAAAATGGATATGTTCACGAAGATACATTAAAAAAGGTAGAACGTGCAATTGAGATGTTAGATTATAAGCCTAGTACAGTAGCGCGTTCACTGTATAATAAAAAGTCTCGTTTAATTGGCTTAGTTGTTCCAAATATCGTGAATCCATTCTTTCCGGAAGTTGCACGTGCCGTAGAAGATGTAGCACATAAACAAGGTTACACAGTTGTCCTTTGTAACTCTGATGAAAGTTTAGAAAAAGAGAAACAATATATTGATGTGCTTAGACAAAATAATGTAGATGGATTTATTGTAGCAACGAATCCACAAAATAGTGTTAATTACATGAATGTATCTGTTCCAGTTGTTGCGATTGACCGTATGTTTAATGAGCGTATTCCTACTGTATATGCAGATAACTATGCAGGAAGTCAGGCTGCGACAAAGTTGTTACTAGATAAAGGATGTAAACATATTGCACATATTCGCGGTCCACGTGATGTGAGTACTGCAAATGAACGCTTTGAAGGTTTTGTAGACGTTATTACGCAAAATAATCTTTCGTATATGATTGCAGAGAGTACGTTTGATCCAGCAAATAGTGAGCGTGTAGCGATGGAATTATTAGAAGAATACCCGCATATTGATGGTATTGTTGCTGGGAATGATTTAATTGCGATTGGTATTGTAAAGGCTGCACTTCAAAAGGGGATTGCCATTCCAGATGATTTACAAATTATCGGATTTGATGGAATTTCTTTAACGGAAATGATGTATCCATCTATTACAACAGTTGCACAACCGATATATGAAATGGGGAAAATTGCAACAGAGTTGTTGCTAGAGCAAATGGAAGGAAATACATTAGAAGAGAAACACTATCGTTTACCGATTGAAATTATAGAACGAAATACAACGAAGTAAGGAGATGAAACAGATGCCAAATATTGCAGTAGTAGGAAGCATTTCAATGGACTTAGTGGCTGTTTCAAAGAAACGGCCGAAAGCAGGAGAAACAGTAATTGGTGAAGAGTTTCATACAATCCCAGGAGGGAAAGGGGCAAACCAAGCAGTTGCTGCAGCTAGGTTAGGAGCAAATGTAGCAATGGTTGGAGCCGTAGGAAATGATGATTATGGAACAGTAGTTAGAACAAATTTAGAGGACGAACGCGTTTTTATCGATTATGTGGTACCGGTTACAGATAGAACGACAGGAATTGCTCATATCGTTTTAGCAGAAGAAGATAACAGTATCGTTGTCGTACAAGGGGCAAATGCTTTTGTAAACAAGTCAGTGGTAGATCGCTCCAAAGACCTTCTTGTAAAAGCGGATATGGTTGTTCTTCAACTGGAAATTCCACTTGAAACAGTAAAATATGTATTAGCTATTTGTGAGGAACATAACATTCCTGTTATGTTGAATCCAGCGCCAGCACAAGTTTTATCAGAAGATATTTTAGAAAAAGCAACTTATATTACGCCAAATGAACATGAGTGCCGCATCGTATTAGATGATTTTACATCACCAATTGAAGATTTATTGGCGAAGTATCCAAATAAATTATTGATGACAGAAGGTTCTAAAGGTGTCCGTTTCCATAATGGAACAGAGATTGTACATGTTCCTAGCATTGCTGTTGATGTAGTGGATACAACTGGAGCTGGTGATACATTTAATGGTGCGCTAGCAGTTGCACTTTCTGAAGGAGAGACACTTCAAAAAGCAATTCGTTTCGCGAATATTGCTGGTGGTCTTTCTGTAACAAAACTTGGAGCACAGGGCGGTATGCCAACGAGAGATCGAGTACGTGAAGTGCAGGTGATTGTTGGATGAAAAAGCATGGTGTATTAAACAGTGAAATCGCGGCAGTCCTTGCTTCACTTGGGCATACAGATATGGTTGTAATTGCTGATTGCGGGTTACCGATTCCGGATGGAGTAAAACGAATTGATTTAGCTGTTGAGATTGGAAAACCGAGTTTTTTAGAGGTGTTACAAGTTGTAGCTGATGATATGGCAATTGAAAAAGTGACGTTAGCAGAAGAAGTCATTATAAAGAATGCGGAAGTAAATAAAGAAATCGAGCAGAAATTAATAGAGCCAGCATTTGAGTATGTATCTCATGAACAATTTAAAGAGCATACAAAGAAAGCGAAGGCGATTATTCGTACAGGTGAGGCTACGCCTTATGCAAATATAATTTTACATGCAGGCGTGATTTTTTAATAAAGGGAAGTGATGGGAATGCATATTGAAATGAAAAACATTTCAAAGGCGTTCAATGGAAATCCTGTTTTGAAGAATGCACAGTTTATGATTGAAACAGGAGAAGTCCATGCATTGATGGGGGAAAATGGAGCGGGTAAATCAACGCTCATGAAGATTTTAACAGGTGTATACAAAAAAGATGGTGGGACAATCACAATTGATGGGCAAGAGCGCACCTTTAAAAATGCGAAAGAAGCTGAAGAGTACGGCATCGCATTTATACATCAAGAACTAAACATATTGCCGAATTTAACAGTAGCTGAAAATATGTTTCTCGGTAAAGAGTTAATGTATGGGAAAACAGGTATTTTACGCACTCGACAAATGAATGCGATTGCGCAGCAGCAACTAGCGGAGTTAGGGTTGCATGTAAGAGGCGCTATGTTAGCAGAGGAATTATCGGTTGGACAACAGCAAATTATCGAAATTGCGAAAGCATTAATGACAAACGCGAGCGTTATTATTATGGATGAACCTACTGCGGCACTGACGGATCGTGAAATCGAAACGCTCTTTACAGTAATCAATAAGTTACGTAAAGAAGGTGTTTCATTCGTGTACATTTCGCATCGTATGGAAGAGATTTTCTCAATATGTGATGCTATTACGATTTTGCGTGATGGAGAATACGTCGGAAAGAGATTAATTCCAGAAACATCATTTGATGAAGTAGTGAGTATGATGGTGGGGCGCAGCATTGGTGAACGTTATCCAGAGCGAAATAGTCAAATTGGTGATGTCATTTTTGAAATGCGTAACGGAACGAAGAAAGGGAAATTTGAAAATGTTTCGTTTCAAGTGAGGAAAGGTGAAATCCTTGGTGTAGCTGGTTTGATGGGGGCTGGTCGCACTGATATTATGAAAGCGATATTTGGTTATGAACCTTTAGACTCTGGACAAATTTTTATAAATGGACAAGAAGTAAAGATTGATAGTCCAATAGATGCAATTAGACAAAGAATTGCTTTTATTACAGAAGATAGAAAGTCTGAAGGATTAGTGCTAGATTTTTCAATTCGAGAAAATTTAGCTTTACCGAATTTAGAAAGTCTTTCAAAGGGAAGTGTTCTAAGCAACGAGCTAGAACAACAGTTTACAGAGGATATGATGAAGCTTCTTAATGTGAAAGCATCTAGCGGAGAGCAGGCAGTGAAATCTCTTTCTGGTGGAAATCAGCAAAAGATTGTAATCGCAAAATGGTTAGGCATTCATCCGCAATTACTCATTTTAGATGAGCCAACAAGAGGTGTTGATGTTGGAGCGAAAAAAGAAATTTACTCTATTATGAATAAGCTTACAGAGCAAGGCGATGCCGTTATTATGGTATCATCTGAGCTTCCGGAAGTTTTAGGGATGAGTGATCGAGTTCTTGTTATTCATGAAGGAAAAGTCCGCGGCATTTTAGGGAAAGATGAGGCATCACAAGAGTCTATTATGGCACTAGCTACAGGGGGAGAGTAAGGATGGCTAAGAAGGGGAATGTATTACAACAACTCGGTTCTTTAATCGGTTTAGTATTAATTATCGTCGTAATTACAGCTTTAAATCCAGCGTTTATTGAAATTCCAAATTTATTTAATATACTGCGTCAAGTATCGATTAATGCGCTTATTGCATTCGGAATGACCTTCGTAATTTTAACAGGGGGTATTGACTTATCGGTAGGTTCTATTTTAGCATTATCAAGTGCACTTGTTGCTGGAATGATGGCAAGTGGCATGGATCCGTTCCTTGCAATGGCAGTTGGACTATTAGCAGGTCTTGTAATGGGAATTGTAAACGGTATCATCATTGCGAAAGGAAAAGTAGCTCCATTTATTGCAACTTTAGCAACAATGACTATTTTTCGTGGGTTGACGCTTGTTTATATGGACGGACGTCCGATCACTGGTCTTGGTGATCATTTAATGTTCCAGATGTTTGGCCGCGGTTATTTTCTTGGTATTCCTGTACCAGCTGTTACAATGATGATCGCTTTCGCAGTACTGTACTTCATTTTGAAGAAAACGACATTTGGTCGCCGTACATTTGCAATTGGTGGAAATGAAGAAGCAGCAGCACTATCAGGTATTAATGTTACGAGAATTAAAGTAATGATTTACGGTCTTTCCGGAATTTTGGCAGCGCTTGCAGGTATTGTCTTAACATCACGATTAGATTCTGCACAGCCGACTGCAGGTACTTCTTATGAATTAGATGCAATTGCAGCAGTTGTATTAGGTGGAACAAGTCTTTCTGGGGGAAGAGGATGGATTGTTGGTACATTCATCGGTGTACTTATTATCGGTGTACTAAATAACGGTTTAAATTTATTAGGTGTATCTTCTTTCTTCCAACAAGTTGTAAAAGGACTTGTAATCTTACTAGCTGTATTAATTGATCGCAGAAAAGAAGCGTAATGGAGGGACAGTTCATGAAGAAATGGTTACTTATACTCGTTGCATGTATTATGGTCATTACTGCTGGTTGTTCAATGGAACCGCCAGAATGGGCAAAGGATTCTAGCGATAAAGGTCGAAATAAAACTATTAAAGTTGGATTCTCTGTTTCAACTTTAAATAATCCCTTTTTTGTAACTTTGAAAAAGGGTGCAGAAAAGAAAGCGAAAGATAGTGGCATCGAATTAATTGCTGTTGATGCACAAAATGATGCAGCAAAGCAAACGAACGATGTTGAAGATTTAATTCAAAAGGGTGTTGATGTAGTTGTTATTAATCCGACCGATTCAGATGCTGTTGCTTCAGCAGTAAGTGCGGCAAATGCAGCAAATGTTCCTGTTATTACAGTAGACCGCGTTGCGAATTCAGGTAAGGTTGTTTCTCACATTGCTTCTAACAATATCGAAGGTGGTCAAATGGCTAGTGATTACATTCGGGAATTAGTTGGCGAAGGAGCAAACGTTGCTGAGTTAGAAGGAATCCCTGGATCTTCCGCTGCTCGTGAACGTGGGAAAGGATTCCATAACGTAGCCGATAAGTCTTTAAAAGTAGTTGCAAAACAAGCGGCTGATTTTGATAGGGCGAAAGGATTATCTGTTATGGAAAACATTTTGCAAGCAAATAGCGATATTAAAGCCGTGTTTGCTCATAACGACGAGATGGCATTAGGTGCACTTGAAGCGTTGAAGTCTGCTGGAAAAACAGATGTAGTCGTTGTTGGATTTGATGCAACAGAAGATGCTGTGAAAGCGGTTAACGATGGGCGTATGGCTGCAACAGTCGCTCAAAAACCAGAATTAATCGGAGAGAAGGCGATGCAAACAGCAAAAGAGATAACACAAGGTAAAAAAGTGGACAAATCTATTCCGATTGAATTAGAGCTTATTAAGAAAAATAAATAAATATAAAATGAAAATTAGGAAGGAAGAACAACAAATGAAATTCTTTATTGATACAGCAAACATTAACGAAATTAAAGAGGCAAATGCATTAGGCGTATTAGCTGGAGTAACGACAAATCCATCACTTGTAGCAAAAGAAGGCGTAGATTTTCACGAGCGCATTCGTGAAATTTGCAACGTTGTAGAAGGTCCTGTAAGTGCAGAAGTAATTAGCTTAGAAGCTGATAAAATGATTGAAGAAGGAAAAGAATTGGCGAAAATTGCTCCAAACGTTGTTGTAAAAGTTCCAATGACAACAGAAGGTTTAAAAGCAGTAAAAGCATTCTCTGACTTAGGAATTCGTACAAACGTTACATTAGTATTCTCAGCAGTTCAAGCGTTACTTGCAGCTCGTGCTGGTGCAACATACGTTTCACCATTCTTAGGTCGCTTAGACGATATCGGTCATAACGGTATGGACTTAATTCGTCAAATCGCAGAAATCTTTGCGATTCATGGCATCGAAACAGAAATCATTGCAGCATCTGTACGTCACAGTGTTCACGTAACTGACGCAGCATTAAACGGTGCACATATTGCAACAATCCCAGCAAACGTAATTGCTTCATTAGTGAAGCACCCATTAACAGATCAAGGAATTGAGAAATTCTTAGCTGATTGGGAAAAAACACAAGAGAAATAATAGAAAATCAAGAATCCTAGTTTAATTGACTAGGATTCTTTTTTATTTAAAAGAATTTTCATGCAATTTTGCATATTGTCTTTTAAATTTGTTATATAAGATATTTAATATATATCACATAACTCTT
The DNA here is from genome assembly GCF_051916495.1 of Bacillus cereus group sp. MYBK216-1. NCBI lineage: Bacteria > Bacillati > Bacillota > Bacilli > Caryophanales > Bacillaceae > Bacillus > Bacillus cereus group sp. MYBK216-1. The sequence goes on from NZ_JBQAGT010000008.1 coordinate 107,115, forward strand.
TATTTTTCATATTTCGATATAAAGTGGAACTTTAATCAGTGGGGGCTTTGTTCATCACCACACTGATTATTAGTTAAACCAAGGGATAAACAGATAGAGGGTCTGACCAGAAAACTGGAGGGCATGATTCTATAACAGAAAGTTTAATGTTTATAGAATTATGTCTTTTTATATAGGGAGGGTAGTAAACAGAGATTTCGACAAAAATGCACCGATTTATCTGAATTTTAAGTTTTATAAAAGGAGAGAAATGGAATGAGAAGAAAAGCCCCATTTAAAGTGTTGTCATCATTAGCAATTGCAGCAATTATCGGATGCACATCTGTAATGAGTGCGCCGTTAGCATATGCAGAAACGCCAGCAAAAGAGAAAGAGAATGTGTCTACAACGCCAATTGATTACAATTTAATTCAAGAAGATCGTTTAGCGGAAGCTTTGAAAGAAAGAGGAACAATTAATCCAGCATCTTCTAAAGAAGAGACGAAAAAGGCTGTCGAGCAATATATTGAAAAGAAACAAGGAGATCAGGCGAACAAAGAAATTCTTCCAGATGCTCACTCACAAGAAACGTCTGATTTCACAAAAAAAGTAAAAGAGAAAAAGATGGAAGAAAAGGAAAATGTAAAAAAGACTGAAAAAAATGTTAGCCTTGAGCAAAAGCCAGAACCAAATAAAAAGCAATTGAATGGGCAAGTTCCAACTTCAAAAGCAAAGCAAGCTCCATATAAAGGATCTGTTCGATCGGATAAAGTATTAGTGCTACTCGTTGAATTTAGTGATTATAAACATAATAATATTGATCAAACACCAGGTTATATGTATTCGAAAGACTTCAGTAGAGAACATTATCAAAAGATGTTGTTCGGTAAGGAGCCTTATACATTATTTGATGGTTCAAAAGTAAAAACGTTTAAACAATACTATGAAGAGCAGTCTGGTGGTAGTTATACGACAGACGGATATGTAACGGAGTGGCTAACAGTTCCAGGAAAAGCATCTGATTATGGAGCTGATGGTAGCAGTGGTCACGATAATAAAGGTCCGAAAGGTGCACGTGATTTAGTGAAAGAAGCTTTGCATGCAGCTGCTGAGAAAGGACTAGATTTATCTCAGTTTGATCAGTTTGATAGATATGATACAAACGGGGATGGGAATCAAAACGAACCTGACGGTGTAATTGATCATTTAATGGTAATCCATGCTGGTGTTGGTCAAGAAGCTGGTGGCGGTAAATTAGGTGATGATGCGATCTGGTCACATCGTTCAAAATTAGCAGTAGATCCAGTAGCGATTGAAGGTACAAAATCAAAGGTAGATTACTTTGGTGGAAAAGTAGCAGCACATGATTACACAATTGAACCAGAAGATGGAGCTGTAGGTGTGTTTGCGCATGAATTTGGACATGATCTTGGATTACCAGATGAATATGACACGAAATATACTGGAAATGGTTCACCAGTCGAAGCTTGGTCATTAATGAGTGGAGGTAGTTGGACAGGGAAAATCGCAGGAACAGAGCCGACTAGTTTTTCACCACAAAATAAAGACTTCTTACAAAAGAATATGGGTGGCAACTGGGCAAAAATATTAGAAGTAGATTACGATAAAATTAAGAGTGGTGTGGGAGTTCCTACATATATTGATCAAAGTGTTACGAAATCAAATCGTCCCGGCGTTGTACGTGTTAACTTACCAGGTAAAAGTGTTGAAACGATTAAACCGGAGTTTGGAAAGCATGCATATTATAGTACAAGAGGCGATGATATGCATACAACGTTAGAGACACCATTCTTTGATTTAACGAAAGGAACAAATGCAAAATTCGATTATAAAGCAAATTATGAGTTAGAAGCAGAGTGCGATTTCGTCGAAGTACATGCAGTAACAGAAGATGGAACGAAAACACTAATTGATAGACTTGGAGAAAAAGTAGTCCAAGGAGATAAAGATACAACAGATGGGAAATGGATTGATAAATCATATGATTTAAGTCAATTTAAAGGCAAAAAAGTGAAACTACAATTCGACTATATTACAGATCCGGCTGTAACATATAAAGGTTTTGCGATGGACAATGTAAATGTAACTGTTGATGGACAAGTTGTATTTTCTGATGATGCAGAAGGACAGTCTAAAATGAATTTAAATGGTTTTGTTGTTTCTGATGGGACAGAGAAGAAAGCTCATTATTACTACTTAGAGTGGAGAAACTATGCGGGATCAGATAATGGTTTAAAAGCAGGAAAAGGTCCAGTGTATAATACAGGTCTTGTCGTTTGGTATGCAGATGATAGTTTCAAAGATAACTGGGTTGGGATGCATCCAGGTGAAGGATTCCTTGGTGTTGTTGACTCTCATCCAGAAGCGCTAGTTGGTAATTTAAACGGCAAACCAGCATACGGTAATACGGGCATGCAAATTGCAGATGCTGCATTTTCATTTGATAAAACACCAGCATGGAGTGTAAATTCATTAACACGTGGTCAGTTTAACTATTCTGGATTACAAGGTGTTACAACTTTTGATGATTCAAAAGTATATAGTAACAAGCAAATTGCAGACGCAGGAAGAAAAGTTCCAAACCTTGGACTTAAATTCCAAGTTGTTGGACAGGCAGAAGATAAATCGGCAGGCGCTGTTTGGATTAAACGTTAATAACATAAAAGCACATTCTTCATATGAAGAGTGTGCTTTTTAATTTGTACAGTAAGTTATTATTTTAGTTTATCCCGCATTAACGGTCAGTAAGATCCCCACCTCAAAATTCAGCGGAAGTAAAGAAATTAGGTGGGAGATCAACTGCCCGTAAAAGCCCGATTGGTTCAACTAATAATCAGTGGGGATGAACAACCCCCCACTGATTAAAGTTTCACTTTATGTAATACAAGTGTTTATTCATGTGTAGTGTATCAAATTATGTGAGGAAAGGAAATATTTCCGAGGAAATTGTCGAAGTATCGTCAGTATTTATAAACTTTCTGTTTAAAAGAAGAGATGTATTATTGCCTTTACGGCTCAATTTATTTACATTGTTATTTGGTTATACACAAAAGTAATATATTGAGCAAAAAGAGTTCTATTCGATAGGGCTCTTTGGTTTTGTATTTGATATACAAATATTAACCTCGATTGTTTGGAAATGTATCTTCTTGTTTAGCGTCATTTGGACTTTAACTGCAGTTTTTGTTTTTCGTTTATATGAAGAGCGAGATGAGCCATTACCTTTTATATTTAAATTAATTGGCATTATTCCAACGCTTCCATTATATTACGGATTATATCAATATGCATTTTAAAAAAGACAACGATGGATTATCCCATCATTGTCTTTTTTACTTTGCTTCTTACATAAATCATACCAGCAAATGTTAATAAAAATGCTGTCCCGATAATGAAGCTGATGCTAGGTGATGCTCCGATTGCGCCGACTGTAAAGGAGCCAGCAACAACTCCTAATGAGAAGAAGGCATAAAATAATCCGAATGCCTTTCCGCGATTATCGTCTGTAGTATTTTCAACGAGTAAAGCGTTAATAGATGGAAAGAGGATTGCGAATCCAATTCCATAAATCATCATTACAATAAAGAGCATACCTTTTGTAGCAAATAATCCGAGTAAAGATAATGCGAATGCCATAACTGCAATTCCGATTAGCATTAGTTTCGAACGATTAAATCGATCGTAAATACGATTTGTTGGAAGCAAGAAAAAGAGGATAGCAGTAATACCAAATACACTTAACATCATGCCTGTTGTAGATGCTTTAAGCGCTAATGCCTCAACTTTTACTGGTAACATATAAGTGACAATTCCTTGTGAAAACATTAATGTGAAAGCACCAATATATGCTTGTAATAACGGTTCTGATTTTAACAGTTCAATCATATCTTCTTTGTTCATCATTTGCGTTCTTGATGTATCTTTTCTTGATACGTTATTTGGTAAGAAGAATAGAGATACGATTGTACCAAGAGCCATTAAAATAGAAATAGTAATGAAGACCCATTCTACGCCAGCTGTTGCTTTCATAATACCGCTGAAAGCAGGTCCTACGATTGCCGCTGTTCCAACAGCAGCACCAGATAGAGCCATTGCTTTTCCTTGTCTTTTTGCATTTGTTTGTTTTGATAAAAATGTAAAGGCAGCAGGAATTAAAAAGCCATCACTAAATCCATGCATAAAGCGAACAACTAATAGTTGTTCACCACTTTGAACAACGGTGTATAACAAGACTATGAAACTCGTAATTCCCATGCTTATATAAAGGATTTTTTTTGCACCAAATTTATCGACAGCTGCTCCAGCAATAATATTACCGATCATATTAGCGAATGAGTACATACCGACAACTAGCCCGATAATAAGAGGGGTTCCTCCAAGGCTTTGAGCGAAAGTACTCATAATAGGTAATTGTGAAAATGTATCTAAAAAAGCCACGATAACGATAAAGTAAATAAAATATTTCAAGCGATATTCACCTCTCCTATGCTATTATGGCACAATGCTAATTTCACCTGCAATGAAATTGAATTAACAGATGTGGAAAAAAGTACAAAGTGACAAAATATTGAACGTTATTTGTAAAAAATTAGTAGAGATGCGATTGTTTTTTTGAAATATATGGATAGAAGTATTATAATAGAATTGTAAACTTCACCAGGTTAAGTATATACATAGAGAGGGATGTATAAAATGAAAGCACTACTTTGGCATAATCAACGTGATGTACGAGTAGAAGAAGTACCAGAACCAACAGTAAAACCAGCAACAGTGAAAATCAAAGTTAAATGGTGTGGTATTTGTGGGACAGACTTGCATGAATATTTAGCAGGGCCTATTTTTATTCCAACAGAAGAACATCCATTAACACATGTGAAAGCACCTGTTATTTTAGGTCATGAGTTTAGTGGTGAGGTAATAGAGATTGGTGAAGGAGTTACATCTCATAAAGTGGGAGACCGCGTTGTTGTAGAACCAATTTATTCTTGTGGTAAATGTGAAGCTTGTAAACATGGACATTACAATGTTTGTGAACAACTTGTTTTCCACGGTCTTGGCGGAGAAGGCGGCGGTTTCTCTGAATATACAGTAGTACCAGAAGATATGGTTCATCACATTCCAGATGAAATGACGTATGAACAAGGTGCGCTTGTAGAACCAGCAGCAGTAGCAGTTCATGCAGTACGTCAAAGTAAATTAAAAGAAGGGGAAGCTGTAGCAGTATTTGGTTGCGGTCCAATTGGACTTCTTGTTATCCAAGCAGCTAAAGCAGCAGGAGCGACTCCTGTTATTGCAGTTGAACTTTCTAAAGAACGTCAAGAGTTAGCGAAATTAGCAGGTGCGGATTATGTATTAAATCCAGCAACTCAAGATGTGTTAGCTGAAATTCGTAACTTAACAAATGGTTTAGGTGTAAATGTTAGCTTTGAAGTAACAGGTGTTGAAGTTGTACTACGTCAAGCGATTGAAAGTACAAGCTTCGAAGGACAAACTGTAATTGTTAGTGTATGGGAAAAAGACGCAACAATTACTCCAAATAACTTAGTATTAAAAGAAAAAGAAGTTATTGGTATTTTAGGATACCGTCACATCTTCCCAGCTGTTATTAAATTAATTAGCTCTGGTCAAATTCAAGCAGAGAAATTAATTACGAAAAAAATTACAGTCGATCAAGTTGTTGAAGAAGGATTTGAAGCACTTGTAAAAGATAAAACACAAGTGAAAATTCTTGTTTCACCTAAATAAGATAGAATCGAAAAGAGTAGCCCTTTTCTAGAAATAGAAGAGGGCTACTTTTTTTCTATACTGAAAGGTGATAGACTTTCCTTTGACTAAATGTATTTTTGTTTGGAAGGGAGAATCTAATGCTTTCATTTTTGTTAACTTTAAAGCGAATGTTAAGAGCCTGTTTACGAGCGTGGAAAGATAAAGAATTTCAAGTATTATTCGTATTAACAATTTTGACTTTAATATCGGGTACGATTTTTTATAGTACAGTTGAAGAATTACGTCCTATTGACGCTTTATATTTTAGTGTGGTCACGTTGACGACTGTCGGTGATGGGAATTTTAGTCCGCAAACTGATTTCGGAAAGATATTTACAATCTTATACATATTTATTGGGATTGGATTAGTGTTTGGATTTATTCATAAGTTAGCAGTTAATGTACAATTGCCAAGTATATTATCGAATAGAAAAAAAGAGTAAAGCATTCAGATGCTTTACTTTTTTTTTACATTAGTTTAGACAAGCCTTAATAATAGTTTATTAAAATGAAAGTGTATTCATTCATTATATTCACTGTGTATAAAGTTATAATGATATGAACATTTGCATATTTTAATTTAGTGATAGAAATTTCGTGAAAGGTGGGATATTCTAGTCATAGGTTAACCGGACGACATCATAGGATCCTAACAAAATGTTTACAATAATTCAATTATAAAATGGAGGATTTTATATGAAAAAGAAAGTACTTGCTTTAGCAGCAGCTATTACATTAGTTGCTCCATTACAAAGTGTTGCATTTGCTCATGAAAATGATGGGGCACAGAGATTTGGAGTTATTCCGCGCTGGTCTGCTGAAGATAAACATAAAGAAGGCGTGAATTCTCATTTATGGATTGTAAACCGTGCAATTGATATTATGTCTCGTAATACAACACTTGTAAAACAAGATCGAGTTGCACTATTAAATGAATGGCGTACGGAGTTAGAGAACGGTATTTATGCTGCTGACTATGAAAATCCTTATTATGATAATAGCACATTTGCTTCACATTTCTATGACCCTGACAATGGGAAAACTTATATTCCGTATGCAAAGCAGGCAAAGGAAACGGGAGCTAAATATTTTAAATTAGCTGGTGAGTCTTACAAAAATAAAGATATGAAACAAGCATTCTTCTATTTAGGATTATCTCTTCATTATTTAGGGGATGTAAATCAACCGATGCATGCGGCAAACTTTACGAACCTTTCATATCCACAAGGGTTCCATTCTAAATATGAAAACTTTGTAGATACGATAAAAGATAACTATAAAGTAACGGATGGAAATGGATATTGGAACTGGAAAGGTACGAATCCAGAAGATTGGATTCATGGAGCGGCAGTAGTTGCGAAACAAGATTACGCTGGCATTGTAAATGATAATACGAAAGATTGGTTCGTGAGAGCTGCTGTATCACAAGAATATGCAGATAAATGGCGCGCTGAAGTTACACCAATGACAGGTAAGCGTTTAATGGATGCACAACGTGTTACTGCTGGATATATTCAGCTTTGGTTTGATACGTACGGAAATCGTTAAGTATTTAAAAAAGGTCAAATCTCAGAATAGAGTATTTGGCCTTTTTATCACTATACAATACATGGAGGTATGAAACGTGAAAGGTAAATTGCTAAAAGGTGTACTTAGCTTAGGTGTTGGTTTAGGGGCTTTATATAGCGGAACGTCAGCTCAAGCAGAAGCGTCTACAAATCAAAATGATACATTAAAAGTGATGACGCATAATGTATATATGCTATCAACAAACTTATATCCGAACTGGGGACAAACTGAGCGTGCTGATTTAATTGGGGCGGCAGATTATATAAAGAATCAAGATGTAGTTATATTAAATGAAGTGTTTGATAATAGCGCCTCAGATCGTTTATTAGGGAATTTGAAGAAAGAATATCCAAATCAAACAGCGGTATTAGGTCGTAGTAGTGGTAGCGAATGGGACAAGACGTTAGGAAACTATTCATCTTCAACTCCTGAAGATGGTGGCGTTGCGATTGTGAGCAAATGGCCAATCGCTGAAAAGATTCAATACGTATTTGCAAAAGGATGCGGGCCAGATAATTTATCGAATAAAGGATTTGTATACACGAAAATTAAGAAAAATGATCGTTTCATTCACGTGATTGGTACGCATTTGCAAGCGGAAGATAGCATGTGCGGAAAAACTTCACCTGCATCTGTACGTACAGACCAATTAAAAGAAATTCAAGACTTTATTAAAAATAAAAATATACCAAAGAATGAGTATGTGTTAATTGGTGGTGATATGAACGTAAATAAAATAAATACAGAGAACAAGAATGATTCAGAGTATGCATCTATGTTTAAAACATTGAACGCTTCTGTACCATCTTATACTGGACATACAGCGACTTGGGACGCGACGACAAACAGTATTGCAAAATATAATTTCCCTGATAGTCCTGCTGAGTATTTAGATTATATTATTGCAAGTAAAGACCATGCGAACCCATCGTATATAGAGAATAAGGTGTTACAGCCGAAATCTCCACAATGGACTGTTACATCATGGTTCCAAAAATATACGTATAATGATTACTCTGATCATTATCCAGTAGAGGCGACTCTTTCTATGAAGTAGTTTCAAAAAGTTTCTTCGTAAAGAAGAAACTTTTTTTATTTGCAAACAGGAAAATCACACTTTCTTTCCAATATGTATAAGACATATTGAGAAGAGGAGAGAAAAATGTGGATCGAGGACTTTTTAAAGAAGTTCCATTACCGTGTGCATTTTTGGATGAAGTGGCTTTAGATAGAAATATTCAATCGATTATAGAGTTAAGTGGAAATAAAAAGATTCGTATAGCGAGTAAATCGTTACGCTCTGTTCCGATTATGCAAAAGATTTTAGCTGCAAATGATCGATTTCAAGGTATTATGTGCTTTTCACCTAGAGAGATTTTATTTTTAATAGAACAAGGATTTAATGATTTATTGCTTGGATATCCTGCTTACGATGAAAGAGCTCTGTATGAAATTAGTTTGTTAACAAAGAAAGGTTTCATTATAACTTGTATGGTGGATTGTGAAGAGCATATTGTGTATTTAGAAAACATTGCTGAGAAATCTAAAGGATGTTTTCGTGTTTGTTTGGATATTGATATGAGTAGTCGTTTCTTTCAATTTCATTTTGGTGTACAAAGGTCCCCAGTAAAAAATGTGCAGGATGCGTTGAAAGTAGTAGAAAAGGTGAGAAGGTCATCATATTTAATGTTAGATGGTGTGATGGGTTATGAAGCTCAAATTGCTGGGGTGGGAGATCATATACCGAATCAATGGTTGAAAAGTAAAGTGATTTCGTATTTAAAGCAGAAATCAGTGCTAGAAGTTAAAGAAAGAAGAGAACATATTGTAAAAGCAATACAAAACATTGGTATTGAGCTAAGGTTTGTAAATGGAGGCGGAACAGGAAGCATAAAAACAACCGAGAAAGATAATTCAGTTTCAGAGATTACAGTAGGTTCTGCTTTTTATTCTCCAAAGCTGTTTGATTATTATAAAGAGGTGAAATTTCATCCAGCGGTCGGATTTGCCTTACCAGTTGTGCGGAAACCAGTCCCGTTTATTTACACTTGCCTAGGTGGTGGATATATTGCTTCAGGAGCAGTTGGAAAAGATAAAGAGCCTGAAGTTTGGAGACCGAAGGGTGCAAAACTATTAGCTTTAGAAGGTGCTGGAGAGGTACAAACACCAATTTTTTATAACGGCGAGGAACGAGTGGATATAGGAGAGTCCATATTGTTTCGCCATAGTAAAGCTGGTGAGTTATGTGAGCGTTTTCCTTTTTTGTATCGTGTTAAAAAAGGAGAGATTGTTGGGGAGTATTCAACATATCGGGGGGATGGCCAATGCTTTCTATAAAGGGACAAAAGTGGAGAAATTGGACAGGGAATGTAGAAGGAACGCCGCATTATACGATGTATCCAGAAAGTATACAAGATGTAGTAGAAGTTGTGGGGCTTGCGCGAAAAAAGGGGAAGAAAATTCGTGTTGTCGGTTCAGGACATTCGTTTACACCCCTTGTGCAAACGGAAGAAGTTTTAGTTTCTTTAGATGAATTGAAGGGTATTGTGAATATTGATGCAGAGAAGATGGTTGCTGAAGTATGGGCAGGAACAAAGTTATATGATTTAGGGAAGTTACTTGAGGAAAAAGGTTATGCGCAAGAAAATTTAGGAGATATTGATTTACAATCTATTGCAGGAGCGATTAGTACGGGGACTCATGGAACGGGTATTACCTTTGGGAGTTTATCAACACAAGTTATAGAGATTACGGCAGTTTTATCTAATGGTGAGAGTATAGTTTGTTCGGAAGCTGAGAACGTAGAATATTGGAGAGCGTTTCAGTTGTCACTTGGAATGTTAGGTATCATTGTAAAGATAAAATTGAAGGTTATTCCAGCGTATTCACTCGTTTATGAAAGTGAGAAACAGTCATTATCTACTGTAATGAACAAACTAGAAGAATATAAGAAGCATCGTCATTTTGAATTTTTCGTTTTTCCTTATTCTGATGAAGTACAAGTGAAACTTACGAACGAAACAACGAATAAAGGCAGTGATTTGAAATGGCATAAACTAAAGGTAGAGTTACTTGAAAATAGGATGTTCTCTTTACTATCTAAAGGATGTAAATGGTTTCCTTCTATAAGTAAAGGAGTGAGTCGATTATCAGCTAAAGCTGTACCAAACACAAAAATAATTGGCCCGAGCTATGAAGTATTTGCTACATCACGTACGGTACCATTTTATGAAATGGAGTATAGCATTCCTTCAAAGTATATGAGGACGGTTGTAGAAGAAATCTCAAATCTTATTGAAAAGAAAAAGTATAAGGTGCACTTCCCAATCGAATGCCGCTATGTAAAAGGGGATGATATATGGCTTAGTCCAGCCTATGGAAGAGATTCAGCGTATATCGCTGTTCATATGTATAAAGGTATGAAATATGCTGCTTACTTTGGCGAAGTGGAAAAAATTTTTCTGAAGTATGAAGGGCGTCCGCATTGGGGGAAAATGCATACATTATCGTATGAGCAATTACAAGATATATATCCAGAGTTTCAGTCGTTTTTACAGGTGAGGAAATCTCTAGATGAACTTGGAATGTTTTTTAATCCTTATGCAGAAAAGTTATTTATCCCGCTATTTGTCAGGCAGTAAGACCCCCACCTCAAAATTCAGCGGAAGCAAAGAAGTTAGGTCGGGGCTGATTAAAGTTTCACATTATGTATATGAAAAAGCTGACAAATAATTATTTGTCAGCTTTTTTTAGTGTAATTGCATTTCTTGTATGACTAATATGTTCATAAAATAGTAGTTTATCACGGCTAAATACATGAAGTAAAACATGAATAATGAATAGGCCGTTAATGATAAATAGGAATAACAATGTAACGAGTAATACTAAAGGCTCTGTGTGATTTAAAATAGAGCTACTAGAAAGAATATAATTGATTCCGCCTAACGCAAAATAAAATATACCGTAGCGAATAAATAGTTCTTTTAATGTAATACGATTTGATTTTCCTTTCACGTGAATGCGAAGCAATGCTTTCCCAATTGTTTTTCCATTCGTAAAGTATGGAATAATAATAAAGTAAATAAGGATTGAACACGTAATGAAAATGAGTTCATACATATTCGTGTAAGATTGCATATTAGAAACGAAGAAAGAATTCCCTTTGTTTTTAACGACAGGTACGACGATAGATAAGAAAATCCAATCAATTTGCATCGCGATAAGGCGACGAATGAATCCGACTGGTTTCGTTTCCAAATTAATATGACTATCTAACTCGTTTGTCTTCGGAAGGAAGTACGTAAATATTGGTGCAATGATAAAACCAATTACGCCACCTAATGTATTTAAAAATAAATCATCGATATCAAATAATCGGTATGCACAATTGTATATACCGTATAATCCAGTCACTTGTGTTAGCTCAAAAAATAGTGAAAGGAAAAAGGAAATGCAAATTGTTTGTAAGAAACTACGTCGGAAATAATAACGTAAGTAAATGCCGAATGGAACAGTTAATAGAACATTAAAGGCAACTTGTAAAAACGCAGACTCTTTTAATAAGTAGAAATAAGTAGTTGGTTTCGTTAAAACTGCCGATGTATGACTACTAATCTCTTGTATGAAATAAAATGGTGAGAGTTGCATGTGTTGTGTATTAGCCGGTTGTAGGCTACAAGTATCAAACGTTTGTGGCAACGGCAAAATAACAAGAAAATAGGCATTTAATAAGTAAAGTAATAATGAGTATAAAATAAATGAGCGCCATTTATTTAAATAACCGTATTTTCGATAATTAAATATTAAAAAAGGGATTAAAAGAAACATTGCTAAAAAAGGAAATAAAATAAATGCTGTTTTCACTGGAAATAAATATGCAGTCAAAGTAAAACTCCTTTCAATAAAAATTCGTTTATCATTATAGCGCTAAAAATATTTAAATACAAAGTTAAAATTTTTCGAAATAGAAATAATTACTAATTTTATAGGGATTAAGTTATAATAAATTAAATATAAGGATATTGTGATTACATAATTTGAGAGAGGGTACAAGAGATGCGATATGAACTTTTTTCTGTAAGTGGGGATCATATTACGACTTTTGAAAGTGCATGGCGTTTTCAGGAGGGAGAACAGATTTTTGTTTATGATGATCAAACAAAACGAAACTTTATTATTATTCGGCTGACACATGATGTATTTCAACAAAATAAACATGTTATTCGTTTGTATTGTCAAGAGAAGAAAGTGTATGCATAAGAGAAGCCCTCTTACAGTATGAAAAGTAAGAGGGTCCTTATCTCGTTATTTGTGAACAGCCCAATTGATGAGGGCTGATTAAAGTTTCACTTTATCATTTTGGCCCTCGTAAGGAATAAAAAGAGAAGGATTAATGCACATAGGTAGCATTTGATTTGGAAGAAAGGATATAGCCTTGTATTTTGTGCTTCAAAGTTTCATTGCCTTCTTTTTGAGAAAGCCATGTATGGTAATCTTGTTGTGTTTTCCATAACATACGAATCATATACTCTGCCTTATCATTTGTACGATGAACAGGTGAAAACTCTATGTTAATACAACCGTTCGTTCCGGGGGAAGGATAATATTGTTTAAGCCCATAAAGTAGCTCATTTTCATATCCGTACTTAATGTGAATGAGTTTAGTAACTATAAACATATAAACACCTCTTTTACGATAATAGTAGGAAAGATAGAATTACTGTAATAGTGAACTTTATAAAAATTATACTATTCAGAAAATTATAAGTGAATAATAGGTTTTAACTTAATAAAGGTATAAAAAAGCGAGTTATTCTATTACACTAGATGACTCGCTTTTAATTTGTAAGTTTTACTTTATAAGAAAATAAGAGTAAGTACACCTACGATAATACAATAGAAAGAGAAATATTTTAAATTTCCTTTTGCCATAATGTTCATAAACCATTTTAGTGAAATATACGTCATGATAAATGTTGCGATGAATGCAACGACATATGGTACGAATAATGTGTCTAGATTTGGATCATTTGCAATGTCTGTAATGCTTAACAATAAGCCACCTAAGCTAACAGGAATGTATAGTAAGAATGAGAAGCGAAGAGCTGTTTCTTGCTTCATACCAAGTAACATTGCTGCTACGATTGTGGCACCAGATCGGCTTATTCCGGGAATCAGTGCGCAAGCTTGTGCTAATCCGACGATGATTGCATCTTTCATAGAAAGGTCGCCATCATTTTTACGACCGCGTAAATTTCTAATAATCCAAAGGCCGACAGCAGTAATAAGAAGGGAAATCCCAACCATCTTCACACCTTTTAAGTACTGATCGATGTAATCTTTAAATAAAACACCAATAACACCTGCTGGAATAGTTGCCATAACAAGATAAATAATAAAGAAGAAATCTGATTTTGCGTCTTCTGCTCTTGTAAATATATAAGAGAGACCATTCTTTGTTAGACGAATTAAATGATTTCTATAAATAAGTAATACAGCTAATAATGAAGCTGAATTAACAAGTAGTTCGAAGCTAAACCCTTCTATTTTTAGTTCTAGCAAATGTTGTGCTAAAACGAGATGACCACTTGAAGAAATCGGAATTGGTTCTGTTAGTCCTTGGAACAGACCGAGAATTAAATATTTTAAAACGTAGTAAAATTGTTCCATAATAACCTCCTTGTTTATTAGTTGAAAGAAACAACTTTTCCATTATAACAAAGATATGGATGAATATTGAAAAGAAATAAATATTCGAAATAAAATAAAAATCCCTTATAGCAGTATAAGGGATTTTTATTTTTAATTAAGAAGTTACTGTTCCTTGAAGACTTTTAGACAATTGAACATCGACTTTTTCAGCATCATGAATATGATTCATAATAGTAGTATTTAATTTTTGGAACATTTGTTGTGTGTTAGCGAATTCTCGTAATATGTCATCATTACAAGATTTTTGGTTTTCAATAGCCTTAATAACATTTGTAGCACCATTTTGTAACGTTTGAATCATAACTAAAATATTTTCAATTCTAGCATTTGTATCGGCGCTCATTTCTACACCTTCATCGACTAAATGTAAATTATCTTTTGTGTTATCATATGCTTTTTCAATTTCTTCTTGAATTTTTTTCGTTAAGTTGCCGATGTTTTTTGTACTTTCTGCTGTACTTTCCGCTAGTTTTCTTACTTCATTGGCAACGACAGCGAATCCTTTACCGTGCTCTCCAGCACGTGCGGCTTCAATACTCGCATTTAAAGCAAGTAAATTTGTTTGTGCTGCAATGTTTTGAATGACTTCTACAATTTGCTCGATTTCCTTTGAGCGTTCGCTTAGATGATTCATACTATTAGACGTGCGTTGAGATTGTTCACCTAATTTATTAATTACAATAAGTAAGCGGTGAACGGATTCTTTTCCTTCATTAGAGCAGTCAATAATTTCTGCAATAGATTGAATTAAGCTTTGTTCCTTTTGTAACATTTCATTATTTAGCTCATTGGAATGTGTCGTACGTGTTGAAACATTTTCGAAACATGAACTTAATTGTTGAACTAAATTTTGAAGTGTATTATGTTGGTTATTTACAAGTTGATGCTCTTGGACAACACTTTGTACACGATCGTGGATAGTAGAAATAGTCTCTTGTTTTTCAATATCTTTTTGTTTTAATTCTGCTTCTAATTCTTGTATACGCTCTTCTAATTGAGCAATTGTATGTTGGAGTGATTTTTTTTGAGTAAACATGTATTTATTTCAACCGCCTTCGAAAGTTATATTTTCTCTATATTTGGATTTTAGCATCTTTTGTATTTTTTAAATATAGGAATTGTTAAATATTTAAGAATCTATTACATTTTATTCATAATTCTCTTTTTTTTGTCACGAAAAATAAACTGTATTTAATCGTTTTGTAAACAAACTGTAAAATAAATCATGTATAACTGTATAAGAAGGGAGTCGGATTATGAACTATTTTAAGCGAATCAGCTGTCTAGTATTAGCAGGAATTATCGGTCTTTCTAGTACAGTCGCTGTTAAAGCAGAGTCAAACGACGAGAAACTTAACAACATGCAACAGCAATTGCAACAAAACGATGCAGAAATGCAAAAGAAAGAGCAAGAGAAGCAAGCTGTTAGTAAAGAAATTAAAGGTATCGAAAACGAACTACATAATTTAAATAATACAATTGCAAAAAATAAAGAGGATCAAGCTGCTATTCAACGTAAAATCGATGAAACACATAAGCAGATTGAGCAAAAAAAGCAAGAAATTGTCGTTTTGGAGGATAAAGTCCTTGCTCGTAAAGATATTATGAGAAAACGTATGGTTTCTGTTCAAAACAGTTCAAATACAAGTTTAGTAGTAGAAGTTGTAGTAGAATCAAAAAACTTTGCAGACTTCTTACAACGTATGAACGCAGTTTCTACTATTCTAGAAGCTGATAAAGAAATTTTACGTCTACAAGAACAAGATCTTCGTCAAATTGAAGAAGATAAGAAAACAATTGACGAAAAAGAAGCATCTTTAGTAGTAGACAAACAAAAATTAGCAAAAGCGCAAGCTGAACTGCAAGATAACTTGAAAAAGCGTCAAGATAACTTACAAACAGTTCAAGCTAAATATAATGAAGTTGCAAGTCAACTTAATTTAGCAGCGGAAGAAAAAGCTAAAATTGAATCAAATATGAAGACAGTACAAGAAACGATTGCTCGTGAGCAAGAAGCAGCAAGAATCGCAGCGGAAGAGCGTGCAAAAGCAGAAGCGGCTGCAAAAGCAGAGCAAGAAGCTTTAGCGAAAGCACAAGCAGAAATTGCTGAAAAGCAAAAGCAGGAAAAAGCTAGTAAACCAGCTGAACCAGTTGCTAATAATAATTCGAAGGTACAACCTACCAAACCTGCACAACCTGAACCACCTTCTAAGCCAACTGCTGGTGGGAAAGAAATTTATGTAGAAGCTACAGCTTATACAGCTGATCCAGCGGAAAATGGTTATGCACCAGGTCAACAAGTATTTTCTGCATGGGGACACTATAACTTAACTGCAAACCCAGGAATGAAATTAATTGCTGTAGATCCAAATGTTATTCCATTAGGTAAGACTGTAAATGTTGAAGGTTATGGAGTAGCAATTGCAGCCGATACTGGTGGAGCTATTAAGGGGCATAGAATTGATGTTTTAATGCCAGATAAAGGTTCATCAAGTAGTTGGGGCAGAAGAACAGTTAAAGTTACAATTTTAAACTAAAGCGAAATCCAACTTTACAATATGTAAAGTTGGATTTTTTTATAATAATAATGTTAAGTTGAGTTTACATTTTGTTAAGGATAGCATACAATAATGGTGAGAGGTGGTAAATTTGACCATTTTAAACAGAGTAAAAGAATTAAGAGCTCGTTTTAACTTTACGCAAAGCGTATTAGCAGAAAAGGTTGGAGTAACGAGACAAACAATTGCAGCAATTGAAAAAGGGGATTACGTTCCTTCGTTGTTATTAGCACTTACGATTTGTGATGTGTTTCAGTTAAAGATGGAAGATGTGTTTGTTTTAAATAAGGAGGGGGAAGAGGATGAATAGAATTGTTTTTTCTTATATCATAAACGTGCTTTATACTGCTTTAGCATGCTGGACATTTGTTGAATTTTATAGTGTCATTACAGAGTTAGCAGATATAATTAAAAACGAGAAATTCCCATTTGAAGTATGGTTTAATGGAGTACCATTCATTTTATTATTTATTGGAGCAATTATAGTTACAATTTTTTATAGAATTCAAAAGAAAAAATATAAGAATTTATCTTTTTGGATGTATCCATTATTATTTCCACTAGAAGATGAACGTGAAAAAGCGATTACGGATAAAGCTTGCCGAACAACATTTGTATCGTTATGGTTTGTGTTACCTTGTGCAGTTGGATTTTTAACTTTTTCGCCTATTATTAATGAATATCTTCCTGGATACCCATTATATATTATATTTTCGATTTTCTTTATTCAAATGACAGTATTTCACGTATCACTATACAGAAATAAATTAGCTTAAAAAGAAACCTTCTTGCACCGGCAAGAAGGTTTCTTTTCAGCTAATACTTGTACATATGGCGATATTATTTTATCATTTTATATAGAGTAAGATTTTGTAAGGGAAAGGAATTGTATATGAATAAGCAAAGAATTTATAGTATAGTAGCAATCCTTCTATTTGTTGTAGGTGGCGTGTTAATTGGAAAGCCATTTTATGATGGATATCAGGCTGAAAAGAAACAGACTGAAAATGTGCAGGCTGTTCAAAAGATGGATTATGAAAAGCATGAGACGGAATTTGTAGATGCTTCCAAAATTAATCAACCAGACTTGGCGGAAGTAGCGAATGCATCATTAGATAAGAAACAAGTAATCGGTCGTATTTCGATTCCAAGTGTTTCAGTAGAACTGCCTGTTTTGAAAGCTTCTACTGAAAAAAACTTATTATCAGGTGCAGCGACAGTAAAAGAGAATCAAGTTATGGGAAAAGGAAATTACGCACTAGCAGGACATAACATGTCTAAAAAAGGTGTTTTATTTAGTGATATAGCTTCTTTGAAAAAAGGCGATAAAATTTATTTGTATGACAATGAAAATGAATATGAGTATGCGGTTACTGGTGTATCTGAAGTAACTCCTGATAAGTGGGAAGTTGTAGAGGATCATGGGAAAGATGAGATAACGCTTATTACATGTGTATCTGTAAAGGATAATTCTAAGCGTTATGTTGTTGCTGGTGATTTAGTAGGAACGAAGGCGAAGAAGTAAAAAAGAAGGTGAACTCTTTAAAGAGTTCACCTTCTTTTTTACTAATGTTGAGAAATAATAGAATATTTCGGTTCGTATTTAAATATTCTTCTATTTATGTATAATAAAGTTAGAATTCTATATTTTGGGAGGAACAAGAGTGAGACAACAAGTGAAGAAACTTCTTTTAACAACGAGTATAGCGTTATTGGTAGCTCCAATTTCAGCTTATGCGCATCCAGGGCGTACAGATGCTAATGGCGGACATACGTGTCGTACAAATTGTGAGAAGTGGGGATTACAGTATGGGGAATATCATTATCACAATAAACCAGCTTCTAGTAGTGGCGTAACGAGCCCAGCTCCTAGTCAGAATAATAATAGTGCTGTAGAAACTGAGAGACAAGCAGAAGCACAGCGCAATACTGAGGCTGAAAAACAACGTGCTGCAGAAGCACAGCGCAACGCTGAGGCTGAAAAACAACGTAATGCAGAAGCAAAGCGTAAAGCTGAAGAAGAGAGACAACGTGTAGCCGAGGAACAAAGAAAAGCTGAAGAGGCACGTAAGCAAGAGGAAGCACAGCGCCAAGCTGATATGGAAAAAGGTCAACTTGAAGGTCAAAAGAATGGAGAAACTGATTTTAAAGCAGGAAAAAATGATGCAGAAGTGCATGTAGCTGGAAAATCTGATGCATATAAACAAGCGTTTAAAGCGACTTATGCAGCCGCATGGTCTTTAGAAGAGCAGAAGAAAACGCATTTTGAAAAAGGAAAAGAACAAGGTTTAGCACAAGAGACGATGGACGATAGTCAAGTTGCTCCAGAGTTTAAGGTAAACTTTGCAGACGGGTTCAAAGCAGGGAATAAAGAAAGAACAGAAAAAATTGAAAAAGAGCAAGCTGAATTAGGGGAAAAGACAGGGAAAGAACTAGCTGAAAAGAATCCTGAAAATAGAGAGAAAGAAGTATACGTGAAGGCATATGAAACAGCGTATGAAAAAGGCTATAAGTCTACAAAAAAGGCAGTAGAAAAGGCTGGCTATAAGTATGCATTTGAAAACTATGATTTAAAAGTTCCTGCTAAGTATGAACGAAATGAATTGTTAAAGAAGTGGTTTACTGAAGGATTTAAATCGAATAAAAAAGCAGCGGAAATTCGAGAAGAAGGGTATAAAAAAGGAGACAGCTGGTTCTCATTCTTCTATAAGAGTTTCGTACCAAGTGAATATAAAGAACATAAAGAGCTGTACGAACAAGCAATAGAAAAAGGTAAAACAGCATAAAAAAGATGAGGAGAAATTCCTCATCTTTTTTAATCCATCCATTTCACTAATTTCTTAGAAATTAATAATAAAACACAACCTAATACAATTGCCACAGCGCCAATAACTGTGAATACTTCAGCGTATCCAAGTGAAGTTGTGAAGCTTGCAAGTTGTCCGCCTAAAATGTTGGCGATACCTGAACTTGCTAGCCATACACCCATTAATAAAGATGCTAATTTTACCGGAGCAAGCGCACTAACCATTGATAGTCCGACAGGTGATAAGAATAGCTCACCTAACGTATGGAAAAGATACGTAAAGACGATAAACAGTAAGTTTGCTTTTTCTGTAATGTTATGTTCATCACTACCTGTTTTTAATGTAGCGATAACGAGAATGATATAACCGATACCGAGTAAGATCATACCAAGTCCCATTTTAGTTGGGATTTTTAAATCACCCTGCTTGCGAGTTGCAAGTTTTGCCCATAATGCAGAAATGACTGGAGCAAGTAAAATAATAAATAATGGATTGACCGATTGGAACCAAGATGTTGGAACTTCCCATCCGAACACAGAGCGGTCTACAAATTTGTTTGTATATAATGTTAATGAGCTACCAGCTTGTTCAAAGCCAGCCCAGAAGAAGACAACGAAGCATGTTAAAATGACAATAACTGCGGTACGTTGTTTTTCTTTTTTTGTTAACGGTGTATCTCCTACTGATGGTTGTCCAGTAGCTGTTTGTAAATCGCGAGTTGGTTTCTTACCGATATTACCAAGGAAGCGATTTGATAGTGTTGTAAATAAAATTTGTCCAATGATCATTCCGATTGAAGCGGCTAAGAAACCGTAACGGAATCCGTAATGTACAACGCCATCAACTGTTGTTTTGAATAAATTTTCTGATAAAAATCCGCAAACGAGTGGAGCTAAAAATGACCCGACGTTAATACCCATATAGAAAATGGTAAATGCACTATCACGTTTTGGATCGTTCTCTTCGTATAATTCTCCAACCAGTGTAGAGATGTTCGGTTTGAAGAATCCGTTACCTATAATAATAAGCGCTAATCCGAGGTATAGACCTAATTGGTTTTGCAAGGCAAATAGTGTAAGGTTACCGATTGCCATTGTTATACCACCAATTGTGATTGCTTTTCGTCTACCTAGAAAACGGTCTGTTAAGTATCCACCAATCATTGGTGTGAAATAACAGGCTCCAGTATAAAATCCGTAAATAGAGAGTGCCCATGCGGGACTAAACCCAAGACCACCGCTTACTAAAGCTGTCGTTAAATATAATGTTAATAATCCTCGTAATCCATAGTAACTAAATCTTTCCCACATTTCTGTAAAGAAGAGTAAGTATAAACCTGGAGGATGTTTCTTTTTTCTTTGTTGTTCTCTTTCTAGTTGTATCGCTGATTCCATGTTATTTTCCTCCTGACACAAACAAAAACAAAGTTAATAATTTTGTACATTTAATATTTTACTTTATTAACTATTATAAGTCAATAAAGGTTGATTTTTCAGAAGAAATTGGAAAAGAGGAATAGCTATAGAATGGGTGTTTCTTTTGTGATAGACTATGGACTATGTTTTCTTTGTAAGGAAGCGGGTTATTGTACTTTTTTATATGTGAAATTGATTTCATAAAAGATGAAATTAAAGAAGGAGAAAGAAATGAAATTGTTACAGAAAAAAGAAATTTTACTTATTAGCCTTATGTTATTCTCTATGTTCTTTGGAGCAGGGAATCTTATATTTCCACCTTTCCTTGGGTATGAAGCAGGAGAACATGTTTGGATTTCATTAGTAGGGTTTATTATATCAGCAACAGGTCTTCCTATATTAGGTGTTATCTCTATTGCAAAAGCAGGAAGCTTTCAAACGTTAGCGGGTAGGGTTCATTCTTCATTTGCAATTATTTTTCCATGTATCGTGTATGTATTTATTGGACCTGGGCTTGGTATACCACGTGCGGGAAGTTTAGCTTTTGAAATGGGGCCAGGTCAGTTATTCCCTGAAGCAGGAAACGGATTATTATTGTTTTACACAGTTATTTTCTTTAGTATTGTTTACTGGTTAAGTTTATCCCCATCTAAATTAATGGGGTTGTTTGGAAAAGTCTTGACGCCGTTATTATTATGTATGATTGCACTCATTTTTATAAAGAGTATGTTTACAACGGTAGGAGATATGAAAGAACCAATAGGGAACTATGGACAAGCTCCTATGTTTCAAGGGTTTTTAGATGGATATTTAACAATGGATGCGTTAGCTGCTTTAATCTTTGGAATTGTTATTGCAAATGCATTACGTGCAAAGGGTATTGAAGATGATAAAGGTTTAGCGAAATATATGAGTATTGCTGGAATTGGGGCAGGACTATTATTATCTATTATTTATGTCATCCTTGGATATGTGGGGGCAATTAGTGGCTCATTAGGAACATTTGATAACGGTGCGAAAGTGTTAGCACAAGTTATGATTACATTATTTGGACAGGGCGGAGTCGTTTTATTAGGTCTTATTTTTACTATCGCGTGTTTATGTGTTTCAATTGGACTTGTTACGTCTTGTAGTCAATTTTTTGCGAGTGCATTTCCGAAAGTATCTTATAAATTGTGGGCATTTATAGTAAGCGTTGTTAGTATGATCTTAGCTAATTTAGGGTTAACGCAAATTTTAAAAGTATCAGTACCAATTCTTGGATTTATTTATCCAATTGCGTTAACGCTTATTATTCTAGGGTTATTCCATCAGTATATTGGAAAGTATACATACGTATATGCAGTAACTGTTTTGGTTGTAGCGATATTTAGTGCAATTGACATTTTAAATAAAAATGTAATGATGAATCAGTGGACGTCAGCATTAAAATACATCCCGTTTTATACAGAAGGTGTTGGGTGGATTGTTCCAGCTATTGTAGGCATGTGTCTTGGTTTTATCGTTAGCATTGTTCTAAATAAGAATAAATGAGTAAAAAGGTGTTTTCCTATTTTGGGAAGACACCTTTCTTTTTTTGGAAAAATACTATTGAAAATGAATAGACTAAGAGTATGATAAAGATAATTGGTAATATATAGGTTCAATGAGAGTTACGAATGAGGGGGGAGCGTATGAAGAAGGATTTGGATAAGAAAATAGAAGCACTCGAAACGGCAATTGAAACAATTCAAGAAGCACTTGCTGAATTAAAAGTAAAGCAAAGGGAAATAGAAGTAGAAAACGCTCAGCAACATGTTAGTAAGAACAAGAAAGAATATATTGAAACGGTAATGGAGGAAAAGCCAAAAGAAGAAATAGTTAAGATAAAAGAGCCTTTGCAAGAACCTGAGGTAAAACAAGTAGATATATCGGCTTTTAAACCAGAGCCATTTAATATTATTAAGTTTTGTCAGACGTGGTTACCGCGTGTATTTGTCGGTATTATGTTGCTTGGAGTGATCTGGTTATTTAAAGCAGGGGTAGATGCTGGTTTATTAACACCAGCGATACGAATTGTGTTTGGTATCGCATTATCTATCGGGTTGTATTATATAGGAGATATTCAAATTAAAAGAGAGCGGCAAGCGTTAGGATTAGTATTAGCTGGAGGAAGTATTACCGGGATTGTTCTAACGACGTTTGCAGCACATTATTTATATGGATTTATTCCGGCCAGTGTCGCGTTTCTCTGTAATATTGCATGGGTTATTTTAGGTATTTATTTAGCGAAAAGATATCAATCGGAATATCTTACTATTTTCGTAGCGGTCGGTGCGTTCTTCGTACCATTCTTGTTAAATAGTACGACTCCTAATCCTTATATTTTCTTTGGATATGAGACAGTATTAACACTTAGTTTATTATGGTATGCGTTGAAAAATCGTTATAAATACTTATATATGATTTCTTACGCTGTTGCAGCCATTGTCCTTTTCGTTTTCTTTGCTGTTATGTCAATGTTAGTAGAGAACTTGCAAATGCAGTTAACGATTGTATATGGTTTGATTCATTTACTATTATTTTGGCATATGTTTACGGAGAGAAGTTTTATACTAGAACCACGTTTGGCGATATTTAGTGCGAATGCAGTGTTCTTTATACTAGCTATTTCAAAAATACCTGATTTTACAACATGGGGATTGATTATTAGTGCATTCGTACATGCCGCTATGTTCGTATGTGAATATAGGAAAAATAGACATTCTACATTTACAAATCTCTTATTTGGTTTCGCAATGGGAGCATTTAGTTTAGCAATTTTATATGAGTATAGTTTAGTGAATGCAGCGATTGTACTATTGTTACAAGGTTTCCTCGGCATGGTCACTTCTATTAAAGTAAAACAACAGATAAAATTGTATGTTAGTGCGACGGTTTACGCAATTGGAATGATACAGACTATTTTTAGCCCGTTTGATCAATTTATTTCGGCAGGCTTTGTTGCTCATCTTATTTTAATAGGAACGTTCTATTATTGCATGAGAGAAGCGAAAGAAGTATTAGCGAGCTTCGGTAAATATATGTATTCTATAGTGCTCTATTGGTTTATGATAATTGTATTTATTACAATTACGAGAATCGGTGAAGTTTTATCTACAGATGGAAGCGTAATTAGTGTATCAGTATCGTTATTATGGATGGTATATGCATTATTTGCGGTTTGGTTTGGAAGAAATAGAAATATGAATGAAATATTATATGCTGGTTTAGTCGTTTTAGTCGTAACGGTAGGGAAGTTATTCTTACTTGACTTACCAGAGGTATCGATGATGATTAGGGCAGTGTTATTCCTAATCGTCGGTAGTATAGGTATCGTTATTTCAAGAATGTTTTTCTCGAAGGAAGAGAAGTGAGAAGAAGGCAATCCATGTATGGATTGCCTTTTTTATTATTTCTTATTAATCGTTACAGTTTCATTATATTTCGTTGTTGTATTTTGGCGTAGACGAAGCGTTGCTTGTCCAGTTGTATTTGAATCAATCTGTACATTTACAACTTTCTCAGCAGAGCCTAAGCTGTTTGTTGTGAAAGAAAATGCACTACTATATCCGAAAGTAGATGGCCAAGTGCCGTTTGCATTTTGTACTTTAGCCACTTGTGTTCCACCAGTAGTGAAGATACCTAAAGAATAGTTGTTATACGTTGTATTAGGTAGTAAGTTATTTACTTGAATCTTCATTTGGAAAATTTCATTGTTTGGTAGAATGCTAGGGTGTGTAACGACGTAGTCGCTTGTTGTTACCGCACCGTTATAACCGTATGAACCTGGTTTAAAAGTATTTGTATTAAACCATTGATAACCTGCATTTGGTGCACTCCAAGGTTCAGGTTGTGGTTCTGTTGATAAGTTTGGCTGTTCAAATGTTTGTAGAGCTGTAGGTGAATCAAGTTGTAAACCATTTACTTGATCTAAACTTGTAAATGTCTCTTTATTTGATAACCAATTTACGATGTTTTCTAATAAAATCGCATCGTTTTCTTCTTTATAACCATCATAAGTTTTCTTTGTTTGACCAGAATCTTCACGAACGTATTTTGGCGTAGCATCTTCAACAGGAGAAGAGTCACCAATAAAGGCAGCTTTTCCAAGTCCTACTTTTGCAATTGCAGCATATGGGCCTTCTGCAATACCACCGCCATTATAAACGCCACTATCAACAGCGTTATTCCATTTTGATGGATTTTCTGGAAGGTAAACAAGTCCTTTTGCTAGTTTTGGGTTTGTAATTGCTAGAGTAGAACCAGCATGCATTGCTACAGACGAAACACCTTTTGTAATTCCGAAAGATTGTTCAGGCGATACAATTGTTTTCGCTGAAACATCACCAAGTGCATTGTAGCGGAAGCGAATACCGAAGTTGTCAGAGAGCCAATCAGAGCTTTCTACTCCTTGCATAGCTTGTGAATTTGCTTCTTCATTAGACATTCCTTTTGCTGGATTATCCCAAGCACCGCGTCTATATCCATTAAATACTTCAGAAGAGTCCCAGCGATTTTTATTACGATCTGCATTGTAATGATCAGCAATAAAGAAGATACTACCACCATTTTTTACATATTGTAACATAGCGTCCTGCTCAGATTTTTTGTAAGGAATATTAGCTTCTGGAACGATAAATACATTGTAATCTTTTAAGTCTTCGTACGTAATAGGTGTTGATTTACGAAGTTCCTTTACGTGATATCCGTTTTTTGCAATGCCGTTTCCGAAGTCAGAAAAGCCGCCGTCAATAACCCAGTCAGCTGTCCCAGCAGTTTGACCGTGTGTATTATCGAATAATACTTTCTTCCCATTGTTTTGATTTACAACTTTTGCAGCAATT
This sequence comes from Bacillus cereus group sp. MYBK216-1, assembly GCF_051916495.1. Taxonomy (NCBI): domain Bacteria; kingdom Bacillati; phylum Bacillota; class Bacilli; order Caryophanales; family Bacillaceae; genus Bacillus; species Bacillus cereus group sp. MYBK216-1. Next base: position 132,806 of record NZ_JBQAGT010000008.1, read on the forward strand.
TCAGGAGCTGGGTCTACAGAGCTTTCGGCATAAGTAGACGGTATGAACGAGGTCCCTATACTTAGTGTAATTGCTGTTGCTAAAGAAAATGTAATCCATTTTTTATTCTTCATAGAAGAATCCCCCTAATAATAAATATATGTGCTTTAATAATGTAATTTATTTTTCTGTAAAAATAAAGACGGAAAACATAAAAAATATTAAAAAAATGTAAAAATAAAGTGAATTTTGTTGAGAAATATTTATATAGATATAAAAACATCCCTTCCAAGTAATAAGGAAGGGATGTTTTGCTTAACTAATTTTTGAGTTAGGTGTTTCATCAATCTTATGAAACCCTTTCATGTAATATACGATTGCTAAGCCGATAAGCCAAATTGGGCCGACAATCAATGCAATTCGTGTATCTTCTGAATACGCCATTATACCTAATACTAATACAAGGAAAACGAGTGAGAAATATGAGCTTAATGGGTATAAAGGCATTTTATACGATAACTTTTGTTTATTTTGAGTAGGCAAGCTTTTACGGAATTTAATTTGAGCGACTAATATAATTCCCCAAGTCCAAATTGCACCGAAAGTTGAAATGCTAGTAAGCCATGTAAATACCTTTGCAGGTACGAGATAGTTTAATATAACACCAATTAGTAAAACGATAGCAGTTGCTACAATTCCTTGGCTTGGAATGCCATTTTTATTTAAACGACCAAATCTTTCAGGAGCTTTTTTCTGCTGAGCTAATGTATATAGCATACGGCCTGTACTAAATAAACCACCGTTACAAGAAGAAAGAGCTGCTGTTAATACGACAAAGTTAATAATACCTGCTGCTTTTGCGATACCAATTTGTTGGAATGTTAATACGAATGGACTGCCTTTCTCACCCAGTTCGTTCCATGGATAAATTGCCATCATAACGAATAATGCCCCAACGTAAAAGAGAAGAATTCTCCAAAATACGTTATCGATTGCCTTTGCGAGTGTTTTCTTCGGATTTTGAGCCTCACCAGCTGTAACACCGATTAATTCAACGCCTAAATAAGCGAATAGTACCATCTGCATGGAGAGTAGTAACCCAGAAAATCCATTTGGGAACCAGCCACCATGTGACCAAAGATTTGAAATACCAGTAGCGATACCACCGTTTCCGAATCCGAATAAAATAATACCAGCTCCGACTACTATCATACAGATAATTGTGACAATTTTAATGAGAGCAAACCAAAACTCAAGTTCTCCAAATACTTTTACCGATAAGAAGTTAAAAGCGCTCATTAATAATAGAGCAAGTAACGCCCAAGTCCAGCGCGGAATATCTGGGAACCAGTACTGCATGTAAATACCAGCTGCTGTAATTTCAGCCATACAAGTAACAACCCATAAGAACCAGTAATTCCAACCAGTAATATAGCCAGCGAGTGGTCCAATATAATCATATGCATATTTACTAAAAGAACCGGCAACAGGTTGTTCAATTGCCATTTCCCCAAGCGCTCGCATAATGAAAAAAATAACGAGTCCGGCAATCATATAGCCTAGTAAAATAGAAGGACCGGCTAGTTTAATGGCGGAAGCGGATCCTAAAAATAGCCCAACGCCAATAGCTGAGCCAAGTGACATTAAAGTAATATGTCGTTCTTTTAAACCACGATTTAAAGTTCCAGATTTGTTTGCGTGCTGCATAAGAAGAATCCCCCTTGTAGAGTGAACGATATTTGAATGCGTTTACTAAATATTTAACTATTTCAAATTATAAAACATTTCTATCTGTTATGCTACAAAAATAATCATAATGAACTGTACTGCATCTGTACTTGTCCGACTTAAACTTAAAATTCGAACTATTAGGGAATATATTGACTCTTCTTTTTATTGATTGTTAAGATTAAGTATTATATTTTCTCACATACTAGTAAGAAAAAGAATGTGTGATAATAATTCAGGTGTAGGAAGGGTACATAAGCATGTTTCAATTACAAAAATATAACACTTCTGTGAAGCAAGAGTTTTTAGCTGGCATCACAACTTTTTTTACATTTGCGTATATTCTTGTCATCAATCCAAAAATATTATCTGATGCAGGTGTACCGTTTGACCAAGCGTTTACAGCAACAATTATTGCCACTGTTGTTGGAACAGTAGGTATGGCGATTTTCGCGAATTACCCGATTGTTATTGCTCCAGCTATGGGAATGAATGCATATTTTGCTTATTCTGTTGTACAGAAGGCAGAAGGGATTACATATGTAGTTGCCTTTTCAGCTGTATTTGTAACGGGAATTATTTTTCTTTTATTATCTTTTACTTCGTTTAGGCAAAAGTTAATTTTAGCAATTCCTGATAGTTTAAAGCATGCAATTGCAGGTGGAATTGGACTATTTATTGCTTTTATTGGATTACGCCTTTCTGGAATTATCGTGGATCATCCGTCTAATTTAGTTACGATTGGTGATTTTCATTCTCCAGCTGTTATTTTAACTTTAATTGGTTTAATCTTAGCGGCGGTATTAATGGCATTACGTGTGAGCGGTGCATTATTTATTAGTATGATTGTGACAGGAATTATTGCCTTCTTTACAGGGCAATTGAAGTTTGCTGATAAAATTGTGGCGATGCCTCATTTACCAGAGGGTATTATCGTTTCAAACCCAATCAATGCCTTTTCTGATGTAATTGAATACGGATTATACGGCGTTGTATTTTCATTTTTACTTGTACTGTTATTCGATACAACAGGTGCATTACTCGGTTTAATTAAACAAGCAGGTTTAATTACAGACAATACAGAGAAGCGTTTTGGTAAAGCATTTATTGCAGATGCAATTGGCGGGACTACAGGTTCTATCTTTGGAACAAGCCCAACAGCAGCGACCATTGAATCGTCAGCAGGTATTGCTGCAGGTGGTAAAACTGGATTAACAGGGATTGTAGTTGTTGGTCTAACAATTATAACGGCATTTTTCAGTCCTGTTATTGCTTCTTTATCAAGTGTAGCTGCTATTACAGCTCCTTCATTAATTATAGTAGGTAGTTTAATGGCACAAAGCATTCGAGATATTAATTGGAATGGATTTGAAGATGCGTTACCAGCATTTTTGATCTTTATAGGTATTCCGTTAACATCTAGTATTGCAAATGGAATCGCAATTGGATTTTTAGTATATCCAGTCTTGAAAATTGTGAAGGGTAAAGGGATGGAAGTACATCCATTACTATACCTATTTGCATTCTTATTTGGATGTCATTTATTCTTATAATATAAATATAGGAGAGGGCCTTCTTATGGGAGGCCCCTTTTTTGTGTATAATAAAGTGAAACTATAGGCAGTAGGGGGATCCCCACTGTGTATTAGCCCACACCAATTGTGATAAGATGAAAACTTAAATGATTTCGTAAAATATAAATTACTTAATGGAATATATATGTTACAATAAAGATAGAGGAGGAACATGAATGGCTGTAAGTAAAATAAAAGTCGCGCGTGTTCAGTTAGATTTAACACAGCAACAATTAGCAGAAAAAGTAGGCGTTACAAGGCAAACGATTAGTTTAATTGAGAAGGGGAAATACAATCCATCTTTAGATTTATGTTTAAAAATTTGTTATGCAGTAGATAAAACGTTGAATGATTTGTTTTGGGAGGAAAAGGAGTGGTAGGATGAAAATCGTGAAAGATGAACGTTTAATGATTGAAGGGTTAAAACATATTAGATTAGCTTTCATTTTACAAAATATCGTCATACTAGCTATCGTCTTTTACCGCTATGTCTTGCAAGGGGCAGGATATGAAAGTGTTTCGGATTTATTAATGGTATTTATGAGCGGGATAATAATTATTAACTTTTTAAATCTGAAAAATTCAGTGGAAGTGTATGAGCATACGGGCGGAGTGTCGCGTCGTTATTTTATGAAGCTATTATTCATTCCGGTGGGTATTATTATTGGGATTTTAGCTATTTGTATCGTTGTAACACCAGATATTTCGATAAAGGAAATTAGTATGACAGGACTTATTATGTTTGCTTGTTTTTTAGTTCCTAGTTTGTTTATATACATATATATGAAAAAAATAAAAAGAGAAGATTGAAATATAAGAAAGGCTTTCCTGTATTGAGGAAAGCTTTTCTTATATCTTTTTATACAAAACTTTATGAAGGCCAATTGGTTCAATTTCAAAAATTTCACCATGTTCCTGAAAGCCTAAGCGCTTGTAATAGTCAGCTACAGTAATTCGGCCATTACACCATAACATATTTGCTTGACGCTCTTGTAAGATTTGTTCTGCATTCTGAATTAAGGAGCTTCCAGCGTGGTTGTTTCGAAACTCAGGTAATGTGGCCATTCCTCGTAGACGATAATGAATACCGGCTGGTAGGTCAGGATATATTTCTTTTGAGAAGGAAGCGATACTAATTAGTTCATCGTTTATAAATGCGCCTAAGTGGAAGGTGTCTGTTTCATAATCGGAAGGATATTTACAATCTGCTAATGTTTGATTGGGGCGTAAAATTTTTTGACGTAATACGTAAGTTTCAGATCCCTCAATATTTTTCACGATAATCATATTAACATCCTTTCTTATAAGGCTTTTTCTGTTAATTGTATAAAGAAATAAGCAGGTGCGGCGAGAAGTCCGAGTATGCTAGCAGTTCCGAGAAGGAGTGAAAGTAGGAGGCAAGAATATTTTATTCCATTCGATTTTTTCCATCCGTAACTACAAATCTCAATACTAACACCGATGAGAATAATGGCAATGAGTATTTCTGCTAATAATAAAAGAGCTAAAGTTACAATAGACATAATGTGATCCATCCTCATAATATGTGATAGTAACATTTTACCATATGAAGTTAAAAAAATGCCCCTCAATTATGTGAGGGGCATTTTTTTACTCTAATATGTTTTTTAGTGTATCGATATGTTCTTTTGAACCTGTTACAAGTAATGTGTCACCGTGTTGTAGTCTTGTATCACCATGTGGTATTAATGCTTTGTTACCGCGGTAGATTTGAATGACAAGTACATCACCTAAAAACGGGAGGCGGCGAAGCGCAACGCCGTTATATTTATTGCTGCGCAGTTCAACTTCACGTACTGTTTCGTTTGCTGTTGTAATTAAGCGAACGAGACTAGGTTTATCAATAAGTGCACGTAATAAAATACGTGTAGAGTTAATTGTTGAGAATACAGCGATATGTTCTTGCGTTGCTTTTTCTTGTAGAAGTGGATCTTCTACACTTGCAATAACATGTTCAACACCTAGCTCTTTTGCATGTTCTGCCAATAATAAGTTTTGTTCATCATCGCTTGTTGCAACAACGACGCGATCTGCATCAAATGCTGTTTGTTCAGTTAATGATGCGATTGTAATATCATCTAATTTCACGATAGGAAAGTCGTGTGATTTCGCTTCTTCATCATTTATTTTGTTTTGCCGCATCATATATAGCGTTACGTCATAATCTTCTCGTTTTAAATCTAGTGATAACGGAAGGGTAATTCTGCTCGCGCCAATAATAGCTACTTTTGGTTTTGGTGTTTCTACTTTTGGGAACATTTTTTTAAACAATATAGGTGCAAAAATACAAGTAATAACTGCGCTTAAAATAAGAGAGGCAGATAAACTTGGACTGATAATCCCCAGTTTTTCACCAATTTGTGCAGCCGCAATAACTAAAGAAAGTGTCGATGTTAATAAAATTGCACTTCCAAGTACGATATTACGTGGATACCATTTTCTTAAGACGAGTGATGGTAAGAGTTTCGAAATAAAGAGTCCTACAATTAAGATTGGGATCATTAGCATGCTAGAAGGTTCTTTGAAAATAGACCACACCTCTAGATTTACACCAACCATTACGAAGAAAATAGGGATGAAGAAACCATAGCCGATAGAATCAAGTTTTTCCACCATATCTTCATTTGGTGATAATAACGATACAAGTACACCTGCTAAGAAGGCTCCTAAAATATTTTCTGCTCCAACAGATTCCGATAACCCAACTAAGATTAAAATGAGTGCAAAAACAGCTCGTGTATCAATTTGTACACTACCAGCTTTTAAACTATCTAAGTATGGAATGTTTTTAAAGCGTTTTGCAATAAAGTAAATGATAATACCGGCACCGAATAGAATAAGTAAGAGCCACATACTTTGGCCGCTTTCGGAATTTAATCCGACGAAAACAGCGAGTAAAATCATTGTAACTAAATCTGCAATAACAGCAACTAATAAAATGATTTGTCCGATTGCAGTTTTTCCTAGGTTGTTCTCTTTTAATGTTGGTACAACAACACCTAAAGAAATAGTTGAAATAATTAAAGTCATGAACATTGCATTATCTACGAATCCTAGCCATACGAATAGTAATGATAGGGCATAAGATAAGATGAAAATAAATAAGAAGATAATGCTTGCTGCTTGAAATGTATTTGGTTCGTTTGTCGTATTCTTTTTCCCTTTTTGTTTAAAGATAGAAAAATCAATTTCTAAACCGCTTAAGAACATGAGGAAGATAAATCCTAATGTTGATAAAACTTGAAGCCATATATCTGGCTCAATAATATTAAACCCACTTTTACCTACAAAGATTCCTGCAATAATTTCTGCAACGACCACAGGAAGTGCTTTTAATTTAAAGCGTTGTAACAAAAGGGGAACGAAAAACGCGATTGCAACGACAACCATAAGTGATAGAACAGAAGTATGATGTTCCATTGCGTTCTCTCCCTTCAAATAAATATAGTACCTATTTAGCCATATAATAGGTAGAAAAGCAACGCATATGGATTCGATTTCATAAAGAAAGAGTTTTCTTAACATTTGTCATAATAAGTATATTTTTCATGATTATGTTGTTAATTCCGTAATGTGGATGTAATAGGGGAGAGGATAAAAAAAGGACTGCTGAGCAATCTCAGCAGTCCTTTTCATGTACATTACATTGAGAAGAAGATCCATACAGTTAAACCAACAGTTGCGGTTGCAACGAAGAAACTGTAGATCATAGTAAGAATTTGAACTCTTCCTTCTCCTTCTTTTAAATGCATGAACATAATTAATTGTAACAACGCTTGCGCAACAGCCATTATGATAATGGTAGTTAAGATCGTTGATAGTGGCAGGTTTGTGTAAAGTGCCACGTATAGAGCTAGAAACGTTAGTGCAAGCGATAAAATAAATCCGAAAACGTGTGACCAAGGGAATCCGCTATGCGCATGCCCGTTTGCTTGATTGTTATTTTGACTCATTTACGCCACCATCCCGTTCAAGTAAACTAGTGTGTAAATAAAGACCCAAACTAGATCAAGGAAATGCCAGTATAAGCTGATAATAAATACTTTACGAGCTGTAACTGGTGTTAAACCTCGTTTTAAAATTTGGATAATAACACAAATTGCCCAAATGATACCGCCTGTTACGTGGGCTCCGTGCGTTCCAAGAAGAACGAAGAATCCAGATAGGAAAGCACTTGTTTGAATTGTTGCGCCTTCACCAATATACATAATGAACTCTTCAATCTCGAAGAATAGGAAGCCTGCACCTAAAAGTAATGTAAGGACGAACCATCCAAGCATCGCTTTTTGGTTGTGCTTACGCATTTCGTGAATCACGATACCACATGTGAAACTACTTGTTAAAAGTAGTAATGTTTGAATTAAAAGCGTTTTAAGTTCAAACAGTTGTGCTGGTGTTGGACCATCTGCCGTACGACCAGCAAGTACTAGATAAGAGGCGAAAAGTGTTGCGAACAGCATAATTTCAGCCCCAAGAAAAATCCAGAATCCTAGGATATTCAATCTGCTTTGTTCGGATTGATATTCCAAAGGTAAGCTTTTATCTAAAGCCGCCATATCATTTCACCTCTCATGCTACATGTTCTGATTTTTTAATTTCATCAACACTAATATAGTAACCTTCATCGTAATCGAATGAACGATAGATTAAGCAAGCTAAAATACCAATGCCGCCGATTGCTGCAAGCCAGAACCAGCTAAATACTAATGCGAAACCTGCAAGACCGAAGAATCCAGACGCAATAATAGGCACACCAGAGTTACTTGGCATGTGAATTGGTTTGATGTCTTCTTCTGCTGGTGTAACTGTTTCCCCGCGCTTCTTCATGTACCAGAAAGCATCAGCTTCTTTAATTTCAGGAAGTTTCGCGAAGTTGTAATGTTGTACAGGAGATTGAGTAGCCCATTCAAGTGTACGGCCATCCCATGGATCTCCAGTTGTGTCACGTTCACCGTGACGAGCACTCCAAATTACGTTGTAACAAAGAAGTAGGAAACCAATACCCATCATTACCGCACCAACAGATGCGATTTGGTTTAGCCATCCCCATCCAAGACTTTCAGAGTAAGTGTACATACGACGAGTCATACCATCTAAACCTAAGAAGTACATTGGGAAGAAACAGATGTTGAATCCGCTCATAAAGATCCAGAATGTCCATTTACCTAGGCGTTCATTTAACATATGACCAGTCATTTTTGGATACCAGAATGTAAATCCAGCAAGCATAGCGAATACTGTACCTGCGATTAATACGTAGTGGAAGTGAGCAATTAAGAAGTAGCTGTTATGGTACTGATAATCAGCTGCTGCCATACCAAGCATAACCCCTGTAACCCCACCGACTACGAAGTTTGGAATAAATGCCAATGACCAAAGCATTGGAACTGTAAAACGAATACGTCCTTTATACAGCGTAAACAACCAGTTAAAGATCTTAACACCGGTTGGAATCGAAATCGCCATTGTCGAAATCGAGAAGAATGAGTTAACCGCTGGACCTGCACCCATCGTGAAGAAGTGGTGAAGCCATACGACGAAACTTAGTAAAGAAATTGCAACCATTGAGTATACCATCGCACTGTAACCGAATAGACGCTTACGTGAGAATGTACTAATGATTTCAGAGAAAATACCGAATGCCGGTAAAATAACGATATATACTTCAGGGTGACCCCATACCCAGAATAGGTTGGCCCATAACATTGGCATACCGCCGCTCGCCATCGTAAAGAAGTGAGCATCGAATAGACGGTCAAATGTCATTAATGCAAGAGCAACTGTTAATACTGGGAAAGCGAAAATAATGATAATTGTTGTAATTAAGATTGACCAAGTAAACATTGGCATTCTCATTAAAGTCATACCAGGTGTACGCATTTTTAAGATAGTAACAAGGAAGTTAATACCTGTCATTAACGTACCGAGACCTGAAATCTGTAATGCAATTGCGTAGTAGTTATTTCCTACACCAGAAGTAAACTCTGTACCTGCCATTGGGAAGTAAGAAGTCCACCCAGCGTCTGGAGAACCACCGATTACGAAAGCGATGTTGAATAACATTGCTCCGACAAAGAATAACCAGAAACTTAAAGCATTTAAGAACGGATATGCAACGTCACGAGCACCAATTTGTAATGGTACTACAAGGTTCATTAATCCCATAACGAATGGCATTGCCATGAAAAGAATCATTACTGTACCGTGTGTTGTAAAGATCCCGTTATAGTGTTCAGCGTTTAAATAAGTTGTTTCTGGGAATGTTAACTGTGCACGGATCATTAAACCATCCATACCACCACGGAATAACATGATAACCGCAGAAATAATATACATAGCTCCGATTTTTTTATGGTCAACAGTTGTCAACCATTCGTCCCAAAGCCATTTCCATTTTTTATACTTTGTTAGTACGAAAATGATTGCTAATGTCACAAGAACGATAGAAGCGTCTGCACCGTAAATAATCGGGTCACCTGTGACAAAGAATTCATCAAGCTTCACTGTGTTCACTCCAATCTGTTGGAATAATAGCTATTATTTTTTGTTTTTGTAGTAGTTGTAATCACAATATTCAAGTGATTTTGGATCTACATAACTTAAGTGGTGACTAGAGAATGTCATACGACCAACTACACCAGGTTTAACAATTTCGTTGTACTTATCTTCTGTTAGTTTAGGAGCAGTTTGTTGTACTTCTTTAACCCACTTGTCATATTTCTCTTTAGTTTTTGCTTCAACTTCGAACTCCATGTGTGTGAATCCTTCACCAGAGAAGTTCGCGCTACGACCTAGGTAAGAACCTGGCTTATCAGCTTGTAAATAAAGATCCATAATCATGCCATCCATTGTGTACTTCATACCACCAAGTTCTGGTACCCAGAAAGCATTCATTGGGCCGACAGAAGTCAGTTTGAATTGAATTGGTACACCAGCTGGGATGTTTAAATAGTTAACGGTTTCAATTTTTTCCTCTGGGTAACTGAATAACCATTTCCAGTTTGCAGATGTAACATAAATTTCAACTGGTTTAATATGTTTGGACTCTTTCGGCACCTCTTCAGAAGCATAAGTTGCTTTTACTGTTGGAATCGATAATGCGATAACGATAATAACAGGAACAAGCGTCCAAATAATTTCTAGTAATGTGTTACCGTGTTGTTCAGGTGGCTCATAGTCCATATTCTCTGGTTTTTCACGATAACGAATCAAGATGACTGTAAACAGAATGAATACAATTGCGATAATTAATGACATAAGCAAGAATGACCAAACAATTAAATCATACTGTGCTTTTGCAACAGGTCCTTGCGGATTTAATACTGCGAGTTTTTTATCACAGCCACCGAGGAACAGAAGTAATGATAACGGAAGAAGCGAAGCCAACTTCCAAAACGCTTTCTTTAGTTGCACGATTGAAAATCTCCTTTCTCCTTGGATTGAAACTATGCCAATAAAACAATATAAACCTATTAATTTATAGAAGGCAATAGTTTTTGATATATTGTTAAAAAATAGACACAAATGCACACTTTTTAAGGTGAATATCATTTGTAACTTGATTACATTGTAAACTATTTTCCAGAGAAAAACGTGATTGTGAAAATTTTAAGATAAATAAAGTTATACCAGGATATCCAAGAAATAGAAAAAAGCTATCTTATCATAAGAAAGATAGCTGAATGTTTTGTATATTTAGTTTATTTATCGTGTGACAGTTCGCGGCTGTTCAAGTGTGACAATTTTTTTATATTTAACTTGGTATAAAATGTAACAAATAATCATAAATGGAATGCCACAATAAAGAGCAATTCTTTGATCTGGAATGAAAGCCAAACTAACAAATGTAATGAAATTGAGCGAGAACGCTACGATTGGAACTAGTGGATAGAGCGGTGTACGATATTTTAAATCATTTATGTCGCCACCATTTTTCACGAAATTTCTACGGAAGAAAAACTGTGAAGCGGCGATTGACATCCAAACGACAACGGCAGCCATTGCTGCAATAGATGTTAAAACTAGAAAGACAGTATCTGCTGCAAATACACTTGTTAATAAGGAAAGGCTAGCAAAAATCAGACTGAAAATTAATGCATTTAGCGGTACACCTTTTTTAGTTAATTTCGTAAATGCTGGGCTTGCCATTCCTTGTTTTGCCATCGCCCACAGCATACGAGAATTTGCGTATAGACCAGAGTTAGCAACGGATAATACAGCTGTAATAATAACAAAGTTCATAATGTCCGCTGCATATGGGACACCGGCTACATCAAAAACAAGTACAAACGGACTTTCGACTAGATTAGCCTCTTGCCATGGGAGTAAACCTACAACAACTGATATCGCTAAGACGAAGAAGAAGAGAGTTCGCCAAATTGTATTTTTGATCGCTTTTGGAATTGTTTTTTCAGGATTTTCACTTTCTCCTGAAGCGATTCCGATTAATTCTGTTCCTTGGAAGGAGTAATTTACTGTAATCATCGTAAGAAGAACAGCTAATGCACCATTTGGAAATAGCCCGCCATTTTCAGTGAAATTATGAAGCATCGGAGCTGGCTTTCCATTAAAGTCTAGTAAACCGAACATAACAGCCCCACCAAGTACAATGAAAATAACGATTGTTGCGACTTTTACACTTGCGAACCAAAACTCTGCTTCTGCATATGCTTTTGCTGATAAAGCGTTTACGAGGAAGAGCGCTGCTGCAAATGTAACGCACCAAATCCATGAAGAAACGTCTGGAAACCAGCGTTTCATTAAAATACTTACAGTTGTTAACTCTACACCAACTGTAACAGCCCAATTTAACCAATACATCCAACCGACAACAAATCCAAAACCAGGTGAAATGAATTTGCTTGCATAGCTTTGGAATGAACCTGCTTCTGGCATAGCAACAGATAATTCACCAAGACATAACATCGTTAAATACATAACAAATCCACCTACTAAAAATGCAAGAATAGCGCCACCAGGTCCGGCATTATGGACGATTTGACCAGATCCCATAAATAGCCCGGTTCCGATAACACCACCGAGTGCAATCATAAATAGGTGTCTACTTTTCATTGTTCGTTTTAAATTTGTTTGTTCAATTTGTTGATTCATATGCCCCTCACCCCGTATTTTCTTGAATGTGTGAACTTCATTTTATTCTGAGTTTTTAATCATTAGTGGGGGATGCAACACACACTCGGTTTATTTGCTATGAAATGAATGGAGTATGTAAAAAACGAACTATGACTAAATACTCTAAGAATGTTTGTTAACATGGTGATATCTTCACTATGTTAACAATTTTGATTTTAGCAAAATATTCTGGAAATGTATATTTATTTTTCTTTTTATTAAAAATAATTAGAATTTTTACAATTAATTTTATGAGCGATAATTCACATGATCTTTCTAGCAAACTAGTAAGAAGAAAGGTACAATGATAAGAGTTGTGTCTGTAAAATAATAATTAATGGAGTTTTGTTTATAATGAAAAAGTTAAAATATCTTTTTGTTTTTGGTATTATACTTGTTGCTGCATTTTTTATAGGGAAAGATAAAATCATGCAAAAGGCGCAAGTTTTACGCTTAGAGTTTCTATCTGAAATGAAAGAAGCAGCTATGATTGAAGATGTTCCGTTTATTAAACAATTACCAGAATTACCTCGAGGATGTGAAGTGACAAGTTTAGCTATGTTGCTGCAATATAAAGGTGTACAAGTAGATAAGATGCAACTTGCTAGCGAAATTTATCGTGTTCCATTTGAACAAAATGGTTTGCGTGGAAATCCTTACGAGGGATTTGTAGGAAATATTTATACAAAGGCAAAGCCTGGATATGGTGTATACAATAAACCAATCTTTGATTTAGCAGAAAAATATGTTCCTGAAAAAGTAATTAATTTAACAGGTAGAGACATGCAAGATATATATAAAGTAATTAGTTCTGGCTCCCCGGTATGGGTCATTATTAATACGACGTTTAAGCCGCTAGCTGAAAGTAGTTTTGAAACATGGAATACGAGTTCAGGCGAAGTGAAAATTACATATTATGAGCATAGTGCAGTAGTAATTGGATATGATCAAAACTTTGTATATGTAAATGATCCTCTGAAAAATAATCCACGTTTGGCTGTTCCACGAGCAGAATTTGAGAAAGCTTGGGAGCAAATGGGAAAACAAGCGATTACTATTTTATAATAAAGAAAAAGTCATCTTTTGGATGGCTTTTTCTTTTTGTTTTATTGTAATTGAAAATTCAGAAGATTCTTTTAAAAGTTAACAATTCACGTTATAATAACATTTAACTTGGTGAAGAAGGAGTGAAGGGGTATGGATGTTGCAAAGGAACTTGTTTTGTCAAAAAATCAGTTAGTTGAGTGGAGAAGGCATTTTCATAAGTATCCAGAGTTATCTTTTCAAGAAGAAAAAACATCGCAGTTTGTGTTCGATATACTTCGGAAATGCCCATATTTAGAAGTGTCACGGCCGACTAAATATAGTGTGATGGCAAAGTTAGTAGGTAAACAGCCGGGCAAAACAGTTGCGGTTCGAGCCGATATGGATGCTCTTCCTATTCATGAAGAAAATGAGTTTGACTTTATTTCTAAATATCCGGGTGTAATGCATGCATGTGGCCATGATGGACATATAGCGATATTACTTGGGGTTGTACATAAGTTAGTAGAAGCAAGAGAGAAGATTAAAGGGGAGATTCGTTTTCTATTCCAACATGCTGAAGAAAATTTTCCTGGTGGTGCAGAGGAAATGATTGCGGCAGGTGTAATGGAAGGTGTGGATTATATCATTGGTGCTCACCTTTGGGCGTCGTTAGAGGTTGGGAAAATAGGCGTTATTTATGGTCCTGCAATGGCTGCACCGGATGTTTTTAAAATTAGGATAGAGGGAAAAGGTGGACATGCTGGAATCCCTCATGAAACGGTAGATAGTATCGCAATCGGTACACAAGTCGTTTCGCAACTTCAGCAAATTGTATCTCGCCTCACGAATCCATTAGATTCTCTCGTAATATCCGTTACGCAATTTCATGCGGGGACAACTCATAATGTAATACCAGAGCAAGCGGAGATTGAAGGGACAGTGAGGAGTTTAAGACATGAGTTACGAGGTGAAACAGAGAAGAAGATTGAGCGGATTGTGAAGCATATTACGGAATCTTACGGAGCGAAATATACGTTTTCTTATGAATATGGATATCGACCAGTTGTAAATAATTATGAAGTTACAGAGCTTATTGAACAAACGGCATTACAACTTTATGGAAGAGATAGAGTTGTTCGTTTGCAGCCGACGATGGCTGGAGAAGATTTTTCAGCGTTTTTACAAAAGGCACCAGGGGCATTCTTTTTTATCGGAGCGGGAAATAAAGAGAAAGGTATTATATATCCTCATCATCACCCTCGTTTTACGATTGACGAAGATGCATTACCGATTGGAGTGGAAGTCTTTGTATCAGCCATTATGAACTTTATAAGTAAAGGAGAATGAGATGAAGAAAATACACATTCTAGCGCTTATCCCAGTTCTTTGTTTAGTAGTTGGGCCAATATTTGCGAATTCAGTTACTCCTTACGTATTAGGGATGCCATTTTTATTATTTTGGGTATTATTATCAGTGTTTATTACATCTCTTTGTATGGGGCTTGTGTACGTGTTTGATCCTGCTAATAAGGAGGATGTAAAATGACTGCATTACTTATCATTATTTTATTTTTGTTTCTCGCACTATTTTTAGGGATTCGGGCACAACATGGAAAAGATATGAATTTAGAGCAATGGTCAGTTGGGGGAAGAGGATTTGGCACTATTTTTGTTTTTCTCCTGATGGCAGGTGAGATTTATACGACGTTTACATTTTTAGGGGGAAGCGGCTGGGCGTATAGTAAAGGAGCACCTACCTTTTATATTTTGGGATATGGTGCTTTAGCTTATCTTTTATCGTATTTTTTATTACCACCAATTTGGAAGTATGCGAAAGAGCATAACCTTGTTTCGCAGTCGGATTTTTTTGCGAAGAAATATAGAAGTAAAGCTCTTGGACTTATTGTTTCAGTTGTTGGTGTTGTTTCCATCATCCCATATCTTGTTTTACAGTTAAAGGGACTAGGGATTATCGTTTCAGAAGCTTCTTACGGAAGGGTGTCACCTGTTGTTGCAGTATGGATTGGTGCTATTGTTATAACTATATATGTAATGGTTTCAGGTATACACGGTTCGGCTTGGACGGCTGCTTTGAAGGATATTATGATACTGTTTATCGTTATGTTTTTAGGTATATATTTACCGTATCATTATTATGGAGGATTTCAGCCTATGTTTGAGGCTGTAGAAGCAGCGAAGCCGGGATTTTTATCTTTACCTGAAGAAGGAATGAGTATTTCTTGGTTTGTTTCTACTATTATATTAACGGCCCTAGGTTTTTATATGTGGCCTCATACATTTGCTTCTGCTTTTTCTGCAAAAAATGAAAAAGTATTTCGTAAAAATGCAGCAATTATGCCATTGTATTCTTTAGTGTTACTTTTCGTATTTTTTGCAGGGTTTGCTGCTATATTGCAAGTTCCTGGGTTAAAGGGAGCGGATGTGGATCTTTCGTTATTCCGTCTTGCTTTACAAACTTTTGATCCTTGGTTTATTGGAATTATTGGTAGTGCGGGAGTATTAACGGCGTTAGTTCCAGGCTCTATGCTTGTTATGGCGGCTTCTACACTGTTAGCGAAAAATATTTATCGAACGATGGTTCCATCTGCTTCAGATAGACAAGTTGCTAAAGCTGCAAAGTTATTTGTACCTGTAGTAACGCTCGTAGCAGTTTTATTTACATTTAAAGGAGGAGAAACAATAGGAGCCCTTCTATTAATGGGGTACAGTATTGTTACACAACTTTTCCCTGCACTTGTATGTAGCTTGTTTCCACGTCAGGTTATTACGAAGCAAGGAGCGATTGCAGGAATGGGAATGGGGTTATTAGTTGTTGCATATATCACTTTATCGGGCTCTAATATAGCTACGATGTTTCCGAGTTTTCCGCAGTCTATAAAAGATTTAAATGTAGGTATAGTCGCATTGTTAATTAATATGATTGTGATGTTTGTAGTTAGTGGATTTACAAAAAGTGTATCTATAAAGAAAAACAGCATAATAGTAGAAAAGTAATTCGTTTATTAGAGCTATCTTTGAAAAGAGATAGCTCTTTTTTGTATATATTTTCTTCTATTAGCGGAATCTAACTAAAAACTTGTTGAAAAGGAAGTTAGGTGGGGAAATTGTTAGAGCTTGAAGGTAACTTATTTGAAGTTATGAAAGAAATTAGGGATGAGTTAGGTTCACCTAATGATTTAACAATTAGAGAAGTTGCTCTTGCTGGGAGTTTTACACGTTGTGCGGTTGTGTTTTTATGTGGGTTAACAGACAAGGATAATGTTTATAAATATGTCGTTCGTACGCTGCAATACGAAGAAATTCCAAGTGAGGAAGCCGTTGTTCAAACGTTATTGGATCGTTTTATTTCTATCGCAGAAGTTGGTGTAAAGACGAAGTTTCCAGACATTATGAATGCGATTTTAGCGGGAGATACAGTTATATTAATTGATAATATTCAAACTGCTATCGTTATTAATAGTAGGGCTTGGGAGAAGAGAAGTTTAGAACCACCAGTGACAGAAGATTTAATACGTGGACCGAGGATCGGATTAAATGAAGATATTAACGTGAATAAAATGTTAATTCGCCGTAGTTTACGTGACCCAAAGCTGAGATTTCAATCTTATATTATAGGGAAGAGATCCCAAAAAGAAGTAACTTTAGTATATGTAGAAGACGTTATTAATCCTTACATTGTAAAAGAGTTAGATCGGCGTCTTCAATCAATAGTGACAGATGTCGTTTTTGAGACGGGAACGATTGAGCAGTTAATTCAAGATAATAATTTGTCACCGTTTCCACAATTTTTGAACACAGAAAGGCCTGATAATATTGTGGCCTCATTAATGAAAGGTAAGGCGGCTATTTTAGTGGATGGATCACCGTTTGCTCTTATTGCGCCATTAGTATTTGTTGATATTTTTCAATCTGTGGAAGATCATTATGAGCGCTGGGTAATTGGGACTTTATTAAGAATTTTGCGGATGGGTTCTGGTATAATTGCGATTTTAATGCCAGCGATGTATGTAGCGCTCGTCTCATATCATCAAGGACTTATTCCTTCTAAATTGGCTTATTCAATTGCTGGAGCAAGAGAAGGGGTTCCGTTTCCTGCATATATTGAAACGTTAATGATGGCATTAACGATGGAGCTAATACGAGAAGCAGGAATTAGGTTGCCGAAACCGATGGGGCAAACAATTGGGATTGTAGGTGGTCTTGTAATTGGAGAGGCAGCGGTGAATGCAGGAATTGTAAATCCATTTTTAGTTATCATTATTGCGGTTACAGCTATTGCTACATTTTCACTTCCAGTGTATAGCATCACAATTACGTTTCGGATTTTACTTTTCGTCTTTGTATTAGCAGCAACGGCTTTTGGGTTGTATGGAATCATTCTAGCTCTTATTGCGCTTGCTGTTCATATTACAAATTTAACAAGTGTTGGTGTACCGTATACAACTCCAATTGCTCCTGCATTTTATAAAGATTGGAAAGAGGAGTTTATTCGCATGCCAAAATCAATGTTGAAAGAGAGACCGGAATATTTACAAACGAAAGATTCTACAGTACGTCCAAAGGAGCGAAAATAATTGAAACCATTTGAGTATGGCGATGAAGAAATTGGATCTCGGGAAATTGGGTTTGCGGTATCATCGACCATTATTGGTATAGGAGCATTATCTATGCCAAGGGATATTGCTAACCAAACTTTATTTTCAGATGGTTGGATTATTTTGCTTTTGGGTGGATTGATATGTGCAGTTTTAGGCTGGTTTGTAACGAGGGTGGCTATTTTATTTCCAAAACAAAACTTTGTTCAATATACGAGTGCACATTTGACAAAGCCGGTAGCATACACGATTAGTATGGTTTTAGTATTAACGTTTGCTGCTTTGACAGCATATGAATCGCGAATGATTTCAATTATTTCTCAAACGTATTTATTTAGTGAGACACCGATACAACTACTGTCTTTCTTCTTCTTACTAGTTGTTATTTACGGAATAGCAGGATCAAGAGCGGCCTTATTAAGGTTAAATGTTCTATTTTTACCTATTGTTTTAATTGCGATAGTGCTTCTTTCTTTATTGAATATAAATTTAATGGAAATAAACAATTTATTTCCAGCTTTTCAAACGGAAGTAAGTCAGTACGCTGTTGGGGTTAAAAATTCTATATTCACATTTATTGGATTTGAGGTAGCTCTGTTTTATGCTGTGTTGTTGAATGATAAGACAGCGAAAAAGGCACCAATGGCAGTTGCAAAAGCCGTGATAGTAAATGTGCTCTCATATATTTTAATTTATGTAACTTGTATTAGTGTTTTTACGTATATGACAACTCGTGGATTGACATATCCAACAATTGAATTAGGGAAAGAAATTGAAATTGGTGGAGGCTTTTTAGAAAGGTTCGATGCAATTTTTTTTACGACTTGGATTATTACTATTTATAACACTACAGCAATGTATTATGACGTCGCATCTTTATTGTTTTGTGCCATGTTTCCGAAAGTGAAGAAACATATTTTTATTTTCGGAAGCGCGCCTCTGATTTTTATGCTGAATATGCTCCCTGGTAATTTAGATACGTTATCAAGTTACGGAACGTATTTAGCGTGGATAGATATGGGGTTTGTCGTATTAGCTCCTTTGCTAGTTTTTATTGTATATAAAATGAAAAGAAGGAATGGTAGAAATGAAAAACCTTCTTAAAATTATAATGGTTATGGTTTTAGCTGGATTTATAAGTGGGTGTTCTGAACTAGAAGAAATAGAAGAAAGAGGATTTGTAGTAGGCG
The DNA here is from genome assembly GCF_051916495.1 of Bacillus cereus group sp. MYBK216-1. Lineage (NCBI taxonomy): Bacteria > Bacillati > Bacillota > Bacilli > Caryophanales > Bacillaceae > Bacillus > Bacillus cereus group sp. MYBK216-1. Next base: position 152,072 of record NZ_JBQAGT010000008.1, read on the forward strand.
CAGCTTACGATATTGTGAAGAAAAAGAAATCAAATCCGATTATGAAAGGGACGTATCAGATGGTACTTCCCAGTAAGTTAGCACAACAAGGTGGACAGGGCGATGGAGATAGTGAAAATTATATTAACGTAAGTGCGAAAGCAGATAGCGTCTTCGAGCAAATAAGAATAATTGCTAAAAAAATTAGTCGAACATTATTTTTTCCGCATATACAAGTCATTATTTTTTCGGATGAATTACTAGCGAATCCGTATGTTTTGCAAAATACGTTAGATGTATATTTTCGTGATCATGAAATGAGAAGAAATATTCGTTTGTTCGTTTCCAAGAAAAATGCAGAATCTATTTTAAAACAGAGCGCCAAACCTGAAAACTTACCGGCGCAGTACATTGATATGTTAGCTGAACATCCTCCGAAAAACGCTCAAATGATTGAGGCGGCGAGAATTGGTGAGGTACAAGGGAAAATGATCGCAGATCGAAGTTTTGCATTACCTCTCTTAGGATTAACTAAACAAGGAGTACAAATGGAAGGAGCGGCATTGATCCGTGGAAAGGATAATAAGTGCGTTGGAACTTTGAGTGGAGAACAAACATTAGGAATGAACTATGTAATAGGTAAAAAAATTGGAGGTTTCTTTACTGTTCGTAAAAAGAATCAGCTCATTACATATGAAATTCATAAGTTGCGCCGAAAGATTCAGGTGTCTACTGAAAATGCTACAAAACCGAAGTTTGATATTCATTTGTCCACAGAAGGCATATTAGCTGAGTTACATTTTAATGAACCGAAACAAGTGATGAATGAAAAGTTTTTAAAGAAAGAGATTTCAAAGGAAATGAAGAAGCGTATTGAAAAGTCTATACAGCTTGTTCAAAAAAAATATAAGGTAGATGTATTGGAATTAGGAGAGGTATATAAGAGGCATAATTATAAAGAGTGGAAGAAAATTAGTAAGAATTGGGATCAAGGTCAGAATTATTTTAGTAATGCTGAAATTAATGTTCACGTTGATCCAACAATTGAACATTCAGGTTCAGCATTACCAAAGAAAGTGAAGTAAGGTGATGGAAGTTGTTTACTGGATTAGGAATTAGTTGCACAATATTAATAGCGATTCTTCCAGGAGCCATATACTTTATTCATAAGAAACTCACAACGTATGGAGCGCAACCTTGGAATACTGATGTGCAAAAAAAGAAACCTGAATGATTTCAGGTTTCTTTTATACAAAGCATATGTGAAGGGGGATACCTTCTATGTATGCTTTGCTTTATACAAGCCCTAACCAATGTACCAATTGTGTAGAGAGGAATGTCACAACAATAGCGATAACGGTAGGGATTGCAAACGATAAGAATGTCCATTTTGCACTTTTTGTTTCTTTATATATGTTAACCAGTGTTGTTCCACATGGGAAATGAAGAAGTGAGAACAACATTGTGTTTAACGCTGTTAACCAAGTCCAACCATTTTCTAAGAATAAATTTTTAATTTGATTAAAATCATCTATTTCAGTTAAAGCCCCGGTTGATAAGTAAGACATTAATAAAATTGGGATAACAATTTCATTTGCTGGTAGTCCAAGAATGAACGCAGCTAGAATAAAGCCATCAAGTCCTAACATTTTAGCGAATGGATCCAGGAAGTTTACAAAATACATAAGTAGACTTGTATCACCGATGAAAATATTAGCTAGTAACCAAGTTAATGCAGCCGCAGGGGCAGCTACAACAACAGCTCGTTTTAAAACATAGACTGATTTATCGAGTGTTGCACGCACAATTGTATTCCAAACCTTTGGCTTACGGTACGGCGGTAACTCAAGTGTGTAGTGAGTTGGAACGCCTTTTAAAGCTGTTTTTGATAGTACCCAAGAAACGGTTAATGTCATAATAATACCAATTACAACCATTCCAACTACAACGCCGGCAGTAACAAGTGTTTGCATACTACCTGTATAACCAGCAGCCATAAATAATGAGGCCATTAAAATTAACATAGGCCAGCGACCGTTACAAGGTACGAAGTTGTTTGTTAAGATTGCTAGCATACGTTCACGTGGTGATTCAATGATACGTGTTGACATAATGGCTGCTGCATTACAACCAAATCCCATTGCCATTGTTAAAGATTGTTTCCCGTGTGCACCGGATCGTTTGAATAAGCGGTCCATATTAAACGCGACACGTGGTAAGTATCCGTAGTTTTCTAATAGCGCGAACATAGGGAAAAAGATTGCCATAGGTGGTAACATAACGCTAATAACAGCACCGATACCACGGAATAAACCAAGTATTAAAATGCCGTGTAACCATTCAGGTGCATGTGCTGCTTGGAACCAAGATGTTAAATATCCTTCGGCCCATCCGAAGAATTCGGCAATCATATCAGATGGTACGTTAGCGCCTGCAATTGTAAGATAAAAAATAATAGATAAAATACCAAGCATAATTGGGAATCCCCATATTGGAGATGTGAAAACTTTATCTAGTTTTTCGGAACGATATAATTTATCAGTATTTGTATATTGGACGGATTCTTTACATATGCTTGCAGATGTTCGGTAAATATCTCCGACTATATCATCTCGTATATCTTCTTTTGAAAGTGTTTGTGCATGTTGAATAATATAGTCTAATGGAAGAGCTTTACTGGCTGAGTGAGATTCCATTAATTACGACCTCCCTTACAAGTGGTTCATTATGGTGTTTTTGAAGTGTAGTTAAGAAATTTTTATCTCCATCTAGTATACGTAACGCAATCCAACGTGCTGGATACGTATCACCGAACACTTTATAAATTTGTGGTTCTAATTCCTGAATCATATTTTCGATTTTTTCGCTGTAAGTAATTTTAATTGGTGTTGGAATTAGTTTTTTATTTGCTACTTTTGCAATAACATTCAGCAAATGACCAATACCTACTCGGTTACGTGCTGAAATTTTAACGACAGGCACACCAAGTGATTTTGCTAATTTCTTTTCATCGATAACGATGCCTTTTTTCTCAGCTTCATCAATTAAGTTAATACAAATGACTACGTTACTCGTCATTTCAATCACTTGAAGTGCTAAATTTAAATTTCTTTCCATTGCAGTTGCATCTACAACGACTACAGTTACTTCTGGTTTTTCAAATATAATATAATCCCTTGCTACTTCTTCATCCGCAGAGTTTGAATATAGTGAGTAAGTTCCAGGTAAATCTATTAATGTATATTTACTTCCGTTATGTTCATATTCCCCTTCAGCTTTTAAAACAGTTTTTCCCGTCCAGTTGCCAGTATGTTGTTTTAAGCCTGTTAAAGTATTAAATAATGTACTTTTCCCGGTATTCGGGTTACCAGCTAAAGCGATACGATGTTTGCTCATCTGAAATCATCTCCTATTAATACCCCGAAAATAAGGGAACTTTCTTCTTTGCGCAGTGCAATAGTTGTGTTGCTTACTTGATAAGCAACTGGATCTCCAAGTGGACTGCGTTGCAATACTTTAATCGTTGCCCCAGGGATAAATCCCAAATCTAATAAACGTCGTTTCATAGTTCCTTCTAATTGTATCTTCTCAATTTGTACAAACTCTCCTGTTCTAAATTCGGAAAGTGGTTTTGTATTAGCCGATACCATAAAAGTTACCTCATCTCTATATTGTTAGTTTAAGTTTAAAAAGTTTCCTAAGGTAAACTTTTTGTTAGTAATATAGTAGACCACGTTGGATTATGTTGTCAATTAGTACTTTAAAAATATTCATTTAATTTTAGAATTGTTCCAATTTATTTAGTTGTACTAAAAAATATTACTGAAATTCTTTTTAATGTTCACAAATTAGGCGTGTAAAAGTTACAAAATGCGCGGAATTGTAAATCTAACTTTAACTAGAAAGGGAAAAGATAGAAAAACATTTACATTGAATTTACATTGTTAAGAATAAATTTACATTACAGCATAGTTAGTGTGGTTTTTGTTGGATTCTTTAACTATAAATGTTGGGATTCCTAGCTTTTAAAGAGTATTATCGTCATTTACTTAAAATTAAAAATTGCTTAACACTCACATAATATTGTTGTCCTACAATGAATTTGTGTTCGAAAGAAAATGAATTCGAAAAGCGATAATCCAAATGGGGGTACAAGACATGGTTATGAAAAAAGGTATTAAATTTTCTTTAGCAGCTTTAGTGGTGGCAGGAGCGTTAGTTGGATGTGGGAAAGCAGAAGATACAGCTAGTAAAGAAACTGCTAAAGGAAGCGATAATACAAAACAAGAGTTATCAGGTACGATTGCAGCAGCTGGTTCTACAGCTCTTCTACCTCTTGCGGAGGAAGCTGGAAAGAAATTCATGGAGAAAAATTCAAAAGTTTCTATTCAAGTACAAGGTGGCGGTAGTGGAACTGGGATTAACCAAGTAGCATCGGGTGCAGTACAAATTGGTAATTCAGATGTTCCATCAGGAGATAAAATAAAAGATGCTGAAAAAGCGAAAGAATTAGTAGATAACAAGGTTGCGGGTATTGCATTCGCACTTGTCGTAAATAAAGATGTAAAAGTTGATAACTTAACAGTGCAACAAGTACAAGATATCTTCACTGGAAAAGTAACAAACTGGAAAGAGGTAGGCGGGAAAGATGAAAAAATCAACGTAATTAACCGTCCGGCTTCATCTGGTACACGTGCTACATTTGAAAAGACAGTTATGAAAGAAGCAAAGATTAATGATGGAACTGGTACGACACAAGATTCTAACGGTGCAGTAGAGCAAGCGATTAACTCTACTCCAGGTTCAGTAAGTTATTTAGCGATGTCTTACATGGTTGGCGACAAAAAAGGTGCACTACAAACAGTGAAAATTGATGGTGCTGAACCAAAAGTTGAAAACATTTCGTCTGGTAAATATCCATTCTGGTCTTACGAGTACATGGTAACAAAAGGTGAAGCGAAAGAAGCAACAAAAGCTTACATTGATTATGTAAAAGGTAAAGACTTTGAAAAGCAAGTAGAAGATATGGGTTACATCCCAATGTCTAAATTAAATAAGTAATAAAGTTTATGGGGCTGGCTGCAAGGCCAGTCCTGTTCATTTCAATCTATGAAGTGGGGTCTGACCTGTGATGAAGGGGAAAAAACAAATTAATTACGTAAAAAGTGAATATATAGGAAGATCGCTTGTTACGTTTTGTGGTATTTTTATTGTTTTAATTACATTAGCTATTATCGCGTTTATTTGTGGTAAAGGTATTCAATCTTTTACACAAAGCGGTATTTCATTTACTGAGATGTTAACATCCACAAAATGGAATCCAAATGCTGACGAAGGAACCTTCGGGGCTTTGATTTTCATTGTAGGTTCAACAGTGGTTTCGTTAGGTGCGGTTATTATTAGTGCGCCAATTGCTATAGCTCTTGCTATATTCATGAATTTAATTTCGCCGAAGTTTGGAAATAAAGTATTGAAGCCTGTTTTAGAATTATTAGTTGGTATTCCTTCGGTTGTATACGGGTTATTAGGGGTTACGATTTTAGTGCCGCTATTACGTGATTCGTTTGGAGGAGTGGGCTTTAGTTTAATTGCAGGTATTGTTGTATTAAGTATTATGATTTTACCTACTATTGCTAGTATCGCTTCTGATGCAATACGCTCTGTTCCATTTGATTATTTAGAAGCTTCTTATGGTTTAGGGTCAACGAAATGGCAAGCGGTTAGCCGAGTGATTGTTCCTGCTGCGAAAAAAGGGATTTTAACAGGTATTGTTTTAGGTTTAGCGCGTGCTTTTGGTGAAGCATTAGCGGTTCAAATGGTAATCGGGAACACAATTAAATTACCAGAAGGAATATACAGTCCGACAGCAACGTTAACTGGTATTTTGACAATGGACATGACAAATACATTAAACGGAACTGCTTGGAACAATGCGCTATGGACTTTAGCGATGATTTTACTTGTTATTTCATTCCTGTTTATTTTAGTAATTCGAGCGATTGGGCAAAGAGGTGAGCGATAATAATGAATGCAAGAACGGTAAATAAAGTTTGGACAGGTATCTTTTATGCAGTTGCAGCTTTTGTTGTAGCTTTACTAGTATTCTTAGTGTTTGAAATTCTGCAAAAGGGATGGGGATTTTGGGATCCTAATTTCTTGTTTGGAGAACCAAGTAATACAAGAGCTGGTGGTGGGATTGGTCCACAGTTATTCAATTCCTTCTACATGCTTGTTATAACGCTTGTTATATCTATTCCTCTTGGTTTAGGTGCTGGAATATATTTAGCGGAGTACGCAAAACAAGGACGTTTTTTAAATTTTGTTCGTTTATGTATTGAGACAATGGCGTCTTTACCTTCGATTGTTGTTGGTTTATTCGGTTTGTTAGTGTTCGTTACAATGACAGGCTGGGGATACACAGTAATGGGTGGTGCTCTTGCTTTAACTATTTTAAATTTACCAGGTTTAACACGTGTTTGTGAAAATGCGATTTCAGAAGTTCCTCATAATGTAAAAGAGGCAAGTCTTGGATTAGGTGCAACGAAGTGGCAAACGATTGCTCGTATTATTATCCCATCGTCATTACCGCAAATTATTACAGGTATTATTTTAGCGGCGGGTCGTATATTTGGAGAAGCGGCAGCATTAATTTACACAGCGGGTTTAACATCGCCGATTTTAAATTCAGCAGCGGATTTCTCAAGTCCTGCGCATCCTTTAAATCCGTTTAGACCAGCTGAAACATTAGCGGTTCACATTTGGAAATTAAATTCTGAAGGAGTTATTCCAGATGCGAAGTTGATTGCGACAAAATCTGCAGCTGTATTAATTATTATGGTATTATTATTCAATGTTATTTCACGCTTGGTAGCGTCTATATTACACAAGCGTTTTACAGGAACGAAAAGAAAAAGTAAAACGACGAAGAAGGTAAAAGCGGCATAAGTTACAAAGGAGAACTCTCTATTTATAAGTAGGGGGTTCTTTTGTATTTTAATATAGAAGGAATGGATGTAATGATTGTTGAATTTGTAATTAATTATAAAGAAGAACAGATGTAATTTGGATTGTGGATTCTAGTAAACCTATAGAGCGATATGTGGAAAAAATGATGCATTATATGATTAAGTAGAGAAAAGGCGTTATCTTCATTTTTGAAGATAACGCCTTTTGTTTTTAAATATCAGGTGTTTCTGTAGAAGTGCTGATTTTCCTACGGGAGCGTCTTTTTCTCCCAATTTTATCTAACAGTTCATACATAACTGGAACTACTACTAATGTAAGAACAGTTGAGACTGCCAAACCACCAATGACAACGACGGCTAAACTTTTTGATACCATACTTCCTGCTTGGGATTGGCCAAATAGGAGTGGGAGCATAGCAACGATTGTTGTAATAGCTGTCATAATAATTGGGCGTAGTCTAGTAGAACCTGCTTCAAGTAAGGCTTCTCTTGTTTCCATTCCGTGTTCCCGATTTTGTTGGACTCTTTCTATTAATACAATAGCGTTTGTAACAACAATACCGATTAACATTAATGCGCCAATTAAGGAATTTACATCAACAGGTGTTCGTGAAATGATTAATCCTAAAATACCACCGACAGCAGCTAGCGGCAAGGAGAATAGGATTGCAAAAGGAGCACGTGCTTGCCCGAAGGTGATAACCATAATTAAATATACAATACCGATTGCAATCCCCATAATTTTGAATAAATCCGTAAAATTCTCTTGCATAGATTCAGTAGCTCCTGCGATATTTACTTTTGCACCGCTAGGTAAATCTAAGTCAGTCATCGCTTTATTTACTGCTGTGTTTACTTTGCTCAAATCTTCATTTGAAGCTTCGGCGGTAATTTGGATTGTTTCTTTTCCATCTTTATGGAAAATTTCTGTTTGCGTTTGTTTTTCTGAAATAGTTGCGATGTCTTTTAAAGGTATTGGGCCATTAATAGGTGATAGTATGTTTGTATTTAAAATATCTTCTTGTTTATTAATGTTTTCTTTTTTGTGTTCTATCATAATAGTAGTTTTTTCGTTATTAATTGTAATTTCGCCAATAGGTGATTTCTTCATAAGGAATGCTACTTGTTGCGCAGCTATTTCTGGTGTTAAACCTAGTTGTTCAGCCTTTGTTTGATCAATATGAATTTGCCATTCTTTCTTAGAGTCTTCTAAATTTGTTTTTACTTTAGAAAGATCATCCATGCTTTTTAGTTTTGTTTCAACGATAGTAGCCGCCTCTTTTAAATTCGCTTCGTTAGTAGCTGTTACGTTAAATTGTAAGTTATTGCCGCCGCCAGAGCTTGAATAACTTGTTTTTATATAATCAAGTTCAGCAGGCTCAAAAGTTTTATTTTCCTTTTTTAACTCTTTAATATATTGATCAATATCAGAACCTTTTTTAAAGACTACGAATATACTAGCGAGGTTATTTTTAGTTGTTTGCCCCCATTGTGCATCTTCTGCGCTAGATCCCATTCGTAAAATAACGTCTGTTATATCTGAATTAGAAAGTAATTTCTTTTCAAAATCAAATGCTTTTTGTTTTTGAGATTCAGCATTATAATCTGCTGGAAATGTCATGTTAATAGATAACATTGTGTCGTCTTCAGATTTTATGTTTGCTTTCGGTAGTAATATATAGGCTGCAATTGATCCTACAAATAATAAAAATGCAGTAAGTAGAATAATGAATTTATGAGAAAGAGCCCACTTTAACGTAGCGACATATCGTGATGAAGAACTTGGCTTTCGATGCTTTGTTTTTTTGAGTAGTAAAAAAGCCATAAGTGGAACAACTGTTAGTGCAACGATTAAGGATGATAGAATAGAATATACAACTGCTAATACCATAGGTAACATTAATTTTCCGATTGCTCCTGATACGAGGCCGATAGGTAAAAAAACAGCAACCGTTGTTAAAGTAGAAGAAGTAATTGCGACTGCGACTTCTTTCGTTGCATCGAGAATGATATCTTTAGAGAAAGAATCTTTTTGTAAACGGCGGAAAATATTCTCGATGACAACGATACTATCATCGACGAGACGTCCAACTGCAACAGCTAAACCACCGAGTGTTAAAATGTTAAGCGTAATGTTAGATTGATGTAGTAAAAAGAGTGTTAATAAAATAGATAATGGAATACTGACAACAGCGATGAGTGTTGTTCGGAAGTTACGTAAAAAGATTAAGATAATTAGAGTTGCAGCGATTGCTCCAAGTATTACTTCTTTTCCCATGTTAGTAACAGCATTTTCAACTTGTTCATGGGTTGAAGCCAAAAGTTTAATAGAAAATTGATCTTTATATTCCTTATCTATCTCTTTAACTTTTTTATCAATCTCTTTTCCAATGGCAACTGCATTTTTACTCGGTTCTTTCATGATGATTAATCCTGTGCCTTCTTCTCCGTTTATATGTGAGATTGTATCGTAGTGTTGTTTAATTTCAATTTGAGCAATGTCTTCCAATTTCACCTGGGGTGCCACAGTGATGTTTTTAATGGCATTTACATTTTTTATGTCCCCAATGACGCGGAGGTTGTATTCTTCCTGATTAACAGTAATTGCCCCAGCTGGAGTAGAAGTTTCTTTTCCTTGTAAAACAGTTAGTACCTGCTGTGATGTTACGTTTTTATTTTTTAATTGGTTCGGATCAAGTACGATAGATAATTCAGAGGTGGATTTTCCGAAAAACATAACGTTGGCAACACCATCAATGTTTTCGAGTTGTGGTACGATTTCTTTTTCAATTTGTTTTTCATCTGCTTTTGAAAAACCGTTTTGTTTCTGGATAGTAATTTGAGCGAGTGGAATCATAGAAGTGTTTAATTGACTAACTACGGGCTTGGTTACATCTTTAGGTAATTTAATTGTATTGACGGCTTTTTCGACTTCGCGTGCTGCATCTTTCATGTTTGCTTTTGATGTATACGCAATGTCAATACGTGATAATCCCTCGTATGTAGAAGAAGTAATGGTGTCGACGTGTTCTAAATTGCGAAATTGTTTTTCGAGAGGGTCAGTTACATCCTTTGTCATCGTTTCAGCGTCGAGTCCTTGAGATAAGGTTGTGACGGTAATTGCCGGATTGTCGATACTTGGTAAAAATTCCATAGGTAATTTAGAGCCGGAATAAACACCGAGTATGGAAATGAGAAAGATCATGATGATAATGGCAGCTCGGTTTTTTAATGAAAACTTTGTTAACCTATCCATAAAATAATTCCTCCATTGGTTTATTTATAGTTGAGTGCGTCCTTTCTTACTATATAACAAAAAATGGATATTTTTCATTAATTAAATGTAAAAAAATTCTAACAATACCCTTAAGTTTATATTAGGATTGGAATGTTGTTAATTTGTAGGGGGGAATTTTCGAATGAGAAGGAAGGGGATAATGCGCGTGAGTGACTGTTTAATGTAGATGGGATTTTTTCTTACGGCTAATTTGTATAGTTATTTTATAGAAGGATAATTATTATAAACCTTAATATAGAAGAGAATGAAAATTTGGGAAGGTATTGTGAAATTCAATTTTGTTGAATGAAGTGTAGTAGTATACAATCAGAATAACTATTTTTAGTAGAGAGGATAATAGTTATTTCTATAGAAGAAAGTAGGGTAGATAATTTTTTTATATTTTTATAAAAAAACACTTGTTATTTAAAAAGTGTGATGGTATATTAATAAACGTCGCTGATGCGGAAACGCAGAAAACGACAAAAAAGAAATTTTAAAACTTAGTTGACATCGAAAAATGAAGATGTTAATATGATGAAGTCGCTTCTGAAGCGACGGACAAGTTCTTTGAAAACTGAACGAAACAAACAACGTGAAACGTCAATTTTTATTTTAGATGCTAGACAAACTAACTTTATTGGAGAGTTTGATCCTGGCTCAGGATGAACGCTG
>NZ_JBQAGT010000009.1:0-158663 GCF_051916495.1 Bacillus cereus group sp. MYBK216-1
ATACAGAAAGATTCCAAGAAAAACTTCACGGCCTTTCCCCGATAGAATATCGGGAAAAGGCCGTGGCATAATACTCTTTTTATTACTGTCTACTTGACAGGGAGATGACCAAGCAGATCCTCTCTTTCACTTCACATACACATAGGCTTCGTTTGCTGTTATATAATATGTTTTACCTTTACTATTGTGCACTCTATATTGTGGTGAATTATTTACAATTACCTTTGTATCAATAATGAATCCTAAACCCATATCTACAGTACCGGCAACATCTTTATCTTGCCAAGATGGAGAATCATAGAAACGTAAATTATTTACTTTTGAAATAACTCTTTTACCAATTACTGTAGCAGGTTCATTTCCTTGGTAACGTATATATGAAGAATCATAATAAATCCATTGGTTATCACCAAGATGTAACCAATTTCCTAATTTACCCCATACTTTATAAGTCTCACCTTTTTGTAGCTTACGAATAACACTATTTTCTGTTGATGGTCCAGAGCGAAGATTTACATTGTATCCTTCAATATATGCAATACCATTCGACTCTACTGTACCAGGTATTTCATTTGTCTTTTGTGGTTTGGTATCCACTGTAACCGTGCTCCCATTATAAACCTTTAACACGTCTGCTCGGAACTTAGCCTCAGATACGCCATGACTACGAAGATAATCCAGTGGATCTTCATGGTCTGTCCCGCCTAATTTATAAGTAATATCCCTATGGGTCCATAATCCTTTAGAGGGATGAATATTTCGTTCTCGCAAGATTTCCCCAATTAATTCTATATATTTTTCATATGAACGCTTAAATTTTAATGGATCACTTGTCTCACACAATTCAACATGAACAAATCTAGCATTTGCTGCTGGACCTGCCCCCCATGCCTGATGTTTTGTAGATGCAATTTGAATTTTTTCATTCCAATCCACTGCGTAGTGAACAAACGCTGAACGCCATGTACGAGACTCATATTTTTGAATATTAATTGCTGGTGCCTCTGGGGTAGCTGTAGAATGTGCCACAACACCTTCATAAGCTCCAACACCATAACGGTATGGTTGTTTTGGTAAATCAGGAATAAATAGAATTCTATCAGCAAATACATTTGTTTCAATTGATACTACTAAAATCATTGCAACAACTATGGATAAAATATGCTTATATTTCTTTTTCATTTTCTATCGGCATCCCTTTTTATAATTTTTGTATGGTCAAATAATCCACTAGCTGACAATCCGATAATCATTCCTTGAAATAAATTCATTTTAATATCTTGAGACAAAAATAAAACACCTAGCGTAATGCCAAGTGTTAAATTAAATAACGGAATATATTTTGTTTGCAGTCCAGTTGTTTTTGCAATTTGTGAAATTCCTACAACAACCCCAATCATTGCTGTAATTTCAATCATTACATACCTCCTCCTTTCAAAAAGAAGGTAAGAGCAGCTCCAATTAGTCCACCAATAATAAGGCGTAGGATCCAAGTTGTATTAGCACTGATTTTGTCTAATTGCTTATTAATATTAATAATGTCCTTTTCATTACCTGTCGTCCGCATTTCTAAACTTTTAATCTCTAATCGTATATCCTTAATATCTTGCCTTATTTCCTGAATATCACCTTTCACCTCTTGTAAACTATCCATTTTGCCACCTCTTTCCCACTTCTTATTTAATTCAACATAAACAAATTACGCACTAAACTACTCCTTTTATTCTTGAATCGATACATAAAAACAACTTAGTATAGAACACTACTGACATTTTCTATTTTCAATCATACTCCAATCCAAAAATTAAATAGCCACTCATACGAGTGACTCTAATTCTTTAACCTTATCTCACATCAAAATGTTCTTCTTTTACCCATGCATTATTTCCAATCACCAAATAACCATCTTTTCGTGCCAAAATTCTATATGGAACAGACCCGTCTACAAAACCTGTATAATTACCGTTAGGACCATCATATGTGTTAATACCACCGCCTGGGGGATATTTTGAATAAGCACTAAACCATTGCACATCAAAATGTTCCAGAGCAGCCCATGCCTCGTTTCCTAGACAAATCATAGGATTTTCATACCACGCTGCATCTATAATAAGATACGGTGTTTTATCATAAATTACCCTCGTAAAATATCCTCCTTGCGGTTGGCTATATAGATTAATCCCTCCATTATTCGGATATTTATTTACAGCAATCCCCAGACCTACTGGCTGTATTGGTTTATTATTATTGTTGTTAAATACTTTATTTACCTTCTCAATGAATTGATCCAATCTTTCCTCGTCAAGCATACGGTGTGGACAATGTTTCCCACTCCACGATTTATGTGTACGTACATTACTAATTGGAATGTTGAATTGTTTCATTAACTGAGCTATAACAATTGCTGCATTATCTTCCGCCTTATAATATCTATCCCCACCACTTAAAGAATAGCAAATTTCCACTCCGATGGATTTACGATTACCATTTCCGTTACCATCACCAGCATGCCAAGCATTACGATCAAACGGAATACCTTGTACTGCTTCTTTGTCATCTACTGCAACATGGAACGAAACTGCATTATTATTTCCAATCATATAAGAAATTTCATTTTCAGCTGATGCATTATTGTACGTATTATGTACTGTGATGAATTCTGGCTTCATTACATTGGGACATTTTATGGCATATTTACTTGAATCCACTAATTTTTTTCTAATCTCCATTACTGAACATCTCCTTTTTATTCTCTCGTTTTTATTACTAAAATTCTCACTGCATTATTTAGTACATCTAGTAACCTAATCTCCATACGGCCAGCATTTTCTCTAATAAATTCCTTGTCTTCACCTGCTAAAAAAGAAAAAGAGCAACTGTTTATCAGTTGCTCTTCCTTTAATTCCTCTCTACACTCCTACACCATCGTTTTAAACGAATTCATAGAAAAGTATCACACTGCTTCTTCCATTTAATTTGATATTTATAGATTTCAAAATACTATCTCACATTAAAGTGTTCTTCTTTTACCCATGCATTATTTCCAATATCAATATAACCATTTAGTCGTCCAAAAACTCTATATGGAACAGATCCATCTACAAAACCTGTATAATTTCCGTTAGGACTATCATATGTGTTAATACCACCGCCTGGGGGATATTTTGAATAAGCACTAAACCATTGCACATCAAAATGTTCCAGAGCAGCCCATGCCTCGTTTCCTAGACAAATCATAGGATTTTCATACCACGCTGCATCTATAATAAGGTACGGTGTTTTATCATAAATTACCCTCGTAAAATATCCTCCTTGCGGTTGGCTATATAGATTAATCCCTCCATTATTCGGATATTTATTTACAGCAATCCCCAGACCTACTGGTTGAATTGGTTTATCAGTATTGTTACCACCACCAGCTTTACCCAAGTGATCTAACGGATTCACAGCATTACTTTTACTCGCATTCCAACGTCCTTTATGCAATTCAAAATGTAAGTGTTGGCCACTAGAATCCCCCGTGTTTCCCATAACTCCAATAGTTTGTCCTTGTGAAACATAATCACCTTCGTTTACTGTTCGAGAACCACTACGCATATGAGCGTATACAGTTTCCCATGTAACTCCATCAATTGTATGCACAATCATAATACATTCACCATAACTAGATGAAAAATAAGAACGACTAACTTGACCGCTAGCCGCTGCATAAATAGGGTGATAACCTGCTTCAGCAAGGTCTATCCCATGGTGATCTGGTCTGCTGCCTCTAAAACCACTTGTTACTCTCGTTGTATCTGTAGGATAAATAAATTTTGTCATATTAGTCTCCCTTTCTATTTTTACACCATTTAAAAAAGGTACTTAAATGAGCACCTTCGTTCACTGTCTATATTTATTATTTTTTGGATATATTTTAGTTGTTCAAATTTTAAGATGAACAGAACGAAAAGCTATCCTTCATTATTTAACATTAAAATGTTCTTCTTTTACCCATGTATTATTTCCAATATCTATATAACCATTTAATCGTCCAAAAACTCTATATGGAGCAGATCCATCTACAAAACCTGTATAATTTCCGTTAGGACCATCATATGTGTTAATACCACCGCCTGGTGGATATTTTGAATAAGCACTAAACCATTGCACATCGAAATGTTCCAGAGCAGCCCATGCCTCGTTTCCTAGACAAATCATAGGATTTTCATACCACGCTGCATCTATAATAAGGTACGGTGTTTTATCATAAATTACCCTCGTAAAATATCCTCCTTGTGGTTGGCTATATAGATTAATCCCACCGTTATTCGGATATTTATTTACAGCAATCCCCAAGCCCACCGGTTGTATTGGTTTATTGTTATTACCAGCTTCATCAAAATCTACATATTGTTTAACAATTTCAGAGTAGAAGAAATTCCCTCCATTTTTATATCGATAGCCACCATTATATGCAACAGCAATAGGCTGACTATACTTGACCATAGCACCAGTTGTATTACCAAGTGATGGCGCAACAACCGTTTTAGAATACTGATCTGCCACCGGTAATGAATGTTGTTTATTGTTAGAAGCTAACCAGCGAAGGTAAGCTCGTCCAAAATTATATGATTGAACAATGGCACTTAAATCTGTAATGCCATTTTTCTTTGCATCATCAAAAGCTCCTTTTAGATGCTTTACTCCATAATAAATTGAATCTTTAGGATTTTTAATTGTATTCATCGCCCAACCTTGTGATTCACTGGACTGCATAATATCAGGTGTTGTTTCAGAGTTTCCTCCACTCTCCACCATAATAATCCCAAGTACATAGGGAACTAATTCAGACACACCTTGTGCTGAACATTCACTTTCTACCATTGATTGCCAACGTAACACTTGTTGTGGCAGATTCTTTGTTTTAACTGAAGCAGCTAATATACTCATTACTAAATCTCTCCTTATTTTCCTATTATTTTTTCTATAAAACTCTTAATCTACTAAGTACCTCTAACACTTAAATGAAAATTATTTTTTAAAATTACTTCATGTTGCTCACCTTCTTTCACAACAAAAAGAGCAACCATAAAAATAGTTGCCCTTTCGTCAAAATCTTATATTACTACTATAAATCACTTTTTCAATACTTTCTGTACACTGCATGTATCCTACAAAAAGGTAACATTAAAACCCTTCTACAAACTTGACAATCTTTCTTATTTCAGCATGTTTGCGTCGGATATAGCCTGTACTATAATGCAAGTCAAACGCTATTTGTTCTAAGGTCATTCCATCAATATACTTCATTTTGAGTATTTGATGATCTAATCCTGTAAACTTATTAATTAAAATCTTTAAATCAAATACTTCATTCATCCTATGTCCTAATTCATATTCAATAGCTTCAATCCGATCTTCTACTTTAGCCCCTTCCGATTCAGCAGTTAATCGTATATTTTGCAAGTCCCCACTAGTCCAGCGCTTTAATTCTGCTTTTGATTTGTCTAAGTTATATTCTAAATATGCAATTTCTTCTTCTAGTTTCTGATAATCTTTAAGCCAGTCAAACATATAATAATCCCCCTACTTCTCTTTATTTAAATGCTGCTTTTATTTTTATCGTTTTCCGAAAGAAGACTCCTTCCTCAAAAATGTGAAGGTGTGAAACACCAATTTTAGGTGGGAGATGAATGTCGGTTGGCATAAGCCAACATATTTGCTATCATTTACTTGTACAGATTGCTCTTCGAAAACTGAAGATATGAGGTTGGTTGCAGAAAAACGTTGCAACCGTAAAATCTTCAACGTTCTATCGCCCCACGCTTCTCAAAATTGCGAAAACCAAGCTAAAGTAGGTAGTGTGGTGAGTCAGCGTACAAGATACTTATGTTCTCACCGTAGGGACTGCGGATAGAGCCTGCTAAGATAACTGGTGGATACATCGGTGTTCGCAGGAATCTCCCACTTCAAACAGTTCATTAGGACGTTAAGTGGTGAGTAGTTCAACACCAAAGATAAGCTAACCTTTATTATCAATTTAATAAAATTTATAAATATTAATTATGATTTATATTTTTTTAATAAAGTTTTTAATCTCTCACGCTCTTCTTCAATAGTTAACTCATTATTTTTTATAGGCTGCTCTTCTGGAATATCTTCTTTTTCATGTAACCATTCTGGTACCATTTCATTTCGATTGGTATTCCCTGACCCAAATTGTTTTTTATTCTTACCAAGATCAAACTGTGCATCTAGCATAGCTACATCCTTGAGTGTTTTTACCTTTTTGGCTTCCCAATTTTTAAGAATCCCACGTACATATCTCCACTTTGGTACATTTTCATCAATTGATCTATTTACTGCTTCCCCAATTAGTTCACTACCTAATGATTCACAAAATGCACCAAGCTCTATAATTGCTATTTCACTTAATGAAATTCTATTCTTCATCAAAAATTGATGACTTATTTTAAAATCTTCATTTGTTAATTTTTTTGAGAGTAAACTTTGTTTATTATCATGAATATGATTTATATTTTGTATATTAGTATTTAGTTCTTTCGTACTTTGTATATTAGTATTTAGTAGCTTGTGATTATCCACCGGTAGGTTACCAGCAACAGGTTTTCCAGCAGGTGGGTTTTCCACTGGTGGATAATCATCCACTGGGATTTCGTAAATAATTGTCTCCCATCTAACAATTTTGTTTTTTTCATCTCTAACAGGAAATCTTCTAATATATCCGTACTCTTTTAATTCCTGCATTCCAGCTCTTAAGCTATTAATACCGTCTTTTGCATGTTGCGATAATTCTTCTCTATAAAACACCCAATCATCTGGAAGTGTAAGTATGTAAGCTAATATTCCTTTCGCCTTCCAAGAAAGCCTCTTATCCTTTAGACCGGTATTATTAATAACGGAATAATTATTATCTTTTTTTACTCGGAAAATCCCCATATTATCTACCTCTCATATTTTCAAACCTTTTTTACTTACTTATTGCAACTCTTAACTTCTCCATGACAAAATCTACTTTCCACACTTTTTAAACCAAAGTGCGGTTAAAAAGAACTTAAAGTTCGATTTATTACTAAAAAAAATATCATCTACACTCTTATCAAAAAACTGTGCAATCTTCCTAGCTGTCTCCATTGATGGCGTTCTTTCTTTTTGATCAATCATTCGAATATAGCGTTCAGTTACTCCGCAATAGCTAGCAATTTCTTTATATAAGTTTTTTTTCGGATCGTACATTTTATTTCCCATTATCACACCTCCATAAGAACAATTAGTTCTAAATACAGATTAAAGAACTAATTGTTCTTTGTCAATGCATAAAAGAACTTTTTGTGCTAAAATGAATTCAAAGAGAACAATTAGTTCAATTAGAGAGGTGAACGATGTGATAGGACTTAGAATAAAATCCTTACGAAAAAAAGAGAATTTAACTCAAAAACAACTGGCAGAAAAAATCGGCGTATCCCAAAGAATGATAGGTTACTACGAATCAGAAGAGAGGTTCCCTCCACATGATGTTTTAACTAAATTAGCTGATTGCTTTTCAGTTTCAGCTGACTATTTACTTGGTCGATCTGTTACAGGCGAACCAAACGAACAAGTAACGCCAAAAGATGAGAAAGATATAGCAAAAAGAATGGAAGAAATAAAGAAAGATCTACAAGGCGAAGATGGCTTAATGTTCTCTGGTGAACCTATGAGTCAAGAAGCGGTAGAGTCATTATTAGATGCGATGGAGTACATTGTAAAACAAACAAAAGTAATCAATAAAAAATACGTGCCTAAGAAATATCGTAATCCAGACGATAACTGATGCAAGCTTAGGAGGGAAAACATTGAAATTCGTCATTAGAGATCTAGTCCAACAACTTTGCACCAAATACAACACGAAAAACCCCTATGAGCTTGCAGATTACTTAAAAATACATGTACTAACATGGGATTTACATGAAGAAATAAATGGTTTTTATAAATATGAAAAAAGAAATCGTTTCATTGTTATTAATACTAATTTATCTCCATCTATGCAGAGAACTGTTTGTGCCCATGAATTAGGACACGCGGTTCTACATACTCATGCAAATACACCTTTTCTGCGTAAGAATACATTCTTTTCCGTTGATAAATTAGAGATAGAAGCAAATACGTTTGCTGCGCTTTTGTTAATTGACCAAAAGACCATTCAGCGTGGTGATACAAAAGCATGTATAGCATACAAAAATAATATTCCTGTTGAACTTTTGGAATTTTACAAGCCTTGCTAAAGGAATTAAGATGTTTTAATTGTTGGTTCAAACGCTGACGAGAAAAAGAGAGTGCTCCATCTTTAAAGCAAAAGAAATGAAATAGTATCTATTGTTTAAAAAATCTATACAGTTAAGCAAATAAAAAAATGCACCTCTAATTGTTAATTATGTGTCTAACAATTGGGGTGCACTTCAATAACAGTAGGTCTGTTTCAAAAAATCAATAAGCCCTAATATTGTCTATCCTTCACTGTACGAAAATCAATACACTACTTAAATATTACTTTCCCTGTACAGAAATTCCTAATACATAGTAATCTGGATGTAGAGTAACTACAGACTCCCCAGGTTTTACCCACTGTAGAGGACTTACATTTAATTCTACGCTATGATTATCTTTTTCAAAACGATTGATATAATCCTTATCATTTTTTACAAAACTATCAATTTCTTTTTTTAATTCTGGATTTGGATTTACTAATCTATCAATCTCTTTATCAAGAGTGAAATTCGGATTTATCATATGCATCCAGTTTTTCGCTAACTCAACAGTTGATTTGTCAACGACAAACATGAAATAGAAGTTATCTTCATCCTTCCCAACAAACGAAAATGAACCATGAGAGTCAATCATTCTTGGCAAATTAGGAGTATATAGATCAATTTCTGATGCTACATATCTATATCTGAAATTCGCATTATATTTCTTATTTACTTCAGTAACAAGATTTTGACCTTGTTTAGAAATAGATCGCTCTCTTACAGATGAAATTTCAATTGAATATCTATCAAAGAAAAAATCATCTGTCACTAACGCATTGGGAATACCTATTGGCGTTACCCCTGGTTTTGTCTCTGGCTTTGGCTCTGGTTTTGTTTCTTTTTCAACTGCATTAATAGAGTTATATAAGAACTGACTATACGCTTCACGTGTTACAAACATTTTGGGAGAATACATATTACCTCCAGTACCAATTGTAACCCCATTTTCCTCTAATGCACTAATTGCACCGTAAGACCAAGAATTTTTATCAACATCTGAAAATTTTGTTGTTTTCGTTGCCTTAAATTTAAAAGCATTTGTAAGTGCTTGTGCCATTTGTTCACGAGTTAAAATATCATCTGGACCATACTTCCCATCACCAAACCCATTTACAAATCCTGCTTTAGCAAGTGCTAAGATTTCTTTTTCAAACAAATGTCCTTTAATATCAGTAAAAGGATTTTTGAAGCTAGCATCTGCATCTGCTGGTTTTAGGTACATATAAATCATTCGAGCAACTTGCCCACGAGTTACATTGTCACCAAAGCCAAAGATATTATTTCCGTACCCTTGCACTACTTTACGATTTGTTAAATCATAAATTGCTTTTGTAGACCAGTGATTTGCTGGAACATCTTTAAATGTTGTATCTGCCTGTACATTTGATAAAGATGTTAAAGTTGTTGCTGCAAGTACTACACCTGTTAAAATCATTTTTTTCATTTTCATGCTATTTCCCCTTCTTCTCCTAATTATTTTTACGAATAAAAATATACTTTATTTTCCAACTTAATCATAATAACACAAATACATTATATTTATATATATTTATTTATTGTTTTAATGATAAAAATACTAATACCCCCAGAACACTATAGACTCACAAAAAAACTCTTCTTGCCTATAGAAGAGTTTTTACTACATTTTTACTGTTAAATAGCATTTTCCTTTATTTTAAGTAAATGTCTGCTGTATTCTTTTTAAACTAGCCGAGATATTGTTTTAGTATTTCTAGCCCTATTTTCAACTCTTCTAATGAGTTTGTAGAGGATAGAGCAACTCGTAAATACTGATTAGGCATGGTTTGTGCGGTAATAAAGCGCTCGGAATGAAAAACCCGAATGCCGTTCCTCTCCAAATCTGTTTCTAATTGAAATGCATCATAATGATTTTGAATAGGTAGCCAACGGTAAAAACTAAAAGGATGCCCTACAGCCTTGTTGGAAGAAAAATAGCCTGAATAAATTTCGTTTGCAGACTCCGCTAAAAATTTCTTCTGCTTAACAATTTCATGAGCTTTTCCTGATAACACTAGCTCTGTTATCACCTCTACGTCTAAAGAAGATGTTTTAACATTGACATTAAATATAGCCTTTAAAATATCCTTACGTAAGGCATCCCCGAATACCATATAAGCAACCCTTAACCCTGAACAAATGCACTTAGAAGTTCCACTAATATAAACACTTTGTTCTGGAAGTAAATTAAACATTGGTTGCTCATAATCAGAAATAACCCCTGCTGTCAAAAATGCATGAATATCATCCTCAATCAAAATTATTTGATGCTTTCGAATGATTGCTGCTAACTCTTTTTTTCGAAAATCTGAAATCATAATCGTAGTAGGATTAGAGCAAGAAGGCATTAAAAAAATACCATGAATATCTAATTGACTACATTGCTTATCGAGTTCACTTGGGAGCATTCCAAATTCATCCCCTTGAATGGGTACTAATTGAATATGTAGCATTTTTGCCAATTCGATAAAATTTGAATAGGTATATATATCAGTTGCAATTCGGTTTCCAGGTTTAAACAACGCTGTCAATGTAATTGCTAAAGCATTTTGTGCCCCCGAAACTATTGCTATATGGTCTTGATCCACATTAATGCCGAAAGACTTCATCCAATTGAGACCTGCCGTTTTTTGATGCGGAAGACCAGTTGGATCATTGTAATTTAATAGTTGCTCTAAATACTTTTTATCTACGACTTTTTGAATAGTCTCTGCGACAATACTATTAGTTTGCTCAAATGATGCTACTAATCCAAGATCAATGCAGTTTCTGATTTCCTCTGTAGAAATAGTAATGGAACGAGTTGCATTAGGAGCTACAAAAGTTCCACTCCCTGTGATTGCATAAATTAGGCCTTTAACTTCACATAGTTTGTAAGCTCGGGTAATTGTTGTAAAGTTTAAATCTAAAAAATCTGCTAATTCTCGTTGTGGAGGCAATTTTGTTCCTGGAGCTAAAAAACCATTTACAATATCATGTTCAAGTAGTGCTGCAATAGAGGAATAAAACGGACGCTTTAATAGTTCCTTATTAGGTTTCCAAGACATAGAGTAATTTTCAAATGAATTTACTGGCATGCTTCACCTCTACGATTAAATTTTTATAGTATAGATTTTAAAAGTTAAAATTAAGATTTATAAACTTTGAAAATTATTATAAGGATATAAACTCAGCATTATTTTAAAGTTAGAATAACACACTCCTCTAAAGAAAATTGTAATCCATACAATTTTCTTATTCATTGTATGGATTTTATGTGTTAAATTTGTATGCAATAAAGCTCTTGATTAAGGATGTGAATAATATGAAAAATAGAAATCAAATACGAATCGCATTCCGTGCAGCTTTCCCTTATACAATACCTATTTTTGCTGGTTTTGTATTTTTAGGAATTGCTTATGGAATCTACATGAACTCTCTGGGTTTCAGTGCAATATATCCAATTCTAATGAGCTTAATCATATTCGCAGGATCAATGGAATTTATTGCAGCTAATTTATTACTGGTTGCTTTTAATCCAATTCATGCACTTTTTCTTACTTTAATGGTGAATGCACGGCATTTATTTTATGGTATTTCTATGCTAGATAAGTATAAAGGAACTGGAAAGAAAAAGTTTTATCTTATTTTTGGACTATGTGATGAATCTTTTTCTATTAATTCTACTGTTGATATTCCAAAAGATGTTGATAAGGGTTGGTTTATGTTCTTCGTGACACTGCTTAATCATTTGTATTGGGGTATAGGAGCCGCAATTGGTGGTATTTTTGGTTCCCTTGTACACTTCAATACAAAAGGACTAGATTTCGTTATGACAGCACTTTTCGTTGTGATTTTTGTTGAACAGTGGATGAGGGAGAAAAAGCATTATAGCGCTCTTGTAGGACTGGGATTATCGATATTTAGCCTAATTATTTTTGGTGGAAACAATTTCATCATTCCTGCAATGATTATGATTTTATTAGTACTTACTATCCTAAAAAAACCAATAGAAAACGTAGAGGAGGTTTCCGTGTGACAATGAGTTTACTGCAACAAGTTATAACAGTGGGTATAGTGGTTTTAGGCACAATGATTACAAGGTTCCTTCCCTTCTTAGTGTTCCCATCAGATAAACCTACTCCGCAATATGTTCAGTATCTCGGTAGGGTACTACCTTCAGCTGTCATAAGTCTTTTAGTTATTTATTGTTTTAAGGATCTAAACTTATTATCCGGCAATCATGGTGCTCCAGAATTAATTTCAGTAGGAGTAGTAATAATGCTCCACATATGGAAGAGACAAATGCTTCTCTCCATAGCAGGTGGAACAATTATCTACATGCTGTTAGTACAATTGTTTTTTAATTAAATTTATAATGACAAGTAATTGATCCTATCATCCTTCTATTTTAGAAATAGGATCATTATATTCAATAAACTAAAGAATAAGCAATGAATGCATTAGCATGCGCAATTCTTTTCGATAATACAGTGAGCTTCGAGAAAGATTACTATTAGACTAGTTACAACGCACCAGTGGGCTAAATCTAATTATCAATGTTGTCTCTACTTCTGTAATATTTTGTATTTAACTCCAGCTACAAAAAGTATGAAGAAGGTTGGCAAATATCTTACCTCTTAGTTCAAAGCATATTAATTTTCCTAGGTGAATACAACTTTATTGTTAGGAATTCTCTTTCGTTTTTTCCTTTAAGGGAATCAGAACCTTAGCTCTTCCCAAATTCTCTTAGCGTACGAAATTTGTGTTTTGATGGCGCTACCCTATCGCTATCAAGCTAACAAGACAAAATACTCTCTAAAATGAAAAAGGCGTTATTCTTTCTGAGAAATCATAGGAAAGAATAACGTCTTTATATTAATATTGCAACCCGTATCTAAAAGCGCAATAGCTATGTCCTTTCCTTTCTCCCATACTAACGGAGAAAACTCATCTCTTAACCTTAGGAACTACAGGGATAGCATAATCAATTAGAATCCACGAAGTTTTCGTACTTAGAAATCTCCCACTTAACGACCTTACAGCCTATAAGAATTGAAAGTAGTTTAATTCTCTAACATGGATTGTGGAACAACTTTCTTTCCCACTACTTTAAATTCAATTTCCCCTTTTTCTCCATATATTAGTTCTATAATTGGAATAGTTACCATTAATTTTTCCTTTTTTTTTCTTTCTGTCTCTAAATCAATTATTTTCATATCACAATCCCCTTTATTTATTATAAACAAGGAGAAAGCACTCATTCGAGTGCTTTCTCCTTGTTTATAAGTGGACCTTGTAGGACTCGAACCTACGACCGAACGGTTATGAGCCGTTTGCTCTAACCAGCTGAGCTAAAGGTCCAAAGCATAAAATTTACTTCATAAGGCGTATTCACATATATCATTTTACCATATAATGTATCAATTCACTTTACTTTTTATTTAATATGCACATTTACATCGTGTTAAAAGTGTTTATATTCTGCAATCCTAATCCTTTGTAATTAGTACTATCTTTTAATACCTTTATAGAGGCCTAATTAACAGTAAAAAAATTCATATATCAATCATATTAAAAATGATATAGTTACAACATTGAATTGTTTATATTATCAAATGCTTTTATGCCATATTTCTTTATATCAGAAATTGTAACTAAATTATATGCCTGTTTCATTGTATTAAAGCAATTATCTATCTCTTCTTTTTCCATAATAGGTTTACCGGGACCATTATCTTCTAATTCTAGATGAGCAACTTCCCATGGTAAGTCAAATAGAATCATTTTTTCTAAACTCTTCCCACTATAACAACCTAAAGTATTCATTACACAGTCTAATATTTCCTTTTCTATTTGAGTTAATTGATTTGTACTAACATAACTAACTTCAAGATTGTCGTACTGATATACTTTATATTTATTAAAAATAACTCGATATACCGGGCCATGACTTCCTACTTCACAATCATCTTCAAATAAATATGTTCCAGTAAACACCTTACAAAATCCTTGCGCATAGTATAACAGCTTTTGAAGAGCTAAAGGAGTAATATCATCATTTTTATATAGCAAATAGTTAGCAACTTCCTCGATTTTCGTAGTCTGCGTAGAAGGGATATCACTATTTTCCTGTAGCTTTGCGATTGCTTCTTTAGAAACTCTATATGCTTTTTGAGTAATTAAATCTTTATTTCTTTCCAAAATATCTAGCATAAAAGATTGATCTCTACCTAATCTTTTCAATATATCCGAGTACTGCTTTGTCGGAATATCTCCATTTACATACCTTGTTAGGGTAACCTCTCCCCAACCTAAAAGTAAAGACAATGGACGTTTTCCAATCTTATATTTTTCTAAAACCTCTCTTATTTCAGAAATAGTGACTAACTGTTCCTGTTGTCTATAGGCATGATCTAATTGTTCTAAATTATAATCATGAATGTTAGGAACAAATATTTCAGATTTACACTCCTCGCAATTTGCTTCTTTACCTACGTAATGATATTGCTTCCCTCTAATGACTGTCACTTTTGAAACATCTTTAGTAGAATACCTTACCATATCTCGACAAAACTCACATAAAACCAACATAAAAATCCTCCCTCATTCTAAAACCATTAGTCACTTATCTTTACCTAAAAAGATAAGTGACTGGTTTATTCCTTTTATGAAAAGAAACAACAATCATGTATTTGTTCCTGTCCTTATTTTCAATTAGATTCATCTTAATATATATGTCTACCGACTTCTTTTGTCCCCAATTATCTAACTCATATTGTGGACAAAAGATATACAATTTTTCATGAGCAAAATTTGGATTTTTATTATCAACTGCATAACAAAAATCACGTACTCCTATATTAAGAAGAATCTCTTTCACTTTACTAGCGTTAATATTATTAGCCTCTAAAAATTCACTATTCTCTTTCCTTTTTTCATTTCGAGAAACCGTAAATCGATTATTTTTAATTAATTTTTTAAACTCTAATATGTACTGCTCAATCTCCCCGATTGTAAAATTAGTGTGCTTTTTTGTCTCCCTATTTTGAAAGCTAATATGCATTAAAATTCTTTCCCCTTTCAAATCGTACCTCATATTTACTAGAATTACAATAAAAAAACGTATCAATTGATACGTTTTTTTTAAAATTCACAGTAAAATTCTATTCATCCTTCTTATAATGAGTACATTTATGTCGTCTACAAAACTTCTATATAATTATTTTTGCTGCGATTCGTAAATCTATTATGTATCTATTTTACAACCACAGTTTCATATATCCGTGTATACATTTAACGTAAAAAAACTACATATCCCTCCAATTTCCCTGATAAACAAATCAATTACTCATATGTTTTCTCCCCCTATATAAATTTCCTATCTTAATCTGTTGTTTTATACAGAAATGTATATTTATACCTGTTTAAACCCAAACAAAAAAGGCCTCCTCAAGTCGATTAATTGTGCATAGCAAAATAAGCTAATTACACTAATCGGCTCAAAGAAGCCCTTTCAAAATTAAAGTAAGAAAAAAACTTACTTCTACAACTCAACCACAACACATAAGGTGTGGGAATGAACGGAATCAAATAAACTAACAATATACCTATATATTACAAAATACATAGGTTTATATCAAGATATTTTAAAATATTTCCAAATGCTGATTTTCATTCTTTATTTTCTTCCAAATAAAAAAGCATATAAATACTTTATTCTTTCCAAAACTGTTCCAATAGAATGACAATCACGGTACCCACGAGCAATCCATTCCTTAAAACATATTGTAAGGAAGAAGGAATGCCACTAAATGCGCTTTCTGGAAGAAACATTATTCCTAAACTGATTAATAATGTAATTCCTAATATAGTTAATCGGCGTTGATTTAATTCTTCGCTTAAAATCGATTGAAATGAAATGCCTATTACTTGGACAAATGTTGCTAAAAGTGCAGCATTGGCAATAGGGCCTGGAAGCAAGGATATAAAGCTTACGATTGAGGGAACAAAAGAAATTCCTGCTAATATAAGACTTGCTATAAGGAACGACTTCAACTTTCTTTGTCCTGTTAATTGAATAAATCCTGCTGATGCAGGTAATGGTACAATACCAATTGTAGAAAACAACGACGAGATAATATGTGATATACCTCCGACCCATACACCACGGTTCAATGTTTGCTTTTCACTTTCTTTAGATAAGGGAGCTACTTGTTTTACAGCTGAAATAGCAGCAATTGTATTTGCAACTAAAAGAAATGTAAATAAAGTTGCAGTTAGGGTCATTCCAATATCCAATCTAGGTGTGCCCCAAGCAAATATCTCTGGTAACTTAACTAGCGTTGTATGTGTAGGCATATAAGATGATTCTCCTAAAAGAGTATACAAAAGCCAACCACATGAAATTCCAAGTAACACAGCGTACCTTTTCATCCATCCTGTCCCTTTAATTGATAAGAAAGTAATAAGGGCAAAAACAAAGAGCGCAATAATAGCTGTTGGATAATCAGGATGAGTTGCAGATCCTTGTAATCCCATCATTCCTTTTAGTAACACACCACTAAGTTGAAGTGCTAAAATTAAAAGAAATGTCCCTGTAACTAAAGGAGTAAATAAACGTAAGATTCGATGAACAAGCCCTGTTATACCAAGAACGAAGAGTAATATACCTGCAATAATTAACCCACCTTCTAAAAGTTGCAACACGTCTTTTGCACTTTGTCCCTGATGCATAGCAACTTGTCCCAGTATGACAAATATACTTACCCATGAACCGGCTGGACCATCCGCTATGGGATAGCGATGCCCAAACCATGCTTGTATAAATGAACTTATTCCCACGACTAAAAAAGTTCGCTGCATTAATGTTGAAATATCTTCTACTGATAAATGGAATATGCCACCAATAATGATAGGCAATGCAATTGCATTTGCTAATAGAAACACAAACCACTGTAGAATACTAAAGCTTGTATTAAAGTATTTTTTATTCATATTATTCTCCTTTACTGAAAAAGAATCTCATAGTAAAAATCCATCCTTTCTATACAGTTAGATTAAAAAGGATGGATTTTGTAAATCTATAAAATTACTTTAATTATATAGATGAATTTTCAATTGATTACCATGTACGAAATGGTAAGAATTTCCCATTAAGTGTAATAACGATACGAGGATCGCCACCTTTTGGATCTTCTTGTGTATCCACACCTAAATTGAAGTTAATTGCACTCATTACACCTTCACCAGCTTTTTCTAAGATTAATTCTCTAAGAGTTGGTGCGTATTGTAACATCATTTCATATAATCGATATAAGATTGGGTCAGTAGGAGGCATTTGCATTACTTGACCTCTAAGTGGAACTACTGTTAATGCCTGAATTACTTCTTCATCTAATTCTAATAGTTTACCGATTTTTTCTGCCTCCGGACGTGTCATTGTAGCCTGCCCTAATAATGCTGTTACAACCCAAGTCTCAGAGTTTTCACTTACTTTTGAAATTTCTTCCCATGTTAAACCTTTTGCGATTTTTGCTTCCATAATTTTTTGCGTAGCTTCTTGTCTATTCATATTTAATAACTTCCCTTCATTTAAGTAATGATTAATGTTTCATACCATTTAATGTTTTATATCCATCAACTACTACATCTAATTTACCTGTGTGAGGATCAATAACTAAACCATGTACAGGAACATCTTTTGGAATAAGTGGATGATTTCTTACTAAATCAACATTAGCTTGAGTCGAATCACAGATATCATCGAATCCAAATAGCCATTTTTCAAGGTCAACACCAGCATATTCAATTGCTGCTAAAATTTCTGGTGAAGCTACTCCACGATC
This sequence comes from Bacillus cereus group sp. MYBK216-1, assembly GCF_051916495.1. Classification (NCBI taxonomy): domain Bacteria; kingdom Bacillati; phylum Bacillota; class Bacilli; order Caryophanales; family Bacillaceae; genus Bacillus; species Bacillus cereus group sp. MYBK216-1. Next base: position 18,137 of record NZ_JBQAGT010000009.1, read on the forward strand.
TAATATTTTTTGAAGTGTTCCTTTGGGATTAGTTTGGCTTGCACCACATCTATGGTGTCCGATAAGAAAGATTTCATCTGCATTTAGATCATATACTGATGCTACAATACTTTGCATAACACTATCGAAAGGAGCAGCAATCTTACCACCTGCATTTCTGATAACTTTTGCATCTCCATCGTGTATATCTAAAGCTTTTGGAAGTAGCTCAATTAAACGAGCATCCATGCAAGAAACAACAACCATACGTTTCTTAGGCATTTTTGTTGCTTCACGGGGGGCGTATTTCTTATTTTCTACAAATTTTTCATTGAACGATAAAATATCTTGTAATAACATATTTGTAACCTCCTTTAAATCTAGATGTATTTTTTTGTTGCGTCCTCTGTGTTATAAGTAAATATAACTAATAAACAATGCGATGTAAGAGGATAAACTTAGTATAGTGAATTGTATCGATAAGCTGAATAAGTTGGCGAAACACTTTCTGCTTTTCTACTTTCACGATGAAAGGATTGGTTTATATTATTGATCAAACAGATTTTGAGATACTGAAATTATTAGGAGAAAACTCAAGAATACAATGGAAAGAACTAGGTCAAAAAATACATATGACTGGGCAGGCTGTAGGAAATCGAATTAGGAGATTAGAGGATTTAGGGATTATTGAACAATATACAATCGCTATAAACCGAATCAAACTAGGACAAACCGTGACTGCATTTGTTACTTTGTTTGTCACATCAGCTAATCATCAAGAATTTATGGATTTCTTTCAAAAAGAAGAAGAAATATCTGAAGTACATCGTGTAAGTGGTGAAGGATGTTATTTATTAAAAACACATTTTTCTTCTAATGAAGAATTGGATAACTTTCTAGGTCGACTATTAAAATATGGGAATTATCGTGTTAACCTATCAATAGGGAAGTTAAAATAAAGTCTTTTTTCTTCCGAGGGGATAAGTTATTTTCTAATCCTTATTTCTATAGAGATAATAAGAGCCTTACTACAATTTATGTGTAGTAAGGCTCTTTAAATACTTATTAAATGCTATCTAATTGGCAGGGACTACCACATTAAAGGTAACCCCTTTTCATAATTATTGACTTACTTTTGCTATCTCCTTTAAATATCTTTGCATATTTTGATTTACTGCATAGACATAACATCCATTTATTCCGCGAGATAATAATACATAATAAATACGTTTAATATAGGATGTTAACTCCTCATTATTTATATCTGTTCCCTTAATTGGAAGACCGTTTCGATCTTTATATTCTTTTGGATTCACTACAATCTTAGCCTTATTTAAATCATAGTCTCCATTTTCTTCACCTGCGTAATCACAATCAATTTCAGCTCCTAAAATCACTCCAACATAATTTAAATCCGCACCTTGTGTAGTATGTATACATCCTATTTCCTCTATACTATTCTCAAAGTTAATCCAACCTTTTACCTTTGAGTTCCATTTGAATGTCTCACCTGTAACGGGATCTTTTATATCATAGTGATTTTTATCCTTTTGTGTAATCCATTTCCAAGAATATCCTGCGACTACGCGACATAATTCATGTTTTTTATTTAATATTTTCATAGATTCATTCAATTCTGTAATAGAATCCATTACCTTAAAGTCATATCCCTGTAATAACCCTTCTTCATACACTCCAACATTATTTGCTATTTGTAAATATTTACGAAGCCATGCTAAATATTGATCTCCAGATTTTAAACGGAATTGTTTATGTAAAGGATGCCTCTTATAATTCGCTGTCAACTGCTGGAATACATCTGTATCTATATCTGCTGGTCGAATTGTTTGGTATGGATCATAAACCACAGTTAAGTGATACGCAAATGTTTCTATTAATTCCAACTCAGTTGTATAACCATTATCGGTGACTAAATGTTTTAAATCACGTGCTTGTTTACCAAAATATTGTTTTAGACGATGTGCTTCGTCCACAAAAACATATTTATATTTTGTGCCCCTTCTTTTTGCCTGCTTAATAAATTGTGAAGGTGACAGTACTGTAATACTTTGTAGACCTAGTTTGTTCATCAAGCTCTTATATAAATTTAATGAGTGGTTTTGTGGAACAACAAGTGCTATATCCTTATAATTCAATCCCTCTCTCGCTTTACCAGTTTCACTGTCATAAGCAAGCGCATATAAGATGTTTGTTAATACAATTGTTTTACCAGTACCCGGGTCCCCTGTAATCAAATGTCGACTATTTGATGTAGTAAGCATTGTATTAAAAATGTCTTTACAAACCTCAATTTGATTAGCCGATAACTCTTTAAACGGTGAATATTTATAAATAAATTTATTATGTATCTCACCTAAATTCTCACTTGCTACCCCTTCTTTAATTAACCCATTCCAAATTTCTTTAAACATACTTTGAACATCTTCAATGCCGTTATAAGAATGAATCTTTTGGCCCCTTACTTTATTCAGTAAGTTAAATTTATCATCTGCAGATAAATATTCAATTAACAATGTTTCAATATGCTTAATTGAACTTTCATTAAATAATTCACTTTTTATTACAATAACTTCATTGAATGTTTTAGCTTCATCACTTATATGTGCAACAAAACGCTCATATATATCTGTAGACTTACCTACATATAAATTCTTCTTATCCCGCTGAATATAGACTACTGGTATTCCATCTATTTTAGGATCTCTGATACAACCTTGCTCAAACTCTTTTCGCTTCTTTTTAATTATGTAAAATGAAGATAATTTTGCTGCAAATGATAGCATTTGAATAACTCCCTACTTTTTAATTTTAAGAATACTTAAGGATGTGTGGATTTCATACTTTTGAAATACAATCCGTACATCCAAATCATGATCTCAACCATCTGCTTTCTCATAACCATTTTAAAAAACTGTAAAACGATTTTCGCTTTACAGTTCGTTATATTTTTTATTACTCCCAAATGCTTTTTCTACAGGATATTTCTCTGCATTCTTTTCCAACTTAGCATGTACTACTTCTTCTAGATCGATATCTAATTTATCACTTAGCATAAGTAAATAGATCATTACATCGGCCATTTCTTCTTTTATTTCCTGCATTTTCGTCTCTGTTGCTTCTTCACTAGACTTCCATTGAAAAGTCTCAAGCAACTCTGATGCTTCTAAATTTAAGGAAATTGCTAGATCCTTCGCATTATGAAACTGCCCCCAATTTCTCTCATCTCGAAACTTTATTACTGCATTTTGCAAATCTTCCATCACTATTAATCTCCTCTCAATTACTTACTATCACTTTAAAACAAAATTCATTACATCTGGAATTCCATCTAATTAACCTTAATCCAGATATAATCATCTTCATATTTAACATTTAATTTTAATCGAATCCCCTTCATATACTCCTCTAATTGTCTTGTAAAATCCTCATCATTGAATTGATCATATTTATCTATGTCTAGATATAACTTGAATATATTCCCTTTCGTTAAATCAAACTCCCATTTCAAAAAATTAAGTAGCATATTTTCCTTACTCATGTAGTGATTCGCTTCCATATAATCTAGTAATTCATATAGATTATAGTATAACAAGTTATTTGGTTTAAGCTCTTCACATTTGGGACAATATTCTCTATATCTATCTTGTAATTGCATAATCATTTCTGTTCCACATTGTTTACAGTTATACATGTACCATTCCCCTTTACTGGATAACACAATTCGTCTCTCTTATGTTCTTCCTGTCCTTGAAGTTAAAAATTATACTATTTTACTTTAAAAATATTCCTCTTATGCCACTTAAAGTATAATTTATTCTCCGGTTGAATTCCTATCTTAGCTTTTGGTATTAATCCAAATTTCAAATAATCTGTTTCCACTATTAATGAGGAAATATGCAGTCGTCCCTGTCCATCAAATGTGATAAACCCTTTATCATAAAGAGCATCATGATTACAGCACAGTAGTACACCGTTATACGGATCTAAGCGTTCCATACTTGTACTATCTTTCCATGGCTTAGAATGACTTGCTCTTAACAATTCTGGTAAATTTATTCCGCATAATGCACATTTTCCGTTCCAAATCTCCATTAATTCCTCTCTAAATTTTTGCTGTCCAATTCGGATTTTCGCTTTTACTTCGGATTCCGTCTCAGCTATAACCGGAATTAATGTGTTGTTTTCTGTCCTTCTTACCGGATCAACTGCCAACTCTAATTGCTCATCATTTATTTTATAAATGTTTGAATCACCAATTAGTTCCATTAATTTAAGGGCTAATTCTTCATTACATGGATATAAATAACCTTGGTTTCCATTTGCATCTAATTGAAAAGGTGAATATTTAATTGGCAACAGGTGCGATATCTGTTCAAATTTCTCACGTATATTAATTGTTTTTTCTAACTCATGATATTTTAAAGATACCAAATAGCCTTCATCATTCCATTGATCATGGCTTTTCATAATCGATGGTTTATTCGATTCCTTACAATCTTCTTCAGCGATACTAACTGCTACAATATTCCCTTTTACATAATGAAAGATTCGATCCCCCTCTTTTACATCCATCATTCTTTTCCATGAATGAAAGATTCGATCCCCCTCTTTTACATCCATCATTCTTTTCCATGAATGTGGTACATTACCGCCTTTATCCTTTTTAGGTGACCAAATAATTTCTAATCCTTTTTCCTCTTGATATGTATGCCCCTGCATAACAATAAAATAATTCATATACTCTCTCCTAAAGCGTTAACTCATTACGCTATTTTCTATTTAATATAATACTAAAAAACTCTCCTATGATTAGCAAATTGTCTGTTTCATTTTCAATACCAAATAACCTTCTCTACAGAAAAATTCTGCAATTCCTTTTACTCAACAATTGAGAAATCCAACTTTATATCCATTTATAAAAACAAAAGAGTTGACTCAAAAGGTCAACTCTTCTATTTTAAATTTTTTATTTCTCTTTTTCTTCTTTTTTTACAATTTCCCGTTCATTTTTAGTGATTAAATCATGAAAATGTTCTTCTTTGTTTTCTTCAATATAATTCATAAGGTCTTTAAGTTCCATTTATATCGCCTCCTGTATTTATTATATCAATAATATATTGAACTACCCCCACTTTCACTTCGTTTAGAAGTGAGGGATTCCTAAGTAAAGAGTTCTATCGAACTCTAATTGATTAGGCTAACCCCGCAGTCCTTGCGGTTAGAAGCCTTATTGCTTCATTCTTTAGATTGATACTTGCGTTAATATCCCTATCATGGTGTGTACGACAAGAAGGACAGTCCCATTCACGTAGGTTTAGATTTTTAACGTCTTTATTTTGATATCCACAACAAGAACATAATTGGCTGGAAGCAAATGTTTTCGATACGACAATGACTTGTTTGCCATACCATTTTGCTTTGTATTCCAACATGGATCGAAATTGCGACCATGATACTTCACTAATTGCTTTTGCTAACTTATGATTCTTTAACATATTCGATACTTGCAAATCCTCTATACCGATAACATCGTGGTTTTTGATGATTTCAGTTGAAATTTTGTCCAAGTAATCTTTTCTAGCATTTGATATGTATTCATGAATTCTAGCTACTTTTACTCGTTGTTTATTCCAGCGGGAAGATCCTTTCATTCTTCTAGAAAGAACAAGCTGTGCTTTCGTCAACTTATCTTCTAATGATCGGAAAAACTTCGGATTTTTATAGATGGTTCCATCTGACAAAATGGCGAAATCTTTTAGTCCCACATCCATTCCAATGTAAGAACTTGTTTTCGGGAGCTCTTGTACTTCTGTTTCGACTAACAATGAAACAAAGTATCTGCCAGAAGGGTTCCGTCTAACTGTAGCATTTACAATACGCCCCTCTACTTCGCGACTTTTGGCAAATCGAACGAGGCCTAGTTTCGGCAACTTTATTTTATTCCCTACAACGGCAATATTTTCATTTGTTTGTTTTGTGGTATAAGATTGTACGTTGTTATTCTTAGATTTAAAGCGCGGTGCGCTGTTTTGTTTTTTGAAAAAGCGCGTATACGCATCTGCAAGGTTGCGAACAGACGACTGAATCGCAATACTATCCACTTCTCTTAGCCAAACAAGCTCTTTCTTCATGGCAGGTAGTTTGGCAGAGCATGTACCATAGGTCAAGCCTTTTCCTGTCTCTTTGTATGCGTGATCCCATAAGGATAGGAAATGATTAAATACAAAGCGAGAACACCCAATCGTTTTGTTGATTAGAATTGCTTGTGCTTGATTTGGATAGATACGAAACTTATAGGCTTTATTCATCATTATTTGATTCACCTCCATTTCGGTATATGACTATTATACACCAAACATACATTCGATAGGTAGTAGAGTAATACTTTCTATATGTCGAACAATTAAGATGGCTTCCTTCCATCCCTTGTTCGAAGCCAATTCATTTCCCACCTACTCACTGGACTGTGACCCTTCACGTTCCTTGAGGAAGGAGTCTTCTTGGCTAAAATGATAAATTATAAAAGGACAGCTATCCTTAGATAACTGTCCTTTTATTAAACATGCAATAAATATATTATCCTTATCGTATATTAATTATTCAAACTTAATGTTTATTAAAATGGTAAATATGGTTTTGGATCTACTTGTCCACCTATATACTGATTCTTAATTTCGAAGTGCAAATGGTTCCCAGTAGAATCGCCTGTACTACCTACTTTCCCTATTACTTGACCTTGTTGTACATGTGCCCCTACAGTAGTTAAAATTGAGTCCATATGACCGTATAGTGTCCAAAGTCCGTCTTCATGCCTAATAACCACCGCATTTCCATATCCACCAAATCCTTGACCTCTTACACCAAAACCAGCAAATTCTACAGTTCCTGATTTAGATGCCATTATTGGTGTACCCTTTGCCGCTGAGAAATCAATACCTTTATGTACTGTCCCCCAACGACTTCCATACCATGAGCTAACATTTGGATTTTTGATAGGCATTTGATATTTAGAAGAACTTGAATCTGTTTCATGCGGATTCATCCACTTGTCGCCTTCCCATGTTTTAATCTTTAACCATCCACTAGTTGTCCCATCTATTATTCTAAAATTCTGTGGATTATATACTGCTCCGGCGTTTGCTTTGCCTGAACTAAATGAAGGCTCGTTATACGCATAGAATGATTGATTTATGAATCTTTCTTCTCCATCTAGATTCAGCCATTTCTCGCCTTCCCATGTTTTAATCTTTAACCATCCACTAGGTGTTCCATCTACAACTCTAAAATTCTGTGGATTATATAATGCTCCAGCGTTTGCTTTAGCTGCATTAAATGAAGCTTCGTTATACGCATAGAATGATTTGTTTATGAATCTTTCTTCTCCATCTGGATTAATCCACTTATAACCTTCATAAGTACCTACCTTCATCCAGCCATTTTCTTTTTTTTCTACTACTCCCCAATTTTGTGGGTTATATGGTGCTCCATAATTTGCTTTCGTTGCATTAAATGACGGCTCATTATACGCATAAATCGTTTTGTTGACAGTAATTTGTTCAGACGTAGGATTCATCCACTTGTCGCCTTCCCACGTCTTAAATTTTAGCCAACCATCTGTTGTTCCATCTACTATTCTAAATGTTTGTCGCCCATACTTCGCTCCAGCATTCGCAACCTTTGATGAGAAAGAAGGTTCATCATATGCATAGAAATCTCCCATGACACGTTCTTCCCCATTCAAGTTAATCCAAACTGGACCTTCCCATGTTTCAATCTTCCACCAGCCATTATCTCTTTTTTCTACGACTCCTACATTTTGGGCACCGTACTCTGATCCACCATTTGTTTTAGCTGAAGTAAATGACGGTTCTTTATACCCATAGAATGATTGATTCACGTACTCAGAACTATTAGCAGCTTGAGTTACCATACTAAATGTCGAGATAGATAGAATAAAGAATAATAACATTACACCCCTTTTTAACATATACTCTCTTCACTCCTTTTCGAATAAATTTATATTTCGATTATCACATTAACATATTTTTCTTTATTTTTCTATATTTTTACTATTTAAAACCCATTTGATATTCCTATCTCATTCCTATAATAAGAAAATAGTTTTTTACTCTAATATAAATATTTACAGCTTAATAAAAACAAAAAAATCCCCTGATTTAATACAGAAGATTTTGATGTTATTTCCAATCTATATATTTAAAACTCTAGCGATTTGACGGGCTTTGGAATTCTCAATATAATAATGCATTTCTAATCCTTTTCTTTCTGCACGAAGTACGGTTCCTCTCAATTTTGATAAATGCTGTGAAACCGTAGATTGTGGAAGCTCTAAAATCTCTATTAACTGTGTAACATTACATGTCTTATGATACATTAACTCATTTACAATTTGTAACCGTACTGGATGTACCTTCGCCTTTAATACCTCTACATCTTCTTCCAAGATTGCTTTTCTTTTAACTCTAACATTTCAAATTCCCCTTTATTATTTATTTCTTTTTTCCTATTATTGCTATACATAATTACTTAGGTATGTTTCCCTTTTCGCCTGTTAAAAAAAGATTATTTTTATAGAAATTACAATAATACATACTACTTGAATCTCAATAAATGCAAATTAATAGAATATTCCATCTTATATTGATAAATGCTATTAAATAGATTTTGATAGAGGAAATTTCTGATATGATACTAATTGCTGAATAATATCTTTGGAGAGGATGAAATTGAACAATGAATGTTCATATACAGGGGAACGAGCAAATAACTCATTTATTAAATGAATGGTATCAAGAAATTAGGGCTAGGCATGTAGACGCCGCTCAATTACTTAAACAAGAAATTGAAAACAGAATTCATAATATAGAAGAAAATCAAACGATATTATTATACTACTCACTACTAGATTTTAGACATCAATATTTAATTGATAGCTTAAGTATTTCTAAAGATAGCTTTAAACAAAGTGATGCTTACAAAACTCCTACAGACGATTTCCTTTCATACTATTATCACTTCTTTAAAGCCATTCATTCCAATGTTACCGGCAATCATAGTCTTGCAAAAATACATTACGATAAAGCAGAATACCTGTTAGAAACAATACCTGATGAGATTGAACATGCTGAATTCCATTATGAGTTAGCCATTTTCTATTGTCATACACATAGATCAATTTTATGTATTAATCATGTAATGAAGGCTAAAGATATATTTTCAAAGCATCCTGGATATGAATTAAAAGTTGCCTTCTGTAATAACTTATATGGATTAGCATGCACTCATTTAAAAGAATGGGAATTAGCTGAGGAACACTTTATCTCTGCTATGGATACATTCCAAAAAGAAAATTTAGAATACAATATTTTAATTGTCCGTCACAATCTAGGGTTTATGTACGCTACTCAGAATCTATCTGAAGTAGCATTACGATATTTATCCGAAGTTAATCAGAAACTACCTAGCGATTATAAAGCTGTATTCATTGAAGCTAGAGAGCATTATAAATTAGGAGAACATGAAATTGCTCAAGAATTAATAAAAAAGGGCCTCCAACTCTCTACTCAATTGGGAATTGAAGGTTATATTCATCACTTTAATATTTTAGAAAAAATAAATCTACATAGCTGTGCTAATGATTTAGAAAAAGCTGTTTTAGAAGGAATTTCTTATTTTGAACGAGAAGAACTATATGAGTATATAAATGAATATACCGAAAAGTTGGCAGTCCAATTTTACAAAGAAGATAATCATCTAAAAGCTAGCTATTACTTTTATGAAGCTAGTAAAGCCAATGAAAAAAACTTTAAAAAAGGAGCATTAAAATGAAAAAATTAGCGATTAGCTTACTTGGTATCTTAATTGTCGTTACAGTAACTTTTGGATCAAGTTCTTCAACAGGCCCTCAAAGTACTGTAAATATTATTAAATATTCACATGGACATACTGGATAATGAAAGGAAGGATTACACCTTCCTTTTTTATATTTTAGAATGATAAACGTATCCCCTATATATCTATAAGAATTTAAGAAATAAATAATTCAAAAGGTAAAATAAAATACTACAATTAAAAACTTCCATTTGTTTCTTTTCGTTGGTTTTCCAGCATGTTGTATATAAAAAAATAAGGCAATACCTGCCATAGTAATTAAAAACATTTGATAGTAATCAGTCATCTGTAATACCCCCTCCATACAAAAAATAAGAAGTCTCTTTTTAAGAGACTTCTTATTTTTAATACAAACGACATACATAGGCTAAACATACACAATAAAGTCAGGATGATGTACTTTATTGCCTTTTTATCATACCATATAATTTATCATTTTTGTTTAATAATTCCACCAAATAAAACTTTATCAACCTTAAAATTTTTTATAATAAAAAACAAAAACAAATACAAATAAAATTAATAATATATTCACTTGATGCAGACGGAATAAGCTCAAAAGATATATAGTTCGGTTACAATATCATTCATGATTTTTTAATTTTTTCCTTCCCTTCTGTTAAGAATACTTCAAAACTTGACTGATTACCTTATGTTAATACTTTATATATGCAAAATTACATACTAACCCTTATTGAAAATAATTCTCATTGTAACTATAATGGTTTCAGGGATTGAAATTTTCACTTTCGTTTCAAATCTCACAATATATTAAAGGAGGAAATACTATTATGAAAAAATTGATTTTAGCAGGGGCACTAGGAATTGCAGTATTTTCAGGTATGAACTTACCAGGGGCTGAGGCATCAAAAGCGAGTGCAGCTACTACGAATTTAGAAATTCAAGAAGTCACAAAATACTACTCTATGAGTTCCTATGAAGTGTCTCAAAAAGAATCATTTAATGTTAAAAAAGGGGACGAACTTACAGTCTTTGTACAAAATTCAGGGTTCCCAATTTCTTATACGGTCTTTGATGCGGATAATCAAGTAATTGGCACATTCAATGCTAATTCCCCATATGGTCGCGTATTTAAAGCGCAAAAAGACGGTAATATTTCTGTACAATTTCAAGCAGGTGTAAATTCTACGTACATGAAGAAGATGAATTTTACAGCTAAATTTGCTGTTTCTAAACTTAACCAATAATAAAAAATGTAACGATCCTCTTTACAAACAAATTAAAAAGGTATATCCCTTCAATGGGATATACCTTTAGTTTTAGTGAATTTTATATTGACCAGATAACTGTTCTTGCGCCATACGAACTAAACGTTTTGTAATTTCTCCACCTACTGAACCATTTGCTCGTGCAGTTGAATCCGGTCCAAGTGTAACACCAAACTCCTGAGCAATTTCATATTTCATTTGTTCAATTGCACTTGCTGCAGCTGCTATTAAGATTTCGTTTGAATTATTATTTTCGCGAATTTGCATTTTTTAAACACCTCCGTTGAATTTGGTAATATCATGCTCTATTTCCAACAAAATATGCAAAAAAATTATTCGTTTAGCTATTTTACATATATACCTAAGCTTTCATCCCTTATGTGGGAATAAATAAAGGTATAGGTCATACCCTATACCTTTACCTTCTTCTATCCTACTTACTTTTAAATTCCCCTATTAACCCCTGTAACTCTTGCGAGAGCCAATTTAAAGAATTTGCTAACTCTGCAATATCTTGTACATATAGTTCTTGTTCTTTCATACTTTTTTCCACATTACTACTGCTATTCACATATGTATTTGCAATGTGTGATAATTCATTTATAAACTGAACAATAGTTTGATTATTTTTTAGAATGTCACTTGAATGGTTCGAAGTCGCTTTAATTTGATTTGTGACAGATTGTGCAGATTCTGAAATCTTTTCAAAGAATGCACCACTACTTTGAACAAGTGTTATTCCTAATTCTACTTCCTTTGAACTCTTCTGTATGGATCTTACAGCTCTCTCTGCTTCAGCCTGGATTTCACCAATTAATTTAGCTATATCCCTTGCAGATGCCTCGGTTCTTTCCGCTAATATACGTACCTCGTCCGTAACATCTGAAAATTCTTCCCCCATCTCTCCAGCACATGAGGATTCAGTAGAAGCATTTAAAGCTAATGAATTTGTTTGATTTGAAATGGTTGTAATTACAGTAAGAATTTCATGAATTTCCTTAGATCGTGCTTCGAATGCATAAATACTAGAAGGTACATCCTGAACTGTATCTTGGATTCTTTTCATTTGATTCACGATTTGCTTAATCAAATCTTTTCCCTCTACAGAATTCTGTTTCATGTCTTCCAAAGCATTGCCAACTTGTTTTGCAGCTCCTTTAATTTCTTTCATCTTACTTTCCATTTCTTGAACAATCCCTAAACATTTTTGCACTACATATTCATGAGAATGTACTCCTAAATTTAATCCTGTAATAGCACTTGCAATTTCTTTAAAGGCTATGCTATTCTCTTTTGTACTTACCGACAATTCCTGTGAAGATGTCGAAACCTGTTCAGCAGTCTGCCTTACTTTATCTATAATCCTATTAAACTTTTTAATAGTGTTATTAAAATAGATATTGGTTATCCCTATATCATCAGATCTTTCATTCAATTTAATACTTAAATCCCCTTCACCAACTTTACGTAACCCTTCTTGTAAATCCTTTAAAGGCGATAGAGAGTTTCGTGAGATAAATATTTGAATTGTAATTGCGATAGTTAATGAAATTATAATAAATAGTAAACCTTGTATCATAAAGTTTTTCTTTGTAAGAGGAATAATAGAAGCTTCCAAATCCGCTGCAACAATTGCAATTATATTTTTATTTTCATCTGTAACTGGCTCTAAAATTGTTACCCAGAACCCTAATTCATCTTCATACACTTCTGTCATTTGTGCCTGTTTTGTTTGTATTACTTTATCGTATGTTTTCATCCAATAAGTAGGCTGCTCATAGTATTCACCTGGTTTTACAGAAACAGTATTTGCTAATTCTGTATCCAAAGCTACTATTTGTAATTCAGCTTTATCATTTAGCTTGGCTCCTGTAACATATGTTTGCCCAACACTTTTCATATCTTTTATAGATTTATCTAATTGCTCTGTCAATTTTTCCTTCTTCACTCTTTGAGCTGTGGGGTCTTTTGCTACATCTCTTACTATTTCTAGATCTAATTGATTTAATACCGCATCACCTGTTTCAAAAGACTGCCTCTCAAATATAGACATCATACTATTTTGAAACATATTAAAACTTAACGCTCCCATACTTCCAACAAGGGTCAGAATTACTAATACCGTTAGTAATACATTTTTTTGAAGCAACGATAGCTTATGCCAATATTTTTTCATTGATTTCACCTTTCTTATTTTCAACAATACAAAAACAAAGTAGTAACATATTAAGAGGTTCTCTTTCTGTTATTAATTTAAACTTTAAAATAGCATACTAATCGTTCAACCAAACGTTCCAATTTTTTTCATTTACAATTGCATCTTTTATATGTCCAGCTGCTCCTGAAAATCTATTAAAAGGAAGTCGTAATACTTCTACTACTTCATCTTTTCTATTTGTACTGATTTCTTCTAAATCGATTATATTAAAGGGTTTGCCTATAATAATTGCTATAATATTTAATGGACTACTAAGAATATTTTAAATTTCATATTTATCGCCTAAAAATTTTCACATTAGATTTGTTGAAGTTCCTTCATTGAGGATTTTTTATACTATCGTTAGTTTTATATATAAACAAGAATTTTTAAGAGCCACATCTTTAGTCATCTTTATCTTGCACAAAAAAATTGGAAAGTTTAATCCAATCTCCTATTTTATAACTTTTTTCCTTATTTTTCTATAGAATTTTGATATCTACCTGTACAAATTAAACTTAGACTCTTTTGGCCTTTACTCTTCAATCGTCTTAAATTCATATGAGATAGCGCAGAAAGTAAATTTTTAATAAAAAACTTTTGTATTAAAAAATGCAAAAATACATACTTTCCCAGAACTATATGCACTTAAATATTCATATAGTAAAATAAACAGTACAAGCTTGTCCTATACAGCATATTTCCTTAACGGGCTTGATATTATATTCATCCTAAAATTGGTGTGACCTTAATATCTCACTTAGCTCTTTAATATTTTGATATTAACAATATAGTTTTAATATATCGCTACACCTACATATAAGCCAAGAATTTAATTACAGAACGGTTTTCATCAATAGTAGACGAAAACATGTCAAACAAAAAGAGACTCAATTATTTATTACTTTTCGTATAGATGTAATAAAAGATTATAGGAGAAATATATATGCTCAAAAAAATAAATAGATTTATGTTTACTTTGCCTACCATTTCTTTTATTTTTCTTATTTTATTAGGATCATTTTTATTTGTAATACCATTAGATCTATTCTTACCTGAAATACAAAAAAACCCAATAACAGAAGCACCTCTTATTCTTCAAGTTTTATTAGGGGTATTAGCAGCACCTATATATGAAACAGTAGTTTTTCAAGTATTTTTATTTTGGCTATTAAGTTGGATCCCTTACATTAAAAATCGCGATTACCTTATCATTTTAATAGCTTCAATTATATTTGGATTAAATCATCGATATGGAATCACTTATATAGTTGGTACAACGATAATTGGTCTTTTATATAACTATGCTTATTGGGTATATAAAAAAAAGAATGAAAAATATCAGGTTACAATGCCTGCTTTTGGGGTTGTTTTTTTGATTCACTTATTACATAATTCTATTGCTTTTATAGCATCAAATTTATAAATATTTTAAAGATAATATAGATTAATGAGTTATGTTTGTACTTGTTAAAGGTAAGAGACACGAAATAAGAATTAAAAAGAGGCTAATTCACTAATACTTCTAAATAATCTTGTTTCAGTTTGTTTATTTGAAGAATAAAAAGAGAGGGCCCTGTCGGGTAGACAGGATTTTCAAAGCGCAGCTAAGCCACCTGAGTCTATATTTGTATGGACTCAGGTTATTTAATTTCTCTTGAAATCTTTGATGGTTATAAAATTGTATATATTTGCGGACTTAACATAGATGAAGAAGTCTTTTTTATGTGCATTATCCTAAAAGTTTTACGTTCGCAACATACTTTCCTTCATTTTTCTAACATCCCATCCTCTTCTTTCAATCGTTTAGTCTTTAGGTTTCATTCTACCTAAACATTACCCTTTTGTTTTCCCACGTTCTTCTTCTAGTTCTTTAATACCTAAAGTTTCGAATCATTTCATTTACCGTCTTACAATTGGATAATAAATGTCTATTTCTTTCTTAACAGTTTTACATCTTCTTTTAAGTATAAACCAACTTCCTTTTCCTTTCATTTTATATAGCAAGTAATTCTAATTTACCCCATAGAAAAATCCCCTCCATAATAAATTGGTTAATGTGTTTTCTTTTTCCTATCTACTATGAGGGGAGAATAGCATACTAAAGATAGCTTCTTTTTTGTAAAAGATCTAAGATTCTAGTGCAGTAATTAATTGCTGACGTTCTTTATCTCTAAAAATTTTAATTTCATGTTTAAATTGATAATTTCCTTCTTCAAATCTAACCCATTCCTTACTTGTCCAATATACAATATCTACATTTGCATCTAAAATTACAGAACATATGTCTACTAATTCTTCTTCATAAAATGGTGCTTCTTTTGCTAGTTCAAAAGCCAGTACTTTTGGATCCTTACTTTTAATTTGAAGTTCCCTTGAAGTTTGTCCTAAATACTGCCATGGAGAATATAGGGATTGCACATGAACATTTCGAGTTTCTTTAAACTGTGATGGAGAATGTATTGTAGCAGCAAATGTAGATTTACTCACTCCTATTGTTGTGCCTAAAGCAATAGCACCAATAATAAGTTTTTTAATCATTTTTTCAGCCCCTTTAATTATTTTGGATATGCTTCATTTTTATACTACGTTCATGTTCGTGTAAATGAAGATAATTTGACATGATTCATCATTTTTTTCAAAAACTGAATATTAATTAATCGTTATAAATTTACCCAAAACAAAAAAGTTTCCAAGAGGAAACTTTTTTGTTTTGGGTATACATTATATGTATAAAAATTAGTTTTAAAAATATTTACTTATTTGTTGATAAAATTGTATATGGATATTTTTCCTACTATTATCTACACACATCTCATACAAAGCCTCACTACAACATAAACAAATTCATCTTATGACCGCGTTTCTTCTTACGAAATTAAGTGATTGTTTCAATAGCTGGTTTGGGAATCATAGAATTACTTTCTTTCTCAGCCCTATTATTCTGTTCTTTTGCCTAAAATTCCAATATCCCCATTACTTCTTTTGTAAATAGTTTAAAATCAGTTAAATGTTTTTCAATAATTTGACGAACAATATCTAAATTCACACTTTGATAATCATGAACAGCAATATTACGAAATCCAACCATTGCCTTTAACTTATTTGCTAGATCAGCGCTAAGTAATCCTGCTGTAACCAATAAATCAAAGGCCTCTCGACTAGATTGGGGTAGTCCTAATTTTTTACCTGCAACAATATGCATTGCTAGATCAATACTCGCTTCACAAGCTCTTTGTATATTCAATATTATTGAATCTTGTTTTGTAAAGTCCTCTAAATTTTCAGGGTCATTTCCATATACATCTTGGATTCTTTTTATACAACGCTCTATTGTAGAAATTTTATTTAAAATAACCTCATTCTTCATATATAGAACCTCTTTTCTTTATATCATCAAATACTATCTGTCGTTCTTCATTCAATTTTGAATACATTTTTAAGGTTTTCATTTCAAAAATGATTTTCCGTTCTTCATCAGAACAAAATATTGTCTTTCCTGTATGTATAATCTGAGCTTGAAAAACTGTAGAAGCTTCGGATAAATCAACTAAATCAACATCTCTATGAACAATGTTAGCTAAATCCTGTGCTAATAAAAAACGTTCATAGTTCCCTAATGTTGTGTCACTTACATAAGCTATATCAATATCGCTATCTTCTCGTTCTCTATTCTCAGCCGTTGATCCAAACACAATTATCCAATAGGGATTCACCGTCTCTTGTAATTTTTCTATAATAGCTGTTATCATGCTTTGAAAAATCATTTAATTAATCCCCCTTATTGTACTTGAATTTTATTATATCATAACCAATCATAAATCCTTTAAACGACTATAAATACGTAAACAAAATTAAGCTTTTTTAGTACTTAACTCCTCACAAAATTAGAAGCTTATTTCTGACCTAAAATTATTATAGTTCAGGAGTAGATATATTGTAGCTTTGGATCATAAATAATTGTTAATAATCCAACACTTGTCTGTTAAATGCCTTTTATATTTTCTTCGTGCAAAAGTAAAAGACTGACAATAACTGTTAGCCTATTTCACAATATACATTCTAATAGTTTGAGGATATATTGCTCTAACAAAGCATTATATATTAATCCACCTTTAATTTTTCTTTTACCTTTGTAGGGAGTTCGTCTTTTTTAACTTCTTCCCAAGATTTCACACCTTTTTTCTCAGAGTAATATATACGTAAAAACGCTTCTTTACGAAGGTTTTTTAACGCTGTAAACTCCATTTCTTTCTCTTTACCATCCTTATCAAATCCAGGTAATTTATATTCGTAAGTCGTATCCCCATTTACATTTTTCTCTTTTAATTTTTCACCATCCTTGGTAATTTGCACATAATATGTATCTGTACCAAGACGATTTAAATTACACCCGGATAACAACACAGTAAACATCACAAAAATGCTACACATAAGCACTATTCGTTTCATATTATTCACCTCATATCTTTTCTCACAAAAATTATATCCTAATCTATTGGCTGCGAAAATTCATTTCCATTACGCTAACATTACGTTTTTGTAAGGTAGTAAAAACAGCTTAAAATAAAAAGGATATAAATTCATATTTCTATTGAATTCATATCCTTTGTTCTTATTGAGTAAACTATTTTGCCCCATGCTTAATAGGAAGTATTTCTATTATTCTGGGAAAATAAAGCTAGAGTCCTCTCCACTATTAGCGGTATCTTCTTTCGGGAATGTTATAGTAGATCCTTCATTTCCCTTATTTCCTTTATTTATTTCTTGTTCCTCAGGAAATACAATGGAAGAATCATTACCTAAGTTTGGTGAAAAACCAAGTTTAGATAAAATAGCTTTTAAGTCAGGTAAAACACCAATTTTATCAGAAGTTGGATCATTGGATTTCGTTCTGGTGCTAGAATCACTTAAAATATCCCTAAGCTGTCTTGGTGTATATACTCTCCCCTGATTATTTTTTGCAATTCCTTGAATTGATGCTGCAGCACCAGCAATAATAGGTGATGCGCTAGATGTTCCAGCAAAACTAGATGTATATAGATTTGTTATAAATTCACTTGGTTTAGCATCTGTAGTATCTACTGCATTCCCCCATCCATACACATCCACTCTACTACCGTAATTAGAGAAATATGAACGCTTATGAGGAACCCTTGCAGAAGCTGCCCCAACCATAATTGCCCCTGAATCTTTAAAATCAGGACTATTACGATTTAAAACTTGTTTACCATTACGGTCTCTAAATTGATCCAAGTCATTTCCGCCGTTTGCACCTGCTTCAATAATAATAATTCCCTTATTTGTTCCCATACGAATTGCATCAAATATGTCTGGTTTTACTTCCACAGGAAAATAGTTCTTATCTCCATATCCATCGTAAGTTGCTTGTGCCTCTAGTAAAAGAATATCTCCAGCTTGCATATTGTTAACCGCGCTTAAAATAGCATCAGCTGTATTATAATTTCCGTTATCCCTAATCTGAGATACAACCTTTACCTTAGCTTTCGGTGCGATCCCGATTCCACCTATGTTATTATCCTCTGCCGAAACAATTCCTAAGACTGAGGTACCATGATCATGGTGCTCGCTTTTATTCTGTCCAGATATCAGTTCAATCTTTTGATTCACTAAATCCTCATGATTAAATAACCACCCATACTCCATATCTACGAAAGTAGTTCCTTTTCCATCTCCACCTTTTATGCTCCAGGCATAAGGTGCATTAATTCCTAATGGTGCTGGTTCAAGGTAACCTTGTCTTGTAAGTCTAGACTCATCATATGGATTAACAGATAAGTTTGGCAAACGCTCTGCTGGTGGCGCCTCTTCTTCCTGTAAATACGCCGTTTCAACAAGAGATGATTTTTCAAATTTTGTAAGTAATGCTTGTACATCAATATCATCTTGAGTTTCAACAATATAATAGTTTAGCAAATTAGAAGAAATATGATCGGAATCTTTTATTTCTTTACCAAGATTTTTAATTTCTTTAGGATTTAAAGAATTAAAAAGTCGATTTATAGTTACATTTGGATATTCAGCTAAAATTCCAATTAATTCAGGATCTTGTTTTTCTTCTTTAATGAATTTTTCTATTCCATCCTGATGTGGTAAATTCGCTTCATTTTTAAATTTCAAAATTAATTGTTTAGTAACTTGCTTATGTACAGTAGAATTCAATTGCTTATTTGAATAATTGTAAGTAGCCGCATAGGCAACTTCTGATTTTTCATTTGGAAGTAGTCCGCCTACCCCATTAAATGCTGTTAATGCAATTGAAGAAACTAGAATTCCCTTAAAAATTTTCAAAACGTGAACCTCTCTTTATTAATATATATTTATAAAAAAATGTATATTATCTAATTTCTTTTTATACAAACGTTTTATATGTAGGACTATATTTTCAACTCCATTCATTCCTTAATATTTGTTTATACATCATTAATACAACCAATTCATACCAACAACTTTATTAATTCAGTTGCATTGCTGTAACCGGTATAGTTACAACTTATGGAATAGTCAACCTTAAATGCAATTTTGCATGTAAAATCATACATACTTCTACCAACTTACTCCCAATTATTTCAAGAGAAGTTGAACTTCTATCATTTTGAGTAATTGCATATATATAATATAAAACATATAAGGGGGGTTAAAACGTGGTAATCTCAAGACAAGATTCCTGGACTGATGATAACGATTTACTTCTCGCATCAACAGTACTTCAGAATATTCGTAACGGTGGAACACAGTTAGCTGCATTCAAAGAAGTAGCAAAACTACTAGCTAGAACACCCGCAGCTTGTGGATTTCGTTGGAATTCATATGTGAGAAAACAATACCAAGAAGAAATACAACAAGCAAAACAAGACCGAAAAATGGGAAACAACATTCCCCTCTCCCCATCAGAAAAAGAAAAAAAATCTTTGTCTATTACATTAGATGATATTATTCTCTTTCTACAAAATTATAAAGATGTGAATGAATTGACAAAGTTACAAAATCAAATTGAAGATTTAAAAACAGAGAATCAATCTCTTCTACAACGTATAACTATGTATGAAGAAGAGTATCGTATGTTACTGAACCATATCGATAAGACAAGAAATTTAATTGCAGTGGATTAAACAGCATAACTATAATGACTTTCCAGTAGGATCTTCACCTGCCAAAACCGCCATAAATAAAGAAAATCCAGACTATTATTAGTGATAATAAGTAAAATACACATACATAATGTATGTGTATTTTTAATTTGAATATTATTAAAAGAAATATTTAGTCTATGTTACATCTTTTCTAATATTTCTTGTCTTTCACACCATTTCGTTAACTTTTCTAACGCCTTTTTAGATAAACGTTTTGTTTTATAATTACAAAATCTAGATAATGTCGATGGAGAAATACTCATTTCATCTGCTATTTCACGAATGCTTACCTTTTTTTCATTGTGTACTTTCAGTATTTGGTCACGGATCTTTTTCTCTATTTGTTCGACTGATTCTACAGTCTTCTTTATTTCTTTAACAACTGTTACTTCCGGTAACTTCTCTTGTGGTTCCTCTATACTCTTCTTTCCTATTACCCTATCCATTGACTGTAGCATTTCTTCAGGTGGTAAAATCGTTATTCCTAAGTTATTGTAATAATTTTTAAACCAATTACGTTTCCCAATTTGTTGTTCATCCAGTGGATCACTATACTCCCAATGAGAGATTACTTTTTCATTTTCTAAATCCATTAGAACATTTTCTAACTGTTCTCTAATACGATTCGGCTTCCAATCTTTTGGGATATCCATTACTGCTAGTAGTCCTTTGTCCCCACCTATAGAATATGGCTTTTTCAATGATGAATACATTTGTCTAATTCTCCATTGCCATGTTAAGTATCGAATTAACCTTTTATGATATTTGTGTCTATAACTATTGTATTCAAGTGCTTTTTTAGACAATAGGGCTGTTGTATTATTTGATCCATACAAATAATTAGTTAAAAAGCTACCCGGCTTAATACGACAAGATTCAATGCCCATGTATTCATTAGTAACACTATGTCTCCATAAAACAACTGAATCTAATACAAATAATCTTTTGATAACTTCACGCTTTAATTCTAAACGTTCCCCCTCATCATCACGGTCATTTAATACAACGACTTCATTATCATCATTTAAATAGATAAAAATACTTGCTAAAGCTGCAATTCTCTTTGCTATCTTAATTTTATCTTCCGCTCTATAGTATTCTTTATTTTTAACAACTGTTTTTGGAATATTGCACATCTCTAAAACTTGTTCATAAGAAAAGTCAATAAAATCATCTGGAGATTTTGCTTCATTAATCCACTGTATTGTGATTGCATCTAAGCAATCTGCCGTTAAATCATCCATATTACTCATTACGTCATCTACAAGGGTATTCCATCGAGCTGCTTCTTCTATATTGGTAAGTCTTAAATCTTCATCTTTGTGTGAAGAAAGTTGAGCTACACCATTAGAAGACCTCGTTTCAATGGGATATTGTAAGACCTTACTTATTTCATCTTCTTCAAATTGATTCTTTGCAATCCCATCTCTTAATTTATAATAAACAGCAGAGTTATTTACCTCGTAATAATCCTCGTGATTCACTATATTTGGCTTATCTATATTTTGATCATTTTCCAATATCACGGAATTAGAATGTACTACATCTTGAAATTCTTTTTCTATAAATAATTCAATTTCTTTATATATTTCTTCTTTATAAGAATCAATTTTCGCATAAATTTGTACTAATGTAATTCCGGACTCTTGCTTTTTCTCTAACCAAGATACTAATGCAGTAAATGATGGAGAAGCATGGGGTGATGTAAGTACCTTATTATTATTGTTTTCAACATCTTTAAAGTATGCATTCCACTTATTCCATACTAGCTCGTTAGTTTTATAAATTGGCTCAGAGATTAACAATGCATCTCGAAACATTTGTAATAAGTTATCCACTTTCTTTTCCTCCCTAAACCATGGATCACAATAAAATAATTCTCAGTATAAAAATCTTAACTACTATTATATTTAATTTATTGTAACAGATATTTACAAATTTTTGTTTCTTTCTTTCCCTATTCTTCTTTTCTTGCATTTCTTTTGCTCTTTACTTTCCTTAACTCCTCAACTTGCAACAGTTGCTCTTTCTCTTACCTATTTCTACTTACATTCCCTTTTGCGCTTTGTTTGCCTTACATTTCTCAACTTGCAACAGGTTGTTCTTCCTCTTACCTATTCCCCCTTACTTATATTCCTTTTGCGCTTTGTTTGCCTTAACTCTTTAACTTGCAACAGGTTGTTTTTCCTCTTACCTATTCCCTCTTACTTACATTCCTTTTGCGCTTTGTTTGCCTTAACTCTTTAACTTGCAACAGGTTGCTCTTTCTCTTACCTATTTCTTTCAACTTGCACACTTTTTGCGCTTTGCTTTGCTTTCCTTAACTCTTTAACTTGCAACATACTGCTCCTTCTCTTCCTTATTTCTACCTACTTGCATTTCTTTTGCGCTTTGCTTTCCTTAACTCCTTAACTTGCAACATACTGCTCCTTCTCTTCCTTATTTCTACCTACTTGCATTTCTTTTGCTCTTTGCTTTCCTTAACTCCTTAACTTGCAATATGCTGCTCTTTCTTTCCCTATTCTTCTTTACTTGCATTCCTTTTGCGCCTTGCTTTCCTAAACTCCTTAACTTGCAACATACTGCTCTTTCTTTTCCTTTTTTCTTCTTCCTATATTTCTTTTGCTCTTTACTTTCCTTAACTCCTCAACTTGCAACAGTTTGCTCTTTCTCTTACCTATTTCCCCTTACTTACATTCCTTTTGCGCTTTGTTTGCCTTATATTTCTCAACTTACAACATGCTGCTCTTTCTCTTACCTATTTCCCCTTACTTACATTCCTTTTGCGCTTTGTTTGCCTTATATTTCTCAACTTACAACATGCTGCTCTTTCTTTTCCCTATTTCTTCTTCCTACATTTCTTTTGCGCCTTGCTTTCCTTAACCCTTCAACTTGCAACAGTTTGTTCTCCTCTTACCTATTTTCCCTTACTTACATTCTTTTTGCGCTTTGTTTGCCTTATATTTCTCAACTTACAACACGTTTGCTCTTTCTCTTACCTATTTCTAATCAACTTGCAACACGTTTGCGGTATCCTTTCCCTATCTCTTTCAACTTGCAACAGTATAATTTATTTCTCAACTAAGTAATTTTAAAAAAATCATGTCATTTTAAAGTTTTTAAGCTATTTATCTCATATTTTTAATAAGTTACATACATAATATGCAACATGTTTGCGGTATCCTTTCCCTAACTTTTCTATCATCTTCACTCTAAACCTTTATATACCAAGGGTTTAAGTGCTTTTCCATTTACTTTTATACATATCATCCAACTTGCAACACGTTTGCGGTATGCATGCCCTTATTTTTCTCACAAGATGCAACACTGTTTGCGGTATCCTTTCCCTACTTTCATTCTATAAATATCAACAAGTCCTTTTATATCAAGGGTAATTATTACAATTCATTTTTAATGATTACGTTTACTAACTTGCAACATGTTTGCGGTATCCTTTCCCTAACTTCCCTACCATTTTCACTATAATCCTTTATATACCAAGGGTTTAGTTGCTTTTTCACTTACTTTTATACATATCAAACAACTTGCAACACGTTTGCGGTATCCTTAACACAAAAAAAAATCATGAAATTCTCTTATCCCTTGATACAACTAGCTTCATAAGCTGTTGCAAGTTACTAATTTTCTTCTTAAAGGAGCACATTTCAGCAATTTTCATTTTGCTATAATCAAAATTGGTATATTTTATAGTATTTTGACATATATTTCTGAATTTGTAGAACGGAGGTGAAAAAGATGGGAAAAGCATTTGTGATACGTAATCAACGTAGCTTAAATGGGAAAACAACAAACGCAGTTTTAGTAACACTCAAATCTTGGCAAAAGTTTGTGGAAACATTTGAGGAGAAATACTACAGCTATAAAGATACATATTTAGAAGATATTCTGCAGCACATGACATACGAAGAGCGTATTGCGGATGTAGAAGGTTTTGTCGAAAAAGCCAAACCATCTTTTTCACGTCGAGCAATGTCTACACTTGCAGAAAAAGCAGGACGAAAACATAAATTATACGGTATTACGAATGCTGATCTTGAAGTGTTCTTGTACTTACATAAAAAATGCTATACAAACGGTGTCATTCCAAATGTAACCATACATATGATGTGGGAAGATTACAAGCAATATAAAGAAGAATTTGCTTATATCCAACACTCTCAATTCTATATCGCATTAAAGAAATTAAACTTACATAACATTATCTCCATCGAAAATGGAGTAGATGGCCGTTATACAATCAAACTCACTCATTTTATGAATGAGGAAACAGAAAAAGCAAATCCGTACGTATATATTAGCCCTGTTGTATTTACAAAGGATTTCTTTAAGCTATCTGTAGCAGCTAAGAAACTATTCTTAGACATCGCAATGCAACAACATACGGAAACAACATTAAAGCGTTCTTTGGACAAGCAGGACGAAAGAGGAAACAAAACTCACTTCGGTGGGATGTATCGTTTCTTACATAAAAAATATCCGCATCAGATCCGTGCGGTTATCGAGGAATTAACAACTGTATTACCATGTACGGGGAATCCCCTATTCAAAATTTGCAAAATGCAAAAAGGTGTAAAGCATACAAAACGATATACGACATTATATCTGTCTATCCATTCAGACTTCTTATGTTCGAAAGAAGCTGGAGAAGAACAACATAGGGATCCATTTACACCAAAAGCTACCTATGCTCGAAAAGCGAAATTTATCGAAGCAGTCCTACAAGAGATGAATATCGGTGAATTGTCTGCAGACATGAATAAATTCATTCATGTATTAAAGCATACTTGTCATCGTCAAATTCGCAGTGTAATTCGCGGACTACGTGACATGGTTGATCGAAAAGAAGGATATCCAACGAAGATTGTATATACGTTGAAGAAACTATTGCATCAAACATCTCAATATCAAATTCTCGATACAGCAGCAAAAGAAGGTATCTACCCTCTTATTGCGCAGCATATACCAAAAGAGAGAAATAGTGACCGTGAGCAAGCTATCTTTAATTTCGGCCTACATTATTCTATGTACTCTCTTCGTAACATTAAAAAGATGTTTAAAAATGTGCATGCATTATTGAAGCAGAAGTTTGCGGTACCAGTAACAGAAGAATCTTATCACCGTAATTATCTAAAATACCAGGAAGAAACGTTATTTAGAAAATATGCATATGATCAGGGAGTGAATCTCCATGCATATATCGCTTTAGAAATTGAAATGCGCGAAAAACTAAAAGTTCGTGGCCATAAAGAACGCACAATTCCAAGTGATGTACGTGAATGGTTTATTGAAGCAATTGATAAACTACCGCAAGAACAACTGCGTGTGATTGAGCTACCAAAACAGTTTAATTTACTAGAGTTTATGCGTACCTTTGAACGTTTAGTACGTGCTGGTGTAACAATAACAGCTCCAGATCAGGTGCTACACGCAATGGAAATAAAATAATAGTAACGAGCTCTCTATTTTTGAAAAAATCGAAATTAGAGGGCTATTCGTAGTTGTTTCATTCATACTCCTTTTCTACTACTCTATTTATAAATACAAAATCAGAAGGACTTCATGTAAAATGAAGTCTTTTTTTATGCACTTCTATACAAATTCTCTTCTAGCACTATATAACTCTCCACATAGTACTAGGGAATATTCTTCTAATGTAATAAAACCTATCTCATAATACCTACAAAAAATCAAAAATAAAATTATAAAAACAGTGGATATGAGGACAAATATACTCGAATGTGAATAGTATTTTTCTGACATCATTGTAACTACTAGTGTTGTTGTATATATCTAATAAAAATCATCAATAATAATGTGAGTTATGTGTAAATAGTGAGTTATGTTAACAAATAACTACATTTTCTGAATAAAATGTGGATAATTGAACGTTAAATACTGCTTATTTAACAAAATAAAGAAAATGAAGCCTATTTCCATAGTTGGATAAATATAAAGTAATTTGTATCAATTCCTTTCCGATTTCATGTAGAAACATATGATTTTCTTTCTGCTTTTTTGTAGAATTGAAAGTCTTATAATTATTGAATCTACGGATACATTTTTTACTATTTATGATTTTTTACGTGCTAACATCAAATTTTCCCTTGTGGGAGTAGAGTTTCCCCCTATTTTTGATAACCTATAATAGTTTTATCTTTATTTCTTTTTAATATATAAGATATATATTTATAATAGATTTTATTATTAGTAGTATGAGTGTTAATAAAATTTCAGATCTAATCAAAAAAATTTAATAATAATGATCTTTAATAATGTCCATAGTATTTTTCTAAATGAAAAAAGCCTAATAGCTGTGCTAGTTATTCACATTATTTTTTAGTTGTAATATCTAAATATAAGCCCTCGTGCCTATTTATTTTAATATCTTTACTACGGTACAAGCGATGATAGTAAATTTTCTCGCATTACATATGTCTTGTAATGTTCTTAATACCATTTGTCCATTATGCATAAATTTAATTTGTTCGGATGTATTTAACTTTTGAATGTTTAGATATTCCATACAATTGCAATCATAGATCGTTTCCTTTAAATAACCCCCTATTGTTTCATGAGAAAAACGAGCACAAATTATGTGCATTTTTCATTTAGTGTACTATTAGCCTCCGATGTTCTATATACAAGTGATTCCTAACTTGAAGGCAACACAAAAAGAACTTCTTCAAGTCGATTAAATATGTACATAGCAAAATAAGCTATATATACACTAATCGGCTCAAAGAAGCCCTTTCATAATTGAAACAAGATGAAACTTGCTCTTACAACTCAACTACAATAAAAAAAGGTGAAGCTCTTGATACAACTTCACCTTTTTTAGTATATAACGAATCATTTAATAATTTAACAGTATGTTTTTAAAGTCTCTATATTTTAGCAAACTTTACAATAAAACCGTACTTTCCTATTTTTTTGAAGAAACAGGATCCATTTTTAATGTTTTTATTCCTTCTTTTAATGTAAATGCATCTGCTCTTAATGTTTTCCAACTATCTTTTGCTGCATTCAGGTTAGGTTTTAAAAATTTAAATTTATTTTGATCTGCCTTTTGGGATGCTTTATCAATATGATTAAGTACTCCTGAATACTGAGAATCTAAATCATGCCATTGTGCTGACATATAGGTAAGAGCATTAATAGCTGATCCAATTGCATTTTGCATTTCAGCAATATTATTATACGCAACCCCAACTACACGATTTAATGTTATTTTATAGTCAACCGTTTGGCGTAATTGAGCTAATAACGGCTCTAACGTACCTAAATTATTTCTTGCAACCCCTATCATTACACCTCCAGCAATCCATGTAGGGATTGAGGGATATGATACAGTTATTATTCCATCCGATTCTACTTGTTTAAAATGTCTTATTTGCTCTAAAACATCATTTAGGCGTTTTTCATCTTCATCTATTCCAGATGCTTGATTTTTTAAAATCGATTGCAAGATATCTTTATGACCTCCAAATGCTCGGACATCTTCTCCAATACTATCTCTTAACTTAGCTAGTTCTTGTATTAAATTCTGTGTATATGCTTGGTTTTGTTTAATCTCACCTTGTAAATCTGTAATGCCTTCTTTTAATGTATCTGCATCTCCTTCATTAATTGCTTCTACTAATGTATCGTAATAATTGTCAAATGTGGTATCATACTCTACAATTCCTGTAAGGGTATCTAAAAGTTGTTTTTTTATGTGCGCATCCCATTTTGTAGCATGCTCTCTTGCATTCTTTTGATCTTGTGCTATTTGACTAGGTAGATTTGTATATCCTTTAATATCAATTCCTTCAAAGTTAACATCTGGATTATTAATTAACAAATAAGAGTAATCATTCATGGATTTTGCAAATACCCCAGCATCTTGCAAAGCTTTTTTCATCTTTTCGCTGTTTACAGAAAGAGATATATCTTCCGTACTCGTTTGTTCTATTTTACTTTCACTTGCAAAAGCAGCTACTGGTGAAACTACAGTAGTTGTTGTCAGGGTTAAAAACGTCGATACAGCAAGTAGTTTATAAGGAAAATTATTATTCACTTTAATTCCTCCTATGAATATATATTGATTTTTAGTTTGCTTTTTCTTGTTTAAAAGCAATGTCTTTGGAAATGAATTCTGCGTCCTTATGAATATCATTCCAACTTTGTTTAGCAGCTTTTAAATCGTCAGGTATTAACGAAAGTTTATGTTCTTGCATTTGATCGATATTATCATATAAATCTTTATAATTAGCCCCCATTTTATTCCATTGTTGCTGAATACTTGTTAGAGACATGATTGCTTGGTCCACTGTCTGATACAAATATGTTAGAGTGTCCTTGGTATTAGTAAGTGAAATAACCGCTTGATTAGCCAGATCAGCTTTCATACTTAATTCTCCGATTTTATTCGAAATTTCATTATAAGAATTCATATGATTAGATGCCTCGACACCAGCAGCTGTTCCTAAACCGATACCAGCGGCTCCTAGAGCTGTAAGACCACCCACAACAGCTGGTGTAGCTGTACCACCCGTCACAACAATTACTACCGCTCCTGCAATCGTTCCAATAACTAAAATAGCAGCTCCTAATCCACCACCAATTGACCAGGCTAATACATTATCAAAATGTGATTTCTGTGTAGAACGTAAATTCTCAATTTCGGCCTGAAGTTGTGGGACTAGTGCTTGTTTTCCCGCTAATATAGCCGTCAATCCGCCCTGTCCATCTGGACCACCAACATTATTTTTAAAATCTACAGTATTTGTATACAACTTTGTTTTAAAAGCCTCTAACATCTTAATGACTTCCGTAACATCATTTGAATTTGTATGAATTGTATCGATTAAATCCCCTATTCCTTCTTTGAGGCTCACCTTATCTTTCTTTTTTACAGTGTCTACTAATGTGTCGTAATAGTTTTGAAATTGCTCATCATAATTTACAATATTACGTGCTGTTTTTTGAATGTTTGGCTTCGCTGTATCTAACCAGTAATTTGCATTGATTCGTGACAGTTCCTGATTTAGGTGAATATTTTTGATTAATTCTCCTCCTCCGGAACCTAAATCAATGTTGGATAAATTTACATTCGGTTGCTTAATCATAGTTTTTGCGTACAAATCCATTACAAGAATATGAGAGCCTGTTTCGGCCAACGCTTTCTTTAATCCATCAGGTCCTAACGCATAATTTTCTATTTTCTGTTCCTGAGCTGTCTGTTCTTGTGCAAGTGCATGAATAGTACTACCATTCGTAGCAGTTATAACCGTTGCTAAAGTGGCTAAAGTTATAACCTTAAATGGAAATTTCATCATTTGATCTCCTCCTTATTTTCAGTTGCAATATAATCTTTTTGATAAACCTATGTTCTTAATATTAGAATTTATAAACTTGTTCTTCGAGTTGAGTTGTTACACTTTTTAATCGTCTTAATGTATCTTTTTGAGACTGAGTGTTATTGGCATCAACTTCAGTCGATAATTTTGTAATACTATTATTTATTAGATCCAAATCCTCTTTGTAACGTTTCATTAGCTCAATTTCTCCATCTACTTGGTTAGCAAATGTATGCAAATCATTTTGCATGAAAAGAATCATTGATTTTTGTAAATCCGCTACAGTTAATTTAGTTGTTAAGTCATATAATTTCTGATTTTGTTTCTCTAAATCATTTAAATATGCACGTTGCTCTGCTGTTAGTTTATTAATTTCAGCAAAAGTATTATATGTTTTTTTTATTTTTTCAGGATCAATCACTTTCATAAGGTCATATTCTTTCGTTTTTGTAACTGCAGCCGCAGCGATTTCGCCTTTTTTACTTTTCTCTATCGCTTCACGTGCTTCTTTTTTGGCAGCTTCAATTTCTATAGCTGATTTTCCCTTTTCTTTTGCTTCTTGTTCTGCTTTCTTCTCTGCGTCTACAATGGCATTGTTTATTTCTTTTCCTTTGTTATACGCTACTACTGCTGTTTGAGCAGCCGGTTCAATGATATCTTTCGATAGACTATAAATTTCTTGGAATACCTTTAGCCCTTGTTCATTTAAAGCCCCAGGTAATAATGCTATTTGCTGTAAATCATTTTGAATTGATTTTTTTGTATCTAGCATTTCATTTTTTAACTTATCTATTTTTCCTGTTCCCTCTGAATTAAGGACACTCTGTGCTTTTGCCACATCAGTATCAAGATTTTTCAACTTCTTATCTACCTGTAGTTTTAGATCTGTTAACTCATTAATTTGACGTTGCACACTTTCTTGGTTTGTTATGGTCATGTCTTGAAGGACTTCCAGTCTATCTGTAAACCCTTCTTTATCTTCCCCATTATCTATAAATCCTTTTAATGTTGGATAATAACTATTAAATTTAGTTACAAATCCTTTACTTTTTGAATTTAATAGAATTAATTTAGGATAAAGTTCGGATGACCACTCTTTCATATCTTGTTTAATTAGAAATTGAGTTGTATTTAAAGATGGAACTTCTTCAAGTTGTACATTCGGACTTGCTAAAGCTCCATCGATAAAGGTTTGTGTTAACTTGGAGTGTGCACCTATTTTTCGTAATGCCGAGGAAATATCTATATTATCTTGTTTTGTTTCTGCCTGAACAATTGGCGTTGCGAGAGTATTGATAGGAATAGTCGCCCCGGTAACAATTGATGTTATTAAAAATCCTGCCATAATTTTGCTCTTCATTCCTTACACCTCTTTACTATTATTTTTTACGATTTTAATCGTATATGCTGTAAAATCTAACGTTAGAATTTCTTCATACACACTTGAGGATAGAATTTTTTCGAAAGAGTAATTGCATCACGTTTTTTATTTGTTTTTGATAGAATATAAGGTCCTTACTTCCCCCCCATTTTAATCACTATGTTTTTTATAAGTAAACTAGAAAATCGTATTTGTAATATTTGATTTTTCTGATATTAAATGCTTTGTTTTTTTAAAATTATATTTAAAAAGTTTTCATACTATTATCACTTCATGAAGCGAAATAATTTTACTACTATAATTAAACATAAAATTTGTTGGTATCATTGAATCTTAATAAATATCATATAAAGAAATGTTTTCACTATAACTTTATGGGATTTTATGTATTATGTACTTTATATGAATATGTACAATTGCATACTCATATAAAGTACTATCCTTGAATAACAGACAAGGCAGTCGCCATACATTCCTATCAACTTAAGAGTTTTTACTCCCCCAAGTGTAAAAAAGTTATTATCTCTAAAATTTAACTAGAAAAGATGATGTTTTTTATCCATCTTTCAATTCAAGATAAATTACAACTATTTTTTAAAGCTTGTTCGAACTGGAGAATACAACCAAATTAATCTAGATAATATAGTGACGAAGTTTTTTCTCAGAAAGAAGGAACTGATTCTAAAAATGAAATAACTTTATTGCTACTCAACAATTCCTTAATCGGTCTTTCCGTCCAGATTTTTTGGGAACTATAAGAATATCCCTTAAGATAAACAGATCCCAAGGGACAAAACATTGCAATTTTTTAAAACGTCGAGACTTTATTTAAAAAAACGACATTAAAAATTTTCTTCAAATCCAGGAGCATAACTTTGCAGCAAACAAAAAGAACCATAAGTTTGCTGTTCCAGAAAACTTATGGTTCATATTACACTTATTTTGAAAATTATTCATGCGAATCTTATACTTATTTTTTTTAGGCTATATTACCTTTAATTAAATTGGAATAGTTGATAAAATCAATCATTCCAAATGTTCATTTAATGTTGAATCTTTTTTAGTCATGTTAAAAAATCCTCTCCAAGTAATAGTGTAACATCAATGTGTGTACATGGTCTTTTTTACATTGTCTACCTAAAGAGGATAATATCGATTATTACTTTGATTAAGTCCTTTTGTTTATATATATTTATTTTTAAACCGTCGTTTACAGCAGATTAACTACTACCTGTCTTTCTATCCACTTATCTAGCTTATTTTTCGTATCATCATTTAATCGTTTTCTTTTACCGGATAACATCCTTGAAAGTGTTGAATACGAAATATCTATTTCTTTCGCTAAATCACGAATACTTTTATTATTCTTCTCTTTATACGTGTTCATCTTTTCAATATAAAACTCAATACTATTAGGGGTTTCTTGATTTACTATACTTATTGGCTTCTCTTCAATTACCGGTGGCTTTTCTTCCATCTCAATGACCAATGGTGCGTGCTGCTTACTTTTCTTAGTAATCAACTCTTGTTGTAATTTAACAAGTTCATTTGTAGGAGAAATGCTTACTTTTAATTTTAACCAGTAGTTTTCAAACCAGTTTTTTCCCTTACATTTTTCTTCATCAATCTCGGGAGAGTATTTCCACTCTTGAATTACTTGGTCGCTCATAAGGTCATCTAAAGTCTTTTCAAAAACTTGTCTTATTAGACTTGGTTTTCTATTCATGCTTATCTCCATTACTTGTAATAACCCTTTAGGACCACCAATACTATAAGAATGTGTTAAATGTTGATAGGATTGTTGAATGCGCCAACGCCAACTTAGATATCTGGTTAATCTTTTGTGATATCTCTGTTGCTTGCTGTTATACTCTAGGGCTTTTTTTGATAATAAACCTGTTAGCTTTTCAGAGCCATAGAGATATTTTGATAAAAAGCTTCCTGGTGTAACGTGCATACTCTCTATTCCTAATGTTTTATCCGTATCAATATCTTTTGCAATGATAATTTCATCCATTACAAATAATCTTCGAATTCTTTGCTTTTTATAAGCTAGGCTTTCATTTGGATCTTCTTCATTTAATATCACGATCTCATTATCTTCATTGACATAAATAAAAATACTAGCAAGAGCAGCTAATCGCTCCATAATCTTTAATCTGTCTTCTTTTCGATAATAAGCCTTACCATTTTTGATTTGTTTCATATTACACATATTTAATACTTGTTCGTAATGTACAGGCACAATAGTCTTATCATTTTCCGCACTCTTTACCCAAAGTTCAGTTACAATATCGAGGCAGTCCGCCGTCAAATCATCCATTACTCTTGTTAAAAAAGTAGAATCAATCAGTGTATTCCATCTTTTTAATTCTTCCCTTTGTAATTTCATATCACCATCATCGTGTGACGATACTACCACTAGACTATTTTGTTTATCCTGTAATTGAGCAATCCGTACATTCTTATCTTGGTCATCTGTAAACTTATTCTTAGCAATAGTGTCTGATAAATGGTACATAAACCCTGCATTACTTCGTTCTATATAATCACTCTTAGCCTCTGAATGTAAAGGTAATTCTTTTACGATAATAGGCAGTTTAATTCCAAACTCCATATATAAGTCATCTCTTAGACATTCAAAAATTTCTTCTCTATGATTTTCTAGTTTTGGAAGAATGTCTATCGCTGATAATCCTAAAGCTTCCTTTTTAGAGACCCATTTTACTAGCCTTTCGAAAGTCTGTGATGAATAATTTGAGTTGTAAATTTCCTGTAGATCTCTTTCTACATCTTGATAGAATTGTTGCCATGTATTTAAAACCTTTTCACTTCCCTCAACTCCAGTTAAAAGAGGGTAAGCTATATATAAGGTGTTTTGAAATAGTACTTTTAACTTCTCCACTAATAATCCTCCTAATTGCTTCTAATACAATTATATCAATTGCTACTAATCATTTATACCATGTTAATTCTAATATATTTTAATGTCGTAAAAAGATAGCATACATAGAATACAACCATTAATTATTATGTATGTGACGATTTTATTTAGTGCTTTTATAGCCTCGGCTTCTCTTTCAAGAGAAATGTGGGGATTTGTACTATTAATAATTTTAATTTCAATTTTGTTTCCTTATATTTTTAACATTTTAACTTTTGCTAGAAATAGATGGACTAAATTAGTTTATTTAAAATTTCGTTTTGAGCAGATTTTAGATGAAAGTGAGAGAGAATGATTAAACGTATAAGGGACTGTGAACTCTTTATTTACAGTGTTTCCAATGTATACTTTTATTATATGAATTGAGGATATCAGGGGGTTCGGAGAGAAGTTAATAATTAAGGGGATTTGAATATAAACTAATAATGAAAAGTTTACATTGGAAAATAAGCAAAAGAACCTGGTTTTTAGGCTTCTTTTGCTTATTTATAATTCCAATAGTCTCTTTTTGTTTACTTCTTCGTTTTGACGATCCTGGAGATTATAGTGTTCAAAATGTGTTTGGTTTTAACTTTATAATTATTGTATTTTTGGGTTTTGAAATTACTAAATATAAAATTGTATATAGTACCGTTCCTAGTATTACTATCAATAAGGACATTGAAATATCTGAAATGATGCTAACCCAATCTTTATTTTGAACATATTTGATAATGTCTTTATAAAATATTAAGTTCATAAGGATAAACATTGGTAGACTCCAAAATAAAACAATATTAAATAAATGGAAACTAATATTCAAGAATTAACTTTCGTATTTGTAATAGCAACAATACACTTAGTTTTTATTAGTTTGTAAAACCCTTTTCACTAAATGGAAGTAAAACATGCAACACCTTTCTCATCTTGCGTACCCTTAGTTCTAAAGAAGCAACACCATTCTCAACTCACGTACTATTTCACTAGAATAAGCAACATTTTTCCCGTGTTGCGTACTTATTTCTCTAAAGAAGCAACATTTTTCCCAAGTCGCGTACCTATCTTATTAGTGAAATCAGCCATAAATGCTGTTATATCAGGTGATCTAAGATGTTAAATCACAAGCAATTTATATATTACACAAAAATCCTTTCCCAAGTCGCGTACCCATTTTCCTGAAAAAGGAGCAACACCTTTCCCAAGTTGCGTACCAAAAATCAATTGAATTATCAATAAAGTATTGATATTAAAGGATTTCTCCTTTTCTCATTAAATAGCATCATACAAGAAAAGAGCAACATTCCTTCCCAAGTCGCGTACCAAAAATAAAAATAACAATTTTCTCTATCCCTTGTCGCTCTAAGGCCCATAAGGTGTTGCCTTTTTTGAAATTCTCTCTTAAAGGGCACATTTTTACAAAATTCGATTTGCTATAATCATAATTGGTATATTTTATAGTATTTTGACATATATTTCTGAATTTGTAGAACGGAGGTGAAAAAGATGGGGAAATCATTTGTGATACGTAATCAACGGAGCTTAAATGGGCAAACAACAAACGCAGTTTTAGTAACACTCAAATCTTGGCAAAAGCTTGTGGAAGCATTTGAGGAGAAGTACTACAGTTATAAAGATACTTATTTAGAAGATATTCTACAGCACATGACATACGAAGATCGTATTGCTGATGTGGATGGATTTGTCGAAAGAGCCAAACCATCTTTTTCACGTCGCGCAATGTCTGCACTTGCAGAAAAAACGGGAAGAAAGCATAAATTATACGGCATTACGAATGCTGATCTCGAAGTGTTCTTATATATACATAAGAAATGCTTTACTAATGGTGTCATTCCCAATGTAACCATACATATGATGTGGGAAGATTACAAACAATATAAAGAAGAATTTGCTTATATCCAACACTCTCAATTCTATATCGCTTTGAAAAAGTTAAGCTTACATAACATTATCTCCATTGAAAATGAAATTGATGGCTGTTACACAATTAAACTCACTCATTTTCTGAATGAGGAAGCAGAAAAAGCTAATCCGTATGTATATATTAGTCCTGTTGTATTTACAAAGGCTTTCTTTAAGCTATCTGTAGCGGCTAAGAAGCTATTCTTAGATATCGCAATGCAACAACATACAGAAATAACGTTAAAGCGTTCATTAGATAAGTATGACGAAGGAGGCAATAAAACCCACTTCGGCGGGATGTATCGTTTCTTACATAAAAAATATCCGCATCAAATCCGTGCGGTTATCGATGAATTAACAATTACATTACCATGTACGGGTAGTCCCCTATTCAAAATTTGCAAAATGCAAAAAGGTGTAAAGCATACAAAACGATATACGACATTATATCTGTCTATCCATTCAGACTTTTTATGTACGAAAGAATCTGGAGAAGAACAATACAGGGATCCGTTTACACCAAGAGCTACCTATGCTCGTAAAGCGAAATTCATTGAATCACTTCTACAAGAAATGAATATCGGTGAACTGTCTGCAGACATGAATAAGTTCATTCATGTCTTAAAGCATACTTGTCATTGTCAAATTCGCAGTGTCATTCGTGGGCTTCGTGATATGGTTGATCGAAAAGAAGGATATCCAACGAAAATTGTATATACATTGAAAAAATTATTGCATCAGACATCTCAATATCAAACTCTTGATACAGCAGCGAAAGAAGGTCTCTACCCTCTTATTGCGCAGCACATACCAAAAGAGAGAAATAGTGACCGTGAGCAAGCTATCTTTAATTTTGGTCTACATTATTCTATGTACTCTCTTCATAACATTAAGAAGATGTTTAGAAATGTACATGCACTACTGAAGCAGAAGTTTGCGGTACCAGTGACGGAAGAATCTTATCACCTTAATTATTTAAAGTACCAGGAAGAAACGTTATTTAGAAAATATGCATATGATCAGGGCGTTAATCTTCATGCATATATCGCTTTAGAAATTGAAATGCGTGAAAAACTAAAAGTTCGTGGCCATAAAGAACGCACGATTCCAAGTGATGTACGTGAATGGTTTATCGAGGCAATTGATAAGCTGCCACAAGAAAAACTTCGTGTTATTGAGCTACCAAAGCAGTTTAATTTACTAGAATTTATGCGTACCTTCGAACGTTTAGTACGTGCCGGTGTAACAATAACAGCTCCAGATCAGGTGCTAACCGCAATGGAAATAAAATAATAGCAACAAGCTCTCTATTTTTGAAAAAATCGAAAGTGGAGGGCTATTCGTGTTTGGTTTATTCCGCCCTTTTTTTACTAATCTATTTATAAATACATAACTAGAAGGACTTCATGTAAAATGAAGTCTTTTTTTATGCATTTCTATATAAATCCTCTTCTACCTATAGTAGAATCTCCACACTACACATTAAGTATTCTTTACGTGTAGTAAAATATCCAATTTTATATCTACAAAAAATCAGAAGGATATTAATAAAAATAGTAGATATGAGGACAAATATGATCAAATGTGAATACTATTTTACTAATATTGTTGGGAATACTAGTGCTATTGAATTTATCTAATAAAAATCATCAATAATAATGTGAGTTATGTGTAAATACTGTGTAATGTGAACAAATAGCTACATTCTCTGAACAAAATGTGGATAAACAAAACCCGGATACTTCCCTATTTACCAAAATAAAGAAAAAACACTCTATTTTAAAGGTTGAATAAATATAATATGATTTGTATCAATTTTTTTCCGATTTTATGTAGAAATATATAATTTTCTTTCTGCTTTTTTGTAGAATTGAAATTCTAATAATTATTAAATCTAGGGATACATTTTCTACTATTTATGATTTTTTACGTTCTAATATTAAATTTTTCCTTGTGAGAGTAGATCTCTTCCCCATTTTTGATAGCCTATAAAAGTTTTATCTTTATTTCTTTTTAATATATAAGATATATATTTATAATAGATTTTATTATTACTAATATGATTGTTAATAAGATGTCAGACCTAATTGAAAATATTTGTAAAATCCGTTATAATAATGGTAATTAAACATATCATTACTCCCATGTAAAAGGACAAATCTACGAATCCTTATTAGGACGAGATTTGTCTTTTTTTCATTGAAAATAAAAAACAACATATCAAAAAGGAAAAGGGTTGTTTGTCCGTTTTCCTTTTTGATATGCCAGCAACCGAACGTAGCAAAGGGCGGTAGCAGGTCTTTCACTTATTTTTTGTTATTATATATAATAAGAATTTAGGTGATTATAATGATCAAGGGTATTAGTTTAGAAGTAGCATTAGAAGCATTTTCTGCTTATTTAGCAGAAAATGGACGTAAACAATCTAGGGTTGAACGTTATAATTACGATATTAAAGGTTTTTATAAGTGACTAAGAGTAAATGAGAAACTCCTACATATCAAATCATGGAGTGAACTATCTAAAGAAAATTATTAGGAGTATTTCTATGAGCTAGAAAACAAGACACAGAATATGGCGGTTCTTAAATAAATTGAACATGTCTAAACTTCAGTATATGGTTTTCACCTCTCCTTAATTCCTGATCAATCACTAAGTGATAAGGATTTTATAATCGAAGCAGAAAAAAATTATTAAAACAAACTATACTTTCCACAAAAGGATTAACAGAAAGACAAGTTAAATATCGCCCTCTTATTATGGATAAAAACGCTTTTATAATAGATTTAGTAGTAAACTATGGGTTGTCTACAAGAGCTTGTATCGCCTAATATGAGCCATATACAGTTTGTTAGAAATACCTTAGTGGTTCGTGGTGAGAATGGCATAAATAGATATATCATTATAAAAGGATTATACGAAAATTATCTACAATTACTATAAAACTATTTCGGAACCTTTAAGAGCTAGAAAGTATACAGATAATCCCTATTTGTGGCATTTAATTTTAATCATGGAACATATAGTTGGGTGTACGAAAAAGATGATCAAAAGGCTTTGTATGAGGTTGCTACACAAAAGATGATTCCACTTGAAGTGAAACGAGCAGGGTTGAATAAACGTATCTTGACGCAGCAGATGCGAAATAAATTCATGGTTCGTCTTATTAAGCAAGGCTCTTAATTACTGTTATCATGAGAGGTTTAGAAGTGTATAAACAAGCGATTAGCTGCTTATTTATCTGTATTAGCCTAGATATTTTGTAATGTCAGTGAGATATCAGCCATCATAGAAGTGTTTCTACTCCAACCTAGGAAGCCAAGATATCAATAGGTTTTGTACGGTTCTCTAGCAGAATCTCAGCAATTGTATTACATAATAGTGTCAACGGACTATCTTTTCCCCACTGTAACCTACAAAACAACAATTTCGAGATAAATAGACTTTTTTCATTTCCTCTTTAATTTCTCTATATGTATTCATCATTATAAAACATGCCTCTTCTTTTCTACATAGAAAAAGAGAGTCCCTTACTATAGGAACCCTCTCTTATGTATATCCTCTATTTTTAATCAATCACAATTTCATGTATATTTAGCTTGTTTAATTTTTCATTATAGAAACTCATTACTTTTTGAGCATGTTGAGCCATTAATCCATCTTGGACAGTAAGTGCTTCAAAATACGGATAAACGAATGTCTGTAACATAACCATTCAGCTTCACGTATTGTTCTAAAATCAATGAGAACTCCTCAACTAATTTACGACAAGATTTGTGCAGCAGTGAACTACCCGCCACTTAACGTCCTAACGGACTGTTTGAAGTGGGGGCTTCTCGGTTAGTCGTTACTTTTGGTAGCTAACGAATTCGTCCTAAGACAGCCGAGCTAACTCCTTTGTTCCAAGGGTTATTTTATTGCTATCTATGCTAACGCCAATAGGCGTATTGCTTCATTTTTGATATTGATAGCTGCGTTATAATCTCTATCGAGATTTACACCGCATATACAAGAATAGACTCGCTCAGACAATGACATATTTTTCACATTTCCACAACTGCTACATGTTTTTGTGGAAGGAAACCATTTGTCTATTTTCACAAGCTGTTTGCCTTGTTCATTTAGTTTATAAGCTAAGAAAGAAGTGAACATACCCCAAGCATTATCAGCGACGCTTTTTCCAAAATGAAGTGCTTGCGATATTCCCTTCATATTTAGATCTTCAATAGCTACAACATCAAAATGAGTAGCTAACTCTTTAGACTTATGATGAAGGAAGTTCTTACGTTGGTTTGCTACTTTTTCATGCAGCTTAGCTACACGGATACGTTGTTTATTCCAACGCCCTGAACCTTTTGTACGTCTTGATAATACTCGTTGAGCATTTGCTAATCGGTCTAACATTTCACGATAGAACTTAGGATAATTGGCTCTCTCATCCTCAGAACTGACGTATAATTGATCCATCGCAAAGTCTAATCCAACAACTGTTTCTACTTCTTTTTGTACGATCTCTTTTTCGTATTCAGTCAAAATGGACACATAGTATTTACCAGTAGGTGTCATAGAAATCGTACATGACTTGATTATATGGCCTTGTGGTATTTCTCTATGCTGTTTGATACGTACCATTTTCAGTTTTGGCAATTTGATATGACCGTTAAGCAACATAATATTTCCGTTCACTACATTCGTTGTATAAGACTTTCTGTCTTTTTTGCTTTTGAATGTTGGGAAGTCATTTTGACCACGAAAGAAATTTTTATAGGCAGTTTGCAAGTTTAGTTGAGCATTTGCCAAAGCTAATGAATCAACTTCTTTTAACCACTCAAATTCTGCTTTGTATTTCGCAGGAGTGGGAAGCTTTTGTTTCTTTAGTTGATTCTTATCATCTTTATGTTTTTCATACGCTTCTTTCCGTTCAGCTAACATTCTGTTATACACGAAACGTACACAACCGAAAGTTTTACGCATAAGATGTGCTTGGTCTTCTGTTGGATACAAACGGAATTTATATGCTTTATTCTGCTTTGTCATATCATTTCACCTCACTTTTCACTTTGATTTTCAATATATGTTTTTACTACGTCTATTGGCGAACCACCAGTAGTTAGCAAGCAAAAACTTCTTGACCAAAACATCTCTTTCCAAAGTTTCTTTTTCACTTGTGGAAAGTCTCTTTTAATAAGTCGAGAACTTGCACTTTTATAAGCATTGATGAATTTTGTCATTTCTGTATTAGGGTGTGCCTTGAACAAAATATGAACGTGGTCTACATCATGATTCCATTCAACTAACGTGATGTTATAGTTTTCAGATAGTCGAACAAACATATCTTTTGCATAGTCTGACATATCATCATCAAACACATTTCTTCTGTATTTCACGACCAACACAAGGTGATAATAT
The DNA here is from genome assembly GCF_051916495.1 of Bacillus cereus group sp. MYBK216-1. Taxonomy (NCBI): domain Bacteria; kingdom Bacillati; phylum Bacillota; class Bacilli; order Caryophanales; family Bacillaceae; genus Bacillus; species Bacillus cereus group sp. MYBK216-1. Next base: position 59,621 of record NZ_JBQAGT010000009.1, read on the forward strand.
AACAAGAATACTGAATGATTATTACTATCTAATTTCATTTATATACCAGCCCTTATAATTTATAAGACTGATTATATCAGAGGTAAAATAAAAAGGAAAACCTTTTGGCTACGCCAAACCGAAATTCATCTCCCACCTACCGTTGGGCTACGCCCTTCACACGCTTGAGGAAGGAGAATTCTTTCCGGAAATTCGTTAAAAAAAACCATAATTTTTCCTCCAGTTATATATATCGAATAGTAGCAAACAAACCTGACATTCTACCGAATATTATAATTTACAAATATAAGTATAACACACCTAAAACACTATAGGATGCCAAACAAAGCCTTAACCATTTGTTCCTCTATAGTTTAAAAAGAAAAAAGACATTGAAACAAACCGTTCAATGTCTTTTTTCTTTTTAAATGTTTGTATACTCAAAGTATAATTTTTCTGGTTTTCCATAAATGTTAATTTCATTTTGATATAGGACAGCTAATGGCTGAAACATCTCAATGCTTTCCACATAGGATAATGAAGCAGTTGCTTCTATTTTTTCTTTAATCTCATTAGGAATGGCTGAGTAAGATAAGTTATTCATTTTACTTCCTAGTTTAGTATCTGTAGCAGCTTCATAATAAATCTCGGTAATTAAAAATTCATCATCTTCCGGATCATACATGTATCCTCGATTAACTGTAATCATATTATATAACTCCTCTCAAGTTTCATATTCTGATTCCTCGTGCTTTTAGCATTGCAACAAGTACTTTCCATATTTAGATTCCCTTTTTCTTCTCTTTCGAATGCCATTATGAATGGATACTTATTATCTTACTTCATCGTAAAATTTTGGAATTTCTAACAATATAAAGGTTTGATTTTATAGATAGTAAGTTCATAACTTTTAACGCGGTAATTAATTTTTTTCTTTTGAAAGTTTTAAATGATTTCCCCTATTGATAATGTTGGCTTATCTAAAGTAATTGCATGTTCATATTTCATCATAAATATCCTCTTTTCTAAATAAAAAGCACGAAATATGTGCGTTTATCCATATTTTTTTATGCTATGTATGCTCTGTAAAAATTCATATACTCTCCCCTCTAAATTAAACAAAAAGCACAAAATATGTGTTTTCTCATTTAGCATACTTTTAGTCCTAAAAGTTTATGTATAAGTGATTCCTAACTCGAAGACAACACAAAAAGGACTTCTTCAAGTCGATTAAAATGTGCATAGCAAAATAAGCTATATATACACTAATCGGCTCAAAGAAGCCCTTTCATAATTGAAACAAGAATACAACTTGTTTCTAAAACTCAACCACAACACATAGGGTGTGGGAATAAACGGAATCAATTAAACAATAAATATAGATTTATATTAAACTATTTTTATATTATATTCAATTATTTTCAATAGAACAGGGATAAGAAGGAAGTTTATATGCAGATCCCACATGTATTGTATAATAATGCCCCTGAATCCCCTGCTATAAATCCCCTCTTATATTCAGTCCCTGGAGTTACTTCATGTACTGTATTTCAAAATATAGCTTTTCTGGCTTTTGATTTTGAACTAAATAACAAAGTATTTCCTTTATATTTTTTTCTTCTACTTCAACACTTTCCATATAGGTCATACTTTCGTTTTCCTGGACCTTTTGAAAAATAGCAACAGGTACTTTAACTGCATCAAATACACCCATGTTACTGCCTAACTTTTTTTCTGATGTACCATCATAGAAAATTTCATTTACTATTACCTCATTATCATCAGGATCGTACATGTACCCTCTTTGTATACGTAGCAATATAGTACTCCTTTCTTGTATATTCCTCCAATAAAATAATTATATTTGTATATAATGTTATTTTATTAACAGGTGTCAAAGAATATTATTTCGCAAAATCTGTGCTTTGTATAGAGGTAGATACAGGATTATTAATTTTGTTAAGTTTTTTTGAATACTCCAAGCTAATTATAAAATAAACAAGCCACCCTTAAAGCGAAAGCTTGTATGGTGGCTTAGTTTTCTATAAATAGCTTTGTATCTAATTGTTTGATCTCCCCTTCTGCAAGAGGTTGATAAAAAGCGTGTTGTAATCCTTGAAAATGTAAAGATTCCCCTATGCATAACAATACTTTACCAGGAATTAAATCAAGTAATAGTTCATTATTAATTTGCTTTGCTTGTTTTTTAGTAGAAACATAAATAACTAAGATTGTAGGGTTATTCCCTAAGTCCTGCATAATAACATCTTTTCCTGACTCTACAAAAGTCTTCCATCTAGCAATTATTCGTTTTAATCGATCCTTTTGATCAGATAATAAGGTGGAGTATACAACAAAGTTAAATTTACGTTCTTTTCCTCCATTTATTATAAAACTTAAAGAAGGGGTAAAAACCCCTTTACTAATAGATGGATGCATAATATGACCTAAAAATGAAGGAGCGTAGCGTAAATGACAAAGTAGGTCTATGTCATGCCAATAACGCAGGTGAACATATTTACCATGATTGTCAAGACGCTCTGGGGCAAAGAAGAACATATTTCCTTGCCAGTATTTTAGTAGTTTAAATCCATTATTGGATAAGGTATATGTTTCTTCAAAGATTTCCATATCAAAAATTTCTACTTGCCATTTTTCGATAAATTGATAGTAAAGTAATCCTTGAAGTGCATTGTTAATTTTCTTCCGCGAAAATTTATTCTTGAATAGATATAATAAATGATTAAACCGAACGGATGTATGAACACCAATAAAATTGAGTATAGCATATTGTTCCTCTGTTAAAAGCTGCTTAAACTTAACTAATTCGTCATAAGAGTGGAATATATAGGTTTTATCCAAATCATGTATCCGATATATTTGAAGTCCTTGTATATCCTCACTTGATAAATGAGGAATAGAAGGAATATAAGTAGACATTTGTTTCTCTATTGTACGCATAATCATCCATTAAAATTGGTAAATTGACGAATTAGATTTTTTACTTTGGCCTTGCGGATAATTTAGGATACGTACAGTTCCTCTTCTATTTTTAGCATCAATATTAAGCAGCTCACATGTAACAATTGTTTGGTTTACTGCGTCATCCACAGTTGGATTTGCCAGATTACGACCCTTTAGCCCTTTAAACTGAATACCTGGTGCAACTTCTACGAAAATCCCAGCAATAGCATCTACACCTACAATTTTACCTACAAAGCGGTCACGTCGTTTGTTTAATTCTAATAGTTTTTCCATTGGATCCGTTTCAAGTTTCTTTTTATTTCCTCTAAACTCATAGCGCCCATCCTTTTCCACTACTTTATCGATGATAAGCTCTACAACATCGCCAATAATAATATCCGCCGAACGAATGAATGAGACCATTGCGAGTATCTTACTCCTACTGTTACACCATGAACTTCAACCAGAATAGTTTGTGCAGATGGAATATGTCCAGAAACTGTTCCTGTGTATACTTTATTCCCCTCTTGCTCTACTATTTCTTCATATAATTTTCTTTGCAGTGCAAGTTCTCCTGCAGTGATAGATACAACAGCAAAGTTCCCTTCCTCAGTTCTTTGGAAATGCTCAATAATAACGGGTTTTGTTTTACCTATCAGCCATTGAGGATTTTTAGGAATATTTATACCTGCCTCTGTAAGTGGACAATATGCTGTCGTATGAGTACCAATTTGCATTGTGAGCACTTGTATCCGCTCAGATGTCCCGTTTTTAGTTGGGAATAATTTTTCAGATACTATGGTAATTAAGCCTTTCCCTACAGTACGTTCACGTTTCATACGAGCTAATTCTTCTAATTCATGTTCACGTATTCTTTCAAATTGATTGAAAGTTGATTCTATAAAGATGTCCTCTAGCGTGTTATCCGGTTCAAATGCCATCCCTAGTTCTTTTGTAATATGAGTATTTACCTTATCTTCAAACATTATATTTTCCTCCTAGAACGTAAAAAAGGACACACCTGTACCGTTGGAATGGTACAGGTGTGTCCTTCACGTAAATCATGTTTTATTTGTATAATTATTAATTAAAATATAACGTTTTTATGTAATTTGTGCAAGTATTATTTTTTGAAAAGGGAAAAGTTAAAATACTATATCTAACCTTTCCTCCTAATTTAAGCTAGATTTTCCCTAAAAATATAATCTTGAATAAAAAGTTATTTTAGGTTTCTATAGGTATTAATCAAAAAAATTATCCAATTCCTTACTCATTACATTAGATGTATTTTTCTTTTGTTGCTGGTTTTTATTAAGTAGTGACTTCGTATTGTTATACGTATTCTTTTGTTTGGCTTTTAAGCCTTTTTGGCGTTCTTTATAGTTCATATGTTTATCTTCATGCTGCTCTTCATTATTTCTAGTGTTCTCTACCAAATTCTTTTCTAAGTTTTGATGAACAGTAATGCTAATGGATTCGTAAACTTTTGCAACTTCTTCATCAAGTTTATTTTCTTTAGTAGGATTAACTGTTTTTGTAGCTGGTTTCAAATTAGTTTTCATATCTGTTTTTGCTTCCTCTAATACTGTAGTTATAAGTCCCTCTGTTAGAAGCTTTTTTTGCAATGAATCAGTCTCAACAGGAATTCCTAAATGAATTGGGTAATCTATATCCCTTTTTGCTTCCAACATAATATTAGATACCTCTTTCTTCCGTTCTGCTAGCTCCATATTTTTTTTAGGACTTACAATTTCCATATGTGTCTCTTTTGTTATATTCGGCAGCTCGCCATTCCGTTGTAGGGCATCTTGTAATCTTGAAGCACGTGTATAATCGATTTTAAATGCGTTCTGTAGTGCATGTATAGAAGCATTCCCTGATTCCTTAAAAAAGGCTACTACATCATCATATAGGATGTCTTTAAAGAAGCCTGTTTCCTCTTGCTTTGCTTCTGTCTCTTCGTTTGGAATGCTATTTTCTCGTGAAGTCGTATTATCTAAATCTGTATTAGATGAAAGAGTAGTATTGATTTGAGAATCCTTTGATAATATCGACGTACTATTATTTTTTGAAATTAAAACTTTACGAGGGCTATTCCCAGTGTAAGTGCTCACAACATGATTGTGTTCTAACTTCTCAATAAATTGTACAGCCTTTATATGGCTGATTCTGAATTTTCTTTGCAAAAGAGATGGTGAGATTTGTTGTGATTCAATAACGAATGCCTTAATTTCTTCATACAACTTATTTTCAGTTTCTTCAATAACATTTCCCTGTTGACTGACATCCTTAAAATAATCAGGAAAAGTTACATTTTCTACGGTGTTTGTTTCTATGGAATTATTTTGTTCTATTTTATCACCATGCATAGGTGGAAATGATTCTATCTGTTTTATATTATTTGCATCTACATGTTTCATAGGATTTGATTTTGCGATAGATTCTTCAATGAGTCGAAGACGTTCAGTTTCCCAATATTGTCCAGACTTGATCTCTACTTGAATGATTGCTTGAGCAAATTCCTCTTTGGGTACAAAGTTACTAGTAATTTGTTGTACAGGTTGCACATGATTGTCTTGTACAATACGCGCAGCACAAATGAAGGCACCTTGTGCCATGATATCTCCTGGTGACATAACGACTTCTTTTAATTTTTGATATGTCGAACCTAAGCGACTAACGGGATTCTCTTGCATAGGAGAAATCCCTTGTTCAGATTCGGATTCTTTAAATTCCTCTGTTTCACCAAACATGTCAGAGAAAATTTTCGCATCATATGGTGTTACATCACCAAATATCATCTTGTTACGGAACGAACCTAGTAAAGTAAACATATACTGCTCTGTGAAATCCAAAGCTAATTGAGATAGTGTTTGACTTGCAATTGTCAGAATGACTTTATATTTACGAGATTGTGCAGGGAACTCTTTGAACGGGCGCACAAATGTGTAGCATCCTAGCCCGAGAGGGCTGGGGTAGCTACTAACCCTTACGGGTCGCGATAGGTAAAGCTTTGAAGTTATCTCTACTTTTCCCCCGCCCCACACCGTGCGTGCGACTTTCACCGCACACGGCGTTCCATCGGTTCAGATTGATAATCCCTAACAAATTTAGTTAGTATCATCCTTATTCTTTGCCTCGCGATTAAGATAAGGTGAACAATGAGATATATTTCAAATGTGTAGCAGCTCACGGTATTTCTTTAGTTTCGGTAGTTTGTATAAGATACTGCCTTCTAAGTCCTTTTGATGTATAAGCTTATGGCATCTTATGCACATGGTGGCAAGATTGCTGAGTTTGTTGATTTTCTCTAAAGGTAGTCGATTATTAACGTGATGGCAATGTATGTTAGTTGGAATCAACCCTGTCTTACATATTCGGCACTTTCCTTTGTCGCGATTATATGCATAATCGCGATTAAGTATATATTCAAAGTTATAGAGTCGTTTATTCTTAGTTTGTCTAAGCATCTGATACAAGACCATTTGGTTGATTTGGTCGTTCGAATAAATGGTTGGTCTCATTTTCTTATCGACCTTGCCATGTCTTCTCGAATAAATTATCCTTCCTATCTGTGTATAGGGGGTCGTATCATAATTGTATAGGAGTGCTTTAGTACTAGGTGTAAAACTCATTTTGGTTAATCCTATCTTAACTCCATCGACTTCAACGAAGGGAACTTTGGTTTTATGCCCTTTATGCCTATCTTTACGATTATTAAGATTTTCAGCTGGAGTAAGTATTTTTTCGAATACTCCTCCACCATGTTTGTTCTTAATAGACTTGTAGAATGTATAGCGTATTTTGTCATCGCATCTAACGAAAATTCTAGCAGAATTTCCTATACGGAAATAATTACTAATACCAAAAATTTTGGCGTTAATAAGTTCTATTTGGGCGGCAACATCGTGAGAGTTGGTTGTTTTCCGAACATTGTATGTATCTCGAAGAATTTCTCTCATTTTAGAGTTTAATTTCTTTTTGTTCGGTATAGCTTTTCCTGCAATACGGTTTTTCAGTCTCATCTTTTCAGCTCTGATGTCGAATCCTAGGAATTGGGCTGGCTTCTCTCTCATATCGGTAATAAATGTTTTCTCCTTTGATAATTCTAATTTGAGTATATGTTTGTAATACTTATCGATTTTAGTCAAGAGTGTTCTTGCCTGTGCTTTATCCTCGCATAGAATTATCCAGTCGTCTGCGTATCTAACAAGAAAACATTTCTTATGTTTTCTAACTACTTTTCTAAGTCCTGTACTGAAAGCGTGTTTAACAGTATAACGCGCGTAGTGTTCTTCGAACTCTTTAGCTATCATCCAGTCAAAGTTATTTAAGTATATGTTCGCTAACAGGGGAGATATAATTCCACCTTGTGGAGTTCCCAACTCCGTAGGGAAAAGTTGATTATCTTCTAGTACACCTGCTTTTAACATTTTCTTAATAATAGTTAGGAATCTCTTATCCTTTATGCCCATATTCCACATTATTTCAACAAGTTTATTATGGTTAATATGGTCAAAGAAACTTTTGATGTCACCTTCGATGGCTACGTACGTTTTTGACCTAGAAATGGTATTCAAGATTCTGCCTATTGCATAGTGACATGAACGATAGGGACGAAAACCATAACTATGGTTGAAAAACTTCGCCTCTGCTATGGGTTCTAACACCATTCTTGCTGTTTCTTGGATTATCCTATCTATCATGGCTGGGATTCCTAGAGGACGCTTTTTACCATTGCCCTTGTCAATGTAATGCCTTCGAACGGGTTTAGGTTTGTAGTTGTCTATGTGTTCCCAAATGAGTTTGATAAGCTGTTCCGTTTCCATTTGTAGGTAGTAGTTCACGTCTTTCTTGTCAATTCCGACCGTTTTACTCCCACGATTGCTTTAAATGTTGTGAATTGCCGTTTTAATAGTCTGCTTGTTTTTCATTAGTTCTATCATGCCATGAAAAGAAGAGTTATCTTCTTTGGCCTTTTTGTATATTAGGTCTAACTTATCTTGGAGCTGTGCTTCATTATCTATCAAATGTCCTTTAATCCTCATTACATCTCCCCATTATTCAAGCGATTGTAACGATGTGCTGTTTAATTCCCACTCTAGAAGAGGTTCATATAGACATTTGAAATATCCATTGTTATTCTGAATCGACTGGTCCCCTTCGCTCCACGGACATTACTCCGCTTCCTCACTACTACGAGACCGCTGCCACTTGCATTGTTTCAAGCAGGATCACACTCCCTAAGGCAATGCAAGCTTCCCAAGTTCCATTTGTTCTATCCCTTATTTTACATTCCTTTAGGTGCCCACTTTAAGCCGACGGTACTCACCAGTCTTGAGTAGCTCTAACATACTGGTTCAGCATAATCGGTAATTACGAAACCGATTATGTGCAAGGATTAGAATTTCGAACCTCTCCTTGTTCCCGTTATTCCTTCCGATTGCTCACGTTAAGAAGGGATTCCCTCACGACGCTTCAAGACATGGATTCCTTCCGTCACCATTGGGATGTTTTTAAAGACCACCGCACCATATAGGCATTAGTGAGTTGTGCCATCAGGTTACGACCTTACCTAACTTCAGACCCTAACTCGTGTGTAAGTTAGCGCATGTAGGGGTATCATGGCTAGGATTAATGAGCTATTATCCTAGAATGGGAGTTTCACCCATAAAATTCGAACAAATAGTTAGGCTGTGTAAGAGTCAGCCCCTCCATTTCACGCCGCTACGTTTATAGGAGAACTTGGCGTACCATAATCCGGGAACTCATCCACAATAATGTGATGATAAGGCGAGACGTTTGGTTCCCTACGGAATACCGCATTCTGCATACTCAGCAATACAAATTTTCCCAATACGTTTGAAAGGTCTGCTAATTCCCCTTTCGCAGTATTAACAAGTAGAATGCCACCCTGCTCTAAGTAGGGTAAGTACCCAGCGCCTTATCATATTTCTATGATAGGTTTCCAAGTACTCCCCCCCCCCGAACCGTACGTACTCGTCTCCAAGTATACGGCTCTCCATTTATCAATCCAACTTACCTGAGTGTAAATCTATGTGACATTGATGGCAGAGTGCCATGGTTTTTCTTTTTCTAGCGATCATCATTTTCTCCCACATTTTCTTACCTTTTAGGTCTTTTAACTTTCTTATGTGGTGTATTTCGATAGCTAGGTTCTTTTTGCCACACATTTCACATTCTTCGGCTAATAATCGTTCAATGAGACTTGTTCGTCCAGACATTTTTAAGGTGTTTGGGAGAATATCGACTTCTGTTTTGGTATCTATACTAATGTGTCTCCGAAATCCTTGGTCATAAAGATATCTTATCTTTTCACCGTTTTTAGTTTTGTATCGTATACCAAATTTCCCATTAGTTCTATATTTGTTGAGTATTTGTTTAACACTTTTTTTGTACTTGCTAGCGAACGTTTTATACATACTATATTCCATTATGTATTTGTATTTATTTATAACACTTACGTTGTTCGCCAACTTGTAGTATTCATATAGACCACGAATTTCTGCGTTGTAGATACTTAAAATCTCTAAGTCGTCATTATCTTTTAGATAGGTTCTGTGTCTAGGTTTCCAAGTACCTGTATTTTTATCAATTGCTAGTGCGTCTTTTTGAAATAGGTTCTTTATCCATTTGTTTTTGGGTACGTATAGTTTAGGCGTGAAAGAGAATACCCTTTTTGTCCTTCTATGGGTTGTTTTTGCTATTGCTTCTTCTCTTGAGATTGTAATATCGTAACCGAGAAATTGTACTAATTTTTCACTATGGGTTATGAGAGTCTTTTCCTGTGACAACTCGAGTTCAAGGGTTTCTTTAAGAAAAATCGTAAGATTTTCTTTGACTTGAATAGCGTCTTCTTTACTACCTATTATTCCTATGAGGAAATCATCTGCGTACCTGGTATATACAATTTTTTTGTAGTTTTCGTCCATAGGTTCTTTTGAATGTATAGAGAGCTGTTCTTTGTGTAGTTTGTTCCACTGTAGTTTAGCTTCTCTTTTTTCGTCCTCTGACATTTGTCCCCATTGTTCCTCATGTTTTTTTCGTAGTCGGTATTTCTTATCTGAAAGGTACGCATAATCACGATTTGTCTTTCTTCTTGCTCCTTTATCAAATTGTTGTTTATAGATCTTCATAAATTTGTCTAGTTCGTTCAGATAAATATTTGATAGTATGGGACTGATTATGCCTCCTTGAGGGGTGCCAGAGAATGTGTTGTTATATGTCCATTCTTCAAGATAACCTGCTCTGAGAAACTTCCAAATTAACCTTATAAATTTTTCATCATCAATCCTTCTTTTAAGGATATTTATAAGTGAGTGGTGGTTTATGTTATCGAAGAAACCTTTTATGTCCCCCTCAACAAACCATCGTACTCCTCTATATGTCTTTTGAATTTGAATTAACGCAGTATGACAGCTCTTTTTAGGTCTGAACCCATGTGAATCATCGGAGAACGTAGATTCATATATACTCTCAAGGATACTTCTTATTATTTCTTGTATGATTTTATCATCCATAGAAGGGATGCCTAGTGGTCTTTTACCACCATTAGCTTTCTTCCTATAAATCCGTCTAGCTGGATAAGGTTTGTAGGTCTCGTGTTTAATTTTGTCTATAAGAGTGTTAATTCTTTCAATACTCATTCCATCGATATTCTTTCCATCCATACCTTTGGTCATGTTGCCTTCTTTGGCGTATATCTTAGAATATGCCGTATAATAAAATTCTGGATTATACAGGTTTCTGTATAGTCTCTTGAACTTGTAATCTGTATTACTAGCCATGGTACGTAGGCTGTTTAATACCTCATTTGGATTTCTCATAGAGCCTCACGCTCCTTCCTAGTTTGTATTAAACTGATAAACTGTTTCCCTTCGCCCTGTAATAGGCTTTCCCTATCTCTGACTACTACGGAAACTCCGTTACCTTATTGGATATTCATAAGCCACATACCTTGTTTTACACTTGGTATCATCCTTAATAGCCAGTTTGTGTTGGCGTTCCAACTTAGGTAATCCCCATTTAGTACATTTAGAGATGAGCTTGCTATAGTGTCGGATGCGACTTTCGTCCTTTTCCACCTACAGTGGATAGTTAGTAATGGGTCTCTGAAACTTGAGTCTAAAGTAGTAGAACTCGTTCTTCTAAAACATTTAATATCCACTTAATTAAATGGTCATTACTACATAACGTTACTAGTTACCTTTCGTCATGGGGTTCGATATCCCCCTTTGGACTATCGTTTAAGCAGTTTAGCTTTCATCCTTGTCTATACGTTTCATCTGGCCATTCAGTCGTAATTTGGTAACTAATTAACTTATGGCTTTACCAACATGCTACACTCCCCGTTCAGTTTCCTTCACGGATAAGTTGGTTGATGATAGGCTTTTGTGAGACCTGAGCCTACAACTTTGCTAGAGTTGAATCTCTAAATGCCCGTATGGGCGCACATGGACATCGAAATCAAAATCAGATTTCCCAAATAAAACACGTCGTATTAAAACGTTTGAAGCTAAATCTTTTAAGATGTTGCGTAAACCTTTTACATATTCTTCTTCTCTGTCATAATGCATCGGTTGTCCGCGGTATTTTCCAGATTTATAAACTGCTGGTTCACCTTGAAAATCCAGCTTTTCACGAATGGTATTATATAGCAATAGGTAAGGTTTTGAGGCAATCTCCACCTTTTCCCCTGCTCCACACCGTACGTGCGATTTTCACCGCATACGGCGTTCCATCATTAAATTAACTAATCAATAATATCCAAATTACATTTCTGACGAAACATATTGAGTTTTCTCAATTGTTTTCCATCCAATTGAAGTAAGTTTTTATATTTAACAATCGTCTCTTTCTTTGTAGCATGTATAAGTGTATGAACTAATTTATGAACAATCACAAGGTTTTTAAAATCATCTTTTCCTCCTAATTTTCTGGGGGTTACATGATGACAATGTACTTCTTCAGCTTCTAGGAATGTTCCCAAAATTGAGCATTTCCCTAACTGCATAGAGTATCTAGAGATTCGATTATCCTCGTACTCCAAGTTGTCATTTCTTTGTGTGAACATCATTTTATTGATTTCGTGTTCTACATTTTGTTTAATTCTCTTGTGATTTTTTCTTCCCTCCGTGGTGTAATTACAGATGTTTTGACTGAAATTCATTGCATTTTCAGTTCGAATATCTGCTATTGGATATAAATAGACTCCCATTATTTTGTATGTTTTATAGTTGTTTTTATGAAGTCGTTTATATAAAACCGAAGGGTTTATTGGTTTTTCAAATACATGGTTTTTAAGTCGATTATATAAGGTTCGTGATAGACGATAGGCTATTAGGCGAAAATTATAATTTACATGCGTAGCTGTTCGGTAGTAGTTTTTGATTCCTAATATATATTGATTATATTTGTTGACAGATATTACAGTTGGTTTATGTTGAATTTCTTTGATTAACTTTTTGGTTTTATCTAAAATAGTTTTTATTTGTTTACTTGAAACGTGAGTATTAGCAACAAATTTATTCTTCTTTTTAACTGCTTTTAAGTTGAATCCTAGAAATTCTGATTTACCCTTTGTAATATTTGTTATCTTTGACTTTTCTCTTGATATATTAAGCTGTAGGTGATTTTCAAGGTATTCTTTGACCGCATGGAATATCTTCTTTGCAGATTCGTGAGAATCTGTAAAGATTTTAAAGTCATCTGCATATCGTACGATAAACATTTCTTTTAACTTTGTAGCCTTCAGTGCTCTATATTTGTGAAGGCTTGTATACTTGTGTTTCGTATCCATGTTTTCCCATTGGTTCGAGATCCACCAGTCTAGATCATTCAGTACAACGTTCGATAGTAGTGGTGATAAAATACCACCTTGCGGTGTTCCTTTTGAAGGTATACCTACGCCTTCTATTGGTGATTTAAGCATTTTTGAAATAATGCTTAGCACCCTGTTATCTTTTATTCCAATGTTGTATAGCTGTTTTATTAGCTTGGTGTGGTTTACATTGTCAAAGAATCCTTTTATATCTACATCTACTATATGATGTTTATTCCCTTTATTTATAAGAGATTGACATCTAGCTATTGCATGTTTTGTCGCTCGATTAGGTCTAAATCCATAGGAATGATTGTAGAATTTTGCTTCACATATTGGTTCGAGAACTTGTTTAAACATTTGTTGGATTAGTCTGTCTCTCATTGTAGGAATACCTAAAGGTCTTGTTTTACCGTTTTCTTTAGGTATCGCTACCCTTCTTACTTTTTGAGGTTTATAATCATTTAAAGCTGTTCTAATGTCCTTTATGAAGTTTTCTACATTTTTCATTTTGTAATTATCTATGGTTATTCCATCTGTACCTTTTGTCTTTGAGCCTGTATTGGCTTTGATATTGCGGTATGCGAGTAGTATATTTTCTTTTGATGTTATAATTTCATATAATCCTATTCCTTTTGTGCAGTTATATTTACTGCGCTCATATAGCGTGTCAAAGGTGGATTGCATACCGTAGTACTCATTGTTTCTCAGTGTAGCGTTCATCGATGGATATATTGCTCCTTCCTTTTGGAAAGTCCCATCATCATACTCGACCTTATGAACTTCATTTGGTTACTATTGCTTAATTTCTTTAATGACTCGGGGTTATCCCTCCACTATGTTTCCATAATTTCATCGGTACTGTACCCCTGCTTTCACGAGAGTAAATCAATTTCGGCTTTATACCTTATATGAACCAACCCCAAGATAGTGGTTTAAATAGTTGTCTCTCGCTTCCCACGTTCCGATTTAACTAGCTGTACATCTAATTTTAGGTGGATACTATAGGCCTGTAAGTTCTCTATGTTCATTGTTACATAGTACGAATTTCATAGGTTCGATTCTTACTTTTCGTTGACTTACTCCATACAAGGGATACAGTTTTCACTGTATTCGAATTTTAGACCCGTACATTCGTATCTTCGTCAGACCAGTTGGTCATTCTCACCATGATTAGTTTATAGCCAACCGCATTATCAATTGCCATATACATGTTGTCATGTACTTAGGCTTTCTTCATGCGTCTTCACCTAGCTTCATACAGTGCAGTCTATCAACTTTCTCTGCATGTAGGAGTATTATTGGGAGTGTTTCAGCTCAACATGAAGGCTTTCATTCCACTCACTCGTTAAATCAGTTATTACTATCTGTGTTAATCTAGATAGTCTTCTCATTTCATAGTTATTAACTATTTATAGAGAAACGTGTCGCACCAAACCATTCGTCAATCCCTTTTATAATTTTATATTCATTTTTTTGGTCACGTGAAGCAGCTCCACTTTGAACAAAACCATATAATTTTTCGACCTGTACCTTTAATAGTTTATGCATACGGTGAACACGTTCTACATCGTCGTAGGGTAAGCGCCCAACGCCTTTTTACATTACTGTGATAGGTTTTCAAACGCTCCCCTCCGAACCGTACGTACATGTTTCCATGTATACGGCTCTCCACTTATCCTCTGAATTTCAATCTAACCTTCCAGCGTGCAGGTCAACATGACACTTTTTACACAATGCTAGTGTTTTGCGGTTGCGAGCTATCATGATTCTTTCCCAAAGTTGTTTTCCTTTTAGTTCTTTGAGTTTTTTAACATGATGCATTTCGATAGCGGTGTTTTCAGTTTGACACCACTCACATTTACTAGCCTGAAGGCGTCTGATTAGACTATTGCGTCCTGCATATATCATAGTATTTGGAACGATATCTATTTCTTTATTAGTAGTTGGATTTTCATAAACCCTTTTCAAAGGTTCATTATAGAAATATCTATGCCTCTGACCAGTTTTAGTCGTGTAAGAAATTCTAAAATTGCCTTCATGATTAAACTTTTTCATTATTTTGCTGACTGATAGTTTGTATTTGTTTGCAAAAGTTTTTACCATGCTGAATTTCATAATGTAGCGAAACTTCTGTAGGCTGTGTACATTTTTTGCTAGTTTATAATAATTATATAAACCTCTAATTTCACTATTGTATATACTTAGAATTTCTAAATTGTCGGAGTTTATTAATTCGGCCCTATGAATAGACTTCCAACTACTATCTTTTTCGATTTTAAGAACTTTGAGCTCCTTAAGTTTTCCAATCCATTTTTCCTTAGGCATGTAAATTTCGCACTTGTTTGATGCATACCTTTTGGCTATTCTACTGTTTGAGCCTTTGTATACAGCCTGAAGGTTACTTATAGTTACATCGTATCCAAGGAATCTCGTTTTCATTTTGCCATGTGTAATGAGTGTTTTCTCTGATGATAGTTCAAGATTTAGTTTATTCTTTAGAAAAGCCGTAAGGTCTTTCTTTACTTCTTCTGCGTCCTGTTTTGAACCAATTATCCCTATTAGGAAATCGTCGACATATCGTACATATTGAATTCTCTTAAAGCTAGAATCCATTAATTCTACTGAACTCATTGTACGTATATCTTTTTGAAGCCTTTTCACTTCACTTGTAATCTCAGTTAATTCATTGTGTGAAGCCAGTACTTTTCTATCTGCGAATTTCTTTCTTAAATACCAAAGTCGCTTATATTTTTGGGTATATACTATGTTGTTTTGTCGGCGTGTGCCTTTATCAAATAGTGTTTTATACTCTTCGATATACTTATCAAGTTCATTTAGATAAATATTTGATAGAATTGGGCTGATTATTCCTCCCTGTGGAGTGCCACTATAAGTATTATTGAATTTCCAATCCTCTAAATAACCCGCTCTAAGAAATTTCCAGATTAAATTAATGAATTTTTCATCTTTAATTTTTCTTTTTAGCAGTTTAATCAAAATGTGATGGTCAATATTGTCGAAGAAGCCTTTGATATCACCTTCTACCCACCACTTAACTCCTTTGAAGATTTTAGTTGCTTGTGTTAGTGCTGTATGACAACTGCGATTACGTCTAAATCCATGAGAATTGTTAGAAAAGGTCGGTTCGAAAACAGCTTCTAGGATGTTTCTTACGATTTCTTGAACTAATTTATCATCTATAGAGGGTATCCCTAAAGGCCTCTTTCCCCTTATTGATATATACTCTGCGAGATGGAGCTGGTTGGTAACTTTGGTTTTTAATTCTTTCAATAATTTTATCGATACGTTCCAAACTCATACCATCAATGGTATGCCCATCTGTTCCTCTAGTCATGTTCCCTTCTTTTGCATATATTTTTTGATATGCTGCAAAGTAGAACTCCTGGTTATATAGATTTCGATACAGACGTTCAAATTTATAAGCTGGGTTAGTTGTTTTTTTATTCAGATTGTCTAATACTGCATTTGGATTTCTCATTGTGTCTCACACACCGTCCAATTTTGTTTTAGACCGGATAAGTTGCCTTCCTTCGCCATGTACTAGGCTTTCCCTAGCTCGGACTACTATGAAGGCTCCGTTGCCTTATTGGGTATTCAGAAGTCACACACCTTGTTAGTAACTTGGTCTCATTCTTCATAGCCAAATTCGCAAGTATGCCGGTGGCATCCCAACTTAGGCAATCCCCATTTAGATAGATAAAGAATAGCTTTCATAATGTCGGATGTGACGTTTGACCTTTTTTTCCACTTACTGTGGCTGGGAGGGAGAGACTCACTGATAGTTTATATGTACGACCTAAACTATCCTCTTTATAACCTTGTTCCCTAGTAATGTATCAACTACCTTTCATTACTCGTATCGCTGACCACCCTTGGTCTATCATTCAAGCAGTGTAGCCTTCATCCTTATTTATGAGTTTTACCTTGCCATTCAGTCGTGATCTTAGTAGTTGACCAACTTATGACTTTATCACCATGCTGTTTTCCCCTTTAGGTTTCCCTTCTAGGTGAGGTGATTGGTAATAGGTCTTTCGTGAGTTAACCTAGATTAGTGCTATTTAATCAATTCTAAATCTACCCGTATGGGCGCACATACATCTCAATCAAATCGTCGAAGGTAACATCTTTTTGTGGGTTATGAAGCTTTAATAAATAGATATGTTGTTTAAGATGGTTACGCTGCGCTTGTTCAAAGAATGCATTGTTAGATTCAGACAAACCTTGAATAACCATAGCGAAAACTTCTGCTACTTTATCAACCGGTCCACGCAGAATGTTTATATTTTTGGTATCAGGATTGGTTGGATCAATGTAGTAAACCGAGCTTGCTGGGATCTTATGTGCTTGTACCAATTTAAATACTTTTTGACATAAATCATTACTCGGTTCAATAACAGTCACACCATTTAAAAATGTTCCTTTTACTTCTTCTGTATCATAATCATTCTTTTTATACGCTGTTTCAAACTTATTTATAAAACGTACCATCCAGTGTAAATCTTGATTAATCATGGGAATAATTAAACTTGATGTTTTACCAGAACCGATTGGACCAATAATGATTCCATTTAGCGTTCTATCTTTCCCCTTAATACGAACCATCTCTTTATGCTCAATATGCGGTCCAATTTCTACATCAGGGTATATTTGTTCTTCTTGGCTATTAAACCATTTTTGTAACTTGTGATTTTTATATTCGTATTTTTGGACCCACTTTAATATTTCTTCTCGGTAACGAACAATATGGCCACTATACCAAAGTGTAAATAAAATCATAAATACTGTAGGTAAAAAGACAAAAATCATAGTGAGTGTGTGAAAATTTCCTGTTAAAACATGACCTATGGCCTCATACTCACCAAAATTAACATGTTTTGATTTATCTGTAAGATACGGAATAACCTTTGCATGGATCGGAGCAGTTGCAAACCATAAAAATTGAATATCAACTGCAATATGAGAAGCAATCAAAATTATTAACTTTCCATTTTTTACATGCAAAGCAGGGATACGGCTGTAAAACCTAAAGCTAAATTCTCCTAATAGTAAAGAGAAGAACATTAAAATAAGCGGTACATATGTAATTTCTATAGGATAAGAAGGTGGTTCAAATGCATAGTAAAGTAACTTGATGTAGTTTACTAAACCGAATCCAAACGAAAGAATAAATCCGCTAATTAATCCGATTGTAGTAAATAGCGGTAATCGTTGTTTAAATGTCTCCATATAGGCTCACCTACCTTTTACAGATATAATTGAGCTTTATGTTTAAACTTGAATCGATTATTGAATTCTGGTTGAAATAGTTCCTTTGATTTTTCAAAAAAGAATTTCGCTGCGTCTTCAGTTTGTTTTAAATATAAATCAATACTATCTCTTTCACAGAGCTGGTTATATTCTTCCTGAGAAAGTACCGCAATATTTACTTCTATTTTTTTATTCGTTGTCGTTTCAATGATTACATCATACCAATAGTAATTCGGTTTTCCTGGGATTTGGATATCTTGTAAGGAAACACTAAACGTTGCCCCCTCCTCTGTCATATGTTTGAGGACTAGTTCAGGGTTTTTAAACGCTTCTCTAGCAGAGAGCACTCCCTCTGTAGTAGTAGTTGCATATTGTAAATCCATTTTGATTTTCCACTTTTATCCATATAAAAAAAGGCAAGCGACACCCACTGTAAAAACAGCGTGTGTCGCTTGCCTTAATTTCATATGTTCTGATTTGATTTTAGTTTTAATTATATGTTCAAACGCTATTCTAACACCTCAAAAAATAAAAATCAATAAAATTATATAGAAGTATATAAAAAACAATGGATTAATATAATTCTACAAGCTTGCGTCTTTTCGGGTGTATGTTATTTGCAGTACGTGCCATGATTTGTTCATCCGCTTCGATAGTAACACTTTCATTTTGGAGCGATAGAAGTAGTACATTGTCATAAGTGTCCATTAAAAGTATATCTCTAGCCTTGTTTCGCTTTGGATAGATCACAACAAGTGGCACCCCCTCATCACCTTCTCTTCTTGAAAACACAACATCGTCTAATCTAGCAATCATTCGGTAATCATTTTCATTGCCAAAAATAAAGAAGAAATCTTGCATAGCATCTTTATCTCTCCTATATGTTCGTCTAAGACCACCATCTATTGTTTCCTTAAATGTTTGAACTTTTTCAACAAATGCGTAGCGCCAATCAGCATCTCCTACTGTACGTTGAGATAAAGGCAAAAGAATATCTTGTTCCAAGTTTTGATTATCGTCTGTTCCTAGAATGATATCTGAAATAACATCTCCAGCATCTTTCAATGAGCAAATGTGTACATTTAGATTTGGTATATTCATTAATAGTTCATGATACTTCCGCATAGAAAATAATAGATTTTTCATACGTACGTATGGCGGTTCTGCATCTTCTGCAAGGAACATTGATTTGTCGTACATAACAAAGACAACCGTTACATCTTCATTGTTTTTTTTTGTATATTCTATGTACTTCTCTACTTTTTCAACTAAGGTAGAATTGGTTTCTTTACACATATCCATCTCAATATGGATATTTTTATCTTGATATGAAATATGTTCATCAGGAATCAAGGCCAATTGGTTGTCCTCAATTTTCACATTTTTTTTCTGGTAAAAAGAACGAATATCCAATTCATATAATATTTCATTGGTTTGTGTCTTCTTTGTAGTCGCTAAAAGAGTACGGATCATGACCTCACGTGAACACATTGTGTGAAAAGAAGTTGCTCTTGAGTAACGTCTTTTTGAACTTTTTTCAGAAATTCTTCCTATTTCCATTAAGAATTCAATTGTCTTTTCTTTTAAGGAAAATAAAGCACGTTTCGTAATACTGTCAGCCTTTTTATCTATTCTTTTAGTTAGCATAGCTCCATATTGTGAGTAACGGTCAAGCTTTGTAAATATGCTAGCTTCAGAATATTCTCTTCCCTCAAATGCACTATATAACTGAGTGATTTGTCTTGTTGTAAGTGCTCTTTTGTAATATAAAACTGTAAAGACAAATATGTCAGCTTCTTTTAAGTGAAAATATTTTTTGGTACCTGATCTTCTATATTTATACACTTTTCCGGACAATGCATACACCTCTTATATTGAATTAAACTTAAATTAAATACTTATTATTTTTAATATACTATTACATTGATGTGGTAGTTGTAAAACAAGAAAAAATGAATAAGAGATTTTAATCTTTAGAGATACCTCATTTTGTACATCGAAGTTGAGATGATAACTACTCTTATAAATCTCTTATAAATTATTGATTTATAAGGCTCTATTAAATCCTTTGTTTTGTTAGGACGAGCTACTACTAAACATCTAACAATAGTTATAATGAAATTCCATTTGTAAAATAATGTTATGATGTCCTAACATTTATTAGATAGTAAAAATACATTTTAAGTGATTAAAATTATTCAAGAATTATAAAAAGGCTTATTGATAATAAAGAGTAATTTTCTCTATCTTTAACTCGAAATTCAACTTTTTATATGTGATGAAGCGCTCTTTCCAAATTCTGACATTGACTCAATTTAAAATTCCAACTTTTTCTTTTAGTTGTTTTTATTGTATAGAATTATAAATTCACTTAGACAAATATTATTAATTGTTTCTACCAAATCAAAAATAAGTTAGAAATATGTCTACTGGTACTTAACATATAGGTTTTAGTCACTAAAACTACTTCCCCTTTTGCTTTGTTGAGAAGGATTAATCCTAACTGCAATGATAAAATTAACCAATTGTTAATTTTATGTAAGGTTATAATTGTTATCATCATTCCTCATGCATTACAAGAATTTTTATTGTAATGTAAGTATCACTTTGATGTTAATAAGATGAGATTTCACTTTTAATAATCTAGTTTGAACAAATGTTTCTTTTTCATAGTAGTGATGTGATTGTTAGCCTACTACTTTTAGAATGTCAAAGTTGATTTATCCTTGTATTCCCTTTTTAATATGTTGAACATTGAGGGTATTGATGCTGTTCATATGAAATTAACAACCTCTTCTACTGGCTTTCAAGGAATGAATGAAATTGACAAGGAATTGAATTCAAATGAGGAACAGAGGATAATTTTTCTTATAACATATATAATAATGTGAACTAACAAGTACTAAGTGAAGAACAGTGCATTAACATAACATTAACAATGAGCGGTATTATAAGTGATAAATACTTTTAAAACAGCTAGGTAATAAAGAAAACCTTAGTGTGAATTGCTATAAGAACGTTTTGAAATCTCCCTAGTAATATACGATATTAGAAAATTCTGTTAATGAAAGTCGAATTCTATAAGCTGTACAAATACGTTTTATATACAAGTTTTATATAAGGGTCTTATATAAAAATTTATGCTAATTGAATAAGTATTTTTTCATTTTAACATTGATATAAAAGTATTTTTTTATACACCTTATATATAAAACTTATATGTAAGATGTATAAGTTTTTATTGGTTTTTGATGTTAAAAAAATAGGTGGTTTTTAATCTGTTTTTTTTAATATTAATCTGGATTTTATAATAATCTTTGTCGAAATGTAAATTACATGAAATTTAAAATTGATATAACATGTATACGCATTATATATACGTCGTACACTTAACCCCTTATAAAATATAGATTAATTCTAATTTTGTCTTTATAAGTCTTATATATAAGTCCTGTATATAGGTTTTATTTATAATGACTTGATATACGACGTGTAATGATGTACTATGTTCCTAGGAATAATTAACCAGTGTTTTAAGGGGGGGACAACTTGAACGAAGTTTTAAGTGAAAAATATCAAACAATCAAGTTTGCAGATGAAGTAGTAAACATGTTTGCTGATATACTTGAACAAGATGAGATACTCTATAGTGTATTTCTATACATAGGAAACATAGTAAATAAACAATTTCAAGAGACGAAGTACATGAGGGGCATATCTATTAATGAAATAGTGGAAAATGTAGTTATTGATAGGAGAGTAAAGAAAAAAAAGGGAAAATCCTATTCATTAGAGGTTGAACGTACAAATATATCTAGACGTTCAGCTGAAATAAGTGTGAGTACGCTATCATCAATGTCTTTAATCTATGAAAAAACTATGCACCCATATAAATTTTTAATCTCAACTTATAGAGGGCAACAAGTACTGATTGAGTTAGGTAAAAGAAAAAAGATAAATAAGGAGAGATAAAATAATGGCAAAAAACTTCTTAAAGAATGAAGTGGCAGTTAAAATGACGATGGTTGGTTTTGGTCAAGCTGGTACTAGAATGGTAGATAAATTTGCAGAATATACACATACAGATGGCACAGCAGTATATAATTGCTTAGCACTAAATAGTAATGATGGGGATCTAGCTGAATTAAAAAATGTACCAAAAAGTAATCAAGTTTCACTGAAATTAGGTGGTTTAGGTAAGAACCCTGAGCGTGCAGTAAAAGTCCTTGATTCAAATGAGGAAGCAAAAGAAAAGCTAAAAGAATTTATTACTGAACGTGTAAGACCTTCGGATGAACTTGTTTTATTTTTTGCAGGTTTAGGTGGAGGAACTGGAACTTCTACAATCATTAAGGCCATTGAAGAATTTTCGGCTTTTCACAACAAGCCCGTAATCAGACAAGAATTACAAAAGGTTGCGCAGCTATATCCAATGGCTGAAATTAAGGCGAATCAAGCAAAGTTTGCAAGAATAGCCTTTGAAAATGCTATTGAGCGCAAAGACTTTATTAAAATGGGGATTGTTGTAACTCTTCCCGTCCGAGCGGATGGGCCTGATGTATTACGACAAGTAAATAAATTTTCACAGGAAATTTGGAAATTAGCAAATGATAAATCAAGAGGTGTAGCATTTGTAGTATTTGCCGATAACCAGCATTTTTACGATGAATTTAAGGAATTGAATGAAAATGAGAAAAAAGGTGTCGCTAATTCACGAGATTATGCAAATCAACGTATTAGTGAAATTATTCATGAGTTAAATACCGCTGCTAATGGATCTGGTACATCTGTAATACTAGATTCTCAAGACTTTAAACGTATTTTACTTGAGAAAACGGGCTGTTTAGTAATTAATAAGGTTTCACGTAATATGAATCAAATAGAAAATAGCCATGCAATTATAGAAATGTTTCAAGAATCATTAAGAGGAAGCTCTTTCCATCCCCCAATTGATTTGATGAAGAAGAACGATGATGGTTCTGTTGAAGCATCAAAAGTACATCATTTTGGTATGCTTGCTATCCTAGATGAGCAAAAGAATATTAATGATTCCTTTATGGATGACGCTAAGGTAGAAGTTTCAAATAATTTACCTATAAATGGCACAGTCTTTAATGGATATTTGGTAAGTAAGAATGATTTCTTAGGAAGTGTATATACCTTCTATAAAACTGATGCATTACCATCAAGATTATCTAAAGGTTTAGTTGAAGAATTTAATGAGTTTAAAGAAAGACAGAGCCAAATTCAGTATAAAAAGTCTCAAATTAGTACGATTGAGAGTATAGATGAGGATGAGGATTTAGGTTTTGCATTTGGAGATTTTATCGATATGGGTAGTGACGAGGAAAATAATAATGCTGGAGCAAATGAAGATGAAGATCTAGCAGATTTTCTAGATCCAGATAAGATGTTTGGTACTACAAAATAATAAAAAAGTCTGGACTAAGTTCCAGACTTTTTTATTATTCTACTGAATTCATAAGAGATTTTATATGCTCAATAATATTATCTTGTATGTACTGCTCTATGAAGAGTTGTTTTTTACTCAAATCTTCCTCTTTTTTAAACCAGCCTGCTTTTCTAGTACGCTCTTCCTCAGGTTTATTATTCCATAAGCTCTCTGCTTGTTTTCTTAATTCCTGGCGTGCTCTATGCTCAATAATAAAATTATCAAGCCTATCTTGGCGTTGGCGTAATTTTAGCGTTTCTACATCTTCTGGTTGTGGTAACTGCTTTAATATACTCTCTACCTTCTCTTCATAATGAGATTCAATATGTTTTATTTTTTCTTCTAACTGTTTAGTTACCATTTTTTCAATAATTTCTGCAGTAGCTTGAAGGTTTAATTCAGTGGATACCTCATTTGTTTGATGTTCTGGTGACACTGGTCTTAAATCAAACTGGTGTGGTAAAAGGTCAATAATTGCATCTAAAGACCATTTCTCATCCCTTTTCTGCTTTATAAATAGAGCAATTTCAAGATCTAAAGCATTATAGAGTTTTTCATTTGTATTTTGAGTTCTTAAAGTTTCATGAAGTCCCTTTTCTTCTAGGATATTGAACCAATTATAAACTGTATTATGATGACGTCCCACTAGTTTTGAGAATTCTGTTATCCGCCATGCTTTTTCGAAAACATTATCATCTAATATATCATCATCGTTAATTTGATGGTCTTGTTTTTCATTTTTTTGCTCAATCATTGTAACTACCTCCTCAAAAATCAACTCATAAATAACTAATTATAATTAACATGTGATCTGAAATTAACATGTTAGCCAGTATTTCGATAATATTTACGAAAATCCCTACTAATTCAGTGAATTACATGAAATGTGAAATTGACATGTAAACATACACTTGTTAACAAAACATTAACGTTCAGCATAAAATTTGGTTGAATTAGCAACTTTAGTACCAATTATATATTTCAAATTGGTAATGTTTTGTTAATAGGAATATATATATTATGTTAGTAGCACTACTGATAGTTGCTATGAGATTAACAAATTAGGCTACTTAATATTAATGATAAGGAAATAAAGCTATTTTGTAAATAAGTTATAAGGATATAATCCAGGTATATAACGGAAAATACACATAGTAACGTCCAAAATGTAATTATCACGTATAAAAACTAGTAAAAAGTAAAATAATATTAATGTAGATTTAGTATTGTTCAATAAACAAAACAGTATTTAAGGATATAGGAGCACAATCATAATACTTTGAGAGGTTCGCTCCTACTCCCCATTTACTTGCTACGGATCTACTTATGTATATTAATTTAGTATAGAATGTACAATTTAAGTTGTATATTGCATGTCATGATAGAAATTTATATAGTCAGTATCAACAAAATGAACTTTATCGGTATTTAAGAACAAACTGAGCCTGCGAATTGACATTGATATAAAAGGTGACATTGACATGAAACTGACACTAAGACATTCTTCTAACAACACACAAGCGCCTATTGTTAATGTTTTGTTAACTATAATAGGTATATTAACCCTATGTTTACATGTTGATCTAAAAAGATTACCTTTTAACATGAAATGTGAATCGTAAACGAAGGATTTTATGGGTAATTTTAAGGAAGTTTTTAAGATACTAAAGTTTGACTTAGAATACTAGAATAATCCTGGTGGTGTTTTTTGTAGATATCCGATCTCTAGTACATGCTTGCATATAATAATAAGATCATAAATAAGATGATGAGATTGATATGTTAACCAAAATTAGATAAGTATACTTCGAATATCCATAAAGATAACATTGACATGAAATAAGAAATCGCTATGAGATCAATATAACATTAACAAAAACTATTCAAACTAAGGACGGATCATCCTAATTGTTAATGTCATGTTGATCAGAGATAGAAACTACCATTTTGACTTAGAGATGCTAGTTATTCTAATGGGTGTTATGACTTAAACCTCCTTAAAAAGTTAATAAAAGTAATTGGTAATAAAATATAGCATGCGCTGGTTTGCTAGTTGTTACATCCTATTAACTAATAATAATAAATGTAGATCTACCAAATGGTTTTACGTTAATTCACATCTGAGTACCATCGGATTGATATAATGTGTAAAATACTGATATGAAATTAACTTCTACACATTTTTATTTCGTTTCATATCAATGTCAATTGATATGTCAATTTCAATCAGGAGTATTAGTGTCGGATAATTGTTTATATAACATTAACATATCTGAGTTGTGTACATCTTGTGTTAATAAATTAAATAGAGATAGATTTTCTTTGAAACCTTCTTGATCATGGAGATTTATAAAAAGAATGGTGTACCATATTTGAAATTTAGTTATAAATAGCAGTTGTAATGTTCAGGTATATGACTTATTTAGTTGGGCATACTATAAGTATGAGTTTTTTTATGATAAAAAAGTACAGATACTATAAAAACTACAATCTATAATTATAGATTGTAGTTTTTATAGTATCTGAGTGAAAGAAATGGTTTTGAAATTTAGCTATAATAGAAATGATTTTGTGCGTCATTCAATTTTAAGCATGCGCAAACTAAAAGTCATTTTAATTCTTACAAGAAAAACATGTTATGGATGTATATTCATCATTAGCGTTCCTTTTTGTCTAATAACTAAAATAGGAATCCAAAAGCTATTTTATAATCTTTGTTTGCGAAATATGTAATTAGTAAGTTGGCTTAGGTATGAACTGGCTGGGTTAGTTTAACTTATATTTATCTCTCAATATAGGATTTCATGTCAATGTCAGTTGATGTGTTAATATCAATGAACGTGTTTATACCGCTTGATTGTTTACATAACATTAATATGTATTAGTCGTTTGCTGTTAGTTATGTTATGAGTACTATAAAGATTGTTTTGTATCTAAAGTTCTCTAAGGTAAGGAATATATCAAATGAATGTTTTTTACTTTTGATATTTAGTTGTAAATATAAATCGAAATTTTGGTATGAAAATCCTGTACTTAGATATACTAATAGTATTACCTGAATTAGGTGATTAAATGACATATGCAGAAAAAGAAAAAGGTTAATCAATTAGAAGCATTATTTTTGTGAGCTTAATTAATAATTGCGAAGTAGTATTGACATTTAGATATTATAGAGATAATCTTATACATAAGTTTAATTGTTTAAAACTTAATATACGAATTGAGAGATATTTAATTCTTGCTAAACGGACACACCGAGGGCATATACCTGCCATTGGTGTGTCTTTTTTTATTTAATAACTAGAAAATGATAAGGAGAGTATTAAAGAATGAATGAAATTATTAGTGAAAGCAAAAGAAGATTTGATAAATATTGTAAAGATAATCAAGTTTTTGAGGAGAGAATTAATTCTCTTATTAACTACTATTTTTTACTGCTTGCTGATCGTGTAAACATTTTACAAGATAGAGAATTTAATAACGAGGTCGAAGAGAAGCAATTTAAAAGCAGTCTCAAAAGGTTTGAAACATTATTCCCAGCTGCTGCTAAGAATGCATTTCTAAAAGGATATCAGCTTGGTTTAGAGTTTTTCAAACATCCAGAGACAGTGATTCCGGATTCTCTATTTACAAATCCTAATTTTGTACAAGATATTCCTTTTGCAATTGTAAATGCAGCAGAATTTAGCATTTATGAATTAGTTCGAACGGATGAGACACAAGAATTTAGTGTATTTGCTGTTCGAACGTATGAAGGCATTAAACACATAATGGAGCAAGTATTTTGTGAAATTGCACTTGAGCATGAACGTGAGGAAAGAGGATTGAAAGTAGTAGAAGGAAAAACAACTACATTTACAAATGTTCCAGTAGACCGTTTATTTACAATTACTCCATCTGTAGCTGCTAATGTTGTGCATGCAGACGGTCGATGTGAAATTTGGAGTCTAAACTGGAATACGAAATTAACTTTAGATAACCCTTTTATTGAATTAGCACAAGTAACCATTGTTTACAAAGATAAGACAGAGATACAAAAAAATCTTCGAGATGGATTTATATATGAACAAAGTTTATTTAGTGCGGTACCGTTAGAAGAAATCGAGGATCGTTTAGAGATTAGAGTCAAATATAACCTTATTGATAATATGCCATGCAATTTGGATGGATTTGAAATAGAATCGCTTCTCACCGAACTATTAACAAAAATACAAAATGCAACAAAAGTGCCTTTTGAAAACATGCTATTACTTTAAAGCGATTTTCTATCAAAGAATGGATTAATTAATAAAGATAAGAGTTATAAAATCATAAAACAAGAGTATGTTAGAAAAGTCAAAGAGGATTTAACGAAAATTGCAAAATGGCAAGTTACAACAAAAGCTAGACTTGTTACGACAACACATTTTCGTTTATATACAATTTGGCAGAAAAATAGCACAGGCTATCAATTGAAAAAAATAGACGATTGTATTGATCCATATGCCAAGATGAACCTCATTCAATGGATGATTGCTTCATTTTGTACGACTGGTCGTATTAAGTACGATAAGAAACCAAAAGAGTGGGTAAGCTATGAATGGATTACTTTAAGGTAAATAAAAAAGACAGAAAATAATAAAATGTACCCTATAGAATTGACACTCAAAAAAAGTCTATTCTATAGGGTACATTTTACATTGTATGTATTTTTTCTCTTTGTGTAGTTTTTCAACAAAAAGAGCGCTTTTAAAGGCGTCCAATGAACAAGATTTATATAAAAAAGGTGCACAAGATAGGTATGTATGCTTCTTAAAATTGGTGCAGATTTAATACAAAATCCTTATTTGAAAACAAGAAGCCCTAGAGTTAGGGCTCTAGGGCTTCTTGTTTTGGTATTCTCACATGGTTTTTCAAAAAGAATAGAACATATTGAAGATAACATGTGAATGTTTCATAAATGTATCAAAAAAGTGAACAAAATTGCTATTGCAGAAGAAGCAGAAATGAAGTTTCTAATACGTAAGTATGTAAAAGGTATTATTTCTAGTGGATAAAATGCGCATGGGACACCTAATCATTATTTTATCAGAGGAAAAGAATATGTTATGAACTTGGTTGAATGAAAAAATGAAAATTTTACTTTTAGAGTGAAACTAAACAAAAACGCTATTTGAATAAAAGAAGTTAGATAAGGATGAAGAATAGTCATCTCTTATGCTGGGGAGGTTAACGGATATCCAAATTAAATAAGGGTGATTATGTGTTAAAAGGTAAAGTGATTAGTTTGTTTTTTGGAATTGTAATGGTAGTTTTATTTTTAAGTCCGTTAGATATCAAAGCGGTTAATAGTAATGAACAAGAGTTTTATGATTCTTATAATACTTTATTAGCACCATATGCAAGTCAAGTTATCAGAAGGAAGCTTGGACCAGATCATCAGTATAGTTTAACGGACACAAAAATTATAAAAATTGAACGTTTCCCAGAAGAAAACTTTAATTTTATTGTTACAGTTCAATATAAAACTTATATAGGAGCTCATAACCCTCCGAATGGCATAGAAACTATTACTTTTAATATAGATCCAAGTGGAGTAAAGGTTATAAATTTTGTTCATAAAGATACTTAAAGAAGAAGTAATATTCTTTATACATTGATGAAAAGGATATTTGAATTAAAAAATGTAATAAAAATTTCATTTTGTATTAAGTTGGAATATAAAAAGAGCACTTAGTAAAGTGCTCTCGTGACGAGCCTTATTTTATAACGACTATTTTATAAAGAAAGGAACTCAGAATATTATATGTGCGCCAGTCAATTGAGTACCTTGTACAAATAAAGAGCAGCTAGCAAAAGCTAACTGCTCAGGTAATGGAATATGGTTCGAAATGGGTTGTCTACAGTATTGACGGAATATTGGTTTTTATTCGTGAAGAATTACGTTTAACTTAATGCATAGCCAACAGTCAAAGTTAGTGTTAAAAACACTGATAATAAAAGTGTTAGTAGAACGGTTGCTATGCTTCTAAGCATCGCAATCCAATTATTTATTTTAGAAAATCCTTTCATACCAGCAAAAAAAGTTCCTATTGTTAAAACTAGTAAAAAAATAAAGGGTGGATAGGTAGTGAATTCATAATAAAGATTTTAACGATTAGGCATATTTAAGAATCTCGAACATAAGATGGTAATGACAACGAGAAGAATTCATTGTGTTCGCTACTCGCGTTAATACGTTTCGAAAAGGCACCTATTTAGGTGCTTTTTTGTTTGCATCTTTCGAGATGGACGAGCATATATTGGAATGTGTGGATGGAAACCACTTTATATATCAGAACACCTATCAATTATGGGTGTTCTCTTATTATGTAAAAATTTTACAAGTTGTGTGAGAGTTGAAAAATAGTATATTATCTTTCTCAATGTACATATTAATAAAAGT
Source organism: Bacillus cereus group sp. MYBK216-1 (assembly GCF_051916495.1). Classification (NCBI taxonomy): domain Bacteria; kingdom Bacillati; phylum Bacillota; class Bacilli; order Caryophanales; family Bacillaceae; genus Bacillus; species Bacillus cereus group sp. MYBK216-1. Next base: position 89,552 of record NZ_JBQAGT010000009.1, read on the forward strand.
TTTTAATATCATACATAAAAGGCGGGATAATATGAGTGAAAATAAAAAAAATGAAGAATTGAATAAGATAAAGAAATATTATTTTAATGAGGACAATCAACCAGTAGCTGGTATAGAGTTAATTTTGCCGCCGGATATAGGAATCATGTTAGACCCGAAATCAGTTAATGATGAAAGTAGAGATATTGATAATGAATAAGTTTAATTTAAGCATCCATTCGGGTGCTTTTTTCTTTGTTATATAGAAATTACACATGATCCCCCTTTAATACATGACTTAGGCATAGTTGGGAATGAGATATCATATAATGATACTGAACGGTTTCCAACATGATCCCCTATATTTTTTTTAAGCGAGAGCACTTATTGGGGGAGTGCTCTCTTTCGTTTGCACATAAGGAGGCTTTCATCATACAATATCAGGTCAATATAGATAAACCGTTACTCAATTAAAGAGCTCTATAAATAGGTATAGAGCTTTTTTATTGCACATAAGGAGTTCCCAAACATACAATATCGAGTCAATGCCAATCAACTTATTCCTTTTCCGAGAGCTATATATATTCCGCTATAAAGCCCTTTTAGGTTGCGCCATTAGAACGGGCAAGGCATTGTCGTATATTTTATACTCAGAAGCTTAGGGCACTTTATAGTGTTCTTTTTTATTGAACAAAATGGACATTTGAATAGAAAACATATCCTTAAAATAACCTTAATTTTACTATGAATTTAATAATAACCGAAAACTAAATGGTATAATTTTCTAAAGAAATTCAAATAAAGTTTATTTTAGAAAAGGGGTAGAGGAAAAATGTTTCAGAAACTTAAATTTTATTTAATGAGCATATTAATTAGTGCATTTTTAGGTGGGATTATCATAGGTGCTAATTTCTTGGTACATAACATATATAATTTAGTTGCAGGTAAAGAATATCAATTTAATATGTGGTCTTCTATTATTATATTTAGTGTTGTATTTATTTCGGGTTTCTCGTACATGTTGAAGAAGGGACCAGATATACTTGTTAATGATTAAACCAATATCAATTATCGTAGGCGCTGCCGTGATCTGGGTAGCGTCTTGTTTGTTGTTAAGGAAAGATAAGGGATGAGATAGACTTGCAAATTGAAATATTATTAGTCTGAAACATAGACTAGTAAACAAGCTATGTCTACCGTTTCATCATAGAATGTGATGAATTCTATTTTTAGAGGAGGGAATCATATCTATGGGATGGGATAATAATTTTGGGCATTCTCGAGATTGTAATAGATTTTGGGATGATTTAGTATTTTGCGGATGCGGTCGTAGACGTAGGAGAAACGATTTTAACGACTGTCATTGTAGACGCGATTGCGATTGTGATGAGTGTCGTCGTAGACGTGATCATGATCATGGTGAACATCGAGATTGGTAAAGTCTTTTGAAGGAGTGCATATCTTAATAGCACCCTTTTTAATTTTATAAAGAATTCACTTTAAACATTTCTTATAACTAAGAATACTTATGTAAATATGGGAAACATATTTGATTCTTGGAATGAGGGGATCAATGTGGATATAACGTAAAGTATTGCAAGAATAGTTGTTAATGGGATAGATCTTCCGTTTACTTCAGTTATAACAACTGCATGGATTAATGGACCTGCAAATGATTTAATTGTTACGACTAGGCAAAGAGTGAATGAGCTTTATCGTGTTATGTGGTCGCGGGTGCCAGTTATGCTAAAAATGTATTTCATTCAGGGGGCGGACATAGTAAGATTTGCTAGAGTTGCAGGAGTTGATGAAAGTATAACGGGAGAATATATATATCATTTTAATTGGTGATAAGACAAACTTTAAGTAACCTAACAGCTGCTTTTTTATTTTACAAAAAAAGAACCTGTAAACCTGCAGATTCTCCTGATAATGATTTATGGAGCAAGACCCGAAAATATAATATAATAATTCGAAAATGAGTTCAAGTAAATAAAAAGAACCCGCTGGAGTTCGGGTCCTTTCAGAAGTGATGATGTATTCTCGGCTTGGGAACTGAGAAAAACACAAAAATATAATACATCGAGTTTTAGAGAATTTCAATATTAAATTAAATATTATCGTGGAGGGAGTTAAATCATTTGATGAAGAAAACAAGGTAGTGATAAAGCATATGAATTTTAAAAAAAATGAGCGGGATATCTTAAGGAAACATAAAATTATTTAAATTTTTGTATGAATTCATTAATATAGAATTATATTTATTGTTTAATTGATTCCGTTTATTTCCAAACCTTATTGTGTTGTGGTTGAGTTGTAGAAGCAAGTTGCGTCTTGTTTCATTTATGAAAGGGCTTCTTTGAGCCGATTAGTGTATATATAGCTTATTTTGCTATGCATATTTTTAATCGACTTGAAGAAGCCCTTTTTGTATTGTCTTCAAGTTAGGAATTACTTGTAAAAAGGTCTTTATATTTAAGTATACAAATAAAAAAAGGGGGGATCTATTTATATCATGTCTATTTCCATGGATGTATACGAGATTTCCTTTTTTATCATTTTAGCCAAGAAGACTCCTTCCTCAAGGAGCGTGAAGGGGCACAGCCCAGTGAGTAGGTGGGAGATGAATTGGCTTCGAACAAGGGATGGCAGGAAGCCATCTTAATTGTTCGACATACAGAAAGTGTTACTCCACTACCTATCGAATGTACGTTTGGTGTATAATAGTCATATACCGAAATGGAGGTGAATCAAATAATGATGAATAAAGCCTATAAGTTTCGTATCTATCCAAATCAGGCACAAGCAATTCTAATCAACAAAACGATTGGGTGTTCTCGCTTTGTATTCAATCATTTCCTATCTTTATGGGATCAAGCATACAAAGAGACAGGAAAAGGCTTGACCTATGGTACATGCTCTGCCAAACTACCTGCCATGAAGAAAGAGCTTGTTTGGCTAAAAGAAGTGGATAGTATTGCGATGCAGTCGTCTGTTCGTAACCTTGCGGATGCGTATACACGCTTTTTAAAAAAACAAAACAGCGCACCGCGCTTTAAATCTAAGAAGAACAACGTACAATCTTATACCACAAAACAAACAAATGAAAATATTTCCGTTGTAGGGAACAAAATAAAGTTGCCGAAACTAGGCCTTGTTCGATTTGCCAAAAGTCGCGAAGTAGAGGGGCGTATTGTAAATGCTACAGTTAAACGGAACCCTTCTGGTAGATATTTTGTGTCACTATTAGTTGAAACAGAAGTACAAGAACTTCCGAAAACACATTCTTACATTGGAATAGATGTAGGACTAAAAGATTTCGCCATTTTGTCAGATGGAACACACTATGAAAATCCGAAGTTTTTCCGATCATTAGAAGATAAGTTGGCGAAAGCACAGCGTGTGCTTTCTAGAAGGATGAAAGGATCTTCTTGCTGGAATAAACAACGAGTAAAGGTAGCTAGAATTCATGAATACATATCCAATGCTAGAAAAGATTACTTGGACAAAATTTCAACTGAAATCATCAAAAACCACGATGTTATCGGTATAGAGGATTTGCAAGTATCGAATATGTTAAAGAATCATAAGTTAGCAAAAGCAATTAGTGAGGTATCTTGGTCGCAATTTCGATCCATGTTAGAATACAAAGCAAAATGGTATGGCAAACAAATCATTGTCGTATCGAAAACATTTGCTTCCAGCCAATTATGTTCTTGTTGTGGATATCAAAATAAAGACGTTAAAAATCTAAACCTACGTGAATGAGACTGTCCTTCTTGTCGTACAAACCATGATAGGGATATTAACACAAGTATCAATCTAAAGAATGAAGCAATAAGGCTTCTAACCGCAAGGACTGCGGGGTTAGCCTAATCAATTAGAGTTCGATAGAACTCTTTACTTAGGAATCCCTCACTTCTAAACGAAGTGAGAGTGGGGGTAGTTCAATGGAGAGATGCTTTAGAGGGAAAAGTTATCGCTTTACTGCAATCCGTGATTTTCTAGAAATGGAAGCCGATTCTACACAGCTATCATGTAAAAACTGCAGATGTGGATTGTCTTTTTAAGAAAGATGATCTTGCAATGATTGTGCATCATGATGGAGTGTTAGAAGTGGTTAAGCGTGCAGAAAAAAGTAAACTTTCTGAAGGTAAATTTAAAAAGATAGAGTTTGTAATTCTATCTTTTTCTTATATTCAATTACTACAGAGGATTTAAATTCACTAAAAGAAAGGTAGAAGAGAATATGAATACATCTATGAAAAAAATCTAGTAAATTTATGAGTTGATTTTGCTTTCAAGCGCTTGTTTGGAGTAGAAGGAAGCGAGGATATACTCATTGGTTTTCTTAATGCGGTATTACAATCCTCTTTAGATGAGGAAATTATTTCTTTGCATTTAGATGATCCACATCTTCCAAGGGAACAAAAGGATGATAAATTGTCTATTTTAGATTTACGAGCTACCCTTAATAGTGGTATAAAATTAAATATAGAGATACAGGTTCGTGACAAAAAAGACATGATCGAGCGATCTTTGTTCTACTGGGCTGGCATGTATTATTCTCAAATGACTCAGGGGATGAAGTATACAGAATTAAGACCAACTATTTGTATTAATATAGTGGATTTCATTCTGTTTCCAGGAGAAGAGGACTTTCATAATGTCGGTGTAGTCATGAACAAAAAATCGGAGCACATAATTTCAGAGAATATGCAATTGCATTTTCTTGAGATTCCAAAGGTTATTCGAGAATGGCAAGAAGATCGAATGGATCCACGGGAGGATATATTAGCACGTTGGCTATTATTATTTCCTGCATATGAAGATGAGAAATTAACAACAATCCTGGAGGGAATCGCGATGGAAAAAGATCCAGTTTTGAAAAAGGCAATGGAGGATTGGGAGCGTTTAAGTAGTGATAAGGACTTTTTACGCTTATATGAGGCGGGAGAGAAGGCAATAAAAGATAGAATATCAGAAATAGAGACGGCAGAAGAAAAAGCAGCAAAAGAAGCTAGAATAGCAACTAAGATAGAGATGATTCACAATTTAATTAAAGTAGGTGTACCTATAGAGAAGATAGCGGAAGCCACTGAATTAAGTGTAGGAGAGGTTAATGAAATTTTAAAAAATAAAGAGTAAATATAAATGATAAAAAACAGGTAATTGTGATTACGAACAATTACCTGTTTTTTATTCCTTTTGTTTGATGCCCATTTTTTGATTACAACAATATTTTTTCTTGTTTTAGAGTTTCCTCTAATTCATAAAGAAATTTATTGTGTTGTTATTATATAAGAAAAGAAGACATCGATTAAAATGTCTTCTTTTACTTGTACACTTAGTGTTAAGAAGGTATTGTATTGCTTAAAAACCATAAAAAAATATAACAATCATCGAGTAAGTCTATTAGAATCAATAAATAGAGTTTTTTATATGCAACATTACATATATATAGATTTAATTATATTTTATCTATATAATTAAATTGTCTGTTTCTTGTTTTAATTCGTTTGTTTATTTTGGAGCGCTCCAGCAATGGAGCCTTTTTTTATGCAATAAAACATTTTCTTTGCATTACTTAGTTAATCTATATTAACTTTATCTTCTTAAACAATATCTATATTTTACCAAAAAAATTATAGAGATAACCAGTTTTTTCAATAATTTAGTGGATTAATAGTTTTTAGGTTATTTTTTAATTATTATAGGGAATTTTATTATGCAATGAAGAGTAAGAAATCAAGAATCATAAAAAATTTATAGTATCTTGGGAAATAATATATTATTATTTACGTATTTATATGTTATAATTTAATTCTCTAAAACTACTAAAAAGGACTGCCTAATGGTGGTCTTTTTTATATTAGTAAGATTTTACTAGTATAATAGAATTAACTGTATATTGTGAGGGTAATTGGTAGTCCCTTCTTTCCATTTGGAAGGAAAGGGGATGATACACCTATGGAGTTTTTGTTTTGGCTTCTGAAAGAATTTGTGAAAGCTATTGTACGTGAAGTTTCTGCGTATGTTTTTAGGAAACAAACTCTAGAAAAAGATAACAAAAAACCCCACTCCTCGTCGCCATCGGAAGCAAAAGGATGGGTTCCGTAAAAAACAAATGATATAACCACGTCCCTGAAGGTAGCAGTTATGAGAAGAGATGTTAGCGCATCTTTTCTTTTATTGTATAAACAAGCTATTACTGTAATACTACTACAGTAGTTATATCAAACGTACATAAAAAATCAATGAACATATAAATAGATATAATGTACAAAAGAAAAGATACCCAAAGGTGCCTTCTTACGATTTTAACCATCGTAATATGGTATTAGATGTCAATCCAAGTATTATTTTACCACGTTAAATAATGTTGGCTGTTGAGAAAAAAGGCACTCGAAAGAGTGCCTTTTTTCTATTCTACTTTTAATTTAATTTCTTTACCTGTCATGCCGCCACTAGCTTTTAAGAAAAGGCCTTCAGCATCTTTTGGTATATCAAATACAATTTTACCTGTTTGTGTTAGACCAGGATTCAATTGTTTTAAGAAGAAGTCAGTTTTCCCACCATTAGTTAAGTCAAATGATGTTTGACCTTGTGTTGAATATGTGAATTCACGACCTTTGTTATCTACTAATTTAAAACTATTAGCATCAACAGTAATAGCGTCTTTTTGATTATTAGTAAGTGTAACTTCTAAAATTTTAAAGACACCTTGTGCTTGTTCTTTTGTATATTCATTACCCACAGAATCTACTGTTTCCATAGATCCTACAGCGATTTTAACATCAGAAGATACACCTTCTTTTGATACTGCTTTAGTGTCTGTTGAAGTTTTTTCTGTTGAGTCTCCACCACCAGCGACCATAGCAATTATTCCGATTACAAATAAAGCTATAATGCCTAGGCATCCAAATTTAAATATTTTTCCCACGTTTGTTCCTCCAATTATGTAAAATATAAGATTGCCAAGCTAATAATAACAAACTATATATAAAGATATTGTAATATTATGTCGAAAGGAAATAAAAAAGATAGTTTAGAATTTTCAGGCTGAACTTCCGTCTTATGACCTATTATTCCTCGCATCTTGGCAGTACTTCTTACTCATAAAAAAAGACACCCAAAGGTGCCTTCTTCCTACTTAACCCACTTTAATTTTTGGACTCTCATCCTTACCGAATGGAAAGTAGAGATGCTTCAATTATGTACCGATCTGGAGCGTCTCCTATATAGTCAAAAGGATAACAAGTTGTTAGTGTTAATGTTGGCTCACTTTTTTCTACAATAACTGTTCGGTCTTCTGAATCTGTTATCCAATGCTTGTTAATTTTATATGTATATGTTTTATTTTCATATTCCACGATAAGTTGGTCATTTTCCTTTAGTTGACCAAGCTCGGTAAAAACAGTATCTCTATGTCCACTTAAAACTGTATGACCATTTCCAGATGGTGTAGTAGTTAAGTCACTAACAAACATACCTACACCCTTTTTTAGTACTTTATCATCAGCTCCCCAATATACAGAGTATTTCTTTTGTATTTTAGGGATAATTAAATATGCTACTTTATCTCCTAACTGATGGTTTACATTTGAAGCGGGAATTTGTACAGGTTCTTTAGGTTGTAGTGAAGTTTCAGTTTCAGTTTGATTGATGTTTTGCGCTTCATTTTCTTTAGAAGGTGTGGAGGTCTCATATTGTTTAGCCTCGTTAGTTGTTAATGACTCTGCTGATTGTCTAGCACTATACCATTCTAGAAAATAATAGGAAAAGATAGTAAGTCCAATAACAGTTAAACATAAGCCTATCCATTGTTTTTTATTCACTTTTATCACTCCATTTGAAAACGACAGGATTTCTCCTGCCGTTTTAAGGAACTATTTTATGCGTTTGTCTTTTTACGACGGAACATTAATACAGATCCAGCTAATGCTAATCCTAAGCTTGCTAACATCATTGTAACACCATTTGATGCTGTATTAGGTAATTTTTCACCTTGTTTTTTCGTTTCTTTTTTCACAACTGTATTAGTATTTTTCTTTGTTTCTTTTGCAGTTGTTTGAGGCTTAGTTTGTTCTTGTTTATTATTTGTTGTTTGGTTGTTTTGTTTTGAATTCTCTTGCTTAGTGTTCTCTTGTTTAGCAGGTTCTTGCTTAGTTTGTTCTTGAGGTTTGTTTTCATCTTTTTTAGTAGTTTGCTTGCTAGCTAAAAATTGATCGTAGTCCCCTTTTTTCACTTCACAAGGTAAGCCGTCATTGTCACGATCTAAGTCATGAGGATCATTAGTTGCGCTGTATCCATTGCTGTGCCAGAATTCCATAACTTCTTGTTTGTTTTTAAAGTGACCGCAATTCTTGTCGTTTGGATTTTTTTCTGCAAATGCAGCAGAACTGTACCCCACTGTTAATAATGTAACCGCTGTTGCTGAAGCTAATAATTTTTTCATAATTTTCTCCATCTCCCTAAATGGTATGTATTTACATTGAAATATTTTACATTTAAAAAATTAAAAATACAATAATAATTTGTAGATAAATGTAAGATTTCTAGATAATAATAACAAATTGTCAATTCGTATATTGTCATATTATGTCGAAGGAAAATAAAAAAAAGACAACCTAAAATACCTTCTCCTGACGTGAACCAGCTTAATATTAATAATATGTATTTGGACTATCATCTAAATATTTTTTTAACATGTAAAGAGAAAAAGTGGCATTAATTCTAGAATGATAACACTAGCTGAATGGAATGAAATAAGCCAGTCGACGTTCTTCAAACTGGTCAAAGATGGTATGAATTTATATGAAACAGCAAAGAAGGGAAAAGGGTACGCAGTGCATTTGGAATTAGCAAGAAAGAACGGGATTAAGAATACTACTTTTTACTCAAGGGTTAAAAGAAGGATGAAGCTGCTACGAAGCCATTCGTAGGTCGTAAGGGAGTACAGTAAATTATCTAGGATACGATATGAGCGAATAAGACAGGTTAATAGAAAAATGGATTCAGAGTAATATAGTTAAGTCTACTAATGAATGCGACTTATTTGAAGAGAGTTACGAGGAACTAAAACAGTTATTAAAAGGAGATGAAGATGTTATCTACTAGGAATAAAGCTCCAAGCAAAATTAAAGAATCAACTAAAACCAGGAACCGGTTTATCTGTGGCTTTCCAAATTTCTTTATTAAGCTAAAAACTGCACTCATTCCGAAACAAATATATAACAAAATCATTATTGTCCCTGATATATTGATAATTTAATTATATACTGAAAAATATGTACATATAAATTTTTAAAAAGTACTTATTTAAATAAAAAATGGTCCTTACATTACGTAAGAACCCCATAATCGAAGAAAAAAGTCGTATGTGAAACCATGTGGGAATTACAATAATATTTTAACATCTAAACATATAGTTGTCTATACATGATCGAACAAAATAGTTATTTAAACCAAGAAGCTCTAGATTTAGGGATCTAGAGCTTCTTGTGTTGGTATAATCCACACGGTTTATGAAAAGAAAAGAACTTACTGAAGATAACACATGAATGTTTCATAAATGTATCAAAAAAGTGAACAAAATAGTTATTTGATAGAATTTTGATAAAAAGCGATGATCATTAAATCACTCCATGATTAATGACAATCGCTTAAGTATTGAAAAGTTATTCAGTTATTTGAAATATAGTTTCATTAGGTCTGGAGAATCCATATAGTTTCCTTGCGAATTTTAAAATACCTTCCTCGCTTGCTGTTAAAGTTTTAATATCGTTTTCAAAATAACGTCCTATAAGTTCTAACTCAGACAATTTCTTCTTTTCTTTATTAAGTGTAATTTGTTTTTCTTGAATCATTTGCTCTTGCTTATAAATGCAGATTTGAATGGAAATAACCATAGGTAGCATAAAAGCAAGTGCTAATAAAAGGCGACGTCTTAGCTTTTTATTCGTTTGTTGATTCTTATTAGGATTAATTTTATTTTTTGAGATTGATTGTTGTGGTGATAAATTTGGGACACTTCCCATTTTAAAGCCTCCATTACTTATGTATAGAATTTAAATTGTTTACAAGTATTATATATGCTAAATAGATAATTTTGAACCTATTTGGATAAAGGGAGGTTTTATGAAATTTAAATAAAAACGTTATTTGAATTGAAAAGAACACCATATACTCTAATGGCGCTCTTAGACCAAGAACTATAGTTTAATTTTTTATAGTCGGTATAAGTATATGGAAGTTGAAAATAAAGAGTGAATACATTTGAAACAAAATCCTTATTTAACAACAAATAAAAAAGAGCGCTAATCAAGAGCACCCTTTATACGTCATTATAACGAAAGTGACAAACTCACATTATACAGAAAGGTATTATTAAAGTATGTAAAAGTATGAAATTGGTGAATGGGTTGAAACAAAATCTTTATTTTAAAGCGCTCTGTCCCAAAATATAAGTTGAAAGAGGAAACATGACATTATATGCATGCTGTTTTAGAGTGGTGTGTGTTTAAAGCTTGATTTTCATAAAAAATAAAGCACACATATAAGTGTGCTCTTATGAACGCTTTAGATTTGTATGACTAGATAGTCACCATACAATAAAATATGCTTGTTTGATATAAATGTGAGTCAAATCTATAACATATATTTTGGTGTGTAGAAAGAACATTAAATGTTAATTAGCCAAGCATATTGTTTTTATTAACGAATCTGTGCAACTGTTAACGCTGCAGAACGAATATCTACGGTACCAATTACTTCAACGGGTACAATTTGAATTAAATCACCAGGGTTTAAGTTAATTAGAATGACACCACTGGATACATCGACTTCACCAGTTCCGAAAATATTAGAACGGACTGCGGTTCCAGATCCTGCAATAATATTAGTTGATGTGTTTAGCGTCAAGAAAAAGCGCGCTGCTTCTGGGGCTACAGGAACGTTATCGAGGCTGATTGTTAATGTATAACTGATTTGATAAATACCAGCTACTTGAATTCTAATACCAGTTCCAGTACTAATTGTATCATTGATTACAGGGACAGTAATATTAGGATTTGGGCCCGTACTAGGTAGTAGTAGTGGCGTGAATAGTGTTGCGAATTGAGGTGAAGTAGCATTAAAAGCAAAACCGAGAGCTGGTAGTGTACTAGGGGCTTGTGCTCCACAATTAAAGTTTGTGAGTTTAAGACTAGATGAACGCATATTTTCACTCCTTTCTTTCATTTAGATTGCGTGAGTAAGAATCTCACGTTTTGGACAAGCGTAATACAATATATGAAAATTTATAGTGAATAGTGCAGAGTTGTACTGTTATGGATAAAACTAACTGCCTGTTGTACAAAAGGAAACATAATAAAAAGAGCACGCATATAAGCATGCTCTTTAACAAGAAAGGTAGATTTCTATAAGTGGATTGCCTCCATACAATAACATATGCTTGTCCAATTTAAACGTGAAAGGTTTTTAGCAAAAACGCTATTTTGTGCTTAACAAATGACAAAGCAGCTAGCTAATCTAGCTAACCGCTCCATCGTAATGCGCTGAGGAGTTTTACTAAGCATACATATTATGAGTTGTAACTACAAGCTACAACTATAGTATGAACAGAATCGAAAATATAATACAAAAAGAAAACTAAATAATATTTCATTTTGTATTAATTTGGAATACAAAAAAGAGCACTTAATAAAGTGCTCTCGTGACGAGAATCATTTTGTAACGACTTTTTATAAAGAAAGGAACACAGAATATTTTATGAAGTTATTTTCGGTTAAGTGTGTATCTTTCATAAAAAATTTTATTTTATAGAAAATGAAAAAGAGCATCGTTTGTAGATGCTCTTTGACCAAAACTTTCAGGAGAAAACAAGTAATGTGAGTTCACTCACTATAAGGTATGCATAATATTCTTTTCTTGTGTAGTGAATATAAAAAAGAGCACCTTTATATGGCGCTCATACGATAGGAGGTAACTTTTTGAGCTAAATACTGAGGTTAAATTTATATGTTTTATCAAGAAAAAAGAACAAAATTTCATTATTAGTTCAATATAAAAGAGCAGCTAGAAAAAGCTAACTACTCTCACAAGCACTGCCAAAAGGAACTACTTTGGAGAAAAAGTAGGTTGTACTTAGTGTTACCGTAATATTGGAATTTATTCGAGAAAATGAAAAGTTGAATTACTAAATAAAGTCCATATAAAGAGCAGCTAGAAAAAGCTAACTGCTCGAGCAAGGAAATTGGAGAAAAAGATTACCGTGTCATCTATATTATTGATGAAATATTGAGTTTTATTCAGGCGTAGAAGGTCTTTTCCGAAAGAAACAGCTAGGATTTCTCCTAGCATAGTCATAGGGTATTCGTCTATGGTCGAATTTACTTATATTGTAACTTGATTAACAAATGAATGAGATTTTAACTTTGCTAAGTTTTTCACTAGAAAATTACATTTATTAAATAAGAGTAAATTTAGTTTTAAACAAAATCCTTATTTAACAACAAATAAAAAGAGCGCTAATTGAGAGCGCTCCTTATACCTCATTATAACGAAAGTGACGAACTCACATTATACAGAAAGGTAGTATTAAAGTATGTAAAAGTATGAAATTGGTGAATGGGTTCAAACAAAATCTTTGTTTAGTTAAAAAGAGGTCCTAGGAAACTAGGACCAAAAGCGAAGTATCATCTTTAAAGTGAAAGTAAAAAGATTGATATGGGCTTATTCTATTACAAATCGAAATTTTAAAAAATTAAAATAAAATCGTTATTTTAATTAGTTCAGCCCCTTGAAGGGCGCTCCAAGGGGCTAAGATTCGAGAACTTGTAAACTCTTGTTTAATTACATGAAAACTCCCAAAGGAGAATCTATGATGTTTTAACACTCAACTAACTATTTTGACAAATATATATTGATAAAAGAAACCCCGATTGTCCGCGGGGCTTCTAAGGGTAAGTGCCAAGTAATGACGTACTCGACTAATTAACCATATCATGAATTTTTTGGTAAAAATACTGGTAAATGTGTCCAATTTTATGGTCGTTAATTTGAACAAAAACGCTATTTTAATAAGAGTTGGTTCTCGCTCGAAAGCAAGGGTTGCATAGGAAGTTCCAAAATGTTCTTTCTAGATGTATTAATGGTTAGGGAAACATAAATCTGGAAATAAAACTTGATATTCTGGGATTAATCGAAGGTCAACAGTTGTACTTGCAAAGAATTTATATTTTGTTTCTAATTCAGCTAGAGTAACTAGGTGATGCGTACCTAAGCCCTTCTGTATGCTATGTTTAGAAAGGGTTGGACCGATTTGTAATTTTCGATTTTTCATAGCTGTGTTCCATGGACTGTAAAAGAATTTTAAAACGAAAGCAGGGTACATGTAAACGATAAATGAATGATTTGACCAATGCCTTCCAGCTATATAGTTACCATGCGAATAATTGTGGATTAGTCTACCTCCGTAGTAAGGGGCAGGTGGAGTAGGATGGAGTATTCTCCCATGATAACGCTGTTTGACAAGGGGAATTCCGTATCTCGGATTGGAATAACCATGTGTAGGGTCATCTACCATCAGAATAGTCCTAATAGCATACATGTTTTTCCTTAAAGTGACAAGAGATGAGAAAAAGGCTTCCTTATCAAAACAGCAAAGAAATTCAGTGGTATTTAAAACCATTTTCCACCCCTTAATTTCTTTTTCTATTTCCATTATCTCTTTATCAACTAATATAGCATCAAACTCTAATACTTTTGAATCTCGGATTTCCCAATGAGGCGCAAATAATTTACATATTTCTACTGAACGATCAGTAGATCCTCGATTAATAAGAATACCGTGATCAAATAGTTTTGTGTGGTGCATTAGCCACCATGGGAGTAGATACTCTTCATTGTAAAAATGGGAAATTAAAGTTGTCTTAATAAAAACCCCTCCTTATAAACATGGATAAAATAATTCTTGCTCTAGTATAATGATTATCCTAGTAAATATGCATGTCGTGAGTATATTTGAGCAAAATGTTTATTTACAAATATAAAGAGCGCATTGGGAGGAAGGCGCTTTATAACCAAGTCTTTTTTAGAAAAAAGGTTCACATCATATTGTATGTATGTTTCATAGATAGGTGTGGTTTTATACAACAATCTGTATTTCATAACAAGAAAAAAAGAGCACATGTTTATATGTGTTCTAAGATAATCCTTTTAATATCTATTCAATTGTTTCTTTTGTATCAGGTGTATCAAATTTATCCCTTTTTTGAAGCGATAAAAAGTGTTGAGAGATTTGAAGTGACCCCTAAAAGTTAGACACGGTTATTTCATTAGGCAGCTTGATAAAAGTGAGTCCGGTATTGTACCGGGCTCATTTTTAATTTTGCCTTAATCCGTTTCGTATTATAATAATCTATATATTTTTCTAATTCTATTTTAAAGTGCTCTACATTTTCAAATTCTTTTATGTAGAGGAACTCAGACTTCATAATCCCAAAGAAATTCTCTATTACTGCGTTGTCGTAACAGTTGCCTTTTCGAGACATACTCTGGACGATAGCTCTTGATTCAAGTGTACGGACGTACTGTCTCATTTGATAATGCCATCCTTGATCCGAATGCATCAGTAGCTGGTGGGTTTCAGGTAAACGTTCCAATGCTTTCTCTAACATGTCTGAAACAAGCGAATACGTCGGTCTAGAACCAATTGTATAGGTAATAATTTCACCATTATACAAATCTAATACAGGTGATACATACAGTTTTTCTCCAAACAATTTAAACTCTGTGATGTCTGTTACCCACTTTTGATTCGGTGCATCTGTATGAAAATTACGCTCTAAAATATTAGGTGCAATTCTACCGACTTTTCCTTTATAGGATTTATATTTCTTCATACGCACAACACACTTTAACCCAAGCTCTTTCATAATGCGCTGAACCTTCTTGTGGTTCACTTTCTGACCACGATTCGTTAATTCATCACGAATGCGACGGTAACCATAACGACCTTCATTTTCTTTACTAAATCATAATACGTGCTTCGAGGAATAGTAGCTAGCTCCATGAGTGCCTTCACCGAATATTTATGCCTTAATTCATAGACTACTTGCGCTTTGTCTTGTTTTGTGATTTTTCCTTGTTTTGAACTAAGGCATTTAACTTTTTTAAGTACTCATTTTCCATCTCAAGCTGTTTAATACGTGCTTCAAGTGCTTCAACTGACCCTTCAGCTAAAGGTTGTTTTAATTGTTTATTTGAATCTTTTTTCATGGATGGACGCCCCTTTTTCTTAGATTGAAGGGCATCAATTCCTTGTGTTTCGAGCTGTTTTTTCCAAACAGAAATCGTTGAAGGGGCAGGAATATTAAAGATAGCTGCCGTCTCAAATAAGGACATACCGTTTTCAATCATAAAGTTTAGTACGTCTAGTTTAAATTGTTGTGTGTAATTTGTACATCGTTTTAGAAAAGCTTCCAGACCATTCTGTTTATATTGGTTTACCCAATTCAAAATGATTGTGTCACTTATACCGAGCGATCTACCCATTTCTCGATAACTTTCATTTCCGTTCAAATAACGTAGAACGATTTGTATTTTTTCATCCGCTGTAAATTTAGCCATAGAAAAACTGCACCTCCAATTGTTAGACTGTGTCTAACAATTGGGGTGCAGTTCACATGCATAAGTGCTCTTTAAGATAGGAGGTAACACTTTGAGCTGGATGTTTCGGTTAAAATTATATGATGCAGAAAAGAAATAAGACCTAAAATTTATTTTCAACTCAATATAAAAGAGCAGCTAGCAAAAGCTAACTGCAATGAGAAATTACATGGGTGATTATAGTATGGACAAAAATATCAAGTAGAACCAATTTTTGATTTTAAGGGTTTTGAGATTCAAAAGATTTGTGATCAGTGTAATGAGGTGGAAGAAGAGTGTTATTGTGATGCTGAGGCATATGAAAGGTGATTATTAAAAAGAATATTGCTTATACTAGTAAAAAAAATAAGAGGACCTGAAATGGAGAACAGGCCCTTTTACAAAAGTACATAAGAGGAAAACAATGTCTACTAATATAGTATCAATGAAGGTGATGTAATTCTAGGTACTAAATATTGAGAAATAGATATTAAAAATGTTGTTCGTGTAGCGTATGTAAATATCATAAAGAAAGTAGAGGATGGAAATAAGAATATGAGTAGTGGTACTAGATATAAATCGGGTTTCATCATTTTGATATATTTTGTTATGACACAATTTGTGGGGATAATAGGTGTACAATTGCTAGCGAAGACAGGTTGGTATGATATTCAGGGAAACCAACAGCAAGCAATTCAACAACTTCTTGTGCATTGGGAACTAATTGGGTTTTCACTTATGCTAATAATCATTTTTCCTATATATAGTAAAGAATTAATAAATGATCCAAAGTTATCGATTAAATTATCAAGAAATTCATTCATATGGATTTTAGTTGGGATCATATTCGTATTTCTTGCGCAGATGGTTGGTAGTGTATTAGATAAGAGTGTATTTCAGCTAACTACGCAATCAGCAAATACGTCTAGTACAGTCGCTGCAGCAGCAATATCTCCTGTGGCACTTGTTTCAATTGTTCTTCTTGCATAGTAGAAGAGTTTGTTTTTCGTTATGCGGCTATAAATATTTTAACTCAAAAGTTTAAACAAACTTGGAGAATATTAATAAGCTCATTGTTCTTTTCTATTATGCATTTTGATTTTCCATTTATATTTGGATATTTTTTAATTGGACTTGTACTTGCTGTAGTATATGTGCGTACTAATAGGTTACTGGTATCATTTGTTGTACATGCAATTATGAATTTAATAGTTGTTATGTTTCAAGTTCTATGATGGAAAATATATTGGTAAGTGGTGTTATTTTCATTAACACCACTTATAGTTTTATAGCATGAAGTTTGTAATGAAATAGCCAAATTCATAACCTGTTCTTATTAATCCAGCTCCTAATATTATATATAGAGAATATTTGATAAAAAGATTTTTGTTTAAGAATTCTTTTAGATTATTCATGCTGAATCTTCCATTTCAATTTTATTAATTAGATCGTGATGTGGCGATACCTTAAGTAAGCTTAAAATTATTGTATCGTTGTGTATACTTAAACTTTAATTTGTTTCATTAAAGCTCTAGCTGCTAAAAATAACATGAAGCTATTAAGAACTAAACCTCCTAAATTTATATAAAAGAAATTTGTTTTTGTAAAATTGTATATACCAGCTACTACAAAACTAAAAAAGATAAATGAAGCTATTATAAGGGATACTGTTTTTTTCTTATTTGTGTATGAATACATTATTATCATCCTTAAATATTATATATAGATACAATTATACCATAGAGTAGTGTATGGGATCCTGCCAACAAAACTCGGATTTCTTACTTTATCAAGACCTAAATTCAAAGAAACCTAAAATATAAGAGTCCTAACATATTATATATGACTAATATGTTAGGCTTTTTTATTTTTTGTAATGAGTTTTGGACCTGAGTTTGCGTAATATTTTTCTTTATTTGGATAGAAGTAAATAAAGCACCATAAACGGTCGTTTATGGTGCTTAGTTGGTTACACTAATTCACTAAATATATCATCTTTTATTTATTATATATATTTCGAAAAAATTACCATTTACACAAAATCAGTATTAGTGTATTATTCGTCTAGTACACTAATACTGAGGAGGGAATAAATGGAAAATGAGTTTTCTCCTAATATCCCGATTTATATTCAGGTAATGGAATACATAAAAAAGGAAATTGTAACAGGTCGTTTAGCACCGGGTGATAAAATCCCAGCTGTACGTGAACTAGCCAGTGAATTACAAGTGAATCCAAATACGATTCAACGCACATTTCAAGAGCTAGAACGAGAAGGTATTGCTGTGACACGAAGAGGAACAGGGAGATTTGTAACGAGTGAAGGAGAAAAGATTACTGAATTACGCAAAGAAATGGCAACAGAGTTGCTTGATAATTTTATAAATGGAATGGACAATTTAGGTTTTACGAAAGAAGAAATTCTTACAATCCTCCATTCTTCATTAGAAAAGAAAAGGAAGGAAAACGAATGACAGAGTTATTAAAAATTGAAAATCTGTGGAAAAGATATAACTTAAAAACAGTGCTTCAAGATTTAAGTGCAACAATTTCTGAAGGGAAAATTATTGGTCTTGTTGGTGATAATGGTAGCGGAAAAACGACATTATTAAAAATGATTGCTGGTTTGCGTTATCCATCTAAAGGAACTATCACAATTGAAGGTCAGAAGGTAGGAATAGAAACAAAGAAAATTGTTTCATTTATGCCTGATAGTCCTATTTTTGACGAGTGGATGACGATAAAAGCTGCTGTAGCTTTCTATCGAAATTTTTATCCTGATTTTGATTTAAACCAAGCAATGGAATTAATAACTGAATTTAAAATGCCATTAGAAGAGCATATAGTTGCTTTATCAAAAGGTGAAGTGGAAAAATTACAACTTATCTTAACTTTCTCCAGGAAAGCAAAGTTATATATATTAGATGAGCCATTGGGTGGAATTGATCTTGTTTCTAGAAAACATGTACTAGATTTAATTCTTAAATTTTACCGAGAAGATTGTACCATTCTCATTTCAACTCATTTAATAGAAGAAATCGAAAGTATATTTGATGAGGTAATCTTTTTAAAAGACGGAAATATTGTATTACATGAAAACGTGGAGGAAATTCGTTTTCATCAAGGGAAAGCAGTACATGAGTTGTTTAGGGAGGTTTTTGAGAAATGAATCCACTTTTTCTCTATTTATATAAGTGCAATAGAAAAAAAATAGCTGTCTTTTATTCTGGTTTTATTATTATTTCTTTACTTCTTTTATTTAGTACGATAGGACTCTCAAGGGTACTACCTCCGTTTATAAAGGATTTAGTCTTACTCATATTCCTGATGATAATTGGTATAGCTGCATTTTTACTTCTTTTAATAGCGCTGCCTTCTTTCAATAAAATATTAAAAAATTCTATGATTCGTTATACAGCCATCCCAACCCAGAAATATATATATGCGAATTTATTATTTTTCACAGTAATGTTTATTATTTTATTAGGTATAGGCTTAATTTTTTCATATTATTTTTCACAAAGTCTTGATGATGGAAAAGTAATTGGTTATGATCCCAGTCTTTATGGTGGGGAAATAACCGGAGAATTCCGACAAGAATATCACAAGTTGTATAGTTACGGAATCTTCCAACACATATTTGCTTTTCTTTTATGGGGAATCGATTTCATGAGTATCCTTATTTCTTGTTATTTTATCATGGCAATTATACGGCTGTTTCCAGTGAAGTCATGGATGAGTAAAATAATTTTATTCATCATTTTCGTTGCTATTTTTTCAACAATACAAACAATGATAGTGAATGTGTTAAGTAAATTAGAGAAATATGCAGTTACTATTAATAGTTCTGGGTTCATGGATAAGAATAATTTTTTTGATACATCATTTTACCCTATTGAAGATTTCACTATTTTTGGTCTATGTTTTACTTGCTTGTTAATAATTGTACTCGTAGAGATTACAGGTCGCATTATCAATAAGAAATTAGAGATATAAAAAATTCACATTACAAGCAAAAAATATTTTAGGAGGAAAACATGAGAACATCTAATCCAATGTTAAAAAAAGACAAATTTCATGAAGAGAAGACAAACGCTTCCACGATGACTATAGGTGGAACAATAGGAAAAACATTTATTATGCTTATCTTACTTCTTGCAGCATCTGTCTATTCATACTTACAAATGATGCAAGGTTCAATGAAAACATCAGTATTAATTGGAGTAGCAATAGTTAATATAGTAGTTGCATTTTTAGCTATATTTATCCCTCGTATATCACCAATTTGTGCACCGATTTATGCTGTGGTAAAAGGGATTGTATTAGGAAGTATTTCTGCATATTATACAATGCGTTTTGGAAATTCTATTCTTTTAACTGCTGTATTATTAACCATTTCGATTTTATTTGCAATGTTAGTATTATATGCTACTCGTATGATAAAAGTAACTGAAAAGTTCCGTACTGTTTTAACAGCTGCAACACTTGGCATTTTAATTATGTATTTGATTGTCTTCTTACTAAACACCTTTGTTTTGACTGTTCCTTACATTCACCAAGGTGGGACAATCAGTATCATTATTAGTACCGTTGTGATTGTCGTTGCTGCATTAAATCTATTACTGGATTTTGATTCGATTGAAAATGGTGCACGTAGTGGGGCGGCAAAACATATGGAGTGGTATAGCGCAATAGGGCTCATGATGACATTAGTATGGTTATACCTTGAAATTCTCCGTTTTGTTTCTTACTTTATGAAAAATGAAGAATAGAAAAAATCCTGCATGTTTCAAACATGCAGGATTTTTTTATCTAGTAGTGTCAATTTGAACATGAGAAAGTATCAAGATGCTTTACAACGGTTTCAACCATTGCATGTAAATTTTCAGTATCCCTTATAATATTCTTTCGACTACCACAAATAAATTAACATTAAAGAACTAATTCCTACTTAGCGTACGAAATTTGCGTTTTATTGGTGTTAGCCCATGTACATCAACTTAAGGAATGTAAAAACCCCCAAAACAAAAAATGAGCTGACTTCTCAAAATAACTAACTGTAGAGAAAGAGAATTTTCATTTAGGGGTACTTTTATGCTAAAAAAAAGGCTTATAAAGTTGAGGGGCTCAAAAATTAAATTAGGATAATCCGTAAGTATATGCTAGGCTTGGTTTACCATTTGATTTACTGTTTTCATGTCCTTTACGAGTGGGGGGGCTTTGTTTCACGGAAAAAAGAAAAGCAGACTCTCATAAAACAGCCTGCCTTCCCTGCTTTGTAAAATTAAGAAGCTTTACGTACGTTTGAAGCTTGAAGTCCACGTTGACCTTGCTCCAAATCAAAAGTCACTGCTTGACCTTCTTCTAAAGTTTTGTAACCTTCGCCTTGAATCGCTGAGAAATGAACGAATACATCGTCTCCACCTTCACGTTCGATGAATCCGAAGCCTTTTTCGCCATTAAACCATTTTACATTACCTTTTTCCATTTGTATTGCCTCCTAGTGTGTAAACACACACAATGTAATACTATCCTTGCTCTCAGTGATCATAAAGGTGAAAAGTTACAAATCCTTTACACCGAACAAAAATAATTCATTTTAATAATAACATTTTTTGTAATAAATGTCAAGGTGAAGAAAAGGCATTAAGCTCACTATTTCTTTATGATAATCATTGACGTATATGGTGTGTGTAGCAATGGAACAAAATCACGCAACAAACACTAGCGAACATTCATTTTAAGGGTTATTTCGTATATTAGTGGACATAAAATAGCTATTTTATGTCCACTAATGCTTATTGCTTTATCCTGTTCCATTGCTATACATACCCCTGTTAGAAAATGAAACTTTATTCGATAGCCGTAAGTTTCGTGAAATGTGTGACATGGGTCGGTTGATTGAAGATCAATTTTTATCTTTGCTTTCCTATGTTGCAGATCAAGAGCGTAAAAAAATCCATTAGCGACGAGCAGAAGGGATTGCTGAAGCTAATTTAGGACGTCCTCAGGTGAACCTTTCAACCCTAAGCAAACAACAAATGCATATGATAGAAGAGACTTATTTTAAATGGAAAAGTGGCGAAATAACAGCTACTATGTTTATGCAAATGTTAGAGTTAAAGAAAAACATGTTTCATAAAATAATGACGGAATATGAGGAAATAAAGTAGGATCTCTCTTATTAGAAATCCTACTTTTTCTTTGGTTGTAAGAATCTTGATGTTTTTGTATCAGAATAGTATTGTGTATATCAAAAAAAATAAAAGACAACTCCAATTAAGAGT
The DNA here is from genome assembly GCF_051916495.1 of Bacillus cereus group sp. MYBK216-1. Lineage (NCBI taxonomy): Bacteria > Bacillati > Bacillota > Bacilli > Caryophanales > Bacillaceae > Bacillus > Bacillus cereus group sp. MYBK216-1. Next base: position 111,469 of record NZ_JBQAGT010000009.1, read on the forward strand.
TGTCTTTTTGTGTAATAAAATCCCCAAAATATGAAAATATACAAACGAATATAATACGTTATGGTTGATATTATAACAAAACCGAAGAGTATTGAAAATAAAAAGAATGTTGTAATGATTTTTTAAGGTTTTAGTTAAAAAAGCCTCGAAAATAAACCTTTTATAAAGGTTTCCTTAAAATATGATTATTGTATTTCGAGGGGTTCCTTATAAATCTTAGCTATATATTTTACAAAATCAATGACGGGATAGTGTATGAGTGAACGGTGCTGCGTAAAACGAACCCCTTCGTTTTCCATTTTTGAAATGAGTTGTTCAATTTCCAACTCTTTTTGTTGTATTCTATTATAATTTTGATATACAATGTTTTTCCATTGATAGGAAGAGCCGTGAAAATAACTCTCTCCTTTTACCCTGTGACTAAATATAATTTCTATTTTTTCTCTACGTTGTTTTTCCTTCATATGCGCTTCCGTTGACTGCATGTTTATCGCCTCTTCCCTTTTTTGTTGTATAACAAAATTTGGTCTAACTCACCATACATAGACAATGTACATTGTTCTAGTTGGGATTTGTCGTTTAAGGCTATCTCATCCACTGTATTTGGTTTTCAAGTGCTTAATCTAATATATTGGATTTACATCTAAATAAGTTGTTAGTGTGTATAAAACACTATCTATCTTTATTATAAAACGATTCTTTATAAGCATGCACCTTTTTACACTCAAGAAGATTTATAACATGACGAGTATCTTCATCCATGAATGTTATTCTGTATTTACTGAGGTTAGTTTCTTTATCTAGGCTAACTAACATATTGTATGCCTCAGTATCTATTTTATAAAAAAGAAAATAGATGTAACGGTCCCCCTTTTAATAAAAAGATCCTATAAAAATATAGCGCTCTTAAAAAGTTTTGTTACAAATTTATTATGTTTGACTTAAAAAAGGAACGTAATATTTATTTGTAGAAAATTTTAAGAGTAAAAATAGAATGACTATCTGTGATAAGAAATGGGGGGACTTTTATGCTAACAAATGATTTAGATTTCCGATTAGAACCACGTTTAAAAGAACTGTATGAACAACATAAAATAAGAGCGCAGAAGATAGACTGGGGTTATCATGAGTTTTTACCATGGGATAAGGGAATGGACTTTAAAAGAGTTCCTTGGGATGAAAGTCAAGTTACTCTTCCTTCTGGTGTAATTACAGCCATTGAAACAGCTTTATTAACAGAAGTGAATTTACCATGGTTTACAACGTATTTATCTGTGACTTTTAAAGGGTCCCTTTCTGTTATTACAGACTTTATTCATACTTGGACCTCAGAAGAGGATCAACATTCGAATTTATTGGAGACATATTTACTACTCACTCGAAGTGTGAACCCTAAACGTATACATGAATTAAGAAAGTCAGTCGTTGAGGGTGGATTTGAGCCTGATTTTCATACACCAATCGAAGCCATGACGTATACGACGCTACAAGAACTTGCAACGATGGTGTTTTACAATAATGTTGCTAAGGTTGCAAGTAAGCATGATCCAGATCTTGCTACATTATTACGCCGTCTTGCAAAAGATGAAACTCTTCATTATGCGTTTTATCGAGACGTTATTCGAATACATTTAGAATTGGAACCAAATTATTGCTATCATATTGCCAATGTGATTAAGAATTTTAAAATGCCAGGTGCCGTCATGCCTGATTTTGAAAATAGAATGGCTGTGATTGCAAAAGAAGCGAACTATGGACCACTACAATATTTTGATCAAGTACTTGATGTAGTGATTGAATATTGGCGGTTAAAAGCCTTACGACCAATTGCACCTTTAGCTGAAAAAGCAAGAATTGAGATTTTGGAGTACCACACAAGATTGAAAAAAATAAGGGATCGATTTGGTCGTTTTCAAGGGGGAAAATGATCTACGTTAATGAGTAGAGGTTTCAGAATATGCGAGGGGAAATTCCCTTTCCCTTTATGGGAAATCTGACACACTCCCTATGTTTTTTGTGCTATTTTTATTCGATTTGATATTTAAAGAAAAAGTAATTGACAACAAAAATAATTTTATGATATTATGAAATATTTGATAAAAAATCACATATATGGTAACCTTAAGAAGGTTACCATATATGGAGGTGGATTATATGTTTCAAATTGGCGATAACATTGTTTATCCAATGCACGGAGCAGGTATAATTGAAGCCATAGAAGAAAAAGAATTCTCAGGAAAAAAACAACAGTATTTTGTCATAAAAATGTCGATCAGTAAGATGCAAGTCATGATTCCTACGGGTAAAATAGTGAATTCGAATATACGCCCAGTTACTGATATACTTGCATTAAAGCACATTATACACATTTTTCACCATGAAGAATCCTGTAAATTACTGCCGTGGAAACAAAGGCATAAAGTGAACACGGACAAAATAAAAACGGGTGAAATACAAGAAGGTGCTGAAGTTGTACGGGATTTAATGCGTATGAAGAAAGAAAAAGCACTCAATACAAGCGAAAAAAAATTGCTGGATGATGCATATAGATTTTTGGTCAGTGAACTAGAATTAATTAAAGGAATCACTGAAAATCAAATAAAAAGTTTCTGTTAAGGTTCATTATAAATAATGTATTATATCCTCTGAAAACATTCTAAATCTTTCGGGAATATGATGAGTATTAAAAGCAAATCATTTCAAAGACATTCAATTTCTTCAACTCACTTTTAGAGTAGGAACCTCTTTTGTTATTACTTCAATCTAATCCATTTTTATTATAAAATTTTTTTACGAACGTTCGAAGTTTCATCAAATAACTCGATTAAATAGTCACTTGATTTTTGCAATCCTGATTCACACTGGCACGGACAAGGAGCCGTAAGGATGAAAGAGAGGTAGGGCTTTCATTGTTTTAGGTAATATACTATCTAAGTCATTATTTCTAGAAGAAAAAACAATCAATCTCACTGCTATCTTTAAGAGTTCCTTACATCTACTGAGACAGTGAATAGTAATTATTTATCTTCTTTACGTAAAATTGATAAACGAACTGGTAACACCATATGGTCAACTACAAAAATGGTTTCCAGACCAGGAAACCATTTTTAATTTCATTTACATAACAATAGTAAATTAAGCAGTAAGAAGGAGTGCACACATGAAAAAAATGTTAACAAAAGAATTGAGTAATGAATTAAAGAAGCGGGAAGGGATCATTTCTATTAAAGTTGAGCCTTATGAAAAAATCGAAGTTGGTGGAATTCGTGTAGATGGACCAGCTGTGATTCTAATTAATCAAGAATAGCTAAAAATAGTTGCATGCAAGAGGAAAGGATCTGCCTTTAAGAGGAAGGAGGGTCCTTTTTGTTTGCTGCAAATTTTATTTAATGTGTTGGGCTTAAAAGGAAGGAGAGGGTCGGGATTATCATGGTGGAAAGCTTAATATTGATAGGATTTCTTTTTACGTTATATAAGTTAGTTGAAAAAAAAAGAAACTAATTCATATAACGATATATTGTTTCCTTTATAAGGGCAAGACTTATTTGAAAGTGATATGGATAATTTAAAGGAGGAATTTAGATGGATGCAAGGAAAGAACGCATTAAATGCGAAAAAATGTCAAAGTATTATGATCGTATTTATTCAGTTTCGTTTATCCTATTAATTATACTTGTTTGTAGTAGTGTGATAATCATAGGAGCTACAGGAGGAAAATATGGAGTGTTTTTATTGTTAGCAATTTTACTTAATGCACGTATTACGAAAGAATCTCAAAAAAAGTATGAGCACTATTCTAATAAAGGGCGTATTTAAATTCATACATATCTAAAAGGAACAACCTAGATGTACAATCAAAATATTCATATATCATCACCTATTAACTAGTAAAAGTAACTTCATTTAAATAATTTTTAGGAAGTCAGAAATAGAAACAGTACCTTATTAAAATGTTATTTCCGTTCCTATAATGAATTATCCTTCTAGCATATTTATAAGATTTATATCCTATATTAGGAGAAAGAATACAAATTAGAAAGGAGACTTATAGAATGAGTTATTCGGAAGGAAATGACTTGAGTGAACAATATACGGTAAGTACATCTAATCCCTACGTATACCAGACATTACAATCAGTAATTGGTAAATATGTGGTTATTGAAACTGTAAGAGGTAATGTAAGGGGACAGTTAAAAGATGTGAAACCAGATCATTTGCTCATTGAAGATACGGCGCCATATATTGTACGCATTCAACAAATTGTATGGATTATGCCAAAGCAATAATCAAATTTATAAAAAATTAATGTCATAGTCCACCAAGTAAAAACACAGGGTTTTATTTCTGTGTTTCTTCAAATTTCCGTTTTTGAATATATGCTTGAGCATGAATAAGTTCTTCCTGAAGCTCTTTTAATTCTTTTATAGATTCGGATTCAATAGCCATGTAAGTAGTAACTAAACTAATCATCATATCCATCTTCTCTACTATATTTTGAATGATTTGTTCAGATTGCTCTTTTTTAGGATGTTGTATTGCTATTAATACATTTTCTATATAATTGTTCTTTCTTTGCTGGATATCATAAATAAACTGTTTTGTGTTTGAATTCATTTGCCATTCCTCCATTTTGGATATACTTCTATCCTATCATATTTTAATGGAAAATATTAGATTACCCTGAATATACACCTGTCTCGCACATCTCCCTAAATATACAAACTAATCCCTTAACGTAAAGGAAGATAAGCAAAACACTTCAATTTTGTGCCTGAAAGTACAATTTTCTTTTTTTATGTGGTGCCCTTGTTGCAAAGTAGAGCTGCAGCATCGCTCTATCAAATGGGCCGTTCTTACTTACAACGTTCATCGGTCAAAGGGAGTATTGCAAATGATTTTGGTGAAGAATTCAATTATACTTGGAATGAAATTAAGAAATTGGTGAAAAGAGTGGTTCTAAACGGAGTCACTCTTTTGTTGTATAATTTTTGACTCTTAATAGATTAAATGTATTGTAAAGAAGAACAAAGTGATAGTGAACGCAATAAATTTATACCATTTTGCTTAGGAGGTGTAACTGTGAAAACTATAGAAATTGAAATAGTTAGATCCAGGAGTCGTCAGAATTTAAAAAAGGACTTAGATAAAGTTGTAAAAAAGTTTCGTTCAAAAGGTTTAGAGGTTGTAGTACACTATCGAACACAAGCAATTGTAAATGGAATTGAATATTCAGCTTCAATCATTGGATGTAAATCAGAATGATTGAAGCTGAACGAATAAAAGAAGGATTAGAAGAGACTAAAACTAGAAAAAGAAAAACTTTCAATTACACTACGTATATATGATAGTAACAAATATTCCATCAAAAAGAAAAAACGGAAATAATTAGAATGTAACAAACCTCTTTTTATTGAGCTATTAACAAACGAAAACTTGAAGAAAAACAAAAGTAAAAACACTTTGTGTTTCTTCAAGTTATATTATTTCATTGAAATACACTATCTAATTTCTGGAACGACTTTTCTTTTTGCTTATCTTTACAGAAAAAAGATTGCATACCAAAGTGATATTAGACTGGTGCATCCAACTACAAAGAATACATATTTTAAAAATTTCATAAGACTCCTATTAATCACTCTTATGGGAATTACAATCGTGGTAATCTATTTATATTTTTATGGTTTCGGTTTATGAATATAAACTAAAATCATATCCAAGTATAAGAGACAATGGTTCACCTGGGAAGTATGCGTATTATGGTGGGAATGGGACACAGGTGGTCTTTTTGGAGAAGCTAAATGTGTTTATAATAAAACTGATGAATCGGATAATAAATAATATATAAAGGCTTTATCTTTTCTATAGGAAGATGAGGCTTTTTTATGCATAAAGAAAAGACACCCAAAGGTGCCTTCCTGCGACTTGAACCACTTTAATTTTAATAACATTATTTTACAACCGCAAATATATCTTTAATCTTTCATATGATATTTTATTATTTTTTTCAGTTAATTGCATGTAACTGGTGAAAAATAGGCTATGTCTTGTAAATGCCTTTTCTCCATACCCACTCAATAGGACCATAGCGGAAATATTTACTCCAAATTTTGCTGAATAGTATTTGTACAAAGATAATTAAAAGCCCGAAGATACATAGTTGCCAGTAATATACATGTGAGACATCTTTAAAATATAACGAAAGTATGACAAGAGTTAGTATACATTGGCTAATGTAATTCGTTAAAGCATACTTGCCTACGTTCATAAAGGGGTGCAGACATTTTATATATTTTTTATTCTCACAAACTCTAAGTAGAGTACAAATATAGAATATAGCTAGTGCTTTCCCTCCAAATAGAGTCCATAGTTGTACATCGATAGAGTAATAGATATCCGTTTTTATAAAGTAGTAGATAATAGGATAAGAGAGAAGACATGAAATGCATAACGAACTCCACTGTAAAAATCTAATTTTCTTTATTAATTCCGGTACCCTTTTAAAAATATTTTTCTTACCAGCCCATAAGCCGATTAAAAATAATCCTATATATTCTGGAATTCCAATTAGTAGTTGTTGGGGCTCCTCTATCATCAGAAAAAACAAACGTGCTTTTACTTGATATAAATAATGTGTAAATAGATTTACCGTGTGGTTGGTAGTGTTGCCTGTAAAAATATATTGATAGTAAGTTGGTACTTCAGGAATAGAAGAACTTGCTCGTGAAAATACAATAACATGTAATACATAACTAACCGTTAGGAAACTACAACCAGCTATAAAAATAAGCTGAGTAGATCGCTTATAAAAGAACAATAGAATAAATCCAGCTATAGCATACGCATGTAGAATATCTCCAAACCATAGAAAGGTGAAGTGGAGTAAACCGAAGACTAGTAAAATACACAGTCTCCGGGTAAATAACTTATACATAGGATATCCTTTTGCTTCTGTATTTTTCATAAAGATATAAAATCCTACTCCAAATAAGAATGCGAAAATAGTGTAGAACTTTGCTTGTATAAACAAATCTACTAAAAATCGAATCGCTTTATCTGTACCGGTGTAACCTGCTTGATTAAAGGGATCTAGTCCTGTCATAGTGGGTAGATTCGCAAAAAGGATACATAGTATGGCGATACCTCTTAGTATGTCTAAAGAATGAATACGGGCGTTTTGTTGCATGTTAATTCTCCTTTCTTACAAAGAAAAACGAGCACTAAACTAGCTAGCACTCGAATTACGTCTTGCAAAGAAACCATCATATGTAGCAGCTGAAACGGCTCCTTCTAGACGTTCAACTTCTTCACCTCTGTTATAAGCTACGACAATTGGAGTACCTGGAATGTCGAACTCTTGAAAGGCACTTTGATTTTCTGGTGTAGAGATATCAATACGATAGATGGTTCTATCATGCTTTTTTGACATACGATTGATATTCGGTGCAGCTTTTTTACAAAAATGACAGGTTGGTTGATAGTAATACGCAATGAACTCTTCATGGGATTGTATTTTTTGCTTTAATTCTTCTTTTGAAATATCTTTTATATTTTCAGGTGATCCTTTTACATCTGCAGCAGATACAATTGTTTTTTCTGGTGTTATAGTTTCTGTTTTGACTGATTCATCTTTAGTTAAAGTAAAGATTGCGATACAAGCAACGCATAAAGTTGTGATAACTGCTCCAATTTTGTAGACTTTTTTCATAGTAAATTCCTCCTTAAAATAAAAAAAGGACAAACCTCGCCCGAGTTATCAGGGCGTAAGGTTTGTCCTTCACGCTACGTACAATAGTGTATAAACAATGAAAACAAATTTTCTATCTATATAATACCATAAAATTCATATAGAATGCTATAAGGATTTTAAAGGAAAAGGAATAACTTAGTTTGTATAATTTCATGTACCAAATTGTATACAAAAATTATAAACACCGTAATAAGGGGATTCTCTGTGTTGTATCCAATTGTTGGGTGTTTTTGCTCCCTCGAAAAGGGGGAATAAGAAAAGTACCCAATTTCAAGAATGGGTACTTTTTTTAAGGTATATTCATATTCCTTAACTCATCTATAAAACGTATTACTTTTCATTCTTACTTTAAGAAACATTCGACTCATTTTCTTTATTTTATATTTTCTTTGAATTCTATAGTTGCAACAACTTGGGCATGATCAGATTGTGTTTTATTTTCAATATCATCACATTTTAAATGATGGTCGAGTACTTTATATGCGCTTACTCGACCAAGGTGCTGTTCGTTTTTCCCATTAAGTACATTAGATACAAAAATATAGTCAAATACGTTTCCTAATTTTTTATAATAATGTGTGGGCAATCTTTTTTGTCCACTTTGATTTGGAGCTAAGTCAAAAGCATCGTAAAGTTTATAATTATATACAATCTTTTGTTCGTCATCATCAATTGGTTTACCGTTGATTTTTAAAAGCCTTTCCCTATTAGTTAATGCTTCTATGGGAATAGAGTGTTCATCATCGTTTAAATCACCAAGCAAGATAACTGGAACTTCTTTATGAGTGTGTAGGGTTTCAGATATCTCATGATATAAGACCGCTGCTTCTGCTCCTCGTTGTAGTAATGATATTATATGTCCTATCGACCTTGCTCGTAAAGTAGCTAATATCTTATTATCCAATGCATCATCAGGATTTAAATGTAAATCTCTAACTGCTGGGTTTTTGGATTTCAAATGCGAAACATAAAAAATAATATCACCAGAACCATCAATATGTATCGTAGCCTTTATTGGAATACGACTGAATTTAAAATCTGCATTAACAGGTATTTCCTCCATAATGGAATCTGGTACTTTAACAGGATTTACTGAAATTATTGGATATTTTGACGCTATTGCAACTACAGGTTTTATAAATACTAATGGATTATCTATATCTGTAACAGGGGTTTCTACTGTTTCAAAATGAATAAACCCTAATTCCTCAACTAAGCTTTTCAAAATAGCTGAGCTAAATACTTCTTGAAAACCAATAACATCGCATTTCATTTTTAATATTTGTTCTTTAATCCATTCCTTCTTCATCAACCATTCAGCATCTGAATATTTGTTACCAGGCTCATACCATTTGAAAGGAGGTTCAGCAAATTGGTATAAGTTAAACGTTCCACAGCGAATCTGCACAGTGTTTCTCCTTCTTTCTATATGTATTATACAGAATACCAATTAAGTTAAAATAAGCGGATGTTTCGTCATGAATGGCAAACAATAACCTTTATATGTTTATTACACATAATGAAATAAATCTTAAGAGATATTTTACTATAAATTAGATTATCTCCTAATTAGCAATGTATTATGCAATCCATTGCTAAGAAAAGGAGCTGAATACATAAGAGTAACCAATTCTAATTATTTTTCTCCATAATTTTAAGAGAACTGTTTCATTAAAATGTCTATATTAATTTTGAAATAATGATAATCTCTTTTTTCTTAATTTGGAGAGAATCAGTGAGATTTTATTTATATGTGATACAACATAAAAGTTAATTGAAATAACCTGAAGTGTCGTTATAGAACCATTTCAATGATAAAGATTGAAAATTGTATCTAAGCTAATCAATGAGGTAACAAACAAGTACTAGCTAGTTCAATTGAATACTAATTAAAAAAAGAAAAAACACATATATTGGTATTTTTGGAAAGGAGGATAGATTAGATGTCAATGAACGATAATTTAGAGGATGAACATAATAGAATGAATCTTTCTGGATTCCAATTTAATGGAGAAATGAAATTTGTACTTCTTAAAGTTGCAGATGTCTTAATTCCCCTACAAAAATGGATTAACTCTAAACCGTCTCCTAATCAGGTACCGGACACAGAGGAATACCTTCCTTGGAGACACGGTAAAGGCCCCTTAAATTCAGAAAAATTTAATCTGATTCAATTTTTGGAGGGTTTACTACGTGAGACCTCGTTTGACTTGTCACTGATGAACCGTTGGAAGAGGCTTCAACAAGCTCCTTTCTCTGCAACTCCAATTCAACATCCTAAATCATGGAGAAAAGCCCGTGGTTTAGAAGAAGATGCAATCTTCGGTATTACAGAGTCTAGAGGCGTACTTCTTGATAAAGATAAAAACCCTATTATACGTTCTGAATTTTATCAAAAAGGGACATCTTTGCTTCTTAAAGCCGCTCAATTTAGTATCCCAGAGACGTCTGGTGGCTGGGAAAAGTTCGTAGCATTGCTTGTAAATAATTCTCATCCCTCTTGGTCTCCTCTGGAATTTCCAACATCTGTTTCATTCTTATTTCAGTTTACGCGTGATATTTTGTATCGCATGATGGGAATGCGTAATACCGCTGAAGAACCATGGTCAACAGCATTACTGGTTGAGCTTGATGAAACTCGTAGAGTTGGAAATCATTTTACAAGTTACGATACAGAGGAAGCTGTGAAACTGTTTGAGAATGTATTGGCTAAATATAGTAACCTACAGGAGGAAAATGAATAAAAGTTGCTGATTTTGTAGTCATTGGCACAGGAGGTGGAGGAGGTACTCTTGCATGGATGCTTGCACGTGCTGGATATAGTGTTGTTGTTCTTGAGCAAGGTGCTGATTGGGCTGAGGCCCTTCCTGAAGGTGAAAAGCAGTTTGATCAGGTATTTCATGATGAGTATCGCTTTGGTTTAGAGAAACCTCTTCCGGTAAGGCGGCCTAGAGGAGATTATAGTACATTCCGTAAAGATGATAAATCGGTGGCCAAACCATTTGAAGGAGGCTGGACGGCAACTGATATGGGGGGAGGATCACTCCTTTGGGGATGTTGGGGTATTCGACCATTACCAGTAGATCTGAGATTACAATCACTTTTTAAAGAACTTGGTCAAAGTGACAAGATTAGTGAATGGGGCTATTCTGTAGCAGATTGGCCTATTAGTTACAACGAACTTGAGCCAGTTCTAAATATAGCTGAAGCCATCTTATCAGTCGGCGGTGACCATCAGGGTATCAATAAGTCCATCAAGGAATCTCCATGGTTCAAAGCCTTTTCGGCAGAGACTAGCATGAACACATGGAGAAATACACTACCTTCGACGCCATTTCCGTCAAAAGAATACCCTCAAAGGCCAATTGGCTCCTTTTTCTTTAAGGCAATGAATGCAATAGGGATGAATCCCACAATGATACCATCGGCTATGGTCAATCCTGATATTAAGGAGTACTGTACCCAGGATATGATTGACAAGATGATTAAAAATTGGGGGGATAATCCAAAACCAGAATTCTGGAATCAATCTCCTAAAGAGATATGGTCTGATACTGTTCGTGATGCATGTAACATATGTGGATTTTGTGGAGAATATGTTTGCTGGGGTTCACGTCAGCCAAAATATGGAACTCTTTCTACAACACTTCATGAGTTGCGAAATTTACGTGAAGTTGCAGAAATTCGACCGGATTCAAAAGTTTAAGAATTTTTTTATGATCAACGTCTCCGTAGAGCAACAGGGGTTCGTTATCTTGATGTTTCTGATCCCAACAATCCAAAAGATATGTTCCAACAAGCTCATAATGTGGTGTTATGTGCCGGAGCTGTTCAAAGCGCAAGAATTCTACTTATGTCGGGACCACCAGGAGGGCTTGGTAATGGAAACGGACTTGTTGGTAGAAATGCTATGTTCCATACGTTTGGCTTAGGCAGTAGGTTCACCCTACCAGAACAGTTTACTGGATTTCTCCACAGCGAGTTTGGTCATACAGGGACTGTTCTTAGTTTTAATGATTATTTTGTTTCTGATGAAATGGGAAATGGTGGAAATATTGAGCTGTGGCTGGGATTGCAAGAAAAAATCCTCTTGAAAATGCTGACGCTTATATAGGAGACAGAAAATATGGGCTTGATTTATTAAAAAACATGGAGCAGTATCCGCGTACTGTTGATTTACGGGTAACAGGTGATGATCTGCCTTATCCTTCTAATATGGTGGAAAGTTCTTCACAGAAACTTATTATGTGAAAATTGAAGGTCAAGGAACAAAAGAAAGAGACGCATTCAAATACACCTTAAAAGGATTTAAAGAAAATGGAGAAGAGAAAACAATCCAATTTGTTACAAATGATGATAAGCCAATTAAAGAAGGAACCTATTTAAAAATTACGGCAGATGAAGATAAAGATGCTAATAAAAAACACCTGATAAAATTTCATTAATTAACGGTTATGAAGAAGTTAAAAGTGAAGATGTACCAGAAAAAATAAAAGAGAAACTAAAATAAAGTGTGTATAGGGCCGTAAAATTAATTTCAGAATGGTATTTTATCATTTTGAATGCCCGATAGTACCAATTTAATTTTAAAAGACTAATAGTCAAGTAAGAGCCGATTCCCCTTATCATATAGGAAATCGGCTCTTACTTTATCCAATTTTACTTAACGTACGAAATTCGCGTTTTGTTGGTGCTACCCCATCGCTATCAAGCTAATATTTTATAGTACCCCAAAAACGAAAAATCTATCCGTTATTGTCTATTGATAATGATGCGTTATGTTAACTTTACATGTATAGAACATACATTTTTTAATTAATAAAGACACTGGTACAGGAGACAGATTCTTTCTTACATTTAATATACTAAATGCAAAAAAGGAGCTTGATTATTTATGCCATCAAAAAAAAGAAATTGTTTTAATCCTTGCGAATTTCCTTATTCATTATTTCCTTGTGCATTTCCTTGTGCAGTTCCAGAGCCTATAAAACCAATAGACCCTACTAAATTTGATTATATCGTGATTGGTGCCGGAACTGCCGGAGGGGTAATCGCCAAAGAATTAACGGATGACAAAAGTACTTCTGTACTAGTGCTAGAAGCAGGAACAAATATGACGAATGAGCTAAGTAACCCTAGCGTTATTGCGGCCATTAATACAACTCGAGGTAACAGGTTTAGCTTTAATGTTACTTCTGAATTAGAATCGACTATTGCACGTACACTTATTGCAACAAATGGTCGCGCCATAGGGGGAAGTTCAGAAATTAGTGACATGTACGCCGTACGTGGGAGTAAAGAGTTGTATAACCAGTGGGCAAGTCTTGTTGGTAATCAATGGAGTTACGACAAGATTAGCTCCTTATTTGTAAAAAATGAAACCTATACAGGATCGACACAAGACCCTGATGAACGAGGATCACAAGGGCCAATCTTTATTAGGCAACAGAGTATTCCCCCTAATGGATTAATCAATACGTTAGTTCAAGCAACAAACACTGTATTGGGAACGCCGATTGCTGTGGACTATAATACCGGCATAAGGGATTGTACATTTTATAAATCGCAAATTATTCAAAAAGAAATTAGCCCCGGTCAATTTGTCCGATCCTCAACGGCAACAGGTTATTTAAATGACCATATTGTCAGTCAAGGAAACCAGTTCCATCCAGATGAATTTGGAGTTGATGGAAGAAAGTTAGTTATTTTAGCTAAAACAACCGTTAACAAAATTTTATTTAAGAAAAAAAATGGACTGAACATTGCGGTTGGTGTTGAATTTGTCAAGGATGGTGTTTCACATAGAAGGTTTGCAAGAAAAGGCATTATCGTCTCTGCAGGATTTTTTTCCTCAGTCATTCTACAACGTTCAGGAATCGGTAAATCGGATGATTTGGCTAAAGCAGGTATACCAACATTTATAGAGAGTCCAAATGTGGGTCACAATCTTCAAACTCATGGTTATGTTGGATTAGGAGTTGAAATAGATACCTCTCAAATTCTTCCGATATTTTTTGCTGATCCCAACTTTCCACTTATCTTAGGTGCTTTCCAAGCAGAGAATCCAATGAATCTACTAGAAAGTCGTCGTCTCCAACTGATAGGGGCTCCTATCCCATTTTTTATCCCTGCTCCGGATGTGATCAGCAATGGTTGGAGTTTAGATTTAACTTTCCAAACTACTCCAAGTATCATGAGTTTTGGTATTGTAGACGTGAATACAAAAAGCAGGGGTACAGTGCTAGTGGAACATAGCGATCCAGAGGCTTATCCATCTCTTAACTTCAATCCGTTGGAAGATCCCAATGATCTAACGTATATGGTCGATCAATATAAGAGAATTTATAATATTATTGTAGAGGCTAGAGATCCACTGAAATACCCAAATAACGGAATCGGGAAAGTTGTATATCCTCCCGAAAGTATATTCCAGCTACCTGACAATGATCCCAACAAACAACAGCAGCTTGAGAATTATGTCAAAGCCTCTTACACGAACTTCTCTTTAGGCGGTCAGTGTCGGATGGGACAGACGATTCAAGGAGGGGTTGTCGATGGATTCCTCAATGTGTTTGGTACCAAAAATCTTAAGGTTGCCGATTTGTCCATTTCGCCTATTATTCCAGATGGTCAGCCGTCCGCCGCTGCTCAGATGATCGGACTAAATGCGGTACGGTTTATAAAAGAGGACCCCTCTCCATATGTAATGACAGATAAGGAACTTGAAGATTACGAAAATGAGATTAAAAAAATATAAATTAAATATTTATTCATTGGTTTTATTCTTATTTTTTGATCTAAAGATTGCGTTTTGGTTAGAATGCGGCTTGCCTTGTGGGGACGAACCCCATCGCTATCAAACTAATAAAAAGAAATATCTTCAAAATGAAAAAATACGTTATTCTTTCTATAGAATCATAGGAAAGGATGGCGTTTTTGTATGTCTATTTCTGTATCTGATGAATTACAACTATTTGCTCAAGAAATTCAAAACCTTTTATCCCCTAATACCTTACGAAATCTTGCCAGAAATGTTGGCTTTGTGCAACGAACCAGTAAGTACCAAGCAAAAGATTTAGTAGCTTTATGTGTATGGGTGAGCCAAAATATAGCTATGACTTCTTTAACTCAGTTATCTAGCTGTTTAGAAGCATCAACAGAAGTACTCATCAGTCCAGAGGGACTGAATCAACGGTTTAATAAGGCGGCTGTCCTACTTTTACAACACCTACTAGCCGAACTATTAAGAAAAAAATTGGCCGCATCTATGCCAATTTCTTCTCCATACACTTCTGTTTTCAAGCGTATTCGTATTTTAGATTCAACTGCATTTCAACTCCCGGATGTATTTTCATCGGTTTATCCAGGTGCAGGAGGATGCAGCCATACAGCTGGGATAAAAATTCAACTTGAGTATGATTTGTTAAGTGGACAGTTCCTACATATTCATACAGGTCCAGGTAAACAACATGATCGCACTTATGGCTCTCTGTGCGCTCCAACTGTGACGGCGAATGATTTATGTATCCGAGATTTAGGTTATTTTCATTTGAAAGATCTTCAACATATACAAGAGAAAAAGGATTATTATATTTCACGTATCAAATCGAATACACGCATTTATCAAAAAAATCCTAACCCTGATTATTTTCAAGACGGAAGAATTTAGAAAGGTACAGAGTATATACAGATAGATATGGAGACGTTAATGAACTCCCTTCAACCAGGACAAACATGTGAAATAGCTGATGCTTATGTAGGAATGATTGATAAAGTGCCAGCTCGTGTAATTGTTCATCGATTAACAAAACAACAGCAACAAAAACGATTACAAGATCAAGCTGTAAGAGAAAAAAAGAAAGGAATGAAGTATTCTCCTCGTAGTAAACGACTCAATGGAGGAAAAATCTCAAGCAAATGCTTACTGATTGTGAAAGATTGCGCTTATATCAAGATACCAAATACATTATGAGTGTCTACCTTAATAGAGATTATCTCATCGTATGATAATTTTCCACTTAATCTACCCGTATATTCCATTGAAATAATAGAACTATACGGGTGACCTTATTCTTGCCTCATTTTTTGAGAGCCTTATTCAGATACTCTAGTAATTAAAAATAATAATATTTAAAATTGATTAAATGACAAAAGGTTTTTGATTATCAAAAGTTGGATTACTCTTTCCAATATCAAGAAGGTTTGGAGATTGATCTGGCGGCATGGCTTCTAAAATTTTTCTGTGGAATTTTTGGTAGTTCCCTTCAAATGCCCCACTTCTCCATACTGATAATAAAGTTGCAGTGAATAATCCATTAAAAGCTCCATCTGCTGAAAGCTGATTGTCTTGGCAACCAGATATTAATTTAACCGAGCACTTTAATTCATTGTCATTTCTTTCATTAACTTGAGCCTTTCTTTCATGATAAATACTTCTATTTTTTTCAAAGGTTTTAGTTCTAATACCAAGCGGCATATATCGATAGGCTACATGTTTTACTGGATCAATATTGGAGAAATTATATAAAGCGTAATGTTGAGCTTTAGTTATTGATCCACTATGACAAGAATCTGATAAGACAACAATTCTTACATCTTCCTTAAAAAGATGCCAAAGTGCGTGAATTTCATCGTCTAGGAATTGACCATCATATAAACACCAAGTTTCGTCAAAACCGTCGGCTTCATCATTTTGTTGATCAGGAACACGCCCACCGTGTCCAGAATAAGAAAGGAAAAAAATATCTCCACTTTCTAAAGATGATGCTGCTTTTTTAACTTCATTAACAAAATTATCTATTGTAGCATTGGTTGTTAAGAGCGTAGAGGTATTATCATAACGTAATGATTTTGCAATTAACCCCATATCTTCAGCATCTGATTCACAGGCAACTAAGTCTCCACTCCATCCTGAATAATGTTGTGGATCAACTGAATTTAATCCAATATGTAACGAGAATCCTTTAGGCACTTTATTCGACCTCCAATTATTTGAAAATCCCATACGGATATCTTATCCATTATTATTGAAGATATTCAGCTAAAAGTGAATTTTATAAATCATAACGCTTAAGTTGTAATTTTTCATAGCCGTTCAGTTTTAAGCTGATTGTTTTTATAGATATGTGCTTTTATCAATTCTTTTACTCTCACTTACTATTTTATCAAGATTGTCATAATAAAGTCGTCTCTTTCGGGGAAGTTATGATTGTGATTGATCTATATACCAAATACAATACGGAGGTACTAAAGGTGAAAGCAAAGAGTAATGATTTATGTGAAACCAATCTAAATAGTGAAGAAATACGGACAGGGTTTATCCATTTACCATCCCCCAGAGAAGTAAAATACTCGGTCGTTGACGGTCTTGCCATCTTTGAAGGTGATATTGTTCTTGGAACTGTCGCAGAAATGGAAACCCGGTCTAAAACCAAGGGGGTCGGCATCACAGGTGACCAATTCCGCTGGCCAAACGGAGTTATACCTTTTAATATTGATTCAAGTCTTCCCAATCAGCAACGTGTAACTGATGCTATTTCTCATTGGGAAAATCGAACTTTCATAAGATTTGTGCGACGAACCACGGAAACCAACTATGTTACCTTCAGACCAAGCGACAGTTGTTCATCTCGCATAGGGATGCAAGGAGGGGAACAATTCATAAACCTTGGCAACGATTGCAGTACAGGAAATGTTATTCATGAAATTGGCCATACAGTGGGCTTGTTCCACGAACAAAGTCGAGAGGACCGAAATAACTTCGTTAGAATTAACTGGGCTAACATAGAGACTGGAAAGGAGGGTAACTTTAATCAAGAAATACCAGTATCCGATGACTATGGCCCATATGACTATGGTTCAATAATGCATTATGGTACACATTTCTTTTCAAAAAACAACTTACCAACAATCGAGCCTTTAACACCTGGGGTTACCATTGGGCAGAGAAATGGGCTTAGTGATGGTGACGTGGCTACTGTTAACATGATGTATGGCCGGATGACAGAGTCTCAAATAGCAACTGTGTCCCGATTTACTGATCACCTCGATGTATTTTAGATAGGAAAAAACGGAGAGGTGGCAAGTACCTGGTGGGATAAAAATTTAAATAATGGACGTTGGTTCAGTCCTTTTTCCATTGCTCCAGCTGGAAGTACAAGGGGATTTTCTGAATTAGCAAGAGAACAAAAAAAGTAAGTGTTAATGTTGATGAAGAGCTTTTAGATTTTGTAGTTGAAGACTTAACTATTCCATTTTGGCAGGGTAATGAAAACACACAATTAGATTTAAGAAAAGAATGAAACTTTCAATTTCCCGACTGAAAAAAGTAAATATATGATTATGGTTGACCTTCTTATCGAATAATTTAGTTACTCAATTATAGGGCGCTTTAATGGAGCAACGAAAAAAGCCCAATTTCTCAATTTTAATGAGAAATTGGGCTTTTTATATTTACTTATAGTGCAAAATAACGCTTAAAATAGGTGCAAAATAACTCCTAAAGTGATACCTATAGATTATAGGAAACATGTTATCTAGGTGTTTTTTCTTTGTCTCACCAAATGGGGTCAGACCACTATGATTCTACAGAAAGAATAACGTATTTTTTTCATTTTGAGGGTATTTCTTTTTATTAGCTGAATAGCGATGAGGTACCGTCACATCGCTATAGCTCTTCTAAACTTCTTGTTTACAATGATTTAAATGTATATTTTTGATAATAATTTTGTAGAAAGTACGCGATTTGCAATAAATTTAAAATTTGAATATAAATTAATAATATATACATTGGAACATCTTATTAAAGTTTGTATACAATAGAGTGTAATTAAAAATGTATTAATATGAAAATGGTATTTTTTTATACAAAAAGCCTAGTTTCTACTAGGCTTTTTGTTCAACCCGTTTATATTCTACACAATCCCTCCGAATTGAAGAATTATTCAAACTTTTACATTTTAACACTTTTTTGAAATTCAATATATGATGCTATGAACAATTACAACATAGTCTTAGTCGTTAAAAGAAAAACCACAGCGATTGCTGTGGTTTTTCTTATTAGAGACACTTCTGTCATTTCCAAAATCTTATACGTTTATTGTAATTAAACATTACCAAAAAACGCTGCAATTAAGAAATATGGCACCATTGAAGCATCAAAATTTTCATTTGAAAATTTTACGTTGTATTATATTTTAGTATTTTCTCACTTTCCGAAGCCGAGAAAACATCATCACTTCTGAAAGGACCCGAACTCCAGCGGGTTCTTTTGATTTACTTGAACTCATTTTCGAATTATTGTATTATATTTTCGGGTCTTACTTATATAAATCATTATCAGGAGAATCTGCATGTTTGCAGGTTCTTTTTTATTTTACTGAAAGTAATTTTTTTACCCATTTGCTTTATCTATTGTAAATAATTTTGAGTCCGATGGATCTCTTATTCTTGGCGTAAAATTAAATCCTAATAAATGGGTAAATCCGAAAATCTATTCTGTGTTACCGACTGTGTCTGTATACAACAATAGGACTTTACTTGGTGTAATAGGTATGATAGGCTCGTTATTCAGAAAAGATTCCGATTGAGAAAAGCACATCCATAAAGGGGGATTGGTAATCATGAGTGATAAAGTACTTATTGTGGAAGATGAACGCGAAATTGCCGATTTGGTTGAGCTATACTTGAAAAACGAGAATTATACGGTTTTCAAATACTATACCGCCAAAGAAGCGTTGGAATGTATAGACAAGAATGCGCTTGACCTTGCTATATTGGATATCATGCTTCCCGACGCAAGTGGTCTCACTATCTGTCAAAAAATAAGGGACAAGCACACTTATCCTATTATCATGTTGACGGCGAAAGATACGGAAGTAGATAAAATTACAGGGCTAACAATTGGCGCGGACGATTATATTACAAAGCCCTTTCGCCCACTAGAGTTAATTGCGCGAGTTAAGGCACAGTTACGCCGATATAAAAAATACAATGGAGTAACGGCACAGAACGAGAATGTTATCGTCCACGCTGGTCTTGTCATTAATATAAGCACGCATGAGTGTTCTTTGAACGAGAAGCCGTTATCTCTCACTCCCACCGAGTTTTCAATCCTGCGTATCCTCTGTGAAAACAAGGGAAATGTGGTTAGCTCTGAGCAGTTGTTTCATGAGATATGGGGTGACGAATATTTCAGCAAGAGTAATAACACTATCACCGTGCATATCCGACATCTGCGAGAAAAGATGAACGACATGGCTGATAATCCGAAGTATATAAAAACGGTATGGGGGATTGGCTATAAAATTGAAAAATAAAAATAAGAGTAAAAAAATCGATTATTCAAAATTAAAACGAAAACTCTACCAATATATCCTTACGATTGTCATGGCAGCAGTTGTATTTGTGCTGTTTTTGCGTCTATTTATCCAAGGAACACTTGGGGAGTGGATCGTACGTTTTTTGGAAAACAGTTATCATTTAGAGCGTTGGGACGCAATGATAATATATCAGTATACTATACGGAACAATATAGAAATTTTTATTTATGTGGCGGTTGCTATTAGTATTCTTATTCTATGCCGAGTTATGCTTTTAAAATTTGTAAAATACTTTGAAGAGATAAATACCGGTATTGATATACTTATTCAGAACGAAGATAAACAAATTGAGCTTTCTGAGGAAATGGAGTTC
This sequence comes from Bacillus cereus group sp. MYBK216-1, assembly GCF_051916495.1. NCBI lineage: Bacteria > Bacillati > Bacillota > Bacilli > Caryophanales > Bacillaceae > Bacillus > Bacillus cereus group sp. MYBK216-1. Next base: position 131,909 of record NZ_JBQAGT010000009.1, read on the forward strand.
ATGGAACAGAAGCTCAATACATTAAAGCGGACTCTTGAAAAGCGAGAGCATGATGCAAAGCTGGCTGAACAAAGAAAAAATGAAGTTGTTATGTACTTGGCACACGATATTAAAACGCCTCTTACATCAGTTATCGGTTATCTAATCCTGCTTGACGAGGCACCAGACATGCCGAGAGAGCAAAAGGCAAAATATGTGCATATCACGTTAGACAAAGCGTATCGTCTGGAACAGCTAATCGACGAGTTTTTTGAGATTACGCGATATAACCTTCAAACGATTACGCTCACGAAAAAGCACATAGACCTATACTATATGCTGGTGCAAATGACTGATGAATTTTATCCCCAGCTTGCCGCGAAGGGCAAACAGGTGGTACTCCATGCTTCTGAAGATTTGACCGTATTTGGTGACCCTGATAAGCTAGCGAGGGTCTTTAACAATATTTTGAAAAACGCCGCTGCATACAGCAAGGACGAAAGCGTTATTGACATTACTGCGAGCCTATCCGAAGATGTGGTATCCATCGTTTTCGAGAACGCCGGAAACATCCCGAAAGATAAACTCGCTACCATATTTGAAAAGTTTTACAGATTGGATGATGCCCGTTCTTCTGATACGGGCGGCGCGGGACTTGGATTGGCGATTGCAAAAGAAATCATTGTTCAGCATGGCGGGCAGATTTACGCGGAAAGTAATGATAACTCTACGACTTTCACGGTAGAACTTCCAGTCTTCCAAGACTCGGTTGATAAAGGGGATTCTTAGAAAATAATCATTGTTTCTTAAGAAATTCTTAAGGTTATCTCTACTTTTTCTTAGGAAATTAACAATTTAATATTAAAAAATGGCTCGTTCTTATGCGGTAGACTTAAACCAAAAGAACGAGCTTTTTTTATTTCGTCAAAGAAAGATATGATAACTTATGCGTGAATTAAAATAGCTCAAATGTTTAGAAAAAGAGTGACACAAATATTTCTTTTCCTTTTAGCGAATTGTGCCAAATGAGCAGTCTACTGTTTTGGATGTTCCTGCACACCACTGAACAGAGTATCCACATATAGATATAGCATCGCTTTGCAGAAAGTAATCGTTAAGAGTTTCATATCCGAAATCTTCATCGTTTGAATCAGCCTGACATTATCATCAAGTCATTTACTTAAGGAGGAAGCTGAAAATGAAGAAGTGGTGTTTTTTATTGTTATTTTTTTTCTTAGGTTTTGCTTTCATGAATAAAGCACTGTTTTTTCAGAATAAAGTAGAGATTCAAAAATACGATCAAAATCACAAAGATAACATAGATAACACAGGTACTACCTCAATTATCCAAAAGAAAGAGATTGTAAAAGAACAGATCTATCAAGGGAATCTGCTCTTAATTAACAGTAAATATCCTATTCGCCAAGGGAGTGTGAAATCAGATATCGTAAATTTATCTAAACATAATGAATTGATAAACGGATGCGGATTGCTTAATACGAATATTTATTTATCAAAAGAAATAGCAAAAAAATTTTCAGAGACGATTAATAATACTGTAAAGGAAGGTGTTAATCAATTTTTTATTAATAATGGTTATCGTGACTTTGATGAGCAAAGTGGACTTTACCATGAGATGGGGGCTGATTATGCCTTACCAGCAGGCTATAGTGAACATAATTCAGGTTTATCACTTGATGTAGGATCAGGCTTAACGAAAATGGACCGAGCACCTGAAGGAAAGTGGATAGAAAAAAATGCTTGGAAATACAGATTTATCTTACGCTATCCCTCGGATAAAACGGATGTTACAGGAATTCAATATGAACCTTGGCATATTCGCTATGTCGGTTTGCCTCACAGTGCGATTATGCAAGAAATGAATTTAGCCTTGGAAGAATACCTAGATTATTTAAAAGAAGAAGAGAGCATTTCAGCAAGTATTGATGGGGAAAATATACAATTTCATATTATCCCTTTTTTCAAAACAAGACAATTGACGTTGAAATACCAGTAAATGAATTTTGTGAAATATATGGAAATAATATAGATGGGGTGATTGTGACGACCCGTTCTTGAATTATATTTTAAAATGACAAAGTTATAGATTACAATGTAAAGTTAGGAGATTTTAAATGCATTCAGGAGTTTTGATTAATTATTTATATACTTATTTCTTTACTATTATTTTTTGTATAATGTTTCAAATTGGATCTTATTTTAAAACGAAAAAAAATATATCTATTCAGCATTTTCTATGGGTGTATGTTTTTCTATTCTACCTTTCACTAGTGTATAAGGTGACGGAGATAGGGACTATATGGGACATAGGTAGATACGAAACATTAATTCGTGCAAATCAAATTAACTTGATTCCATTTGCTTCTGAAGGTATGACTACTTATGTCTTAAACATTTTACTGTTTATGCCATTAGGTTTTTTATTGCCGACTATTTGGCCGCAGTTTAGAAGAATGAAAAGTACTGCCTATGCTGGATTCGGTTTTTCATTGGCTATTGAGTTAGGTCAATTGCTAGATAATAGAATTACAGATATTGATGATTTATCTATGAACACCCTGGGAGCAATTATTGGGTATTTATTATATAGAGTATTATTCAAAATGTTATATAAAAGAGATGAAAAAAAGATTGATAATAATATTTCTCTAGTAATAAAATACGAGGCTATTTTTTATTTGGTTTGCTCATTTGTAGGTATGATGTTAATTTATTATCCAGTTTTATTTAGACGGCCTCTAATCCTTCAATAAGGTGATTAAGATGCTGTCAGATAATTATATACATATAGTAAATTGATTCTTAAATAATAGGATATTACAAATACCCATTTATATTAAATTCTCATAGAAATCTTTCAAAACTACTCTTATTGAAGGGTGAGTGGCTATTGAATTGATTTATATTGTTCCCGTTTTATATCATAGTACCAGCCTTTAATTAACAATTATATCCATTGCGAAAAAATAAGATAGGCTTTAATATTTACCAGTATTTAAATGCTGAAAATTGTTTAAGGCATTTCAACCAAAATTTAAGAGGAGCATACAATGAACAAACTAAAAAGGTTATTGAAACGTAAAACGACTTGGATAATTCTTATCCTATTCGTATTTGTTTATGTAAATAACAGTTCTTTTTTTGCTAAGAGGGACGATGGAATTCCTCTTCTTCTTGCTCACCGAGGACTTTCGCAAACATTTAGCATGGAAGAGATTGAGAGTGATACATGTACAGCAGAACGTATAAATAAACCTGAACATTCTTATTTAGAAAATACAATTCCATCTATGGAAGCGGCATTTAAAGCTGGAGCTGATTTAGTAGAGTTTGATGTTCAACCAACTAAAGATAATAATTTTGTTATTTTTCATGACTGGACTCTTGATTGCCGTACTAATGGTAAAGGTGTTACAAGAGATTTTACAACAAAAGAATTACAAGCACTTGATATTGGTTACGGTTATACAGCTGATGGGGGTAAAACATTCCCGTTTCGTGGCAAAGGGATTAATCTTATGCCAACACTTGATGAAGTACTTACCCATTTTCCAGACCGTTCTTTTCTTATTCATATTAAAAGTGATGATGAAAATGAAGGAATTCAATTGGCTACTCACCTCAAGAAATTACCAGCGAAGCGCCTTGATCAACTAACTGTATATGGTGGCGATAAACCAATTGCTGCGATAAAAGAGCGCATCCCTAGTTTACGAACAATGTCAAAAGCGACCATGAAAAAAGATCTTATTACTTATATGGTATTAGGGTGGACTGGCTACATACCTTCAAGCCTGAAGCATGGAGAGTTACATATACCAGACAAAGTAGCACCTTGGCTTTGGGGATGGCCAAATCGTTTTCTTAATCGAATGGATAAAGCAGATACTCGAGTTATCGTTGTAGGAGGAAATGGGTTTGGATTTTCAAGTGGATTTGACTCATCTGAAGATATAAAATGCCTTCCTGACGATTATACAGGTGGAATTTGGACAAATCAAATTGATAAAATAGCACCTTTATTTAAGAAATAAGGGAAAATATAACAATCGAAGTTTTTCATCTGTTTAACCATCTATACTTTAAAAGAAGACTTATTATTAATGTTGAAGTTTTATATACTGAAAAATGCCCTTAATTTCCTATACATAATGGAAATCAGGGGTGTTTTTGGATAAGTGGGACTTATTTTATTTATATTCAAACAGAAGTACAACAACTATCAAAGAATAAACCGCTAGTTGTATAAACTGAGCTGATGCAGATAAGTAAATTTTTCGTTTGGGGGTACCTTCAAGATCTTAAGCTTGATGGTGATGGGGTAGCACCATCAAAACGCGAATTATGTAAATAAGCTGTCCATATGGACAGCTTATTTACATAATTCGCGTTATTGGAAGTTGATTAATATCAGTTTAAAGTTAGCTTAAAAGAAATTATTTATCATTATGTTGATTGGGATTATACATTCCGTTTTGAACCATATAATATTCTATCACTTGGTCTAACCATCTTTCTTCTTCCTTTGTGTAAGGAGAGGCCATCATACATTGAAAATCTCCTATTTCCTCGTCCTCTAATTTTCCAAAAGCATGCATAGCCTCCTGACCAACATATTTAAGAGATGCCTGCAAATGTTTATTTGCTAACTCTTGTACTTCTGAATCATGAACTGGTTTTCCAACTAATCTCTTTACATCTCTTGATAAATCAATAAACTCTTTATCTAAGGACAAATTTTCCTCATCAGTTTTATTGTAAACCTTATCTGCAATTTCTTTAGAAGTGAAATGTTCAAGCCATGTACGTTGATTTTTTTCATTTTGAATGTTATTAATCAAACTAATTAATATTTCACTTGGAACATCCTTTTGACTATCTAACAAAGAAATCGTCTGATTAATTGCCTTCAGAACTTTATCTAAATGCTCTTTTTTCTTTTCAAATGCTTTTTGTTGTTGAATTAAAGTGTCCTGTAAGTTTAAGTTGAGACTTGTATTAGTTAGCATTAATCTTATTTCTTCTAGGTTATAACCTAAGAATTTTAGGGCCAAGATTTTTTGAAGTTTTACTATATGGTTCTCTCCATATAGTCGATGGCCAGAACTGAGGTCTTTTTGAGCTTTGAGAAGCCCTATTTCGTCGTAATAATGCAATGTCCTTATTGAAACACCAGTTTTCTTAGAAAATTTACCAATTGAGAAAATTAAATCATTACCCAACTTATATAACCTCCTTACAATCTATTATTAATTTAATCATAATATCTGACGTAACTGGAGGTTCAAGCGTTAATTTTACAATTTAAATTTTGTATAGTCTATACAGAGTTAGTCGACATAACGTCTCATTATCAGTAGCAATAGTAAAGGAGGAACCCTACTCTCATAAGGGAACCCCCTTTTTTGTGCTATGGGTCTATGCATTTTTCTATACATTACTATCCTGACAAGGTTTTAGGGTCCTCTTTTGTTCGTGAATTAGTAGAAAAACTGTATAATATCTTGCATACTCTTAGCGTGGTTATTTTCCAAAATACTGGTGATACCCCTCATTGTATTTAGAGTGAAAATTTTTAAATATAGCAGAAATGATAATGAAGTAGCTATCTCTAATTTGCTAACTAAAAATTTTCAATACAATTAATGTAGAAGCAATGGCGAAATAGGTTATTAAATATTCTACATTTTATAGACTTGCTAAACAGTATAAAGAAGTAAAAAAAAGGGAAACCTAACGAATAATTAAGGATGATTCAGAGGTACCAAATGGAGCATAAAACAGAAGTAACAATTGGGGATTATGTTCAATTTTTATATCGTAAAAATCCTAATTTAGAATTAACCGGATATGTAGTCAGTGTTCTACAGAATACAATTGTTGTAGATATTACAGAGATAATGGGATTTGAAGTAGATGATGTTAGGCAAGTAGTAAAACACGGATACTATAATAAAGTGAATCAAAGGCAAATAAAAAATAATGTTTCAAAAAAATGCTCCTAGATCAATCTAGGAGCATTTTTTTGATGAAGTTACTGGATTTCTTACGATGATAAATACCAGCCGTTAAAGAGTAACATATTCATTTAGAAAAAGCACTATCATGGATTCTTTTATATGCCAACCGACGTTCATCTCCACCTAAAATTGGTGTTTCACACCTTCACATTTTTGAGGAAGGAGTCTTCTGTCTGAAAATGATAAAAAAGTCCTTAACAATTTGTTAAGGACTGCGGAATAGAACCGCAATTTGGGCTGACACCCAATCAGTTTGTAGAAAATAAATTGCGATTATAATAGCAATTGCATTCCCAAAAGCAATATTTCAAATGGATTGTAGCATACCTGTAACTAGATTGGTATCAATAAAATATGTATTGGATTACAAATAGTGGTTTTGAATATTAGAAAGAGTTTAAAAGTTAATTACTTCTCATGAAGAAAATACCTTAAGAGAACTTGTAACGATAAATTTTTAGGGGAAGGGTGGATTTTTAATTATAAATTCACATAATTTTCAAACATTAAAACTCTGGATGTTAATATTTGTTATATAATGAAATCAAGCCGTAATCAATATGGTTTCCCCGTTATGAATAATGAGATAATTTATGTGTCCCGTGTATTCGCTTTAAAACAAAAAGAACTTGTAGTGATTTCTACAAGTTCTTTTTGTTTTTCTTATTGTATTAGAAAAAAGCCCTTTAAATATAGCAGAAATAATAATGAAGTGTTTATTTCTCGTTTGCTAACTAAAATTTTGTATTTTAACAGGTTTCATTCATAAAAATATTTTAGACTATAGAATGAATCATTAGAGAGATGAAAAATAAGGAAAAAGGGAAGAACCACCAATATTCTTTCCTTTTTCCTACAATTAGGGTCTCTATATTAATGAATATAGAAGATTATAAAATGTTGGATGCAACAGTTTACATTTAAAATTATAGCAACAGTAACAGGTATTTTTTATGCAATATTGCATAAAAAATATGATTTATAAAATATACATGTCTAATGAGGAACACAAAAACTCTATATAGGATGAATTTAATCCTTACAGTTTCTTTATAGTGAATTAAAAGCGGCAAAAACCAAAAGGTTAATTTTATCAATACGAATTTTTTCTTTTACATATTAAAATGGAAGTACCCTTTCAATGTATACTGACCCTTTCACAAATCGTGAAGGGATTTTTTTATTTAATAAATGAGTTTTACAAAATAAACAGAATGTTAAATTTATAAAGCCCATTGATCCCAGTATGTGTACATGAGATTAATGGGTTTTTATTATTATGTGATTAAAGATGTAGGAAGTATTTTGTGTGTCTATAAAGGTGTACCTTTATAGACAGTTTTGAATTTTATTAAGGAATAAAAAGAGCCTATACTTCAGTGAAGTATAGGGAGAGGGATAGAAATCAATCAGTTATTAATTTTGAATAGATACTTAAATCAATGAATTTTCCATTTGATTTTTCACTTTTTCTTAGCGTTCCTTCTAACGTGAATTTTAATTTTTTTAAAACACTTATGGAATTTAGATTCTCAGGTTCAACTTTTGCTTCAATGCGGTTTAGCTTTAAATTAGTAAATGCATAGTCTAATAAAGCGGAGATTGCTTCAGGTGCATATCCTTTGCCCCAGAATGCTTTTGAAATATCATAACCAATCTCAGTTTTAGAGTTTTCGAAATCTAAGAAATTATAACCACATGAACCAATGATTTGATTAGATTTTGCTTCGATAATAGTAAATCGGAGCGCTTTATTACTTTGAGCCAGCTCGTTTAGAAATCTAATCATGTCTTTTGCTTGATCCTCAGTAGTGAAATTAATAATATTCATGAATTCCGTAACATCTGGATCAGACCATATTTTAAATAAACTTAATGAATCGGATTCTTTTGTTTTTCTTAAATGTAATCTTTGTGTGTATAATTCTGTAATCAATACTTTTACCTCCATTATATTAGTGATGGGTAGATTAAAAATATTGATATCTGCGCATAATTCAGCCCTTTCTACTCTCAGTTATTATTTATTATACATGAGAGAAATAGAGAGAGGGAATTATGTGATTTTTTATATCTACTTTGTTTCTTAATTGTTTTTTCTATTTAATAGCACAAGTGATTTCATTAAAATGAAAGGAGAAAATCCTTAGCTTTACTTCAAGTATCAGTACGTGATTGATATTAGTAATAATAGAATAGTTAATTAAACTTTAGGGGAGGAACAATAATATGGCAAAAGTTCTAATGTTTAATTTTCCAGGAGAAGGACATATTAATCCGACAATTGCACTTGTCGAAGAACTAATAAAAAGAGGCGAGGAAGTTATTTACTATTGCGTAGAAAAGTATAGAAGTAAAATAGAGAATACAGGAGCTTTATTTCGACCATATGAAAATTTCATAGCACAAATAGACATGGTAAAAAGAATGAGTAGGCAAATGGATTCTCAAGAACTATTATTACACATGGTAAAATCCATGGATAAAATAATAGAGGTAATTTTAGAAGAAGTAAAAGAAGAAGAATACGATTATGTTATATATGATAATAATTTTGCTGTTGGCTGGATCATAGCAGAAGTACTACAATTACCTAAAATTTCTTCATGTACAACATTTGCCATTACTAAAAAGATAGCCTCTGCTCTTATGAAAAATCATGGAGAAGAAAATAAAAAATCCCCTTTATATCAGGAAGTCATTTGTATTTTTAAAAAATGGGAAGATATGTATGGAATTACTCTTAATGAAAAACAGAATGTGATGACATGCCCAGGGGATATTACAATTGTATATACATCAAAATTGTATCAACCAAATGTCGAAGAATTTGATGATTCTTATATATTTGTCGGGCCCTCTATTGCACAGCGTAAAGATGTAGATTCTTTTTCCTTAGAACAGGAAAAGGGAAATAAGCTTATTTTTATTTCTATGGGAACAGTATTTAACCAGCAACCCGACTTTTATTACACATGTTTTGAAGCATTTCGAGATAGCTCGGTTACTGTCATATTAGCTATAGGGGAACAAAATGATATTAGTCAATTAGATAATATTCCTTCTAATTTTAAGCTATATAATTATGTTCCTCAATTAGATATTCTACAACATACTGATTTATTTATTACACATGGGGGAATGAATAGTTCCAGTGAAAGCTTATATTTTAGTGTTCCTATGCTAGTTATTCCAGTTATGGGAGATCAACCTATAGTTGCTCAAAGAATAGAAGAATTAGAAGCCGGAGTCCAGTTAGATCGTAATTTGCTTACTCCGGAAATATTACGTAATACAGCAATTCATGTGTTATCAAATAATATTTATACAAAAAATAGCCATAGAATTGGAAAATCTTTAAAAAATGCTGGAGGATATAACAAGGCAGTCGATGAAATTGAAACCTTTAAATTTAAAATGTGTATTGAGTAAAGCAAAACTACTGTGACTTTAAAAATGAATTATGAAAATGAGTTATATGGAGGGAATTAAAATGAAGATTTTAGAACAAAACTATCAAGAAACTAACTATCTACAATCTTATGAGAAAAGTCTAAAATTATGGCCAACTAGTTTTTCATCTTACTTTGTAGAAACATCTCAAGGGAAGACTCATATTATTGAAAGTGGTAATAAATTAGCACAACCTCTCGTATTACTTCATGGAGCAAAAATGAGTTCGACAATGTGGTATTCAAATATTTAAAAATGGAGTAAACATTTTAGAATAATGTGTATTGATATTTTAGGAGATAAAAATAAAAGCCTTCCAAAAAAAGGATTTACAGATCGCTTAAGTTATGCACTATGGTTAAAAGAAGTATTACATACATTAGAAATTAATAGCACGAACATTGTAGGATTGTCATATGGTGCTTTGCATACTGTTAACTTCTTGACATTTTTTCCAGAGAAGGTAAATAAGGCTGTAATAATGAGTCCTGCAGCAACGTATATTCCTTTTCATCCTTTGTTTTTTTCCTATGCTTTAGGAATGATGAATAGTAGGGAAGGGGTCGAGAAATTTTCAGGGTGGATTTTTGAGAATCGATACACTGTTCATCCTTATATTCAAGAACAATTGATAGCAGGAATGATGTGGAATAATTCAGTGAAAAATGAAACTCTAACAGAACAGGGATTTCCATATATTTTTACGAACCAAGAGTTAGCCGAAATTCAAACGCCTATGCTGCTAATGTTAGGGGAGAATGAAGTAATGTATAACCCAATAGAAGCTTTCAAATGTGCCGAAAATTCATCACCCAATCTAACTGTAGAATTGGTGAAAGATGTAGGGCATTTGATGTCCATGGAGAATCCTCAATATATAAATGATCGTATTTTAGAATTTTTTAATAAATAGGGCATCTCTAAACTCAAAGTATGTCTCGCAAAGGAAACTGTTATGACAATGCCGTTATTGAAAATTTTTTTGTATCATGAAATCAGAATTTCTGTATCGAAAAGAATTTGAAAGTATAACACATTTCAAACAAGAATTAGCTAAGTACATAGACTACTATAATCATAAAAGAATTAAGGCAGCCTCTAGGTTATGAGCCCGGTACAATACCGGGCTCATACCCTAGAGGCTGCCTTATGAAACTGCCTGTCTAACTTTCGGGGGGCACTTCAATGTATGGTGACCCCCATAATACAAATAGAAATCAAGAAAATGCCAAAAAATTTGGCATTTTCTTGATTTCTATTTATCTTTTCACAAAACATTTACCATATTCAACAAAATCACAATCTACATAAAAATAATTATTTCCAGACCAAATTTGAACTCGTTGCTTTGCGCTATCAAAAACATAATTATCATATCCTGGATATGCATCTCTAACCCATACATATTCAGTTGCTGCGCTGACAGGTAATGCGGATGTAACTAAAGCAGTTGCTAAAGCAATCCCTCCTATAGCTTTCTTGATTTTAGATTTCATCATAATTTATATCCCCCTTTATTTTTTACTATTAAACTTTCAATGTTTAATAGACTACTATCAATATAACACTCCTCTGATAATTGTAAATATTTAGGTGGTTTATAAAAAATATGCAGAATATTACAAATTTTATATATGATTACTAGGAGGTAGTGCCCCTTAATATATAGAGGAGGGCGTTTATGAAATCTACGGGAGCCTATCTATATTAGGGAACTACTATTGATTAAAGGAACAAAGCATATAAAAAGACACAAAGGACTAGAAGAAAAACGTGGGAAAGCAAAAGGTCTCGGTTTAGGTAGACCAAGAACGAAACCTGAAGATTCAGAGGCTAAGATTAAGCGATTAGAAGCGGAGAATGAGATGTTAGAAACAGGATATACAGTTACTCTATTATGTGCCATTGCTGGTGTAAACCGAAGTGGCTATTACAAATGGATAAAGCGACACGCAGTGCCTTCTAAAAGAAAATTAGCGGACACTGCATTCAAGAAAAAAATATTGGAGTGTCATACAAAACTAAGAGGGATTTATGAATATAGAAGAATACAAGTGTGGCTGAAAGCCACATATAATTTTCATTTGAATCATAAGCGTATCCAAAGATTAATGAGTGAATTAGGTATCAAAGCTATAATTAGGAAAAAACGACCTTATTACGGAAAAAAAGAGGCGTATTTGATTCCAGATAACCATCTAAATAGAGACTTTCAAGCTTCAAGACCAAATGAGAAATGGGTAACAGATATTACCTACTTAATTTTCAATGGACAGCGCTTGTACTTATCTGCCATTAAGGATTTATATAATAATGAGATTGTTGCTTATGAAATCAGTCGTAGAAATGACTTAAAGCTTGTTTTAGATACCCTTAAAAAGGCAAAGAAAAAACGACATGTGAAGGGAATCCTCTTGCATAGTGATCCAGGATTCCAGTACACATCTCGTCAATATAACCAATTACTTAAAAAAATATCAGATGAAGGCAAGTATGTCTCAAAGGGGCAACTGTTGGGATAATGCTTGCATGGAAAACTTCTTCAGTCACTTTAAGGCAGAGTGTTTTTATTTAACCTCATTCCGTAAAGCGAATGAGGTTAAACTTGCCGTACGCAAATATATACATTTTTATAATCATCAAAGATTTCAAAAGAAATTAAATAACCTGTGTCCATATAAATATAGAACTCAGGTTGCTTAGTTGCGCTTTTTAAATACTGTCTACTTGTCAGAGGGCACTCCAATTAAGCTATCTCTTTTTTTCCTTTAATCTACGTTTCCTTGTTTATGTTAGTTTGAAATAAAGTTTGATTAAAACTCATTTCGAAGTCTTTAATTGCAAATGACAGAGTATAGCAACTTTTTTATAAATGTTGTAACCTTTATAGATTCAATAGGATATAGTACAATCTCTTTTTTTTTTCATGAATAAATTATATAGAATTATATATTCTAATCTAGAAAGGGTGATTACAATAGGAAACTATTATGATAGAAAATACAAATATTATAAAAGCTCATCTTGTGGTGAAGGCTATGATAAGTACTATGAAGGTTCATCTTGCCATAGCCATAATAAAGAATCTATCGAATTCCAATATGATGAAAGATTAATTACTACTCCCATACTCGTTCCTCCTGCTCCAGCGGCACCACTTGCAATTTTAACAGTAAATTTTGATAAAATAAATACAGGCGACCGTGTATGGCTGAGTGGTATCGTCAGTCTAAATAACAATAACAATGTATTTTCAACAGTTACATTAACCATTACAAGAACATCTCCATTATCAGGAACACCTCAGGTCATTTATACACAAGTATTTGAAATTGATAATGAAGGTGATGATGATCAAATTCAAACTCCTTTTTCACATGTAGATGTTCCAACAACGCTACTTTTTGATGTTAGATACCAAGTTCGAGTAACTGTAGGAAATCCTAATTTATTTGTACAAGGAGTAAATACTCTAACAGTCCTTAGATTTAGTCGATAATAATGAAATATAGTAAAGCTATGTCGAAGAATATTCAACATAGCTTCTTTTTTATAATCAAACATTGTTTTATATGGATACAATTGTTGCACTTACCCTAGTTGTGGCGAAAGCGTCCGTTTTTATCATTCCTCTTGCATCATTAGCATTTGTAGAGATGGCGATAAAAGGCTCATGTATTTTATATTTTATTTTTGGACTAGAATATAAGAAATTAATAAGGTACAGCAAGCAAATTTATTAGAAATGGAAAATAAACATTACTCTTATAGGAGGTGGAGTAGCGCTATGGCAGGAATGGAGATAGTGTAAACCGCAAATGAGGTATATGGTTGGTTAGGAGTAAGTGGCAGTACCCTTAGAAAATACTCGGATGTTCTTGAAAAAGAAGGGTATGAGGTAAAAAAGAATAGTTGAGTGAGATGAGAATATACAGAGTTTGATGTGGATTCCGGAAGATTTCAATTGCTCATTTTGCACAAAACGCTTTTAGATAATATCTATATCATAATAAATTATGAAAATTTAAATATAGGTAAATAGAGAGGAATGGTGCACTTATTACTCATTAATCAGCGCTAAAACCGAAATATAATTTACTATTTTTTCAATGAATTTATATTTGTAAAAAATATAATCTTTAAATCAATCTTAAACTAGAAAAGTTTAACTTTTGAATTGGCATTGTAACTCTTATAGGCTGAAAATATAGAACTAAGATAATTGAAATTGATTTAATAAATAACATATATCCAATTCCATATGCAGCTTATGGTGACCTTTTAGCTGGTATTATCGTTTCCTTTTTCGTTTTAAAGTCAGCAAAGGGGCTAAGAAGATAGTAAAGAAGTGGAAGAGGTCTAAATTTGTAGTTGTAAATAAAGAGGTTGGATAAGAAATCCCTGTTTTTTGTGATGCTTTTAATAGTCAGAGTAGGCGAATCGATTTATATTAACTAAATCCTAACTTCTACGATTAATTTCCTTATTTTGTTAAATATCCAAAGGGTGAAGTGACTCAAGGTCAAACTAAATGTATGATTATGTTAAATTTTATAAGGGATATTATAAAGAGCTGTGTTTAAATTAACGCACAGCTTAAGATCCATCTGTTCAGATCGTAGTTAAAATCCACTTACTCATTTTTCAACCCGGAATCTGCTACTTTAAAAATTTTAATGGGAAAGCCAATAAAATATCTGAAAAAACAAAGAATAAAACCTATTATACAAGTTTATATATCAATAAAAAAACGAATATATTGCCATTGAACAGTTTTAAAAATCTAAAGTGATTTCAAAAGGAGATTAGATAATATGAGCGAACAATGTCCAATCCATGTACCTTGTCAGGCAGTAGGACAAACTCAAACACCATTCAGTGATGCACCTGCAACACCAATTACTACTCCAGGAACACCGATTGTAAAAATCCCAGTTGTATTAGCTGAAAGAACAATTCAAATTGTTGTAGAATCCGATGTTCCATTAGATCCTCCAGCAGTTGAAATTAAACGTGTGTTAAAGAACCATAAGTTAGCCAAAGCAATTAGTGAAGTATTTTGGTTACAATTTCGATACATGTTAGAATACAAAGCAAAATGGTATGGCAAACAAGTCATTGTCGTATCGAAATCATTTGCTTCCAGCCAATTATGTTCCTGTTGTGGATATCAAAACAAAGACGTTAAAAATCTAAACCTACGTAAATGGGACTGTCCTTCTTGTCGTGCACACCATGATAGGGATATTAACGCAAGTATCAATCTAAAGAATGAAGCGATAAGGCTTCTAACCGCAAGGACTGCGGGGTTAGCCTAATCAATTAGAGTTCGTTAGAACACTTTACTTAGGAATCCCCCCTTCTTCTAAACGAAGTGAAAGTGGGTGTAGTTCAATCTCAGAATATAGACAAATTAATCAAGTAGAAAAGCCTGTTTTATAATTGTATTCCCAAAAAAAGGATAAAAAACTCCTTTTATTAATATTGCGTTATGTTAACTCTCTAAAAAAAATAATCATAGAAGTTTTTTTGAATTTAATATAGGTTAGTAAACAAGCATGTTTCCTATTAAAACATAGAATAATATAACTCTTGTTTGATAGGAGGTATAAAAATGAATTGGAATAATGATTGCTGTAAGCATAGACATCATAACCAGTGTTGTGAGCATAAGCATCGTAATCATCGTTGTGAGCATAAACATCATAACCAGTGTTGTGAGCATAAGCATCATAATCATCGCTGTGAGCAAAAACATCGTAATCATCGTTGTGAACATAAACACCATAATCATTTTTGTAAATGTTTTATTTGCTGTCATCGTAACCATTGGTAAAAAGGTTCATGATTTTTAGTTTTAAAAAAGTGCAATATCTATTGCACTTTTTTAAATAAATATACAGGTAATGTATACCTTTTCTTATTTCCTTCAAGTTGAATATCATGTAATGCTTTTGTAAAGATTTGTTGTGTAACCCTAAAAATATAATCCTTTAAATTGGTAGCATATATTTTTCATTATATTTAGATACAAAACTATTAAGTGGTTTTATAAATTTTTTGAGTTACTCTATCTACTTACTCGCTCTTTTGAAGAACAGCAGATAATATTGGGATTTACAAACCATGTATGAGTTGTAACAATACGACTATCTTCGGTATTTGTTCTAGTTTCTGCAACTGCTAATAATCCCTTTTTATTAAACCGTTCATTAACTCTGAAACTTTTCCCCTAGTTCTATTTAACTTTCTATCAAGGTAAATAGGTGTTGTACTATCAGAGTTAAATTCATCTTTTTTACTTATTCTTTCAAATAAAATAATTAGTTTAAATTCTACATAAGGTATTGAATTCATTTGAAAATGCTTTTTCAGTAGATAACAAGTTATGTTAGAAAGAACAGTAATTGCAAAGTTAGACTTTGTAATGAGCTAATTTCATATTCAAGATAAGAGAATATGAATTACTAAGTACTCATTTTTATAGAAACTTTGACTGCATCTTTCTCTATAAAATTGAAAGCAAAGGGTGATTTGTATACTTGAAATTTCTTTGGATTTTCAAAGTTAGCTTCACGTGTAAAAACATTGCCGAGTATTTTTTCTTCGATGATGCTAAATTGATGCTCCTCTTTAATGTCTTTTGATTCTATAAGACCTTGAAAGGGAACATCACCTTGGATCCTATAGTTTGGAATTACCTTGTTATAAGCTAAAGCTGTATAAGTAATAGTCTTACGGATAAATCCCGAAATAGTGACTACTTCTGAACACACCTTTTCAATCGTAGTAAATATTTGTCTATCAACTTTGATGGTTCCTTTTTTTGCAGGAGGAACTAACTGGATTTTATGCTCTATAAATTGCCTAAAGTATAATGTTTTTGATTTGGGGGATTTTGGTGTTTTTTTCATTTTTGGAGTTTTAGAAAAGCATAAAGATATTCTAGTTACTTCAGGAAGGCCTGATAAATTAATATGTGGGAAATAAGGCGTACTTGTTATAATGAAATTTTTTTTGTAATGTAAATTCATTTACGTTTCCGCACCTTTCCAATGGAATATAGTTTAAAATATGTCCTCTTCATCATATATGCTTCTTTTTGGTAAGGAATTTTCCAAAATGAGCATATGTCATATATCAATAGGATTTTTGAGGAATAGGAGTGGCACCATATCACTATCAAGCTAAGCTTATACAAAATCAATTTTAAGCGAGATTATTTCTTTTTTCTAAAGGGAAAATGTAGATGAATGAAAGATTTGCATACGAAAGAAACCCTAACGGGTTTCACTTTTTTGAATTAAGTGACTTGATTTTCAGACATGGTACAATTATAAACGACAATTAATATATCAAAGATCTTTTTTTCTCATATCGATGAGATTTCCGCCCATTTTGCTGCAGGAGATTAAACAGACGGAGTAACATCTTTGATAGCTCTTGGTTGTTTTTTGTAAAGTTTGGAATAAAAGAAGAAAATAGTCTTTAATCATATATATGGCTGTATACTCACTAAGCTCTTGTTTTTTCTTTGTGAGAAGCAATTGGTGCATTTGAAACATAATAGAGGAACAGAATAGAATGGCAATCAATTGACCATATAAATGGCACTTCAATCATTGTGGTTTTATCTTTTTACAATGATGAATTTGAAAGAATGATTTCCACGTTTTAAATAAACTTTCGATTTGCAAACGCCAAGAATACCAGTCATGTACCCGTCCCATCGGGACAATATCTGTAGGGGGAGTGTCATATATACATCAATACCACTAAGTCGTTTACTACGAGGAGAATACTTCATTCCGCTCTTTTTTCTCTTATAGCTCGTTCTTTAGAAACACCTTGTGCCATGATTTGAGTTAAAGTTTCTGCATCGATACATAGCGTACTTACTTTATGCATAAACTGTTTTTGTAGTTTTTCATAGTGAGGCTATTGTGAGATTAAGAATTTCGAAGCACTAACTTTTTTAATTCATTTAATGAAACTACAATTGGATTTACAACTGCATTCATGGTTTTGTTGTAATCCAATGTTTTATTACTGTACCATATATCTTCCGATTCAACTGAAAGGCATGCATCAGCCTGGTGAGTAATAACAAATTCTATAGTTTTATTTGTGATAGCTGATTCAATCGGGTAATGTTGTCTGTAACCTAATGTGTTATCTACTACCAAAGCTCAATTGTAGTAAATCGCAGTTGCAATGTCTTGAAGTTCGTGAGGAAGAAAAACTTTAACTGATCGTGGCGCCCTTATTGTAGCAAAAATAACCATTATTCCTTTCTTCAGACACTCCAGTATAGCCTTTCTATTTCTTTCAGACACTTTCTTTTATGAATTTAAAAAAGTACCATCTAAGTCTAAAACGATTGCTTTAATCTTGGATTCTAATTCCACATGTATATCCCCTTATTTACCGTATAAACTCCTCCTTTTTATGTTCTATATCAAGTTATAAATCCCTGTATATTTCATACATGTGAGGTTAACATAACGTCTCATTATCAGTAGTGGAAAAAAGCTCACTTCTTATCTTTTTTCAAATAAGAAGCTAACTTTGTCGTTTTGGCGGTCTCCTACTTGAAAATAGTGATTTTTAGTTAAATTGTAATAACCTTAATATTGTGCAATAAAACAATTAGTAAATGGAACTAACTGCTTTATTACACATAACAAGCCCACGCTTACAGCAATGATTTGTAACCTTCAGTTACATACATAGTATAAATCACATTAGAAATAGTATGCAAAATGAAAACGGGTTTAAAAAGTATTTTATTTTTTGTACTTCTATATACAAATTATGTTTATCATTAAATGACCTTTTTATTTGTTATATAGAAAGAATGCAACTAATAAAAATATTAGATATTTAGCAAATTTGGATTAGCGATATGATAATGCTTGTTTCCCTAATGCTTCCCAGGATTGAATGAAGATATCTTGGCTCACTTTATGTCCTTTTTTCACAGTTAATGGGTCATTTATATAAATGTATTTGTCCTCCAAACCTACAATAACAACAGCGTGTAGATCCAAAGGAGCTGTAATTTTTTTGTCATCATGTTTCCAAGACTCCCATCTATCTGGAAGGCGATAATCTCCTGTAGTCCATACTACCACAGGTTTACCGAGCTTAATTTGAGCTAACACAGTATTAAAAGTTTTTCCTGTTAAGTTTACTGTACGATTTGGAAGATAACGTTCCATTAATTCTTGTAACGGTTGAACGTGGACAGCGTATCCCTTATTTTTCCCAGTTATATCTCCAACAAAGCCTTCTTTAGGATCTCCCCATTGAATGATGTCTCCACTTTTATTTGTAGACAGTGGGGTAGAATCTTTTTTTATCTCGTTAGCTAAATCCATTTTATTAACCTTAATGCCTGCATGCTGTAATACCATCGCTAAGCTTGTAACTTCGCATCCATATTTTAATTCTGGCTTTTGCGATATAAGCGGCACATCTAAAATGTTTTTTTTAGTGGATGAAGTGGGGGATGGTTGTAAGGGTTTACTTTTTGGAAATGAATGTGTTGTATTTTGAGTCAATTTGTTATCTTTTTGTTTAACTTGTAATTCATTCTTTTTAAGAGAGGGTGTTTTTTCTGAACATCCCGCTAAAATTAAAGATAAGGCATACAAAATTAGAAATCTTTTCATATCAATCACCTTTTTAAGATTACTTAATACCATAATATTCTACTATTCGATATTTTTAGAGGTGTAGAACGTTTAATAACCTTCATTTCGAGCAACTAAGTAAATTAACTATGTGTAGTAAAAAGACAGCCCACGCGTACTGAGTAATAATTTGGAACTTGAAGTTACAGTTATAGTATAAGCGAGTTGAGGAGAGCTATGCAGGAATAAAAAGTATTAAAAGCTTTATTCCAAAAGTGACTAGTGAAACATGTATATATCTGTCTTAAATGTTTAGAATGTTTCGTAGATCAAAATGAACTTTTTTAACATTTTATCTTTTGTGAAGAGGGAAATGAATATTGAATCCTTTAACAAAATAGAAAGGGAGTATATTTCTTTCTTTTTATACAAATTATTAAGGGGGAAATACTTATGAAATCAGTAGCTTTTACTAAGAGATTATAAATTGTTGAGGTGATTCAATACATGCCAAAGTTAGATGTAGAGGGGTGTAACCTTTACTACATAGCAAAGGGAGAAGGGACGCCTATCATTTTTATCCACCCACCTACACTTACCTGTGAAAATTTTGAATATCAACTAGAAGAATTATCTAGAAATTTCAAAGTAATCGCTTTTGATGTTAGAGGACATGGCAACAGTCAGAGTTCAAGTCAGCCAATTACGTATTCACTAATTGCTAAAGATATGAAGAGTTTACTGGATTATCTGGAAATAAAAAAGTCTTTTGTATGTGGGTATTCAACAGGAAGCTCAGTTGCCTTGGAATTTTTATTAACATATTCCGAAAATAGTTTAGGTGGGATTCTAATAGGTGGAATGTCAGAAGTGCGTCAAGGCTATTTAAAAAATAAGATTTCTCTTGGTGTTCAATTGGCGAAGGCAAGAGCAATTTCATTTTTAGCATTTGCCATTTCTTGGGGTAATTCCAATACAAATAAATTATTCAAAAAAATGTTTCGAGAAGCTCGGAAAGGTAATGCCAAAAATATCGAACAATATTATCGCTACAGTTTGCAATATAATTGTACCAATCAACTTAAAGACATTCATCTACCTATGTTGTTGGTTTATGGTGAAAATGACAAAACTTTTTATAGTCATGCAAACTTACTACATGAAGAATTGCCATGTAATGAATTAAGATTTATTACTGGTGCAAAACATCAAATACCAACAAAAGCGGCTACAGAGTTAAATCAAATGATTGAGCAGTTTGTTTGTACTCAGTCTAAGGTGCCTAAAGAAGTTCTTAAATCATAAAGTATTATCTTAAATCCTAAAGGTGATTTGAAATTTATATTTTCAAAAAGGATAACGGTATGAGTTAAAGGAAGATACATAACAATTAACAAGTGGAGATGTTGAAAATTTAATTCGGATCACCATATCAAAAAAAGAAAATTTTACGTATTAAAACAGATTAGCCGATTTCCTGTAAAACAAGAAACCGGCTATTTGCTTTTTTATAAGGTTGTTGTCTGTTAGTAGTAACAGTTACTAGTTTGGATTACTTTGTTTCTTTTGTGTATTAGGCTTAATTTCATCAGCAAACTCTATATTTGCCAAGTTTACTTTGGATGGAATAAATGTTCTTGTTTTATTTTGAAAACCTTGGAACGTATGTTTTGTAGGTCTCATCATACTTGAATTACGTGTTGCTAATAATCCCAAAATTGTTCCTAATCCTAGTAAAGAAGCCCAAATCCATCCTTTATTATTCTTCTTTTTATTTCCGAATAACTCAAACATTTGTTGAGTTATTTTTTTAGAATTGAAAAATGAAATCAAGAAGTTAAGAATATTCATTTTTGTCCCCCCTGTAAAAAAATCGTAAAAGAAACACTAGGTTCAATTTCACATAATTTATAATGCGATATTTTATAGAAATTTATGATGCCAACTTATACTAACAATTCTTGATTTTTAAACCGGAACCTCCTAATATTACCTAAGTGTTTTTTACTAAAATGCGCAAAATAGTTTTATAAAAAATCAAAAAGGAAATGAAAAGTTATGTATTATTAGATTGGAACTTTATGACTTCTTTTTTAATAATCGGTTATGTAATGTCGAAAAGGTGAGTAACGCAAGAATCGAACCTACTAAGACAAGTGACATATCCCATTGTGCATCCCATATATCGCCTTGCGTACCTAAAAAGTCTTTTGCTGCTTTTCCTCCCTTTGCTATTCTAAAAGCTAACCATTCGATGATTTCGTATAATGCAGCAATAGCAAGTGAAACACTTATACTAATCGTAACTAACCAAGAACCTTCGGTTAGTTGAGTTTTCCGTAATAATATTTCTCTTATCGCAATTGTAAAAAAAACTTTTATCAAATGTCCAAATCGATCGTAGTGATTTCGATTTAAATCAAAAGCATCTTTTATCCAATTAAAAAGTGGAACCTTTGAGTATGTGTAATGACCACCGATGAACATTATAATAGCTAGTATTGCAATAATGATATAAGAGAGAGTGGTAAAGCGAAACTTATTGTATATTGCAATTATAAAGATTAGACCGAGAACGGCGGGAATAGCTTCCGCTGCCCATGTCGAGTATCTGGCAGGCTTAATAACGGACCATATAAAAACTGTTGTAACAATTAATAATAAAAATAGATGAATCATTTTACTTTTGTCTCTTATCACCTTTTTCACTCCTATTGAAAGGCTTTCTACTTAAAGTATTTGAAAAATCGTAGTTTCGTATACAGAGTACTTAGAACTGTTTGCCTTAGTTCACACTTAAGAATAGCTTTTTTAATGAGGAAAGTGATCTTGCCTAGTAGATATTCACAGCATGATTCCCGTACCTAAACTTAACTATTATTTTTCAGTAAGAAATAACATTTACAGCCTTCGTAAACTGCTCTAAAAGGTGTAGCTCTATATCAATGTCAAGTTAAGAATGCCAAGGGAATATAGGGAAGTATGCTTTCTACAAATTTTTGTGTCTAAACTAAAAATGTACATAACCAGTAGGAGGAGCATTATCACGTTAACATGTTCGATTTGCAACTATATATTATTTATCTATTTATATCGAGCAGAATAATAAGAAAGGACATGCGCATTACATATTTCTCTTTCGTGAGGGCATTATATTTATATAAACATTTCAAAAACAAGGGGGAGCATTTGCATGAATTACAAAATGTTTAAGGCTATCAATCGTCTAGCTGGGCGTAATTCAACCATAGATACATTTATGATATTTATTTCACAAAAGACTCGATTCCTGTACATTTTTTTGTTAGCCTTAATGTGGTTTAGAAACAAATCTTACAAAAAAATTATTTTATTTGCAGGGGTATCAGTAGGATTTTCATTATGTATAAACCGTTTTATCCAGTTCTTTTATTTTAAACCTCGTCCGTTTGTTATACACCGTGTGCGTTTACTTATTCCATCAAAGAATAATTCTTCATTTCCTAGTAAACATACAGCCATAGCATTTGCCTTAGCAACCTCCGTCTTACTTCGTGAACGTTTATTTGGCTCAATCATGTGGCTTTTAGCAATTTTGACAGGGTTCTCACGTATCTGGTTAGGGCATCATTATCCATTTGATATCATAGGAAGTGCCTTCATAGGAATCTTAACCAGTATAGTTATTGGCAGTACTTCATATTTATTTAATTCTTTTGTTACCTGGATTATAAATGTATATAGAAAAATATTTTTTGTAGATTTGAAACATTCCTGACGATATCTTTGATAAATCGCAGTACATAATCTTTCACATTTTTTTACTAAAGTAACTTTTTCTTGAGATATGTTTTGGAATAAACTACAGACATTTAGTTAATCCCTTAATTATTAAATTTGATATAAAGGAAAAAATGTCGGGAATGATATAGCATATTCTTTTTTAGGCGGATGATAATAACATAAATATTTATTTGAAAGGAGCAATAATCACTTGAAGAAAAGAAAATATCTACTTGCTATCATGTCTACTATTTTATCTGTAGGTTTCTTGTGCGGTTGCAATGGCGTTGATGAGAATGAGCCAGATCCAACTGAAGAACCTTCTGAAGAAATTCAAGAAAAGAATAATCAATAACAGGTTAATATAAAGATTATTATTGGCTTACAGCGGATTCTTAAATATAGGAGAACGATATAGAGTAACCCAATAGAATAAAACAAGAAAAAATACCTCTTATACCTTATTTTATTAGATATGGTACAAGAGGTGTTTTCTGTTTATGGGTACATTTCAGAAATTTATAAAGTTACTTTTTATTTCCTAACAAAAGTCATTGTACTCATGCTACTCACCTTTTCGGAGTACTCATGCTAAGCATCTTGATTTTAAAACTAGCTCCCTGTTTACTTATTATTGAGTAATAAGAATACTTAAGTAGTTTGTAGTAAATATTATAACTGTTACAAATCAAAAGGAGGTCATTATAATGAACAAACAAAGAGCACAAGAGATTGCCGCTTCACCAGTCATGGCTAATGTAACGTATAATGGAGTTCCAATTTATATTCAAAATGTGGCTGAAAATAATGAAACAGCTAGAATATATCCTCTTAATGAACCTAATAATGAACAAGAAATTCCTTTATCCAACTTAATAGAACATTAATTAGTTACATGTTACTTCAATAAATAATTAATCAAACATACAAGCACCACTTACAATGGTGTTTGTATGTTTGATTAGTCTTATTTTCTATTTTCTGCTAGCTAATCAGATTACTAAGGATAAAAAATATTTTTGATTGGGGTCAAACACCTCTTTAATAAAGCAAAAAATACCAAAATTATGATGGGATTTACTAAATAAATGACTTGTTTAAATTAGTGATAACAATGTACCTCCAACGGAACCAGTAAAAATGTAAAAACAGGCATTGCTGATTTAAAGGCTAGAGTTTCCGTATTAGAACGTGAAGAACCTCAATATAAAGGGGTTTAAATAGACTGGAGGAAATTACTATGTCTCACCTACCCGAATGGACGCTTGTCATTCTCCGCTCTCTATTCATATTAATTGTTTTATTTACTATCACAAAATGTTTAGGAAAAAGGCAAATCTCTCAACTTTCCTTTTTCGAGTACATAGCTGGAATGACAATTGGTGGTATCGCCGCTCAAGTATCTACAGGGCTAGACCAAAAAATTTTCCATGGCGTCTTTGCCATACTTATTTTCGCTTCGGTACCTTTTTTCGTAGGAATTCTTTCCTTAAAAAACAAAGCCGCGAGAGATTTCTTTGAAGGTAAGTCTATAGTTTTAATAAAGGATGGCAAAATACTTGAGGATAATTTAAAGAAAGAAAAGTATACCAGTGATGAATTACTTGAACTTCTCAGAAGAAACGGAGCTTTTAGTATATCCGAAGTAGAATTTGCCGTCTTAGAACCAAGCGGAGAATTAAATGTATTATTAAAGAAAGAATCTCAACCACTAACAGCAAAAGATATTGGCTTGAAAGTACCAAATAAAAAGGAACCACAAACTATTATTATGGACGGAAATGTACTAGATGAACCTCTTTCAGCTAGTGGACATAACCGCGCTTGGTTACATTCAGAACTAGAAAAACTCGGTGTTGTCATTGAAAATGTCTTTCTCGGTCAAGTTGATTCATACGGACAACTTACTATCGACATTTATAATGATAAACTCCAAATGCATTCTCCTCAAAACAAACCTTTATTATTAGTATCTTTAAAAAAATGCCATGCTGATCTTGAACTATTTTCTTTAGAAACGAAATCAAAAACGGCAAGTGAAATGTATAGTAAAAATGCACAACAAATTGAAGCTATTTTAAACAAGGTAACTTACCTTCTAAAGGAATAAAAAAGGACGTTCTCACAAGCGTCCTTTTCTCAGAGTGTCGGAAAACCCTTTAGGATTTTCCAACATTCTGACATCTTTGTAGATTTTAGCAAATGAAAACAATAAATAATGATAGAAATTAGAAAAATAGCCTTTCACCTGCCGCTTTTTGGACTGGTGATTTTTGAATGATAGTCTTACATAAATTATGGGAGGGAATTAAAAATTTATTATTTATATAAATAGATGTTAAACGGTAAAAAAGAACCTAAATTCTTGACAGATAGAAAATAAGTTCTTTCTTTGTTAGTGGAGTTTTATTTAGTAGTGTGTTGGAGCACTATATAATATATGTATTTATAAGTAAGGGGTGTTTAATTTCCAAAATATATATCTTTAGAAAATAGAAAAAAGGTCAGTTGAAAACTGACCTTTTTTCTATTTTTTAAAGATAGCTAACGAACAGGTAATTTGGGATTTGGAGTATAGTAAGATGTTAATCATCTCATTGTTAATGTATGCAGGTAATACAAAATGGCTTGTACAATTGTTAAAATTAGTGAATTTTTTTTGGAAATTAGTAAATTGGATGTTTGATAGAGGAAGTAAGTCTAATCAATTAATTTATTTCTTTCATATTATATAATGCAAATAAATTTTTTAGGGAAAAGGGGGTATGTTAAATGTCTTTTGAACGTAGATGTGAATGTGATGTATGTAATAGAAATCGAAGAAGAAGACGTGAGGAAGTAAGAGAACAGAGAAATCTTGAAGGGCGAAGAAGATTAAATGGTTTACGAGAAGGTGACAGAATTACAGTTTTTTCAGGCGGAACTGCGATTGATGGAACAGGCGTCTTTATTCGTGTAGAGGATGGATTTCTTGTTTGGGTAGATGCTGCTGGAACTCTTAATGTGACAAGCCTAGATGTTATTAGTGTCCGACGTGTAAGTTAATAGCATTTTAAATAATGTAAATGTGTTGAATGCAATAGAAATTGAAGAAATAGGGACCATGAGGAGGTGGGCGAAGTGGGTAATAGAAGACTAGATGGTTTACGAGAAGGCGACAGAATTACAGTTTTTTCAGGCGGAGGTCCGATCGATGGAACAGGCGTCTTTATTCGTGTAGAGGATGGGTTTCTTATTTGGGTAGATGCTGCTGCGACTCTTAATGTGACAAGCCTAGATGTTATTAGTGTTCGGCGCGTAGTTTAATAGCATTTTAAATAATGTAAATGTGTTGAATGTAATAGAAACCGAAGAAATAGGGACCATGAGGAGGTGAGCGAAGTGGGTAATAGAAGATTAGATGGTTTACGAGAAGGCGACAGAATTACAGTTTTTTCAGGCGGAACTGCGATTGATGGAACAGGCGTCTTTATTCGTGTAGAGGATGGATTTCTTATTTGGGTAGATGCTGCTGGGACTCTTAATGTGACAAGCTTAGATGTTATTAGTGTTCGACGCGTAGGTTAATAACACTTTAAATAAATATAAATAAAAGATAAGAGGGGAGGGCTCTTATCTTATTTTGTTTTTAGGAATTATTATGTTATATAGATTATATTAGGTATTTAAATACTTAAAAAGGGATTTATATAAAATAAATCCCTTTTTAAGATGATAAGAGAGGTAGGATATATTATATTTGTAAATTTTTAATTAGGTTTGTACATTTTTAATAATTTATTTGTTTTATGTAAAAGGTGCCAAGAAATACTTTGTAGTTTTATTTCTTGGCGTGGGTATTTATTTGGGTCATTTGGATGCCGACCTTACCATAGTATATGTCCG